>CAVXNH010000030.1:0-11131 GCA_963762885.1 uncultured Alphaproteobacteria bacterium
TGCGCCAGGCGGTCAGCGGCGACACTGTGCGCTACGTGGTGAACCGCAACATCAACTACACCAACATCTGTTACTACCGCTGCAAGTTCTGCGCGTTCTCCAAGGGCAAGACGCATGAGGCCTTGCGCGGCACGCCGTACGACCTCGACTGGGAGGAGATCGTCCGCCGCGCGCGCGAGGCCTGGGATCGCGGGGCGACGGAAGTCTGCCTGCAAGGCGGCATCCATCCCGACTACACCGGCGCCACCTATGTCGGCATCTGCAAGGCGATCAAGGCGGCGGTGCCGGGCATGCACATCCATGCCTTCTCGCCGCTGGAGGTGACACAGGGCGCGGCGACGCTGGGGCGCTCGCTGTCCGAGTTCCTGGCCGAACTGAAGGACGCCGGGCTGGGAACCTTGCCCGGCACGGCGGCGGAAATCCTCGACGACGAAGTTCGCGCGATCATCTGCCCGGACAAGATAAACACCGCGCAATGGGTGGCGGTGGCGCGCGCGGCGCATGCTCTGGGGCTGCGCACCACGTCGACCATCATGTACGGCCATGTCGAATCGCCACTGAACTGGGCACGGCATCTGCTGGTGCTGCGCGACCTGCAAGCCGAAACCGGGGGCTTCACCGAGTTCGTGCCGCTGCCCTTCGTGCACATGGAAGCGCCGATGTATCTGCGCGGCATGGCGCGCAAGGGTCCAACCCTGCGCGAGGCGGTATTGATGCATGCCGTGGCGCGGCTGGTGCTGCATCCGCTGATCACCAACATCCAGACGTCATGGGTGAAGATGGGGCCGGAAGGCGCGGCACTATGCCTCAACGCCGGCGCCAACGACCTCGGCGGCACGCTGATGAACGAGAGCATTTCCCGCGCTGCCGGTACCCAGCACGGCCAGGAATTCCCACCCGAGGCAATGGAAGCGCTGATCGCCGGCATCGGCCGCAACCCGACGCAGCGCGACACGTTGTATCGGCCGGTGTCGAACGACCGCCGCGCCTCGTCGTTCGGTGCGGCGGAGTTGGCGCCGGTGATCCAGACCCCGCCGCGCAAGGTGCTGGCGGCGGAATAACGCTTTTCACGACGACGGCGGGAGAAGGCCGGGACGCGGCGCGTGCCGCAAACGCAGGCTCCTGTCATCAGGGGCTCCTGTCATTGCGAGCAGCGTAGCGACGCGGCAATCCCCCGCCCGACGAAGCACGGGCGGATCGTCGGGCAGGGGATTGCCGCGTCGCTACGCTGCTCGCAATGACGGTGACTTGCTAAGGGCTCGGCGATTGCGCAACGCCTTCGCTTCCCCCCTGATCCGCGCTTGTTCTTCCGTAAAAACACGTACGAGCAACTCCGAATTTCGCGCCCCCTCGATGCGTGCTTGGTTGCGCCTCGTAGCGGCAAGACAGGCCGTCAGCCCGGCCACGGAGGTTGTGCGATGCGTTGGAACCGGATCGATGCGGATCGCTCGCCGCGTCACCCAAGTGCGATGGCCGGCACGACGAAGCCGATCCGCCGCAAGCGGCCACGCGTCGCCACGAGACCGATGGAAAGGCGTGCCGCCACCAATTTCCTCGCCAGTTTCGGCATGATCGCCGGCCTGCTGCTGTTCTGGGCGATGGCCGTCACCCGGTGACCCGCGGCGCTTTACCGTCGTGACGCTGGAAGGAACCTCCGATGCAATCCGACATGTCCCGCCATGACACCGACCTCTTTCCAGCCGACGGTCGTCCCGTCCCAGCACATCGCTGGAACCTTACGCCGGACGAGTTTCTGCATCTCGGTCTGGATCGGGTCGGTTACATCGTCGCAATCGCGAGCGCCAACCGCGGTATTGAGGTCATTATCTACGGTGCTGACGGCGAGGCCGTGGTCAGGGCCGACAGCGTCGACGTCGCCGTCGATATGGCGCATCAGCTCGGCCTGGTCCTCGTGCCCGTGCACTGACGTGCTGGGCAAACCCGCCAGGCTACAGGCCGAACTCTTCCAGCAACGCCAGCGTCCGTGTCGGCATGCGCGGCGCGCGCAGGAACATGCGCAGGTCCGCCGGATGGTCGATGTCCAGCGCGATACCGGGCAGGCGCACGATGGTCGGCTCGATACCGCAGCGCCGCGCCGCGGCCAGATGCGGGAAGTAGCTGTCGTCACCGAAGCGTAACGGCACCGCGCCCGGCGGCGCGCACAGCACCGCGTTGGAGCCTTGCGCGTCATGCGCCGGCACGATGGTGAAGGACGGTTCCGGCGCGCACGACGACACGACCGTGTCGATTTCCGCCGCCGTGACGCGCGGGATGTCCCCCGGCAGCGTCAGCATCGTCCGGCCCTCCGCCGCCAGCACGCGCGCCATGCCCGATACCGCGCCAGTGTGGCCGTCGCGCGCGCCCTCGGTCACCACGCGGGCACCGTAGCGCTGCGCCAGTGCCGCGGCCCGAGGCTCGACGGTATTGACCAGGATACCGCCCAACCGTTCCGCACCGGCCAGCGCGGCCAGCACATCCTCGAGCATCGTCGCGGCGAGGATTTCACGCTGGGCCGGGCTCAGCAGGACGGCCAGGCGTTGCTTCGCGCCGGTGAACTCCTTCACCGGCACCGCGGCCCAGACGTCTGTCACTTCTTGCGGCGCCGCAGCACGGCGGCCGCGTCCAGCACGGTCTTCGCCAACAACTCTCGATCCTCGATGGTTGTCATCAGGGTCTGCGCCAGGGTCACGCGGGCATCGATCGACACCACCTCGGCCATGTCGGCGTGGTCGATGACGTAGCCATCCAGCAGGTCGCTGTAGCGTTGCGCGACGGTGCCGGCGGTAGGATCGAGGCCCAACTCGGTCATCATTTTCGCCGTCGGCCCCTTCACCGCACGGCCGGCGATGATCGGCGACACCGCGATGACCGGCGCTGCACAGTGCGCCAGGGCATCGCGCACGCCAGGCACCGCCAGGATCGGCTCGACGCTGATGAACGGGTTGGACGGGCAGATCACCACCGCTTCCAATGCCGGGTCGGCCAGCGCCGCCATGAAGTCGGGATGCGCCCGCGCGGTTTCCGCCCCGTGGAAACGCAGTTCGCAAACCACCGGTTCGCAGCGGTTCTTCACGAAGTATTCCTGGAAATCCAGCCAGCCGGTGTCGGTCAGCAGGCGCGTGCGCACCGGGTCATTGCTCATCGGCAGCACGCTCGGCCCGACACCCAGGCGAGCGCACAGATCGGTGGTGATCGCCGACAGGGTTTCGCCCGCGCGCAGACGCCGCGTCCGTTCGATATGCACGGCGAGGTCGCGATCGCCTAGCTTGAACCAGGTGTCTCCCCCGATCGCCGCCAGCGTCTCCATGCAGGACCAGGTTTCGTCGGCGCGGCCCCAGCCGACCTCTTTATTCGCCAGTCCGGCCAGCGTGTAGGCCACCGTGTCGATGTCCGGGGAGATCGCAAGGCCCCAATGCTCGAAATCGTCGCCGGTGTTGACCACGACGAGCAATTGCTCGGGCGGCAGTATGCGCGACAGGCCGAGCGCCAGCTTGGCCCCCCCGACTCCGCCGGACAGCGCGATGATCACCGGAACAGGTCCTCCTCGGGTGGACGCACCAGTTCGTTAACCGGCGCGTCAGGCGCCGTCCAGCTTAGGCCGCGCACGACGACGATGGGCTGCGCCTCGGCTGCCTGACCTTGTAGTAGAGACGCGGCTGCGGCGATCTCGTCGGCGTAGCCGATGATGGTGACCTCCAGGGTGCGGCCGAACAGATCTGGCTGGCCGCGCATATCGATCAGCGACGGCAGGCCGGCGGCGCCGATGGCGATGCCCGCGGTACCGCGCCGCCAGGGGCGGCCGAAGCTGTCGCTGATGATGACGCCCAGGCGGACGCCGAGTTTTTCCGCCAGCGTGGCGCGCAGGCGTTCGGCGGATCCGTCCGGATCGACCGGCAGCAGCAGGGCGCGATCGATGCCGTCCAGCGGCGCCACGTTGGAGTGGTCCACGCCGGCATTGGCCATCACGAAGCCCAGCCGGTGCTGCATAATCAGCAGGTTCGGCCGCGACCGCACCACGCGAGTGGATTCCGACAGGATCACCTCGACCAGACGCGGGTCCTTGCCCACCTCGGCGGCCAATTCGATGGCACGTGCCGACGGAGTAACCGTGGCGAGGTCGACGCTGCGGCCCTCTGCCTTGGAAACGATCTTCTGCGCGATCACGAGCACGTCGCGGTCGCGTAGCGGGCCGGCCCGATCGGCGATCAGGGCTGCGAGGTCGTCTCCCGGCTGGACCATGGGCAGGCCGGGAATGGCGAAGAGTTCGAGGCGCTGGGGCATGCGGCGGGCACCTTAGCGTGCCGATGACGTGTGCGGGAGATGCAGGACATGATCGTTCGTCATGGCGGGCGAAGGCACGCCATGACGCGAGGGACGGGTGGCACATCGTTTGCTTGCCGTTGCCTTGCACACAGCCATAGTCTCGGCCCCATGAAACACATCGCGGTCCTTACGAGTGGTGGCGACGCCCCGGGCATGAATGCCGCCATCCGCGCCGTCACCCGCAGCGCGCTCGATCAGGGCATGACCGTGCACGGCGTGCTGCAAGGCTGGCAGGGGCTGGTGGACGGACAGTTCCGCCAACTCAGTGCCCGCGACGTGGGCGGCATCATCCAGATCGGTGGCACGTTCCTGGGCAGCGCCCGATCCGCCGAGTTCCGCGAGGAGGCGGGCCGGTCCAAGGCGCTGCGCAACCTCGCCCAGCGTGGCATCGAGGGTGTCGTGGTGATCGGCGGCAACGGCTCGCAGACCGGGTCGTATATGCTGAGCCAGCTTGGGGTGCACGTGGTCGGCATCGCCTCCACCATCGACAACGACTTGCTCGGCACCGACATCACCATCGGCTGCGACACCGCGATCAACGTCACGCTGGAGGCGATCGACCACCTGCGCACGACCGGTTCGTCGCACAACCGCGCCTTCCTGGTGGAAACCATGGGCCGCGACTGCGGCTACCTCGCGATCATGGCGGGCCTGGCTGGCGGGGCGGAGGTCATTTCGACGCCGGATTTCGAAGTGCCGGCCAGCGTGATCTCGGAGCGGCTGCGCGCGGCCTACGAGCGCGGCAAGACCCATGCGATCGTGGTGATCGCCGAGGGCGTCAAGGAAAACACCGCCAAGATCCTGGCTTATTTCGAGGCGGATAAGCAGCGGTCGGGGTTCGAGTTGCGCGCCACGACGCTGGGACACGTGGTGCGCGGCGCGCCGCCGAGCGCGTTCGATCGGATCCTGGCGACGCGGCTGGGCGTCGGCGCGGTGAAGTCGTTGAGCGAGGGCGAGACCGGGGTGTTGGTTGGCTGGCAGAACAACGAGGTGACGCGAACGCCACTCGTGGACATCATGGGCCGCACCAAGCCGGTGGGGACGGAATTGCTGGAGCTGGCACGCATTCTCGCGAAGTGAGCGAGTGGGATGACGCCTCTGACGGCGGTACGGCCACCCCATAGGTTAGAAAGTCGCCTCGCCCGCACTGAACGCAAGGGCGTGCTCCGGTATCTGAGGCGGGATAATGTGCGGGGTCCATGTTATGATGTAACATGAGCAAGCAGATTTCCGGCGGGATTATGATATCAACGGAGCGCCGGCGCTGAAGCTACCTCCGCCGTCCGCGTATCACCAAGCTGGCCGGCTCGAACTGAGCCAACTGCTCCTTGGTCAATCGTGGCGCATTGTCGTCATACACAATCTCGTCGTCTGGCATGCCTCGCGCCAGCCAAGCCAGAGCATTGCGCGCCTCCGCATCCTGCGGCAGTTCGCTGTTGTGATGAATCTTCGGCCGCGCCGCTTTGCGGCCCGCGTGCATCGACCGCGCCATGCCTTTATCCACGGAAGAAGATTTCGCGCTCATCGCTGTTCGCATACCGGATGCTGATCACGTTAAGATAGCGTCCACCTTGCTATATACCACGAAATAGACTGCCGTCTGCACACCGAGGTGCCGTCCGACCAGTGCCTGAAAACGATCCGGCCGGCCATGGTGCTCAGCGTCCCGGCGTTTCATCACACGCGACCAGTCCAGCCAAAATGTCGTCGCAAAACCGGGCCGAGGGCGCCTGGATTTGTGGGTCCGGCGGTTGGCCTCGTCCCAGGTGACGTACGCGAACGTCTCGGACAGCGGGCCTCGAAACGAACGTAGCTTGCGGCGCGGCGGCATCCCGCACTCTGCGGTTGAACCGGTAAACGCAGAGCTGAACGCCCGGGCGGGCGGCAAGCTCCGGTTGGCCACCAAAACGCCCGCCACGAACTTATACCAACCTGCGAAGCGAGTGACCTATGTGTCATGCCCGGGCTTGGCCCGGCCACCCACGACTTTTGCAGTTGCCACCAGCGAAGTCGTGGGCACCCGGCCGGAGCCTGCCCTCGGGCGTTTGACCCGAGGGCAGGCCATGACGCGAGTGAGTCGGCGTCAACGCGGGCTGGTATGATATCACCGCGAATGGCCGACCTTCCTTCGCCCACCGTGACGCTGACGCGGCGCCTCACTTCAACGCAGCGCACACGGTGCGATCTGACCCGATCGGCGCGAAGGCCGCCCGCCGCTAAGATTTTACGCGAACGTCCGCCGCAGCCGCGGCAGCACCTCCTCCCCGTACAGCTTCAGAAACCGCGCCTGGTCGGGGCCCGGCGCATGGAACACCAAGTGCCGGAAGCCCAGTTCCACATATGGCCGGATCCTCTCCACATGTTCGTCCGCATCGGTCGACACGATCCAGCGGCTCTCCGCCCGTTCGACCGGCAACGCCGCGGATAGCTTCTCCATGTCGCGCGGATCATGCACCGACACCTTCTCCTCCGGAGTGTCAGCGCCAGCGCCGCCCAGTGCCGCGTGTCCTGCCGGGCACGCTCGCGGTCGGTGTCGAACGACACCTTCATCTCGATCATCCGGTCATAGTCCGGCTTCGGTGCGCTCGCCGCCTTGATGCCCTCGGCGACGTTCGGCAGCAGGATGTCGGTATAGAGGTCCCACTTCTTGCCGCTGGTGCAGATGAAGCCATCGCCCCCACGCCCGGCATACTTCGCCACCGCCGGCCCGGCCGCCGCGACATAGATCGGCACCGGCTTGCCCGGCTTGTCGTAGATCGTGGCGTCTTGCGTGCGATAGTACTCGCCCTCGAACGTGACATGCTCCTCGCGCCACAGCCGGCGGATCAGCGTGATCGCCTCGCGCAACCGAGCGAACCGCTCCTTCGTCTCCGGCCACTTCATGCCGATCGCCGGCACCTCGTTCAGCGACTCCCCGGTGCCGACGCCCAGCACCACGCGTCCCGGGAACATCGCCCCCAACGTGCCGAACACCTGCGCCACCACGGACGGATGATACCGGAAGGTCGGCGTCAGCACGCTGGTGCCGATCACCACACGCTGCGTCCGCGCCCCCAGCGCACCCAGCCAGGCCAGCGCCGACGGCGCATGCCCGTCGGTATGCTTCCACGGCTGAAAGTGGTCGCTCACGAACACCGAATCGAACCCCACCTGCTCTGCCAGGGTGGAAAAATCCAGCAATGCGGTGGGGCCGAATTGCTCCGCCGACGCCTTGTATCCGAGTTTGAGCATGAGGACCCTCCGCTGCTGATTGGGCGGCGACGCTACTGCGGGCCGCCTGGTGCGGCAATGCAGACGCGTATCCGCGCACAGGTCCACGCCCGGACTTTACCGCGCACGCAGCCCCGAGATGTTGCGAAAATCAGAAATTCGGGGCGATTTGAAATCACAGGCCGTGACGGCTTCTACCGGTCCGACAGCGCGCAGGATCGGCCGCTCAGCAGCGCAGTGAATCCCACCAGACTCCATTCTTTGCTGTAATTCCAATCGTATGCCCGACAGCCTGGACCGGCCTGCCCGGAAGAATCTTCCTTGATTCCAGCGTATCGCAAGAGATTTGCAACATGCCTTGCGCCATAGTCTGTCTCGGATGCAGGGGTTTGTTTTAATTATGATTGCGGCCCGACTGACGAACTTGGCCCACCCTCTCGCCGCCACGCCCGGTGGTTGCATGCGAACGGGTGGCGTGCTGAACGAGCAAGGCCGAGACCGAGCCCGCGTCGCCGGCAAGATCACGCAGTTCTGGCTGGTCAGGGTGCTGATGGCCATGGCCGTCCTGGCATGGGCATCGACCATCAGCCGGGCTCTGACCGCCATGTTCAGCCTGCTGCACGGCATGCTGTGACGCGGAAATTGTCGCGGCAGCAGCGTAGGCTCGGAACGGTCCCCGCCATGCGTGCGGCAGCGCCGGCAACAGATGTGCCGCCGCCAATAGTGCGATGCGCCGGAACGACGGCGCGGCAATGACCGAACGCACCAACCATCGGCGTCCCTCCCCCGCCCGCCTTTGCCGGACCAACTCGCGTCCGACGATCCAGGCGTTCTCCGCCTCCGTCCGACCGCGCAGCGCCGCCAGGCGGGCGGCACCGAGCAGGGCACCCAGCGCGGGATTGCCGAAGATCGCCGCCATGCAGGGGCCGTAGGCCGCCGGGTCGGCGGCCATCCGCCGATAGGCTCCGTCAGCGCGCGAACGGACGAACAGCAGCGGCGCCGGCGTCGCCACGAATACGAATGGACCCTGCAACGCCAGGCGGACGAAAAACTCCCAGTCCTCGCCATAGACGATACCCGGGCGGAACGTGCCGGCTGCTTGCACAGCGGTACGACGGATCAACACGTGCCCGCCATTCGCGAACTGGTTCCGCACGATCAGCCGCGCGAGCAGATCGCGCGACATGGCGGGCGCGCAGTGGCGGCACTCGCCCGGCTGGCGCACCGGGTCAACATAGGTTTCCACCCGCGCGTATGGGCCGACCGCGGCGACCGCCGCCGGCGTCGCCTCCAGCGTGGCGGACAGCATGGCCAACGCCCCGGGCGCCAGCCAGTCGTCGGCGTCGAGGAACAGCAGCGCGTCGCCGTCCACCACCGCCAGGCCTCGGTTGCGCGCGGCGGCGACGCCGGCGTTGCACTGCCAGATCAGCGCCAGGCGCGGATCGGTGAAACCGGTGACGACCCGGGTAGTCGCGTCGGTGGACCCGTCATCGACGACGATCAGACGCAGATCGCAATGCGTCTGCCCCAGCACCGACCGGATAGCGTCAGCGATGAACGCGGCCGCGTTGAAAGCGGGGACGATGACGGCGATGCGCAGGCTGCTTTACCCCATGGCCACGAGACCGCCGGCGGACCGGCTTCCCCGCTGTCTTTACGCCGGTGTGGTGAAGATTTGGTTAAGCACTCTGCCCTCGTGGTTGCACGCGGACATAGGCCGGCGGAAGATCGTTGCCCTACCCGTTCCTGGAGGCGGCCTGTGCCAACCGATATCCGCATCTTCATGGCGCGCCGCATCGTCACCATGAACGCGAGCCTGCCGCTTGCCACCCATGTCGCCGTGCGCGAAGGACGCATCCTGGGCCTGGGCGGTACAGAGATCGTCGATGCGTTCGGTCCGGCGACCGTGGATGACCGCTTCGGCGATGCGGTGATTCTGCCAGGCTTCGTAGAAGGCCACGGCCACGCGGTCGACGGCCTGGTCTGGCGCAACACCTATGTCGGGTTCTTTCCGCGTACCGCGCCGGATGGCAGCCGCCACGCCGGCTTCCGCAGCATCGCCGACGTTGTGGCGCATCTGCGTCAGATCGAATCGACGCTGACCGATCCTGACAAGCCACTGATCGCCTGGGGCTTCGATCCAATCTACTTCGCCGGTCCACGGATGACTCTGGCGGATCTGGATACGGTTTCCACCACGCGCATGGTCGTGGTGGCCCATGTGTCCGGCCACATCCTGAATGTGAACCGCGCCGTCCTGCGGCAGGCAGGTTTCTCGGCGGACAGCAATCTCGCCGGCCTGGTGCGCGACGCGAACGGCGAGCTGACCGGAGAACTGCAAGGTCCTGCGGTGATGAATCGCGCCAACCGCGTCACCGGCGATGCCGGATTGCTCCGCGCCCTGGATGTCCCCGCGCTGCACGACTACGGCGCGATCGCGCGCCGGGTCGGCGTGACTACCTCGACCGACCTCGCCAACGCGCTGTCCGACGACAACGTCGCGGCCCTTCGCACGGCTACCGGAGAGGCCGATTTCCCGATCCGGCTGGTGCCGGCCATGCGCGCCCGCGAGTACAGCATCGAGGACGGCATCGCCCGGCTGACCGCATTGCGGCGTCTGTCCACCGATCGGCTGCATTTCGGCATCGCCAAGCTGGTGGTTGACGGCTCGATCCAGGGCTTCTCCGCCCGGCTGCGTTGGCCTGGCTATCACAGCGGCGCACCCAACGGGCTTTGGTACGTGGCGCCAGCCGAACTCGGCGGCATCGTCGAGGCCTATCACCGCGCCGGGCTGCAACTGCACATCCACACCAACGGCGACGAGGCAAGCGAGCTTGCCACTGAAATGGTCGGACGTGCGATTGCGGCGTATCCGCGCGCGGATCATCGGCATACGTTGCAGCATTGCCAGATGGCCGACGAGGCGATCTTCCGCCGCATGCATGCCTTCGGCATGTGCGTTAACCTGTTCGCCAACCACGTCTATTATTGGGGCGAGCAACATCGCGCGCTGACCATGGGGCCGTCGCGCGCGCTGCGTCTCGATCCTTGCAATACCGCGCTTAAGGTTGGCCTCCCGCTGGCAATCCATTCGGACACGCCGGTCACGCCGGTCGATCCGCTGTTCACCATGTGGTGTGCCGTCAACCGCATCACCGCGGCCGGCGAGGTATTGGGACCGGACGAACGCATCACCGCGGCACAGGCGCTGCGCGCGGTGACCCTGGGGGCGGCCTACACGCTGCGGCTCGACCACCTGATCGGCAGCATCGATGTCGGCAAATACGCCGATTTCGCAGTGCTCGCGCAAGACCCGCTGGAGGTCGATGCGATGGCGATACGCGACATTCGCGTCCGCGCGACGGTGCTGGGCGGGCGTGTGTTCGACAACGCATGAGCAATACTCCGCTGACGGTGATTGGCGGGTTCCTGGGCGCGGGCAAGACGACTCTGGTCAATCGGCTGTTGGCAACCGCGACGTGCCGCTGGGGCGTGCTGGTCAACGATTTCGGCGCGATCAACATCGATGCCGCGTTGATCGCGTCGCGCGACGGCAACACGATCGCCCTCACCAACGGCTGCGTCTGCTGCGGCATGG
>CAVXNH010000031.1:0-31126 GCA_963762885.1 uncultured Alphaproteobacteria bacterium
AACATTCTTCATGTCCGTAGAGTACTTTTCGAAGCGGCACAGATTAAAAACATCCGGCTTGGCGGTCCTCGGGCGTGTCATTCATGAAGATGCGCGGCATCGTGACGGCGAAGTTAGTGGTCGAGCGCACCACGCCGGCGATGCCGTCCGGCGTGGTGCCCTTCCAGTTCGGCCCCACCACCATGTAGAAACCGGATTTGGTGCCGTATTGCTGGCCCAGTTCGCTGATCTGGTCGGTGCGTGCGTCGTAGATGGGGACCGTCCAGAAGCGTGCACTACCAAAGTCAGGTACTTGAATGACCACGGGCTCATTCTCGAGGGACAGATAACCCAACCCGTAGACCACATCCTGGTTTGGATCTGCGATGAACGTTTCACCCGGATCAACGTAACCGGTCAGCATCCCGACCTGATTCATAGGGCTGATCGGCATGACACCAGCCAGAAGGCCAGTTTCGGGAACATTCGTAAGCGTCGTTCGTTGGTTGTACACGTAGACGAGCGGCCATCCCCATAGGTAGGCCAAGCGACCCACCATCTGCACATAGCTCTTGGTCATGGGACCCAACGCCGGGCCGGAAACTTCGCCGGCAGTTTGTGGGATCGGGACCTGCTGTGCGTGTACATTGGCGAGTGGGAGCAGTAACCCCGCGCAGGCGAGGGTCTTCATAATCGATCTGTTCATGATGGATCCCTGAAAATTCTGATGCTTGCGAATGGGTCGTATCGCGTGGCTGAATCGGCCGATCATTGACATAGATCAACCTGCGGGCCAGCGACCTGCTGGCCCACGCCTTGTCATCCTACTCCCCGCCGACCGGGAACACCCCGGGCGGCCCCTGGAAGGTCGCTCGATCCTTCAATCCCGCCGTGTTCTCCGGCGACGGCGCGTAATTGCGGAAGATGAGATAGAAAGGCCCCGGAGGGGTTGGCAGCCAATTCGACTCTTGTCCGCACCCGGGCTACTCGTCTGCATGTAGATCGTGATCGATCCGTCCGCGCTCTTCTTCAGATCGTTGTAGTCGGCGAGGTGATAGCGGTTGATCGGATTGGGCGCGGTGTAGTTCGTGGTCCGGTCATACATCGTCACCGACCAGAAGCCCGGCGACACCGGCTTGGCATAGCTCATGGGCGGCGCCAGCGTCATGGTGTAGCTCTTGGCGCCGGTCATCGGCTTGTTGTTCCCGTCCAGCACGCCCGAATAGTAGATCGCCTGGTTGGTGGCATTCGCAGTCAGGCCGAACACCGCGACATCCAGTCGCGATAGATAATCCGTCCCAGCGCTGCCGGTGTTGTAAGGCGGAATCACCCACCCAGCCTTCAGAGTGCCGGCCAGCGGCATGGTGCCAAGCGCAAGGTCGCCGATGCTCGCCGCCGCAGTCTTCATCTGGGCGAGAATAGGCGCGGGCACGTCATCCGGCTTCCATTGCTTGCCAAGCTCGATGCCGAGATATTTGAAGCCCGGAAGCACCGCCGCGATCTCGCTGGCCGGCGGCGGGTTTTCGTTGAGCGCCGCCGAGAAGATCGACCAGAATTGCAGCGGGTCGTCGAACTGCATGTGACTGGTGGCCACGCCGGGGGTCATCTTCGGGACTTCGTAGTTATAGGTCGGCCGGGCCGGTGCGGCGCCTCCGGTGAATTCCGACAGGCCCTGCAAGGTGATGGCCTTCAGCACCGTCCTGGCCGCCGGAAGATCGGCTTCGCTTTTCACGTTCACGCGCGGCTGAAGCTCGATCCAGCGCGTCGGGGCGTCGATGCGCGTCACGCCGGCGGGCAAAGTCCCCTTCCAGCCCGGACCGACCAGGGCGAACTTGCCGCCCTTGTAGCCGGAGGCACCACCGGTGGGATAGGCGAACGCGTTGGTATACATGTCGCATATTTCGATCATGTAATAACGACCGCCCGAATGGGCGCGGTGAGGATGAACGGCTCGGCGCCCAGGTCCACGAAGCCGAAGCCATAGACCACGTCGACGTTCGGTGAGACATAGCCCGACTCGGCAGCCAGCTTTGGGGTGGTGATATCCTCTAGCCGCCAGAATTGGCCGGGGGGCGCCTTGGGGTTTGGTCCGACCGCCACGGTTGATCTGAGATTATACATCGCTACCAGAGGCGCGGCATAGGTCGCAGCCTGCACGGCCAGCGTCTGCGTCCATGCCTCGATCGCCTTGGTCTGTTCGGGCGATGCCTTGAGCGCGACCTCTTGCTGCTCCTGCGAATGCGCCGGGCGAAATGCCACGGGCGTCATGATCAGCGCCAGCACGCTGACGGATGACAGAAGGATCAGGCCCGCTTTATTCGTGCGCTTCATAAGGTTTTCCTATTGGTGCGTATTGTTCAGCTGGCTTACGCGACCAGCGTTGGCACGCGCATCCTCACCGCGACGGTTCTCGTCCGCGAGGTGCGCACGGATACCGCCGATCGTTCCAGCCGTCGTTGATCCAAATCAACCCACTCACCGTTTGCGTAACGTGGAATGGCTAGCTGCAGTGCGCTTAGGACCGCTCTGGGTCGATTCCGGCTGTAGCTGCTGCCCCTATATTGCCGGCTTGGGTAGACTGGGCGCGGGGCGTCGACGGTGAGGCACGACAAAGCAAGCAATGCCGCGCTCAGCGTGTTCGAGCGTGGCATCGCGCGCGTCTCCTAAGGCCATGAAAGTTGTCAGTAGCCTTGCACCTTCCCGATGCGCGGGGGCTTCACCGGCGCCGCCACTCCATAGATGACCGTGAAGCCCGACCCTCCGCCCCAGGTCGAGGTGGGGCGGGATGGATTCTCGCCGGCGGCCGCTTCGAGGCTGTTCCAGTTGTTCGCGGCCCAGACATCGCCCGCGGGGTCGATGGACACGTCGGTGATCATCTGGATGCTGCCGCTCTGGAAGACGTGGATGACGTCGCCAGCCTTGGTACCCGCAGGATGTCCCTTGGTGTCGTCTCCGGCCAACAGCGTAACGGAACGGCCCCACATATTGCCGACCCAAACGTCGTCATTGCCGTCGACATTCAAGCCCCACGGGATGTTGATTGCCTCGCCGGTGAAACCCATCGGCGCGGGTTGGCTGCCATCGGGACGGATCATATTGACAGCACCCGTTGGGCGAGGAGGCGGTCCCATGACATACTTGAACATGGCCGCAGTAATAAGCTTGAACTGCTCCATGATGGATATGCCATCAGGAAGCTTCGGCTGTGGTGTCTGCAGGTCCATGTTGCTCGCCACCCAGACATTCTCCTTCGAGTCCAGGGCGAGCGCGCGCACGCCGATCCCAGCCCGGAAACTCTCTACCTTGGTGGGATCGTTGACCGGGAACCGGACGACCGTATCCGACGACGAATTGGCTACCCAGACACGATTCTGGGAGTCGATGACGACGTCGAAGGGAGATACAAGCCCAGCAGGTTTTACAATCTTGCCGTCCTTGATTCGTCCGTCCGGAAAATAAAGCAACTGATTGTCAGAGCCGTCGGCAATCCAAACGTCACCATTTGGGGCAACCCCGATGCCCATCAATCCGAGGAACTTTTCCTTGAACGGGAAATCGGCTTCTGTGGCAACCGGCTTGCCATTGAAGTCCATGACAAGAATCTTGCCGTTGAAGCTACTGATCCAAACGCGGTCCTTTGTCACGGCGGTGCCCCAGCCGACACCATCAATACCCAGGCCGGTGAAGCCGGTAATCGGCGGCGAAAGCGCTGTCCCGTTGGGACTGAACTTAATCACGCCACCACCGGTGCTCCTGTTGACGCCTGACTGCGAGCCCGGCAGCCAGTTCTGACCGCTCCAGAGGTTGCCGTCCGCATCAAACATGAAACGCCCAGCAGCATAATTCCCGCCGCCAGAGAAGCACAGCGAGAGGGCGAAGTCGCTCGGCGCGTAAACCAGGTAAGGCGCAAAGGGCGCGCTGCGCCGCGCATCGGGCGCCGGCAGCGGATAAGCTTCGTCGAACAGTGCGTAAAGTTCCTTCGGCGCGGCCCATGGCGCGCGGGCGATGTCCGCCATCGCTTCGAGCGTGTTCTTCGGCGTCACGCCGCCGGTCGGAGTGGCGGCCTTTAGGAAGCGCGAGCGCCAATCATCATTGCCCACGGTCACAAATGCTGTGATCAACGAGCTGAGTGTGTCCAAACTCGCCATCGTCGTGGTCATCGAGCTGTTGAGCGGGTCAAGCAATACCTTGCCCCACGTTCCGGTCACCGGATCGACCAGGTTCGGTGCGTTCCCGGCGGCAATCCGTAGTCCGAGTGGATTCCCGGAGATCGCTTCGCCGTTTATAAATCTGGCCTCAGTGAACGCCGAGGCGACAGTGGTGAGTTCGTTGATTGTCACCTTACCCTGTGGAACGCCGCCAAGCACGGCCAGTAGGTCGAGCGCTGCATTGTTGCCGCCGGCTTTGTTGACGGCGGGGGTGCCGCCGCTGGCGACGAGATATAGGACGACGTTTTGGCCAACGGCTTTATCGACAGAAATTGCGAAGCGGCCGTCGGCGCCGGTCTTCGCCTGCCCAAGCCGTGTCGGTGCATTTGCGCTCGCGGCCCACAGGGTTACGGTGGATTGTGCGACCGGCCCGCCGCCCGTCCGGACCTGCCCGTCAATGTTGACCGCAGCCGCAGCCCGCGCGGCGCCAAAGTTGACGGCCCCCATGCTCAGTACGGTGCCGAGCAGGAGCGCTCTTAGCGTGTTGTGCATCTGTTATTCCCACAGTTGAACCATTAATCCATGAGCAAAAGCCGGCGCTACCGATGGTGGGCGATCTGACCGATCCGCCATCATGGTCGATGGCGCGCACACCAACGCCCGCGCCGGTCGCGCAGCGTTGGTGACCGACCCTACCAATGGTTGCTGAGGTGACATTGATCTGCATCAATGATCGTCGGATCAGCGCCTTCACTGGCACCTGATCTCGAGAGACAACATGAGATGGCGAAGGTCCGCTGTGGGTCGAAGCCGGCCCCCGAACCGTGAAGCTCGCAGCCGGCCCGGCCGTTAAACCTGCGTGTGCTCGGCGAGCGTGAGCGCGTCCTCGACATCGACCCGTCCCGCTCTAGCGGAAGAGGTTAGGCGACGCGCAACAATAGACGCATCAGTTGCCGCACGGACCGCGCGTCCCCGTCATGGCCGGCCCATGGCCCCGGGCGCTTGTCCCGGGGCTTGTGCCGGCCATGACGGGGGTACGGATCAGCTCGTCACCAATCGACTCGTTCGTTGTTGCGCGTCGCCTTAACTGGCGAGCAGCGCCATCGCTGCCTCCGAACCAGCCAGAATCTCCACCAGCCGCACCCGCTCGGCCAGGCTCATCGCGGTGCCCTCGGCCCGCACCGCGGCAGCCGCATCCCGCAACTGCGCATCGTAAGTTTCGCCGCCGCCGATCAGACGCGCCTCGCTCTCCAGTTCGCGCAGATGCCGCGCCGTCGCTTCCAGCGCCTTGACCGCGCTGCCGCTCCCCCCCGGCGGTTGCCGCAACGACGGCAGGAACTCGGTTGCCACCGCATGCGCGAACCGCTGGCGGCAGCCGATGTCGAGCCGCTCGCGGATCGCCTGGGCGCGGGCCCGCGCTTGCGTGATGTCGGAGCGTTCCGCCAGTTGCCCCAGCAGCGCAATCGTGCGCCGCACCTCCACCGCGGTCGCCGCCAGGCTGCTCCCGGTGACCGCGTTCTCCGTCCCGCCGCCGGATTCGAGGCCCGTCAGCAAGGCCTCGCTCGCCGCCAGGCCGGCTTGCCGCAACTCGATTTCGCCCTGCAACCCCTGGGCGGACGCCATCCCGGCCAGCACCGCGGCGAAGTGCGGCAACGCCGCCAGCAACACCGTCACCAGCATCGTCAGCGCTTCCGGGCAGCGCTCCCCGACATCGGACAGCATGGCCTGGATCGGACCCGGCCGAGGCGAGGCGATGCCCACGTCGGCTTCGGCGACGAGTTCCCGCACCAGGGGGGCCTGCGCCAGGACCGCCCCGACCCGTCGCGCCAACGCCGGATACAGCGCCACATTCAGCCCGGTCTCCGCCCACCCCACCGGCGGCGGCGCCCCCGACAGCAACGCAGCGGCCTTTGGCCAGAGCAGGTCCCCGGCACGCAGGACGAGTTCGGTATTGTCCGAATAGGCCGTCCCGATCAGCGCATCGATCGCCGCGGCCTCGGGACCCAGACCGGCCCGCACCGTGGCCGCCAGCGGCGACAGCGCCGAGCGCGGGATGCAGGGCAACTGCGGCTGCCAGCGCGGCGGCGGCACGATCAGCGCTTCCAGCGGCAGGAACAGCAGGCGGGTGAAGCGCAACGGCCGCGGTGGCCGCAGCCCCGCCAGCCGCGCGCGCAACGGCTCGATCAACTGGTCCGCGTTGCCGCGCGACGCCATCCGGTCCACCACGGCGACCGCGCGCGTGACCTCGTCGTCGGGCGCCTCCGCCAGGCGGCGGCCGAGTTCGCGGATGTCACGACCGGAGGATTTGCCGCCGCCCACTGCCATCACCGCGGCCCTTTCATGTACTCAGCGCGCGTAAGCGCTCGTTGCGGGAGATCAGGCCGAAGCTGGCGCTGCCGGTGCGCCAATCCTCGCTCAGGCTGACGACCCGGCACTCGTGGCCGGGCTGCGCGCCATCTGTCGGCATGCCGCTCCAATCGGCGGCTTCCAGCGGCAGGTCCGGCACGAGCTGTGCCATCTCCAGCAGCGCGGCGCGTTGCCCGGCCGGCCATCTGGCATCGCGCCACAGCAGGTTGATGCGATCCCAGCCGTCCAGCAGCCACTCCGTGCGGGCGATCCGCGCTGCGACATCGGCCGGCGAGCGGGTCCATTGCAGCAGCAGCGCCGGGACGTCGGCCGCCAGCGCGCGGGCATTCCGTATGGCACATGCACCCGCCACGATGACCGTGGCGGCCCCGTTCGATACCATGCCGGCGAGCGGGGCCAGCGCTTCCCCCTCATTCACCCGGGCCCAGACATCGGTTTCGGCCCGCAGGATCTCCAACGCGGCCAGCAGCCTCGGCAGCCGGGCGGCGTCCGCATCGGGCGGCAGGCCGATCGGGGCCAACATCGTGCCGAGCGCGTCCAACTCGCGAGCGACGACCTCCGGCGTGAAGCCGGGCAATTTGGCGGAGCGCAGCGACAGCCAAAGCAGGGACACGGTGCGCAAGCGGGCTGCGGCGTCGGCCTCGGCCGCTTCGATGGCAGCGGCCTGGGCTTCCTGGCCGGCAAGGCCCTCGGTGGCCACGACGCGTGCGGCGAGGCGGACCGAACTCGGGGTCAAGGCCGGCAGCCGCCGCAATTCCTCATACAGCCGCAGGTCATGCACCGTAGGCCGGCACAGCGCCCGTGCACTGCTCCAGGGCAGGATGTAGACGCCGCGGCCGCCGGAGGGGTTTGGCACGACGAACTCGATGCCCGGCCGGTTCATCGGGCGCATCCGGGCGCCCGCCAGCAAGGGGGCGGTGAAGGGCGCGTCCACGCCACGCTCGACGAAGCTGGCCGGGTGGTAGGATTCGGCCATCGGCAGGTTGATCGGGGCCATCCGGGCAGGGTGCACCCGGATGATGAAAAAACCCTTGATAATCAGCGGAGGGGGGAAATCATCGAGCGCAATTACCCCCTCAAGCGCGAAGACGCGGCTGGTGCCATGCGCAATTCCGGATTTCGTAGCAGCAGGCGGCCGAACACGGTACCCAGGAAGCTTCCGAACCGAATGCGATTGGTCTGCGCCGGGAATCCCCCGGTGAAGATCATCGCTGTCAAGGCTCGCTCGGTTGCTGGCTGATGTTCGAATTGATAGGCGGCTCTGCCGGAGTCCATGCGGACCCTGCGCGCCGCCAATAACGGCAGATCGCGCCAGTGGAACACCAGGGTCGGAGGCGGGTCGGGCAGCAGCAGCCGAGCACCCGAAAGCGAAATGTCCTCCAGCACCGCCTCGGCCCCATCGGGCAACCGGACCGTTTCGCCGATCGCGAAGCGTTGTTCCTTCCGGCGGCGCGGCCGCTCGATGCAGAGCATCGCGGCAACGCCCAGGACCACCAGGGCGTTCAACGACCAGAAGATGTTCACCTGGTCCGCGGTGCGGCTGGCCGAGATGCGAAAACTGTCGAACTGGCTCCAGCAAAGCCCGGCGACATTCAGGGCGGCGAGCATCGCAACCGGCCGCAACAGCCGCCAATCGACAGCCGTTCGGGTCACTTCGAGGCCTTTGCTCGTCGTCCGTGAGGCGCGGGCTTTGCCGGTGACCAGCATGGGATAGACCACCCTGATAACATCGACGGCGAAGACCGTTTGCACGCCTTCCCATACCGCTGGGACAATGCGGCCTTGGCCGGCCCAGATCAGGAATCCCTGGCTGGCGATCAGGTAAGGCGCCTGATAGACGGCAAGGTCCGCCAGATCGGCGTCGTAGGCCGATACACCGGACAGCCAGTACACCGGCGGCGCGACGAGATAGATCAGCACGAATACAAGATTGACCCAGTAGGTGATCGTCGAGAGGTAGAACACCCGCTGCAACAGGCTCAGGCCATTGAGCCTGAGCGGCCCGAACGGCAGCCGGAGCGCCTGGGCACATCCCAGCGCCCAGCGCACACGCTGTCCGACAAACTCGGCGAGGGTCTCGGACGCCAAACCGTTAGACAAGGTCTCGTTGAGGTAGCGTGTGATCCAGCCTTTCGTCATCAGCACGTAGCTGAGATGGATATCCTCGATAACCGCGCCCTCCGGCACGCCGCCGATCTCTTCGATCGCGGCGCGCCTGATAACGCAACTGGAGCCGCAGCAGAACGACATGTTCCACGCATCCTTCGACGGTTGCATCGCATCGAAGAAGAACCGCTGCTCCTCTGCCCAGTTGGCCGGGGATCCCAGGTTCATCTGGACCGGGTCCGGATTGAAAAAATACTGTGGCGTCTGCAAGATCGCAACCCGAGGATCCTCGAAAAAACCCAATGTGCGCCAGAGGAATTTCCGATACGGCACGAAATCCGCATCCAGCATCAGGATGAATGGCGCTGCATCGGGACCGCGGGTCATTGTCAGCCCGTTGTTGATATTGCCCGCCTTGGCGTGCCGGCCGTCACGCCGCGCGATATAATGGACACCTTCTGTCTCGCACAGGGAACGCAGCCATGGACGCGCGCCGTCGTCGAGGATGAAAATGCGAAGGTGCGGATAATCCAGCGCCTTGGCGCCAAGCACTGTCCGTTGCAGCACCTGTCGCGGCTCATTAAACGTAGGAATGAAGACATCGACGCGCGGCAGATCCCCGGCGTCCATCGCCCGTAACCGGACCTCGTGCCGATCGGCTTCCGGACGCCGGTCGGTGGTGAGCGACATCGTCAGCACGGCATGCAAGCAGTCGAATTGCCGAGAGGCTTCGGTGACCAGAAACACCGCCGGCCATAACAGTGCCAGCACGGTTCCCGTGTCCCAGTCCATCGTCGCGGTCCAGCGCCACACGAGATAGCGGATGCCGAGCAGGATTGCGCCGCAAGAGACTACGATGCGGTCCAGGTTGCGCCGCGCGTCAGAAATCGACAGCAGCGCAATCAGGCCAACCAGGAACAGCGCGTCGCCAAGCAACAACTGGCTGAGCGGAACGCCGTCCAGATGGCCCATCAATCCAACCGCACCGTGGCGTGCAACCCGACCAGGCACCCCGGCACAGCGTCATCGAGTTGGACGTGAACCAGGACCGATCCGATATCGATCGCCCGCATCGTTACGGCCTCCGCGGCACGCGTATCGTTGTCGTAATAGCCGTTGACGTCGCCAATACTGCCATGCAGCGGCTCGCGGAGACCGGCGACGCGCACGCTGACCCGGCGGCCGCGCCGCAGGGAACCTACGTCGCGCTGCGAAAATATCCCGGTAACTTCCGTGCGGCTGCAATCGACCAGGTTCGCCACGGTGCTGTTCGCGGCGATCCTGTCGCCGGGCGCATTGAAGACCCGCCACACCATCCCGGCCATCGGTGCATGCAGTTCGGCCCGGGTTTCGCGGTCTCGCTGACGCTCGCGGTTCAGTTGCTGTCCGGTCAGTTCCGCGACTTCTTCGCTGGTGGCCGCTTCCGTTGCGTCCAGTCTGGCCAGACGGATCGCGATGTCATCGAGCCGCTGCAACGTCGCCGGCCGGTCATTCCCGGTCAACACCATACCGCCGGCCAAGGCTTCGGCTTCGGGATCGATTTTGGCAAGTTCGGCTTTCGCCCCCTCCAGCTCACGGGCGGCTGTCAGCGCAGCAAGTTTGACCTCATCCAGCCGCTGCAGGTTGACAAAACCATCCTCGGCCAGATTGCCGTAACGGTGCAGTATCGAGATCGCTGTCGCAAATCGGGCTTGCGCCGCGGCAAGGCCGGTGATCGCCTGATCCCGCCGCAGCTTCAGCACCGCCTGCATGCCGTCAAACCAGAGCTGATGATCCTGCTGCAGCAGCGTCTGCTGCGCGCGCAGCGCCGCCGCCTCCCGATGCGCCTCGTCGAGGCGCTGCCGAGCCTCGATCAACCGGCTATTCACCTCCAGCAGCGCCGTTGGATCCCAATAATCGTTCACCACAACGGCGATCGGATCGCCCTTGCCAAGCGCCCTTCCCTGCGCTGTCAGCAACGTGCTCACGACGCCGGCAATCGGCGAACGCACGACCGCGACCGGCGCATTGGTGACAGCCTGACTGCTTTCGATGAACAGCAGCGAAGGCATGAGTAAATAGCTGGCGGCGGCAAGACAACCGATCGCAATCAGCAGCTTCACCGGACTGATCGCCCGCAGGCGAAACCCCCGCCAGCCGGCTTCTGTCTGCCACTCTCTGACGAGTCCGGCTGACATCACGCGACCGAATCGGGTTGAGCGGGCGAGAAGTCGAATCTCGTGCCGCGCGTCCAACACAGGGGGATCCCGCGATCGACGGCTTTCACTGCGTGACGATCCGGCGTTTGGCGGCGCCGCAACCACGCCAGCGACAGGATGCTGGTGAGGATGACCGATAGTACGCCAGGTTCCGAAGCCGACACCGTGTCGCCGCTGCCCGGTGGATCGGAAATCGACAGGTCGGTGATAATCGGGCCATAGTTCAATAAGTCGGCGTATTGCTGGGATGACAGGACAAGCCGGGCCTGGGATTCGTCGGTTGTCGGCGTGTAGGAAAACGACTCGGTCTGGAAGGGGGCGCCGGGCGGCGCGCTGAAGGTGTATATGCCACTGTTGCCGAATGACGCACCCAACGTATATTCGGACAGGTTGCCATTCGGGATATTGCCCGCAAGTTCAAAGCTGACTGTATAAGTTGTCCCCGCGATCAGATTGAAAACCTGATCGGTTTGGATCGTGCCAGGCTGGTCGCCGTTCAGGTCGATGCATGTCTGGTTGGCCGTCAGCGGCGCAGGGCATGTATAGAAACCCGCGGTTCCCGAACCGGTGCCGTTGCCGAAGATATCGACATCGCCTGCCGTCACCGTGAGGCCGCTATTGGACAGCGGGCCCCGATAGTTCGGACCTGGGGCGGCGGTCGTGAGATCTTGTTGAAACAGTAGCGTGCCCCCGGGGTTTGGGCCGGCCGGCGCCGAGGTCAGCACCACGTTATCGATCAACGGTCCGTATTCGGAATTGCCTGGAAGGTCTGTCAGAGACGCAAATGAAAGATGTGCGTTCGCCTCATTGGCCGTAGGGGTGAAGCTGACTGTCTCAGTACCGAAATCGTTGCCACCCGGCACCGAGAACGTGAACGGCGTGCTGCCGCCGATCGTCGCCTGCATCACGTAATTGACGTTCGGCACCACGCTGCCCGCGAGATTGAAGCTGAGCGTGTAAGTCGTGCCCGCGGTCAGGTTGAACCCGGTGGTCGTGGTGATCGCCCCCGGATTGTTGCCATTCAGGTCGAGGCAGTTGTTGGCCCCATTGTTGGGTCCAGGACAGGTGAAAAAGCCGCTTCCTGCACCGTTCGTCAGATTGCCGATAATATCGACGTTGCCGCTGGTGACCTGGAAGGCAGCCCCCGGAATCGTGGACGTGTATGCCGAGCCTGGCTGCGAGGCATCGAATGTCTCGGAGAACAGCGTGGCGGCTCGTGCATGAACTGTTGCAACAACCAGGACGGCGGCAGCGGCCATGAACCGGCCGGCGGTCAATGGTATGGGGCGTCGCCGCGAGCCAAGGAATGCGTTGCCGAACGATCCCTTTTGGACGCGTTGGCGGCTCGACAGCACGCTGTGGAATGCGGCATCGATCACTCTCTTCTCCGACCCCGCCGGGGGCCCACCCTCGGTTTTTTGTCGCGTCGAAACCCGGCGCGTCAGACCGTAACGGGTACTGATCAGAAATCAATAAAAAGATAACTCAAAAACGTACTATTAATGATAATTCGTCTAATTATTTGAGAAGGCCGTGAGGTGCGGCTGGATCTTCGCTCGGCGCTCCTCGCAAAGACAGGCTTGGCGGTGTGCGGACCCGGGCGGCTACGCCTCACGATACGATAGCAGCAGCAAACCGCAGAACAGTATGCATGCCGGCCACACCCACCCGGCGATCCGGATCGCCGTGCCGTCGGTGCGGGGATCGAGCCGCAGTTCCAGCCAGCGCGCCCAGCCGGCGGCGATGCCGGCGAGCGCCAACGGCGTATGCGTCAACTCGATCAGCAACTGGTCCTTGAGGTTGGCGATGGCGTGGCTATGCGTCAGCAACATCGCCCCGCCGCCGGCGCATAACAGAGGAAACACCAGCGCCGCGTGGGCGTTGTTCCAGCTTGTGGCGCGCACCCGCCACTCGAACACGGCGAACACCGCGATCAGCAGCACGAAGAAGCGGTGCTGCAACACCTCCACGTCGCGGAAACTCTCCAGGAAGCCGATATCGCCCATCGGCCAGGTTTCCGGGTCGGAGCGGAAGAACAGGAACACCCCCAGGCCAAGGAACAGCAGCGGCCAATGCCGTGCCCAGTGCAACCCGGCACGCTGCCCCAGCGCCAACAGCCCGATCGCCACCACGAACAGCCCGGCCCAGTGGTGGTTGTATTCCGACCAGGCGATGTCCGCCGCATTCCGCGGCGGCAGGTCGCCGGAGCCAGGCACGAACGCGACCTGTGGCGCGGCGCTATGGTGCGCCGCCTCGGCGTCCAGCTTCGCCTGCAATTCCGGCAACGCCAGCGCGTCGTGGTCAGGGCTGGACAGGCGTGGCCAGACCGGGGTGTTGCGCTCGACGATTTCGTGCCAGCTCACCCGGTCCTGCGTCAGGTCCACCGCCGGCGGCACCGAGGTCAACGAGGCGGCGGCGAAGAAGATCGATACGCCGATGCCGATCTCCACCTCGGCGAAGCGCCGCAGCCGGGTGACCGGCACGGCGGGATCGGAGCGCAGGCGCTCGACGAGCAGGAAATTCATGCCGCCGAGGGCCAGCAGCATCAGGAACATGGCGATCTTGGCGCCGACCATGACGCCGTAGGCGGTGCCGTAGAAGCCCTGGAGGCTGCCGACATACAACCAGAACATCGTCGCGCCGCTGGCCAGGATGCAGGCCACCCCCGCCATCGACATGCGCGAGAAGCGCGCTCCCACCAGGCGCCAAGCCGCACCGCCTTCGACGCGGCGCAGGGCCAGCAGGAAGCAGGGAATGCCGCCGATCCAGATCGCCGCGCCGAACTGGTGCAGCCACTCGACCAGCAGCAGCGGCGCGCGGTCATCGAGCCTTGCCGCGGCGTGCGTCGTCAGGGTCGCGGCAGCGAGTTCCACCAGCGCGAGGCCGACCAGCAGCGGCACCGGCGCTCGGGCCGCACGGACGAACAGCAGGGCGGCGATGGCGCCGGCGATCGCCATCTTGATCAGGCCGGCGATGGCGAACTGCGCCGCCAGCACGTCGGCAACGCTGAGATCGACGGTGCCGACCAGGACCGCGGTCTGCAACGCGACGGTGGTGGCCTCGCACAGCAGCAGCGCGACGGCCCCCCAGGCGGCGATGCGCTGCGTGCCTTGCACGACGGCGGGACCGGATACGCCGAGGCGTGGCGCGAGCGGGCGCGCCAGCAACGCCAGGAAAAGCACCCCGCCGAGCGCAATCGACTGCGCCAGGATGGTCAGGCCGTGGACGACGATGGAGAGGTAGCCGAACAGGTCGATCAGCAGGTCCACGTGTCAGGGACCTACGGTGAAGGTGACGTCGCCTCGGGTGATGTGGCCGTCGATGGCCAGCACCTGCCAGCGCAATGCATAGGGGCCCGGGGTCAGCGTGGCGGCGGTGTTCATTTCGTCCGGGGCGCCCTCCGCCGCGATCGGCAGCGTGACCTGGCTGTGGTCCGGCGCGGTCAGAACCAGGCGCGAGCGGGCCCGATCGATCCGACTGTTGTATTGCAGGTGGATGGCGACCTTGCCGGCGGGGACGCTGGCGCCTTGCTGTGGCTCGCTGGCGATCAGGATGGCGTGCGCTGCGGCGGGATGGGAGTGGAGCAAGGCGGCGAGGATAGGCAGGAGCAGCGCCGGGACGAGTGACCGGTTCGAGGGTCGGACGCGACGAAATGGCAACGCGATCTCCCGGTGTTTGCCTGGGCCGGGGTGTTAGCGCGAGTTGGGGCAGACGGCCAGGGCATGCCGCCTATCGTAGGCCGTGCCCTGGTCGCGTCGGTCGTTACACCAGTTGCAGGAAGATCATCACCAAACCGACGACGGAAACCAGCCACACCAGCGTGCGCAAATGCGGGATACCGATCAGATAGACCGGCACGTAGACGACGCGCGCCCAGAAGAATAGCGCGGCCCCCAGCGCGGTGATAGCGTTAGCCTTGCCGGCGACCTGGGCCGCCAGCACCAGGGCGGTGAACAGCACCATGTTCTCCAGCATGTTGCGGTGCGCGCGCTGGGCGCGGCCGGCCCAGCCCTCGATCGGCGGCACGTGCCCGCGATTGCCCGCAAGTGTCGGCAGGCCGACCTGAAGCATGGCGCCGAACGCGGCGATGATCGCCTGCACCAGCGTCAGCGCAGCGGCCCAGACCAGCAATGTAAGATCGGGTGACATCGGTTTCCTCCGTGTTGATTTTCGGCGTTCAGTCGCGTGCCAGGGTTTCGGTGGCATCCGCCAGGCGGCGTGCCAGATCGGGCGACAGACGCTTCGCCAGTGCGATCTGCGCCTTGCGCCAGAGCGGAATTGCAGCTTCCAGCCGCCTTGCGCCGGCTTCGGTCAGCCACACCGTGCGGCGCCGCAGGTCGGTCTCGACGATGGCGATTTCGACCAGGCCGTCGTTCTCCAACTTGCGCAGGTTACGCGACAGCGTCGATTGATCCAGGCCGCTGCGCTCTGCCAACGCGCTCAGTGTGTCATCCGAGGCAACGGCGATCTGTGCCATCAGGCCGATCTGCGCGACGCTCTGACCGATCTCGCGGTCGAGGAACTGGGTAATGCGCCGCGCCGCGAGCCGGCTGTTCCAGCCGGCGCAGTGTTCGACCAGGGCTCGCGCCTCGGTGCGCAGCGTCTTTCGCGGTTGTCTCGGGGTCCTCATAGGTCTATGCATATACATATGTTGCAGATGCATGGGAAGTGGAGACTTCGATGGAGTCGGGAATTGCCAGGACTTATGGGGTGCCCGCCCCGGCCGAGGTGGCCGGCAGGACCGGGCGGGAGATCTTGCAGGCGATCATCGACGGCGAACTGCCGCAGCCGCCGATCGCCGAGACCATGTCGTTCTGGATAACCGAGGTCGGCGACGGCTTCGCCGCCTTCGAAGGCGAGCCGGGAGCGCATCTGTTGAACCCGATGGGCGGGGTGCATGGCGGCTGGGCGCTGACGCTGATCGATAGCGCCGGCGGCTGTGCCGGACTGTCCACGTTGCCCGCGGGGTGCAGCTTCGCCACGATCGAGACCAAGGCCAATCTCGCCCGGCCGATCGGCGCGGGCTCGGGCCGCGTGCGCGCGGAGGGGCGGGTGGTTGTGCAGGGCCGCCAGATCATTACCACCGAGGCGCGGGTGGTAAGCCAAGATGACAAGGTGCTGGCGCACGGCACATCGACGTTGATGGTAACGGGTGGCGGACGATGACGACGCTGTCGGTCAAGCGGGTTTACGAGGCGCCTGGCGCGGACGATGGAAAACGCATCCTGGTCGATCGGTTGTGGCCACGCGGCATGACCAAGGAGAAGGCGCGGGTCGATCTATGGTTGAAGGAGATCGCGCCGAGCGACGCGCTGCGCAAGCGGTTCCACGGCAAGCCGGATGACTGGGATGCGTTTCGCGCGGCCTATGCGGAGGAGCTGGCAAGCGCGGCCGGTCAGGCAGCCGCACGGGAACTACGCACGCTGATGCGGCAGGGCCCGGTCACGCTGCTCTATGCGGCGCGGGATGCGGAACGGAACAATGCGGTCGCGCTGAAGCTTTGGTTGGAACAAAGCCGGGTGCGACACGACTGACCGGCCGCCCCCCGTCATGGCCGGCCGCTCGTTCGTCATGGCCGGCCGCCCCCCGTCATGGCCGGCCTTGTGCCGGCCATCCACGCCTGTCCATGACGTTCGCGGCAAAGGCGTGGATGGCCGGCACAAGGCCGGCCATGACGGGGGGCGGCCGGCCATGACGAGGGGCGGTCGGCATCAATGGAGAGCCGGACCTAAGGGCACCTGTCCTCAAGCCGCTTGCAGAATCGCGTCCGCGGCCTTCTCCGCAATCATGATGACCGTGGCGTTGGTGTTGCCCGACACCACGGTGGGCATGATCGACGCATCCACGACGCGCAAGTGTTCGATGCCCTTCACGCGCAGCGACGTATCGACGACCGCCATCGGCCCGGGGCCCATCATGCAGGTGCTGGTCTGGTGGAACGTCGTGCCGGCAGTGGCGCGCACGTGGTTCAACAGGTCCTCGTCGCTCTGCGCCTGCGGGCCGGGCATTTCCTCGTCCGTCACGTATTGCCGCATCGCCTTGGTGGCGAAGATGCGGCGCGAGACTTTCAGGCCGGCGACGATGGTGTCCTTGTCGCGTTGCGTTGAAAGATAGTTCGGCTGCATCGCCGGCGGCTTGGTCGGATCGGGAGCAGTGATGCGCAGCCAGCCTCGGCTTTCCGGACGGCATGGAATTGCCACCAGCGTGCAGGCCGCGAAATGATGCATCGGGTCGCCGGTCTTAGGTGCGCTGCCGGCGAGGAACTGATACTGCACATCGGGCAAATCCAGTTCCGGCCGGGTCTTGACGAACAGTCCGATCGGGCCGGCGCCGGTCATCAGCGCGCCCTTCATGGCCAGGATGTACTGCATGCCGTGATAGATGCGCCGCGGCCCACTATGATAGATCTCGTTCATCGTCGAGACGCCGGGATTGCAGCGATAGATGATGCGTCCACCGATGTGGTCTTGCAGGTTCTCGCCCACCCCGCGCAGATCGTGCAGCACCGGAATGCCGAGCTCTTGCAGCAGCGCACCGGGGCCGATGCCGGAAAGCTGCAAAATCTGTGGCGAGTTGATCGAGCCACCGCACAGCAACACCTCGCGCTGCGCCCGCACCTGGTGCAGCACGCCGTTCTGACTGTATTCGATGCCGACGGCGCGCTTGCCTTCCAGCAATACCCGATGGGTCAGCGCACGGATTTCCACGCGCAGGTTGGGCCGCGACATCGCCGGACGCAGATAGCCGGCAGCGGCGGAACAGCGCCGGCGGCCTCGGACGGTGAGCTGCAATGGGCCGACGCCCTCCTGTTCGGCGCCGTTGAAGTCGCGGTTGTACGGGTAGCCGGCCTCCTGCGCGCCGGCGATGAATGCGTCGTGCAACGGATGGTCCGTGCGCAGGTCGGAGACCGCGAGCGGACCGTCGCCGCCGTGGAATTCGTCAGCGCCACGCTCCTGGTTCTCGGCTTTGCGGAAATACGGCAGCACGTCGTCGTATGACCAGCCGGTATTGCCCAACTGGCGCCACAGGTCGAAGTCCTGCCGTTGGCCGCGGATATAGATCAGGCCGTTGATCGAGGACGATCCGCCGAGCACCTTGCCACGCGGCCACGGGATGCGGCGATTGTTAAGTTCCGGCACCGGCTCGGTTTCAAAATACCAGGCGACCTTGGGATTATAGATGTTGCGGTAGAAGCCGGCGGGAATGTGGATCCACGGATCGGTGTCCTTACCGCCGGCCTCCAAGAGCAGTACGCGGTTCCTGGAGTCCGCACTGAGGCGATTGGCCAGCGTGCAACCGGCAGAGCCGGCGCCGACGATGATAAAGTCATATTCTTCCGTATCCGTCACGGCGATTTCCCCCTGTCGCTGCGGTGAAGGATGGCGGGAAAGTTGCTGCGGCGGAAGAGGGTGGCCGGCACCCACCGCATGTCATTGCGAGAAGCGAAGCGACGCGGCAATCCCCCGCCTGACGAACCGCCCTTAGTTCGTCAGGTAGGAAATTGCCACCCCGGGTCATGCCCGGGGACTGCTCTGCTCCTAGCAAGAAACAACCGGCCGAGATCGCCTCCCACGTCATGCCGACGAAGGTCGGCATCCACGACTTTGCGAAGCCACGCGCAGCACAGTCGTGGATGCCGACCTTCGTCGGCATGACGTGGGGGCGACGACCGCGGCAGTTTCATCCAGGGTGGGTCGTCCACGCCGGCCGGTGGTCAACTCGCGATGACATGCGACAGCCCGCGGCGGCATTTCGCTTCATTGAAGCCTTGCCCCTCCCGCCATCAAGCATCGTCGTCTCGACCATCCGCACCCACGGTGGTAGGTTCCCCCGCATGCGGAGGGAGCCATGCTGACCAAAACACAGATCGAAGAATACAACGAGATCGGTGCAATCGTCGTTCCGGACATCCTGAACGACGGGGAAATCCAACGCCTGCGTGCAGTAACGGATGAATTTGTCGAACGGGCACGCGGGCTGACGACGCATAACGAGATCTACGATCTGGAGGACAGTCACACTCCGGATAACCCGCGGGTGCGGCGCATCAAGGCGACGCATCTCCACCATGCGGAATATGCAAGGCTGATGCGCCATCCGAAGATCGTCGGCGTGCTGCGGGATTTGTGGGGACCCGATATCCGCTTCGATACCGCGAAGCTGAACATGAAATGCGCCGGCTTCGGGGCGCCGGTGGAATGGCACCAGGACTGGGCGTTCTATCCGCACACCAACGACAACCTCGCCGCCGTGGGCGTGATGTTCGACGACATGGAAATGGCGAACGGGCCGCTGATGATCGTTCCCGGCAGCCATCGCGGCCAGACTTTCGACCACCACGCCGACGGCATCTTCTGCGGCGCGATGGATCCGACCAACCAAGACGTCGATTACGCCAGCGCCGTGCCGCTGACCGGGCGGGCCGGATCGATCACCGTGCATCACGTGCGCGCCGTGCACGGATCCGCACCAAACGTTTCCGATCGCGACCGCCGGCTGCTGTTGTTCCAGTACCGCGCCGCCGACGCCTGGCCATTGCTGGGGTTTCCCGCCGGCATCGACGCGTTCAAGGAATTGATGGTGGCGGGCGAGCATCGGGAGCCTCGGCTGGCGCCGGCACCGGTGCGGCTGCCACTGCCGCCGGCAACGAAGCAAGGCTCGCTCTACGAGAATCAGAAGGGCATGCGCAACCGCTACTTCCAGACAACCGCCGCCACACGCGTGCCGGAGTTGGCGAAATGAATGACAGGCCCGAGGCACCGGTGGATCCCATCGGGCCGAACTTCGACCGTACCCCGCAGCCGTTCGGCGACAGGCCGCCCGATCCGATCGTCTATGACGGGTCTGCCCGCGCGGTTCGCCAGCGCACGGTGAATTTCGCGGCGAAGCGCTTCGCCGACATGCTGTATGTCTCCGGGCTGGATCGCGCCACCGCGGAGCGCAATTTCCGCTGGCGTGCAGTCACCTTGCCCGCGGGATTGAGCGAACCGGCGAAGCCTGGCGACCAGGCCGCCCTGATTGCGGCAGCGCAGGCGGGAGAACTCGGCATTGACACGGACAATGCCGACCGGCGCGTCACCGTTAGCTGGAACGATCCGGCGTTCGGTCCACCGGTGACTGGCGCGGCGATCGCCCGTCCGAACTACGGCGGCATCCTGCTGGGTCCGCACGCGATGCCGGCGTTCGATCCGAAGCCGATCGAGCGGCACCAGCCAAATGCAGGCTACGCATGGCCGTTGGGCGCGGCGGTCGAACCTCCGCCGCCGCCGCCGGTCAAGCTGGTTGCCGCGCTGAAAACGTTTTTCGCGAATTCCACTGGGGCTTATGGGATTCTCATTGCGTCGCCAGAGCAAATTTTGGTGGAGCGTTATAGTTCGTTGGGCGGACCGGATCGCGCGACGCCAAGCTGGTCGATGACCAAGGCGATCACCTGCACGCTGATCGGACGGATGATCCACGAAGGCTGGCTGGCGTCGGTCTACGATCCCGCGCCGGCGCCGCTGTGGCGCGATCCTCGGGCGATCCACCGGCAGATCACGCTCGACCATCTGTTGCGCATGCGCTCCGGGTTGGCATTTCCGGTGATGCACGACGACGGCCATGTCACGCTCGGGTTCGAGAACAGCGCGGTCTACCAGGATGCGGGCGATGCATTCGAGGCAGCACAGCGCTCGATCGTTGCGACGCAGCCGGGTTCGGTGTTTCGCTACGTCAATAGCGGGCTGAATGTGCTGGGCGCGGTCATCCGCGACCGGATCGAGCGGCGCGGATTGCCGTATTACCAGACGGTCTACGGGCTGCTGGCCGACCGGCTTGGCATGGCGAGCTACCAGCATTCGGCCGATCTCGTCGGCAACCTGATCGGTTCGGGCGCAGGTTTTGCGACGCTGCGCGATTACGCCAAGCTGGGCGTGCTGTATTTGCAGGATGGCGAGTGGAACGGCGAACGGCTGCTGCCGAAAGGATGGGGCGACTATGCGCTGACGCCGACCCATGCGGGCACCAGCTACGCCGCCTGCTTCCGCGGCAATATCGATCGGAAATTCCCCGATCTTCCCGTCGATACCGCATGGGCCTCGGGTGCGTCCGATCAGCGCATTTTCATCCTGCGCCAGCATCGCCTGACCGTCGCGGTGAACAACGAAACCGACCACCCGATGGACCTGGCCGCTTTGAATCGCGTCATCGCCGTTGCCATCGCCGAACTAAAATGAAGGAGCAGTCATGAGCGTCCGCAACGTCGCGCGCGAGAAGCTGGAACAGGGGCACTTGTCGCTGGGCGTGGGGGTACGCCTGACGCGCAGCGTGGAGATCGGCAAGGCGATGGCGGTGGCCGGATTCGACTGGCTGTTCCTTGATATGGAGCACGGCGTGATGTCGCTGGAGGCCTGCGCGCAGATCAGCGTGGCGGCGCTGGATGCCGGCATCGCACCGATCGCGCGGGTGCCGAACGGCGAATATGCGATCGCCACGCGTGCGCTGGACAACGGCGCGCTGGGCATCGTCATGCCGCATGTCGATACCGCCGAGGAAGCGCGCGAGGTGGTATCGAGGCTGAAATATCCTCCGGTGGGGCATCGGTCGATGGGCGGCATCGGGCCGCATTATGGGCTGCGCTCGGCCAGCACCGGCGAGGCGGCGAAGGCGCTGAATGCGGCGAACCTGACGGTGGTGATGCTGGAGACGCCGACCGCGATCGAGAACGCCGACGCGATCGCCGCGGTGCCGGGGGTGGACGTGCTGCTGATCGGATCGAACGATCTGTGCGCGGAGATGGGCATCCCGGGGGATTTCGGCAACGAGCGCGTGGCGGACGCGTATCGCGTGATGATCGCGGCGTGCCGGAAGCACGGTAAGTTTCCGGGGATGGCGGGGATCTACAACGAGGCGATCATGCCGCGTTATATCGAGATGGGCGCTCGGTTCATTCTGTCGGGGCAGGACGCGGCGTTCCTGATGGCGGGGGCGGCGGCGCGGACGGGGTTCTTGCGGAAGACGCTGGCGTAGGCGGGACGGGGTAGCTGGACATCTTCGACCAACCCCGCAAATCGATTGACGTGCGGCACGAACCGCCCAACCGTCATGGCCGGGCTTGACCCGGCCATCTATGCAGCTTCGGTGGCGCGATAGATGGCCGGGTCAAGCCCGGCCATGACTGGTTGGGCGGTACGTGCGAAGCGCTCGAGAGTTGATCGTTCGGCGGGTTGGTATTGCCTCACGCCCGCCGCACCGGCGCTCGCGTCACCACCACGCCATCGCTCTCGCTCAGCCGCACCACGTTGACCGTGCCTGCCAGATCGGGCGACCCGGAGTAGTATGCCGGCACCACCCCATTGCCCACCTGCGCTGGGCGATTCCAATGCCCCAGCGCGAGATAATCGGCGCCGGTCGCGGCGATCTCGGCGTCGCTGATCAGCCAGGACGGGCGTAGCGGCGGCACGCCATCGGCCTCGTAATGACCATGCGCCAGCGTGATGTGCCAGCGCGCGGAGCGTGGCCGCGGCGAGCGCAAGGGCACCATGTTGTCATAGTGATGATGCGCATGCCCCCAGATTTCCAATTCGTAGTCCGGAAACGCCACCGCTTGCTCGTGCGTCAGTCCCAGCACGTGAACATGCGACAGATCGGCTATCGCGCTGCGGCGATACACCGAATCCGGAGTCAGCGGATCGTGGTTGCCGGGGAGAATAACCACCGGCCGACCAGCATCGGCCAGCATCTGCGTCACGCGAGCAAGGATCCCAACGCTTTGCCGGTTGTTGTCGAACGTGTCGCCGACCAGCAGCACGACATCCGCATCCACCTCGCGCGCGGTATCCAGCACCCAGCGCAACCCCGAGGTGCCATCGGTCCCGTAGCTCGGTTCGGCCGGATCGTCGTCGACATGCAGGTCGGAGCTGTGCACCAGCACGATATCGGATTTCAGGTCGGTCACGCGTCGTTTCCCGGTTTTGCCGCGCCGGTTGATGCCAGCCCCGGATACGCCCCGTCAACGATGGAGGTTGCGCTCCGGCTACGCTAGGCTCGCCGTCCGCAACGCAGGGAGGAACACCATGCCCGATATCGAATGCTTCTTCGATTGCTCCAGCCCATGGACCTATTTCGCCTTCGAAAACCTGCTGCGCCTGGAACAGGAATTAGGTGTCACGGTCGCATGGCGGCCAATCCTGGTGGGCGGAGTGTTCAATGCGGTGAACCCCAGCGTGCATAACGCGCGCGAGGCGCCGGTGCCATTGAAGCAGGCGTACGGCAAGAAAGACCAGATGGATTGGGCCCGCTATCTCGGCCTGCGCATGCACTACCGGCCGACCGTGTTTCCGGTGAACAGCGTGAAGGCGATGCGCGGCTGCATCCTGCTGGAACCGCAGGGCAAACTGGTGCCATTCGCGCGCGCCACGTTCGAGGCGTACTGGGGCGACGACCAGGACATCTCGCAAGTTCCCGTATTGACCGAGATCTGTCGCAAGACGGGCGTCGACGTGGACACGTTCTTTGCCGGCATCGAGCAGCAGCCGATCAAGGATAAATTAAGGGCGACGACGCAGGAGTTGATGGATCGCGGCGGCTTCGGCTCGCCGACCATGTTCGTCGGCGGGGGGGATATGTATTTTGGCAATGATCGCATGCCGCTGATCCGCGATGCGGTGCTGCGGCGGCGCGCATGACGCTGGTTCTGGTTGCGATCGAGGAGCGCGGCGAGGCGGGGCGCGTCGCCCGGGTGACCGTGAACAACCCGGAACGACGCAACGCGCTGGGCAATGCCGGAAAGCGCATGCTGGCCGAGGCGATCGAGACCGTGTCGGAGGCATCCGGCCTACGCGTCATCGTGTTGACCGGCGCGGGAGAGAAATCGTTCATCGGTGGCGCGGACATTGCCGAGATGTCGACCTTCGTCGCAGGTCATGCGTCGGACGGCCCCGCGCTGACACATCGCGTCTGCGAGGCAATTCGTGCCGCGCGGGTGCCGGTGATTGCTCGCGTCAACGGCCATTGTTTCGGTGCGGGGCTGGAGATCGCCGCATCCTGCGACATGCGCGCCGCCGCCGACACCGCGCGCTTCGGCATGCCCGAAGTCCTGTTCGGACTGCCCTCAGGCATGGAAGCCTGCTTGCTCCCGCAACTCATCGGCTGGGGCAAGACACGCGAGTTGGTGTTCACCGGGCGGCATATCGATGCCGCCGAAGCCCTGGCATGCCACTTGGTGGAGCGCGTCACGCCGCCCGGCGCGCTGGATGCGGCGGTGGGGGAATGGGTCGATGCGATCCTGTCTGCGGGGCCGAATGCGATCCGCGCGCAGAAGGCGCTGATTCGAGATTGGGAACGCATGTCGATCGCCGATGCCGTGCAGCAGGGCATAAGAGCGGTGGCAGCGGCCCATGGCAGCGACGAAGCGCGGCGGCTGATGGGGGCGTTTGTCGCACGGCGCAAGCCGGCTTGCTCAGCGGTCGGCGAGTAATACCAGCCCGCAAAACGATTGACGTACAGCAACGGCCGTCCCTAACCGTCATGGCTGGCCTTGTGCCGGCCATCCACGCCTTTTGTCGCGTGCACGAAGGCAAGGCGTGGATGGCCGGCACAAGGCCGGCCATGACGGTTAGGGCGGTCCGTGCGAAGCGGTCGAGAGTCAATCGTTCGGCGAGTTGGTGTAAGATGACATAGCCCACCGTGTCATGACCGGGCTTGGCCCGGTCATGACACTGTGTTGGCAGTGTCGCCTTACTTACCGACGGCTGAGCAAGCGGTGCAAACCGGCGCGTTCAGGAGCGATTCGCTTCCGGCCTGAACCGCACGCCCGGTCGCGCCAGGCCGCCGCCCACCCCGATCGGCGTGCCGTCGGCGCGCCAGCACGCGGCGCCCGTCATCGTGCCATCCGCGTCGAACTGGATCGCGCTCATGCCGCCGGCAACATTGCCCACCGTGGCAATGTCGTGGCCGCGGTCGCGCAGCGCGGCAAGCACGCCGGCGGGCACCGATGATTCCACTTCCACGCCGTAGCCTTGCGTCCACAGCCGCGGCGCTTCCACGGCTTCCTGCACGCTCATGCCATGGTCGATCAGGTTCGACAGCGCCTGCATCACCGACGGGAAGATGCGCAACCCGCCCGGCAGTCCCAGAGCGTAACGAGGCTTGCCGTCGCGCAGAACGATCACCGGCGACATCGACGAGGTCACGCGCTTTCCCGCCGCGATCGAGCTCGCGCGGCCCGGCCGCGGATCGAACACGAACATGTAGTTGTTCGGGATCATCCCGGTGCCCGGCACGATGTAGCGCGCGCCGAACAGCGAGTTGATGGTCTGCGTCATGGCGACCACATTCCCGATGCCGTCGGCAACCGTCAGATGGGTGGTATGCGCCCCCTCGCCCGGCGCCACGCCGGCACTCCAGGACTGCGCTTTTTCCAACGAGATGCGGGCGCGGCGTTCGGCCGCGTAGTCCTTGGACGGCAGCTTCGCCACCGGCACTTGCACGAACGCCGGATCGGCGGTCGCCGCAGCGCGGTCGGCGAAGGCGATCTTCAACACCTCGGCCAGCAGATGCAGCGTGTCCGCGGAGGCGAACCCAAGACCGCCGATGTCGTAACCCTCCAGGATGTTGAGCATCTGGATGATGTGCAGCGGACCGGATGTCGGTGGCGGCGGCCCGACGATTTCATAGCCGCGATAGTGACCGCGCAATGCCTCGCGCGAGATCGTGCGGTAGCCCGTCAGGTCATCCAGCGTGATGTAGCCTCCGGCTTTCGCCATGTGGTCGGCGTAGTGCCGTCCAAGCGCGCCACCGTATAGTACCTCGGGCCCTTCGCGGGCGATGGTTCGCAGCGTCTCGGCGTAGTCGCCGGTGACCAGGCGCGTGCCGGGCTTGATCGGCGCTCCGCCGGGCAAATACAGCCGGGAGATCTCCGGGTCGCGCGCCATGTCGGCCGCGCTGTCGGCGACGCATTCGTGCAGATACGGCGTGGTGCGAAAGCCGCGCGATGCATGGCGGATCGCGGGCTCGGTCACGTCGGCCAGCGAGAACGTGCCGAAACGGCGCAGCGCCTCGCACCAGCCCATCAGGTTGCCGGGTGCGGCGACCGAGGTCGGACCGACTGCATTCTTGCGCCCGATCGTATCCATCGTGCCGGGGGTGGCATGCGGATCGGGCGTATACGTGGTGGGGCCGGTGGCGAGCGGCGCGGCGCCCGAATTGTCGATCACGTGGTGAGTGCCGGCGGCGAGGCGGATATGCGCCATGCCGCCACCCAGCACGCCGACCATCATCGGCTCGACCACGGTCAGGGTGAAGAACGCGGCGATGGCGGCGTCGATCGCATTGCCGCCGGCGGCCAGCATCTCCGCGCCCGCCGCGGAAGCGAGCGGATGGTTGGTGACCACCATGCCGCGCGAGCCGGTGGCAGGCTGTTTCTCGCAGGTAAAGGCGGCTCCGGCGCGGCTGCGCCAGTCGGCGTGCGGCATGGTCAGGTGTCCCGTTTACGAACTGGCAAGACCATGACGCGACAATGCGCCGGTGGGAAGAGTGCGGTGGATGGCATGAGCCTGGTCGAGAACGAGCAAACGAAGCTGCTGGCGGCGGCGCTGAACACGGCTGGTAAGTCAGCGTTCGCGATCGGCGTTCTGGCGCCCGTCGCGGCAGGCTTCTACAGTGTCGGTCCGGGACGGGTGTCGTTTACGACAATCCTGGTCGGCGTGGTGATCTGGATGTCGGCAGCATTCGTCCTACATCTTGGGGCGAGGCAGGTCCTCACGAGGTTGCGTCCATGACAATGACGCCTGAACAGTGGTTCGCTTTCGTCATCCTGCCAATTGCGGTGGCAGGGCTGGGCTGGGTCGTCGTGCTTGTCAACGCGTGGCATATGCGGCGCAAGCACCCCGAAGACCGGCAGCGCGGCTGAAGTCCCGCTACACCGTGACCGCCTCCTCCGATGTCGCGTCGACGCGCGCCTCCCGCACCATCTGCTCCACCTCCGGATAGTCCACCTTTCCCGTTGCCAGCAGCGGCACTACGCCGACCACCTTGATCGACCGCGGCACCATCAGTTCCGGCACGCCGCGCTGGCGGGCGAACGCCAACAGATCGCGTGGTTCCGCGGCCTTGTGCGTGGTGACCAGCAGCAGAGCCTCGCCCTTGCGTGCATCCGGCACGCTGACCACGGCGTGCCGCGCCTCCGGCCACAGCGAGGCCACCAGAGACTCCGCCGCGGTCATCGACACCATCTCGCCGCCGATCTTGGCGAACCGTTTGGCACGGCCGACGATCGAAACGAACCCGGCGGCGTCCACCGACACGATGTCGCCGGTGTCGTACCAGCCATCCGCCACGCTCTCCAGCACACCCGGTGCCGTGTCGCGCAGATAGCCGAGCATGACGGTCGGGCCGCACACCTCCAGCCGGCCGCCGGCATCGACCCCCTCCACCGGCTGCAACCGCCACGCGATGCCGGGCAGCAAGCGTCCGACCGTGCCGGGCCGGGAATGCATCGCAGTATTCAAAGCCAGCACCGGCGACGTTTCGGTCACGCCATAGCCTTCCAGCAGACGCACGCCGAAGCGGTCGGCGTAGACCCGCCGGGTTTCCTCGCGCACCTTCTCGGCGCCGGCGAAGATGTAGCGCATGGCGCGGAAGTCGTAGGGATGCGCGTAACGCGCCCAGCCGTTCAGGAAAGTATCGGTGCCGAAGCAGATCGTCGCATCGGTGTCGTAGATCAGCGCCGGCACGATGCGATAGTGCAGCGGGCTCGGGTAGTGGAAGGTGCGCACGCCGAACACCAAAGGCAGGATGGTCCCGCCGGTCAGGCCGAACGCGTGGAACATCGGCATCGCATTGAACACGATGTCACTGCCGTTGAAGTCGATCACGGACGACAACTGCGCGCAATTCGTCAGCACGTTGCGATGCGAAAGCACTACGCCTTTCGGGCTGCCCTCGGAGCCACTGGTGAACAGCACCACGCACGCGGAGTCCGGCGCCACGCGCGCCCCCGGCAACTTGTGCGCGCTCCAGGCGTCACGCTTCGCGCGCAGCTTCCGACGCAGTCCGATCGTGTCGCGCACATCCTCCAACCAGATGAAATGCACATCGCGCCCCAATGCCTCGATCACCTTCTCCAGCCGGCCCTTCTCCACAAACTGCTTGCTCGACACGACGTATCGGGCGCCCGAGGCGCGGCAGGCGGACAGCATGTTCGCCGCACCGGCGGTGACATTCAGCAGACACGGCACGCGGCCGAACGCCTGCAATCCCAGCAACGTCACCACCGACGCAACGGCGTTGGGCAGCAGCAGTGCGACATGCGTTTCCCCCGGCATCGCGTCCACCAAGGCGCGACCGAGCGCCGCTGCACCCAGTACCAGCCGGTCATAGTTGATCGGCGTGCGTTGGACATCTTCGAGCGATTGGCAAACTGCCGCCATACGCATCACGCGCATCCAGCACCGCGGCGAACAGACTCCTGTCGGTCTCCTTGGACCGGAACACCGCGTTCACCATGACGTCCTGCAGCGCACGGCCCACGATTTCGCGACGCTGACGCGGCGTCGCCTGGCCGTTATCCGGCGGCGCCAGCGTGACCGGCGGCATGATGGTCACGCGCACGCGCGGGAACCAGCGTTGCCGCAGCTTGCCGCGCATGCGGTTCAAGCGGCTGAACTGCAGTCCCTCGATGCTGATGGGCACGATCGTCGCGTGCGCCTTGTCGGCGACCATGGCGGCGCCTTCGTAGATCTTCATCAGCGCGCCGGTCTGGGTCATGCGGCCTTCGGGAAAGATCATCAGCTTGCGGCCATGGTCGCGCACCGCCTCGACCATGCGCTTCACGGCATAGGGCGACTGCACGTTCAGCGGGAACGTATCCACCGCGGCGAGGAACGGCTTGAAATACCATTTTCCCGCCTGCGCCGTATGGATGGCGAAACTCGGGCTGTCGGGCAGGCAGGCGGCGATCAGCGGCGCATCGAGATAGGATTGGTGGTTGGCGACGATCACCACGCGCTCGCCCGCCGCGTGGTAGTTTTCCAGACCGCTGACCACCAAGCCGTGGAAAGTCTTGAAATACCAGCGCAGCAATGCGCGATACACATCGTGCGGCAGCATGCGAACGATCCAGATCGCCACGACCAGGTTGGCGAGCGCGGCAACATGCAGCACGGCCGGCGCGCGCAACCCGAGCGCGGCAAGCGCGGCGGCCGCGGCCGACCCCGGCCACCATGAACAGCGCGTTGGTGATGTTGTTGGCGGCGACCATGCGGGCGCGCTCGGACGGCGCGGCGGTGTCCTGAATGATGGCGTAGAGCGGCACCGAGAACATGCCCCCGCACGCCGCCAACAGGGCGAGGTCGACCACCATCCGCCAGCCGGCGAACGAACGCAGCGCCACCGCCGCATCGGCGAAACCGCCCGCCTGCCCTGCCGCCGTCGCGGCCGACGCGAAGTCCCAGCAGAACAGCGAAATGCCGAGCGCGGCGAACGGCACCAGCCGCGCCGACACCTCGCCATGCAGCAATCGCGCGCACTGGATCGAGCCCAGACCGACGCCGATCGCAAACACCGTCAGCAACAGCGTCAGCATGCTGCCGCCGGCGTGCAGCGTGTCGCGCGCCACCACGGGGAACTCGGTCAGCAGCGTGGCCCCCATGGTCCAGAACCACGACAGCCCAAGCACCGACAGCCAGATCGGCCGGATCGATGCGGCGTGGCGCACGACGTCCAGGTCTCGGTGAACAGGTTGAACGACAGGCGCAGCGTCGGATCGGCCGCCGGAACCGCGGGAATGCGCCAGGCGGCAAACACGCCGACCAGCGCCAGCGAACCGGTCGTGCCAACCAGCACCGCGCCATCAGGCAGCAGCATCAAGGCGCCGCCGGCGACGGTGCCGCAGACGATGGACAGGAAGGTCGTCGCCTCGACCATGCCGTTGCCGGCGACCAGTTCATGTTCCGCCAGGTGTTCCGGCAGCACGCCGTATTTCACCGGGCCGAACAACGCCGCCTGCACGCCGAGGGCGAACAGCACCCCAGCAACTCCCGGCACGCTCGCGGTCAGGAAAGCGGCGGCGGCGGCGAGCATCAGCAGCAGTTCAAGCAGTTTGTAGGTCAGGATGACGCGCGGCTTGGGGAACCGGTCGGCCAATTTCCCGGCGGTGGCGGACAACAGGATGTAGGGCGCGATGAACAGTGCTCCGGCGAGCGCCGACAGGCCGGCTCCGCCGATCCCCAGCCTGAACAACGCCAGCACGATCATGGCGTTCTTCACCAGGTTGTCGTTCAGCGCGCCGCAGGATTGGGTCAGCGCCAGCGGCCACAGGCGACGCGTCTTCAGCAGGGCGAGTGGCGACACGGACATGGCTGGTCCTTTCGTTGCCTGGTTCAATTCCGTCATGACAACGCGCGCCAGCATATGCGACGAGTTCATCGGCGCGTTCGATCAAGCCGCCGTGCAGGCGGCCATAGAGCCGGGCGGTCGCCGGCTGGACGATGATGCCGATCAGCGCCATCGCCATCAGTTCGGGCTCCCGCCGGGGGATTTCGCCGGTCTCCATGGCGGCGGCGACGGCGCGGCAGATCACCTCGACCGGGTTACGCTCGTCGCGCGGGACGTCGGCAGGAAGCCGTGCTGGGTCATGATCAGGAAACGGAACCGCGTGTTGTCCTCGTCGTGCAGGCGGCAGATGGTGCGGACCAGGCGTTCCAGCCGGACGCGGAACGGCGCGGTGCCGGCGGCGGCATCGTGCAGGATGGCGCCACGAAATTTCCGGTCGCAACTTGCCGCTCCATCCGCCAACTCACGAAGGTGCGCCAAGCGCCCTGCCGATTTGCCAGCCAGAGGGCCTACCCGTTCGTCTAAAACCCCGCGCAAAAGCTTTCGCAAACTAAGTTCAGGGGAAAAATACTCGCGGCGACCGATTGCGTCGACTGGCGTAGCTGTGTGCACGGCGGCGAGCGAACGCAGGAGACCGAGGCCCTGGCTCGCTGAGCCTTTACTGATATCGAGACGTTCGATAATGTCCGAGAAACTGAGCGGCTCTAGGGAGGCGTAAAGCAGCCCGTAGATTTCGCCGACGAGGACGGGACTCCAAATAATTGTACCACCTCGCCAAAGAATTCCACACACTCTAGGGAGAATTCGTCGGCGAGCCGGGGAGCGGGGGACTGCTTGCTGGACGGCTTTGATCGCGCTGCTCAATGGGGGTTAAAGGAACAGGGGTGCTCGAGATGTTCAAGAACAAATGAACAACGAACCCAGAGCGACCATCGTTTCGCTGAGTCCATGATTGTTTCAATCCAGGGATGGACGAGCCCATCCATCTTTCTCCTCGCGAAAGCTGTGTCCTCCCTT
>CAVXNH010000032.1:0-7846 GCA_963762885.1 uncultured Alphaproteobacteria bacterium
CGAGATATCCACGCCGGTCATAATAGGCGTCGCGGCATCCGCGCTCGCATTCTGCCGGCGCAACGCGATCAGCTGATCCTCCGGATATTGCCAGGACACCGAGGCCATGTAGGTCTTCTCCGCCGAACGAAGCTCCAGGAGATAGGTGCGCCGGTCGGTATTGATGACGAGATTGGAGACGAGCTCCGGCCTGCGTTGGCTTGACCAGGATATGGATGCGCTTGGTCGGACCTGTCCCACTCTCGGTATCGCCGATGATCCAGCGTACGGTATCGCCGGCCGCGACCGGTCCGGAGCCGACAAGCTGCTCGCCTTCCTGCAGGGCGACATCGGTCACCTGCCCCGGCGCGGCATAGACCTGATAGAGCGCGCCCGACGCAAACGGATAGACCTGGACGGCATTGATGTAGCCATTGCGGGTCGGCTGCACGCGGGCCGCGGCGTTGGCTTTTTCGACCCGTTTGCGGGGATCGCCGGGCTCCGGCTTCGACGGCGTTGCATGCAATGGCTTGAGCTGTCCGGGAAGCGGTAGCAGCTTTGGTATTTCGACGACCTCGACCGGCTTTGGCGGATCGGCCTCCTGCACGGCCGGCTGCGCCGTCATCGTCGTAGGAAATCTCCGGCGGCGGTCTTGAGGGGAATGGTGCAACCGGCGAACATGGAGACGGAAAGCAGCAGAACCGGCCATGCGGCCTTGCCGGCGAAGATGATCTCATTGCCCCAACTCCTTCGACCAGTTGATGGCGTTGACGTAGACCCCAAGCGGATTCTTGCGCAGCCGATCGGCATCGCGCGGCGTGTCGATCACGACGGTGAGGATGGCGGTCCAACGCTCGGTCGCGCTCAAGCTGCCGTTCTCGTAAGCCCGCTGGATCCAGGCGACGCGAAACGAACTCGGCGAAGCCCGGATGACGCTGGAGACCTCGACCGAGATCTGCAGCTTGCCGAGATTGGCAAAGGGATCGTTGGTGCGGGCAAAATCATTCAGTGCCGCGGCGCCGCGGTCGGTGGTGAAATCGTAGGCGCGCAGCCAGTCCTGGCGCAGCACGATGCCGTCGGCAGGCAATCCCCTGACATCCTCGATGAAGCGCGCCAGGTGGAATGCGATCTGCGGATCGGTCGGCTGATAGCTGCTGTCCGCTGGCGCCACGGCCTGGGCCTGGCCGAGGCGATCGACCTGGACCACCCACGGCGTCACCGTGCCGCGGAGGGATTGCCAAACGAGCGCGGATGCAAGACCGCCGGATAGCAGCAGAGCAACCAAAGGCCATCAGCCGCCAATTCCTGGCCTGAACCCTGGCCGAGCCGATGCGCTCGTCCCAGACCTGCGCCGCCTTCTGATAGGGCGTCTCTGGCTCGGGCGTGCGGCCATAGCGCACGGAAGATCGTTTGAACATCAGCGTTCACCTTCCCGGAAAGATCGACGGAAGCACCGCCACCACCGGCGTCACCGGAGCGGACGGCATGGGTTGCCGCGGATGCGCCATGGCTGACGGTCTGCGAGCGCTTCATTCGCGTCGCCCAGGCCGGCGGCTCCCCCGGAGAAGGCGACCTGCTGGAAGAAGCTGCCTGTCCCGCATTGGCGGCGCTGGCCGCCGCGCGACGCAGCGGGCTTGCGATCGCCGAGCCGCCGCTTGCGCGACACCGTCATCCCGCCCGCGCGATAGGCGGCGGACGCGCCGGCGGCGACTGACGCACCGCCGCGGGCCGCGCCAGCGAGTACCGTGCCCGCCGCCCCTGCCCCCATGGCGGCGCCGGCCGCTCCAGCGGCAACGATGCCGCCCGCCGCAAGACCCGTCCCGACGGCAGCACCGGCGCCGAGCTGCGGACCGCCAGACACAATGCCGTTGGCGATGCCGGGACCGAAGATGCCGAGACCCAAGTAGCGACAGCGCCGCCAGCACCATGGACATGGCATCTTCGATGGTCGGCTGATTGCCGCCAAATCCCGCGGTAAACTGCGAGAACAAGGTCGAACCGATGCCGACGATGACGGCGAGCACCAGCACCTTGACGCCCGACGAGATGACGTTGCCGAGCACGCGCTCGGCGGCAAACGCCGTCTTGCCGAACAGGCCGAAGGGGATCAGCACAAAACCCGCCAAGCGTCGTCAGCTTGAACTCGATCAGCGTCACAAAGAGCTGGATCGCCAGAATGAAGAAGGCGAGCAGCACCACGATCCAGGCGAACAGCAGGACGACGATCTGGACGAAATTCTCGAAGAAGCTGACATAGCCCATCAGGGCCGAGATCGAGTCCAGGATCGGGCGGCCGGCATCGATTCCGACCTGGGCGACGCGGCCGGGACTCAGGAGGTCGGCCGTGGACATGCCGGTCCCGGAGGCTTTCAGGCCAAGCCCGGCAAAACTCTCGAAGACGATGCGGGCGAGATTGTTCCAGTTGCCGATCAGCCAGGCGAAGACGCCGACGAACAGCGTCTTCTTGGCGAGCCGGGCGATGATGTCCTCATCAGCGGCCCAGCTCCAGAAGATCGCCGCCAGCGTGATGTCGATGGCGGCGAGCGTCGTGGCCAGGAACGCGACCTCGCCGCCGAGCAGGCCGAAGCCGGAATCGATATAGCGTTGTAAAAACCCCAAGGAAACGGTCGATGACGCCGGTGCCGCCCATCAGCGGACCTCACTTGGCTGATGCTCGGTGGCAACCGGCGGGAGCCGGTCCTGGTTCTTCCCTGAAGCGTCGCACGCGTTCGGTATCGGCTCGAGCCGGCGCCGGCGGCGCTTTGGTTGGCGCGAAGAACTGCCGACGGTTCTCCGCCCAAAGCCGGCGGCAGGTTTCGAGCGACGCCGGCTGGTCCAAGGTGACGGTCCGGCAGCGCGCCAACTCCGAGACAAGCGCGTCCGCCTCCTCATGCCCGAGCGGAGCAACGATGCCGGCCTCGTTCGCCGTGCCGGCTTTGGATGATCGCCAGGACAACGATCGGGACGATGAAGCCGACGGCGGCTATCCGCAGGAATTGGCGAGGGCTGAGATACTGGCGCATCAGTGGAACATCTGAACGCTGGTGGGTTGATAACCGGCGCCCGGCGTCAGGAAACGCCGGAGTTGCTCCCTGCCCTGGTCCTGCGCTGACGTGCGCTGCGCGGCCTCCAAACTCTGAGCCCGCCCCTGCGCCGCGACAGTCGCGGTGAGATCGGCGAGTTGCTGGGCCAGCAGGGCGGCGAGCTGGTTGCCGGCCTGCGTCGCCTGCAGCGCACCTGACGCGGACTGGCTCGACGTGACCAGCGCCGCCATCTGGGTGCGGTTGGTATCGAGATTGCCGACGACGCCGGCGTGCACCCGCAGCGCATCCTGAAATCCCGCGATCGAGGTCTGCCAGCGCGCCTGTGCATTTGCGATCAGCGTCTGGCTGGATGTGCCTGCCGAGGCCGGCGCATAGGTGGTCGAGAACGCGTTGATCGATCTGCTGGACGTCGTAGGCGATGCGCTGGGCCTGGTTCAGCAGCTGCTGGGTACGCTGGATCGAGGATTGCAGCTGCTGCAGCGACGAATACGGCAGGCTCGCCAGATTCTTGGCCTGGTTGATCAGCATCTGCGCCTGGTTTTGCAGCGAGGTGATCTGGTTGTTGATCTGCTGCAGCGCGCGAGCGGCCGTCAGCACGTTCTGCGCATAATTATTGGGATCGAACACGACGACCTGCGCCGAACGATGGCGCCGCGGTGCAGGTCATCGAGAGTGCGACGACGCTCACCGCCGCGAGATTGACGGATGCCGATCATTTCGATGATCCCCCTGCAGGAGAGACCGGGAATGAGATCGGCCGCCCACGCCGACGCCGCGATGGGACAGCCAGGCGGCGACGAAGGCGCCGCGGCCATGCTGCGCGAGAATCTCGCTGATCGCGGCCTGATCCGACTTCGACGACGCTGCCGTGAAGGCGAGCGCGACCTCACCGAGACCGAGCTCGAACAGGCGGTTGCCGCGCCGCGACTGGCAGTAATAGTCGCGCTTCGGCGTCGCGCGGGCGAGGATCTCGATCTGGCGGTCGTTGAGGCCGAAGCGGCGATAGATCGCCGTGATCTGCGGCTCGATGGCGCGCTCGTTCGGCAGGAACAGGCGCGTCGGGCAGCTCTCGATGATGGCGGGCGCGATCGCGGAGCCGTCGATATCCGACAGCGACTGGGTGGCGAAGATGACGGAGGCATTCTTCTTGCGCAGCGTCTTCAGCCATTCCCGCAATTGGCCGGCAAAGCCCTTGTCATCGAGCGCGAGCCAGCCCTCATCGACGATCAGGAGCGACGGACGGCCGTCGAGCCGGCCCTCGATGCGATGGAAGAGATAGGCCAGCACCGCCGGCGCGGCACTGGTCCCGATCAGGCCCTCGGTCTCAAAAGCCTGGACTTCGGCCTCTCCCAGCCGCTCGGCCTCGGCATCGAGCAACCGGCCATAGGGGCCACCGAGGCAATAGGGTTGCAGCGCGCGCTTGAGCGCCTGGGATTGCAGCAGCACCGACAGGCCGGTCAGCGTCCGCTCCGACACCGGTGCGGAGGCCAGCGAAGTCAGCGCCGACCAGAGGTGGTCCTTGGCCTCCGGGGTCATGACGATGGTCTCGCGCGCCAGGATATTGGCGATCCACTCGGCCGCCCAGCCGCGTTCCGCGGCATCGTCGATCAAAGCCAGGGGCTGAAGCGCGACGGGTTCGCTGGCCTCGTCCGACAGCGCGCCGCCGAGATCATGCCAGTCGCCGCCCATGGCGAGCGCGGCCGCCCGGATCGAGCCGCCGAAATCGAAGGCGAAGACCTGGGCATCCCGGATAGCGGCGGAACTGCAGCGCCATCAGCGCCAGCAGAACCGACTTGCCGGCGCCGGTCGGTCCCACCACCAGGGTATGGCCGACATCGCCGACATGCAGCGAGAATCGAAACGGGGTCGCCCCCTCGGTCCGGGCAAAGAACAAGGCCGGCGCGCCCAGATGCTCGTCTCGCGCGGGGCCTGCCCAGACCGCCGACAACGGGATCATGTGCGCGAGATTGAGCGTCGAGACCGGCGGCTGCCGGACGTTGGCGTAGACATGGCCGGGCAACGACCCCAGCCAGGCCTCCACCGCATTGACGCTCTCGGCCATGCAGGTGAAGTCGCGGCCCTGGATGACCTTCTCGACCAGGCGGAGCTTTTCGTCGGCGGCACGGGGATCATCATCCCACACGGTCACCGTAGCCGTCACAAACGCCTGCCCGATCGCGTCGGAACCGAGTTCCTGCAACGCGGCGTCGGCATCCATGGCCTTGTTGTGGGCATCGGTGTCGAGCAGGGCCGAGGCCTCGTTGGTCATCACCTCCTTCAGGATCGCGGCGATCGATTTGCGCTTGGCAAACCATTGCCGCCGGATCTTGGTCAGCAACCTCGTCGCATCGGTCTTGTCGAGCATGATGGCGCGGGTCGACCAGCGATAGGCAAAGGCGAGCCGGTTGAGCTCGTCCAGAATCCCGGGCGTGGTGGCGGTCGGGAAACCCGACGATGGTCAGCACGCGCAAATGCGAGGTGCCCAGCATCGGCTCGAGGCCGCCGATCAGGGGCTGGTCGGCCAGCATGGCGTCGAGATACATCGGAATCTCCGGCACCCGAACGCGCTGGCGCTTGGTCGAGACCGTCGAATGCAGGTAGGTCAGCGTCTCCTCGTCATCGAGCCACCTGATTTCCGGCATGAAACCTTCGACGAGCTCGAGCACACGGTCGGTGCGATCGACGAAGCCGCGCTGGACTTCGCGCGCGTCCGCACCCTCCTTGCGGTTGCGGCCCTCGTAGAGCAGGCGTTCGGCTCGCGCAGCATCTTCGGCCGGCGGCAGGAACAGAAAGGTGAGGAAATAGCTCGACTCGTAATGCGCGCCCTCCTCCTCGAACTGCGGCGCGGCGCTCCACGTCGACCAGGCGCGATGCCACATCCGGGAAATCGCCTTCGGGGTATTTGCTGGCGGGATGACGCTGCGCTTCGACGAAGATGGCCCAGCCCGAGCCGAGGCGACGCAAGGCGTTGTTCAAGCGGCCGGCGACGCCGACCAATTCGGCCGGCACGGCGGAATCCAGATCCGGCCCCCGAAATTTTGCCGTGCGCTGAAACGAGCCGTCCTTGTTGAGAACGATCCCCTCATCGACCAGGGCGGCCCAGGGCAGGAAGTCCGCGAGCTGGGTGGTGGAGCGCCGATATTCCGCGAGGTTCATCATGATCGGCCTCAAACGCCCAAATAGCTGGAGATGCGAAGATGCCGGCGCACGACGTCGACGAATTGGGGATCGCGCTTGGCGGCCCACACCGCGGCGGCCTGACCGATCACTCCCAGCACGAGACCGGCGAGCCACAGCCGCAGACCAAGACCGAGCGCCGCCGCCAGCGTGCCGTTGAGGATCGCCACCGCCCGCGGGGCGCCACCCAGCAGGATCGGCTCGGTCAGAGCGCGATGGACCGGCACGGTGAAGCCTGGGATCGGATCGGCCGCATCCATCACACCAGCACTCCGCCGCCGAACGAGAAGAACGACAGGAAGAAGCTCGATGCCGCGAACGCGATCGACAGACCGAACACGATCTGGATCAGCCGGCGAAAGCCGCCGGACGTGTCGCCAAAGGCCAGCGTCAGGCCGGTCGTGATGATGATGATCACGGCCAGGATTTTTGCGACCGGTCCCTCGACCGATTGCAGGATCTGGTTGAGCGGTTGCTCCCACGGCATGTTCGAGCCGGCGGCCCAGGCCGGAGCAGAGGCGAGAGCCATGCCGCTGGTAGCCGCGGCCCTTACAGCGGAGATACCGAAACGATGAGGCAATCGGGTCATAGCCGATCTCCTATAGCGTGAAGGACGTAGTCGCCGTTCGGACCGAGCCCTTCGACGCAGGCGAGTTCGGCGAGCCGCCGATCGGATCCGCGACCTGCGAGCACGGCGACGAACTGGATGGTCTCGGCGATCAGCGCCCGCGGCACGGTGACGACGGCTTCCTGGATCAGCTGCTCCATCCTGCGCAGCGCGCCGAGTGCCGAGCCCGCATGGATGGTGCCGATGCCACCGGGATGGCCGGTGCCCCAGGCCTTCAACAGGTCGAGCGCTTCCGCGCCCCTGACTTCACCGATCGGGATACGATCCGGGCGCAGGCGGAGCGAGGAGCGAACGAGGTCGGAGAGCGAGGCGACGCCGTCCTTGGTACGCAGCGCGACGAGATTCGGCGCCCTGCATTGCAACTCGCGGGTATCCTCGATCAGCACGACCCGATCGGTGGTTTTTGCCACCTCCGCCAACAGCGCATTGGTGAGCGTGGTCTTGCCGGTCGAGGTGCCGCCGGCGACAAGGATGTTGCGGCGATCCGCGACGGCCGCGCGCAATGTCGCGGCCTGCGCAGACCGCATGATCCCCGCTGCGACATAGTCGTCGAGCGTGAACACGGCGACGGCGGGCTTGCGGATGGCGAATGCTGGCGCTGCGACGACGGGCGGCAGCAATCCCTCAAAACGCTCGCCGGTCTCGGGCAACTCGGCCGAAACCCGCGGCGAACCCGGATGCACCTCGGCGCCGACATGGTGCGCGACCAGACGCACGATCCGCTCGCCATCCCCTGGCGACAAGCGTTCGCCGGTATCGACAAGCCCGCCCGCCAGCCGATCGATCCAGAGCCGGCCGTCAGGGTTGAGCATCACCTCGACGACCGAGGGGTCTTCGAGCCAGATCGCGATGGCCGGCCCAAGCGCGGTGCGCAGCATGCGCGCGCCGCGCGACGTCGCCTCCTGATTGAGATGATGGATTGCCACTTCCGTCCCCCGCCCGGCGACCGCAAATGGCGGTCGTGATGTCGGGGATGATTAGAAAAGGCAGGATGTGCGCTCGCGCAACAAGATCAGAT
>CAVXNH010000033.1:0-8428 GCA_963762885.1 uncultured Alphaproteobacteria bacterium
CTCCGCCCGTCATGATCCACCGGACGTGCCCGCGCCATACCGGTGCGATGATCCTCCAGCCGGTCGCCGTTGATGAAGCCTGGCTCGCCGTTCACCCAGGCGCAGCGGGTCGCCTCCTGAAACACCGAGACGGCATGGCGAGTCATTGGATCGGACCGGTCGCCACCGCGGACGCGGCGCCAGAAGTCGGCATCGACCATAACGGAGTTGTTGGCGGTCCACAGGCCGCCCGACTCCTTGGAGCCGATAAAGCGCAGCACGCCGGGATCGCGCCAGGATTTGGTGGCCATGCGTGCCGCACGCCGCGCGCCGCCCACCTGCACCTCCATCGACAGGTAGTGATCGAGTCGCAGCGCCTGCTCCCATCGCTCGACCGGCGACTCGGTACGCGCCGGCGCGATCACATGCCCCCGAACATTGAGGAAGGCGCGCAGCAGGGACACCGGGCCGGAGGCCGGGCGGCCCTGCATGCCGTGGATCGGTGTGCCAGCGGGGCGAATCGCAGAGAAGTCCAGGACCAGCGTGCGGTCCCGTTCGCCGCGGAAGGCCATGGCCTCGAGCAATTCCACGGCCTTGGCCCAGCCCTCACGGCTGTCCTCGATACGGTAGCGGACGGCATCCGGAGGGGCGGCCGTAAGATCGTCCAGCAGTTCGCGCCCCAGGAACGCGTTGACCGCGGCCGAATCGGCGGGCAGGCCGAGTTCGGCGGCAAAGCGCGCCATGTCACGGTTCGGGTGATCGGGGTGGTCCGGCGCCAGATAAAGCAGCAGTGCCGGTGCCTGCGCCCAGTCCACCGCCATCAGCGCGTCGTCGTAGCTGCGGCCGACACCCGAGCCGTTGAGCAGCAGGTAGAACTTGGCGAAGGAGGCTGCGGCGGTGGCGCAGTTGGTGAACACCTCCATGTTGCGGCTCGGCTGGTCGGCGTCGCCATGCTGGAGGTGCCGGCCCGAGGTAAGCAGCGCGCCGGTGGCAATGGCATTGCGGAGCCGCGCTTGCTCCTGGCGGGCACGGGCGTCGATCCGATCCAACAGCGCGATGTTGCCTTCGGCGACCCGGTCGGCGACTCGACCGAAGCACTCCTGGTCGTTCGGGCGGAACACGGTGCGGCGGGCGACTGCGATGCCCATGCCGGGATCGAGTTTACGGGCCGGCAGCGGCGCTTCGCCGAACGCAGCGCCGGGAAGGTGGCGGGGGCTGATCGTGGCCAGCCGGGCAACATCGCCATCCATTTGAGTATGTCCCACCTGATCCGAACGCCACAACATATAGTTGATCGGAGGCGATAGAGCAACTAGATACTGGAGGCGGGCGCGAAATGAGGGGCGCGAAAAGCACGCAACGAAACGCCCCCTTCCAGGGCCGGAAGGGGGCGTTTTTTCCGCCGGCAAGGCTGACGGGATCAGTCCGCGGCGAGCGCCATCTGCCGGCGGGCAATTGCCTTGCCGCAGCAGTCTTCGACTGCCTCGGCCACCGCCTCGGCGTGGTTGGCGAACACGTGGTCGGCCCCGCCGAACACGCGGTAATCGACGTGAACGCCCTTCTGGGTGTTCAGCTTGTCGACCAGCTTCCGCACCGAGGGCTCCGGCACCAGCTCGTCCGCATCGCCGTGGATCATCAGTCCACCGCAGGGGCAGGGGGCCAGGAAGCCAAAATCGTAGTGGCTGGCGGGCGGCGCAACGCTAACCCAGCCGGAGATTTCGGGCCGGCGCATCAATAGTTGCATCCCGATGAAGGCCCCGAACGAATAGCCGGCAATCCAGAGCCCGCCATGGTTGGGGTTCACCGCCTGCATCCAGTCGAGCGCGGACGCGGCATCACCGATCTCGCCGATGCCGCCGTCGTAGCGCCCCTGGCTGCGTCCCACGCCGCGGAAGTTGAACCGCATCACCGAGCACCCAAGGCGCTGGAACGCCTGGTACATAGTATAAGTAATACGATTGTTCATCGTTCCGCCGTGCAGCGGATGCGGGTGCAGGATCAGCGCCACGGGGGCGCCGGATTCCTTGGAATGGTGGTAACGACCTTCTAGCCGGCCATCAGGCCCAGCAAACATCACCTCAGGCATGGCAATCCCGAAACCCTGTTTCTGTCGTTCGCTTCCGGCGGCATTGGGGTGGACCGTCATGGTCCCCACTGCCAAGGCCGCCGCCCCAAAAGCCCACGTCGTAAAGATTATCGATAACGCACGCCTCTAGTCCGACCCTGAAGATAGGAACGCGATCGGGGGCTTTCAGTTCCATGTGAGGAGGGCCCCCCTGAATAGTTGACCTCAGGGGTCGGAAATCGTACCTTGCTCACGAAATGCCTGAACGCCACAAAGATCGTCGACCTCCCATCCTCCGTTCTGCCCAGATCGGGTCACGTCCCCGAGTGGCAACCTCGGCACGGGCCTTACTCCGAGGCAGGCGGACTATAGAGGAACCAGGGCGATCTTTCATAACGGAATTGTCGCATGGCTTACATGTTCTTGCGTGAGCTAATCCGCACATACCGGGAACGCGACCCGGCCGCGCGGTCCTCGGCTGAAGTGTTGCTTTGCTATCCTGGCGTGCATGCGGTGATGTGGCACAGCCTGTCACATTGGTTGTGGTCCCACCACTTCCTTTTGGCCGGTCGCTTCTCATCTCATATCGCACGCTGGCTCACCGGGATCGAGATTCATCCCGCCGCGAAGCTGGGGCGTCGGTTAGTGATCGACCACGGCATGGGCGTGGTGATTGGCGAGACGGCTGAGATCGGCGACGACTGCTATCTGTATCACCAGGTCACCCTGGGGGTGGCTCGCACCAGCAGTGGCAAGCGCCATCCGACGATCGGCAACAATGTGATCATTGGCGCCGGCGCGAAGGTGCTCGGACCGATCACCGTCGGCGACAACGCGCGGGTCGGCTCCAACTCCGTGGTTCTGGAGTCGGTGCCGCCGGACACCACCGTGGTCGGCATGCCGGCCCGGCCGGTCGACCGCAAGCTGCCGCGGTCCGCGCCGCATTTCGATCCCTACGGCATGCCGTGCGACGACAGCCTGGATCCGCTGCTGCGGGACCTCGAAGGGCTGCGCGCGGAGTTGTCCGAGGTGGAAGTGCGCATCGCGCGGCTGGCGCAGGCCCAGGCTCTCGCCCAGCAGCGCCAGGACGCCGTGGAGCGCCAGGGCGAGCCAGTTCAGCAGCGCCAGGAGTCGCAGAAACTGCCGGCGGGCGACTAGCGATGCAGCTCTCCACACGCGGACGCTATGCCGTGATGGCCATGGTGGATCTCGCCACGCGCCAGACGATCGGTTGCGAGTGCGGGCCGGTCTGTCTCGCCGAGATTGCCGCCCGCCAGCAACTCAGCCTGTCCTATCTTGAACAGTTGTTCGGCAAGCTGCGCCGTGCCGGATTGGTTGGCTCCGCGCGGGGGCCGGGCGGCGGGTATCGGCTGGCGCGGAACTCGGATGGGATCACCATCGCGGACATTGTCGCGGCGGTGGACGAACCGATCCACGCCACCCGATGTCATGACGGTAGTGGGGGCTGCATGGCTGTGCCGGCCGGGGGGAATTTCGGCGAGCGCTGCCAGACCCATGACCTATGGTACGAGCTGGGCCGCCAGATCGGGTTGTTCCTGGAGGGTGTCACTCTGGCCGATGTGGTCACCGGGCGCGTGTTGGGCCGCGCGGTGCCGGTGGCGGACGTGGCCGAGGCGCTCGCCGCGGATTAGGACGCAACAAAACCTCTCCCGCTCTGCGGGAGAGGTCGCGGCACAGCCGCGGGTGAGGGTCCCACAGCAGGCACAATGCACTACCTCGACGCCAACGCCACCGAACCGCTGCGACCCGAGGCGCGCGCCGCCATGGCGGCGGCGCTGGACGTAACCGGCAACCCGTCCTCGGTGCACGGCGCCGGTCGGGCGGCGCGCCGCATTATGGAAGATGCGCGGGAGGCATTGGCGGCCCGATTCGGAGGCCGGCCGGCGGATCTGGTGTTCACGTCCGGTGGTACCGAGGCGGACGCTCTGGCGATCCACGCGCTCGGGTCCGGCCGGCGCATCGTCATCGGTGCCACCGAGCATGACGCCGTGCGTGCTGCCGCACCTTGTGCCGCGATCCTGCCGGTGGATCGGAGAGGCGTCGCCGATCTGGATGCGCTAGCCGGGTTGCTTGCCGACGGGCCTTCGGCTTTGGTCTGCCTGATGCTGGCCAACAACGAAACCGGCACGTTGCAGCCGGTGGCGGAGGCCGCCGCGCTGTGCCGCCGTTACGGATCGCGTCTGCATGTCGACGCGGTGCAGGCGGCGGGGCGGATGACGGTGGATTTGTCGGCGCTGGGTGCCGACAGCCTGGCGATCTCGTCCCACAAGCTGGGTGGCCCGGCCGGCGTGGGGGCCCTCCTGCTCTCCGCGGATGCTTCGTCGATTGCACCGCTGATCGCAGGTGGCGGGCAGGAGCGTGGCCGGCGCGGCGGCACCCCTCCGGTCGCGGCGGTCGCCGGATTCGCCGCGGCAGCGCTGGCGGCCGGTGATGCATCGTCGCTGGAGGCACTGCGCGACGCGGCGGAACAGGCCGCAGTCGCATGCGGCGCAGTGGTGTGCGGTGCGGGCGCGGCGCGGCTGCCCAACACGACGTGTGTGGCGTTGCCCGGGATTCGCGCGGACGCACAGGTGATCGCGTTGGATCTCGACGGGGTGGCGGTCAGTGCCGGGGCGGCATGCAGTTCCGGCAAGGTCGCCGTCAGCCATGTGTTGCAGGCAATGGGACTTGGGGCGTTGGCCGGCGAGGCGATCAGGGTGTCGCTGCCGTGGAACGCCGGGGAGGACGACGTGGCGGCTTTTGCGTCCGCCTACGCGCAGCTAAAAAACCTCTCCCGCCTGCGGCGGGAGAGGTCGGCGCAAAGCGCCGGGTGAGGGTGATCGGGTCGGCACGCTCTGCCTGCTACCTGCCGACCCGACCACCCTCACCCTCGGCGCTGCCGCGCCTCGACCTCTCCCGCCGTAGGCGGGAGAGGTTATATAAAGCGCCATGAACGATCAGCCGCTGCGTCCCAACCGTCCCGTGTACCTCGACAACCAGGCGACCACGCGCTGCGACCCGCGCGTGGTGGACGCGATGCTGCCGTTCTTCACCGAACGGTACGGCAACCCGCACAGCGTAGAGCACGTCATGGGCAACGATGCCGAGGCGGCCGTGGAGACGGCGCGGGCGCAGGTGGCCGCGCTGGTGGGCGCCGACGCGAAGGAGATCGTGTTCACCTCCGGCGCCACCGAGAGCAATAACATCGCGATCAAGGGCGCCGCCCGCTTCGCCGCGCGCATGGGCAACGAGCGCAGGCGAATCGTCACCGTCGCCACAGAACATAAGTGTGTGCTGGAATCGGTCGCCGACCTCGCGGACGAAGGCTTCGATCCCGTCTCCCTTCCGGTCCGGCCCGACGGTTTGCTCGACCCCGACACTCTGCGCGAGGCGCTGACGGATCCAACGCTGCTGGTCAGCGTGATGGCGGTCAACAACGAAACCGGCGTGGTGCAGGACATCGCTGGCCTCGCGGCCATCGCCAAGCAGGCCGGCGCGCTGTTCCACTCCGACATCGCCCAGGCGACGGGAAAGATCCCGCTGGACCTGACCGGATGGCGCGTCGATCTCGCCTCGATCAGCGGCCACAAGCTGTACGGCCCCAAGGGCGTCGGCGCGCTGTTCGTCCGCCGCCGCCCCCGTGTCCGGCTGGCGCCGCTATTCTCCGGTGGCGGCCAGGAGCGCGGCCTGCGCTCCGGCACCCTCCCGGCGCCGCTGATCGTCGGGCTGGGCGAGGCCTGTCGGCTCGCGCAGGTCGAGATGACCGAGGAAACGGCGCGCGTCGCCGCCCTGCGCGCCCGGCTGCTGTCGCAGTTGCAGCGGGATATCCCCGGGGTGGTGGTCAACGGCAGCATGGATGCCCGGATCGTCGGCAACCTGAACCTGACCTTCCCGGCGACCGCCGCAGCGGACCTGATGGCTCGTTCGCCCGAACTGTGCGTTTCCACGGGCTCCGCGTGCTCTTCCGCGGCGGTAGAGCCGTCCTACGTGCTGCGAGCGCTTGGGCTGTCGGATGACGCTGCCGCGCGCACCTTGCGCATCGGGATCGGACGCTTTACCTCGCCGGCCGATATCGACTACGCCGCCGCTGCATTGGCTGCTGCGCATGCCGGGACCGCCGTCCCGGCCGATCAATCGTCCCAGGCCTGAACGGAAGCTTCCCGAATGCCCAAGATGACATTCATCGAGCAGGACGGCACGCGCCGCGAGGTGGATGCGCCGCTCGGCCTGTCGGTGCTGGAGATCGCGCACAAGCACGACGTCGATATCGAAGGCGCCTGCGAGGGCTCGCTCGCCTGTTCCACCTGCCACGTCATCGTGGACTCCGCCTGGTTCCGTAAGCTGGCCACGCCGACCGAGGACGAGGAGGACATGCTCGACCTGGCGTTCGGCCTGACCGAGACCTCCCGGCTCGGCTGCCAGATCGTCATGACGCCGGCGCTGGACGGGCTGGTGGTGAAGTTGCCGGCGGGCACCCGCAACCTGCTGAACGACTGACGCCGGCCATGCGAATCGTGGTCGCCATGTCGGGCGGGGTGGACAGTTCCACGGTCGCCGGATTGCTGCACGAGGCGGGGCACGAGGTGATCGGCATCACCTTGCAGCTCTACGACCATGGCGCGGCGACCGGGCGCAAGGGTGCGTGCTGTGCCGGGCAGGATATCCACGACGCACGCCGGGTGGCCGACCGGCTTGGCATCCCGCATTACGTGATCGACGCCGAGGACCGCTTCGCCCGCGCGGTGATCGCCGACTTCGCCGACAGCTACGCCGCGGGCGAGACGCCGGTCCCCTGTGTGCGCTGCAACCAGACCGTCAAGTTCGCCGACCTGACGGCGCTGGCGCAGGGGCTGGGTGCCGAACGCCTGGCAACCGGCCACTACGTGCAGCGGATCGACGGGCCGGACGGCCCGGAACTGCATCGTGCGGTCGATCCGGCGCGCGACCAAAGCTGGTTCCTGTTCGCCACCACCCAGGCGCAGCTTGCGTTCTGCGAGTTCCCGCTGGGCGGCATGCCGGACAAGCGCGCCGTGCGTGATGTGGCGGAGAGGCTGGGGCTGGCGGTTGCGGCCAAGCCGGACAGCCAGGACATCTGTTTCGTGCCGTCCGGTGGCTACGCCGATGTCGTGACCCGGCTGCGGCCGGATGCCGCGGCGGCGGGGGACATCGTCAGCCGCGACGGCCGGGTGCTGGGGCAGCACGACGGGATCGCGCATTACACGGTGGGGCAGGGGAGGCGGCTCGGCCTCGCCGCCCAGGACCGTGGCCAGCGGCAGGTCGTGGTGGCGACCGAACCCGGCACCCGGCGTATCGTGGTCGGTCCACGCGATACCGGCACCGACATCGTGCGGCTGCGCGAGGTGAACTGGCTGGTGCCGCCGCCGGACTCCGGTCTGCGTTGCCGCGTCAAGCTGCGTGCCCGCGAGGAACCGCATGGCGCCACCGTGCGCGCGACCGAGTTGGGTGCCGAGGTCAGGCTGGATGCGCCGGCGCTGCCCGCGCCTGGGCAGGCCTGCGTGTTCTACGACGGCGAGCGTGTGCAGGGCGGCGGGTTCATCTGCAGGCCAGGTTAATCAGGCTCCCCGAAGACTCGTCATCCCCGATAGACTCGTGCCATCCCCGAAAAGACTTGTCATCCCCGCGAAAGCGGGGACCCAAGCGGCATGGGTCCCCGTTTTCGCGAAGGTGACGGTGTGGATTGCGATGAATGCGGACCAAGGGGGCAGAGCTCCTGGCCTTACTTCCGTGTCAGGAACTACTTTGTAACTCCAACCGCTGTTTGATATGGCGCTGACGACGGTCGGCGTCACTTCGGAGTTGTAACATGCTGCTGGGTCGGAAAGTGGCTGTGGTACTGCCGGCATACAACGCCGAGCGGACGATCCAGCGGACCTACGCCGATCTGCCGCACGACATCGTTGACGACATCATCCTCACCGATGACGCAAGCACGGACGGAACTGTCAGGCTGGCGCGCGATCTGGGCATCCACACTTTGGTGCATGACAGGAACCGCGGATACGGCGCCAACCAGAAGACCTGCTATACTGAGGCGCTGCGGCGCGGCGCGGATATCGTGGTCATGCTGCACCCGGATTATCAATATTCGCCACGGCTGGTTGCTGCGATGACGTCGATGATTGCGTCGGGCCATTACGATGTGGTGCTCGGGTCGCGTATTCTGTGCGGCGGCGCACTGGCAGGCGGAATGCCCGTGTACAAGTATGTCGCCAACCGCTTTCTGACCTTGGTCGAGAACCTGCTGATCGGGCAAAAGCTCTCCGAATTCCACTCGGGCTACCGGGCCTGGAGCCGCACGGTGCTGGAGCGTCTGCCGCTGCGGACATGCTCTGACGACTTCGTATTCGACAACCAGATGCTGGT
>CAVXNH010000034.1:0-195324 GCA_963762885.1 uncultured Alphaproteobacteria bacterium
TGCACCTGCGTTCGCGGCATGAAAGTGCCGATCCCATCAAGGCTAAATCCGAACATCTTGTGCAGATCGCTTGTCGCCGTGATCGAGCCCGACTTGGATTGACGCATTCACGATTGTCTCAACCGCTTGGTGTGTGCCAGCGCTCTGGCGGCCGCACGCCGCGAGCCTGTTCCGACCGATCGTTTTGGCACCGGTCGACTGGACATCGCGATCGGGCATTCGGAATTCTCCTATCCGCCGCCTTATCGCATTCCTAAGCATACAGCAAAGTTGCGACAATTGCCGGCCACTTGCCCAAATTGAGACGCCACCCTGTGCCACACCGAACCGGAAGCGCGGTCGGCTTGATCGATCTCCCGTTTGACCCGCCATGCTCCGGCGAAGCACAACGCTGCCCACCCCCCTGCCCCGATGCCCATGCACCCCATCCCCTTGCCCCGCTGTTCGCGCCGCTGACCGCACTGAGGGGCGTGATCCCTCCGGTGGCGGCGCTGATCGGCAAGGCAGCCGGCGGCGAGCGGGTGATCGACCTGCTGTTCCATCTGCCGGAGTCCTACGTCGATCGGCGCCCCCGCCCGACGGTCGCGCAAGCTCAGCCAGGCAGCGTCGCGACGCTGGAAATCGAGGTCGTCCGGCACGAGCCCCCGGCGACTTCCCGTCAGCCCTGGCGCGTCGTGGTGAAAGACAACACCGCCTTCGCCGAACTGGTGTTCTTCGCCGCCAACCCGAAAGCGGCGGAAGATCGTGCACAAAGAATGCCGCCGGGTGCGAAACTGCTGGTGTCCGGCAAGCTGGAGGAATTCAACGGCCGCCTGACCATGCCGCATCCGGACCACGTCCTGCCCGCGTCCCAGGCCGACCGGCTGCCGGCGATCGAGCCGGTCTGGCGCCTGACCGCCGGCCTATGGCCTCGCCAGGTGGGCACCGCGATGCGTGAGGCCCTGCTGCGGCTGCCGGACTTCCCCGAATGGCACGACGCCGCCCTGCTGCGCCGCGAGAAATGGCCCCGCTTCGCTGATGCCCTGCGCGCCGTGCAGAACCCGGCCGAGCCACCCAACGACCGCCTGCGCGTGCGTCTCGCGTACGACGAATTGCTCGCCGGCCAGGTCGCGCTGGGAGTTGTGCGCGGCCGGGTGCGCGCCCGCCCGGGCCGTGCGCTGCACGGCGACGGCTCGATACGCGCCAAGGCGATGGAGCGGTTCGGCTTCGCCCCAACCCGGTCCCAGGTGAAGGCGCTGGCGGAGATCGACTTCGACCTCGGCGCCGAGCGCCGCATGCTGCGGCTGCTGCAAGGCGATGTCGGGTCGGGCAAGACGCTGGTGGCGCTGTTGACGATGCTGCGCGCGGTGGAAGCCGGTGCCCAAGCCGCGCTGATGGCGCCTACCGAGGTGCTGGCACGGCAGCACCTCCGCACCCTGTCGCGGCTGACGCCAGTGCCCGTCGCCCTGCTGACCGGAGGGGTGAAGGGACGCGCGCGAACGAAGCTGCTGCGCGAGTTGGCGGACGGGACGGTGCAGATGGTGGTTGGCACGCACGCGTTGTTCCAGGACTCCGTGACGTATCGCGACCTGGCGGTGGCGGTAATCGACGAGCAACACCGCTTTGGCGTGGACCAGCGGCTGTTGCTCGGCGGCAAGGGGGAGCGCACCGACGTGCTGGTGATGACCGCGACGCCGATCCCGCGCACGCTGCTGCTGACTCAGTGGGGGGAGATGGACGTGTCGCGGCTGACCGAAAAGCCGCAGGGGCGGCTGCCGATCCGCACCACGCTGCATTCGCTGGGCACCATGCCGGACGTGCTGGATGCGGTCGCGCGCAAGCTGGATGAGGGCGCGCAGGTGTATTGGGTGTGCCCGCTGGTGGCGGAGAGCGAGGAACTCGACGTCGCGGCGGCGGAGGAACGTTACGCCGCGCTGGCCGGGCGGTTCGGCGAACGCGTCGGATTGGCGCATGGCCAGCAGACCACCGAGGTGCGCGAGGCGGCGCTGGCGGATTTCGCTGCCGGGCGCGTGCGGCTGCTGGTGGCGACCACCGTGGTGGAGGTGGGCGTCGATGTGCCGGAAGCCTCGGTGATGGTGATAGAGCATGCCGAACGCTTCGGCCTGGCGCAGTTGCACCAGTTGCGCGGGCGCGTCGGCCGTGGTGCGGAAGCCAGCTATTGCTTGCTGCTGCACGAGGACTGGGTGAACGAGACCGCGCGCCGCCGGCTGACTTTGCTGCGCGATACCGAGGACGGCTTCGTCATCGCCGACGAGGATTTCCGGTTGCGCGGCGGGGGTGATCTGTTGGGCACGCGGCAGGCGGGCGCTCCGGGGTTCCGGCTGGCCGATCCGGTGGACCATGAGGGGCTCTGCACATGGCGGACCGCGACGCGACGCTGCTGCTGTCGCGCGATCCGAAACTGGAGAGCGAGCGTGGCCGCGCGGTGCGGGTGCTGCTGCGGTTGTTCGAACGGACCGTGGCGATGCGGACGCTGCTGGCGGGGTAACAAGAGGCCTTCAGCAGGTCCACCGATGCACACCGATGGACCGAGCCGCTTGAGCGGCAGTTGGCAATCCGCTGAATGTCGAGGCGCGATTTACCGAAATTGAGCAACACGCAGACCCGAAGGCTGATGGCCTTCAAATAGTTGGTGGATTTTGACGAAGGCACGCGGTCCACGGCCTTCACTGGCTCCAGTTCCATCACAATGGTACCTTCGCCCGGTTCGACGACCGTCATGGCATCGTACCTGACCGTGATCGCGTGTTGCTGCGAGAAATGCAGACCTGTTTCATGCAACTCGTGCCCAGTGCGTTAGTCGGCCAGATTGATCTTGGCCTGTAATCTAAGACCATGGCTATCGGATTTGATAGATATTCCGCGAAACCCCAGATCGCAGGCGGATGCTGGCAGCCCCGCAAAGCACTTAACACGGAGACCACGAAGAACCACCGAGCCGGTGTGCCATCCGCGCTGTCGGGGCACGCACATTGCCTTCGTGCTGCTCCGTGGTACTTCGTGGTCTCCGGGTTAAATGCCTGCTTCCTTGCTTTCGTCAGGCCAAACGCGATTGCCCAGAAATCACGCTGACCGACGTTGCGGTAGCTGTCGGAGGTTCACGATCACCGCACGGACCGCTACGCTGCCCACAACAACCAGCCAGGCAACCTGACGGCCCAATGGAGGAAACAATGAATTCGTCTCGCAGGCAAAGTGATCCTGATCAGTGGTGGTGCACGCGGACAAGGCGCGGCCGAGGCACGCTTGTGCGTCGCGGAAGGCGCCCGTGTCGTCATCGGCGACGTGCTCGAAGCGGAAGGCTGCAGGCTTGCCACCGAACTCGGCGCCGCCGCGTCGTTCGTGCGCCAGGACGTGACCCTCGAAGCCGACTGGCACAAAGCTATCGCCGCGGCCGAGGCATTCGGCGGGCTGCATGGCCTGATCAACAACGCCGGCATTTATCAGCCGCGCACCCTGATGGAAACCGACACCGAATTGTTCGAACGGCACATGCGGGTCAACCAGCTTGGCTGCTTCCTCGGCATGAAATGCGTCGTGCCGTTGATGGAGCGATCGGGCGGCGGCTCCATCGTCAACATCTCCTCGGTCGCGGGGCTGCGCGGATCGCCGGGTGCGATCGCCTACAGCGCGACGAAATGGGCGTTGCGCGGCATGACCAAGGCGGCGGCCATCGATCTCGCGCCGCGCAGAATCCGGGTGAATTCGGTGCATCCCGGTCCGATCGACACCGAGATGCTGAACGTCCGCACCCCGGAACAGAAGCAGCAGCGTCTCCAGGTCGTGCCGATGAAGCGCATGGGCACAGCAGAGGAGGTTGCGCGCCTGGTGCTGTTCCTGCTGTCCGACGAGAGCAGCTACATCACCGGCGCCGAGGTCGCCATCGACGGTGGCGCGACGCTGTAACGCGCAACAGGCGGCGTGGCGTTTAATTCGCCGCGCGCGATGGCGGACGATCACGCTGTACCGATGAGGACAGCGATGACCCAGCCGACCGATCCGGATGCAGCGGCGCGCGATGCGCTTCGCCTGATTGGCGCCGATCCACCGAACTGGGTGCCGGATCGGGCGGGGATCGACCACAACGTGACGATCGTGGGCGGCGGGCAAACCGGCTGTGCCATCGCGTTCGCCCTGCGCAGGGCCGGCATCGGCCGTGTCACGGTGATCGACGCCGCCGCGGACGAGACGGCGGCGGGACTCTGGTTGACCGTGGCGCGGATGAACCTGTTGCGAACTCCAAAGACGTTGCCGGGGCCGGAACTCGGCATCCCGGCATTCAGCTTCCAGGGCTGGTACGAAGCGCGGCACGGTGCGGCAGCCTACGCCGCGATCGATCGTATCCGGCGCACCGACTGGGCCGAGTATCTGCACTGGTATCGGCACTTTCTGGCGATACCGATCCGCTATGGCGCCAGGCTGCGCCGAATCGAGCCGGTCGACGGGCACTTCCGCCTGCACCTCGACATGGACAGCCAGCCGAAGGTGGAGACGACACGCAAGGTCGTGCTGGCGACCGGGTTTTCCGGATATGGCGGCCCCTATGTGCCGCCGGTGCTGCGCGATGCCCTGCGCGCGTATTATGCGCACACCGAGGACGCCATCGATTTCCCCGCGCTGCGCGGCAAGGTGTGGCGGTGATCGGCGCGGCGGCATCGGCGTTCGATGCGGCGGGTGTGGCGCTCGAAGCGGGCGCCGCCGCGGTGCATCTGTTTGCGCGGCGGCCGGCGATCGCCGCGGTGCCCATCACGCGCAGCCGCGGCTATCCGGGCGCCTACGACAACTACCATGCGCTGCCGGACGCCACGCGCTGGGAACAGGCGCTGCGGTTTCGCCGCTTCGGTTCCACACCGACGACCGACGCCATCGAACGCGCGGTGGCATTCGCGAATTTCCACCTGCACCTGGCGGCGCCATGGCGATCGGCCCGGATCGAAAACGAGCGTATCGTTGCGCAGGTGGGCGACGCGGAATTCCGTTGCGATTTCGTGATTGCCGGCACCGGCTATCACGCCGATCTTGCCGGGCGTCCGGAGTTGGCGGACTTCGCCGGGAAAGTGTTGCTATGGCGCGATCGCTTCGAGCCGCCGGCCGACGCTGTCGACGATTATCTCGGCGCACATCCCTATCTCGGAGCGGGACACGAATACCTGGAGAAGGTGCCGGGCGCCGCGCCGTACCTGCGCGATATCCACGTGCAGAACCCGGCAGGATTTGTCAGCTTCGGGGTGCCGACCGGCGATGTGCCGAGCATGAAGCGCGACATCCCGGCGATCGTCGCACACATCAGCCGCGACCTGTTCTTTTCGGATTTCGCTCAGCATGCGCGGCGGATGGTCGGGGATGTCGCGCCGGATTTCACCGAGGCAGCGTATGCCTCGGCGGTGAGGGGCGTTGGGTGAGCCGGAGGCCGCTGTGCTCCTGGCAATGACAGCGGCTGCGACGATTCCGGTCACGATGCAAATGCTCTAATTAGCGTACGGCACTCACCGTCCCAACCGTCATGGCCGGACCGTGACGGGGGGGGCCGCAGCGCCGGCCGTCCGTCAGCACAGGCGAATGTCGATGTGGGGGTCAAGCCTGGCCATGACCGGGAGGCCGCAGCGCCGGCCACCCAAGCAGGTGCTCTAACAACCCCGCAACATCGAGCAGCCGCTGCTCGCCGAACCATGGCCCGACCAACTGCAGTCCTACCGGGAGCCCGTCCGCCGTCATCCCGGCCGGAACCGATATCGCCGGATGGCTTGAGAGGTTGAACGGGTACAGCGGGGCCGCCCACTCGGCATACGCTTCGGTCGCGATCGATCCCTCGGCATCCACCAGCCTGGGCGGCGCGAGCATGGTGGGCGTGGCGATGACGTCGAAACGTTCGAACAAGCCCTGCACGGCGCGGAACAGCGTGGTGCGCCAATCGTGCGCGCGCTGCCACTCCACCGCCGAATAGCGCTGCCCATTGGCGATGCTGGCGCGGATCGAGGCGCTCATGCGATCGCCCCAGATCGCGGGAAGGTGGCCGTAGCGCGCGGCATGCGCGGTGGTCGCCAGCACGATGTAGCGCTCGAACACGTCGTCGAAGCAGGGGTCGTGCAGCGGTTCGACCACCGCGCCCTCGGCCGCGAGCGACATCACCGCGGCGCGGGTCAGATCAGCCACCACCGGATCGGTGCGGTAACGGCCGAAATGCTCGATCCAGCCAATTCGCAAGCCGCGCGCCGCCGTCTCGGCAGTGCGCGCTTCCGGCATCACCACCGCGCCGGCCCCGATGCTGAACGGGTCGTCGGCAACGGCGCCGGCCATGACTGACAGCAGCAGCGCGGTGTCGCCAACGGTCCGTGCCATCGGGCCGGTGAACGCGAAATTGGCGAACCCATCCGGCATCCGCTCATTCGGCACCCGCCCGAGTGTTGCCTTCAGCGCCACGACTCCAGTGCACGACGCTGGACAACGCAGCGAGCCGCCACCATCGGTGCCGACGGCGAGCGGCGCCACCCCCGCCGCCAGGGCAGCACTCGCCCCGCCGCTGGAACCGCCGGGGGTATAGGCGAGGTTCCACGGATTGCGCGTCACGCCGTAGACCGGGCTGTCGGTCAGCACCTTGTGGGCGAACTCCGGCAGGTTGGTCTTGCCGATGATGATCGCGCCCGCGGCGCGGATGCGGCGCACCACGGCGGCGTCCGTGGGTGGGACGTTGTTGCCGAACGCGACGGACCCGTTGGCCAGAGGCAGACCCGCGATCGGCACGTTGTCTTTGATCGTGATGGGGACGCCGTGCAGCGGTCCCAGGGTGTCGCCGCGCATCACGGCGGCCTCGGCCGCTTTGGCGTCCGTCCGTGCCGAGTTCGGCCATGCCTAGCGCGAATATATTGAGGGCCGGCTCGACCTGGGCGGCGCGGGCGAGGATGGCCTCGGTGACGGCGACCGGCGACACCTGGCGGGCGGCGATCATCCGGGCCAGCGTGGCTGCAGGCGTGAAGCACAATTCGTCGACGGCGGCCTGTGGTGTGGCCGTGTCAGGTCCTGGCGCGTTCAATGATCCTGCCCCTCGCGTTCCGATCGGAGTCTGTCTCGCGCCCCCGCGGCGTGCGACATGATCGGGCGATCCTGGGGACGGGCGCGGGACTACGCAAGACGGCGACCGGCGTGATGCCGGGCTGGTCCGTGTCCGCCGATGATAGCCCGGGTTGCGGCGGCTATTGTCCCCGCATGCGATGGCGATCACATTGCTCGAGGTCGGCTTCCCTCGTGCTAATCGAGGGTCTGCTATAGGTCGAAAGCGGACCCACCAGACACCCTTTCAGGAATGGCTTGGATGCCTCCCTGAGCAAATAGCAGAATCTGCTACCGAGATTTCTACGCGGCCTTGTAATCCTTTAGGTAGACGTGGTTTTCCAGGGCGTCTCCAAAGGCGCGCATTATCGCCACTGTATCGGTCGTGAGTTGGTCAAGATCGTCGATTGCTACGAACGTATCCTCGCCATGGGCGATTGCATTTCGTCGCTTGAGAAGGACCAGGTCAACAAACGTAGCCTTGTCGGCAAAGGATTGGGTTGGCACGCAACAAACGATGCAAATGTCGCTGAACACGTCGAAGCTCAAGTTAGCTCTCGGTACTTACAAGATCCTCGTTCACTCGGGAGAAGCGGTAATCCGACGAATTCAGGATTTCATCGATTAGCGCGCAACGCTCCGCGATACCCGTCTTCGACACCGAGAGCGCCGCCAGTCGCGGCAGGAAAAAGTTCCGAAGAAACTGGCGATCGAGATCGCCATACTGAAATCTACGAAGCGCAACGTGCTCGAGGGTACTTTCGCGCCGCAAAGCGAACATAACCCTCCCAATGGGCGTAACAGATGGCAATCAGAGCACGCAAGAGCACACGGCGTAGGTTGTCGTCAGCCCTGAGAATAGCACTCTTCAAATCAGAGATTTCCCTGAGACGCCAGGATCGGTCTTGGGTGATCTGCGAGGAGAAGTCCGCCTCCGAGTAAGGCTTGCTCATGGGCGGAACCAAGCCTCGCCGAAAGGAACTGTGCGCTGGATACGAGTCGTACCGCGAAGGCCGGGGGAAGTAAAGTTCGCCGTCTGCGGTTGACTCCAGAACCTCCGTATCCTGTCGCGCACAAAGTCCTGGGGGACTGGAAGGGTCAGAATTGCGGCAAGGTTCTTGGCTACACCGACCGCGATGCCTTCGAGGCCTACGAGCCCAACCTTTCCTATGTGATGTCCGTCCTCGAATCGCCGCAACGCATCCTTGCCCGCCACATTCTCTAGCAACGCAAATGTCCGGTTGATCAGGTCTGCCGCCAACTTACCATTGCTTGCGCCAGCCAGTCCGAGGATGCCATCGTCTATGTACTCCTCGACGTCCAATGTACCATCGTACGGAACGTACGTATGCACCAAGAAGCGGACCGCGAACTCCATGTGCCGCTGCCGTTCGATTTGGTCTTCCGTAACCGAGACGACATTCTGAAAGGACTTTTGCTCAGCTGCTGCTTTGACCGCTCGATAGTACTTGCCGTTGACCATCAATATAATGCAGTTTCGTAATTCCTGCGCATTCGCCTGAGTGCCGCCCGCATTAAGTCTCTGGAACAGATCAAACTTTGTTTGGTCGTCGCTGGGTCGTTTTAGTATCTCCACGCCAATCCTTGCCCTCCGGATTGATAACTGCTGACCCTTGTCTATCTCATTCTGGTCATCAATTGCGAGATCTAGCACGTCGTCAGAGCGCTCCCACACCGCGTTATGGAGAGATGGGAGGTATTTCGTGGCCTCGAGTGCCGATGGCGGCTGCATCCGACCATCGGAGCCCCGAAGCTTTCCCATGAACTCCAAGATTGTCGAAATGCGTTGGAGGCCATCAATAAGTTCCCAACTGCCATCTTCCTTCTCAAACACGAAGATAGAGGGGATAGGAATACCAAGAAGTAGAGATTCGATCAATTTCGACTTCTGGCTGATGTCCCAGCGAAAAAGCCGTTGGAACTCCGGATCGATGATTATCTCACGATTGTCGTACATGCCGACGATTTCGCCGATCGACATCTGGTATGCATCGGTTCTGACGAGCCGTTGCGCCTTGACGATTTCTTCTGTCAGCATTGCCCATGTCTCCCGGCACCTTCCGCCCCGGCATACTAGCATCTCGCCTAAACCTCCGACACCACCACGACGCCGTTTCGATTGCGGCAGTTCGCCCGAGCCTCACCTAAATGTCCGCAATGGGTCTCTTCCGGCCCCTAACGCCGGTGGCTCCGGCGGCGGTCAGTGCCTCGCCTGGGGGCGGCACGGCGCGGGCTGACCCGCCAGGCCAGATTGTCCTGCCAGTTTCTTACCCGGCCAACGCCGGGCTAACCTTCGCCCCTCACAGCCGAGGCACAGCACCTCCATGGGTCCGCCCAACGCCGCTCAGATCGCCGCCGCAGTCGCAGCCCAGCGCGAGCTTGCCGGCACCCTGTTCGACCAACTCCGCCAGGACGGCCTGGACGACCCGGGCGTCACGCGTGACCCATACGGTCCCGGCGAGCAACGCGCGCACGCCACCATCGCCCAAGCGGCACAACGCCTCGGGCTGAGCATCGCACGCGATGCCGCCGCCAACCTTTACATGACGCGTCCCGGCCGGGACCGCACCGCGCCCGGCGTAATGCTCGGATCGCATCTCGATTCGGTGCCGCATGGCGGGAATTTCGACGGCGCCGCCGGCGTGGTCGCCGGCCTCGTCGCGCTGTCCGCGCTGGCCAGCCTGGACATCGCACCGGTGTGCGATGTCACCGTGATGGGCATCCGCGCGGAGGAGAGCATCTGGTTCCAGATCTCCTACATCGGCAGCCGAGGCGCACTGGGCACCTTGCCGGACGGCGCGCTCGACGTGCGGCGGATCGATACCGGGCGCACGCTGGCAGAGCATATCGCCGAGTGCGGCGGCGACCCGGACGCACTGCGGGCTGGCGCGCGCTTCCTCGATCCGCGGAAACTGCGCGCCTACCTGGAACTGCACATCGAGCAAGCCCCCAGCCTGGTGGAAGCCGGCAAGCCGGTGGCGATCTGCACCGGCATCCCGGGCAATTTCCGCTACCCCGACGCCCGCATCGAGGGTAGCCACGACCATGTCGGCCTGCCGCGCCGCTTCCGCCGCGACGCCGCCATCGCGGGCGCCGAATTCGCCATGGCGATCGACCGGCTGTGGGAAGAGCACGAGACCAACGGCATCCCGATGGCGGCAACGCTCGGCCGCTTTCACACCGACCCTGCCGCGCACGGCCTGACCATTGTGCCCGGCGCGTTCCATTTCAGCCTGGACGTGCGGGCGTACGACGAGGCGGTGCTGGCGGAACTCGACCGCAAGGTGGACGCCATCATCGCCGGCATCGAACAGCGCCGCGGCGTGCGCTTCCATCGCGGCCCCAAGGCGCGTGCCGCGGTCGGCGTGGTGGACCCGGCGATCCGAACGGCACTCGCTCAGGCGGCAGACGCGCTGGGCATTGCCACACTGGCGCTGGGCAGCCCGGCCTCGCACGACGCGGCGGCGTTTGCGGCGTGCGGGGTGCCGATGGGGATGATCTTTGTGCGCAACGCCAACGGCAGCCATAATCCGCGCGAGGCGATGACGCTGGACGACTTCCTCGATGGGACCGCCATTGCCACCTACTGGCTGGCGCAGGCTCTGCGCTAGCCAGATCGATCGGCATTTGGCATCATTGGCCAAAGGCAACAGGCCACAGACCGGTGAAATCGGTGCACCACGCCGTTCAACCGCCCGTCATGGATAGCCGCTTCAGCGCATTGGCTGACCGTCCGTGGCATGTCTGGCTCGCGGGCATCATCTACCTGGCTTGCGCTGTCGCGTTCGTCGGCGACCTTACCCACGACGTCACCTGGGCGTATGGCGTCCTTTACATTCCCCTGGTGTGCACTGCGGTTTTTTTTCGCGATCGGAATTTTGTCTGGTGGCTGGCGGCGGCCGCGGTGGTGATGGTGGTGCTCGGCTGCCTGTTCCCCGTGATGGATTTCAGCCTCATGTCGGTGGAGAATCGGCTGCTGTCGATTGCCGCGATCCTCACCTCGGCCGCATTGGTTCGGCTGGCCCGCACCATGCGGGACATGCTCGAGCGGCAGACCCTGCGCGCGCAGGCGGCCGATCGGCTGAAGACGCAGATCTTTGCCAATCTCAGCCATGAGTTGCGCACGCCGCTCAACGCGATCATCGGCTTTGCCGATCTGCTGCTGGCGGACTGCCGGCCGGACCAGCAAAGCTCCCTCCAGCACATTCGCTTCGCCGGGCGACGACTGCTTGTCACCATCGAAAACCTGCTCGATCTGGCCCAGACAACCGAGCGGGTGCTGCGCGCCGATCGGCTGGATCTTGCCGCCATCCTGCGGCAGTCGATCGAAGCCGCGCGCAGCGGCAACGACGAGCAACGGGTGACGTTGTTGAACAGCATTGCAGCGGACACGCCCGCGGTGATCGGCGATGGCTGGGCGACCCGGCGGATCGCCGACAACCTGATCGGCAACGCACTGAAATTCACCCAGCCCGGCGGATCGGTGCGGGTCGGCACGGAAACCGCTGATGGCAACGTGTTCGTGGTTGTGCAGGATACCGGCGGGGGGATGTCGAACGAGGTGCTGCGTCAGCTTGGCGAACCATTTTTCCAGGCGAAAGGCGGCATGGACCGGCCGCATGAGGGTCTGGGCACCGGCCTTGCCCTGTGCCGCAAGTTGGCGGACGGGATGGGGGCAAAGCTCGAATTCGCCAGCGCGCCGGGCCAGGGGACGACGGTGCGGTTGGGCCTGCCTGCGGCGTGAAGCGGAAAACTCAGGCGGCAGCGGCAGCGCGGGTCCGAGAATTGAGCTCGATCAGTTGGGCGCGCGCCTGCGCGAGGAGGAATTCGACCGTCCGGATCTGCCGGCGATCGAGCCGATCGTCGCGCAGAAGCGCTTCAAATCGTTCTATATTCTCGGTGATGACGTAGCGGCTTTCGAATTGCATCCCGATCACCCGAACTGATCACGGTTCTGTGAACGTAGCCTCGCTCAGAGGGCTTGCGCAAGATCAAAAAACCGGCTGGCTGGGGGTCCGATCCTGATGCTTCGTGCGTGGCCTTCCGGTGTCATTGCGAGCGAAGCGAAGCAATCTCCCGCCTGGGTTGACGTGAACTCTCGGGGGAGATTGCTTCGCTTCGCTAGCAAGAAACAACCCGTGTTGCCCGGCTCCCACGTCATGGCGGGCGAAGGCCCGCGATCCACGACTATGCTGCGTGCCGCGAGACAAGGCGTGGATGCCGACCCCGGCCTTCGCTCGGGGCAGGCTCTACGTCGGCATGACGTGGGGGGCGGGTACCACCGCAATTTCATTCAGGGCGGGTCGGCCACCGCCGGACGGTGGCCAACTCGCAATGACGGAATTGGACGTAGGATCGATCCGTCAGGGCGGGCGCGCAATCACTGCGGAGAGCACCGCCAGGGCCGACAGCACGGCGAAGCATTGCAGCGATAGGTCGTAGCTGCCGGACCAGTCGCGCAGCATGCCGGACAGGATCGGGCCGGCGGCCTGGGCGAGCACCTGCCCCGACAGCGCCAGGCCGCGCACGGCGCCGAAGCTGCGGCGGCCATAATAGTCGGCCCAGGCGATCGGCAGCAGGGTCAGGAGCCCTCCGATGCCTGCACCGAACGCCGCCGCTGCCAGGTAGGCGTGCAGCGGCGCATGCACCCCCAGCATGGTCAGGGTGCCGGCAAGCTGCAACAGCGCGGCGAGCGCCAGCGCGTAGCGCACCGGTAGAGAGCGGGGGAAAAAGCCGAATGCCAGGCTGGCGACTCCCGACATGAAGGAGAACGTGCTGACCACGGTCGCGGCGACTTCCGGGCGCAGGCCACGCTCGATGAGGAATGGCGCTTGGTGCAGGCTGACGCCGGCCTGTACTGGGTAGGCGAACAGGGTGAACAGCGACAGCAGCCAGAACGCCTGGGTGCGCAGCGCTTCGGCACGGGTGAAGGTTCGTTCGGGGCCCGGCGTTACGACTGTGGTTGCGGTTTGTGGCGTGATGCGGCGGTCCGGCACCAGGCCGATGTCCTCCGGCGCGCGCACCAGCAGCAGCCAGGTCGGGATGAACCCGACGCCCAGCACGGCGAGACCGACCGCCAGCCATCCGGCGCGCCAGCCGCCATGCTCCATGCCGGCCTGGGCGATCAGCGGCAGGCTGACCAGGCCTACCATCTGCGCCAGCGTCGCGATGGCTGTCGTCACCGACCGACGGGCGACGAACCAGTTGTTCACCGCGCCATAGATGCCGAGGTCGAACGGTCCGGCGAAGTTCATGCGGGCGATGCAGAACAGCGCGTAGAACATCAGCAGCGACGTGGTGAGCGACAGGGCCATGTTGGCAACGCCGGTCAGCAGGATGGCGCAGCACAACACGGCGCGGGCGCCTTGCCGGTCCAGCACGCGGCCGAGCACCGGTGCGGCGAACGCGGCGAGCAATCCGCCGAGCGACACTGCTCCCGATATCGCGACGCGCGACCAGCCGAAGTCGCGCGTCATCGGCTCGACAAAGATGGACAGTGTGGCGACGGCGCCGCCCTGGCGCGAGAAGCCGGCGCAGCAGACGCAGCCGAGGACGACCCAGCCGTAGAAGAACGGCAGGCGGCGGGTGAGCAATAGCGGCAGGGCTCGGGTAGTCATTCTGGCAGCTTGGTGGGGTCAGCGCGCGGCGGTGGCGACGCGGGCAGCCGTCAGTGCGATGCGCCAGGCGGCCTTGATGCTGCCGGACAGCGATCCGGCGACCTTCGAACTGCCGCCCGCGCGGCATCGGTAGGGCACGGGGAGTTCCAGGATGCGCAGACCGGCGCTTGCCGCCAGCATCTGCATTTCGATGTTCCAGCCATACGTCGTTTCACGCATGTTGAGGTGTTCCAGCGCGTCACGCCGGATGGCGCGGAAGGCGCACATGTCGGTGTAGCGTACGTCGTAGAGCAACGACATGATCGCTCCGGCGAGGCGTCCGGCCAACACCTGATGCCAACTCATCGAGCCGGGCTCGCGCTCGCCGCGCACACGGGAGCCGATGACGAAGTCGTGGGTGCCGTCGAGGATCGGTTGGATGAGTAAGCCGGCGAGGTCGGCGCGGTCGGCGCCATCGCCGTCGAGGAACAGGATGATGCCGCATTCGGGGCTGGCGGCCGCGGCACCGGCGGCACAGGCGCGGCCGTAGCCTCGTTCGGTGAGCGAGACGACGCGGGCGCCGGCGGTTTGCGCGATGGCCGGGGTGCCGTCACGGCTGCCGCTGTCGGCGACGATCGTTTCGTGGATGACGTCACGCGGGAGCGACGCGATGACGGCGGCGATGGTTTCGGCTTCGTTGAGGGTAGGGATGATAGCGGCGACGGGCGCAGGAAACCTCTCCCGCGGGAGCGGGAGAGGTCGATGGTGCGAAGTACCGAGGGTGAGGGTGCTCGGGTCGGCACGTAAGCAGGTAGAGCGTAGTGTGCCGGCCCGATCACCCACACCCTCGCCGCTTCGCGTCTCGACCTCTCCCGCTTCGCGGGAGAGGTTAGATGGTGCGTTGCGAGAGGGGCTACTTTCGGCGCGGGTTTGTTTGGTCAGAGGCTCCATCGCAGGCCGCAGTTCTGACATGGCTTGGGTGGGGCATCGCCCAGCAGCGTGCTGCGAAAGTCTTTGTAGGCCGCGCCGTTCCAGATCTCCCGCAGGGTCTGCTGCGTGGCGTCGCCGAGCGTGTAGGTCTCGTAGCCGCGTGCGGAGAACGGCGCGATGCAGCAGGGCAGCGCACGGCCGTGCGCGGTGAAATACATCAGCGACCACGGGCGCCGGCAGGTGGACCAGGGCTGCGATTGCGTTTGGCGTTGCAGGCTCAGCCCGGGTTCGGTGGCGCCCGACGCATCGAGCCTGATGCCGAGGTCTCCGGCGATCCGTTGTGCTGCCTCGATCGCCGCCGCCTCACGCTCGCGCACGCTTTCGAACAGCGACGATTCGGGACGCGCCATGCCATAACCGGTTTCGTCGAACACCAGACGCTGCAAATAGACTTCGCGCACGCCCATGGTATGGCGAGGCGCACGAAGGCCGGAAGCTGATCGACCGTTTCCTGCAACCCGGTCAGCCACAGCGACACGCGTGGCGCGGCGACGCCGAGTTCGCGTTGCAGCGTGGTGAACTCCTGCACGTTGCGCACGATGCGGTTGAAGAAGTTCTTGCCCCGCACGGCGAGGAATGTCTTCGCGTCGGCCGCATCCAGCGAAACCCGCAACTCATCGAGTCCGGTGTCGATCAGTTCGCGGTGTTTCTTGGCCGAGAGCAGAGTGCCGTTGGTGTTGAAGAGGACGTAGACGTTGCGGTCCTTCAAATAGCGAATCATACGCGGCAGCGATTTCACCAGCATCGGCTCGCCAACCCCGTGCAGCACGACGCGAGCGATGTCTGGGACCTGATCGACGATCTTGGTGAACAGCTCCCAACTCATGTCCGCCGGCGCTTCCAGTTCCTCGAACGTGCGCGGGCAGGTTTCGCAGAGCAGATTGCAGCGGTTGGTCACTTCCAGATAGAGGCACACCGGCGGCGTCAGGGCCTCGGCATCGCGCTGCGCGACGGCTTCGAAATAGCGTCGTGGATCCTTCAGCGTGGTGGCGGACATCAGTTGCTCCTTGGCTGGAGGCGGCGAAAATCGAATAGGGCGAGGACAGCGGCGGGGATGTAGACTGCCGCCGGGATCAGCAGGTGCTCGCGTGGGCCGAGCATGAGCAACGGCGCGGCGATCAGCAACCAATAGACGCTGACAAGCGATGCCAGGCAGGCGAACGGCGCCAGCCAGGCGAAATACCACGGATATTGTGGTGACAGGGCCACCAACAACAGCGCGCCGAGGACAGCGGCGTGGCGTGCCTGTAACACGGCGCGCAAACCTGGGATGTCCGGCAGACGCGTGACGAAGACGAAGCGCGCGGCAAGCGCTGCCAGTACAGCGAGCAGGACCGCCCCGTAAGCGGCGGCAGCCCATCGTGGCAAGGGCAGCACACGGTCAAGTGTTTGCAACAGGAAGATGCCTCCACCGTGGACGATATGTTCCTCGTGGAGATAGCCGCCGAGGAATCCAAACACGCGCCAACCAATGCCGATGTAGGGTACGTAGAACACGGCAATGGACAATCCGAAGGCCAGCAACAACCGCCAGTCGCGCGGTCGCCAGAATGCGGGCAAGACTACAACGGGCAGAAACTTCGTTAGTGCCGCGGCGGCGAGCACGATGCCGGTGCGCACCGGACGGCCATACGCAGAGAGCACCAACGCGAGCGCCAGGAGGCCGGATGCGGCGGCATCAACGTGCGCGTTGCCCGCGAATTCCCATATCGGCAGGGGCAGCCATGCATAGATCAGCACCTCGGCGCGATCTCGCCCGGCAAGCCGCAACAGACGCAGCAAAGCGCAAATCGCCAGCACATCGAAGGCGGTCATCATCGCTTTCATGCCGTAGATGCCGGGGGCGATCACGGCGGCCAATGCGAACAAGGCCTCCGCGGCCGGAGGATAGATGGTCGGGGCGTAATCGGCGCGATTGATATTGGGAAACACAGCGTCGTCGCGCAGGAAGGCGAGTTCCGGCGCATCCGGCAGGTAGCGATACGGATTGATGCCGGCCAATTGCACGCGGCCGTCCCAGACGTAGCGATACATATCGGAGGACAACAGAGGCGGCGCCGCAAAGGTCAGAACGCGCATCGTCACGGCCACGGTCAGCACGATCCACAGCGTGTGGCGCGGGAGGTTTGCGCGACGCACTAGCGGGATGGCGGCGAGCCAAAGCAGACCTGCGAAACACTCGGTAGCAACGAACAAACGAGAGCGCGTGTCGCTATCGAGTGACGGGGTTTCCCGCACCAGGACGCACAGGCCCAGCGCAATGAGAATCACGAGGGCGGCGCCGATCGCGGTGAGTATCCGCGCGTTGGAATCCCCCCTGCCCTGCACGGTCAATGTTGCGACGCGGATCGATGTCGCGGCGATGGATTCGTGAAGCACGCGCTATTCCCTGTCCCCGACCGCCATTGGCTTCGACGCGCGAGCCATCGTAGCGACGAAAACATCGGAGGCGCGGCCGAGCCGGTCTTCCACCCCCACCTGCGCAAGCCACGCTCGTGTCGCAGATGCCGCGTAGGGTGTCGGGCCATCGACGGGTGGCGTCGTCAGGTCATCGAGCAACCGCGACAGCGATGCCGCGTCATCGACATCGAACCACTGCGGTAACGTGACGATCTCCAGTCCGAGGCGGGACGCTTGCGCCAGCGTCTGCGCCGCGACCTGGTCCGTGCTCCAGGCGACGCCCTGGAACAGCGCGGCGTGTGGCTGCTTGAGACCGACCAGATAATAGCCGCCGTCCTCTGCGCCACCCAGCACCATGCGGTCGCCGGGCCGCGCCAGCGCCTCCGCCGCGGCTTGTAAAATTGCGGTTGGCAGCGTCGGGCTGTCGGAGTTCACCAGACATGCTGCGCCATAGCCCTGTGCCAGCAACGATGTCGCCGCGTGCAGCAATGACCGGCCGAAGCCATCGACGCCCGACGGCGTAGCTATCGAGCCATCGGCTAACACCAATTCGGTGCCGGGGGCGAGCATGCCGTCGAACAGCGCCTCGCCGCCTTGCGGTGCATAGGCGACGAAGCCGGCGATCGGCACTGCCCGTGCTGCCTCGCGGATGTTCTCGGTGATGTCACGCAGGAAGCATGCGTTGAGCGACGCGGCCTCGTGCGGCGTCAGCGGCGGCACCAGGCGCGTCTTCACATGGTTCGGTCGCGGCGCCTTCGCCATCACCGCAATGGCGCATTTTCCCACGTGTCGCATGCTCTCAGATCCCGCTGAACCAGTTATAGCCGCGATCGGTCCAGAAGCCGTGCGGCCGTTCGTTGGTGACGTAGATCGTGGTGACGAATTTCGGGTTCTTGAAACCCAGCTTGGTCGGCACGCGGATCTTGAACGGGTAGCCGTATTTGCGCGGCAAGATCTCGTCCGACAGGCGGAAGGCCATGATCGTCTGCGGATGCAGCGCGGTCGGCATGTCCATGCCTTCATAGTAGCCGTCGGCACATTCGAATCCGACATATTTCGCGGTGGTGTCGGCCCCAATTTTTTCAAGGAACGTCTTCAGCGGCGTGCCGCTCCACTTGCCGATCATGCTCCAGCCTTCGACGCAGACATGCCGCGTCACCTGGCTGACCTGCGGCAACGCGTAGAGTTGCTCCACCGTCCACGGCTTCTTGTTGGCGATCAGGCCGGAGAGCCGCAAGCGATAGTCGGCCGGCTTGAGGTCCGGGGCCTGTTCGGGCCCATACCAGGCGTTGTAGCGGAAATCCTTCACCGCCATCGCCTCGGGGAATTCCGGCGCCAGACGTGTGCCACTGAACAGCGCGGCCTGAACGCGGTCGTTCCACGCCGAGAACTTCGCCAGCAGGCTCTGTACGGCGTCCGAATCGCTCAGGTCGCAGCCGGTCAGCAGGGTCAGCGCACCAAGCGACGCGCCGCCGCGCAGCAGGTGCCGCCGGTCGAGGGTCATAGGAAGTCCTCCGGATCAACGCGGCGCTCTGGCTCCTCGGCGCGACCGATGACCATGGCGACGAAGGTTCGCGGCACCAGGATGACGAGCGCGACATGCACCAGCAGGAACGCCACGATCGCGCTCATGCCGAGGAAATGCACGATGCGCGCGCCCTGGAAGCCGCCGAACAGCAGCTCCAACGGGTAGGTCTGCACCGGCTTCCAAATGGCAATTCCTGACACCAGCATCAGCGCGATCAGGCCCAGCGCGCCCCAGTAGAAGACGCGCTGCACGGCGTTGTATTCCCCGAGATGGTGTTCCAGCTTGAAGCGCGCCGCCGCGAAGAAGTCGCGCAGGAACGACTTGGGTCCCACCGGCAGGAAGTCGCGCCAGAAGTGGCCGGACAGCACGCCCCACAGCAGGTAAAGCACGTAGCTTAGAAACAGCACCCACATGGCGGCGAAGTGCCAGGCGATGGCGCTGGCGACGCCTGGGTCGTTGTGGCGGGCCAGCGCGGCCTCGACGTCACCGCCGATGACCGCCCAATCGGGGAAGGTGAAGCCGAAGATCGGGCTTGCGTTATAGATGCGCCAGCCACTGCCGATCATGATCAACATCGAGAGTGCGATCAGCCAATGGGTGATGCGCACCGCAATGGCGTGGGTCTGCACATGCTGCTGCGGTGCTGGTTCGCTCACGATGACCTTGTCTCCAGCCCGTTTGCCGCGAGCAATGTTGTGCCTTGCGACGTCGTGAGGAATTCGACGAAATCCGAGGGGTTGGGCCGGCGGGAGAGTTTGGTGACCGCGGCGGCGTAGACGAACGCCGGTTCGACGTCTTCGGATACCTCGGAGATGACCTCCAGCTCCGGATGCGCGCGCAAGTCGGTCATGTGCATCAATCCGGCGTGGGCGGTGCCGGCGAGCACGAGCGCGGCGACCGCATCGGTGTCGATGACGCCGATCGTCGCCGCCGACAGCAGGCCCAGCCGAGTCAGGATGACAGGTCCATCCATGTCCGATCCTGGCGAGGGATCCGCGGCTGCGATCGGGTCGCCGGATCTGTACGGCGTCCCGTGCTTCGCGGCGATGACCAGCCGATTGTGCCACGCCCCGCGTGCCGCGCCATCCGCGACGACACCGCTTTGCACGGCCGCATCCATCGTGGCGGCCTGGGTGACGACGATATCGTTCTGCACATTGCGTTCAAGCTGCGGCAGGATGAGCCCCGCCGCTGTGGGGAACACGAAAACCTGCGCACCCGTCGCGTTGGCATAGGCGGTCGCCGCCGCTCGCATCACCGGCCCGAGCGTGGTGTCGCACGCCACCACCAGGGCCGCGCCGGAGGTCGCAGCCCGCGCGCGCGGCGCAGCGGCCAGCATTGCCGCGGCGGGAAGCGCCTGGATCAGCCGGCGCCGACCGATGCCCCTGGCGGTCCGCGTTGGCGATCGTCCGACCTCGCGCAGCGGACCTGGCCGCATGGCACCTGCACTCCCCCTCGAATTCGCCCTGCCGGGGTTCCAGCCGGGCGCTGCTTATGTGGTGGTCTCGTGAGCCTAGCAGACGTTACACGCCGGAAGACTGCAAATGATGGATTGGCGGCATAAAGTGATTTGCGGTGGAATCCCAGGCGGGAGTTTGCTTCGCTTCGCTCGCAATGACAGAGTTGGGCTCGAAACTTCGGAGGCGGATGGACCCTGTCAGCCGCGCCGGCCGCTGCAATCTCGTTCAGTTCCTCACCAGCCGCGACGTCCACTCGGCAACCGAGTCCCCACTGCTCATGCCGGCCTCCACCAGACCGTCGATCATGAACGTCGGCGACACATGGATACCGTTCTGGCGAGCATATTTGCAGTGCCACTTGACCTCGCGGTCGAGGTCGGGGATCGCGAAGGCCTCGGCAAGCTTCACGCCACTGTAATCTTCAATCCGTGCGATGATGTCATTCGGCGTGGCGTTCATATTCGGGCCGCGGCAATGCCGCTCGAACTCGAATTCCTCACGGTGTGCGGCCACCGCGGCCATGACCGCCTTCGCCGCTGCCTTGCCGCCTTGCAGTGTGGAGGCAGCCAGGATGCAGCGCACGATCACGCCCGAGTACATGTGCCAGGGCTGCGACTGCAGACGGATCTTGATGGTGATCCGGTCTTCACCCGCATGCGCGAGCAGTTCGTCGAGTTTGCCGAACGCCCGGACGGAAAATGGGCAGGTCGGTTCAAGGAACGGCTCGAACACGCGAGGCCCGTGGCCCCAGACAAGCGGATCGGCGTGCCATGCAATCTGCGTCATATGACTTTTCCTGTTCGTCCGGTTCGGTCTGCACAGCGAACCTCCATAGGAAACGAAGCGTCGAACGCCGCGGGCGCCTTGCGATCCGATCCCCAACACAGGCCGCACATGCCGTCGTCTGGCAACACCCCGTCTGAGTCAAGCAGCCCTCCAGGCGCAACCGCCACGGGCCAGGCCGCCGCACGCCGTCATGACATCTTGCGCGGCTGCCTGGCCGTTTCGAGCGCCTGCCGGATGAAGCGCTGATACGGCACCCCCGCCTTGGCGGCCGAGGCCTTCACGGCATCGAGCAGCGGGCGCGGCAAGCGCATATTGAAGCGCTCGCTCTTTGGCTGAAACTCAAAGCGCACCATCCGCAGTCCCGACAGGTCGTATTCGGTCAGGTCGGAGTTGGCGACAAATTCCTCAGCGTTCGTGTCGCTGGTCAGATTCGGCAATGGCTTTTTCATAGTGCTCGACCTCTGGCCCTCGCGTGGTGTGGCCAGCACCCGGTATTGGGCACAACCTCCAACCGGCATCGCGCCCCGCGAAACTACTCTCGCGCTACCCTGATGGCTTCCAACAGTTTTTGCATCGGCAACAGCATCAGCGCCGGCTGCGTATCCGGCACCAACGTGAAGCCGAACCGTCGATAAAACTGCGCCGCATCGTCGTCCAATGGATGCGCTGCCATCGCGCGAAATCCGACATGCTGCCAGAGGTTTGCAACGCGCAGCATAGCGTCGCGCAGCAACAATTCGCCGAGCCCACGGCCCGTATCAATCGCTAGCTGCCCCAGCAGCAACAGCGGTACCGGGTCTGGAGCGTTGCGCCGCATGGCTCCAGGCAGGCCGACGCGCGCCGCCGAAGCTGTGGTAAGAGCGTAAAACCCAATAACCCGAGCGCTCTCGACAAGCACAAACGTGCGCGAGTTGCCGCTGTCCTGGTTGCGCAGTGCACGGGTACGCAGCCAAGCGTCCAACGCCGGCCGTCCACATGAAAACGTCGAAATATCGTGCCGTGCGTTGAGTGGTACAATCTCTTCTGAAATGGCCTCGGGCATTATTCATCTTTCACCTTTTGGGCTTCAGCAGGGCAACCAACTCCGCATCGGCGGGAATTGCGTTCGGTCCATCCAGCAATTCCATCAGGGTGTTCCAACCCTTCTCTGAGTTGACTTCAAAGACTCGCGGCGAAACCAGGGCATCTTCCGCCGCCCTGACCGCGCTGGAGACCAGGAAATCTGTTAGTGTCGTGTGCTTGAGTTGGGCCGCGTGGCTCAGCAGAGACTTGGTGGCGGGCGTCAGCCTGACCTCCAACCGCTCAGCCTTGGCTTCCCGCTCACGAACAACGGCCATTTAATGAACCCCCTCGTGCGGCCCGCGGGCCGCCTTACCCAAATAACCGGAAGGCCCGGCCGTCATTTTATGGCATACGGACATTGTCCGTGCAATAGCGTCCGGATAATATCCGGACAAAATATATCGACTTGGCGTTCAGGGTACTGCCTCCGGACCACATGTCGCCGAATATTACCGACCGGCGTCGGCGCCTTCGGCGTGACCCGCAACAGGTCACGTTGCCTCAAGCCCCAAACCCCACCCTCTTGCATCCGCCCGACCCGAGGTAAAGAAACCCCCGCATGGACCTCCTCCGCATCCTCGCGCTCTGGCGCGGCCGGGCCGCTTGGCTCGCCGCCGGCCTCGTCATCTCGCTCGCCGCCCTGGCTTGCGGCGTTGCCCTGATGGCCGCATCCGGCACGATGATCGCCACCGCGGCCGCAGCCGGAGCCCTGGTTGCCCCCGTCGCCCTGCGTGGCCTCGGCGGCGGCCGCGTTGTGCTGCGCTACCTGGAACGCCTGGTCACCCACGCCGCGACGTTCCGAGCCCTCGCCGACCTGCGCGTCTGGTTCTTCCGCCACCTCGCCCGCACCGCCGCCGGCGGCCTGGGCTTCCGTCACGCCGGCGACGTCCTGGCGCGCCTCGTCGGCGACGTCGAGGCGCTGGATGGCCTCTATTTGCGCATCCTGATCCCTCTCGCCGGCGCGGTGCTGCTGTTGCCGGTGCTGCTGATCGTGATCGGCCGCCATGCCCCCGGCCTCGCCGTCGCGGTCACCGCACTGTTCGCCCTGGCCGCGCTGCTACTGCCCTGGCTCGCCGCTCGCGCCGCAACGGAATCCGGCGGCCGCCTCGCCGCGACCTCCGGCGCGCTGCGCATCGCCGCGCTCGACGCGCTCACCGGCCTGCGCGAGGTCCGCGCCTTCGGCGCCGAGGGCCGCATGATCGCCGCCGTCCAGGCCCGCGAGGCCGCCTTGCTCTCCGCCCAGCACGACCTCGCCCGCCGCACCGCGCTGGCCGGCGCCGGAGCGTTCCTCTGCAGCCAGGCCGCGATCTTCGCCGTGTTGCTGGCCGCCGGCACCAACCCGGTCGGAGCGATCGCCGCCGCTTTCCTGGTCACCGCTTCGTTCGAAGCGGTGGGCGGACTGCCCCGCGCCGGAGCGCTCGCCGGCCATGCCACCGCCGCCGCCCGCCGCGTGCTGGAAGCCGCCGAGGCGCCCGTCGCCGTGCCCGACCCGCCCAACCCGGCTCCGATCCCCGAGCGCTTCACCCTGCGCTTCGAGGGCATCCATTTCCGCTGGGGAGCCGACCGCGCCCCGGTGTTCGATGGCCTCACCCTGGAAATCCCGGAAGCCACCCGGGTCGCCGTGCTGGGCCCGTCCGGCGCCGGCAAATCCACCCTCGCCGCCATGGCCCTGAAGGTCGTGGCGCCGCAGCAGGGTTGCGTGCGGTTGGGCGGCGTCGACCTGGCGTCGCTGACCGCGGCCGAAGTGCACGCGCGGTTTGCCTGGCTCAGCCAGGCTACCCACCTGTTCGACGACACCATCCGCGCCAACCTACTGCTCGCGCGTCCGGACGCGGACGATCAGGCGCTGTGGCAGGCCCTGGACGCCGCCCGTATCGGCGACGTGGTGCGCGCCCTGCCGGACCGCCTGGATTTGTGGGTTGGCGAGGGCGGCACACAGTTCTCCGGCGGCCAGGGACGCCGCCTGGCGCTCGCCCGCACGCTGCTGTCGGAGGCGCCCATTCTGGTGCTGGACGAGCCCTGCGCCGGCCTCGACGCCGAAACCGAGCGCGCCTTCCTCGCCACTTTGAACGAGGCCGCCGAGGGCCGCACGCTATTGCTCATCGCCCACCGCCTGACGGGGGTGGAGAAGCTCGACCGGATCTGGCGATTGTCGGGCGGCAAGGCGGTCGCCGCGGCGGCGTAGCGGCGCGGTTCCGCGCCGCCTGCTCCCCGCCATCCGTTAGCGCAGCACCGCCTCGGTCTTCCTCTCGATCAGCGCGAAATCGATCTCCCCGCCCAGCCCGGGCGCGGTCGGAGCGTGCATCAGCCCGTCCTTGTCGATCTCCAGTTCCTTCGCCATGCCGTACTTATGCGCCCCATCCGGCAGCAGCACTTCCCACATCGTGGTGTTGCGCAGTGCCATGCACAGATGCAGGTTCGCCAGGTTGTTCAGCGAATTGCCGGAGTGATGCACTTCGTAGCGCAGCCCGAACGCCTCGGCCAGATGCGCGGTCTTCAGCATCGTCGTGAGACCGCCCTTGTTCGGAATATCGCCGCGCAAATAGTCGGTGGCCTTCTCTGTCAGCCAGATCGGATAGGTATCCAGCCCGCCGGCGGGAAACTCCGTCGCCATGATGGGAATGTCCAGCTTCTTGCGCAACTTGACGTAGTTGTAGATGTCCTCGTCGGCGAGCGGATCTTCGTACCAGTAATAGTTCATCTCCTCGATCGCGCGGCCGACCCGCAGCGCGTCCGTGTAGGTGTAGGCCCAGGTCGAATCCAGCATGATCCGATAGTCGTCGCCCACCGCCTTGCGCACCGCGGTGCACACCTTGATGTCGGTGTCGGGATCGCGCGGCGGATGGATCTTGTAGGCCTTCCAGCCGTTCGCCTTGAAGGTCTGCGCCTGGTCCACATACGCGGCAATATCGGGCAGCACCTGGGAACTCGCATAACCGAGGATGGACTTGCGATACGTCCCCATCAGCGCATGCACCGGCAAGCCGCCGATCTTGCCCGCCAGGTCCCACAACGCGGTGTCCACCGCGCCGATCGTGCGATAGCTGACCGCGCGGTTGATCAGCCGCATGCCGCCATGGATATGCTCACGTTCCAGCGGGTCCCGGCCCATTAGCATCGGCTTCAGCGAACGGATCAGTTGCGCCCCGTCCATTGATGCCGGATTGGTGGCCGAGCCGAGGAACGCGTGGCCCTCCAGCCCGGCATCGGTATGGATCCGCAACAGCCCGAGATTGCTGTCGCCGACAGTGGCCGTGCCGGTGTGGTAGTTCGTCGCCGGGATGTTGTCCCAGGTGAAGATCGTCAGCGAGACGTCATCGATTTTCATGGCGGTTCCCCATCTGTATGCTGGAAGAGTGCCATCAAAGCCCGGGACCGGGAAGGGTGTTGCCAGCATGCCTGTATATCTTTGGGCGATCCCAACGATTCTCAAGCACTCGACTTGACACCCTGTACGTTGATAACCAAGCTTTTCTTCATGAATCTGATCAAGGCGGATTCAAGCTGCTTACGGAGCGTTGCGTCCTTCACCTCTACGAACGACCCCTTCGCGACGATCGGATGTTTGAACCAAAACATACCAAAATGGTGGCTTAATCGAATTGAGATATTGGACGATTGCCCAACGTAAACTGGTCGCTCATTCTTATCGTAGAGCACATATACGCCGGAACACTTGGGCCAGTCCGTCTTATCATGAGGATAGAAGTCCTCTAAAGGACCAATGCCTGCGATCGGTGATGGTTTATCGGGCGGCGGCGTCGTCAATTTGAGTGCCGCCGTCAGCTTGCTTTTCGTCGCGGCTTGTGGATTTTGGAACTTACCATTTTCAATGCCATGAAGAGTAGCGACCGCAATCCCTGCTGATTTTGCTAATTCGGAGATGGACATGGACTGTTTGATCCTGTTGTCTCGAACCCAGGTCCCGAAGCTGGATATCTCTGAATCAGGAGCGGCGATGTCCTCGTCGTCTTGCGCGTCTTGGCTCATTCGCCGTGTCTCCTTCTGGTGCCGCGATGTTGTTCTATAGCAAGTCTTGCCAATCTTGCCGCAAGACCGATGGTCTGCCTAACAAGGCTGGTTCCAGCGACGGATAACGGCATGTGGGGCCAAAATCTCGAGAGAGACGTAGGCATGTACAGCGTCTTCGCGCGCCTCAATTTGTCCAGCACGGAACTATGCGCTGCCGCTTGGCACGATGGGTCTAGGCACGATGTAGTCCAGGCTAGCCGACCACCGCACCATCGGCATGACCACCGTCAAAAGGCAGATAGCCGCCTGTCGGGGCGGCCATCCTCCTCCCCATCACGCCAGGCTGCGGTGCGTCCCGTCGCAGCGCGGCTGCTTGCCGGAATGCTTGCAGCCGCAGAAGCTCACAGTGGCCGTCTCTTCCGCCTTGAATTCCATCGGGGCGAACCCGCTGCCCTTGTGCGAGCCATCGCAGAACGGCTGCTTGCCGCTCTTGCCGCAGGCGCACCACCAGTACGACTTGCCGGCTTCGACGTCGATTTTGTAGGAGCCCTTCTGGGCGACGACCGGCAGTGATTCGGACATGACATTTTCCCCTTTGTTGCAGATCAGGCGGCGCCGGAACCATACTCCCGGCGCGCGGCGGCGGCGCTAACGTAGCCGTCCAGCAGGTCTTCGGCCAGAGCGTCGGCGTCGCGTGCGGCGGGCGGTCCGTAACCTCCCGAACCGGGCGCCTCCACCACCACCAATGAACCGGTTGGCGCAACGAATCCGCCCTTGCTGGTCAGGCGGCGGGCGTTTCCCAAAGGCGGGATCAGCGTCAATCGCGCCGCGCCGCCGGCGTGTCCGCCGGCCAGGCCGAACGGCGGCGTAACGGTGCGCTCGCAGCACACTGCCGCATGGGCGTCGTGTTCCAGCACGCGCCACACCCGCCGCACACCCAGCCCACCGCGGAATTGTCCCGCGCCACCGCTATCGGGCACCAGCGCGTATTCTTCCACACGCAGCGGAAAGCTCATTTCAATGATTTCGATCGGCGTATTGCTCATGTTGGAGACGGTGCTGGCGACCGCGTTGATGCCGTCCTTGCCCGGGCGCGCGCCGAAACCGCCCTTCACAGATTCATAACTGACGAAGCGTTCGCCAGAGCGATAGTCGGTGCCGCCAAACGTGATCACCGCCGAGGTGCCCTGCGACGCCGCCATCACCGTGGCGGGCGTGATCGCAAACATCGCCGCCATCACCATGTCGGCAATGCGATGCGACATTTCGTGATTGGCATACACCACCGGCGACGGATGCTGCGCGTTCACCACGCTGCCCAGCGGCGCAGTGACGGTCACCGGCCGCCAGCAGCCGGAATTCGGCGGGATCAGGCTTTTCGAATCGGCGATCATCTTCAACGCGCAATACACGCCGGAGGCGGTCACCGTCAGCGGAGCGTTCATCGGCCCGGCAACGGCGGGATCGGACCCGGTGAAATCCGCCATGATCGTATCGCCACGCTTGGAGACACGCAGCTTGACGGTGAAGGTTGCGTCCTCGGTTTCGCCGTCGGCGATGACGCCGTCCCCATCGAAGATATCGGTGAATTCGGCCTCGCCATCGGGCAGAGCGCGCAACGCCGCGCGCATCATGGTTTCGGAATAGTCCAGCACCTCCTGCATGATTTGCAGTAACGTGTCGGTGCCGTATTTCGCCGCCAGTTCGGAAAGCCGTTGCGCCGCGCGCCAATTCGCCGCCACCTGCGCGCGCAGGTCGCCGAGGCGCTCGGTCGGCGTGCGCACATTGGCGAAGATGATCGCCTCGATCGCCGGATCCGGCTTGCCGTCGCGATACAGGCGGATCGGCGGCAGCCGCAGGCCCTCGCCGTAGATTTCGGTGACGGCGCCATAGCTGCCCGGCGTGGCGCTGCCGATGTCGGGCCAGTGCGCACGCACGCATCCGAAGCCGAGCAATGTGCCGTTGTGGAACGCGGGAGCTACGACGTTGACGTCGGGCAGATGCGAACCGCCCTGGTAAGGGTCATTGTGAATGAACACGTCGCCGGGCGAGACATCGGGAAACGCCCGCACGATGGCGCGCACCGCGTCCGGCATCGAGCCGAGATGGATCGGCAGGTCCGGTCCTTGCGCCACCATGTTGCCCACCGTGTCGAAGATGCCGCAGGAATAGTCTCCGGCAACCTTCAGCAGCGGAGAGATACGCGGTCTTCGCCAGGACGATCTTCATCTCCTCGGCCGCGGCATAGAGCGCGTTCTTCACCACTTCGAAGCGGGCGGGATCGGTGCGGAGAGTTGTCATGTTACTCTGTGCCTGTCGGTAGAAAGTAGATTTACCACAAAGACACAAAGGCACGAAGATAGTATGAACTTCGTGCCTTTGTGTCTTTGTGGTGAATTTGACTTTCATGTGCGTGCCAACCGGATGCAGCCGAATTCGTCCACCCGAGCCTGCCAGCCGGGCGGCACGACGGTCGTTGAGTTCAGCGCCTCGATAATCGCCGGCCCGGTCAGCAGAGTGCCCGGCACCAGCCCCAGCCGCCAATGCACCGGCGTCGCGACAAACCCTCGCCCCGCGAACCATACGTCGCGTTCGCGCACGCGTGCGCTGTCCGGATCGGCGCGCTGCGCCAGCGTCAGCGCGGGCAACCGGCCCAGCGCCGTGACGCGCAAATTCACAAGCTGCACCGCCTCCGCCCGATTGGCGTGGCCGTAGGTCTGGGCGTGCCGGACGTGAAAGGCCTCCGCCAGCGCGTCGGTTACTAACCTGTCAATGCGGCCCTCGATGAACGGAACGGTTAGTTCATACGCCTGCCGCCGGTAGCGCACGTCCGCCTGGCGCAGCACGGCGCGACGCTCCTCTGGCACACCAGCCGCATCCAGCATCGCCACGGCCTCCGTCTCCATCGCCGCAATCGCCGCTTCCACCCGGGCCGGATCGACATCCGCAAGGTTCGCATACAAGGTCCGCGAGTAGTCGCGCCGGAGATCGCTCGCCACCAACCCGAGCGCGGAAAATGCCCCCGGCGCCGGCGGAACGATCACCTCGGGAATTTGCAACTCCTCTGCCAGCGCGGCGGCGTGCACCGGCCCCGCGCCACCGAACGCGATCAGGCTGAATTCCTGCGGGTCGTGGCCGCGCTCCACCGACACGATGCGCAGCGCCTGCGCCATGTTGGCGTTCACCACTTCGACGATGCGCGCCGCCGCCTCCGCCACCGAAAGACCCAGCGGCGAGCCCACCGCATCGGCGATCGCGCGTTCCGCCGCCGCAAGGTCGATGCGCAACGCGCCGCCCAGCAGAGCGTCGCGATCCAGCCAGCCCAGCACCACGTCGGCGTCGGTCACCGTCGGACGCGTGCCGCCGGCGCCGTACGCGGCCGGTCCCGGATCGGCGCCCGCACTGTGCGGCCCGACTTTCAACGCGCCGCCCGGGTCGATCCAGGCGATTGAGCCGCCACCCGCGCTGACCTCGGCCAGGTCGATCACCGGCACACGGATCGGATGGCCGGTGCCGTGCATCCAGCGTTTCGCATTTGCCGCGCCGCCGACTTCGTATTCCGCGGTGACCGCGATTTCTCCCTCGACGATGACGCTGGCTTTTGCCGTGGTGCCGCCCATGTCGAACGAGATCAAATTCGGACGTTCAAGCTGCCGCCCCGCAATCGACGCTGCAATGACTCCGGCAGCCGGGCCGGACTCCACCACGGCGGCGGGCAGCCGTAACGCCTCGGCGATATCGAACACGCCGCCCGACGAGCCCATCACATGCAGTGCCGGCAACCCCAGCCCCGACGCCGCATCTTGCAGCCGCGAAAGATAGGATCGAAGCAGCGGCCCGACATAGGCGCACACCGCGGTGGTGCTGGCGCGTTCGAATTCGCGGATTTCCGGCAGCACCTCGCAGGACAGATACACCGCTACGTCAGGCAACGCCGCGCGCAACGCCGCACCGATGCGGCGCTCGTGGACGTCGTTGAGGAACGAAAACAGCAGCGACACGGCGACGGTTTCAACGCCCGCGGCGCGGATCGCCTCGATCAACCCCGGCAATTCCGCGTCCTCGAGTGGCGTCACAACCGCGCCCTGCGCGTCGATCCGTTCGGCGATCTCGAAGCGGTGACGGCGCGGCACCAGCACCGCAGGCGCATCCTGGAACAGGTCATACAGGTCCGGCCGCGACGACCGCCGCAATTCCAGGATATCGCGAAACCCGCGCGTGGCGACGAAAGCGGCGCGCGCTCCCTTCTTCTCCAGTAGTGCGTTGGTCACCACGGTGGTGGCGTGCGACAGGAACGTCACCGTGGCCGGGTCGATCGCATGCAAGGCCAGCCCCTGGCCGATGCCGTCGATCACGCCCTGGCCGAAATCGCGAGGCGTCGTCAGCACCTTGGCAATCTCGATGCGGCCGGTATCGACCTCGACCATCGCCACATCCGTGAACGTGCCGCCGATATCGATGCCAATCCGCCAGGTCATAGCTGCTCCGCTGTCGTCGCGGCCAGCCTGTCAGAGCCCCGGCTTGAGTGCAACGCGCCCAACCCCCACAATCCTCCGCAGCATGCCCATCCGCTCCGAGTTCCGACAGCGTCCGCCGGCTGATGCTGTTCTTCGCCGTCGTGTACACTGTCGAGGGTATCGGCCAGGCCAAGGCCGGTATCGTTTGGCAGCCGTTGACCTATTTTCTCAAGAACTCAGGACGACTGGACCGCATTGCAGATAGCGACGTCGCTCGCGGTACTCGACCTGCCCTGGGTGGTGAAGCCGATCTATGGCCTGATCTCGGATTTCCTGCCGCTGTTCGGCTATAGGCGGCGCAGCTACCTGTTGCTGTCGAACCTCGCGGCGACGCTCGCCTTCGCCTGGGTGACCCAGGTCGTCAAGCCGGACCCGATCGTGCTGGCGCTGCTGTTCACCTCGATCGCCATGGCGGTATCCAGCACATTGTGCGGTGCGTTGCTGGTGGAAAACGGCCAGCGCCACAATGCCAGCAGCGCCTTCGTCAACCAGCAATGGCTGTGGTTCAACGGCGCGGTGGCGATCACCTCGGTGGTTGGCGGCGCACTGATCGAGACGTTCTCGCCCGCGGGTGCGCTGCATGTTGCGGCGGCAATCGCGATGGTCGCGCCGCTCGCGGTCTTGCTCAGCCTCAAACTGGTAACCGAAGCGCGCGCCAGCATCGACCGAGCGGAACTGGGCCGGCGGCTGGACGGGCTGCTGAACACGTTCCGCTCACGCACCTTGTGGCTGATCGCGGTGTTCCTGTTCTGCTATTACTACAGCCCCGGATTTGGTACCCCGCCGTATTTTCACATGACCGACCGGCTGCATTTCTCGCAAGGTTTCATCGGCGCGTTGTCGGCGGTGAGTGCCGCGGGATGGGTGGCGGGCGGCCTGGTGTACCGCTGGATGTTGGCCGGCATGCGCACTCGCCCGTTGCTGCAATTGTCGATCGTGCTGGGCGCCTTGGGAACGCTGAGCTACCTGTTCATGGTCGGTCCGATCAGCGCGGTGGTAGTTTATTTCGTCACCGGCGTGGCAGGCATGATTGCCAATGTCGCGACCCTGACTCTGGCAGCGCAGCACTGTCCCCCCCGCGCGGAGGGGTTCGCCTTCGCCGCGCTGATGTCGGTGATCAACCTGGCGACCCCGCTGGCGGACACCAGCGGCGCATTCCTCTACGAACACGTCTTCGGCGGACATCTGGCGCCCCTGATCGAGGTATCCGCTGCGTTTACTGCCTTCGTGCTGGTGCTGATCCCGCTGTTCGGGATCGAGCAAGAATAAACCTCTCCCGCGGGAGCGGGAGAGGTCGAGATGCGCCAGCATCGAGGGTGAGGGTGATTGGGTCGGCACACTGCCCCTCTTCGCTTCGGCTCGCCCCGCTCTACCCGCTAACGTGCCGACCCGATCACCCTCACCCGCGGCGCTGCGCGCCTTGACCTCTCCCGCGAAGCGGGAGAGGTTTTCTGGCAAAGAAGGAGATCAGCCATGCATTTCGGCGCCTCGATGTTCCTTACCGACTACTCGATGACACCCGGCGAACTCGGCCAGGCGCTCGAATTGCGCGGGTTCGAATTGCTCTGGGCGCCAGAGCATTCGCACATCCCCACGTCGCGCCGCACGCCGTTTCCAGCGGTGGCGAGCTGCCGAAGCAGGACGACGACGCGATGGATCCGTTCGTGACGCTGACGATGGCCGCGGCAGCGACGAAGACCCTCAAGCTCGGCACCGGCGTCTGCCTGGTGAACCAGCGCGACACCATCCAGACAGCGAAGCTGGTCGCCTCGATCGACCAGGTTTCCGGCGGGCGCTTCCTGTTTGGCATCGGCGTCGGCTGGAACGCCGAGGAAATGGAAGATCACGGCACTGACTTTGCCACGCGCGCCAAGCTGGTGCGCGAGCGCATCGAGGCGATGAAGCTGATCTGGACCAAGAGCAAGGCCGAATATCACGGCGAGTTCGTCAACTTCCCGGAGATGATGGCCTGGCCGAAGCCGGTGCAGAAGCCGCACCCGCCGGTCATCGTCGGAGGCGCCTTCCCGCAGGCAGCGCGCCGGGCCGTGCGTTATGGCGAGGGCTGGATTCCGCTCGCAGGCCGGATCGGCGGCGGTGGCAACGACGTGTTCACAACCGTGCCGAAGTTCCGCGCGATGCTGAAGGAAGCCGGGCGTTCGGAAGAGTCCTGCCCGATTACGCTGTTCGGCTGTGCGGAAGACGGCGACATGCTGAAGCGCTTCCGCGACCTGGGCGCCGAACGTGCCTGCGTCAGCCTGCCGGCCGCGAAAGCCGATCAGGTGTTGCCGATCCTCGATCGCTGGGCAGCGCTGATCCGCCAGGTGAACGCCTGATTGTTGCGCCCCGCTCGGCGTACGCACGGGTGAATTCGGCGCCGAGCAGGAAGATCTGGGCGGAATAGTAGATCCAGAAGAGGGCGGCGATGACGGAGCCGGCGGCGCCATAGCCGGAGATGGTGGCGCTGCTGCCGATGTAGAAGCCGATCGCCAGTTTGCCGAGCGTGATCAGCAACGCGGTCACCACCGCGCCGCAGGTCACGTCGCGCCAGTCCAGGTCGCGGTCCGGCAGGATCTTGTAGATCGCGGCGATGACGGCTGCCAGCAGCATGAAGGACAGCAGGAAGTTCGCTGCCTCGATCAGGAACGCCGGGAACGGCATCAGCAGGCTCAACTCGGTTTGCACGCCGGCCACGACCGCGCTGAGCATGAGCGAGACGATCAACACCAGTGCGAGCAAGGCAACAAGTCCAAGACTGACGAGGCGAGTCCGCACCAACTGCCGCAGCGTGCTGCCTTTCGGCTCGGCGCGCCAGATCGCATTCAGCGCGGTTTGGATTTCGCCGAACACGCCCGTCGCGGTCAGGATCAGCGAAACGACACCGATGATGGTGGCGGCCACGCCGGCCCCATGATTTGCCGCACTCTTGATCGCGCTCTGCAAAAAGCTCGCGCTCTGTTCCCCCATGACACTGCTCAGGCGGTCGAGCAACGCGCCGCGCGCGGCGTCCTCGCCATAGCCGAGCCCGACGATGGCGACGATGATGAGCAGGATTGGGCCGATTGCTGTGACGGCGTAGAAGGCGATGGCGGCGCCTTTGCTCAGTGCGCCATCTTCCATGAACGCGACGACGCTCTGCTTCGTGACGTGCCAGCCCTCGCGTGGGGTCATGCGGTCACCCCGTCGCGTCCGCCGACGGCCACGTCGTCACGGCCGGCGACGGCCACGTCGTCACGGCCGGCGACGGCCACCCGTCATGGCCGGGCTTGTCCCGGCCATCCGCGCCTTCGTTGTCGGTTCGGTGGACAGGCGTGGATGGCCGGGACAAGCCCGGCCATGACGGGTGACAGTCGCCGGCCGTGACGAGGTCATCGGAGAGCACAGACGCCGCTGCATCCTTATGCCTTCCCGCGTTGCTTGTCCTTGCGAGGCTGCGTGGCATCGCCGCCCGGCGGAATTGGATCCGACCCGCCCGACGTACTCTCATTGGCGACGGAAATACCGGCCGACGTGCCGGAACGGCTGATCCGGCCACTCTCGTTGTTCGGATCCTTGTTATCGGGCTGTGGTTGCTGGTCGCGCATCGGTCCGGCCCCTGGCTGGTTGTTCCATCCCGCAACGCCGGGACGCGGTTGCGGTTGCAAGCTCAGGCCGCGGCGGCAAACCTCCGGCTGGCAAACGCCGCCAGGGCGTCGGGCAATGCGCCCTCCAGAATGGCCGGTGCCAGAGCCAGCGCGTGCGCGCCCGCCAGGGTCACGCCGCTGTGGCAGGTTGCGGCGAAGGCGCCGGGGAAGCGTTCGGATTGTTCGTAGATCGGAAAGCCGTCAGGCGACATCACGCGCAACGCCGCCCACATGCGGACGATCGTTGCCTCCTTCAATGCCGGAAAGATTTCCACGTTGCGGGCGGCGATCCGGTTCAGCACGGCAACCTTCGTGCTGATGTCGAACCCGACATCCTCCTGGCTGTCGCCAAGCATCACCGAGCCTTCCGCGGTCTGCCGCGCCACATGCGTCGGATAATGCAGGAACGGGCGCAACCGTTCGGTGACGATGATCTGACCTTGTAACGGGTCCACCGGCATGTGCAGGCCCACCATGGGCGCCAGCGCGCGACTACCCAGCCCGGCGGCGATCACGAGTTTTGCCGCGGTGAAGCGCTCGGCGCCGCAGTGCACGGTGAAGCTGGCGGTGCTGCTTCGATGGAGTCCACCTTGCGCGCCGGCAGCCACGCGCCGCCGTGCGCGGGCAGGGCGGCGTGCAGGGCGCGCAGCAGATACAGCGGGTTCGCGTGACCATCGATCGGGCAGAACGATGCGCCGACCACGCGGTCGCCGAGGCCAGGCACCATCGCGCGGGCCTCGGCGCGATCCACCATACGCGTGCCGATGTCGCCGCTTTCGTTGTGCATCCGCCGCAGCAGCGCCGCGCGGTCTTCGAATTCCCGGTCGCTGAGGCAGAATGCAAAGCCACCCGGCTGGTCGAGCGCGGCGTCAACGCCGGTCGTGGCGGTCAGAGCGCTCGCCAACGCCGGCCAGAGTTCGGCGGAGCGCCGAGTCCAGTGCGCGTAGGGTGGCATGCCGGCGCCTTTGCTCTGCACCCAGACCAGGCCGAAATTGCCGCGCGCGGCGCGGTAGGCGACGTCGCCTTCATCGAGCACCGCGACGGATGCGCCTCGTGACGCCGCGCCCCAGGCGATGGCTCCGCCGACCAGGCCGCCTCCGATCACAATCAGGTCGTAAGTGTTGGCCATCGCTTATTCGAACCCGATGAACCCTGGTGTTTCGGACAGCGGCCTTGCCGCGCGGAGCTTTGCGAGATCCGGCACCGGGCGGGATGTGCGTGGGTCCTCGGCGAGCAGGGATTCCAGTGCGGCGGCGACTGAGAGGGTGAAGGCGTCGCCGCCTCGGGGGCCGACGATTTGCAGGCCGAATGGCATCCCGTTTCGATCGACGCCGACGGGCAGTGAAACCGCGGGATGGCCGGGCAGCGTTACCGCATAGGCCAGCGCGAGCCAATGGAAATAGGTGCGGGTCGGCTTGCCGTCGATCTCGGCGGGATAGAGTTCGCGCCAGGAGCGCGGGCTGATGGTGATCGACGGGGTCAGAATCACATCGTAATCATGGAAGAACGATTGCCAGCGGCGATACAGCGCGGTTTGCAACATTTGCGCCCGCGCCACGTCGGCGGCGGTGTAGCGCAGGCCTTCCTCGACATTGGCGGTGACGTTGGGGCCGACGTCGTGCGGGCGGGTGCGGACCTTTTCGAGATGCGCGGACAGGAAAGAGATCGAGCGCAGTATTTCGAAAGCCTCGTCGGAGCCGGTGCAATCCGGTGTTGCCGTGTCGGCGCGGGCGAAGATGGGGCGCAAGCCGGCGGTGCGCTCGGCGAAGATTTCGGCGATGTGGCGCTCGGTCGGAGCGAAGCCGAAGTCCGAAGTCAGTGCGACGCGCAGGTGCGATAGATCGATCGGAGCGGGGCGCGCGAAGTCTTCCGGGCGGTGGACGCTGCGGCCATGCACGGTGGTGGCGAGCGGATCGCACGCGTCGTCGCCGGCGATTGCGGAGAGCAGCAGGCAGGTGTCGGGGACGGTCCGGGCCATGGGGCCGAGGACGGGCAGGTTGTTCCAGCCAGTGCCGCGCTTGTCGCTGGGGACCAGTCCGGGGGTGGGGCGAAAGCCAACGATGCCGCAGAACGCCGCGGGGTTGCGCAGGGAGCCGCCGGTGTCCGAGCCGGTGCACAGCGGCGCCATGCCGGTGGCCAGCGCAACCGCCGAGCCGCCCGACGAACCGGCGGCGGATTTCCGCGGGTCGAACGGGTTGCCGGTAGCGCCGTAGACGGTGTTGCGGGTGTTGGCGCCGGCGCCGAACTCCGGGACGTTGGTCTTGCCGATGACGATGGCGCCGGCGGCGCGTACCGCGGCGACGATGCGTTCGTCGGAGGCGGGGACGTGGTCGCGGAAGATCGGGCTACCGTGGGTGGTGCGCAAGCCGCCGGTTTCCTCCAGGTCCTTGATGCCGATCGGCAGGCCGTGCAGGGCGGGCAGATTTTCCCCCGCGCGACAGCTTCGTCGGCGCGTTTGGCGGTGGCGCGGGCGCGGACGAAATCGCGCGCGGGGATGGCGTTCACCGCGTGGTCGATTGCCTCGATGCGGGCGATGCAGCTTTCCAGCAGCTCGGTCGGGGCGAGGCGCTTCTGCCCGATCAGGCGGCGGGCGTCGACGGCGGTCAGGTCGCAAGGCTCGGTCATGCGCGGCTTTCGCGGTTGTGCGGTCGCGGCGAGCATAGGGGGCGGGGAGCGCTTGGCAAACGACGCTGCCGTCATTGCTCTGTGCGGCGCGGAGACGCCGGGTCGGCGACTGGTTCTGTATACGATCTGAAAGTCTTTCTAATATATGGAGGCCGCTGGTTCATGGGTGCACTCATGCGTCCGGACCGGGGGAAATCGATGCGAAGGTTATTGGCACTGGCAGGTGCTGCCGCCATGCTGGCGATGGGCAACACGGGTGCGTGGGCGATCGGCCCCAGCTTCGATTGCGCCGGCGCGCAGGCGCCAGCCGCTCAAATCGTTTGTTCGAATCCGGATCTATCAAGAGCAGAACTGGGTTTGATGCAGGCTTACTATGCACTGCGCTGGCAGGAGGGTGCCGCGGGTTTGCCATCGCTGACGCAGGAGGAGGTTAGATTTCAAAGCCAGACAGCGCAGCGATGTGGCGTGCCGCAGTCCGGCCAGCCTGCGCCTCATACGGATGCCACGGCCGCCTGTATGGAACGAGCTTACGATCGTCAGCGCGATATCTGGGCCGTTCGCCTGGCTGGGCCCGCGGCCGAAGAAGCCGCGCAGCGGTTGGAAGTCCATGTCCAGCTAGAAAGGGAACTGCGCCGAGCAGGTTTTCTGTCAGCTACAGAACTCCGTCGATGGTGTCTATGGGTCGACGATGCGGGCTGCCATCTCGGCGTGGCAACGCGCGAACCACCGGGCGGAAACCGGCTTCCTCGGTGATGCCGACGCCGCACTTTTGCTCGCTCCACCGAAGCCTGTTGGCGGCGCCGGTCCCGTGTCCGAATCCTCGACTCCACGGGCGCAGGCCTGGCCTTTCCCACATGGCGGCGACGCGAGCGCGCCGAAATTGGAATTGGAAGGTCACTCGGGTGGCGGGGCGCTCGACTGGGCGACCATAGAGGATATGATCTTGCAATTCTGGCACAGAATGGGGTCAGGCGGTCTCGTGATGGGGCTGGGCACGCTACTGCTCGCGACGGGCTTCGGCGCTGTGTTCCGCGCGCCGTCGCGGGCAGGAACCCGGGTATCGGGGCGCTCTCTGTTCGGCACAAACTCCGGATCGCAGGTGCGGCGCGGGCCGCGGCTTATCTTCGTGGGTGTGCTTGTGGCCGCGTGCGGCGCCTGCGTGACCTATGGGCCGATGACGGTTTACCAGACCGTCGATCAGACGATTTCGAGGTTCTTCACGTAGGGCTCGTGAGGCTACGCGGCTAGCATTTGACTCTGACGGATCGATCCCACGTCCAATTCCGTCATTGCGAGTTGACCACCGGCCGGCGTGGCCGCCCCGCCCTGAACGAAACTGGGGTGGTGCCCGCCCCCCACGTCATGCCGACGTAGGTCGGCATCCACGACTTTTCTCGCGGCACGCAGCATAGTCGTGATAGGGGTAGGGAGCGCCGGTTGTCCCGGCACCCCCTCCCTCCGAACCGGACGTGCAGATCTCCCGCATCCGGCTCTCCGGTCGGTGGTCTTACCTGCAAGAGGACTGGCGAACCGTCTCATAGGCCATCTGCAAGCTGAACAGCCCATGATCGGCAAAGAAGCGATTTGGCCAGCGTGTCTGATCCGCACCCCTTGTGTCGGCAATCCCCTTCAGCTTCTGCTGCTTGCGCAACAGGCTACGCAGCCGGCGGCGTATCCAGCCGTCCAGCGTGCCAAAGGTCCGCTCGCGGCTGTGCTGGAAGTAGCCGAACCAGCCCCGCAGCGTCGGATTGAGACCGTCGATCACCATTTCAAGGCTACGTCCCGTCGTCCGCTTGGTCTTCGCACGGATGGTATCCTTGAACTTCGCCAGGCTCTTCTCACGCGGCCATTTCTGACCCGCTTCGAAGCGATACCCCAGAAAGTCAAAGCCATCGGTTTGTGCGTCCACCAGCCGGGTCTTGACCGGGTGCAGGGTCAGTCCGGCAGATGCCGTCCAGTCTTTCACCGCGTCCAATGCCGCAGCAGCGTCTTCCGGGGTTCGGCACAACACCACGAAGTCGTCCGCATAACGCACCATCTCGTAGCCCTTCTCCGCCATCAGATGATCAAGCGGATCGAGATAGATATTGCTCAACAGCGGACTGATCACCGCGCCTTGCGGCGTGCCGTGTTCGGGCGTCCATTGCTGGCCGCCTTCCAGCACCTGCTGACCGAGGAATGCCTCAACCAGCGCAAGCACACGGCGATCCGACACCTTGTTGGCGACCAGCGCCAGCAATCGGTCCTTCGGGATCGTGTCGAAGTAACTCTTGAGGTCGGCATCCACGACATGCACGTATCCGGCCTTGAGCAGTTCATCCACCCGTCGCAGGGCATCTTTGCAGCCAAGGTTGGGACGGAAGCCGTAGCTCTGGGCGGCGAAGTCCCGCTCGAAGATCGGTTCCAGCAGCATGCGCAGTGCCGTCTGCACCACGCGGTCCTGCACCGTCGGTATTCCCAACGGCCGCTTCTCCTGGCTCCCGGGTTTCGGGATGTAGTGCCGTCGGATCGCCTGCGGCCGATAAGTCCCGGTGCGCAGGTTCTCGCTCAAGCAAGCCAGGTTCGTTTCCAGGTTCGCCGCGTAGTCCTCGATGCTGACATGATCCACCCCGGCCGCCCCCTGGTTGGCTTTCACCGCGGCAAACGCCGCTTCCAGCGTGGCGATAGGGTAGAGCTTGTCGATCAGGCTGTACCATTTCCCTCCTGTGACCCTCTTTTCGAGGGTCGCCAGCATCCGCTGCGTCCAGATCGTCGGTTCCGCCTTGGGCCGTTGCGGGCCTGCGTCTCCGGCACGTTTACCCGCGGATTGCTCCATCGGGACTGCCACCGGTGTCTCTCCGTCTGTTCCGGACATCGCGTCTCCACCTTCCTGCACCCCTTCGCTCCACCGGCATTACCCGGCTTCAGCGCTACTATGGGTGCTGTAACTCCTATGCGGTGTTGGTGGCTTTTCTATCACTGGCGCACCGAACCCTGCTGCCGCACAGGTCTCTCCGCTTCACCTGCCCTGCCTTCGAAGCTCTCTGTCTCCAACCACCTTGCCGCTCCCAACGATCGCTTTGGCACCGACCCTCAGCGTCGCAGGCTTCCCGCTTGCGCGGGTCTGGGTTTCGCCCTTCCACCGGAGGCTCGCCAGACGGCCCGGCCGAATCGAGTTCGTGTTCCTACGGATTGCTTCTTCGCCTCCAGTTGCTCTCCACCCCACCTTGCGATGACGCAGTTACCTTCAGCTTCAGGCTTGGTCGGTAGGCCCAGGACGGACTTGCACCCTCCTGACAAGGCACGCTTGCGGACGCACGATGGCGGGCCTTCGCCCGCCATGACACGGGGGACAGCGGTTTCATCCAGGGCGGGTCGGCCACGGCGGCCGGTGGTCAACTCGCAATGACATCGGGGACACCGGGTATGATACGTTAGGTCTTGGTTAGTATCCCAGTGCCAGACCGTCCTTGCGCGGCTCCGAACCGCCGACCAGGCAGCCGCGGTCGCGGTCGATCCAGATCGCCTGGCCGCCGCCATGCGGGCGCTCGACCAGTTCCGGGTCGTGGCCCATGCGGGTCAGCCGGTCCACCACGTCCGGCGGAATGCCGCGCTCGATCTGGAGTTTCCCGCGCAGCGGCAGCAGCCGGGGCAGGTCGATCGCCTCCTGGATGTCCAGCCCGTATTCCAGCATGTTGGTCAGGAACCAGGAGTGGCCCATCGGCTGGTAGTGGCCGCCCATCACGCCGAACGGCATCACCGCCTGGCCGTCCTTCATCAGCATACCTGGGATGATCGTGTGCATAGGCCGCTTGCGCGGGGCGATGCAGTTGGGATGGCCGCGTTCAAGGCGGAACCCGAAGCCGCGGTTCTGCAACATCACGCCCGACTGCGCCGCCAGGATCGCCGAGCCGAAGCCCTCGAACAGCGAGTTGATGAAGCTGCACGCGTTGCCGTCGCGATCCACCACACAGAGATATACGGTGTCGCGATGCGGCGGCAGCAGCGTCTCGCCGGCCAGCGGCATCTGGCGCATCGCCTTGTCGTCGCTGATCAGGGCGCGCAGGCCGCCCAGGTATTCGGGGCTCAGCAGCTTGCGGACCGGCACGTCCACTTGCGAGGGGTCGGCGACGAAGGCGTCGCGGTCGCGATAGCCAGTCGCCCGGCCTCGACATGGCGGTGTGCGCGGATGGTGCCCAGCGGGCCATCGGGTGCCGAGTCCATCCCGCCCAGCATCCCCAGGATCATCAGCGCGACGATGCCCTGGCCGTTCGGCGGGCACTCATAGACGTCGTAGCCGCGCCAGTTCAGGCTGATCGGCTCGACGAAGCCGGCGACGTTCAGGCCTTCGGCGAAGTCGGCCTCGGTGTGCAGGCCGCCTTTCTCGCGCAGGGTCCTCACCATGTCGGCGGCGATCGGGCCTTCGTAGAACGCCTTGGGGCCGTGACGCGCCACCGCGCGCAGGGTCTCGGCCAGGGCTTGCTGCTTGAAGCTGTCGCCCGGTTGGGGCGCCGACCCGCCGGGCAGGAAATGCGCCGCACCGTTCTTGCGCAGCTTCAACTCCAGCCGCTTCCAGTCCCAGGCGACCTTGGGCGACACCGGCCAGCCGTCCTCGGCGAAGCGGATCGCCGGCTGGAGGAGTTCTTCCAGGTCCTTGCGGCCGTGCGCCTTCAGCAGGGTGTCCCAGGCGCTGAGCGCGCCGGGTACGGTGACGGCGTGGGCCGAGGTGTTCTCGATCGCCGTTATGCCGGCCTGTTCGTACCAGTCGATCGAGGCCGCCGCGGGGGAGCGGCCGGAGCCGTTCAGCGCGATCACCTTGCCGGCGCCGGCCGGGGCATACAGGCAGAAGCAGTCGCCGCCGATGCCGGTGGATTGCGGCTCGATCACGCACAGCACGGCACAGGCGGCGACCGCGGCGTCGAGTGCGTTGCCGCCGGCGCGCAGCACGTCCAGCGCGGTCAGCGTGGCGGCGGGCATCGACGTGGCCGCCATGCCGTGCGTCGCATAGACCGGGCTGCGGCCCGGCAGGTGGTAGTCGCGCATCCTCGTCTCCGGATCGATGGTCGGCGGTCAGTATGACGGGGGCACTGACGGCTGACCACCCGTGTGGCATGATGGCGGTGGCTGGTGCGATGATCGGGGTGTGGAACCGGCCGCGCACCGGCCAGCGACCATTGGAGGCAGCCGTCATGGGGGAAACCGTCACCTACAGCCACTTTGAGCAAGTGGATATCCGTGTCGGCACGATCGTGGATGCGCAGCCGTTCCCGGAGGCGCGCAAGCCGGCATTCAAGCTGGCGATCGATTTTGGGCCGGAGATCGGCACGAAGCGGTCGTCGGCGCAGTTGACGGTGCACTACCGGCCGGACCAGTTGATCGGGCGCCAGGTCTGCGCGGTGGTGAATTTCCCGCCGCGGCAGATCGGGCCGTTCGTCAGCGAGGTGCTGACGCTGGGGATGCCGGACGAGGACGGCGCTGTCGTGCTGGTCAAGCCCGACTTCAAAGTCCCGAACGGGGGGAAGCTGTTCTGAGGCACGATGCGCGGCGGCATGGCGGTTCCCGGATAGCGGCCGCATGATCCTGGTTCTCGAGATGACTTGGCCTGGGACGGTGCACGCCCCCGCCAACAGCACGATGGTTCAGACCATAGCGCAGGCCTATCCGCGCGAAGCGATCCGGGTGTTTGCCGATGCGTCGCACCTTGGCGAGTTGCAGCACGATGCAGCACTGACTGCCTGCGCGAATGTCACGTTCCAGGCGATCGCGATTTATCCGCACCTGTATGGCAAGACCCAAATCGTATCCTGGGGGCGTTTCCGCCAGGAATGGACGACTTTGCGGCGCGCCCTGGCCACGGTACCGCGGGACGAGCGCTGTCTGGTGGTGCTGACCTCGGCGACGCCGACGGCGATCCTGGCAGCGCGGTGGGTGGCGAGGCTGGGGCGGGGGCGCATCGGCGTACAGGTGGTTCTGCATGGCAATCTGAACGACATTAACGGCTGGCGGCCGCGCAACCTGTTGACGCGGGCCTTCGATCTGCGGTCTGAGCTGATGGCGCAGTATCCGCCCATGTTCAGCTTCCTGGTGCTGGAAGAGGGCATCAGGCAGGCGTTATCCGAGGAAATACCGGGCATCGCCGATAGGGTTCAGGTCCTGCCCCACCCGATCAATATCGCTGAACTGGCGGGGCAGCAGCCCGTGGAACTGCGGGCACCGATCCGGATCGGGCTGGTGGGGCAGGCGACGCGTGCGAAGGGAATCGAACCATTCCTCGAGATCGCCCGGGAGTTGAAGGCGCGCCATGGCAGTCGGGTGGAGTTCACGCTGGTTGGGAGAGCCACGGCGGGCAGCGATCTGGCACGATTCGGGGTGCTGGAGGATCGGGTGACGACCGATGGTTTGCCGCGCCAGGAATTTTTGGCCAGGCTCGCGAAGCTGCACTACGTGCTGCTGCCGTTGCAGGAGGAATACTATCGGCTGTCGGCCAGTGGGGCGTTGATCGATGCGATCACCTGGCTGAAGCCGGTGATCGCGACGCGGCTGCCGATCGTTGAGGCGTTGTTCCGGCGGTATGGGGATATCGGGTATTTGTGCGACGATGACGCCGCGTTGCGCGGGGTGGTTGAAACGTTGGTGACGACGCTGGATGTGGGGCAGTATCAGCGGCAGGTGGAGTCGATGCGGTTGGTGCGGGACGGCCGGTCGCCGGGTGCGCTAGCTGCGGAGTATCGGACTTTGATGGAGCGGGAGTTTGCGGGGCTGTTGCGTGAGTGACGCCTCGGCGCCCACGCCATGGCAGTAGAATTTCGCACGAGCTCTTAGCGCATGGTGTGAAGTGGCAGAGCATCGGGCGAGGCGATCAAGAGCCCTGGGATTCAATTTCGTGCGGGATCAGGTAATTGCGGGGGACTGAGGGTGAAATCCAATCCGTTAGACTTTGAGCACGTAGAGCAAGCCGCGGAGTACTTTGAGTACGTGCGAACGGAGATCGGTCCGTTACTGCCTGCGCGAGCCACCAGAGTACTCGAAATTGGCTGTGGTGCTGGTGGCACCATGCGATGGTTACGGACCGTACTGGATTTAGAGTACGCTGCTGGGGTTGAGCTCTTCGCGGATGCGGCCAATCGCGCCAGATTGGTGTTCGACGATGTGGTCGTGGGCGATGTCGAGACGTTGGAATTACCGTTTGCACCACACGACTTCGATCTGATCCTCGGATTAGACGTTCTGGAGCATCTTAAGGACCCGTGGCATGTCGTTCGAAAGCTGCATGGCTTATTGCGCCCCGGAGGCGCGATTGTCGTATCCTTGCCCAACATCGCTCACTATTCGGTTTCGTTTCCCTTGCTGCTACGCGGCCGGTGGAATTACGCCACCGAAGGTTTGCTTGACCAAACTCATCTGCGTTTTTTTGTTCAGCGGACGGCGGCCGAGCTTATGACGTCCTCAGGGTTGGTCATTGACAAGCGTGATCGGGTCGTGCGCCTTCCTCATTGGATGAATATTTGGGCTCGTAGATTCGGTGGATATCATGCGCGATGGTACCTCTATAAACTGATTAAGCTGTTGCGCTTGTCGTACATGGTGGACTATCAGTTCCTGCTGCGCGTGACGTACGCCGGTGGTGGTGGATGACACCCGGCGTGTCATCCAACAGAGCCTTTTGAGAGGATTCATTGCAGCGATTAAGGGCCAAGTTACCTGAAAAACCTATTACTCTACGCGCGGGAAGCCATTCAGATTCGATTGCGTCAGATACTGCTCGTCAGGGAATGGCGCTGGACAAAAATCAGCGGACGCCTACAATAAAACGCTCGGCTTTGCTGTATTTCCACTCTTCCTCTACGAGCTTGCTTCGGTCACGGCGCACCATCAGCCGCAAAAACAGCGAGAACTCGCCGATTTCGCGAGGATCGAGCATGAGCGCTCTGACTGCAAAGCAAAGCGCACGTCCGTGCATGCCGTTCAAGAGGTTGTTCAGGGCCAGGCCTTTATAGAAGCCGTAGAGCGTCCATCGCAAGTTACGACTGAATGCACGCAATAACACGTCATTGCGAGCAAGACGCCAGCCAGCCGCGTAAACATCCGTAAGCCGACTTGGCGAGGCGGTTAGACTGTTGATCTCGCGTCGCCACATATAAAAGTCCAATTCTATGAAGAAAAGGTCGGAAATGACAGAAAGTCGTATGAACAGTATGGTGTCTTCATGGTAGTAGTCACCATCATAGAAACCCTCGATTGATTCCAATATTCCTTTCCTAATCAATGAAGCTCCCAAATGAAACCAAGGATTTCCAATTAAGCGCGTCGTGAGTTCTGGTGTTTGTAGTCGAACAAGGCAGTTGCTGAGACGCGTTCCTGGACATTCCGCCGAAATCATGGGTGCCGAGTCGGTGCTGCCATCTCGAAAAACGTTGGCATAATTTCCAGAAATCCATTTGGCATTCGGGAAGTCCTCGAGAACTACGAGCGTCTTCTCGATCCGGCCCGGCAGCCAAAGATCGTCGTGATCGAGAAAACTTATCCAATCTCCACTTGCTACGTTGATACCCAGGTTTCGTGCCGCATTCCGCCCTCCGTTTCGCGGCTGCCGAATGACGACAACTCGAAATCGCGCAGCGCGATCTGTTTAAGCAACTCGATTGTCTCGGGATCAGTTGAAGCATCATCGATAAGTAGCAACTCGTGCAAATGTGAACCCGCAACCGCTATCACAGATTGGGTTGCAGCACGTAGGAGGTCGGTGGGGGTATTGTAGACTGGGCAGATGACACTGATTCGCATTGCTATGACGCCTGTTTCCGATTATCCTGCTGCAGCAACCGAGGCTCAAACCGCTCCTTTGTGCCGAGTGCTGCAATGATACGCCTTTCCTTTCTATATACGGCCGGTTATCAGGAATTCATCCGAACTTTACCCCGCCAGCCGCTGGAGCAGAGTATTCGCCGGCAGCCCGACCGGTCCAGGGAGGGACGCCACGAAATTCTTGATCTGCAGCTTCGGCGGCCGCAACGACCGGGGCACATCCTTGACCAGACGGCGAACCAGCTCGTGATCCCTGGTCGCGAAAGCGATGTCCGCCGCCTGAATGGTGCGCTCAATGATCTCCTGGTCGATGACCGCATGATACGGCCGCGCCTCAGCGTGGTTCTGCTTGACGAAGCCGAGGAGCCAGACTTCGCCGATCAGCAACTTCAACTGGTCGGACGAAAAGCCCTCGCGATGTTTGCGGATCTGCACCAGCGGTTCAGGAACCACGCCGGTCGTCGCGCAATAGAGCAGCCGCAACGTGAATTCGCTATCCTCGCCAAGACGCCCCTTAAGCCGGATATCGAAAAGACCAGCTTTTGCAAGCAGTTCCTTCGAGAAGGCCATTGCCGACGGGAAGATCGGGTGCCACGTGAATGACTGTCCCGCGAGAGAGTTCCGGAACACCCAGCCCTCGGGCATTCGAATGGGCGCGGCCTTCTCCCAGTAGCCGGGCGGCGCGTCGTCGAACTTGGTCGTCGCGCTCAGCGACCCGTCGCGCAGGATACGAAAGTTGCCGAACACGAAATCCACGTCCGGTGCGGCCCGCCGCAATGCGGCAATCTGCTCGAGCCAGTTCGGCTCCCACAGATCGTCGCTGTCGCAAAGCGCGATCCAGTTTGTCGGCGCCCGGGAGATACCGGCATTGCGGGCTGCCTGAACCCCCTGCTTTCCGTTGCGGATCAACGTCACCCTGCTGCCGAATTTCTCCACCACTTCGGGCGATCCATCCGTCGACCCGTCATCGACCACGATAACGCTTGCGGCGGGGTGAGTTTGCCGAAGTACCGACTTCAAAAGTCTCCGGAATCAGCGATTTCCGGTTGTACAGCGGAATGACGACGCTGAAATCCTGACTCAAGGACGGCAATTCGCGACCCATGCGGCGAGGCTATCATTCCGATCAAAGGGCAACTGTAGTCTGCCGCAACAGCCCGATGAAGTCCAGTTCGGTCGGGTAAACCGAGGCGCTCTCCTCGCGGCCACCCGCGGACGCCGCCGACCAAGGCCCCGCCGCATCCACCGGGCAATGACGGGACAGCCGCATTCAGCTATTGATGCCAAGCTAAAGGACTCCAGCTCGTTGCAAGCTCCCCCCAACAGGAGAACTCCCTCCGCATGGCGACGCACTACTACACGGTAACCTGGGACCAGTTGCACCGCGACGCCCGGGCGCTCGCCTGGCGGCTCATCCAGGCCGGCCCGTTCACCGGCATCGTCGCGGTGACCCGGGGCGGCCTGATCCCGGCCGCTGTCATCGCTCGCGAACTGGACCTGCGCCTGGTCGAGACCGTCTCGGTCCTGACCTACGCCGCCGGCGCCGGCACCCTGGCTGACGAGGAGCGTCGTGGCACTCCGGTGGTGGCCAAGCCGCCAGCCGCGGCGGGCGACGGCACTGGATTCCTCATCGTGGACGACCTGGTGGACACCGGTGCAACCGCACGGGTGGTGCGGGGGCTACTCCCGCGAGCCCACTTCGCCTGCATCTACGCCAAGCCGGCGGCGCGCGATGTGGTGGACACGTTCGTGACCGAGGTTTCCCAGGACACCTGGATCCTGTTCCCCTGGGACACCGAGCTGCAATTCGTCACCCCGCTGGCCCGGCGCGAGGCCAAATAGGCGCGTCCCGGCCGCCCGAAGCGCGGCTGGATCATAGTTGATCTGCGCCAGACACGCGCGAGAACGTGAATTTCGGCTGGGAATTCGCTGCCGGAAGTGCCTACATCTGCGCGCCGGCGCCCAGATCGGCCAGCCCTCCTGATGTGATTATATGGATGTTACAGCCTGAATAAGGGCGTATGGGTGTGCCGCCGGTGGGTGCCGGCGGATGTGAGTGCGGAAAGGTATGGGCGTTTGCCCCCGCTTGCCGGGCGTTCCGGCAAGGCGGGCAGGACCTGTTGCGGGAAAGTCGATGGAAAAGACGTTTGCATATGCCTCGCTGATCGACGAGGAGCCGGAAGACGCCGCCGCCTTCGTGCGGGACGATGGCGAGCAGCCGTCCGGCGTGGTCGACCCGATTCTGTCGCAGGAGGCCGAGGAACTCTCGGCCGAGCCGGACGACACTGGCGTCGACCCGGCCGAGGATGCGCCAGAGCATGAGGATCCGGAGCTGGAGACGGTCCAGCCGGCCGAGGCGAGCCAGGGAAACCTGGGCGCGGCGGGCAGCACGACCAGCGACCCGGTCCGCATGTTCCTGCGCGACATCGGCAACACCGAATTGCTCTCGCGCGAGCAGGAGATCGAGTTGGCGCAGCGCCTGGAGGCGGGCGAGGCGGCGACGCTGGCGGCCCTGTGCGAGTGCCCGGCGACGTTCGCTGCGATCGCCGCATGGCGTGATGCGCTGCAGGACGGCCGCTTGGCGCTGCGCGACCTGGTCGAACTGGATTCGACGCCGGGCGGAACGGGCGCCGCGGTCGTCGCCGATGAAGCGGCTGACCCCGCCCTGGAGGAGGGGTTGCGACCGGAGACTCTGGCTCGGTTGGACGCCATCCTGGCGGCCAACGGTGCACTGCGTGCGGCGCGGCAGCAGCCCGGCGACATCTACCAGACGCAGTTGCGCGCGGTCGTGGCGGAGGTGCAGCGGCTGGGTCTGCGCCGCAGCCGGATCGACCCGCTGATCGGTGAGCTGAAGGCGGCTTCGGGCCGGCTGGCGGCGCTCGACCGGACGGCGCTTGCGTCGGCTGTGGCCGCGGGGTTGCAGCGGCCGGCATTCCTGAAGCTGTGGGATGGCAGTGCGGCCTCGGTTGCGCGCGTCGAACGCGCGGCCGTCGCGGCGAAGCGCAAGGCATTGCGGGTCGGGCTGGCCGGGGTCCGAGCCGATATCGAGCAATTGGAGATTGAGACCGGGCTGCCGATCGGCGAGCTGCGCCGCGTCCTGCACGACATCAGCCGTGGCGAGCGCGAGGCGAAGCACGCGCGGGACACCATGATGCAGTCCAACCTGCGGCTGGTCGTCCACATCGCCAAGCGCTACCGCAACCGCGGCCTGATGTTCGGCGACCTGATCCAGGAGGGTAACCTGGGCCTGATGCGCGCGGTGGAAAAGTTCGACTGGCGCCGAGGGTTCAAGCTCTCCACCTACGCGAGCTGGTGGATTCGCCAGGCAATGACCCGGGCGATCGCCGACCAGGCGCCGACCATCCGCGTGCCGGTGCACATGAAGGAGACCGCCGGCCAGGTGTTGCGCGCCGGCCGCCGCATTGCTCAGCAGACCGGGCGCGAGCCGACGCTCGAGGAGCTGGCGACGCGCTTGAACCTGCCGTTGGACAAGGTGAAGACGGCGCGGGAGCTGGTGCGCGAGCCGGTCAGCCTGGAGATGCCGGTCGGCGAGGACGCGGATGCCAAGCTCGGTGACCTGGTCGAGGATCGCAACGCTGTGATGCCGTTCGAAGCCGCGGCGCGGACGGTGATGCGCGAGCGGGCGTCGCAGTTGCTGTCGGGGCTGACGCCGCGCGAGGAGCGTATCCTGCGCATGCGGTTCGGCATCGGTACGGACCGCGACCACACGTTGGAGGAGGTCGGCCGCCTGTTCAATGTGACTCGGGAGCGCATCCGGCAGATCGAGGCCAAGGCGCTGGGCAAGCTGCGCACCAGCCTCGGCAGCGAAGCGCTGCGCGAGTTGCTGGAAGGGTAACCTCTCCCGCGCGTCCTTACCTCTCCCGCGGGAGCGGGAGAGGTCGATGGTGCGAAGCACCGAGGGTGAGGGTGATCGGGTCGGCACGTAGCAGGTAGAGCCTGCCGACCCGATCACCCTCACCCGCCGCTTCGCGCCGACCTCTCCCGCTTCGCGGGAGAGGTTACCTCCCCAAAAACTTCGGCTTGCGCTTTTCCCGAAACGCCGCGACCCCCTCATGGTGGTCCTCGGTCTGATCGAGCTGCGGCTGCACGAACGCTTCGTAATCCAGGAAGTCCTCGTAACTCGGCCCACTCGCCATGTGGAACAGCTTCTTCGCCATGCCGAAGGCGAAGGTCGGCCCCGACGCCAGATCGGCGGCCAGTTCCTCGGTCTTCGCCATCAGTTCCCCATCCGGCACGACGTGGTTCACCAGGCCCAGCGACAACGCCTCCTGCGCCTCGACGAACCGTGCGGTGAACACCAGTTCCTTAGCCCGCGCCATGCCGATGCGGCGCGTCAGGAACCAGATCGCACCGCCATCCGGTGCCAGCCCGATGCGGCGGAAGATCTGCGAGAACCGCGCGGTCTCCGAGGCGACGATCAGGTCGCACGCCAGCGCGATGCTCCAGCCGATGCCCACGGTCGGACCACGCACCGCCGCGATCACCGGCTTCTCGATCGCGTGCAGCGTGCGCAGGAAAGTGTGGCTGCTACCCTGGAGCCGTTCGCGCTCCGACCGTAGGCCGCCGCGCTGCATGCGTCCGACATCGGCGCCGGTGCAGAACGCGCGGCCCTCGCCGGTGACGATGATGGCGCGTACGTCGTCGTTGAAGCGCAGCGCAGCGAAGTGGTCGCGCAACTGGTGGCGCATCTCGATTGTCAGCGCATTCAATTTCTCCGGCCGGTTCAGCGTCACCTTCGCTACCGCGCCTTCGATGGTCAGATCGACCGGCATGTTTCTCCCCCTCCGCCGTCTTCGCATCCATCCAAGCGTGTTGACGGGGCAGGGGCAAGGCGCGAGGGTCGCCGGACGCACGGGAGGAACAGGAGAGAACAATGGCTCGGCCGTTCGAAGGCATCCGCATCATCGACATCACGCATGTGCTGGCCGGACCGTTTGCCGCATATCAGCTTGGCGTGCTCGGCGCCGACGTGATCAAGGTTGAACAGCCGGACGACCCCGACCAGAGCCGCGGCTCCGGCAGCGACAGCGCGTTGAACCACGCGCAGATGGGCACCGGATTTCTGACCCAGGCGTCGAACAAGAAGTCGATCACGCTGAACCTGAAAACCGAAGCGGGCCGCGAGATCCTGCGCAGGTTGGTGCGCACCGCCGACGTGCTGGTGGAGAACTACCGGCCCGGAGCGTTCGAAGCGCTTGGTTTGGGTTATGAAGACCTTCGCAAGATCAATCCGAAGCTGGTCTATGCATCGTTCTCCGCGTTCGGCCAGGGCGGTCCGCGCCGCACGCAAACCGCGTACGACCACGTGATTCAGTCGACGTCGGGCATCATGGCGATGACCGGCACGCCGGAGACCAACCCGGTGAAGGTGGGGCCTCCGGTGGTCGATTACGCCACTGGAACGATGGGCGCCTTCGCACTGGCCGCGGCGTTGTTCCAACGCGAGCGCACCGGCGAGGGCCAGCGCATCGACATGGCGATGCTGGATGTGGCGATGATTTGCAGGCCTCGCATCTCACCGGGTATCTGCGCAACGGCAAGCACCGAAGCCGCATGGCAACAAGCAGCCGCATGCGACCAACAGCGCCTACCAGACCAGGGACGGACTGCTGATGATCGGCGCATCGAATTTACGCCAGCAGAAACGGCTGTGGACGGTGCTCGAACATCCCGAGATGATCAAGCGCACCAACGACGAGCGCGATGCCGACCGCGCGCGCGAGGAGGCGTTGCTGGAACAGATCATGCCAACCCGCACGGCCGCGGAGTGGGAAGTGTATTTGCAGGAGCGCCACGTGCCGGCCGCGCGCGTGCGCACGATGGGCGAGGCGGTGGCCGATCCGCAGATCGCCTCGCGTGGGGTGCTGCATCGTTTCGACGATGGGGCACCGGGTGTGGGCGGTGCGTTCACGGTGCCTCTGGCGGCGTTCAAGTTCGCGCATGGCGGCCCGCGCATTGACTCGCCGCCGCCGACGCTGGGGCAGCACAATGACGCGGTGCTGCGGGAGTTGGGCTACAGCGCCGCGGATGTTGTAGGCTTCCGCGCGGCGGGAGTGATTTGACATACAGAAAACCTCTCCCGCGCTCCGCGCGAGAGAGGTCGCCGCGAAGCGGCGGGTGAGGGTGCCGCGCGCCGCACGCACTCTACTTTGCGCCGCTGTTCGCTCTTGTGCGGTTCGCGGCACCCTCACCCTCGCCGCTTCGCGTTCGACCTCTCCCGCGAAGCGGGAGAGGTTTTATAAACAGGAGATCATCATGCAGATCGGACGTCTCGGCGCTTGGTATTCGACGGACAAGCTTGGCGGTCCGCAGGAGATCAAGCAGTTCGTCACCACGGTGGAGCGCCTCGGTTACGACGTGCTGTGGTATCCCGAATGGCGCGGCTTCGAATCGCTGTCGGTAGCGGGGTTCATGTTGGGCCACACCACGAAGTTGAAACTCGGCAGCTCCATTGCCAGCATCTATGCGCGCGATGCCTTCACCTCCCGCCGCGGTATGCTGTCATTGCTCGCGCTATACGGCGAGCGCTTCATTCTCGGCCTTGGTGTCAGCCATCCACCGATGGTCGAAGGCCTGCGCGGTCATCATTACGAAAAGCCGGTACCAGCGATGCGCGCCTATCTCGACGGCATCTGCAAGGGCGAGGCGGGCTCGGAGCACTGGCCGATCGTCATCGCCGCGCTCGGGCCCTTGATGCTGAAGCTCGCGGCCGAGAAGACGCGAGGCGCGGTGCCGTACAACACGAACCCGCAGCACACCGCCGAAGCGGCGAAGATCCTCGGTCCCGGCAAGTGGCTGGCGATCGAGCAAAAGGTGACGCTGGAGACCGATCCAGCGAAGGCACGTGCGCTGGGGAGGAAGGAACTCGCGCGCTACATGACGCTCGACAACTATCGCAACAACTTCCTGCGCATCGGCTACACCGAGGCGGACCTGGCGAATGGCGGCTCCGATCGGTTCATCGATGCTATGGTGCTGTGGGGCGATGCGGACAAGGTGAAGCAGGGATTGCGCGCGCATTTCGATGCCGGCGCCACGCATGTCGCGATCCAGCCGGTGCACGCGGATGGCGACACCGCCGCGCGTGACGCGATCCTGACGGCGCTGGCGGACACGTAAACCTCTCCCGCGCTACGCGCGGGAGAGGTCGCGGAGCGTTAGCGACGCGGTGAGGGTGATCGGGTCGGCACGTAGCAGGTAGAGCGAGGTGACCCGATCACCCTCACCCGGCGGGCTTCGCTCGCCGACCTCTCCCGCGCAGCGGGAGAGGTTTATTCACAGCCCCAGCCCATGCAAAAAATAGTGGATCGCCTGGGCCATCAGCCCGGGGAGTTTGCACCGCGGCGAAATGCCCAGAATTGATCTCCATATACTCCGCGCCAGGAATTTGCCCAGCCAGCGCCTCGACCGTCGCCGGAGGACGCAGCTTGTCGTGCGTGCAGCCGATCACCAGCGTCGGACATGCAATCCGCGGCAGCTCGTCGTTCAAATCGCCTTCGGCCAGCATGCGGTTGATCGCCGCGAAACTGTGGTGATCGTTGCACAGCCAGCGGGCGCGGAACTTACGAAACTCCTCCGCATTATGCCGCACCTCCGGCGGGTATGAATTCGCCAGGCTGCTCTCGACAATGCCGCGCATGCCCTGCGCCTCGGCCGCCGCAGCACGATCCAGCGTCGCCTGCCGCCGCCCCGCGTCAACCCCCAGCGCCGGACTGCTCACCGCCAACGCAGCGGCCTGCGCCGCGTGCCGGACAGCGAAATGCATCGCGATCCCCGCACCGACGGCAGTCCCGGCCAACGCGACCTTGCCGCCAATGCCATGCGCATCCAGCAGCGCCGCGATGTCGTCCGCCATCTCGTCCCAGGTCACCGCGCCGCCGAGCTTCGCCGACAACCCCGCGCCGCGCGTGTCGAAGCGCAGCACACGCCGCGAGTTGTTCAGCGCCGGCATGACCTGGTCCCACGAGTTCAACGTGCCGCCCATCTCGTGCACGAGAACCAGAGTCGTCTTGCCGCTGCCGCTCAACTCGCAACGCAGACTGGTGCCGTTGACTTCGATCCAGTTCATGTCGAACGTCTCCTTCACTCCCGCGCGCGAGCCTATCCGTCGCGGCACCCTGGTCAAGGAGACATACATGCCCGGCCCGATGACGCTGCATTGGTCGCCGCGTTCGCCCTATGTGCGCAAGGTGATGATCACGGCGCACGAGATGGGCTTGCAGGACCGGCTGCGCCCGGTGCGCACCGTGGTCGGCGGCACCACGCCGCATCGCGAACTGATGCGGATCAACCCGCTTGGCAAAATTCCCACACTGGAACTGGAAGACGGCTCGGTGCTGTACGATTTGCCGGTGATCTGCGAATACCTCGACACGCTGCACGACGGACCAAAACTGTTCCCCACTGCATGGCCTGCCCGAGGCGTTGCCTTGCGCCGGTTGGCATTGGGCGACGGCATGCTGGACGCGGCTTTGCCGTGGCTGGGCGAGCGCTTCCGCCCGCCGGAGAAGCAGTCGCAGCCGCACATGGATCTATGGCGCGACAAGCTGCTGGCGAGCGTCGATGCGCTGGAGCAGGAGGCGAAGGCGCTGGGGAACGGCCCAATGACGATCGGGCATGTCGCGATCGGGGTAGCGCTGGGTACCTGGATTTCCGCTTCGACGAACTGCATTGGCGCGACGGCCGGCCGCGCTTGGCGGCGTGGTACGCCACGTTCGATCAACGCCCGTCGGTATTAGCCAATCCGCCGATCGACGATCGTTGATCGCACTCAGTCTGCATCTTCCGTTTCAAGCTGCAACTCGCCGGGATCGCGAAACTCTAGCCTGTCTGTGATACCGGTTTGCAGCGCGGCGCGAAAAATGGCGATTGCGAAGCGTGGATCCTCGACCACCGCTGCTCTGCTGCGGCCACTCCAGTTTGGAGCGTGCGCGAATGCTTCGGCCAGCATGTCTACGTCCACTGGGACAGCGGCGCCGCAGGTCATCACGAAGTCATCGACAGCCTTCACACGACCAGCGAAAACGCTGCCGATCGGGGCGGTCGCCTCGAACCCTTCATCCATCAACCAGTGGGTTGTTTCGCGGACGACGTCCAAAATGGTCAGGCCCGCTGTTTCATGCCGGCCCTCGATGCGCCAGATACCGAAGCGAGCGTTCAGCGCCGCCTTCAGCATGAGAGCCGTGTCGCTGCCCGGTTCGGGATGCACGGTCCGTGCGTAGCGATCGATGCCCCGCGACCGTCCTTCGCGGGATGCGTAGATCGCAAGGTCGAACACGAATGTCAATTCGCCAGGGCTGTCGCAAACGAACGTGTTGCCCTGGACGATCCCCAACCGGCGCCCATAGTCGAGCATCGTCGCCCGGCTGACGAATTTCATTGCGGCATTCTGATGCAGCTTGCTGATCGCGCGTAGATGCCGGTATCGGGTGATCTTCTCCTCTCGGGTCATGGCGCTCCTGCTCCTTTCGTGCAAGCTGCGTTCATAGCCGCCCCGCCCGAGTTCGCACCAAGCCTCAGAAGTAGTGCCAGAAGTTCGACGCCCGCGCCTCGGCCGGCAGGCCGTCGAACACGATCTGTCCGTTGTTCATGATCACCACCCGATCGGCAATCTGCATCGCCGCCGCGACGTTCTGTTCGACCAACACAGCCGTCATCGCATGCGATTTGCAGACCTCCTGCACCTGCCGGAACATCCGCTCCACCAGGTTCGGCGCCAGCCCGATCGACGGTTCGTCGAGCAACAGGCAGCGTGGCGTACCGAGAATCGCCAGCGACAGAGCCAGCATTTGCTGCTGCCCGCCGCTGAGGCTGCCGGCGCGGGTGGTGCGGCGCTCGGCCAGCACGGGGAACAGGCCGTATACCGCGTCGATGTCGAACATCGCGCCGGACGCGACGTTGCGCGCCGCCACCACGTCGATGTTCTCCGCCACCGACAGGTCGGGGAAGATGCCGCGTCCCTCCGGCAGCAGCCGCAATCCGAGCGCGACGCGTTCCGCCACGCCCAACCGGTCGATGCGCTGTCCGTCGAACGTCACCGACCCGGCACGCGGCGGCAACAACCCCATCACGCAGCGCAACGTCGTGGTCTTGCCGGCGCCGTTATGACCGAGAAATGCCAGGATTTGCCCTGGCTCCAGGGTGAACGACACGTCGGAAATGACAGTCTTCGCGCCATAGCCCGCGGCGAGGCCGGCAAGCTGCAACAACATCAGATCGCCCCGCCGAAATAGATTTCCGCCAGCGCCGGATCGGCAATGATCTCCTGCGGCGAGCCGCGCGCCATCAAATGCCCCTGGTGCAGGAACAACACGTCGTCGGCGATCTGCTGCACGACCCGGGTGTTATGCTCCACCACCAGCAGCGTCTTGCCTTCGCCTTGCAGCCGTCGCAGCAGCGCCATCACCGCGTCCAGTGCGCCGGCCGACAGGCCCGACGCAGGTTCGTCGAGCAGCAACAACTCGGCCCCGGTTGCCAAGACCCTTGCCACGGTCAGCAGCTTTTGCTCGCCGTAGGAAAGGTTGCGGACCGTCTCGTGGGCACGATCGGCAAGACCGACATGGTCCAACGTGCGCAACGCGTCCTCGCGCCGCCGTGTCTGGCTGCGCGCGGCGTGCAATGGACGGAAGATGGCGCCGAACGGTTCCTCGGCGAACTGCTGCGGCAGCGCCACCATCACGTTGTCCAGTGCGGAAAGCTCGCTGAACAGCCGCAGATTCTGAAAGGTGCGGGCGATGCCGGCGTGCACGATCGCCTGCGGCCGCAGCCCATCGAGCGACCGGCCGCGGAACGCCACGTGCCCTTCGTCGGGCCGCAGGAAGCCGGTGATGGCATTGAAGATCGTCGTCTTGCCGGCGCCGTTCGGTCCGACCAGGCAGGTGATGCGGCCCTGTTCGATCTCGAAGCTGCATTCGCGCAGCGCGTGCAACCCGCCGAAGCGGTGATCCAGACCGGCGGCCTGAAGATAGGCCGCGGTCACAACTTCTCTCCCAGCAAACCCTGCGGGCGGAACAGCATGAATGCGATCAGCAGCACTCCGTAGATCAGTTGCCGCGCGGCCGCCGCGATGGTGGTGGGGATGTCCAGCATCGAGAGTGCCTGCGGCATCGCGAGCAGCAGGAACGGTCCGACTATCGATCCGGCCAATGTGCGTGCGCCGCCGACCACCACCATGGTCAGCAGCAGGATCGAGGCGTCGAGGTCAAATGACGACGGATCGATGAAGCTGAGGAAGGTCGCGTACATGCCTCCGGCCATCCCGGCGAACGCCCCCGCAAGTGCGGCTGCGGATACTTTCGCCCGCAGCACGTTCTTGCCCGCTGCCGCCACCGCCAACTCGTCCTCGCGGATCGCGCGCAGCAAGCGGCCGAATGGGGCGCGCATGATCAGCCAGAAGCAGCCGCAGGCCAGCAGCAATCCGCAGACGCAGAGCGCCATGAGTTGGAACGTGCTGTCGAGTTCATAACCGAACACGTCGGGCGGCGGGATGCCCGGGAGGCCGTTGGCGCCGCCGGTGCCGGCGGTCCAGTTGGTGAACACCGCGGTTGCCAGCAACTGGATGCCGAACGAGGTCACCACGAAATAGTCGCCCGATACCCGCAGCGACGGCAGCGTCACCAGGATGTTCAGCGTGACGCAGCAGATCATGGCGATGGCCAGCGCCGGCATGAACCCCAGTGGTTCTGTTGCCATCAGGAAATGCGCCACGATGTAGGCGCCGACGCCGAACACTGCTGCCTGAGACACGGAGAAGATGCCGACGATCCCGACCAGCAGGTTGGTGGACAGGCCCAGCATCACGTAGATCGCGGCGAGCGCCAGGTAGGAGTACAGGAAGTCCATCGCTCAGCGGGCCGCCGCGAACAGTCCGGTGGGCCGGAACAGCATGAAGATGACGAAGATGAAGAAGGTGATGCCGATGCTCCACTCGCCGGGGATCACCAGCAGCGACATGTTTTGCAGCACCGCGATCGCCACCGACAGCATGAACGCGCCGGAGATGCTGCCGACGCCGCCGGCGATCATGGCGATGGTTGCGGTCAGCAGTGGCGTGATGCCGCCGTAGGGCTGCAAGCCGAGATCGAGCGGCACCAGCACGCCGGGCAGCGCGACGATCGCCGAGGCGATTGCTACCACGTAGATATAGACTGCGTTCGGTTGCAAGCGGGTGATCTCGGCAAGGAATGGGTTGGATGCCACCGCGCGGATCCGTTTGCCGAGAATGGTGTGGTGCGCGAACCAGATGATTCCGGCATAGGCCGCCAGGCTGACCACGACGGTCAGCAATTGCGGGTAGGTGATGCGGATCGTCTCGAACGAAACGACGCGTCCCGCCCATGGCACGGCGAATTGCAGGATGTTCGGGGTGAAGACCGCGGCGATGATGTTCTGGATCACCGCCAGCACGCCGAGCGATGCGATCAGCACCACCAGATGCGTGGCCCTCCGTTTGGCAAGCTGGGCGTAGAGCCCGCCCTGGATCAGCGCGCCCAGCAACGCGCTGGCTGCGACGGCAACGAGCAGGGCGAGGATTTGCGGGGCGCCGTGCTGTATCAGGGCCCAGGCGAGGTAGCCGGCCATGGTGTAAACGCCGGCATGTGCGACGTGGAAGATTTTCGTGGTGGCATAGATCAACGAGAAGCTGACTGCGACCACGCCGAGTGCGCAGCCGGTGACCAGGCCGTTGATTAGCAGTTGGACGGGGAGCATGGACGCGTCGCTTCACGTCATGGCTGGGCGCGCACCCATCGTCATGGCCGGGTCAAGCCCAGCCATGACGTGGGGCGCGCGCCCAGCCATGACGTGGGGGGCGCGCACGGCCATGACGTGGGGGGCGGGGAGGACGTCTGGGACGTTGGGGTGGGCACCAACATCAATCCGCAGTCAGTTGCTTGATCGTCTCGTCCTTGCCGTCCTTCATCATGTTGATGTCGATCGGCACGGTGGCGGTGTTGCTCTTGAACTCCAGCGGGATCAGCCCGTGGAACGTGCGGATTTGCAATAGTGTGTCGCGCATGGTCTCGCCGGTGACCGGCTTGCCGTCGGCCAGCACCTTGTCCAGCGTGGTCAGCAGGATTTGCGTCGCGTTATAGTACTGCCGCACGAAGAACTCCATCGGCACACCGAACTTCTGCTGGAACGCGGCGGCCAGCTCGGGCGGCGCATCGATGCGAACCTGGGTATGCACGAACCCGTTCGACGACGGATCGGCCACGAGCGCGGGATCCTGCAAAAACGTCGTCCCTGCCACGGTGAAATGCAGATCGAGCTGGTGATACTCCTGCGCCATCTGCAACGGCGCGGCGGTGATCGATACCAGCATGACCTGCGGCTTGGCATCGGCCAGTTTCAACAGCGCGGGGCGGAAATCCGTCTGGCCGAACTGCGTCGGTTCCTGCGCGACGATGCTGCCGCCGGCCTTGGGGAAATACTCCAGATAGTCGTCGCGGCCGGAGATGCCGGCGGCGTCGTTCTCGAACAGGATGGCAGCCTTGGTCTTGCCTTCGCTGGCCAGGTATTTCGACAGCACCTTGATTTCGTCGCCGATCGTCGGCAGCGTATTGATCAAGTAGGGCGACGCGGTCGCCAGCTTGTCGGCCTGCGCGCCGGCGTTGATCATCAGCACCTTCTTGCGCGTCGCCAGCGGCGCCATTGCCAGGCTCGGGCCCGAATAGGCGGTGAAGATGACCGGCAAATGTTCCAGGTCGGTCATCTTGTTGAAGCTCAACACCGACTGATCCGGCTTGGCCTGGTTGTCCTCGAACTGCACTTCGATCTGGTTGCCGCGGACGCCGCCTTTGGCATTGGCCTGATCGATGGCGAACTGGATGCCGCGCATCTGCTGCGTGCCGATCTGGCCGCCCGGACCGGTCAACGGCAGGATCGCTCCGAACCGGATGGTGTCGGCAAACGCGGCGCCGCACAGGCAGGTCGCGGCCGCCAGCACGACAGCCATTCGGATCATCCGCTGCATGACGTTTTCTCCCTCGATCTTGTGTCACGCTTAAGCGGCGGATTCCAGCGGGTCAAGCAGGGGTGGTTGCTCGCGCCGACCGGCTTGGCTAGCGTCTTTCCAGCGTTGGATACGAGGAATGTTGCATCGATGAGCAAACACGTGGTGGCGACGGTTGCCGAGATTCCGCCCGGACAGCGAAAGTTGGTAACCGTGCGCGGCCGGCCGATCGCGGTCTTCAATCTGGGCGGCGAGTTCTTCGGTCTGTTCAATCGCTGCCCGCACCAGGGCGGTCCGATGTGCGAGGGAGTGTTGACCGGACTGATCGAATCCGACGATCCCGGCCGTTACCAGTATTCGCGGGCGGGGGAAATCTTGCGTTGCCCCTGGCATGGCTGGGAATTCGACGTGCGCACCGGGCAATCGTTCTGCGATCCGTCGAAGATCAGCGTGCGCAGCTACCCTATGGAGGTGGCGCCGGGCCAGCGCGTCGTACAGGGGCCGTATGTGGCCGAGACGATCCCGGTCTCGGTGGAAGAACAATACGTGGTCGTGGATATGTAGGCCGCCGGCTTTACCGGATGCTAACCTTGTCGGCCGTCTTATTGCCGCGGTGCGGAGATGGGTGGCCGGCGTGGACGGATCGCGGGACGAACTGATCGACGTGATGCGGGCGATCGTGCAGGCCGAACTCGGCAGCGCCGTCGACGGTCTCCGGCAGTTCGTCGATCGGCGTATTTCCGAGCTGTCGGTGGAAATCCACGGCGCCACGCAATTGATGGATTTCAGCGAGGCGAACCTGTCCGGCCAGCTTTCGCGCATCCAGCAGGAGATCGGTCGTGTCATCGCGGTGCCGGCACTGGCGACGCGCACCAGCGGGCTGGAGTTGGAAGCCGTAGTGCAGGCGACGGAGCAAGCCGCGAACCAGATCATGGAGGCGGCCGAGGCGATCGGCACCTGGATCGAGCAAGCGCGGGAAGACCCGGCGGCAATCGAGGCGATCACCGAGCGGTTGAATACGATTTTCGAGGCGTGCACGTTCCAGGACCTCACTGGCCAGCGGATCCGTCGCGCGATCGATCATTTGCAAAAGGTTGAGGAGATGCTGGATGGGCTGGCGCCTGCGATACCGGACGGGGCACAACAGGAGCCTGGCGCAGGGGCGGAAGCGGGGACGGAACAGACCGTTGAGCTAGGGCAGTCCGACGTTGACCGGATGTTCGGATAGCGCGTTTGTCGCGCGCATGACACGTGCTGGCCTACCCAGGCGGCGCATGGCAAAACCTTGATCGCAGCATCGCAATTTCGACGTAATTGAAGCTCGATTTGCGGTGTTCAGTATTTGCCAAGAAAATCCGCATCACCCGTCCGTGCCGCATACGGCATGATTGGTAAATTAATAGCAATCCATCGCATGTTCCCGCCGGTGTGATGTCGAGGCGCGCTTCGATCCCTTCTGCACCCTGCCTGCAACACCTACATTGATTTGAACTTCACCGGCGCTAACCAAATGTCTCGGATTACGCTTTTTGTATGCGTGACCGATCGAGTATGCGGAGAATTACGTAGTCCTGATCAGACCTGCCGTTGATCTATGTCATCGCCCGGCGACAAGCCGAATTCGAATAATGCAGCATCGCCGCCAGGGCGCACGGAGCACATGCTGTCACACACTATGGAAGCTGCCATGCCGCTTGATGCAATTTCCAATGTTCTGCCATTCCCCCCGCAACACCTGTCCCGGCGGGATCGCGCTCTGATCGGCGAATGGCGACTGGGCGCTACGCCTCTGGGCGTCGCGCAGGTCGATGTGCGCGACGAGCCGGATCACGAGACACAGCCGGTCGCCGATCGGATCACCATCCAGTTCAAGCGCGGCGTCGCGGATGGGCATTTTGTCTTGATCCAACGGGCGCACGGCGAACGCGACTGGGTCACGTTGCTGCTGCGCGTCGAAGCCGACGGCTCGATGACGCTGCCGATCGGGGGCGGCGCGCCGGTGCGTCGGGACGGCACCCTGCGGGAGGCGCTGAATGCGGTGCGCCCGGTGCTGCGGGGGCAGGATTGCCGATTGCTCGATTATCACGCTGCGCGGCGGGAGGCGCTGGGGCGGTTTTAGGGTTGGCGGTAGGGCAGGGGGCGGGTGCCGATCCGAGCGCCCTCGCCCTCGATGCTGTCGCATCCCGACCTGTCCCGCTCTCGCCGGAGGGGTTCGTTACGCAGCGCGGGTCAGGCGTTTGACGAACGCCGACAGGCGGTGGCGGCGAAGTTCGCTGCGGGCTTTGGCGTCCGTCGTCATGTAATTGAGTTGCAGGCTGTAGCGCTGGCCGGTGAATACCTTGTGGCCGTGCCAGGACTGCGGCGTGTTGGGAAAGATCAGCAGCGTGCCGTTCACGGGGGGGACTTCGACGGCGTAGTCCTCCAGGTCGTTGGCACCGCGCAGCAGGCGCAGGCAACCGTCGTGCTGCTGCCAGGATGCATCCGCCGGGTTCAGATACAGCAGCACGGTGACGCGCTTGGCGGTGGAATCGCAGTGAATGCGGCCGTCGCGGTCGGTGGTCCAGGCGCGCAGCGTCAGCATGGTCGGTGCGTCTTCCAGGTCCAGCCCGAACTTTTCCGCGATCGCCATGCGCAGCGTGTCGCCCTCCAGCTCCGCCATCAGTGTCTGCGCCACCGGCCCCAACGCCACGCCCGTCACCGGGAACGAACCGCGCTTGCCCAGCGGCGGCAGGTCGGCGACCACTGCGCGCAGGGTCGCGGGCGGGACGAAATCCGGCACCACGACGTGCGGGAACGGGTCGTCCGCCACCGGAGTGGCGCGCAGGGCAGCGTAGTCCAGCAGGTTCATGCGGTCTCCTGATCCCAGGGGCGCGAGCGCAGGGCCTCGGCGAGGTCGATGAGGTCGTCGGGCCAGTACTCCTCCGGACGTGGTCGCGCCACCCCCAAGCCGGCGTCCGGGCGACAGGTCAGCACCGACATGGCCCAGCGGACCGGCCAGGCACCGCGGCCCTCGGCGGCGCCCAGCAGGGCGCCGGCGACGGCGGCGTTGGTGTCGGTGTCGCCGCCGGCGCCGACGCTGCGGACCAGTGCCTCGACCGGGTCCGACGTGGCGGCCAGGTGATAGAAGGCGTTGCCCAGCGCGGTCAGCACCCAGCCCATCTGGTGCTGGTAGTCGGCGGGGGGCGTTCCGGCGGCGGCCCGGTCCAGGGCGGCCAGCACGGGTCCGGCGTGGGCGCCGGCGCCGCTGGCGATGGCCCGCGCGGTGTCCCGCATGCCGGCGCGGTCGGAGCCGGCAATCCCGGCGGCGATGGCGGCGGCATAGGCAGCGCAGGCGATCATGCAGACCGGGTTCGGGTGGCTGAGTACCGGAGTCCGCCATCGCCGCCGCCGCTGCCGCTCCCGGGCTGCCCGCCCAGACCCCGATCGGCGCGACGCGCATCAGCGAGCCGTTCGACTGGCTGGCGTGGTCGGCCGCGGCCCGCGCGGCCCCGGCTTTGGCCCCGGCGGAAGCCCGTGCGGCGGCGCCCAGCGCTCGGGCGGTGGTGTGGCCGCAGTCGAACGGGGCGGAGGCGAACCAGCGGCCGTACGCCTCGGCGACCGCCTCGGCGTCGTACGATGACCGCCCGACCAGGCTGCGAGCCAGCGCCAGCGCCAGCTCGAAATCGTCGGTCGGCTGGCCGGCGATCGTGTTCCATGTGCCGCCATCGCGCAGCTCGCGGACGCCGGCGGGGTACGCCCGGGCAATTGCCGCCGCCGGCTGGAACTCCACCAGGGAGCCGAGCGAGTCGCCGATCACCTGGCCGAGCAAGCAGCCGATCGCCCGGTCCAACGCCTGGTCTTCCGGCGCGCGGGGCCAGGTCAGCGCCACCCGGGGTTCGCGGCGGGGCTCCGTGCTGCCGCGCCAGGTCCGCGCGCGCAGGGTCGCCACCGCCGCGGGCGCGCCACCGAAACAGGCCGACGGACGGCTGGCGCCCTCAGCAGAGTAGGTGACCGGCGCGCCATCTTCCGCGACCAGCACGCCGCCGGCGGCGAGTACCAAGGCGTGGCCCGCGATGATGTCCAGCGCGTTGACCGGACGCAGCGTCAGCGTGGCAATCCCGTCGCCGACCGCGACCCGTGCCAGCCGGTAGGCGATCGACGGCAGCGGCATGAACCGCCCGGGTGCGACGCCGGCGCCGTGCCACACCGGGCGCTGCCACGCTCCATGGTTCAGGAACACCACGTCGCCCGGCGACAGTTCGCGGCGGCTGAGGTCAATCTGCACGGCGCGGCCGTTGCGGGTGATCGGGGTGCCCTCGGCCCAGGCGATCAGGTCCGGCCCGCGATCCGGGCTGAGCGGCGCGAACACCACCCCCAGCACGGGGGTCTCCCCCCGCAGCAGCGCAACCGAGACCGCGCTGCCGCGGCGGCCTTCCAGGAAAGCGCGGGTGCCGTCGTGCGGATCGACTACCCAGCAGAAGCCGCTTTCCGGTGCCTCCAGCACGCCGGCTTCCTCGCCGACGAAGCGGGCGGGGATCAGAGTGGTGAGGCGGTCGCGGAGAAAAAGTTCGATCTCGTGGTCCACTGGGGCGGTGACGTGATCGGAGAAGCGCGGACCGCCGGGGCGGCAGAATTCGGCTGCGACCATCCGGCCGGCGGTTTCCACCGCCTGGATGACGTCCGGCAGGATGGCGCTCGGGGTCGGGGTCACGGCGGCTCCTCTCTGGCGCGGCGGTCCGCGCCGTGGCGGGACCGCGTCTTGCTTTTGCGCCCTGCAGAGGGCGGCGCCAACCTAGAGCGGTTCTCGCGGCCAAAGCGATCACTCAGTCGAGTGGAAAATCCGGCGGGTCCGCCCCTGTTGTGCACGGCATGGGATCGCCGAACACAGTCGCAAAGGCACGAATCTGTGCGGCGACGCCGCCCCGCCGCGGTCCCGCGATGGCCGGTCGGCCAGCGGGCAGGGAACTATACGACGTAGCGGCGGAAACCATCCATCACGCGGGGCGCATCGAAACTCAGCAGCAGACCGACAAGGATGCCGCTCATGCGGAGACAGGTGCGCAGTTGCCCCTCGTGCCCGGGAAGAAATGTCGCAACCGATTTGATTTCCAGGGTCACCTGTTCGCCCTTATGGAGCATCGGAATGGCGGCCTCCCGAGCAAACGCGACGCCTGCCCGCGGCAACGCGACGCACAGACAATGTTCATAAACAGCTTCAAGCAGGCCCAGCCCGTATGGGAGTGCACCTCGACTGCCAGTCCGATGACCTGTTCGGTCAATCGCGTTGCCAGAAGCATGCGGCGCCCCTTCGTGATCCCCATGGTCCTCCGCCCTGCCTCCGTACGAAATCAAAAACAAATCACTAACGCACGGGCCCTGCGAAGGGGGGAGGGCACGCCGGTGCTCGCGGCCACAGTGGCTCTCAATGATGCGATCGTCTGCGCCGTTGCGTTTTGATTCGCACGGAGGCAGGGCGGAGGACCACGGGGATCACAGAGGGAGAGGTTCGCACGGGCGGGCGATGGTATCGCTGGAGAGAGGAATTAGACGGCTGATCCGCAAAGGAGTAATCGTCATGCCCGGTCGAGGAACGGCGGCGCGAAGCGGTGCGTCCAAACCGAACCGCCGTCCGCAGACATTCGAGCCGCTGCCGGCTTCAACCTCGCTTTGGACGGCGGACGGTTCTGGCATAGGGGGCCACCCCTGATGGTCTTCGGGCGGCGGCCGAGATTATAGGCGCTGACGAACTCATCGAGGTGACGCTGAAGCAAATCGTCCGTTTCACCACACGTCAGCAGGGCCGTTTTCCCTGCCTGCGAGGGGTTCAGCACCCGTTCGTCTCCCGCACATCCGGCACTCACCCCACCGCAAGGCCGCGGATCCCACAATCATGCCCGCCACCCCCGACGACCTCTTCGCCCTCTTCGACAGCCTCGACATCGAACACAGCACGGTGACGCATCCGCCGTTCTTTACCGTAGAGGAAGGCCGCCCCTGGCACGACCAAATCCCCGGCCTGCACTGCAAGAACCTGTTCATCAAGGACCGCAAGGGCGGCATCTGGCTGGTCGTCATGCCCGGCGACAAGCGCGCCGACCTCGGACGGCTGGAGAAGACCGTCAGCGCGCCGCGCTTTTCCTTCGCCAGGCCGGACCTGCTGCAAGAGGTGCTGGAGCTGACGCCCGGCTCGGTCACCCCGTTCGGCCTTATCAACGACCGGGCGCGGCGGGTGACGGTCATCCTCGACCAGGACATGCTCGACAGCGAGTGGGTGAATTTTCACCCGCTGCACAATGCCGCATCGACCACGTTGCGTTCGGCCGACTTGGTGCGTTTCGTCCGTGCGCTCGGATATGAGCCGGTCATCGTCCGGCTGCCGGAGCCGGACCCGGGCAACTGATTGCAGCCAGCATAACGATCGACGCACGGCCGGGTGGAGCGTGGGGCGGTAAAGCGCAGCGCGTTCGTGGCCTCCGGTCCATGCCTATCCAGCGAGGCACGCGTGCGGCCCAGGTCGCCGTACCGATGCAGGGCATGGCCGGGCGTGGCCAATTGCAAGGCGCGGAATTTTCGTCGCATACCGGAACCTGGCTCACAACAACGCACCACATCGGGCCGAACAGAGAAGCCAGTGACACCAGACACAGGCAACGGTGATTCGATGGACGCCAGGCTTGGCGGATGTCAGTGCGGCGAAGTGCGTTACGCTCTCACTGCACCGCCCTTGACGCTGTATGTCTGTCACTGCCTTGACTGTCAGAAGCAGTCCGCCAGCGGGTTCGGCATGTCGATGCCCGTCCCGCGCAACGGATTTCAAATCGTCCAAGGCGAGCCGGCAATGTGGCGTCGAACTGCCGCAAGCGGCCGGGTCGTCGCGTGTGCGTTTTGCCGGACCTGTGGAACCCGGCTGTATCACGCGCCCGAGCGCAATCCAGCCATCATCAACGTGAAACCGGGCACGCTGGACAATCCGCTCGGGCTCGTCCCGGTCGGACATCTATGGGCCAGCCGGGCCCATCCGTGGGTCAGGTCATCAATCTCCGGCTTGGTGTTCGATGCCCAACCGGAAAGCTTCGAGGCACTTTTCACGGCCTGGGATCAGCAATGCAAGCTACCTGCCGGGTAGCACGCGATAGCGGTGCAGCGCCTGTCTCGCACCTGACACTCGTGGCGCTGCGCGACCCGCAATGACAGGTGGCGGCCGAGGTCAGGCGCATGGCCATACGAATGTCAGCTCGTGCTTGTTGTGCCAAAGGTGCAGCAACCGCGCCCCCTCGATCGCCGCCAGCGCCTCGGCAGTCGCATGGTCCGTCTCGCCCTGGAACTTGATGGTGCAGACGATGTGCCGCGCCGCTCCGGCGTCCAGCCAACGCCGCAGCAGACCAAGCAGCCGCGCCGGATAGGCCACCACGTCGCAGCACAGCCAATCCACCGGTTCGGGAGCCACCCCGAAGACGCTCTCCTGGCGCATCGACACGCCCGGCATCGCAGCCACGCCCGGATCCACCGCCGCCTTGTCCACCGCCGTCACGCGGGCACCGAGCTTCGCCAGCGCCCAGGTCCAGCCCCCTGGCGCAGCGCCGAGGTCAAAACACACTTCCCCCGGTGCGGGCCAACGCCGCATCAAGGCACACGCCTCCCAGAATTTCAGGTATGCCCGGCTGGGCGGCCCGCTGCGGTCCTCGACGAAGCGGCACACGCCGTTGGGGAAGGGACTGCTCTTGGTCGGGCTCGCCAGCAAACGATCCTGCGCCAGCAACGTCCAGGCGCCGAGATGCGCGGTCGGCGCCGCGACCGGAAACGTCAGTTCGCGTGATTTGACCGGGGGAAGCTGCGCCTCGATCAGCGCCGTCCGGCGATGCAACGCAACCGGATACGCGGCCCAGTTACGCTGCATCGAGCGCAACGCATCCGCCGCCGCCTTGACCGACGGCGCAGCGATCTCCTGCGGCGTGGTCCAGGTGTCGAGCGCCCACGCAGCCCGTACCGGCGGGTCGGGCGACAGCGCCAGCAGGCCGTGCCACGCCTCGATCACCACGTCGCGGCGCGCCAGTTCCTCCGCCAGGGGCGCAGCGTAGTCCTCAGCCGCGAGGTACGCGGCGCGGATCACCGCGCGCGCCACGCCGACAGCAGCAGCAACGCCCAGCCGAGCATCAGAAGCGTGCCTCCGATCGGCGCCAGGACGCCCAGAGACACGCTCGTCAAGGCAAGCGTGTCCACCGCGCCGCAGAACAGCAGCAGCCCCAGCGTGAACGCCGCACCGGCCGCGTCCACCCACCGGCCGCCCCGCGGCGCCCACACGCCACAGAACAAAAGCGCCAGCGCGTGCCAGCCCTGCATCTCGTCGGCGCTGCGCAGCATCGCCAGGCGCGCCGGTCCAATCGCCTCCAGCCCGTGCGCCGCCACCGCCGCCATCGCCACAGCCAGCAGCCCGGCCAATGCGCCCAGCCCGATCCAGAGTCTCGCCATATCCCCCGCCAAACCTGTTCCGTTCCGCCGCCGCTGCCTATACCATCGCGCATCATGCCCCGCGGCGACCTGTATCCCGAGATCGGCCCATTCGAGACCGGCTACCTGCCGCTGTCCGGCGGCCATGTGATGTATTGGGAGCAAGTGGGGAACCCGAGGGGACGCCCGGCGCTGTTCCTGCATGGCGGGCCGGGCGCCGGCGCCGGCGCGGTGCACCGCCGCTTCTTCGACCCGGATTTCTGGCGCGTGGTGATCTTCGATCAGCGCGGCGCCGGGCGATCCCGGCCGCTCGGCAGCCTGGAGAACAACACCACCGACGACCTGGTGTCCGACATCGAGACGCTGCGGCGGCATCTCGGGGTCGAGCGGTGGGTGCTGTTCGGCGGCTCCTGGGGATCGACGCTGGCACTCGCCTACGCCCAGGCGTTTCCCCAGCGCGTGCAGGGCTGCGTGCTGCGCGGCGTGTTCCTCGGGCGGCCGCACGAGGTGGACTGGTTCCTGCGCGGCATGGCCGCCGTTTTCCCCGACGCCCACGCCAACTTCGTCGGCTTCCTGCCGGAGGAAGAGCGCGGCGACATCCTGGGCGCCTATCTGCGCCGGCTGACGCACCCCGATCAGTCGGTGCACCTGCCGGCAGCGCGCGCCTGGTCGGTGTACGAGGGCTCGTGCAGCACGCTGATGCCGAGCCCGGAGACCGTCACCTCGTTCGCGCAGGACCGCACCGCGCTGGGCCTGGCGCGGATCGAGGCGCACTACTTCGCCAACGCGTTGTTCCTGCCGCCGGAGGGTTTGCTGGGCCGCATCGACAGCATGAGCCACATCCCGGCGGAGATCGTGCAGGGCCGCTACGACATGATCTGTCCGGCGCGCACCGCGTTCGAACTGGCAGCAGTGTGGCGGGCGGCCCGGCTGACGATCGTGCCAGACGCCGGGCATTCAGCGTTAGAGCCGGGTATACGCCGCGCCCTGGTGGCGGCGGTGGAGCGGTTCCGGCACGGGCGGTAGGAATGCTGGTCAAGGAGGCGCTGAAGGACATGCGTCGGCGGAGCGGCTACAACCCCAAGCGTAGGATGGCGACTGCGGATGCGCTGACGTCAGCGGAGCGTGCCGGACTTGCCGCAGTGGTGGCCTACGGCGGTAATCCTGAACATAAGCGCTCACCAGGCGACTACGGGCTAACGCCACCCGTCAGTCCGCGACCGGCGAAGACACTCTGCGATGGCGAGCGCGCCATCTTGAAGTCAGAGGCGCTGGCCTTGTTGCAGGCGGGATTGCGCAAGGGCACAATGAGTGCTGCCCCCTCGCAGGCCTGGCCGCAGAATATCTGGGCGGTCTCCGATGCCGGCGACGTATTCGAGGCTCAACTTGAAAACGCGACACAGGGAACCTATCACGGTTACCCGATGCCTGAAGACGATGATTTTCGGGCAATCGTCCTGAAGGAATGGAAGGCGCGTGGCTGACGCGCTTGCGATCGAGGCCGATTGGGAAGTGCTGGGATCCGGCACCGCCGAGGAACGTGCCTGCTTCGCGGCGATCGGTATCGTCTATGGAAAGTTCTGGTTGACGCAGGCCGAAGACGCTTTCGTCAACCGTGTGCGCGACAAGGTCCATTTGTCGGGATACCGGCTCGCGGAGTGGCTGGCGTGGAACTGGTGGCGATTGCGTTGGGAACCAAGAACCAGGGCGTCGGACTGGGGGCTTGCCCACCATATGGGTTCTATTGGCGGTGGCTATATCTGGCCGAACATCACGATTTTATCGGACGGTGAGCGGATCGGATTGCTTGCCAAATCTACCATGCGGCGCGCAGTAGAACCGCTTCGCTATGTAGCCGATGTGGCGGCAGTCGTTCGTAGCCATGCGTTCGAAGACGCGATTGATCGCTTTGTGGACCAGGTATTGGGACAGTTGAGTGCGGCCAAGGTCGGCGAGACCAATCTCCGACGGATTTGGCAAGATGTTCGGGCCGAGCGGGCGGACCTCCAGATAGCGTCTCGCCGCAAGCTCGAGGCATTGATGGGGTACGAAGCCGATGAGGCGGACGAAGCTACAATCGATGGGTTGATTGCGGATACCATGACGCTGGGTGACTCCGGCATCGCGGAGGTAGCCGCCGATCGCGCGCCCGGCGAGGACGTGATGACGGCACAGGCGCTCAAGGAAATGGCCGCGTCAGTGGGCTACAGCGCGTCCCCGCGTGACGTTGTCCGGTGGGATGCCTCCGGCCGCCTGTCAGCGATAGGCGAGGTACCGGCATGGCAGCGCGGCGCCGAGGCGGCTCGCGCGCTGCGTGCGCAAGAACATCTCAGTGCGGCGCCGATCGGCAACGCCCGCCTTGCCAGGATGGCGGGCGTCGTGGCCGGAGCATTGACCGAGCGCAGCCCCCCGGCGCGGCTGTCCTTTGCGCTCGACGAGAACGCAACCGATAGCCGGGTAGTGCTTCGGTCCAAATGGCACACGGGCCGGCGCTTCGAGTTGGCACGATTGCTCGGGGATCGTCTTGCCGGGGCACGCAACAGTCGGTTCTTCCCTGCGACACGTGCCTACACCTATCGCCAAAAGATGCAGCGCTCATTCGCGGCAGAATTGTTGAGCCCGTTTGAGGCGGTAGCGGACATGCTGAATGGCGACTTTTCTGACGAGAACCAAATCGAAGTGGCGCGTCATTTCGACGTTTCGGAGCTCATGATTCGCACCTTGCTAATCAACCACCGACTGATCGACCGGGATGAGCTAGGCTTCGATGTGGAAGCGGTAGCGCCGTAATCATTCGACGCGTGCATATCGAGAAGGGAACCTGTTCCATGAAAGTCGGCGTCATCGGTCTCGGCACCATGGGCATGGGGGCCGCGCTCAACCTTCACCGCAAGGGCCACACGGTGACCGGTTGCGAAATCCGCGAGTCCGTGCGAGCCGAATTCGTGGCCGCCGGCGCGGCTGCCGTGGTCACGCCAGCGGCGCTGCCGACCGACCTGGAAGCGGTGGTCGTCTTCGTCATCACCGCCGCGCAGACCGAGCAAGTGCTGTTCGGCGAGCAAGGCTGCCTGGCGCGCCTGCAACCCGGCACGGTCATCCTGTGCTGTGCCACCGTCGCCCCGGAGGCGGCCCGTGCCCTCGGCAAGCGCATCGCCGATGCCGGCTTCCTGATGCTGGATTTACCCGTGTCGGGGGGAAAAACCGGCGCGCAGGCCGGCACCATGACGGTCATGGCCTCCGGCTCCGATGCCGCGTTCGCCAAGGCACAGCCGGTGCTCGACGCGATTGCCGCCAAGGTGTGGAAGCTCGGCGCCGAGCCCGGCGTCGGCAGCACCGTCAAGATGGTCAACCAGCTCCTGGCCGGCGTGCACATTGCCACCGCAGCCGAAGCCATGGCCCTTGGCATCCGCGCCGGCGCCGATCCGCGCACGCTGTTCGAGGTGATCTCCTCGTCCGCCGGCAGTTCCTGGATGTGGCAGAACCGGGTGCCGCATATCCTGGCCGGCGACGACACGCCGCTCTCGGCGGTGAACATCTTCGTCAAGGACCTGGGCATCGTGCTCGACCAGGCGCGGGCGCTGACCTTCCCGCTACCCCTGGCCGCCGCGGCGCATCAGTTGTTCCTGGCGGCCGCGGCGCACGGCGACGGAGCGAAGGACGATGCGTTCGTCATCCGCGTCTGGCAGGCGTTGACCGGGATCGCGCTGCCCTCGGGGACGTAGATCGGCCCCGAAGGCAGTGGCCGAGCCTCAACTCCCGACGTTCACCACCAGCACGCGGCGATTGCGGGCTTCCGGCGTGTTGTCGGGAGTGGACACTGCCAGCCCATCCTCGCCCATGCCGATCGCCTGCAACCGGGCGGGGTCGATCTGGTATTTGCTGGTCAGATAGCTCACCACCGCGTCTGCGCGGCGCTGCGACAGGGTCTTGTTGACGTCAGCGCTGCCGACCGTGTCGGTATGCCCCTCGATGCGGAAATGATAGGCGGCGAGCGTTGGGGTGCTGAGCGCCTGCCCCAGTTGATCCAGCGAATGGATCGCCTGCGGGGTCAGCTCCGCGGAGCCGGAGGCGAACTGGATGTTCAGGCTCACCGCGGCCGGCTTGGATGCGGCCTGGGTTGCGGGCTGTTGTCCCGCCGGCTGCCCGGCGGGCGCATTGCCGATGCGGATGCCGCGGGTTCCGGTGTTCAAACCGTCGGTCGGCGTCAGCGACTTCACGATCGAGTCGGCGTTGGGGTTACTTTGGGTCTGCCCAAAAGCAGGCGCGAGCAGGCCGGCGCCGAGCAACAGGGTGGCGGCGAGGGTAGTGCGAGCAGACATGATGGCGTCTCCTGATGTAGTCTTAATATCACTTGTAGCATGAGTTCTCATACCGTGACACGGGATAGATTGGTGTCACGGACACTTGAGCGGCCGCATCAGACGCATCGGCGGACGGAAGGTCAACCCTCGGCGGGGTTTGTCTCGATCCGTCTTTCTGCCATCACGGCAGGCAGCGATCCTATCCAAACCGCAGTCGGCCCCTCAGCAGCAGCAGACCGGTAGACCAGGACGCCGACACCAGAAGCGCAATGACCAGGGCCGCCGCGGCACCCCAGGGCCGAACGGCAAGGTGCAAAGCCAGCAACATCACCCCGAACCCCAGCATCGGCCGCAAGGCGTTGGCGGCCAGCAGCGACGATGCCGCACCACCGATCCGAGGCCTTACGATGACAATCAGGCTGATGAGGCTGATCGGGAACACCGCCGCGACGCCGGTCGCCTTGGCACCGAGCACCGCGCTGAGCGCGACAACAAGCGAAACGAAAGCGGCAACCGCCGCGGCGCGGACGGCCAGCTCGAGCCGCCGCCGCTGGGCGGGCACGGACGATCCGGACCCCGTGCTCCGAAGCTCGCCGAGCATGACAAACCCCACACCGTAGACGGCAAGGTTGAGCAGCAACGCCGTGATTGGCGTCCAGATCACCTGCTGCACCGCCAGGCTTGCTGCCAGCCAAACCAGCACGGCAGCGCCGAGGCTCCTCGACAGGGACGCGCGCCCCGCCAAAATCCCATAGACGATCAGGAACAATCCGGTCGCCGCATTCGCCACAACACTGCTCAGCGCGCTTGCGGCCACGAAGTCCGCCCCGTGCTGCATGGCCAGGAACACGTAGGCCGGTCCCGCCGACACCGGCAGGGTGATGATCGAAAGCACCCCAGAACGGACCGAGGGCTTCCGCAGCGGCAGAAGCGGATACCACAAGCAGGGCGGTCGCCAGAGCTCGGACCAGAGGCGGCAACCAAACCACGGCAGTCATGGATACGCACCTCCCGCCTGCCGGGCGGGTCATCCAGACCGCCCTTCGACAGGATTCGGCGGCCGGATGTCAGGTCAAAGCACATGCCTGCATGCTTCGCCTGGGCTCGTGATGCGAGGCCGATCACGGCCTGTCAAGGTGGCGATCCTCCTCCGGCCGGGTAACGCGTCATGTCGAGCGCAGCCGATGCGGCCCGTCTCAATCCGCCGCGGCAGGCAAAGTATCGCCCGCCGCCAGTTCCCCCGCCTTGCCCTCCTCCCGCCGCAGCACCAGCCGCTGCTGGTGGAACGCCGCGACCGACGGGCGGTGGGCGATCGACACCAGGGTCGTGTTCGGCAGCCGTTCCCGCAGCACGCGGTACATATCGGTCTCGGACTCCGGATCCAGGCTGGCGGTCGCCTCGTCCAGGAACAGCCAGTCCGGCCGCGCCAGCAGCGCCCGCGCAATCGCCACCCGCTGTTGTTCGCCGCCTGAAAGCCGCGTCGGCCAGTTCTCCTCGCGGTCCAGCAAATCGGTGAGGTTGGCCAGCCCGACATCGGTCAGCGCCGCGGTCAGGGCGGCCCGATCGAACTTCTCCGCCGGCTGCGGATAGGCGATGACGTGGCGCAGGGTCCCGAGCGGAATATACGGCCGCTGCGGCAGGAAGAATGCGCTCCCGGGCATCGCCACCTGGCCGCCGCCGAACGGCCAGATGCCGGCAAAGGCCCGGAACAAGGTTGACTTGCCGGAGCCTGACCGCCCGGTCACCACCACGGAATGTCCCGGCTGCAACACCAGCTCGGCGTGCTCCAGCAGCTTTGTCCCGTCCGGCAGGCTCAGCGTCAGGTCGCTCAGGCGCACCGTGCCGTCCGGGGAATCGACCCGGTCGAAATCGTGCGCTGCGGCGGCGCGCGCGGAGACGATCGCCTGGTGGAATGTGGCAAGGCGCTCGACGATGGCTCGCCAGTTCGCCAGCAGCGAGTATGAATCGACGAACCACGACAGCGAGTTTTGCACCTGGCCGAACGCACCGGCGGTCTGCACCAACCCGCCCAGTTGCATCGCACCGGAGAAATAGCGTGGCGCGGCGACGATGATGGGGAAGATCACCGCCGCCTGGCCGTAGCCGACCACCAGGGTGTTCAGCATCTTCATGCGTCGCATGATCGCGTACCAATTCCCGATCACCGCCCCGAACCGATGCAGCAGCAGCCCCTGCTCTTCATGTTCGCCGCGATACAGCGCAATGCCTTCCATGTTCTCCCGCACCCGCACCAGGCTGTAGCGGAAGTCGGCTTCGACCCGCTGCTGGCGGAAATTCAGCGCCGCCAGCGGCCGCCCGACCAAGTGGGTGCAGAACGTGCCGATCACGGCATAGACCACCGCCGCCCAAACCATGTAGCCGGGGATGCTGATGCCGAAGAGCTCGACCGAACCCGACAGGCTCCACAGGATGGTGACGAAACTGGCCAGCGAGACGATGTTGGACAGCAGGTCCAGGCTGAGCGACAGGGTGGTCTCGGTGAAATCGCGCAGATCCTCGGCGATGCGCTGGTCCGGGTTGTCGGTGCCGATCGCCGCACGGTCGGTGGTCAGGCTGATGCGATAATACGCCCGGTCGGACAGCCACTCGTCCAGGTAGCGTGTGGTCATCCACCGCCGCCAACGGATTTGCAGCCACTGGTTCAGGTAGACCTTGTAGACCGCGATCGCGATCAGCACCGTGGCGTATTCGCAGAACCCCGGCATCCACCCGCTCGGCGTCTGCCGGTACAGGAACAACAGTTCGAGGAACGCCTGCCAGTTCTTTTCCTGCAATGCGTTGTAGAACTCGCGATGCCAGTAGCTGGAGATCACGCTGATGCCGACCATGCTGAGGTTGAGCACGATGATCGTGATCAACAGCGCCCAGGCGGTCCATATCTCGTCGGAACGGGTGAAGTACGGCTTTGCCAGCCGGAAGGCGTCCTTCAGGAACGAGCCGAGTCCACGCATGCGAGTATTATCTTTCGTTGGCTGGGTGAAGCACCCGGTCGAGGGCGGCGAGCCAGGCTTCGACGCGCCGCCGGTTGGCGCCGAGGTCGCCATAGCCGTAAACGCTGCGGGAATATAGCACGAGCGTAGCCGTGTCGCCCCGGCGGGGGTGGCCTGGGCGGTCACCAGGTCGGGAAAGTTGAACACCGCACTGCGCACCACCCAGTGATCCTGCAGCCGGTCGGGATAGGCAGCCGCTGGATAGGTCCGGCGTTCGGCCGCGGCAACCGCGACGATCGCAGCAGTACAGCCGGGCCGCCGGGACGGGATAGGTCGGCGTCACCACGTCCGGCGCCGGGCTGAACCCGGCCGGCGCCGCCAGGGCGGTGTTCGGGCTGGCGGGACGGATGATGTGGGCAACGTCCATCGGTGGCGGCGCCGCAGGCCGAGCGCCCCGGCCGCCCCGCAGGCGGGCAGCAGCAGGCCGAGCAATCGCGCCAAAGGGGTCATGCCGCCATCCTATAAACCAGCCATGGTGAGCCAGAGGTTTCGCCGACGTTAGGTTTCCGTTCATCCTGGCGTGGTCTGTTGTGCGTCTGCCAATTCACGACTGCAACCGCCATGGCCCCACCGAAGCTCGCTCCGCCCGATCACTGCCGGCTACAGCACCGCCTGTTCAACCGGTTCGGCGACCCGCTGTTCCGGCGCGCCGAAACCGACGGCACGCCGGTCATGGTCGTCTTGCTCGGCGAGCGGGAGGCTGCCCTGCCGCTGCGCGCCCTGCAACGCGAGTTCGATATCCCGGACGACACCGATGACGGCCGGATGCTGGCACTGATCGCCGCCTCGCTGGACTTCGTCACCAGTCTGCGGCTCGGCGACGCGCTGCCAGCCGAGGTGCTGAGTGGCGAGGCAAGCTGGGAGCCCAGCCCGCAGCATCTGCGGCTGGCCGATGCGCGGCTGCGGCTGCAGCTTGCGGCCTGGCTGCGAGCCGGAACCGCCGAGGACCGGTCGGCGATAGCGCCCCAGGGGCTGATCGCCGCCGCCGACGCTCCTGCCATGCGTCAGGCGGTGGATGAGGCGTGCCTGCGGGCGGCGGAATTGCTGAAGCTGACCGGACCCGACGCGGTGCCGCCGATGCTGGAAGCGCTGGCGCAGGAGCTGGCCTATGTCGAGGCACTGCGCGAGCGGCTGTTGCAGCCGGTGCAAGCCATCGCCAGCAAGCTGACGCGCCTGGCGCACGGCTGGCGGGGCGACGCGGCGCAACTGGAAAAGCTCACGCAGGTCCGCCGGCTGAACGTGACGGCGTTGCGCCGAATCGGCGGCCGGTTCGAGGAACTGGATGCGCAGACTGGCGAGGTGCTGGCGGCGCTGCGAAATCTCGACAGCCAGCGGACCTTCATCCGCTCCAACCGCGACTGGCTGTATCGCACCCTGCGGGCGTGGCAGCCGTTGCTGCTGGAGTGGGAGAACGTCGGCTTCGCCTTCGACGACCAGGTACGGGCGGCGCTGGAGCATGCCTACCGGTTCCTGGCGCCGCGCTTCATGCCGGTGACCGAATGGCTCGCCGCCTCCATGCCCGGCGCCAGCCTGAAGAAGAAGCCGGGGGAGCGCGGGATGGTGTGGTGACATTGCCCAACCGTCATGGCCGGGCCGAAGTCCCCGGGCGCTTGACCCGGGGATCACCCGGCCATCTTTCGCGGCACCAGCGCTGCGCTCGGATGCTTGGCATCACCGTGTTATGGCGGCGCAGCCCGCGCCTCCATTTTTCTAACATGACGTGACAGCGTAATACCAACCCGCCGACCGATTGATTCTCGACCGCTTCGCACGGACCGCCCTAACCGTCATGGCCGGCCCTGTGCCGGCCATCCACGCCTTGCCTTCGTGCACGCGACAAAAGGCGTGGATGGCCGGCACAAGGCCGGCCATGACGGGTAGGGACGGCCGTTGTTGTACGTCAATCGATTTGCGGGCTGGTATAAGATTGCGGTCCCGATTCCGCAACGATAGTGTCTCAAAGTGACGCGGTCTTCACCGAACTTCCCTTGCTTTCAGCATCGTATTTTCGCATTTAAGAATGCTGTCTCATTCTTCGCGGGCGCATGCATCCGATCGACAATCCCCACTCACAGAAATCGTGATGACAACCACTCCCATGCCGGCGCGTTGAAGCCATGACGGGAACAGCAACCCTGTCGGACTATCTGAAAACTACAATGAGGAAGCTACGAATGGCTGACCAACGACATACGGGCAACCCAGGCAATTTCGCCGAGGATCGCGAGAAAGCGTCGCGTGCTGGCCAGACAGGCGGGCAGCATAGCGGTGGTAACTTCGGGAACGATCCCGCACGTGCTGCGGAGGCCGGGCGCCAGGGCGGCGAACAGAGCCACAACTCCGGACAGAGCCAAAACACCGGGTCTGGCCAAGGGAACTTCGCCCAGGATCGCGAGCGGGCCGCGGAGGCCGGCCGTAAGGGCGGTCAGCGCTAGCTTGCGATAAGGTGGCCGCCGCTAAGCGAGGCGGCCACTGAGTTCCGCGCGAGCCGCCCGGTGCAAAGCCGGGCGGCTTGTTGCGTACGCCTCCATGCTCATCGCAGGTGGCAACTGCCACCTGGCAGCAAGAGAGACTTTACTCATCAGTCGGTGAGTAGGGCGACACTGCCCACAGTGTCATGATCGGGCTTGGCCCGGTCACCCACGTCTTTCCTTCGTGCCACACAGCAAAGTCGTGGGTGGCCGGCCTTCGCCGGCCATGACACATTACTAATCTTAGCCTTACCTGCCGACCGCTGAATAACACGGAGACAGAACCACTGAGGGCCACGGAGGCCGCGCACTCGGCGAGTGCGCCTGATCGTCTTCCCGCATTTCCCAACAAGCATGAAAATCCGCTAACCTCCCTCCGACCAACGGCCGGGAGGAAACAATGGCACGCCTGCTGTTCAAGAACTGCCGCGTATGGGACGGTTCGGGCGCGCCCGCATTCCCGGCCGACGTGCTGATCGAGGGCGACCGCATCCGCGCCGTCGCCACACAGCGCGGCCAACTCGAAGCTGCCGGCGCCGAAACGATAGACGCGCACGGCATGACCTTGATGCCTGGCCTCGTCGAAGGTCACGCCCATATCACCTTCATCAACGCCGCCCGCGCGACCGATCTCGGCGACACGCCGCCGGAAGAGCATACCCTGATCGCCGCGCGCAATGCCCGCCTGTTGCTCGACCACGGCTTTACCAGCGCCTACAGCGCGGCCAGCGCCAAGCTGCGCATCGACGTGGTGATCCGCAACGCCATCGATGCAGGCGACCTGCCAGGTCCGCGCATGCGCGCCTGCGGCCCGGAGATCACCGTCACCGGCGGCCTCGGCGACGACCGCCGCGCGCACCAGTTTCGCGACAGCTTCGCCATCTTCGCCGATGGGCCGGTCGAAGTGACCAAACTCGCGCGGCTTTGCGTGCGCGAAGGCGTGGACAGCATCAAACTCAACATTTCCGGCGACGACCACACCCGCGCCGGCGCCCTGCCGCGCACCGTCATGAGCGAGGAGGAAATCCGCGCCGGCGTCACCGTGGCGCGCGACTTCCACCGCATGGTCAACGCGCATTGCCGCGCCGCAGAATCGGTCAAGCGTGCCGTGCGCTGCGGCGTCGACGTGATCTACCACTGCGAGCATGCGGATGAGGAAGCGCTCGACCTGTTGGAATCGGTGAAGGACCGCGTGTTCGTCGGCCCCGCGATCGGCCTGCTGCACGCCGCGGTCCACGAGGCGCCGGAAGGCGCGTTGCACCATGGCGTGCGCCACGGCATCGAACTCGGCCTTGCCGCGGCATCGCGTGCCTATCCGGAGATGAAGAAGCGCGGCATCCGCGTCGTCATTGGCGGTGACTACGGCTTCGCGCGCACGCCGCAAGGCGAGAATGCCCGCGACATCGAGCATTTCGTGCGGCATCTTGGCTACAGCACCAGCGAGGCGCTCGTTTGTGCCACCCGCTACGGCGCCGAACTCATGGGGCTAGGCAACGAGGCCGGCCAGGTGCGCGAGGGTTTCCTCGCCGACTTGCTCTTGGTGGACGGCGATCCGGTCGCGGATGTGAGCGTGCTGCAACGCAAGGAAAAGCTGATCGCGATCTTCAAGGGCGGTGAAGTTCACAAACTCGACCGCGCGACGCTGGCGCAGCGGCACGTGCGAGCTGCCGAATAGCGTGATACCAAGCGCCCGTGGCACCGCTGCACGAATTGTTCGCACGGACCGCCCCAACCGTCATGGCCGGGTCAAGCCCGGCCATGACGGTTGGGGAGCGCGGTGCCGGCACGTCAATCTAATCGACGCCCGGTATAACGTTTCCATTCACGGTCAAAGTGCTCCAGAAGCGCATAGCACGTTCTCCCATGGCCTTGACCTTCAAACGCCCTTGACCCTGTAGAGCGCTGTCGGGTTGTCCCAGAACGCCTTGCTTGCCAGGTCCGCGCCCAGAACATGCTCTACCAGTTCGATGTCGGATGGCTGAAACGGCCGCTCGGCGCGAGTTGACGGAATGTCGGTGCCAAACGCCAGCGCGCCCGGATCCTGCTTCGCGATGGCTTCCAGCGTTGCCGGCACATCGAGCTTCACGCGCCCGAACCCGGTGGCCTTGACCTTGCACCCGGCCGCAACAAGCTCGAGCAACACCGGCACGCCAGCTGCGGTCATGCCGAGATGGTCGATACAGAGCTGCGGCAGCTTCGACAGCGTTGCGACATGCGGCTGCAGCGCTGCGGCATCCACATACATCTCGGCATGCCAGCCGGCGATCGCGTGGACCCGCATTGCCATCGCCACGATGTCATCGACGCTGTCGAGCCGGCCACGAAAAAGATTGAAGCGCACGGCGCGCACCCCAAGCGCATCGAGCCGGACGATTTCCCCGTCCGGGTAATCATTCGGGATTTGCGTTACGCCGACCCAGCCCCCACCCAGTTTCAGCAGCGCGTCCATCAGATAGGTCTGATCGTCGGCCTGGAACGACCCCGACACGACCGCACCCGCGACCACGCCGAGCGGCGTGGCCTGCGCGAGATACGCAGCGATGGGAAAGTTCGGCGGGGTGTAGCCCTGATTCTCCACGAGCGGGAAACGATGGTCGATGATATGGCAATGGCTGTCGAATATCCGCCGCCCGGCCCGCGCGCCGGCGAGCGTTACGCCAGCCATGGACGCCGCCGCACCTCCGATAAACGCCGGCCGATCCGACTCCATTGCGAACCCCTTGCGGCCAACCGGAATGCCCCGGATCGCTCTCGATCCGATTCGACTATGTGCGCTGCCGCGGTCTTCCCGCAAGAATCACTCACGCCGCAACCCCTCTCGGGTCATGGCCGGCGAAGGAGGCTGTAACTAAGGGCCTGGGACGAAATAGCCAAATCGCGTCACGAAAAATCAGGACGGGGCCGTATTCGCAAGGATCGACTCCATGATAGCGGATGCGGCGCGGCCTGAGGGGGCGCTAGCATCGCCAGGTGATCGACGTTGCAGCCATCCGATCCCGGTTTGTCGCGCTGTCGCCGTTTCTTGACGAGCGCGCGCGTCGGCTGGTTGCGGCCAGCGAGGCGAAGGCGGCAGGACATGGTGGCATAGCCGCGGCGTCGGTGGCCACTGGCGTGGCCCGCAGCACGATCGGCCGAGGTTTGGCCGAACTGACCACGCGGCACGATGACCGGCCTGGGCGTGTGCGCCGCTCCGGTGCCGGGCGCAAGCCGGCGACGACGAAGCAACCCGGTCTGCTGGCGGCATTGCAGGACTTGGTGACCTCGGCCATCCGCGGTGACCCTGAGGCGGCGCTGCTGTGGGTGAGCCGGAGCCAACGCCATTTAGCGGAAGCGTTGAGCGGGCGCGGCTTCCAGGTCAGCCACAAACTGGTCGGCCGATTGCTGGCAGGGCTCGGTTTCAGCCTGCAGGCCAACCGTAAGACGCGTGAGGGGAGCCATCACCCGGACCGCGATGCCCAGTTTGAGCACATCAATGCCCGGATCAAAGCGTTCCAGGCCAAGAAGCAGCCGGCGATTTCGGTAGACACCAAGAAGAAAGAGCTTGTTGGCGACTTCAAGAACGGTGGCCGGGAACTGCGGCCCAAGGGCAATCCCGAGCTGGTGCGGGTGCATGACTTCAAGATCCCGGAGCTTGGCAAGGCCGTGCCCTATGGCGTCTACGATATCGCCGCCAATGCCGGCTGGGTCAGCGTGGGGATCGATCATGACACCGCAGCCTTTGCCGTCGAGAGCATCCGGCGGTGGTGGCACGAACTTGGCCAGTCGCGCTATCCACACGCAAAGCGCCTGCTCATCACGGCTGACTGCGGCGGCAGCAACGGCGTCCGTGTCCGGCTGTGGAAGTGGGAGTTGCAGAAGCTGGCCAATGAGATCGGCGTGGCGATCACCGTGGCACATCTGCCCCCTGGCACCAGCAAGTGGAACCGGATCGAGCACCGGCTGTTCGCCTTCATCACCCAGAACTGGCGCGGCAAGCCGTTGGTCAGCCATCAGGTGATCGTGCAACTGATCGGCGCCACGACCACCAAGACTGGATTGAGCGTTGCCTGTCGCATCGATGACAACCTCTACCCGAAGGGCGTGACCGTCAGCGACGACGAGATCGAGGCCCTCAACCTGAGGTGCGACAAATTCCACGGCGAATGGAATTATACGATCTCACCATCCCTCAATTCCGGATGAGAACAGAACCGACGACCTGCTAATTTTGGCCCGGGTCCTAAATCCCCTCCCCACGATTTCGAGTTCGGAAATGGACATCCTAAGCGTGAATTCGCGCACTGGGCGATCGCTAACTCGCCCACAGACCGCGAGAGGAGCCGTCGTTCTCCCCGATTTTCGGGGTCGGTCAGCGGCAATCGCCGAATTGGGATTTAATTCCAGCCTCGAAGACCGCCACCCACGCCTTTTTTGTTGCCCGCAGCAAGGTCGTGGGTCGCCGACCATGATACTGGGAGCGGTCTTCCGCCGGCGATTGATTCGATCAAATCGTAACACAACGCAGACCGTGGGGAGCGACCGATCAGAGCATCCTGCGCTTACGGGCCGCCCCAAGGCCCACCAGTCCGCCCGCAAGAAGGGCCAGGGTTGCAGGCTCAGGAACTATCAACTCAGGGTCGTCACTGAGAACAAGAGTCCGAGTGGTTGTCGGCGCGTATTCCAGGGCCGCTGCGCAGGTGATCTGAAACGAGTGCGTCTCACAGCCGCCCGTAATCTTGTCGACCCCCACCATCGATGCGCTGAACGGCTCTGCAAAGTTCAAAATCAACGTGATGGCGTAAGTTCCCGCGTACGTCAAAAGCACACTGTTCGCGTAGTTACTCGTCGGATTGCCAGGGTCCACGTAGTGCGACCCGGTGAATAGTTGCGACGCCCCGGGCAGATCTATTGTGCCAGTTGTGCTACTGATGTTTGAGGCCACATAAATGCCATTAGGATTTACGTGAATATTTCCCGCCGCAGTGCCATTGTCATTGAATACAACGTTGCTTAGCGAAAGAATGACCGGATACGCCCTGGCGGTTGTATTGCCTCCCCAAAGCACGCCAAATGCGAGCAGAATCCTTTTCAATTCCTATCGATGTGGTCCACATTTTATGATCCTTACCGATCCCTTGCTGGAAATATCACGGTCATGTGATGAAAGGCAAGTATTACCCCGCGAATCAATCCATCACCGCGACATGCCAGGGACCGTTCGCCCATCAGCACGGCCCCCGACACCGCCCATCACCGCTGCCGCAGAAAATTCGACACCGGGGAGGCGCGTTGCAACAACGCCTGCATCTCCGGATCCTTGTCGCTGTCCTTGGCGGTCAGCGCATCCATCGGTGCAAAGAATTCGTGCCCCTGCGCCAGTTGGTGCCGCGCGAAGCCGTCGTAGTGTTCCGCCTTGAGACCAAACAGAATTCGGGTCAGGCGCACCGGAAACACCGCCGGCAGCACCGGCGGGCGCAGCAGCACTCCGATTGCCTCCCAGCGTGGCGTGGGATCGTCCGGCATGGCCGGCGCGAGCAACCATGGCACCGGGCAGACGGCGAGCATGGAATGCGTGCTGGGCGCGAAGCGGGATCGCTTGTCGAGCAAGTTCTGGAACGTGCTGCACGCCTCTATCGCGAAGATATCCACAAAAGGATCCGCAATCGTGCCGCCGAAATTGAGCCACAGCCCATCCGGCAGGGTGCGCAGCCGCGTGCTGCCGGGTAACTTCAGGAACGGGTGGGAAGTCTTTGAGTCATCGCCCGGTCTACCTCGCAACCAGACGTGGCGGCCGCGCCGCGGCATGTGCAGTCCCGGCGGACGCTGCGGCCAGCCCTTCAACCGTTCCTTGACCTGCATGTCGAGGGACTGCGGATCGGTCATTATACGTCTCCAGGTAATCAGTTATAAACGATATACAACCACAAGATGCAAAACTATCCATGCAATTGCAACCTGACAAGCCGCATCCGGAATGAGCACCTATAAAATGCAAAATCTTTCGATGGCGACTTAATCATTGCGTGAAATCCTCGGTAATAGCGTTAATTCCAAACCGTCCTTGGACCCGCAACAGGGTAATATTCGCGTGCCCACAGATCAAAAAAACATCGAGTCTTTGAATCTTTTGCGAGTTTTTCTTCAAGTATTTTATCAACAGCCTGTTGATAAATTCGGCCCGAGCAATCATCATTTCACGCAATTTCACAGTTCGAAATGCCGCTGGTCCGACAGACTGGCGCGCGTCCGAACGCCTGTGCGACGGCACAACCGGGCACCCTCCAGCCGGCAGACGCAAAAAAGGCCAGGAACCGGCACGGTCCCTGGCCTGTCTTGGTTCGCGCGGAACGCGAGCGGGTTCTCAGCCGCGCTTACTGACCGGCACGTAATCGCGCTGCGGCGCGCCGGTATAGACCTGCCGCGGCCGGCCGATCCGCTGTGCCGGGTCCTCCATCATCTCCTGCCACTGGCTCACCCAGCCCACGGTACGCGACACCGCGAACAGCGCGGTGAACATGCTGGTCGGGAAGCCCATCGCCTTCAGGATGATGCCGGAGTAGAAATCCACGTTCGGGTACAGCTTGCGGTCGACGAAGTATTTGTCGTTGAGCGCAATCTTCTCCAGCTCCATCGCCAGGTCGAGCAGGGGATCGCCTTTGATGCCGAGCTCTTCGAGAACGTCGTGACAGGCCTTCTGGATGATCTTCGCGCGCGGATCGTAGTTCTTGTAAACGCGGTGGCCGAAGCCCCAGAGCATATCGTGGTTGTTGCGGTCCTTCACGTCCTCGAGGAAGGCCGGGATGTTCTTCACGTTGCCGATATGGGTCAGCATCTTCAGCACCGCCTCGTTGGCGCCGCCATGCGCTGGGCCCCACAGGCTGGCGATGCCGGCGGCAATGCAGGCAAACGGGTTGGCCCCCGTCGAGCCCGCCAGCCGCACCGTGCTGGTCGACGCATTCTGCTCATGATCCGCGTGCAGGATCATGATCAGGTCCATCGCCTTCGACAGCACCGGGTTGACCTTGTACTCCTCCGCCGGAACGGCGTGGAACATGTGCAGGAAGTTCTCGGCGTAGCCCAGGTCGTTGCGGGGATACACGAACGGCTGGCCGATGGCGTATTTGTACGCCCAGGCGGCGATCGTCGGCACCTTGGCGATCAGCCGGAATGCACTGATCCGCCGGCTCTCGGGATCGTGGATGTCCAGGCTGTCGTGGTAGAACGCCGACAGCGCGCCGACCACACCGCACATCACTGCCATGGGGTGGGCGTCGCGCCGGAACCCGTTGTAGAAGGTGCGCAGTTGCTCATGCAGCATGGTGTGCCGCATGACGCCCAGCTCGAACTCCTTCAGCTTGCCCGCCTCAGGCAGATCGCCGTACAACAGCAGATAAGCGACCTCCAGGAATGTCGATTTCTCGGCCAGTTGCTCGATCGGGTAGCCGCGATACAGCAGCACGCCCTGGTCGCCGTCGATGTAGGTGATCTTGCTGTCGCAGGATGCGGTCACCCCGTAGCCGGGGTCGAAGGTGAACACCCCCAGGTCGTTGTACATCTTGCGGATGTCGAAAACGTCCGGCCCGATGGTGCCGGAGATCAGCGGCAGGGTGGTGGACCGGTTGGTGCCGCTCAGGGTGACGGTGACGGAGCCGTTTGTCTTGGCGCTCATGCGCGTGTCCTCATGGTAAACCGCCGCAGCGGACTGAAGCTCAGGGCGAAATTATGGCGGCACGCCCCCGGACGCAACCTTCGCGCGTGCAGCAAATGCCCGCGCGAGACGAAATCTTGCTCGGAGCCGCCGTCAATCCATCGGTTGCGGCGCGATCCGGAGCGAGGCCGTGCGGATTGCGCTTTCCCGCAGCAGGCGAATTTCGATGACGCTGCCGATGCGGTCGGGCCGGATGAAGGCGCGCAGACCCTGCGGTCCGCTCACGCTTTCGCCGTCGATGGCCAGCAGCACGTCGCCCAGCCGCAGCCCCGCATGCTCTGCCGGACCGCCCGCGGTCACGCTGACCACCAGGCGGCCGGACGTCTGGTGGGCGATGCCGCGCATCGCGTGCGGCACGTTGATCGGTTGCAGCGCGACCCCCAGCCAGCCGCGCCGCCCCTGCTGGGTCGGCAGCGTCTTCGCCATGCCGAGCGGATCGAGGAACCGGTTGATCGTGGCATGCGGGACCACCAGTGCCTCGCCTTGCGGCCCGGTGGTGGCCATGCCCAGCAGCCCCCCCCTTGCATCCAGCACCGGCCCGCCGGCCGGCACCAGTTCGGCCGCGAGATCGAGGATGACCGCGTCGCCGATCGGGCCGCTGCTGGCGCCGCCGCTATGGCCGACCCAGTAGATCGTGGTCAGCCGGACGGTCGGACTGCCATCCGCTGCCGCGCCGATCACCAGGGCGAGGCCGCCCACCGCGGGATTGGAAGCGGCACGCAAGGGCGTCGTCACGGCCGGCGAATTGAGCGTCAGACAGGCCAGATTGGTGGCCGGATCGCGCCGCGCCGCGCGGGCCGGCAGCAGCGTGCCGTCCGATCCGGAGAGCGAGTAGCTATCCTGCGCCGGCAAGGCCTGATCGGATGTGACCACCACGTCGGCCCGCCAGACGATCCCCGCAATGTGCCGGTTCCCCCCGATCCGGATCGCCGTCACCCATTGCGCGGCGGTTGCGACCTGGCTCGCCAGGGCATCGGAAAGCTGCGGTAGAAGTTGCGTAACAGCGTTGCTCATCGGTCAGTCAGCTTGTGACACGTAGCCGACGCCCTGTGAACCTCTCCCGCGGGAGCGGGAGAGAGCCTGCCCCTGGGCGTTTGACCCGGGGGTCGAGGTGCGAAGCACCGCGGGTGAGGGTGATCGGGCCGCACGTAAGCAGGTAGAGCGTGCCGACCCGATCACCCTCACCCTCGCCGCTGGCGCGTCTCGACCTCTCCCGCTCCCGCGGGAGAGGTTAGTACATCCCGGGAGAGGTTACCTACGCCTTCACCAGCGGACATCCGCCTTCGTTCAGCGGCCGCCATGCCTCCTCTGCCGGCGTCGTGGCGATCACCTTGGCGACGTCCCACGGCTGCTTGCTCTCCGCTGGAGTCTTCGCCTGGAACAGGTAAACTGGGTGCACCGCACGGCCATCCTCGCGAATCCGCCCGGGGCCGAAAGCGTCGTCATCGGTCGGCATCTTCTTCATCCGCTCCACCGCCGCGCGCCCATCCGCCTTTGCCGCGGCGACGCCCATGTCCGCCACCGCCTTCAGGTAGTGCAGCGTCACGCCGTAATCGCCCGCCTGCGTCATGTTCGGCCAGATGCCGTTCACCGTCTTCGTCTTCACCCGGTCGTTCCACGCCCGCGTGCGATCGTTCAGGTCCCAGTAGGACAACTCGCTCGTAGTACAGCCCGCCCACCGTCGCCAGGCCCAGCGCCTTGACGTCGGTGCTCTGGATCAGCATCGCGACCACCTTCATCGAGTTCATCAGGCCGAATTCCTGGGCCTGCTTGATGCAGTTGGCAGTGTCGCCCCCGGCATTGCACAGGCCCAGCACCTTCGCGCCGGACGCCTGCGCGCGCACCAACATCGACGAGAAATCGCTGGTGTCGGGGAACGGATACTTCACGTCGCCCATCACCTTGCCGCCGGCCTGCTTCACCAGATCGGCGGTGTCACGCTCCAGCGTCTGGCCGAACACATAGTCCGCGGTGATGAAGAACCACGTGTCGCCGCCCTGCTTCACCGTGGCCCCGCCGGTGGACTTCGCCAGCATGTAGGTGTCGTAGGTCCAGTGGATCGTGTTCGGGCTGCACTGCTTCCCGGTCAAATCCGACGTGCCGGTGCCGGAGTTCAGCATCACCTTGTTCTTCTCGCGGCAGACCTGGTTCACCGCCAGCCCGACCGACGACGTCGGCACGTCGACGATCGCGTCCACCCCGTCCTGGTCGATCCATTGCCGGGCGATGCCGGCGCCCACATCCGGCTTGTTCTGGTGGTCGGCGAAGATGACCTCGACATTGAACCCCTTGCCAGGGACGCCGAAATCGATAAGAGCCTGCTTGCAACAGATCACCCCGTTGGGGCCGCCATCGTCGCGATAGGGGCCGGACATGTCGTTCAGCACCCCCAGCTTGATGGTCGGCGCCGCCTGAGCCCGTCCGAGGCGCGGCAAGGCGGCAACGGCGGTGGCACCGAGCATGGCGCGGCGGGTGATTTTCATTTCCTGGCGTCCCGTGTAGTGGAAGAAACGTCCTATAAACCGACCCGCCACCGGGGTTAATGGCGGCAGGGCATGGCTGGATTGCGGTCGAGGGGAATACGGGGTGAGGACCGTCATCGTGGTGGGGATGCGCGCAGAGGCGAAGCTCGCCCGGCGCCTTGGCATGCCCGTCATGATCGGCGGCGGCACGGCCGCGGGCGCCGAAGACACGGCGCGCCGCGCGGTCGAGGCGGGCGCCACCTCGCTGGTCAGCTTCGGTCTGAGCGCCGGCCTCGATCCCGGCCTGCGCCCTGGCAAGGTCGTCGTCCCGGCAGTGGTGCTGGCCGACGACAAGTCGTTCACACCCGATGCCGCCCTGATGGCATGGCTCGGCGGCGCAACGCCGCACCGCCTGCTGGCGGACGGCATGATCGCCGCCGACGCGGAGACAAAGCGCCGGCTTTGGCAGGAGACAGGTGCGGCCACCCTGGACCTGGAGAGCGGCGCCGTGGCCCGTGTCGCCGCCGAGCATAATCTTCCGTTCGCCGTGCTGCGCGCGGTCTGCGATCCGGCCGAGCGCGACCTGCCGCCGGCCGCACTCGCCGCACTGGATGCGCACGGTGCGATCGGGCTGGCGCGGATCGCCGGCTCCGTCACCGGCCGCCCCGGGCAAATCCCCGCATTGCTCAGGCTTGCGGCGGACGCCATCGCCGCGCTGCGGGCCCTGGCCCGACACGTGGCGATGATCGCAGCCTGTCCTGCGGAAGATTTCCGGTGAAGCCATTGGCACGTTGCCCGGACCAACCCCGGTGAAATCCGGTAATCGGACGGTCGGATTGCTGGTGCCATTGAAGTCGGCCGATCCCGATCGCCTCGTGACGATCCTGGCGCAGGCCGAAGCGTTGGCGGCGGGACGTGGCCGGGCCTGACCCGGGCAAACAATCCGGCGCTCGACGCGACGCCTTCACCACGTCAGGCAGGAGTTTGCTCGCCCGGATCAAGCCTTGGCACCGCTTCGCTCCTGGCAAGAAACAACCCGAGTTGCCCGGCTCCCACGTCATGGCGGGCGAAGGCCCGCCATCCACGACTATGCTGCGTGCCGCGAGAAAAGTCGTGGATGCCGACCTACGTCGGCATGACGTGGGGGGCGGGCACCACCGCAGTTTCATCCAGGGCGGGTCGGCTACCGCCGGACGGTGGCCAACTCGCAATGACAGGCGTTGCACAGCGTTTCCCGTCAGCCGGAAATTGCTCCAAGCGCCCACCAATGCAACGCCGCTTCGGCAGGCGCTCAGCCCGCCGTATACCACCCCCCGAACGATTGACTTTCGACCGCTTCGCACGGACCGCCCCAACCGTCATGGCCGGCCCGTGCCGGCCATCCACGCCTTGCCTTCGTGCACGCGACAAAAGGCGTGGATGGCCGGCACAAGCCCCGGGACAAGCGCCCGACCCTGTGCCGGCCATGACGGTTAGGGACGGCCGTTGTTGGTACGTCAATCGTTTTGCGGGCCGGTATTAGACCGTAACGCTACGCATGGCGAAATTGTCAGCCTTCAGAACGCCTCTGGCCTCCAGCAGGGAGACGAATTGCGAATAGAACGTCCGGCTGGTCATCTCTGCAGCCGATGCGGCAATTTGCATTTGGAATGAATTATTGAAAGTGGCCGAGTGATCCGGTAACTGCTCATGCTGCGTTTTCAAAAAGCTCTGCGCGGCGGATGCGTAGTCCATGTCACCCTGCGGGTCCACAACCTTGAAATGAGCACCCAGCGAATTTGCCTTGATGCTTGGACCTGTTGCACCCTCTATGGTAAGTCCTTTGCACATCCCTTTGTTTCTGAATCTCGATGCTATGATGTCGATGACCGCGCTGTTTGGCACGCCCGGGACCGGAGAACCCGCATAGCATGACGTGATGATCAGCTTGGTCAGGGTGGTGACACCGTTCACTTTGTCCGTCAGATGTTTCGCAATCTCCCATGCGGAGACGCCTTCGATCTTGCCCGGTGCTCCATGGCCGATAATTGCAAGCTCGGTGTCGGAGAACTTCAATGTCGGGGAGTAGCGGGCTACCGATCCTCCTACACGAGCCATACAGTACTGGATTGAGGTCAAGATGATGAAGTCGAACTCACCCTTTCCATTAGCGAAAACCACAATCATGGTGCGGCCTCCATTTCGACAAGGTGCGCGTGTGGTAACTTATCGTTCAGATGCGGTACCGGCAAGCGTGCCGGTCGATCCTGTCACTAGCTCGTGATCTGTCCGGGTTTTGTAGCTCGTGAAGCGCCGCGCCTGACCCAGGCCGATCCGCGTGTCTTGCGTGCATCCCTTCCGCAACTGCGTGGTGTCCTGCCTGCTTCGCCGCGTGCCGCACTGGCCGCCCTCCGAGGTGACGTGTGGCTTGGCATCGCGGTAAGGCGCTGCGAATTGGTGCACGGACTTTTGGCGCCCCGGATTGCTGGTGCCCTTGAAGTCGGCCGATCCCGATCGCCTCGCGGCGGTCCTTGCGCAGGCCGAAGCGTCAGGAGCGGGGCGCGATGCGGCAGCCGATGACGCATTGCTCCGTCCTTTCGGCGAGGTTGATCCCGCTGACTGGTCGATCGAGGCCGTGCGCGCCCTGACCGAAAGCGGCTTCCCGCGCGCGTTCGAGGAGTCGGTCCGCCGATCCGCCGCAGAAGCTGAGGAAATCCCGTTCCGGTTCACGACCGAAGTCAATGCTGAACTGCGGCGCATGGCCGACGATGAACCTTAGGTTCACGCCGACCTTTTCCGCGTCATTCAGAAAGTTGTCCCGATCCGACAAACGAGCCGTGCTCGGGGCTTTCGAACATTTCCAGGCGAACCGGCACGACCCATCGTTACGCGATTACCCGCTGGGCGGCGCCATGGCGGGTTGGCGCGGCATTCGTTGTGGATGCCGATCTGCGCGTCGTGTTTGCCGAGCGAAACGACTACGCCGACGTCACCCCGACAGGAGCGGATGGACAACAGCCCGCACAATCTGGCCGTCCTGCGCCACGTGGCGCTGAACGTCATGCAGAAGGACACGAGCAAGGGCTCGCTACGCTGCAAGTTCAAGCGCGCCGGCTGGGATGACACCTATCTGGCGCCACTACTCGCGCTGTTCTGAAATGCGATTGCCCTGGTTGCGCCTCCCAGGGAAGCAGCCAACATCTGCACCTGCCGTCGGGAACCGATCATGGGAATTCGCCCATGGTCCATCACCCAGCCGCCTGCTGAACTTGTGATACGACAGCCGCCGCAACGCCGCCCCATTCCTCAGCGTGGTATAGTGGCAGCAGGAGGCCACAGGAGGCATGCGCCGCACCGCCCGGATTCTCGCCTGGATCGCCGCCATCGTCGTGGGCCTCCCGCTCCTGCTGGTGGCCGCCATCCTGGTCGCCGGCAACACCGGCCCCGGCCGGCACCTGATAGAGCACCTCACTCCCAGCCTTACCGGCGGCGAAATCCGCCTCGCCGGTCTTGCCGGCCGCTTCCCGGACCGGCTGCGCGCCACCCGGTTCGAGCTCGCCGACAAGGACGGCCCCTATTTCACGCTCGACGCCCTGACCTTCGATTGGTCGCCGACGCAATTGCTCCATGGCGTGTTCTTCATCGATCGGCTGGACGCCCAAGCCGCCGACTTCTCCCGCATGCCGGTAGCGAGCAACTCGAGCAGTGGCTCGGGCCTGCCGGTGAAAGTGGCGCTGAGCGAGATGCGGGTGGATCGCCTGCAAATCGGCGCGGCGGTCGCAGGCCAAGCCTTTCTGCTCTCGGCCGCAGGCGCCGGTGCGCTCGACACAGCGACAACCGGCCATGGCAAGCTCAGTGTGAACCGCCTGGACGGCGGCGGCCAATACAGCCTCGACGGCAGCATCGACGCGCAACGCCTTCAGGCCACGATCAAGGCGCAGGAGCCCGCGCACGGCCTGATCTCCGGTCTGGCCGGACTGCCGGAACTCGGCCCGGTCGCGATCGACGCTACCCTGAACGGACCGCGCGACGCCGTCGCCACCAGCCTTGCCGCCAGTGCCGGTCCCTTGCGAGCACAGGCCAAGGGCACCATCGACCTGGTCCACGATGCCGCCGACCTGACCGTGTCGGCCACCGCCCCGGCTATGACACCCAGGCCCGACATCGCCTGGCAGGATGTCAGCCTGGACGCCCACATGCAGGGCCCGTTCACCCGCCCCGAACTCACCGGCCAGGTTCGCATCGATACCCTGAAGGCCGTCGGCGCCGGAGCCAGCCGCGTCACCGCCGATCTCTCAGGCAATGCCGGCACCGCGCATCTGCATGCCACCGTCGATGGCCTGACACTGCCCGGCCAGAACCCGGATTTGCTGTCCGCCGGCCCGGTTGTGCTCGACGCGACCGCGCGGCTCGATGCCCCCGACCGTCCGGTCCAATTCACCCTGCAACACCCGTTGCTCCAGGCGCAGGGCACCGCCCGCACCGCGGGAGCATTGGCCGCACACGTGATGATGACGCTCCCCGACCTGGCGCCGATCGCGGCTGCCGGCGGCACCGACCTGCACGGCAACACCACGCTGACCCTGGAGGTGGCCCAACAGGCCGCCACCACGACCATTGCCCTGAACGGCACCATCGGCGTCACCGGTGGCCTGCCGCAGGTGCAGGCCCTGCTGGGCGACGCGGCGAAGCTGGATCTTGCCGGCAGCCTGACTGGGCACGACGCGCACCTGACCCGCCTGCACGTCACCGGCCGAGGCGTTGACGTGTCGGCGAACGGCGCCCTGGTAAACGCGCAGACCGAGCTGCACTGGACGCTGGTCATCAACGACCTGTCCGCCTTGCAGGCCAGCCTCACCGGCCAACTCGACGCGTCCGGCCAGGTCAGCGGCCCGGAGCAAGACCTCACCGCCATTGCGGACCTGCATGGGAATATCGGCGCTCAGGGCATCCAATCCGGGCCGGTCGCCGTCCACCTGGAAGCCCAGGGCCTGCCAAACCAACCCAGCGGCACCGCGAGCGCCCAGGGCGCCTTGCTCGGCGCACCCATCGACCTGGCGCTCGCCGTCAGCCGGGACGACGATGCGATCCGCGTAGCGGTCCAGCGTGCGGCGTGGAAAAGCCTGCAGGCCGGAGGGACGCTGACCCTCGCCTCCGGCGCCACCATCCCGGACGGCGCGCTGCATCTACGGATGACGCAGCTTGCCGACCTGTCTCCCCTGCTGGGCCGCAAGCTGGCCGGCAGCATCGACGCCGCGCTGGATGCCAACGCCGCCTCGGCGCACCTGACGCTGACCGCGCAAGGCGCCGGCCTGCCGGGCACCGCCGCCGTCTCGCGCGCCGCCCTGGATGCCACCGTCACTGACCCACAGAACAATCCGACCCTTCAGGCGACGCTGGCTCTGGACGGGATTGCCGCCGGGTCGCTCGGGGGGGCCGCAAAAATCGCCGTGCGAGGGCCGCAGAATGCGCTGGCGATCACGCTGTCGGGCACCGCGCCCGACCTGTCCGGCGCTTCGGCGCAACTGAACGCAACGGCAACGCTCAACGTGCCTGCACGCACCGTGGCCCTTGGCTCGCTTCAGGCCGACTGGGCGCAGCAGACCATCCGCTTGCTTGCTCCCGCCGCGCTGAGCTTCGCCAACGGTGGCGTGTCGATCGACCGTCTACGTCTCGGGCTGCGCCAGGCGGTGCTGGAGGTAAGCGGTCGCGTCAGCCCGACGCTCGACCTGACCGCCAGCCTGCGCAACCTTCCCGCCGATATCGCTGCGGTCGCCGTGCCGTCGGTGGCCGTCGACGGCACGATCGCAGCCGACGCCCGGCTCACCGGCTCCCTGGCGCGGCCGGAGGGAAAGATCCACGTGACCGCAACCGGCCTGCGCGATCGCAGCGGCCAGGGCCGCGCCCTCCCGGCCGCCAACCTGACCGCCGACGCCACGCTGAACGGCGCCGACGCTCGGCTCGATGTGCGAGCGACAGCCGGGGCCTCTCGCCTGATCCTGACCGGCACCGCGCCGCTGGCCGCCACCGGGGCGCTTGATCTGCGCGCCGGCGGGACGCTCGATCTGGCCATGCTCAACCCCATCCTCGCCGTTAATGGTCGCCGCGTGCGCGGACAGCTTGCGCTGGATGCCGGCATTGCCGGCACCATCGCCGCCCCGCGCGCCACCGGCACCGCGCGACTGACCGGCGGGGAGGCGCAGGATTACCCGGCGGGCGTCCACATCACCGACATCGCCGCAACGGTGCAGGCCGACGGCGACCATCTGCAAATCGTCCGGTTCAGCGGGCGCGCCGGTCAGGGCACCCTCGGCGCCAGCGGCACGGTCGGTTTGGCGGCGCCCATGCCCGTCAACCTGACCTTCACCGCCGACAACGCCCGCCCGATCGCCAGCGATCTACTGACGGCGACGGTGGACTGGCACCTGACGGTGCAAGGCGAGGTGCAAGGCGACCTGAACGCCGCAGGCACCCTGCACGTGCGCCGCGCCGAGATCCAGGTGCCCGACAAACTACCCGCGAGCGTCGCTGTGCTGCCAGTGCGGAACGCCCCCTCGGCTGGAGCGGCGCCCGGCAAGCGCCCGCCCGCACCGCGCGCCGCGGCCCCGGCCGCACCCGCGCCGACCACAGACGTCACCCTCAACATCACGCTGGACGCGCCGCAGCAGGTGTTGGTGCGCGGCCGCGGCCTCGACGTGGAGCTGGGTGGCACCATCCAGATCCGAGGCACCGCCGCGCAGCCGCAACCCAGCGGCAGTCTGGGTTTGCGGCGAGGCACGCTCAGCGTCGTCGGGCAGACCCTGACCTTCACCGATGGCGATATCGATTTCACCGGCGCCTCGCTGACCGACCCGAACATCAAGCTGGTCGCCACGTCCAGCAACAACAGCGTCACCGCGACCGTGACGGTCAGCGGCAGTGCGAGCGACCCGAAGATCGTCCTGTCGAGCGTTCCGGACCTGCCGCAGGACGAGATCCTGGCGCAACTGCTCTTCCATCAGGGCGTCGGCAGCCTCAGCCCGTTCCAGGTGGCGGAGATTGCCGCGGGACTGGCCCAACTATCGGGCGTTGTCGGCGGTGGGGTCGATCCGCTCGCCAGCCTGCGCAACACGCTGGGCCTGGACCGGCTGACGGTAGGGTCCGGCAGCACCGGCGCGCCGACCCTGGAGGCCGGCCGCTATCTCGCGCCCGGGGTGTATCTCGGCGCACAACAATCGGTGGCCGGCGGCGGCACGCAGGCGAGCGTGCAGATCGACATCGCTAAGGGCCTGAAGCTGGAGACGACGGCCGGCACAGGCTCGTCGTCCGCCACCGGTTCGTCGGGCACTGGCAATGCGGCAAGTGTCGGGCTGAAGTATCAGTTCGAGTATTAATACCAACCCGCCAAACGATTGACACACGGCACCTGCTGCCCCACCCGTCATGGCCGGGCTCGACCCGGCCATCTATGCAGCACGGTGCCGCGATAGATGGCCGGGTCAAGCCCGGCCATGACGGGTGGGGGCAGTCCGTGCGAAACGGTCGAGAGTCAATCGTTCGGCGGGCTGGTATAGGGCAAAGCGACGATCGTCACCGCACGGATTGGGCGGGATCGAGAACGCGATACGCGAGCACTTTGACTGGGTCGGTCAGCAGGAACCACGCCACGGCATAGACCCAGACGAACAGCGCCCAACCCCAACCGACGGGCGTCATGAACAGCCCATAAACCGCGATCAGCGTCGCCACCATTTGCGTGCCGAGCACGGCAGTCCATAGAATCCGCGCGGGACGTATCGACCAGAATGGGCCACGCGTACGGGTCAGGAATATCGTCAGATGTCCGGCCACCGACAGCATGAGGTACATCAGCGTCTGGATGTGTGCGCGGTCAAGATGAAATACGCGCTCCCCGAGATAAAACAGGCCAAACGCGGCGACGACGCCGATGACGCCGAGCGCCGTCGCGATCCCCAGCACCAGGCGCATGTTCCAAGCCTCGGGCTGGTCTTTGTAATGAACGTTGTCATAGGCAATGGACAAGATGGCGCCGTCATTGAGCAACGCCAGCATCACGATCATCACCGCCGTCAACGGATAGAAATTGAAGACCAGGATCGATAGCGTCATGAACAACAATACGCGCAGCGTCTCGGCGATACGGTAAATCGCGTAACTGTTCATCCGCTGGAAGATTTTCCGGCTTTCCTTGATCGCGTCGATGATCACGGACAGCCCGGGTGTCATCAGCACGATGGCTGCCGCCGCACGCGCTGCGTCTGTCGCACTCGAAACAGCGATACCGCAGTCGGCCTTCTTCAGCGCCGGAGCGTCGTTCACCCCGTCGCCGGTCATGCCCACAATGTGGCCGCGCTTTTGCAGGTCCTCGACAATGTGGAACTTATGTTCGGGGAACACCTGGGCAAATCCGTCGGCACCCTCGATGGCCTTGGCCACCGCCGGCGTCTGTTGCTGCTTTTCGTCGCCCAGGGTGCTGGCATCAAGGATGTTTGTGCCCATCCCCAGTTTCTTGGCGGTTTCCTGGGCGATGGCCAGCGCATCGCCGGTCACCATCTTGACCTTCACGCCCATTGTCTGCGCGGTCGCGACGGTGGAGGTGGCATCGTCGCGTGGCGGATCGAACAGCGGCAACACACCGAGGAACTGCCATTCGCCATCTCCCTCGGCCCGAGCCACGCCCAACGAACGAAAGCCGCGCGCGGCAAATTCGTTGACCGCCTTGTCGACGGCGGACTTCACTGATGTGGCATTCGCGGCCAACGCCAGGATCACCTGAGGCGCGCCTTTCGTCACTTTGAACGCCTTGCCGTCGGGTCCGGTAACGGCGGCCTCGGTGCGTTTGTGCACCGGGTCGAATGGCTGGAAATGACCAACCTTATAGCCCTTGAGCGCCTGATCATTCTTCAGGCCGCCCAGAACGGCCAGATCGATGGTGTCGTTATTGTCCGCGCGCGAGGCCAGCGCGGCAGCCAGGACCACCTGCGCCGCGGGGACATCGTTCACGCCGAACGGCTCGCCCAAAGTCAGCTTGTTCTGGGTCAGGGTGCCGGTTTTGTCGGCGCAGAGGACATCGACACCCGCCAATTCCTCGATCGCCACCAACCGGGTTACCACCGCCTTGCGTTTTGCGAGCAAGCGCGCGCCAACCGCCATCGTCACCGACAGCACCGTTGGCATAGCTACCGGAATCGCGGCGACGGTCAGCACCAGGGCGAACTGTAGCGTCGTGAGGATCGGATCGCCGCGGTAAATCGCGACGGCAACGATCACGGACACCATGATCACCGCCAGGACGATCAGGTAATTGCCGATTTCCAGCACCGCGCGCTGAAAGTGGCTGACGGTCTTCGCGCCCTGGACCAGTTCCGCGGTCTTGCCGAAGTATGTGTTCGCACCGGTGGCATAGACCAGCGCACCGATCTCGCCCTGCCGAACGATCGAGCCGGAAAATATCGCTTCGCCGGATTTGCGCGTCGCCGGCAACGATTCACCGGTCAGTGCGGACTGGTCCACCTCCACCGGTTCGCCTTCCAGCAGGCGTGCATCTGCCGGGACGATGTCGCCGAGACGCACGCGGATGACATCCCCCGGCACCAGCTCGCGCGCCGCCGGTGTGACCCACTTGCCATCACGCTTCACCCGGGCCTTGATCGCCAGTGTCGCCTTTAGCGCGGCGATGGCGTTGCCTGCCTGATGTTCTTCCCAGAATCCGACCGCGGCGTTGGCCAGCAGCAGAACGAGGATGATGCCGAAGTCCGGCCAATGACGGGCTGACCGCCGACAGCACCACCGCCACTTCGATCATCCACGGGATGGGACCCCAGAAATATCCGAGGAACTTCAGCAGCTCGTTGGTGTGCTTTTCCTCGATCTCATTAGGTCCGTATTGGATCAGCCGCTTTTGCGCCTCGGCCTGGGTCAGGCCATCCGGCGACGACCCCAATTTTTTCTCCACCTCCGCCAGCGGCAGGGATTTCAAATCGTCCTTCGCGCCGCTGGTCGATCCCGCCCTGGCTTCAGAAGAAGCGGGCCGATCGGCGGCGGGTTCGATAACGTGTGTGTCCATTATATTTGCCTGGCCCGAGGTTTCTTGAAGGTGCGGAAAATTGTCATCTCATACCGGCCTGCGTGATGATTGATGCTCGTTCGACAGACTTAACGTCATGCCGACGCAGAGCCTGCCCCAAGCGAAGGCTGGGGTCGGCATCCACGACTTTTCCCTGCGGTGCGCTGCGAAGTCGTGGATGGCGGGCCTTCGCCCGCCATGACGGAAGGGGTACGTCGATGACCAGGACGTTTGGCGGGCTGGCATCACGCCATCACGTGCTGGCCGCCATCGACCGGGATGATGTTGCCGGTGATGCGGCGCGCGCCGTCGCTGACCAGGAACGCCGCCAGGGCGCCAACGTCTTCAATGTCCACCAGTGGCGCTCTGGCGCGGCCGCGGCCTCCGCGGCCAGCAATTCATCGAAGTGGGCGATCCCGCTGGCGGCACGGGTGCTGATCGGCCCGGGTGAGATCGCGTTGGCGCGAATTTGTTTGGGACCCAGTTCGGCGGCCGTATAGCGGACCACGCTTTCCAGCGCCGCTTTCACCGGCCCCATCAGGTTATAGTTCGCGACCACCCGTTTCGAGCCGTAGAAGGTCACGGTCAGCAAACAGCCGCCGTGCGGCATCAGCGGCTCGGCCAAGCGTGCCATGCGCAGGAAGGAGTGGCACGACACGTCCATGGCCAGGCCGAACCCCGCGGCACTGCAATCCACCACGCGGCCGTGCAGATCGTCCGCGGTCGCGAAAGCGATCGCATGCAGCAGGAAGTCCAGGCGTCCCCATTCATTCTGGATCCGTTCGAATACCGCTTCCAGTTGGCCCGGAATCCGCACATCGCAGGGCAGCAGCAGCTTGCAGCCAACTGAGTTGGCGACAGGGCGCATATACGTCAGCGTCTTGTCGTTCAGGTAGGTCGCCGCGAGAGTGGCGCCCGCGGCAACGAACGCGCGCGCACAGCCGGCCGCGATGCTGGACTGTTGGCAATGCCGACGACAAGCCCGCGCTTGCCATGCAGGCTAATCTCGATCGAGGACTTCATAACGAATGCTCCTGTCAGGTGGCTGTGCCGTGGATCGCCGCCTGGGTGTGGCGGGCGATCATGGCTTCCTCATCCGTGGCGATGACCCGGACTTCGATCTTGCTGTCCGGTGTGCTGATGCGGGCGGCACCGGCATCATTGGCGGTCCGGTCGAGCAGCAGCCCGAGCCACGCCAGACGGGTGCACACTCGCGGCGCGAATTGCCGGGGCGTGCTCGCCGATGCCGGCGGTGAACACCAGCCCGTCCAGACCGCCCAGCGCACTGACCAGCGCGCCGGCCTCGCAAGCGATGCGATAGGTGAACAGGTCGATCGCCTCGGCCGCATTCGGGTCGCCGCTGGCCAACAGCACGCGGACGTCGCCGCTGATGCCCGACACGCCGAGCAAGCCGGAGCGGCGGTAGAGCATATCCTCGATATCGCCGAAGCTGTGTCCCTGACGGCCAAGATACAGGATCACGCCGGGATCGAGGCTGCCGCAGCGTGTCGCCATGACCAGCCCGTCGAGCGCGCTGAAGCCAGTGGTGGTCGCGATACTGCGGCCGTCATGCAAGCGCGCAGAGGCTGGCGCCGGAGCCGAGATGCGCGACAACCACGCGGCCGCGCGCCAACGCGGGAAACTGCTGGTTCAGACAGCCGGCGATGTATTCGTAGGACAGGCCATGAAAACCGTAGCGGCGCACGCCCGCATCGGATATCTCGCGCGGCAGGGCGAACCGCTGGCCACCGGCGGCAGCGTATGGTGAAACGCGGTGTCGAAACAGGCGACCTGCGGGAGCGTGGGACGGGCCGCGCGCAACGGCGTGTATCGGCGCGAGATTGTCCGGCATATGCAGCGGATCGAGCGGCGTCAGCGCTTCCAGCGCCGTCAGCAGGCAGGCGTGATATGCTCTGGCGCGATGTGGTCGGCGCCGCCATGCACGATGCGATGGCCGACGGCCGCCAGCCCGTCGCGGCCGAGATGTGCGTCGGCGAACTCCAGCAACGCATCCAGGACGGTGCGAACGACGGCGCTCCGGCCGGCCAGCTTCTTTTCGGCCAGGACGTGCCGCCGCCATCGCGGGCGAGCAAATGGGGCGCCGCGTCAGATCCTCGATCTCGCCGCGCACGGTGTTCTTCAGGTTGGCTTCGGTATCGAACAGGGCGAATTTCACGCTGGACGAACCGGCATTCAGAGTCAGGATCGACCCCTTCATGCTCATGCCGCCTTCGCCGCCCGCGCCATCAGCACCCCCAGCGCGCAGGACGCCAGGCGCGTGTGGGCGCTATCGGCGCGGCTCGTCAGGATGATCGGCACACTGGCGCCCAGCACGACGCCGGCCGCCTCCGCCCCAGCCAGGAACGTAAGCTGCTTGGCGAGCATGTTGCCGGCTTCAAGATCTGGCATGAGGAGAATGTCCGCCCGCCCGGCAACCTGGGAGACGATGCCCTTCTCCGCCGCGGCCGCTTCGTTCACCGCGTTGTCGAACGCCAGCGGGCCGTCCAGCAATCCACCGGTGATTTGCCCGCGGTCGGCCATCTTGCACAGCGCCGCTGCATCGAGCGTGGAGCGCATGCGCTCGTTGACGACTTCCACTGCGGCGAGGATCGCCACGCGCGGTTGCGCGATGCCCATCACGTGCGCCAGGTCGATCGCGTTCTGCACGATGCCGGCCTTGTCCGCCAGGCTCGGCGTGATGTTGATGGCGGCGTCCGTCACCAGCAGCGGGCGCGGATAGTCCGGCACGTCCATCAGATAGACATGGCTGATCCGCCGCGTCGTGCGCAGCCCGGTGTCCGGCGCGGCGACCGCGTGCATCAGGTCCTCGGTGTGCAGGTCGCCCTTCATCAGCAGGGCGACCTCGCCGGCGCGGGCAAGTGCGACCGCCTGCGCCGCGGCGGCGGGGCCGTCCGGTGCATCGATCAGGCGCAGGGCGGCGATGTCCACCCCTGCTGCCTTGGCGACCGCCTGGATTTTTGCGGCCGGCCCGATCAGGACCGGCACGATCAGCCCGGCGGCTGCCGCGTCCAGGGCGGGCAACAGCGAAGCGGCATCGACCGGATACACCACCGCCGTCGCCACCGCGGCACCGCCCTCGGCGCGGGCCAGCAGGGCGCGCATGCCGTCGTGGCGACCCACGCGTACATAGGGCAGCGTGACCCGTTTGACGCGGACCTTCTCGGTCGGCGCGCGCGTAAAGGCGCTGCCCGTGATCACCGCCTCGCCCTTCTGATTGGTGCAGACGCAGTCGAGCGTCACATCGCCTTTCCCGGGCTTCTTCTCGTGCACCGTCACTGTCGAGGTGATGGTGTCGCCGATACTCACCGGATGGCGGAAACGCAGGTCCTGGCCCAGATAGATCGTTCCAGGTCCCGGCAGTTTCGTGCCGAGCGTGGCGGAGATCAGGCCCGCCCCCCACATCCCCTGAATGATGATGTGGTGGAACATGTCGGTTGCGGCATAGGCAGGATCGACGTGTGCGGGGTTGACGTCGCCCGTGACGGTTGCGAACAGGTCGATGTCGCGCTGCGTGACGGTATGCGACAGGCTGGCCGTCTCGCCGATGGTCAATTCGTCGAAGGTCCGGTTCTCGATGAACAGGTCCGCGGTTCCATCCGGCATGATGCTTATCCTTCGAGTACGTAAGTGCCTGGGGCGTTGCAGAGCGCGGCGAAGCCGGGCGCGCCCATCGGCGGCGGATCGACGCGCCGGGTGGAGTGGCGGTCGAGCCACGCACTCCATTGCAGCCACCAGGACCCGTCTTGCGGCGCCGTGTCGCGTTCCCACTCATCGGCACCGAGCGTGCGGGCGCCGGCGTCACGGACGCGGATGCGGAAATGACGGTGCGGGTGGCCGGGTTCGCTGACGATGCCCGCGTTGTGGCCGCCCGAGGTCAGCACGAACGTCAGCTCGCCGTCGTTCAGCAGGTGCAGCTTGAATACCGAGTGCCACGGCGCGATGTGATCGCGTTCGGTTCCCACGACGAACATCGGCAGCTTCATGTCGTTCAGCGCCAGCGGGCGGCCGGCAACCTGGAAGCGCCCCTCCGCGAGATCGTTGTTGAGGAACAGGCTGCGCAAATACTCGATGTGCATGCGTGCCGGCATACGCGTGCCGTCGGCATCCCACGCCATCAGGTCGAACGGTTTATCGTGCTCGCCGAGCAAGTAGTCGCGGATCGCGTGCGACCAGACGAGGTCGTTGGACTGCAACATCTGGAACGCACCGCCCATCTGCGCGCTGTCCAGATATCCCTGGGTCTGCATGATGTCGTTGAGGAAATTGAGCTGGTCCTCGGTGATGAACAGTTGCAGTTCGCCGGCCTCGGTGAAATCGGTCTGGGCGGCGAACAGCGACAGACTGGCAAACCGGTCGTCGTTGTCCCGCGCCATGGTGGCGGCCGCGATGCTCAGCAACGTGCCGCCCAGGCAGTAGCCAGTGGCATGGATCTTGGCTTTTCCGCAGATGCCTGCACCGCGTCGACGGCCGCCATGACGCCCAGCGTGCGGTAATCGTCGAGCGAGGTATCGCGCATGTCAGCACCGGGATTGCGCCAGGAGATCATGAACACCGTATGCCCCTGGGCGATCAGCCAACGCACCAGCGAGTTGTTGGGCGACAGGTCGAGGATGTAGTACTTCATGATCCAGGCCGGCACGATCAGCACCGGCTGGGCACCCACCTTGGCGGTGGTTGGGGCGTATTGGATCAGCTCGATCAGTTCATTGCGGAACACGACCTTGCCTGGTGTGACGGCGAGATTGCCTCCGACGGTGAAACCACTGGGGGCCGCTCCGCCCTGCGAAGCTGCCTGGTCGTGCAGGAAGTTCTTGAACCCGTCCACGAAATTGCGGCCACCGGTGGCGCGGGTGGCCTCGATCACCTCCGGATTGAGCCAGGGGACGTTGGACGGCGAAATCAGATCGAGCCATTGCCGCACGGTGAAGGCGACAATACGTTCATTGGGCCGGCTGACCCCGCTGGGACTGTGCACGACGCTGTCCCACCATTCCTCGCCGAGGAGCACCGCCTGGGTCAGCAGATCATAGGGGCGCTGCTGCCATGCCGGATGAGCGAAGCGATGGTCACCCGCTTGCGGTGCGATCGGTTTTTCAACGCCCATCGCCGTGCGCATAAGGCGCTGCCACTGCGCCATCGCCGTGCGCCCCAGTTCGGCCGTCTGGAACGGCGCGTTCGCCGCGTGCGCTGCCCAATCCTTGAACGCGAGACTGACGGTGCTGGGCGATCGCCCGCCGGTGAAGCGATTCTCCCAGGCGTGCAGCATGCGATCGAGGTCGGCCGGCGCAGTCATGTGCGGCGGTGAGGCCTGCGGCGGCACAACATTCTGGGTCAGCTCCGGTGGGGGAGCTTGTGTGGGCATGTCCGGCATTGCGGGAAGTTCCTTGATGGGAATTGCTGGTCGGATGATTGACCCCGGGGCGGGCCGCGCTTCGCGAACCAGCCGATACAGGACCTGGAGATCGATTTTTCGAGTGCGTCCTACCTGAGTTGCGAGATTAGGCGGCAGCGGTACCGCGGCATAGATTCGGAAAATACTCAGGCCAGGAGTGGGCTTGGGCGGCACCCTGTGTCATGGCCAGCGCCCCGTGTCATGGCCGGCGAAGGCCGGCCACCCACGACCATGCTGTGTAGGACAGAAGAAAGTCATGGATGTCCGGCCGGCGCCGGCCATGACACCTGGCGAACGATGCGGTCGCCGAAGAGTGCAAAATCTCCAGAGCCTGGCATCAGAACTGGCCGCTTGCCATGATGTCACCGTAATGGTCGTGGAACCGCTTTTCAAAGGCCCCATCGACCGTCGTGGATCCATCGTAGGCCGGACTGTCCTTGACCTTTTGCCGATCGACATTGAGGTTTACCACCCTGTCGCGCCAATCGATCTCCCGCGCCGAGTGCGGCGAAATCAGGACGGTCTTGCCGGGCCACCAGTTCTTCGTATCGACGACGAGGTAATGAATGCTCCAATCGGCATCGTTCAGGATGAAATCCTTGACGTGGCCGATCGCGCCGTCACTGGCATGGATATGGTACCCGGTAACGGCCGCGATGCTGCGAAGATTCGGATCCCCGTGGTCTCGCTGCGCATTGAGGCTTGCCTCGTCGCGGCGGAGGGATTCCAAATAGGATGATTCCACCAGGGCGCTTCCAGAGAAGCCGTAGCCACCCATGTAAAGTCCCATGCCCCAATACGGCGACCAGCCATAGTAATCGTAAACGTCGGTCTCCATCTGCCGCGACACTGGCTGGTCGGCATCGATATCCGGGCTGTTCTTGACCTGCTCCATGTTCAGCGCAACCGAGAATTCACGCGCCTGCGGATCGGGTTGCCCCAGCGCGGAGAGCGGCAGCAGAACCTTACGCCCGGACAGCCAGTTTCCGGTATCGACGACCAGCCAACGAACCGACCATCTGGTGTCGTCGAACAGGAAGTCGCTTACGGTGCCGATCTGGCCATCGCTTGCCGCGATGGCATAGCCTTTGATCGCCGACGCATTCCACAACATCGCGTGCTCTCCTCTTATTGCCCGGGCCTCTTGCCGAATCGCCGGTAGTATTCCTCTGGCTGGTCCGTCACATGCTCAATGGGGCGATGTCCTGCATGAGCGGGGCGCGATCGGCGCCGTTCGCGCCGGCCGGCTTGCCGGCCTTGTCGAGCAACGCAAGGAACGGCTTGATGATGTCGATCGGCATCGGGAAGATGATGGTGGAGTTCTGTTCGGCGCCGATCTCCGTCAGCGTTTGCAGGTAGCGCAACTGCATCGCGGCCGGAATGCTCGACAGGATCTTCGCGGCGTTGGTCAGGGTTTGCGACGCCTGGAACTCGGCTTCCGCATGGATGATCTTGGCGCGGCGGTCGCGTTCCGCTTCCGCCTGTTTGGCGATGGCGCGCACCATGTTTTCCGTCAGTTCGACGGTCCTGATCTCGACGTTGCTGACCTTGATCCCCCAGGTTTCGGTTTGCGCGTCGAGGATGCTTTGGATGTCGGCGCTGAGCTTCTTGCGTTCCGACAGCATCTCGTCGAGTTCATGCTGCCCCAGCACCGCGCGCAAGGTCGTCTGTGCGAGCATGTTGGTGGCGGGGAGATAGTTCTGCACCTGGATGATCGCCCGCTCGGGGTTGACCACGTTGAAGTAGAGCACCGCGTCCACTTTCATCGAGACGTTATCGTGCGAGATCACGTCCTGGGTCGGTATCTCGATGACCTGGATGCGCAAATCCACCCGCACCATTTCCTGGATGAAGGGAATCAGCAGCACCAGACCTGGCCCCTTGACGCGCTGAAAACGTCCCAGGGTGAAGACCACGGCGCGCTCGTATTCGCGCAGGATGCGTACGGTCGCGCCGATCAGGATAAAGCCCACGATCAGTACGGCCGGGATGATGGAGAGCGAAATGAAGTTCACGGCATGATGCCTTTCAGAACCAAAAGAGCATTACTTATTTCCGCATGCGAGGCTGTTGAGCCCTTCGCCGTCATTGCGAGTGGGCCACCGGCCACCGGCCGCAGGTCGACCCGCCCGGAATGAAACTGCGGACGTCGTCGGGGTAAGGAGCCTCCCCCTCCCCTTGTGGGAGGGGGGAGGCTTCTGTTTCTTGCCAAGACCAGGCCCAGCCATGACGGCAGGGGCGCTCGAAATCAGGGCTTGTTCCTGTCCCAGGCGTCGGCCAGTTCGTGCGATGCCTTCTCGTAGGAAAGTTTCGCGCCGGCCCAACCCTCGGCGCTCGCGGTCTGCAAATTACGTGACTCCTGCTGGGTCTTTTTCCAGGCGATGTTCAGATCGCTGCCGGCCGCATTGCCCGCCTTTTCCCCGCCGGCCTTCGCGTTCCTGCCGAGGTCGCTCGGCTTTTGCTGCCAGTCCCGCATGTCGCTACGCGCCTGCTGCGTGTATGTGCCCCGGTTGACGGTCGCGTCGCTGCCGGTATCCGTCTGGACTTGTGGATCGGCGGCAACCGGCGGAGCAGCGGCTGCGGGCAGGGCTGCGATCAGCAGCAGTTGCCCGATGACGGCTGAACAGGTGAGAATTCTCATGGCGGCCTTCTTTATGTCATGCGCCAGGGAGATCTCTGGCGACCGGCTTTTCGCTCGCGTCTTCTGCCACACTTAAAATGGATGGCCACGATGCCGGGCGGTAGGTTCGGAAACTACTCAGTGTCGGGGTGCGCCGAGCCTGCGAGGCGCTGGAATCGCTTCACCGTGGCAGTCCATGTCCTGCTCACCGAGATGCCGTCGCTCGCTGTTTGCCGCGGATCCATGTCGTTGTGGGCTTCGGATGAACCGGACCTCGCCTGCATCATCCAGGAGCATGGCGGAGGCAGGTAGTTTCCGAACCTGCGCGGTGGCTGGCCAGGACATTACATTGACGACAGTGGATACGACAACGGTGGCTGGCGCGTCGCCGCGCGCTCCACGCGTTCGACAAAGGCGACGGAAAGTGGTGGTTTGAATGACGCAATCTTCTCAGGTCGCTCGGCTTCCACCCGAGTTCGACGATTTTCTGTTCGCGCCGATTGGCGAGGATAGCAATGGCATGGCGCTCAGCGTTCTGTCGGCGCTGGCGCGATCGGACCTCGACCCGTGGCAGGAGGCGGCCGCGTTGTCCGGGTTGCCGGAGAAAAATGCGGCGGCCAGATTGGCCAGGTTGATCGCGGTATTTCCCGGCCGGCCAACGGAGGCCGCTGCCTACGCGGCGACCGCAGCGCGTTTGATCGCTTTGTTGCCACGCCGGACGACAGCCGAGGGTGCGTCGCACGCGGCGGGGACCGGTGTGAGCGCGACGCCAAACTCTTGGGCTGTCGTCTGCATGGTGCTGATGGTGCTGGCGCTGGGCGCCCAGTGGTTTGCGGCGGGCAGGCCGGTGGCGGCAGACGTCCACGCCGCAGCGACCGCGCCGACTGCGATGGTTTCACCCAGTGACGCCCCACCGAACATCGGCCAGTGACCAATTCGCCCGACCGCCCGTTCGTCATGGCCGACCGCTCATTCGTCATGGCCAACCGCTCATTTGTCATGGCCACCCGCCCCCTGGTCATGGCCGGCCTTGTGCCGGCCATCCACGCCTTTGCTGCGGGGGTCACGGAAAGGCGTGGATGGCCGGCACAAGGCCGGCCATGACGAATGAGCGGTCGGCCATGACGAACGGACGGTCGGCCATGACGAACGGACGGCCGGCCATGACGAGGGGGCGGCCGGCCATGACGAACGGACGGCCGGCCATGACGGACGGGCTCAGACTTTGACGTCCGCCCGCATCGCCCAGCCGCGAACACCCGCGCGATGGCGTCCTGCGCGGCCTGCTGGATCTGCCGCAGATGATCCTCGCTGCGGAAACTCTCCGCGTAGATCTTGTAGACCTCCTCGGTCCCGGACGGCCGCGCGGCAAACCAACCGTTCTCGGCAATCACCTTGATCCCGCCGAACGCGACGCCGTTGCCCGGAGCCTCGGACAGCGTGGCGAGCACCGGCTCGCCGGCAAGCGCCTGCATGCCGATCTGGTCCGGCCGACAGCGACTTCAGCAGCGCCTTCTGCTCGCGCCGTCGCGGGAGCGTCGATCCTGCCGTAGAACGGCACGCCCAGCTCGCCGCGTCAGGCCGTCAAACGTATCGCCCGGGATCCCGGCCGGTGCGCGCGGTGATCTCGGCCGCGAGCAACCCGGGAATGAGCCCGTCCTTGTCGGTGGTCCACACCGTCCCGTCCCGCCGCAGGAACGACGCGCCGGCGCTCTCCTCGCCGGCAAAGCCGAACGAGCCGTCGATCAGCCCATCGACGAACCATTTGAATCCCACCGGCACTTCGACCAATTTGCAGCCGAGCTGCGCGCCACCCGATCGATGATGCCGCTGCTGACGATGGTCTTGCCGACGCGCGCCCGCCACCCCAGTCCGGACGATTGCGGAACAGGTAGGCGATGGCGGTTGCGAGATAGTGGTTGGGGTTCATCAGCCCGCCCGACCGCGTGACGATGCCATGCCGGTCGGCATCGGTATCGTTGGCGAACGCGACGTCGAACCTGTCGCGCATGCCGATCAGCCGCGCCATCGCATAGGGAGACGAGCAATCCATCCGGATCTTGCCGTCCCAGTCGGCCGTCATGAACCGAAAGGTCGGATCGATCGCGTCGCTGACCACCGTCGCCGCGATGCCGTAGCGGTCGATGATCGGCTGCCAGGAATGGACGCTCGCCCCGCCCAGCGGATCGATGCCGATCGTCACCCCGGAAGCGCGGATCGCCTCCATGTCGATGACGCTGCCGAGATCGGCAACATACGGCCCGATATAATCATGCCGATGCACCCACGCCGATTTGCGCGCCTGCTCGTATGGCATGCGCCGCACGCCGGCGAGCCCGCCGCAAGCAATGCGTTCGCGGCGTGCTCTATAGCTGGTGATGTCGGTATCGGCCGGTCCGCCGTTCGGCGGATTGTATTTGAAGCCGCCATCCTCCGGCGGGTTATGCGACGGCGTGATGACCACACCATCGGCCAGGCCGCTCTGCGGTTCCGGTTATAGGTCAGGATCGCGTGCGAGATGACTGGCGTCGGCGTGAAGCCGTCGATGCTCGTCGATCATCGTCATCGACGCCGTTGGCGGCGAACACCTCCAGCGCGCTCGCCAATGCGGGCGCCGACAATGCGTGCGTGTCGATGCCGATGAACAGCGGGCCGGTGATGCCGTGCTCTTGCCGGTGCTGACAGATCGCCTGGCTGATCGCCAGGATATGCGCCTCGTTGAACGCAGTGTCGAAGGCGGAGCCACGATGGCCCGACGTGCCGAAAGCCACGCGCTGCGATGCGACTGCCGGGTCCGGCTTGCGGTCGTGATAGGCCGCCAGCAAGTCCGGCACGTTCACCAATGTCGATGGGTCGGCTGTCTTGCCCGCGAGGGGGCTAATCTGGACTGTCACTGCCGCATCCTTCAAAAGAAGTCTCTCCACGCAAGGGGAATCCCTCTCCCGCGAAGCGGGAGAGGTTAGGTGAGGGTGCAACGTGCCGCACGCAACACCCTCACCTAGCCTCTCCCGCTTCGCGGGGAGAGGGATTCTGACAGGAGAGGGATTCTCACGCCGCAGCCTCCAACTCCAACCCATAGATCGCCGCGCCCAGCAACGCGGCGTTCACCGTAACCACATGCACCGGCACCGTAGCCAGAAGATTGGCGAAACGTCCCTTGGCCGTGAACGCCCGCATGAACGCCCCGTCCTGCAACGCCGGTACCATCCGAGGCGGCATCCCGCCGGCCAGATAACCCCGCCGGTCGCCAGCACCTTCAGCGCCAGGTTGCCGGCCTCGGCGCCCCAAACATCGATCATGATGCGCAGCGTCGCGGCCGCCAGCGGGTTGCGGTTCGCGTCGTTCAGTGCGGCATCGACAATCAGCGGCGTGCGGTCGCGAGCCTCATGCAGCGCCGCGGCGAACGCAGGGGTTTCCGACGCCGGATCGCGCGAGCGCACATAATCGTAAACGTTGGGCAGCCCTGAGCCGGCGCACACCCGTTCGTACGCCGCGTGCCCGAAGCGCTCGGTCAGGAACGCCCAAAGCCCGGCCTGCACCTGATTGATCGGAGCGAAGTCGGCGTGGCCGCCTTCCGACGCGCAGGCGATGTAGCCCGCCCCGCCCCAGACCAGGAACGCCTCGCCCAGTCCTGTGCCCGGTGCCAGCACCGCCATCGGCGCGTGCGCTTCCGGCTTGCCGGCATTGATCGCCACCGTCTCCTCCGGCAGCAGATGCGGCACCGCATGCGCGATGGCTTGCAGATCGTTCAGCAGGGTGACGCGCTGCAGCCCGAGCCCGCTGGCCAGCGCCGCTTCCTCCAGGTTCCACGGCAGGTTGGTCAGGTGCGCCCGCCCGCCGATCACCGGTCCGGCCACATCGAAGCATGCCGAGGTGGCGTGCCCGCCATGCTGCTCAAAAACGCCTCGACGATCGGTTGCAGTCCCTTGAAGTCAGCACTATGAAATTCCTGCTCCGCAACGAATTTGCGAGGCCCGCCGTCGGGCGAGACCAGTGCCAGCCGGGTTGAAGTGCCACCGATATCGCCCGCTATGAGCATTCAAGTGTCCGCCTGTTTCCAGAACTGCTGGATCTGCTCTAGCGTCTGCCCCTTGGTCTCCGGCACGCGGTAGTAGATCCAGACCCATGAGATGCCGCAGAACAGCGCGAACAGCCAGAATGTCAACGAATTTCCGATCGCCCCGATCAGCGACAGGAACGTCTGGCTGACCAGGCACGTCGCGCCCCAGTTCACCGCCGTGGCGACGGCCACCGCCCGGCCGCGGATAGGGCCCGGGAAGATCTCGTTGATCACCGTCCACACCACCGGTCCCATGGAGAACGCGAAGCAGACGATGAACACCGACCAGCGCGAGCATGGTGACGATGCCTGCCGCGCTCGGGCTGGTCGCCGCAGGGGCGCCGGCCGCGGCCTGCCCGATGAAGCGGAAAGCGAAGCCGACCACGATCAGGCTGATCGCCCATGCCGACCAGCCCTGACAGCAGCAGCTTGCGCCGTCCCAGCCCCGTCGATGAAGGCGATCGCGATCAGCGTGGCCAGCACGTTGACCCCGCCGATCGCCCATGTCGTCGCCGTCGTCTGGGAGGTTTGCGAGGCGAAGCCGGCGGCGGCGAAGATCTGGTCGGCGTAGTAGATGATCGCGTTGATCCCGGTGATCTGCTGGAAGATCGCCAGCCAGACGCCGATCATCAGCGGCCGCCGCCAGTCGCGCTGGAACACCTCGCGCCAGCGGGCGGAATCGCCTCCCGGCGCAACGCGGTCTCGATGTCATCGAGGCGCGGTTCGACATCGACGCCCGGCCGCACCCGGCGCAGCTCCGCGGCCGCGTCGTCACGGCGCTGCATCTTCATCAGCCAGCGCGGCGATTCCGGCGCGATCAGCGCGATCGCGAACAGCAGCAGACCGGGCACCGCCGACACGCCCAGCATGACGCGCCACGCGTCGTTCTCGGACAGCCAGCCATCGACCAGATAGGCCAGGAAGATGCCGACCGTGATCGCGAGTTGATAGGCCGATACGAACCGCCCGCGCAGCCGCGTCGGCGCCAATTCGGCCGCGTAGAGCGGTGCCGCAACCGCCGCAACGCCCACGCCGGCGCCGACGATCAGCCGCCCCACGACCAGGACGAGCGTGTCCGGCGCCAGCGCCTGCACCAGCGCGCCCAGCGTGAACAACGCTCCCGCCATCAGCACGGTGCGCTTGCGGCCGATCCGGTCCGCCAGTTCGCCGCCCGCCAGCGAGCCGAACAGCGCCCCCAGCGCGACCCAGCTGGTGACCACCTCGACCACCAGAGGGCTGAGCGCGAACGTCGCCTTGATGCCGTGCAGCGCGCCGGAGATCACGCCCTGGTCGTACCCGAACAGTCCGCCGGAGAAGAGCGACGACGACCAGCACCACCGCCAGCCATATCGACAAGCCTTTTGCGAGCCTGGCCGGCTGTCCGACCGACATTGCGGGTGAGGCGGCGTGACGCAGGCCGGGGCCGCTCGGTGCGGACCACTTCATGGCATATCCTCCTGGCGTGGCATGGGTGTTCTTGATCGGTGTTCCGCTCGATAGGTGTGGCGGAATCCAGGCTCGCCGGCCGCGGCCACGCTCAGCATCCTGTGCGTGGGGTCAGGCTTGCGTGATCGAGAGGGTAGCCACAGTGCCAGGCCCGAATTGGGCGCGGGATCAAATCGTCAGCATCAGAACACGGGGCGCTCGCTCCATTCATAAGTGCGGCGCGCGGCAAAACAATCAAGCGGACACGGAGTTCCACCGAGTTCGGCACGGAGTTTCACGGAGAGATAGATTTTCCATCCGCGCCCCGCCGCGTCGCCGCGGCCCCCCCCCGCCGGCGCGATCGGCGATTGGCACCGCCTCTGTGAAACTCCGTGCGGACTCAATGAAACTCTGTGTCCGCTTGATTGCTCTTGCTCCGCCGCGGCCACTCAGGCGCACCCAATCCCTACCGAGCCTGAGCGAGCAACCGCCCCAGCCCCTGCAACGGCTCCCCGATCTTCATCACCCGCAGCATCGCCCACAGTGCCGCCTGGTTCGTCGTAATCACCGGCTTGCCGAACTCCTGCTCCCACCCGCGATGTGCGCCATGGTGGGAAAGTTGCCGCCCGGTACGACCAGCACCTCGATCTCCGGCCGATCGATGCGGGCGAACGCATCGCGCGCATTCTCCGCCCCCAGCTTGCCGATCGCATAGGCATCGGTGGCGCCGAAGCCCTCCGCCGCCAGCACCTCCAGCCCGTGCTTGGTTCGTAGTAATGCTTCGCCCGCCCGATCACTTCCTCCGAGTAGGGCGACACCAGTGCGATCGGCGGGCCCCCAGCGCGCGCACCGCCTCGCCGACCGCCATCGCCGAGGTCAACGCCGGCACGCCCGCGCCCTCCTGCATGCGCCGGATCGTCACCGCGTCGTAGTCGTCCGCGAACAGGCTGGCGGAGGTTTGCGCCAGCGCCACCACCTCCACCTTCGCGGTGCCCAGAAGCTTCGCCTGGTAGGCGACATCCGCATCGAGGCTGGGCTGGAACGCCGTGCTCCCGGCCTTGCCCAGGCGCCCGAAATGCACCTGCAAGTCGGCAGGCAGCAGCCGCGTATATTCGATCTCGCAGGTCGTGTTGGTGGACGGGATCAGCACGCCGAAATGTCGCATCTCTGGATTCTCCCTTGTCGCCCCGTTCCCACTGTCATTATGTAGCAACCGCCACAACGAAACGTCATCCCCGCGAAAGCGGGGACCCAAGCGGCTGGGTCCCCTGGGCTCACAAACGAAGTGCAACACCATGGTAGGGTGTTGCAATGGCCCAACAATACGATCACCTCACGCTCGAGGAACGGTGTGCGATTGCCCGTCTTCATGAAGACGGGCAATCGCTCCGCCAAATCGCGGCAGCTCTGGATCGCTCGCCATCGACAATCTCTCGCGAACTGAGACGCAACCGCGGCAACAAGGTTGGCTATAAACCGGCCTATGCTGAGGAGCAGGCCAGAGCCCGCCGCTGGACCGGGTCAAAACTTGAGCGCGACGATGCGCTCCGCAACCTGGTTCTCGACTGCCTGCGGAACGGTTGGTCGCCCGAGCAGGTCGCCGGCCGGCTCCGGCAGCAAAAAGCGGCAACAACGATCAGTCACGAAACCATCTACCGCTTCATCTATGCCCAAATCCGCCGGACCCAGGATTTCGCCTGGCGACTCTATCTGCCGCGCGCCAAGTTCAAGCGTGGCTATCGTGGCCGCAAGGGTGGAAGTCCGGTTCAGCACATAAAAGACCGTGTCTCCATCGGCAAACGTCCACTCTATATCAATGCTCGCCGTCAGCCCGGCCACTGGGAGGCCGACTATGTGCTGTTCAGCAAATACGGCCAGTCCGTGCTGGTTGCCCAGGAACGCGCCTCGCGATTCATCCTGCTGGCCAAACCGCCCAGCCGCAAAGCCGAGACAACCGCCGACCAACTGCACACCTGGTTGGCCGCTTTGCCAGCCCAACTGCGCCGAACCCTGACCCAGGACAACGGTACCGAGTTCGCCAACCATCACAAGCTGCGCGATGCACTCGGCATCAACACCTACTTCTGCAATCCACATAGCCCCTGGGAGAAGGGCGGCATCGAGAACGCCAACGGCCGCGTGCGACGCGACCTGCCACGAAAAACCGACCTGCGTCAGTGCTCGCAACGCCAAATCGACGCCATCGCTCGGCGACATAATAATACCCCTCGCAAATGCCTTGGCTTCAAAACCCCCGCTGAGCTATTCTCCGGCCATCTGTTGCACTTCAAATGTAAATCCACCTCCCCGCTTTCGCGGGGATGACGGTGCAGTTTGCGGTGAATGCGGACCCAGTGGCGTTTGCTAGATGATGCCGCAATGGCACGAGGACGCTATTTTCCTCGTGATGACAGTTACGAAGTTGGCGCCCCCAGCCTTGCCTCTATCCGGTTCCAGATCGCCGCCTCGATGTTGATGCCGTCGAACCGGTCGATCTCCTGAATCCCGGTCGGCGACGTGACATTGATCTCCGTCAGCCAATCGCCGATCACGTCGATCCCGACGAAGATCATCCCCTGCGCCCGCAGCGTCGGGCCGATCGCCGCGCAGATCTCGCGGTCGCGCGCGGACAATTCGCATTTTTCCGGCCGTCCGCCGACATGCATGTTCGACCGCGCCTCGCCCGCCGCCGGCACCCGGTTCACCACGCCCATCGGCTCGCCGTCCACCAGGATGATGCGCTTGTCGCCCTTGCGCACCGCAGGCTCATAGCGCTGGAACATCAGCGGCTCGCGCGAGCGGGCAAAGTGCATCTCCAGCAGCGAGGCCAGGTTCTCGTCGTCCGGCTTGATGCGGAACACGCCGGCGCCGCCGTTGCCGAACAGCGGCTTTACGATGATGTCCTGGTACTCCTGGCGAAAGCTGCGGATCGCTTCCAGGTCCCAGGTGATCATGGTGGGCGGCATCAGGTCGGGAAAGTGCGTCACCAGCAGCTTTTCCGGCGCGTTGCGCACCGCCGCCGGGTCGTTCACCACCAGCGTCCCCGGCTGGATATGCTCCAGCATGTGAGTCGCGGTGATGTAGGCCATGTCGAACGGCGGATCCTGCCGCATCAGCACCACGTCCATCGTCGCCAGGTCAAGGTACTCCATCTCCCCGAAGCGGTAGTGTGCGCCGAGCTTGCGTTCCACCGTCACCGGACGGGCGCGGGCGAAAAGCCGCTCCTCGCGCCGCGCCCCCTCGCGCTTCGCCCCCTCGCGCAACGCCATGTGACGCACCTCGTAATGCCACAGCGCGTGGCCGCGAAGCTGCGCCTCCAGCATCAGGGCGAAGGTCGAGTCCGCATCGATGTTGATGCTTTCGATCGGGTCCATCTGGACCGCGACCTTCAGCCGCCCTGCCATCCCAGCCCCCTGCTGCCGTGCTGCCCGAGCACCTTGTCTAGTCAGTCGCGCGCCGCCAGGGAAGGCCGAGCCCGGCCGGGCGCCAGCGTCATGGTCAGGCCACGCACGACTTGCTGTTCTGATCGCCGGGTCCCGGGGGGAGATCGCTTGGCTGCTCGAACGTGCGGCGTTGCAGTGGGGACTCGCGGCCAACCCGCAGTTTTTCCCCGCATCTTAATCCGTCGTTTACCTCCGCCGGCTGACAGTGCGGTTGCGTGTGGGAACCGGAGAACGATGTCCTTCGAGGTGGTGACCAAGGCTGCCGTCGGGTTCGCCGGCCGGGAAGCCCGGATCGTGACGGCAGCCGAACTTGCCCCGATCCTGGTGCTGCATGCGGGGTTTCTTGCTCGCACTCCGGGCGGCCGGCGCGCCATCCTCAAGTTCACCAACCTGTCCGGCCTCGACCTCAACGGCTGCTGCCTGGCCGAGGCCGATCTCAGCGGCGCCCTGCTCCAGCGCACCAACCTGATCCGCGCCGACCTGCGCGATGCCAACCTGTTCGGCGCCGATCTGACCCGCGCCGATCTGACCGACGCCTGCCTGGAAAGTGCCGATCTGCGTGGCGCGACGCTGCGCGACGCAACGCTGACCCGCTGCGACATGTCACGCATCGACCTGCGCGAGGGCATGCTGATGGCGTCGGAGGGCGGTAATCTCCAGCAGACCCACGGCGATGGCGGCACGTCGATGCTGGGTGCGAAGGTGGCCGGCGCCAGAATGCAGCGCGCCAGGCTGTCCAACATCTTCCTCAAGCAGGCCGATCTGCGCGACTCCGACCTGCGCGGCAGCATCATGGTGCGCGCCAATCTCTCCAAGGCCGACCTGACGGGATGCAACCTGCATGGCGCCGACCTGACCGGCGCCAATCTCAGTGGAGCGATCCTGGCCGGCGCGATCCTCACCGGCGCCACCCTGGCCGACGCCAAACTCGAGGGCGCCAATTTGCTCGGCGCATTGCTCGAAGGCGCCGACTTCAGCCGCGCCAAGATGACCAATGTGCTGCTGCCCCGCCGGCTGGACCGCAACCTCCAGGAAGTTCTGCTGCAACACGCGAACTGGATCATGAGCAATGGCCAGGAAGGCCAGCGTGCCGATCTGTCCGGTGTGGACCTGTCCGAGCTCGATCTTGGCGGTGTCGATCTCAGTGCCGCGGTGCTGAAGGGCGCGGTGCTGCGCCGCACCATCCTCGCCAAGGCGCTGTTGGCAATGGCCGATCTGTCACTGGCGGACGCTCGTCATGTGGACCTGTCGGGCGCCGATCTGCGCGGCGCACGGCTCGAGCGGGCCAGCCTCAACGGAGCGTTGATGGAGAATGTGCGTGCCTGCCCGATGCCAATCCGAGGGCATCCCGACTGGCCGACCAACCTGACGCTGGCCCGGTTGCCGTCGGCCTGCCTCGCCAACGCAGCGCTGATGCATGCGACGCTGATACGCGCCGATCTGACCAAGGCCGATCTGCGTGGCACGGACTTTACCGGCGCCTCGCTGTGCGAAGCGCGGTTGGAGGATGCGCTGGTCGAACGGACCATGTTCGACAAAGCAGACCTGACCGGCTGCACCGGCGTGGCCGCCGGCACCGGTTCGGCCGCAGCCGCATAGGCTACGGACGATACCTGCTGCTGAACGTTCCCCGCTTCCTGCTGGATCTGCTGCTACCGCCACAATGCATCTGCTGCGATGCGCTGGTGGAAACCCAAGGCGCGCTATGCGCCGCTTGTTTCTGCCACACCTCTTCATCACTGAGCCCTTCTGCGCGCGCTGCGGCGTGCCCTTCGCCGCAGCCGCGCAGGGCGATAGCGCTGCACTCTGCCCATCGTGCCTGACGCCCCGCCCTTGTTCGGGCTTGCGCGCGCCGCGCTGCGCTACGACGCACAGGCGCGCAAACTGATCCTGCCCCTGAAGCATGCCGACCGTCCGGAACTTGCAGAGATGCTGGCGCCGCACATGGCGCGTGCCGGCGCCGCCTTGTTGCGCCATGCCGATCTGCTGGTGCCAGTGCCATTGCACCGGCTGCGCCTGTTCCATCGCCGCTACAACCAGGCCGCCCTGCTTGCGCAACCCATCGCCCGCATCGCTGGCGTTTCTGCATTGCTCGATGCGCTGGTCAGACCCCGCGCCACGGTATCCCTCGACACGAAATCCCCGGCCGAACGCGCAGCGGTGGTGCAGGAAGCGTTCGCTGTCCGCCCGGGGCGGGGCGAGTGCTGACCGGCCGGTCGGTGGTGCTGATCGATGACGTCATGACCTCCGGCGCCACCGCCAATGCCTGCACGGCCACGTTGCTGGCCGCCGGCGCCCGGTCCGTGGACGTGCTGGTCGCCGCCCGCGTGCCCGACCCGCGGTTGAACTGATGCGCCGCCTACCGATAGTGAGGACCACCCACCGGAGATCACCTTTCCGACCGGCACCCAGCGGCCGCCCTCGAAGCGTTGGATCTGGAACTGGCTGATCCCGCTATAATCGCTGGGAGTCGTCGTCATCGTGATCCCCGGCAGCAGCATCGGCACCCGAACGTGGTCCAGGTGTGTGGCAATGTTCAGCATGTTCTCTCGCGTCAGCGTCGATCCCGCCTGTTCGAGCACATGCGCCGTCAGCCAGGAGATCATGTAGCCGCTCACGATGCCGACGTCGCGCGGATTGCCCTGCGTCAGGTTCTGCTTCACCCACGCCAGAAAGGCCTTCACATCGGCATCGTCCGCCCAGGTCGGATCGAACGCATCCTTGGCATAGGCGGTCGAGACCAGGCCCTCCGCATTATCCAACCCGGCCGGCTTCAGCACCCCCTCGACACTGCTCGCGATGCTGCAAACCAAGTGGAGCGGCGCCCAGCCAAGGCTATGCCGCTCCCGGATCTGTTCCGCGCCGGCCTTCTGTGTCCCGGCGAAATAGAACACGTTGGCGCCTGAGGCTTGCGCGGCGATCACCTGCGAATCCACCGTCGGATCCGCGACTTCGAAGGTTTGTTCGCTGACGATCAAGGAGTCCGCCTTGTCGCCGAGGCCGGACCGGAACCCGGCCCGGAAGTCCTTCCCAAGATCGTCATTCTGGTAAAGCACGGCGATTTTCGGGCGTGGGCACGGTTTCCAGAACGTAGCGTCCCATGGCCCGCCCTTCCGCGATGTAACCGGGCAGGAAGCCCATGGTCCATGGGAACGCCTTGGGATCCCTGAAGCGGCTCGCCCCTGTGGTGATGAACAGTTGCGGCACCTTCTTCAGGTTGAGGTATTTCTCCACCGCCGCGTTGGTGGGCGTTCCCACAGAGCCATAGATCATCAGGACGTTGTCGTCCTCGACCAGCCGCCGCGTCGCCTCGACGGTCTTGGGCGGCGTGTAGCCATCGTCGAGCGAAATGAGTGTGACCTTCCGGCCATTGATGCCGCCGGCTTTGTTGAGCGCATCGAAATATGCCAGCGACGCCAGTCCCCCCGCGCCGGCGACCGAAACCGGCCCGCTGAAGGGCATGGTTTGACCGAGCCTGATCTCCGTTGCGGATGCGCCGGGATCATACTGCTGCGCCATGGCCGCACCGGCCGCGACGACAGACAGCGCCATAACGGCGCCGAACATCCGGCCGAGCATTCGCCTGTCCTCCCCTTGCCATGCCGGTAGACGCCTTGTTGGCGGCCCGGTTCACATGCCGATCGTCTTGTGTCGCATCGTGCGGGGAAAACGTCTATCTGGCCGATAGTCGGTACGGGACCGCCCCGACCGTCATGGCCGGGTCGAGCCCAGCCATAACGGTAGAGCGGTCCGTGCCGTACTTCAATCGATTTACGGGCTGGTATAACGCCTCGAGGGATGAAGCTATTCGGGAAAACTCCACGCCGACTGTGCCAGCCGAGGCTGGCAGGAGTAAGTCAGACCTCACAGATTAAGGCACAGACCATATTAATTCCAATCTGATGACGATCCTTTGTGGGGTTTGCTACTTAACGTCGTGCATCTGCGATGAACCCTTGCTTGCTTCGACGCGCGCAACAGGCTGCTGTGACGGACTCGGGAGCCTGCGCGCCAGCCAGAACTCCATGCACCAATTCGGGCCGCCATTTTGGGAAGAGCCCAGCGGCAGGCAACACCCCATGCCCAGCGGACAGTTGCCCGCCGGGCGCGGCCCATTGTCTCGCCGGAAGACTTCTGAGACGAAGGTGAGACTCCCCGGCCGTGACGATTGCCGAGGATTGGCGCGGCGTCTTCGTTAATTGTGTTGACAAATACTTCCTAACATGCTACTGACATCGCATGGAGAACGCCGCCACCGCCACTGCCCGTCCTGCCTCACCCGACGATCCCCAACCGGATCGTTCGGCGCGGACAATGCCGGCGCGTATCGCCGCACTGCTGCATACGGTTCGTATCATGCTGGGCTTCGGCCGCCATCTTGCCGCGACCGCGAAGCAGCGCTCCGCCAGCCCCGAGTTCAACGCCATCGCGGCCTGCTTCGGCACCGGGCGACTGTTTAAGATCATGGCGCACCTGCAACGCGGTCTCCTGCGCGCCACCGCACTGGAGAACGTGCTGCTCGCGCGCGCGGCACGGGGCCGGGATATCGCCGTCGGCGCACCGCGCAAGCACGTAATTACGGAACTGACCATGCCGGCCCACCCGCCGGTAGAGCCGCCGGTAGAGCCGCCGGTAGAGCAACCGGCCGCGCCGCCAGTAGAGCAACCGGCTACGCCAGCCGAGCCGCAGCCCGAGACGCCCGTCGCGCGGAAGAACCCGCGGTCGTCCCGCCCGATCGGCTGGGACGATCCCGAACTGTTCATGCCAACCCTGAAGGAACTCGAGGCGCAGGTGCGCCGTCGCCCGCTCGGCCGCACCCTGGTCGATATCTGCCTCGATCTTGCGGTGGTGCCCGGCTTCTGCTCCAGTCCGTTCCTGAATGAGCTGCTCGACAGCATCCGCCTGCGCGGCGGCAGCATCGGCGTTCTGATGGTGGAGAAGATGCACCGGGAGCAGGCCTTCTGTAAGGAGCAGGACCGGAAGGTGGGCAGCAACTGGGATTGGCAGACGCTGACGCAGGACGCCGTCCGCCGCATGCTGGGAGGCCTCATCGGCGAGGGGACGGACGCTGCGTTCGGTACGCTCCAGGAACAGCTTGCGCCGTCCGCGGCGGTGGCCACCGGCCCTTCCTGACCCTTTCGCACACATCGCGGCAAAGCTGACGCACGGGACCGGATCTTGGCCGGCCCCGACGTTCCGAATTCGCGATTGCGCAGGCAGAAGGGGCCGCCGAGCGGCGGCTGTGCCGGTGTTCTGATCCTGACGGAACGATCCGACGTCCAATTCCGCCATTGCGAGTTGACCACCGGCCGGCGCGGCCGACCCGCCCTGGATGAAACTGCTGCCCCCCGTGTCATGGAGGGCCCTCGGGTCAAGCGCCCGGGGACGGCCATGACACGGAGCATTGCGGCGCGATCAGTTGAAGCAGTTATTCCCCCGCGCGTCCTTACGCCTCGAACCGGCCGTTGGTGCCGCCGTCCCGAAGAACCAAGCCTCCCTACTCTGGAAGGTTCGAATCTCCATCGCTGGCCGTTGTCCGCTCCTGCGCGCCAGGACATCCGTCAGACCGCACTTGGGAGTGCGCGGCAGGTTTGCGACTCAGCAGGATGAGCCTCTCTCGCTCCCGCGGGAGAGGTTGATCTAGATGAATTTACGACTGATCTACCTTCCCCGGCAAACTTATCCGTCACCCCCTTTGACCTACGAGCAGACCGGTGCAATGTTGCTACCGTCCGGTAACCGCAGCCCCTCGTATACAGCAAGCCTGCATCAATGACTTGTTGCTTGTCCTCCCCCCGCCCCACATGCTTAGGCTCTCAACATGCCGACCGTTAGTCGCACCAAGGGGAAGAGCAGATCCAAGGCCAAGGCCGCCAGCAGCACGCCGGCTGCGGAGCGGAGTGCTGCGCGCGATTACAGCATCGCCGCCGTCGGCCGGGCGCTCGATCTGCTCGAGGCCCTGGCCCGGATCGGCCCGGCGCCGTTGGCCACCCTGGCCGAGTCCGCGCGCTGCACCCGAACCGCCGGTTTCCGCCTGCTGCGCACGCTGGAAGCGCGCGGCTTTGCCATTCAGGATGAGGCACGCGGCATCTGGCGCCTGGGCGCCCGCTGGGCGGTGCTCGGCCGTGCGGCCCAGCAGCAAGGGGCCTTGGCCGCGGCCGCGATGCCGTTCCTCGCCAACCTCGGCAAGTCGACCGGCGAAAATGTCTATCTGCGCATCCGCGACGGGATGGAGAGCGAGACCATCGCGATCTACCAGACCGATCCGGGCTTGCGGCTTTACAGCGAGGTGGGGCAGCGGCGGCCATTGCACGCCGGGCCCAGTCGGCTGTTGCTGGCGCACGCGCCGGAAGCGGTGCAGACCCAGGTGCTGGCGCAGCGTCTGCCGCGCTTCACGCCGGCAACCCGAACCGATTCCGCCTGGATCGCTGCCGACCTGCAACGCATTCGGGCACGCGGCTACCTGGTGACCGCCGACGAGGTGGTACCTGGCGCGGTTGGCGTCACCGCGCCGGTGCGCGATGCGTCCGGCCAGGTGGTGGCGGCTTTGTCGGTCAGCGCGCCGTCCATGCGCATGCGGCCGCCACGGCCTCGCGCCCTGGTGCCGCAGTTGCTCGACGCGGCGGCCAAGCTGTCGCAATTGCTGGGGGACGTGACCCCGAGCACCAAGCCGGCGAACGGCCAAACAGAACAGAGCCCGCCAATGGCTCGGTGGACCGAGGGGCACGGCGCCGTCTCGGCGGGGCCGCACTCGATCTTCCGCTGATCGCGGATTTTCCCGCGCCGCGGGCTCGGGAGGTGGGCGGGACTCTGGACCACGTCTCGTGTTCCGATCCTGACGGATCAATTCCACGAGGGCGATTGCCTCGCTTCGCTAGCAAGAAACAACCCGCGTTGCCCGGCTCCCACGTCATGGCGGGCGAAGGCCCGCCATCCACGACTATGCTGCGTGCCGCGAGAAAAGTCGTGGATGCCGACCCCGGCCTTCGCTCGGGGCAGGCTCTACGTCGGCATGACGTGGGGGGCGGGCACCACCGCAGTTTCATCCAGGGCGGGTCGGCCCCCGGGCCGGTGGCTAACTCGCAATGACACTGGGCCGTCGGGCACGAAGCGTCAGAGTCAATATACCAGAATGTCGCAGGTCGCGCCGAGTACGTGCGTTGTTAGTCGGCACCGTTCTTCGCTCAAGTGATTGCAATTCCGTTGCAGCGACGGGGCAAGCGATTTTTTACTGTCACGGAGTTATATCGTAACTTCCCGGAAACTCCTGATCCTGCCTAGTCCCGACGGGTTAGCGAGGAGCAGGATCGTGCGCAGGAAGTTTGTACGGATAGGCCGTTTGCTCCGAACCGGCAGGCCGCGCTTCTGACGCCACCGCGTCATCGGTTCACTCAAAATATCATGATGGTCGCAGGGATGACACCGGAGTTGCAACTCTCAGGGCTTCCGGCCACGAGCGCGGGGAGACGATTGGATCCTGCTGCGATCGAGACTTTGGCGAGCCTGAACACCATCGGCAGTGCGGATCTGGTGACAATTGTCGTCGCCGCATTCCTCAAAGCCATTCCGGCACAGCTTGCCATGCTGAACCGGAGCGTTGTAACGCCGGATCTGAAGATCCTGTCCCGTACCGAGTTACGACCTCAAGTCGTCCAGCGCGAGCATCGGAGCCATCGCCCTGGCATCGACATGCGCCGAGTTGGAACGCCTGGTCCGTTTTGGCACGACGCGCGGCACGGTACCGCTGGTCCACCGCATCATCGATGAAATCGAAGCGCTCCGCCCCGAATTGGAAGCCCTCTTGCGCGACCGTCGCGATGGCGGCGAAGCCTCTTCCGCGCGCGGCATCGCATCCAGGCACGAGGCAGCACTATGAACGCCATGTTCGACATGCGGGTCCGACCGTCTCGCGTGCTGATCGTGGACGACGAGGTGATCCAGCGGCTGATACTCAGCCGTTGCGTCGAGTTGCTGGGTTGGCAGGCCGATACCGCGGCGTGCCTGGACGAAGCGGCCGCCAAGCTGTCCGCACATAGTTATTGCGCGGTGATCGTCGATCTCCGGCTGGGTGCGCAGGACGGCATCCACCTGTTGCGGATGCTGAAGGGCAATCGCGCCGATCCGTCGGTCATTTTCGTTTCGGGCATGGACAACCGCACCCGGTCGGCGGCTTTGCGGGTCGCGCGCGATCAAGGTCTTCGGGTCGCCGGCACGCTGTCGAAGCCGATCAATCCCGAGAGCCTGCAATCGCTGTTGCTGGCCGATCCGGCGAGCCTGCGGATCGATACGCCGCCGCCCGGCAACGGCCACCCGAGCGCGGAAGAGTTGCGCGAAGCCCTGTACGGCGATGAGATCTACACCGAGTACCAGGCCAAAACGGATTTGGCGACGGGGTGCATCATAGGCGTTGAAGCCTTGGCGCGGTGGCGCAGCCCGACCCACGGCCTGATCTCGCCCACCCAATTCGTCCTGCTGGCCGAGCAAAGCGACCTGATCGACAAACTCACGTTCCGCGTAATGCAGGATGCGATCATGACCTGCCGCCAGTGGCGCGAGCTGCTGCCGGACTTCAGCGTCTCGGTGAACATTTCGCCTTACATGTTGTCCGACCCGATGTTGTTGACCACGCTGGATTCTTTGCTGTGCCGCCACGACCTGCCGCCGGAAGCGCTGGTCGCGGAGGTGACGGAAAGCGCGATGATCGCCAACCTGGCACTGGCCACCGAGGTGCTGACCCGGCTCAGCATCAAGGGGGTCCGCGTGTCGATGGATGATTTCGGCACCGGCTATTCGTCATTGCTGACGCTGCTGCGCATGCCGTTCACCGAGTTGAAGATCGATCGCTCCTTCGTCAGCGTCTGTCACACCGATCCGGAAGCATGGAAGATCGTTCGTGCCACCGTATCGCTGTCGAACGAGCTAGGGATGCGGGTGGTTGCCGAAGGCGTCGAGACGATGGATCTCAACAACCGGTTGCGCGACATCGGCTGCGATGTCGGGCAAGGCTGGTTCATCGGCTACCCCCTGCCCGCGGCGGCGATGCAGCGCCAACTCAATGTCGAAGCGGCGCGTGTCGAAGCGTTCGAACCGTCCGGCATGCAAGCAGCGTTGAACATGGCCGGCCGGGCACCGGCCTGACGGCGATGCTGCTGGCGGAGCGTGGCGGCGCCAGCTTCGAAATACGACCGAGATCATTTATTAGATGCAATTGACCCCAAATCGGCGGGGTCTGTAACGGGGTGGCAAGCATTTTATGAATATAAGACAAGTGTTGGGCCACTTCGCTGAATGTGCCTGCGCACAACACGATCGGTGGCGCTGGAACTCGTTGCGGCACTGGGGAGCAAGAGATGACGCATATTTCCAACACGGTCATACCGGCGCGTAGCATATCGGAGACGAGTCCGGATCTGCCTGCCAGATTTGCCTCGGCGATCAAGCAAATTTCGGAAGACCATCATCCGTTGCGCAGCCCTTTCTTCCAGCGCCTGCGCGATCTGCCTGATGTGGTCGCCTGCGATCCCCAACTGCTTGGCCAGATTCATCTTGTCTATCAGGCCGCGATGCATGCCACGCGCGCTGCGGTTTACTTCCTGCCGCATTTGGACAGCCCGGCGATGCGCAAGCGCAAGCTGCAGATTTTCATCGATGACGATGGGCTGCCGGGCGGCGATACGCACCATTACCAGCTCTCCCGCGCCTTCCGGAAGATGGGAGCAAACCTGCTGCTGGACGACGAGGACTATGGCGCGGCGACCGAACTGTGCCGCCATCTCGACCCCGAGACTGCGCGATTCGTGCAGTTGGCGACGACGCTCTACGCCAGGTCGCTGGGGCCGTGGTGCGTGGTCGAGCTGATGTCCAACTCCTGGATGCGGGCTCTCGCGGACTCGCTCTCGGCACATTTCCCGGCGGCGAGCAGCGAACCGTATTTCGCCGACTGCTTTTCGCAGGGTGTCGAGGAACGTCACGCCGACGAGTCGTTGGAAGTGACGACACTGGTGTTGCAGTCCCGTCCGGAACTTTATTCGGAAACGGTACTGGACGCCAGGCTGATGGCCGAAGCGCTCGATGGCGTGTGGCGCCGGCTCGAAACCATTGTGAAGCTGGCGGAGCAGAGGCACGGCAACGCCAGGAATCCACGGTTGAATGGGACCGAAGCGCCGCGCCAGGCGCGCTCTCGCGAATTGGCCTGAGCATCGGCCAGGGGAAATCCCGGGAATGATTGCGCCGGTTCGCCTGATCGTCGCCTGGGCAACCCTGTTCATTGTCGGGACCGATTTGTTCGTGGTCTCGCCGCTGATTCCGCTGATTGGCGATACCTATCAGGTCGGAGCCCGCGGCGCCGGCCTGGTGGTGACAACATTCGCATTCGGATATGTCGTCGCGGCACCGGTGTTCGGCCATATGGCCGATCGCCTGGGCCGCCGCCGCGTACTGACGTGCTGCCTGGTCGCCTTCTCGGCGGCGAATTTGCTGACGGCGGAGGCTGGCTGGCTTCCCGCGCTGATGGCGGCGCGCTTGCTGTGCGGCGTCGCCGCCGCCGGTGTGACACCTTCGATTTACGCTCTGGTCGGCAGCACGGCGCCCGCGGGACATCGCGGCACCTGGATTTCCATCGTTCTAACGGGATTGCTGTCGTCGCTGCCGCTGGGCGCGCCGATCGGCGCCATGGCCAGCCTCGCCATGGGCTGGCCGGTCGTGTTTGTCTGTCTTGCGGTTTGCAGCTTGCTGCTGGCGCCGTTGCATCGCGCGTTATGGCCGGACAGCCGTCAGGCGGCGGGCAGCCGCGCTAACCGGCCGGACGGTTTCAGCCCGGTGGCGCTGGCATTGCGCCTTGCGCCGACGATCGCCTGGAGCACGGCGCTCTACGGCATGTACACTTATCTCGGCGCCGGGCTGGGCCGGCTGGGGTACGATCCCGGATCGATCACCCACATCGTTTTCATCTACGGCGCCGCGGCGTTTGCCGGATCCCTGCTGGGCGGCCGCATCTCGGATCGGTTGGGACCCGCGATCGCCATTCGGATCAGCCTGGCGGGGCTGAGCGTCTGTTTCGCAATGCTGCATCTCGCGTTGCTGCGCGGAGTCGGCGTCGAGGCGGCGTTCGCGATGACATCGTTGCTGGCGCAGGTGTTTTTCCCAGCGCAGCAATCGTTGCTGATGGGCGCGTTTCCCACCCGACACGCGACCGCACTGTCGTGGAACAACAGTGCATTGTTCCTGGGCATGGCGCTGGGATCGCTGATCGGCGGCCAGGCCATGGCCATGGGAGGTTTCACCACCATCCTGCCGTTGTCCGCCGCGATCGCCATCGGCGGATGGGCCGGCTTCAGCCGTTACGCGCCAACGACAGCAACGCCTCGCACCGCATGATGGATCTGACGGCTTCCCGGAGATCGCCAAACCAGCCGACCTGAGCCCATCCCAGGTAAGGCCCAAGGAGAGTAAGCAATGCACCGGTTCCTGCGATTTGGCCTGACCGCCAGGTTGGTATTGCTCACGCTGATCGCGGTGTTACCGGCGCTCGCCATTCAAACGTACAACGAATACGATCTGCGGCACGCACGCGAACATGATATCCGCCAGCGGGTCGTCCAGATCACCATGCAATTCGGCGAGGAGATGGGCGAACTGCGCGAAGGCGCGCGACAGTTGCTGGTTGCACTGGCCCGGCTGCCGTGGATCGAAACGATCGATCCGGTGCAATGCAATCGCCACCTGATGGCCCTGAAGGCAAGCTACCCGAACTACGAATCCCTGTCCGTCGCCGACAGCGCGGGCCACACCATCTGCTCGAGTTCCTCCTCATCGCCGCCAAATGTCGCCGATCTGCCCTTCTTCAAGCGTGCGCTGGCGCAGGATGGCCTTGCGGTCGGCAACTACTGGCAGAACCCGCTCAGCGGCGCCAAGGTTATCCACTTCGCGATGAAATTCATGCGGCCCGACGGCACGCCGGCCGGCGTGGTGTCCGCCGCGCTGGATTTGAATTGGCTCAGCGAGCATCTGGCAAACCGGGGATTGTCGCCCAGCGCGTCGATCCTGATCGCCGATCGTGAAGGTAATATCATAGCGCGGTTGCCGCACCCCGAATTGCTGGTCGGGAAGAACATGCGGAAGACCCACGAACGGATCATGGACGGCAACCAGACCGGCTGGGAAGAAGCCGTGGGCGTGGACGGGATGACGCGAATCTTCGGCTATGTGCCTCCCGCGCTGTTTCCCGGCGATTTGTTCCTGAGTGCGGGCATGTCGAAAGCCGAAGCTTTTACCGACATCGATCGTGCGACGCAGCGCGGTATCGGCCTGATCATCGCCGGCCTGGTGGTCGCGATCATCGCCGCGTTGTCCGGCGGCTGGTACTTCGTCCGGAAGCCGATCCGGAATTTGACGCAGGTCGCGGTGAACTGGCGCGACGGCAATTACCGGGCTCGGGCAACGGCCGGAAATTCGGGTTCCGAATTCGACCAACTGACATCGACCTTCAACGAAATGGCGGATGCGGTTTCGTCGCGCGAGGCGGCGCAGAAAAAGGCCGAGAGCGAACTGGTCGAACTGGCGGCGACGCTGGAGGACCGCGTCGCACAGCGGACCGAGGAGCTTGCGCTGGCAAACCGGATCAAGTCGCAATTCCTGGCCAACATGAGCCACGAGATCCGAACACCGATGAACGGTGTCCTCGGCATGTTGGAGCTGTTGCTGCAAGATGAGTTGAATCCGCGGCAGCGGCGCTATGCCCAGACAGCGCTCCGGTCCGGCGAGTCGTTGCTCCATATCGTCAACGGCGTGCTGGACCTGTCGAAGATCGAAGCCGGAAAACTGCACATCTGTTCCGAACCGTTCAATCTCCAGACGATGATCGAGGAAGCCGTCGAGCTGTTCGCCGGCGCAGCCCGAGCCAAGAAGATCAATCTCGCGCACCTGATCTCACAGGAAACGCCGCGGTCCGTGATCGGGGATGAGGGACGGGTCAGGCAGGTGCTGACCAACATCCTTGGCAATGCCGTCAAGTTCACCGCTACGGGCGAGGTCGTCCTGTATGTGACCGCAACCGACGCGGGTCCGGACCGGAGCAAGGTGGAGTTCACCGTGCGCGACACCGGGATCGGCATACCGCCAGAGAAGCAACCGACGATCTTCGATATTTTCGCCCAGGCGGATGGCTCGACCACGCGCCGCTATGGGGGAACCGGGCTCGGCCTCAGCATCGCTCGCCAGCTTTGCGAGATGATGGGGGGCTCGATCGGCGTCGAAAGCGAACCCGGCGTTGGTTCGACGTTCCGCTTCTCCGTGACGGTCGGCAAAGTGGCCGACGACGCTTGGGAAGATGTCGCCGACGATTGCTCTGCGCTGAAGGGCCGATCCGCGCTGTTGGTTGACGATAACGAAACCAATCTGGAGATACTCGAAAGCCATTTGACCCGCATGGGCGTGCGTACCCGTCTGGTGACAAACTCGATCGCCGCCTTGGGCGTGCTGCAAGAGAACGCGGATAATGGCATTTTCTTCGATTTCGTGCTGATCGACCGGAACCTTCCCACCATCGACGGGTGCGAACTGGCGAGGCGGATCCGGGCAGATCAGACGTTATCGGAGGTGAAAATCATTATCCTGAGTTCGTCCGAAGATCTGCCCGAAGGGATGGCCAGCGTGCGGGAGCGCTGGCTGCTGAAACCGGTTCGCCGCGCGGAGTTGTACGAATGCCTGTCGGCGACCGCGCCTACCCAATCCCAGGAGCCACGCTCGCAGGCGGCGGCCGCGACTCAAACGACAACGTCGTCCGGCACGCGCGTCCTGCTGGTCGAAGACAACGACGTGAACATGGAGGTTTCCAGAAGCATCCTGAAGTCGCAGGGATGCGCGGTGACGACCGCTGCCGACGGACGCGAGGGGCTGGCCCTGTTCCAAGCGGGCGCTTTCGACCTTGTGTTCATGGATTGCCAGATGCCGGAAATGGATGGCTTCGAAGCCACGGCAGCCATCCGCGAGCGTGAGGCCGGCTCGCGCCGCCATACGCCAATTATCGCCCTGACGGCGAACGCGATCGAGGGCGATCGCGAGCAATGCCTGCGTGCAGGGATGGACGACTATCTGTCCAAGCCGGTGTCGCGCAATGCCATTCAGACGATGCTGGCGCGGTGGGGCGGTAAAAACAGGAACCGGCGCAGCTCCGATGCGCCGGCGGGCGAAATCGCCGCACCGCAGCGCAATAGCGAATTATGCGAAGATGCCCTGGCGAAGCTGCGTGACCTGGAGTGCGACGATGACCGGGGCATCGTGCAGCGGGTCATGTCCCGGTTCCTGGAGAACGCGCCGGCATTGCTGCAAGAGCTGCGGCAGGGCGGTGCGAATAGCGACGCCAGCCGGCTACGCGCGGCGAGCCACACGCTGAAGTCGACCAGTGCGGTGATCGGCGCGGTCGCGCTGGCGGAATCCTGCGCGAAGCTGGAGGCACTGGCTCGCCAGGGGTGCGGCGAGGAGGCCGTGACGTTGGTGGAAGAGATCTTCAAGCAGGTACCAAGCTGTCCGGCCTGCGGTTGAAGCCCAGGTGTTGGATGCGGCGGAGTGCATGGCAGTCGGCTAGCGAGCGCGCTGTCGCACGGCCTCCGTCATGGCGGGCGAAGGCCCGCCATGATGTGGGACCGCCACCAACAGCGGTCCCGGCAACCCAGCGTCACGCCTTGACGCATCGGGCAGCCGCCCGCACATCCCGCTCATGCCCGATCCGTTCGTCGCGCCCCAGGAACCCACCGCCGCCGACGCCATTGCCGCGATCCGCGAGGAACTCGACGTGTTCGACGACTGGATGGATCGCTACCAGTTCATCATGGAACTGGGCCGCAAGCTGCCCCTGTTCCCCGCCGACTGGTCCGACGACGCCCATCGCGTCCCGGGCTGCCAGAGCCGCGTCTGGATGGAAGGCGCTCAGCGCGAAGGAAAATTGTACCTGGCGGGCGTCTCGGATGCCGCCATCGTCTCCGGCCTGATCGCCCTGCTGTTGCGTGTCTATTCCGGCCGCTCGCCGGAAGAAATCATCGCCACGGACCCGGTCTTCCTGCGTGACCTCGGCTTGCTGGAGGCGCTGTCCACCAACCGCGGCAACGGCATCGCCGCGATGGCGCGCAAGATCCGCGAACTCGCCGCCGTGCAACGCGCCGCCTGACCGCGCACTGCGCCGCGGGGTCAGAGCATGTCGGCCGGCACCCGTGTCGCGCTTTTTTTCGCCGCGATCTTCACAGCGGGCGCAGTGAACGGCGGCTTCCTCCCGCTGTTCTTCGCCGACCGCGGACTGTCGCCGGAAGCGATCGGCCGCGTCCTTGGGCTCGCTGCGCTGCTGCGGGTGGTGGCCGGGCCGGGCTGGGGCAACGTCGCCGACCGGATCGGCAAGCGCCGTCCGGTGCTGTGCGCCGCCGGCACCGTCGCGGCCCTGGCGGCACTGACCTACCTGCCGCTGACCGGCTTCCTCGGGTTCCTGGCGGTGGCGTCGGTGCAGGGCGTGGCCGCGGCAGCGCTCAGCCCGCTGATCGATTCGCTTGCCCTCGCGCTGGCCCGCGAACGGAAACTGGAATACGGCCCGGTGCGATCGCTCGGGTCCATCGCCTACATGGTCGCCAGCGCCGCCACCGGCCGCCTGCTGACCGCCGCCGGCACGGCATTGGTGCCCTGGCTCCTCGCCCTGGGCTACGCAGTCGCAGCCGTCCTCGCTCCCCTGCTCCCCGAGGCCGCCGTGCCGCGAGCGTCCGCCCGGCCGCTCGCCGGGTTGCGGCTGTTCGCGTTGCCGCCGTTCCGCCTGACGGTTGCGGCCAGCGCGCTGATCCAGGGTGCGCACGCGGCCTATTACGGGTTCGCACCCTTGTTCTGGCGCGCACAGGGATACAGCGACACGCTGATCGGCCTGCTGATCGCCGAGGGCATCGTCGCCGAAGTGCTACTGTTCGCGCGCGGCCGCAAGTTGGTGGAAAGGCTCGGACCGGCAGGCCTCACCGCCTGCGCTGCCACGGCATCGCTGGTGCGATGGAGCGTTACGGCCGCCGCGCCCCCGTTGCCGGTGCTGGCCGCGGTGCAGGTGCTGCACGCCGCCACCTTCGCGATGCAGCACCTGTCGGCGATGCTGGTGCTGAGCAGGGGCGTGCCGCCTGAACGAGCGGCGACAGCGCAGGCGCTGCATGCGGCACTGGGCATGGGCGCGCCGACCGGCGTGATGATGCTGCTGTGCGGGTGGCTCTACACGCGCGGTGGCGGCCTGGTGTTCCTGGCGATGGCGGCGTGCGGCGGCGCGGCACTGCTGCTGGTCGCACCGCTGGCGCGCGCGGTCCGGATGGGGCGGTGACACGGACCTATCGCGCTCACAGACCGTCAATATGACCGTTCAATGCACGGCTGGCGCGGTTGGCGGTTAAGCCAGGTTTTGAAACACGGATTTCACAGATTAAGGCGAAAGCGGGGATGACGGTGTCGTTTGCGGGGAATCGGGACCAACTGACGTTGTTGGATAATATAAAATCACTCTCCGTCAAACTCCGTGGCTAAATCTTCTGGGTCAAGGCCCACCGCATCGGCGAGACTCCTCAGGACGTGATGCTGCCGTGAACCACCATGCCGGGCTGAGGCCCATCCGCGTGTCTTGCGTTCATCGTCTACTACATCTGCGCATGAATTCTTGCTTGCTTTGCCGACCAACAGGCATGGACGATCGGCGGAGTACCGCCGCGCGGCAGCAGGCGGCACGAAATCCGTGACCGATGTTGAAGGTTGCTGCGAGCAGCGCCCAGCGCGGGCAAGAAATTCTCTTCGCGCGTTTGCCGTGGCGTGCCGCGCACCATATCTTCCCGCCATGGACCTCGACTTCACGGAAGACGAAATCCGCCGTTACTCGCGCCACATCCTGTTGCGGGAGGTGGGCGGTACCGGCCAGGCCAAGCTGAAGGCGGCGCGCGTGCTGGTGGTCGGCGCCGGCGGGCTCGGCTCGCCGCTGGTGCTGTATCTCGCCGCCGCCGGCATCGGCACGATCGGCATCGTCGACGACGACACGGTGGAACTCTCCAACCTGCAACGCCAGATCGCCCACACGATGGCGAGCATCGGCACGCCGAAGACCGCCTCCGCCGCGGCCGCCGCCCACGCCATCAATCCCGGTGTCGCGATCGAGCCCCATGCGACGCGGCTGACCGCGGCGAACGCCATGGAGCTGATCTCGCGCTACGACATCGTGTGCGACGGCACGGACAATTTCGCCACGCGGTTCCTGGTAGCGGATGCGTGCGTGCTGGCCCGCCGCACCCTGGTCTCCGGCGCGGTGCTGCGCTTCGACGGCCAGCTCTCGGTGTTCCGGCCGCATCTGGGCGGTCCGTGCTACCGCTGCCTGTATCCGGAACCGCCCCCGCCGGGCCTGGTGCCGAGTTGCAGCGAGGCGGGCGTGCTGGGCGCCGTCACCGGGGTGATCGGCACCTTGCAGGCGACCGAGGTGCTGAAGGAGGTCATGGGCATCGGCGACACGCTGGCCGGCCGCCTGCTGGTATGGGACGCGCTGGCGTCGCGGTTCCGCACGGTGAAGCTGCCGCGCGACCCGGACTGCGCTTTGTGCGGGCCGCAGGCGACGATCCACGACCTGTCGGCGCACGCCGAGGCCGCGGAAGCCGGACCGGGACAGGCCTGTGCCGTCTGAGCCGCTCGGCATCCTGCTGCTATCAGGCGCGCACGACCGAGCCCACTACGCGTTCGTGCTGGCCTCCGGAGCGGCGGCGCTGGGGCGGACGGTGGTGGTGTTCGCCACCAATCTCGGCTGCCACGCGTTGTTCTCCGACTGGTCGGGGCTGGCGGACGCCGAGCGTGATCAGCGTGTGCGGGCGGCGGGCGTGGCGGGCCTGGCGGAGCTGCGCGAGGCGTCGCAGGAGATGGGCGTGCGGCTGATCGCCTGCGAGGCAGGGCTGCGGGCGGAGGGGTTGGATGCTGCGCGGCTGATGCCCAGCGTGGAGGTTGCGGGGGTGGCGACGTTCCTGGAAGCGGTGGGCAACGGACAGGTGGTGGCGATTTAGCATCGGCGGATCAATGACCACAATCCAGAGTTGTAGATCAAGGTATTGCCTTAACGATTTAAGGTGGTTCGTGACAGTTAATGAAACTCTAGGATGTTTCGCAGATTCCGTTAACATTCCATTAAAATAGAGCTTGGCGGAAACCCATTCTGCGATTAGGTTGGTGATAACGGAGTTGTGAGGCGGCCATGTCTCGATTGTTAGTTGCATGCCTCTGGCGGAACGGGCTCCGCGCCCTCGCGGTTCTTCTGCCGTTTTCCACCGCGGTTGCCGCCCCGATCTACAACATACCGATCACGGTGTACGGGCAGTTCTATGGTGGCGGGTCGCTGACCGGGACTTTTTCGTTGAATGTGTACGGCCAACCCAACTCCTATTTCACGTTTACACTGGGGGCCGGCATCTCGATCAATAGTACCCCCATTCCGGGCGTCACGCTTTCATCGGCACTGGCCGATCACCTAGGCGTCACCGGAGGGCAACCGAACACGACCTCCATCGTGGTGCAGACCCCAAACACCGATGATAATTTGTACGTGACATTCCAGCACGCCCTCAACATTGCCGGTCCCGACCCGTTTGTCATCGAGGAGAACACGTTCACCTCGAGCCCGGAATCCGGGCAGTGCTACGGGTATTCGTGCGAGACGTCGAGCGAGCTGCGGTTGCTGGCGAGCGGTGCCGCCGAGGTGCCTGAGCCGACTCCCCTGGCGCTGTTGGCATCCGGTCTGCTGGCGCTATGGGCGGTCCGGCGGCACGCAGCGGGACCTCGCGGCTAGCCCTGACGTTCGCTCTGACATCACCGAATGGCGCTTGGCGCGGGAGGCAACCCGCGGCAACCCTGCCTCGTTCTGGTCACGCGGCCCACCGGCCGCCTGACCACGAGGAGAAGATCATGGATAAGGATCGCGTCGAAGGTATGGGCCATCAGGCCAAGGGTGCGGTGAAAGAGACCGCCGGCCGGATGATGGGCGACAAGAAGACCGAAGCCGAGGGCAAGGGCGAACGCGCCGCCGGCAAGGTGCAGAACGCGATCGGCGGGGCGAAGGACGCGGTGCGCGACGCTGTTAAGCAATAGAACGACCGCTAGACCGATTTGGACGGGGCGCCGCAGACCGGCGGCGCCCCACCGGGCGTATACGACGCGCCCGGGATTGCATCGCGCATGGCTTACCGGTTTGCTGCCCGACACAAACAGGGCAGGAGACAAGCCGTGGCTGCCAGCCAATCCGACAAGGCCCAACGCTTTCGTGCGCTGCACGAAGCTCCCGAACATTTTGTCATCGCCAATGCCTGGGATGCCGGCTCGGCACGCATCCTGGCCGGCCTCGGCTTCGCGGCGCTGGCAAGCTCCAGCGGCGCCCAGGCCGGCGTGCTGGGACGGCGCGACGGCATGGTGACGCGCGACGAGGCGCTGGCACATTGCCGGGCGATCGTCGAGGCCACCGACCTGCCGGTATCCGCCGACCTGGAGAAGGGTTTTGGCGACACGCCGGAGGCCGCGGCCGAGACGATCCGGATGGCGGCTGGCGTCGGACTGGTCGGCGGCTCGATCGAAGACGCCTCCGGCGATCGGGACAAACCGCTGTTCGACCTGGGTCTGGCGACCGAGCGCATTGCCGCCGCGGTGGCGGCTGCGCGCGCCTTGCCGTTCGCGTTCACGCTCACCGCGCGGACCGAGAACTTCCTGCGCGGCAATCCCGATCTGGATGACACGATCAAGCGTCTGGTGGCCTTCGAGCAAGCCGGGGCGGATGTGCTGATGGCGCCCGGCCTGCCCGACCTGGCGGCCGTGCGCGCGGTGTGCAGCGCGGTGTCGCGGCCGGTGAATTTCATGGCAGGGATCAAGGGCCGCTCGTTCACGGTGCCGGAGCTTGCGGCCGCCGGGGTGAAGCGGATCAGCCTCGCCACGTCGCTCTACCGCGCCGCGATGAGCGGGCTGCTGAATGCGGCGCACGAGGTGAAGGAGCAAGGCACGTTTGGATACCTGGAAACGACGATGTCGACACCGGAGCTGAACGCGTTCATGGGCTGACAAAGACGCTCCCGCGACAGCCAACCTCTCCCGCGGGAGCGGGAGAGGTCAAGACGCGTCAGCGGCGAGGGTGAGGGTGATCGGGTCGGCACACTTCGCTCAACCGGCTACGTGCCGGCCCGATCACCCTCACCCTCGATGCTTCGCATCTCGACCTCTCCCGCTCCCGCGGGAGAGGTTCGTTCCCGCGCAACCGGAGCGGCTTAGGCCCGCGGGATCCCCGCGGAGGCAGTCAGACCGCCGTCCACCGGAATGTAGGCGCCGTTGACGTAGCTGGCTTCCGGCGAGGCCAGGAATGCCACGACCGCGGCGACCTCGTCCGGGGTGGCGAAGCGGCCGGCCGGAATGCGGCCCTCGGTTCCCGTGCGATAGGCCGCAAACGGCGCCATCATCTCGGTATCGACGAAGCCGGGGGCGACGTAGTTCACCGTCACGCCGCGCCGCGCGCTCTCGATCGCCAGCGAGCGCACATAGGCGAGCAAGGCAGCCTTACTCGCGGCGTAGGCGGCGTTGCCCTGGCTGGCGAGTTGGCCGATCACCGAGCCGATGGCGACGATCCGCCCTGCACGCGCCCGCAGCATCGGCCGCACCACGGCGCGGGCGATGCGGGCGAAGGCGAAGTAGTTCACCTGCATGGCTTGCTCTGCCGCACCCTGGTCCATCATGGCGGCCAGCGCGTCGTAGGTGGTGCCGCCGGCCTGCACCAAGGCGTCCCAGGCCGGGGCGTCCTCCTGAGCGCGGGCAAAGGCCTCCACCGCATCGCGGTCGCCAAGGTCGAGGGCGAGCGCCGTCGTTGGCGTGTCGGGGAAATCTCCGGGCGAGGTGCGGTAGGTATAGGTCACCGCCATACCCCGCGCCGCCAGCGCCCGCACCACCGCCGCGCCGATGCCGCGGCGCGCGCCGACTACCAGAGCGCGGGTCATTTAAGAAACCTCTCCCGCGGGAGCGGGAGAGGTCGAGGCGCCCTTGCGCCGAGGGTGAGGGTGATCGGGTCCGCACACTGCATAACAACGCTGCGGCGCGACCCGCTCACCCTCACCCGCCACCTCGTGGCGACCTTTCCCGCCGCAGGCGGGAGAGGTTTTCATCCCGCCCCCAGCACCAGACACGCGTTCTGCCCCCCGAAGCCGAACGAGTTGGAGATCGCGTGCGCCACCCGCGCCTCGCGCGCCACGTTGGGCACGCAGTCCAGCGGCAGCGCCGGGTCGGGGCTGTCGTAGTTGATCGTCGGCGGCAGCACGCCGCGGCGCAGCGACAGCAGGGTAAAGATCGCCTCCACCACGCCGGCGGCGCTCAGCGTGTGGCCGATCATCGACTTGTTGGACGAGGTCGGCAGCGACCCGGCCCGTTCGCCGAACACCGCCGCCATCCCCAGCCACTCCATCTTGTCGTTTTCCGGCGTGCCGGTGCCGTGCGCGTTGACGTAGCCGATCGCGTCGGGCGCCAGCCCGGCGTCCTCCAGCGCGTTGTGCATGCAGGCGATGATCGGCTTGCCGTCGGGCGAGGAGCGGGTGCGATGAAAACTGTCGGCCATCTCGCCGCACCCTTCCACCACGCCGAGGATGTTTGCCCCGCGCGCCCGGGCATGTTCGAGGCTCTCCAGCACCAGCGCGCCGGCGCCTTCCGCCATCACGAACCCGTCGCGGTCGCGCGAGAACGGACGGGCCGCGGCTTCCGGCGGATCGTTGCGGGTGGACAGCGCAGACAGCAGCGAGAAACGGATCAGACTTTCCGGGTTCACCGAGGCGTCGGTGCCGATCACCAGGGCCGCCTGAGCCTCGCCGCGGCGGATCGCCTCGACGCCAAGCTGAATCGCCGTCGCACCGGACGCGCAGGCGGTCGAGGTGGCGATCGGCGAGCCCTTGGTGCCGAATTTCTCCGCCAGATGCTCCGCCACCGCGCCGAACAGGAAGCGTTCGTGCAGGCGCGGGAAGCGGCCGCCGCTGACGGCGTGTACCATGTCCATCCAGGTGGCCGGCTCGTTGCGGCTCTCCGCCACGGCGTCGGCGGCGACCCGCTGCGGCCATTCCAATTCGACCGGGGGCATGGCGAGTAAGAGCGGGCCGGGGAAGTCGCCCGGGGTGCCGATACCGGATTCGGCAATGGCCTCCTGCGCCACCATGGCGCCGATCGCCTCGGTCAGCGCCGGCGCGGAAGGCTCCGGCACGGAGACGAAATCCACGGTGCCGGCGATCGTGGTGCGCAGGTGGGCGACCGGGAAGCGGCTGATGCGATGGATGCCGGAGACACCGTCCAGCAGCTTGCGCCAGTTCTCGGCCTGGCCCTGGCCGAGCGAGGTCAGCACGCCCATGCCGGTGACCACCACCGTCGGCCGGCCAGAATGATCGAGGTTCATGTCCATCAGGCGCCTCCTGTCAAACAACCTCTCCCGCGGGAGCGGGAGAGGTCAAGGCGCGAAGCGCCGAGGTTGAGGGTGATCGGGCAAGGTGCTCCCCCTCCTCTTGAGGGAGGGAGTTGGGGGAGGGGGAGGACCTCGTTTCTTGCGAGTTGGCCACCGTCCGGCGGTGGCCGACCCGCCCTGAATGAAACTGCGGTGGTGCCCGCCCCCCAAGTCATGCCGACGTAGAGCCTGCCCCGAGCGAAGGCCGGGGTCGGCATCCACGACTTTTCTCGCGGCACGCAGCATAGTCGTGGATGGCGGGCCTTCGCCCGCCATGACGTGGGAGCCGGGCAGCACGGGTTGTTTCTTGCTGGATCCGTCAAGGGGATGCATACCTCAGTCCGCAACGGCCACGGCCTCGATCTCGACAAGCCAGTCCGGTAGCGCAAGCGCAGCCACGCCAACAAGAGTGCTTGCCGGCGGTTCTCCCGACGCAAAGAAGGGTGCCCGCGCCGCGCCGATGACGGTTCGGTGTTCAGGCTTGTAGTTCACGACATAGGTCGTGATCTTCACGATGTCGGCGTAAGTCGCACCGGCGGCGGCGAGCGCCAGACCGACATTGCGCATGGCCTGTGCTGTTTGCGCGGCGACGTCGCCCGCACCGACCAGCGTGCCAAACGCGTCAATGGACACCTGTCCGGCCGTGTAGATCGTGCGTTTTCCCGCAGCGACAACGACATGCGAGTATGCGGGGTTCTGCGAAAGCCCGGCTGTGCGGGGACGTTCGATGACACTCATGCCTCAACCTCCTTTGATATCCGTTTTCGACGCTGTCCGTCCCCTCCTGACCGCGACCCGTCGCGCCGCCGCCAGCGCGGCACGAGCCCACGTCACAAGCTCGGCCGGTTCGTCCAGCAGCCGCTCCGGCACGCGCCAAAAGGCCAGGTCTATGGTGCGACCCTGCTTCTCGTAGTTGAGCGGAGGCGTCGATCCGGCTTCCTTGAAGACCGCCTTGTTGTGCTCATCCACCCGGACAAAGAGCACGTCGTCCGCGATCATCCCAAACATCAGTCCATTGCAAAACACGCCCGTCTTGCCGAACATTCGCCGCATCGTAAGCCGGCCCATCGGCGTTAACTGCTCACGCAGGAACTCGGCGAAGCTCTTGCTGGCGACCATCCTATAAACCCATGTCCCGGAATCTCGCCCGCTCACACGGGAGAGGCTTCAGGGCCTGGTCACCAGGGCCATGGCTTCGCCGCGCCACAGGCCCCACGAGGTCACCACGACCTGCCGCAGTTCGCCTGACATCGGCGCCTCGGCTGCTTCCAGCGGAGCGAACAGCCGGCCCCGCGATACCGCCATCGCTGCCAGCGCCAGGCTGGATGGGAAGGCCGCTTCCAGCGAATGGCCCAGCGCCGTGGCGGTCGCGCGCACCGGCAGGCCGAGGCTACCCAGGAACGCAGCCTCCTCACTGGTGGGCGCGGATGCGCCAGACGCGCTCGACACCACCGCCGCCCCGCCGTCGCGCAATGCCGGCTGGATCGCCTCCAGTTGGCGCGCGGCGTTGGCGGTCGCCTCGCCTGGACGCCGGCGGCAGCGGTCGGTGGCGATGGCAGCAATCCGCGCGATCGGGGTAACGCCACGCGCCACGGCGTGGGCGCGGCTTTCGATCACCATAAAGCAGCCGACCGAGCCCAGCACCATGCCGCCGCCCAGCGCCTGCCGCGCCCAGATCGGAGCGAACGCCTGGGTGCCGTCCGGAGCCTGCTTCCACATGATGCCGCCGGCTTCGTGGACGATCAGCGTATCGGGCCGCTCGGCGTTGAACGAGCTGCCAACGAGGAACAGTTCCCCCTGTCCGGCCGCGATGCGCGCACAGGCGGTGCGCACCGCGTCCGTCCCGGACGCCTCCTCGCCCATGAAGGTGCGCGACGAACCGACCACGCCGTGCACCAGCGAGATATTCCCCGCCAGCAGGTTGGAGAGCTGGGCCAGAAACAGCGTCGGCCGCAGATCCGCCAGCAGCCGCTCATTCAGCAGGGCGCCCGGATCGGCAGCGTGCCGCATGGCCGCGAGGATCGCCTCGTCCGCCGGATAGTCGCGCTCGCCGCCGCCGGCCGCGACGATCATGTGCATGCGCTGGAGCAAGTCCGGGTTGCCCTTGACCCCGGCCGCGTCGAGGGCGAGGCCGGCGGCGTGTACGCCGATGCGCTGCCACGCCTCCATCTGGCGCTGGTCGCCGCGCTTGGGGATCTGCTTGTCCAGGTCCAGCTTGACCATGGGATGCACCAGCCACGGCGCGTAGCGCTCCGTGTCCACCACGGGGGCGAACCCGCCTGGAGCGTCCAGCGCAGCCCAGTGCGCGTCGGGGCCTTCGCCGAGGCACGAGGCCAGGCCGATTCCGGTGATCAGTGCGTCGCGGTCAGCCGTCACTGCAGATACGCCTCCGGCACCGCCACGCGGCGCGCTGTTTCCAGCATAGTCGCCCGCAGCGTCTCATTGGGGAAAGGCGCGATGCCGTAGCGGAGTTCGGCCTCGGCGACTTTGCGGCCCTCCAGGTCGATCTGCGCGGTCACCGAGGCATACATGGCGTTGTCCTGCACCAGGCGCGCCTGCACCTCCAGCTTCTGGCCGGGGGTGACGAAGGAGCGCAGCTTGGCCTCCCGTACCTGGGCGAGGAACGCCATGCGGGCGAACCGCAGCACCGCCAGCACCAGCCAGCCGCCGGTTTGCGCCATCGTCTCGATCAGCAGGACGCCGGGCATCAGCGGATGGCCGGGAAAGTGCCCCTCGAACACCGGGCTATGGTCCGGGACGGTGCATTCGGCGTGGATAACCCGCGCCTCCGGATCAAGCTGGGTGATCCGGTCCACCATCTGGAAGTATTCGAGGCGCATTCAGGTCAGGCGACCTTGGCCGCGACCAGCTTGTCGATGTTGTCGCACAGGCCGCCGATGACGAAGTAGGCGTCCGACGAGACTTTCTTCTCGTTGACCTCCTGGGTCCACTGTTCCAGCGGCATCTTGATGCCGAACGCCTTGTCGATGGCGAAGGCGACGTCGAGGAAATCCAGGCTGTCGATGCCCAGGTCGTTGATGGCATGGCTTTCCGGGGTGATCTTCTCCCGGGGGATATCGCACGTCTCGGAGATGATTCCGGCGACGGTCTCAAATGTGGACGGCATGTGTCCGTGGCCCCTGTTCCAACGCGGGGGCACTATCATCGCAATGGCCCGGGCCGCAAGGGGCGGGGGCCAATCGGGCGAAGGAAGGAAGGCCAGGGCGCTGCCCCCGGCCCTCGCCAGGGCAGGCTCTGGACCCGTCAGGGGGCACAGCCTCCGTTGGGACCCCCAGCCCCCGGCTCAAGCACCCTGGCGTAGGCGCCGGCGGCGCCTTTGCAATCCATCCGTTTGGAGCCGCCGGGACCGCCCGAAAGGGTTGCAAAACCACCCATATCCAGCCATCGTACGTCGCGGGCTGGTCCGCAGGAGGCTGCCTCCGTGAGCGCCAAGGTCGAACGGGGTTATTTTGGTCTGGGCACCGGCCAGCCCGAACAAGTCGTGAAAGTCTCCAGCACGCACGACTTTACGTTGACGATTTGGGCGCGGAACGTGGAGACCACACCCGGCGGCGTCCAATTGCTCACGCCGCCGAGTCAATTCCGCGGGGCGTCATCGACCGGTCCCATAGACGGTCTCGTGCTGGACGTTCCCGCGCAGACGGGGGTGAGCTTCAGTTGCATCGGCGGTCGCGGGGGCGAGGTCTTCCAGGTCTCGAGCGCGGGCGGCGGGCAAATCGCGGTGTTCCTGACGGTCGCAACGCTGCATGGAGCGACGGTCAGCATGACCGCTTCGTAACGCGGGGCTTTTGTCATCGACGACGCCGGTGGTGCGCAACCGCGCGCAGAGGCGGAACGTGCGGTGTGAACGGGTCAGCAGGCCATCCTGCAAGGCCCAGCATGATAGTTCGAGCGATTCCCGTTCGTGCCCGCCCCGCTCACGCCCAGTGCTCGGGAAAGATCGAAAAAATCCCCCGCGGATCGAAGCGCGATCTGACGGAGTCGAACGCCGCCCAGGACGGATAGGCCCGCTCCATATAGTCAACGCCAAGGCGACGGTGGAACTTGCCCCAATGCGGCCGGGCGTCGAGATCCCGCATGGTGTCCTCGAAATTACTGAACACCTCGTACTTGAGGTGGTCGTCCACCACCCACCAGATGTTAAACAGAACACTGTCCTGACCGGCGTTGGGCCCGAGCAAAGACCCGTCGCTGGCTTTGAGGAATTTCAGTTCGACGATCAGCTTCCGGTGCTTCTGCGCAAATTCGGAGGCCCGGATACGTTCGATCGCAGTTTCGATCCGTGACAGTGCGACGCCGTACTGCATGCTCATCCAGACGCGGCGTGCGTTGCCCTCGGTCACCATCAGCGACGCCGGTGGCGGTGGCGACTTGCGCAGCGACTGCCAGGACCCGGTGTCGCCGATGACGTAGGGATGCAGCCCTTCTTCTTGCGCCGGCCGGGCCTCGAGACATTCGATCAGCATGGTGTCGTCGCCAAGTGTCCAATGCCCCCAGACATGCTCGTAGCGGGACAAGATCGCCATCCGCTGCGCCAGGAATGCCGGCAGGCTCATGCGCGTCTCCGACAGCCGCACCCAGGGCATCCGGATGGTTTCGAGCTCCAGCTCAACGATGACGCCGAGCATGCCCACAGCCACGCGGGCCGCCCGGAGTTCATCGGGCGGCGAGTCGGGACCGAGTTCGATCACCTGTCCCGAGGCAACGGCGATCTTCATCGCCACGACGAAGTCGGAGACAGTGCCCCACAGCGCACTGGTGCCATGCGTTGCGGAGGCGACAGCCCCACCGATGGTGACATTCGGATTGAACGGCAGCGACGGTAGCGAGAGCCCCTGCGCTGCCAGGGCACGGGTCAAATCCCCAAGGCGAACGCCCGCCTCGACGGAGACTGTCCCGCGCGTCCTATCCACGCCGTGGATGCGATTCAGTCCGCGCACACTCAGACTCACACCCGGGGTCATCAGTTCGGACCCCCATGAGTTGGCGGCGCCGATCGGTCGGACACGCAGCCCGGCCGAGACCGCCTGCGTGACGGCACTGCTGACCTCGGAGATCGAACGGCAGTCGAGCTTCTGCTTCGGCCTGAACACCCAGATGCCGTTGAAGCTGGCGATCTTCTGGCTGATTCCGTGCAACGCCGGATACAGGGACGGCACGGCAACCTGTTTGCCGGTCCGGCCGGACTCCAGCATCGCTTCGATCACCGCTACATCGCGCAGCGCTTCCGCGGGAGAGCTGCGCGATGGCGCGCTGTGCCGGAACGACTGAAGGCAGTGCGCGATGGTCTGATACACGCCGCCCTGGACCCAGGGGTCGTCGGGTACTCTGAGGAATTCCTCCCGCGCTTCATCGCGAAGCCGAATAACGTTGCTGAACAGGTTGACGTGCAGCGAGCCCTTCGAACCGACCAGTGTCAGGGTCGCTGGCCGGCCATCCTGCGTTGACGCCGCAAACGACAGTTGGAAGCTGCCCTCTGCCCCGTTCGCGAATGTCATCACTGCCGTCACGCTGTCGGCCGGCGGCAGATGCGGCCGGCGCAGGCTGACGGTCGCGCTGACGCGATCGATCTCGCCGACCAACTGGCGCAGCAATGCAACGAAATGGACGCCGCTATCCAGCAGGTGACCGCCGGGATAGTCGGGCGAGCCGCGCCATCCCAGGTAAAAGCTCGGCGAAGAGTTCGTGATAAACTCGAAATCGGCCAGGTAAACACTGCCGATCCGGCCACTGCGTACGATTTGCTCCAGAACCCTGGTCGTGTTCTTGAACCGCCAGTTCTCCGAAACGGCCCAGAACGGCGGGTCGCCCAACCGGCCATGGTCATCGAACAGGTCCATGCACGCCGCGACACTGGGTGCGCAAGGCTTTTCGCTGATGACGTGCTTTCCTGCCCGCAGCGACGCACGGATCGCCTGCGGCATCGTCCCGATCGGCAGCACCAGGTCGACGATATCGATGTCCGGGTCCGCCAGAAGGGCCTCGAGTTGCCGATAGGTTTTCAGCGTCCGCAAGCCGAACCGTGCGCCCGCGCGTGCCAGCGATTCCTCCGATCGGCTGCACAGGGCGACGACCTCCACCAGGCCGTTACGCTCCAACTGCTGCAGCGCCGGAATATGCGACTCGCAGGCAAACCAGCCACACCCGACCAAAGCCAGCCGCGGACGCTGGTTGCCCGCGAAGCCATATTCGCCGGCTGGCGGAACGTCCTCATAAATCTGGATCGGCCCTGGCTGGGAAGCACTTTCGGAGGCGGCGCCTTTCGTGGCGAGCGGCTCCTTGTTGAAGACCAGGCAGACCTGGTTCCAGTGGCAGGGTGAAAGGTCCAATTCCGCGGCCGAGCCGATCAGCTTGTCGATGAACTCACTTTCGCCACCAACACCGCGCCAGTCCCAAATCGGCGATTTGGCCTCGAAGATCAGCCGCAACTCAAACGCGAACCCGCCCCTCGAAACCGGGTACTTCCGCTCCGCCCAACCACTGTCCCAGCGTGTCAACTGGCCGTTCGCGACGATCGGCCGTTCAACACCATTCGGCCCGAGATTGCCGATCGGGACGATCCCGACCTTGGACACCTTGCGCAACTCGCCGGCCAATTCAGGGTGCACCAGATTATCGTCTTCAAGACTATAGACAATGCCGTCGAGGCGTTGGTCACGGATATACTCCAACGCCAGGTTGCGTTGTGCCCCGCCTTCGTCGCGCGTTGGGCCGATGTGCAGGTAGCGGCTGTTCCAGCCCTCAAGCAGAACGGACAATTCCGGATCGGGAAGGTCGCCATCCTCGACGACGATCCAATGAAAGTGCTCGATCTGCGAAATCAGCGTTCGAATATGACGGCGAAAGAAGTCGAGCCGGCCCGGCCGCCGATACGTACAGGTGACGAAGATCAAGTCGCGCATCGAACCACCACGCTCGGGTGGGAATTCAGGACCATGAGCGTCACCGTCCGCCTCCGGGAAACCGGGGCGAACCCTACGCTGCTTTCCGTTCAGGTTGAAATTCCCGGCGGCGGCGCGCTCGGCGTTCGGTGGCGCGCAGGTGTCGCGCGCCAGGGCCGTATCGCCCCCGTATCGGGACCCTGCTTCGTGAGACAATCCTTATTGCACCAGGTCCCGGGACAGCCGGGATCAGGTCTTCGGAGCGAATAGCTGGCACCAGCCGTTCGGGCTGATGCTTCCCTGAACGAATTTGCACCCGTTCGGTTGCTGGAAGTTGAAGCAAACGCCGCAACGCTGCTCGCCCTTCGGCGTGCCCTGATAACTGGCGTCCGCCTGAGTCAGCTTCTGCTGCGCCGAAGCTTGCGAGACTGCCGCGGCAGCCGCCGCCACGCCGAGCGCAAGCGCCGTGCGAGTGAGCACCATGCGTCGCGACATCACTTCACAATCGGTCCGGGCGTTACTCATGACTGCCTCCCATCACGCCTCATATCCCTGCTCAACGCGACCCATAGGATGTAAAAACGTAGTCCTTTGCCTTGACGATCGTATGGCACGCGAGGCCGCAATTGTGGCCGCTTCCCATCGGGGCGAACGTGTTCGACGCGTTATCGAAGTTGAACTGCGCGTATCCCCAGCCGCCGGTATCCGCGAAGCGCTTGCTGTCCCTCGCCATGAAATCGATGTTGTCCAGGGTGCCCGGCACTGTCGTAGGAGCAGGAGCCTCTGTGCTCTGCTTGGTGTTCCAATGGATCTTCGCCATCTTGGAGCCGTCGGGGAAATGCTTGCCGGGGCCGTACGCGCCGGCCTTGTACGCTTCGATCATCTCGGGATTGGCGAGGATCACTTCGATCGTGCCTCCGGTCTGACTGACAGCGACGGTTGCCCAGTCCTCGAATCCCCTGAACTCGGAGAACGCCAGCCCATCCGGCACTTTCAAACTGTACTTGTCCTGCGCGGAAATGGCTCCGCCACACCACACGGCGAGCACCGCGGCGATGGCCGCACTTGTCACGGCAAACCTGGCCAGAACGCCGCGTCGGTTCGGCAGCGACGGCATCCCGGACATGATAGTTCTCCTCGATCGGGTGAGCGGCACGCCGGGTGGAACTCGTCAGCGTCACGTTACTGTCCGTTAAGGTGTTTCTTGCGACCACGACCTTATTGTCTAATACTGCTGCGCGTTATCGGTCGCACGGGTGATACGGGCAGGACCTCGGACAGCCACCAGTATCGGCCACTCTGCCCGGAGCGACGGACAACGTTGGACAGCGGCGCAATCACGCTCGGGCCGGGAATGCCGACCCGGCTGCTTTGCCCGGTGCTGGTGCGGCACGTCTCGACTTGCTTTTGCTGTGCGATTCGCGTAGTCATATCGAGTGTGGCAGCGCGATCAGATCGACTTCCGGCTGCGCGAGGAACTGCGTGCCGGAGACCTCGTCACGCTGGAGGTGCTGACACCGGCCGGGACCATCGTAATGATGGGAGAGCCGGAGGACGTAGGCCGCACGCTGCTTGTCCGCGGTGTCCATATCCATTCGGAGCCCTTGCACGAGGTCGGGACGGCCAATCTGGGCGTGATTGCCCAGGCCCTTATGCAGAGGTACAGACTATGCCGAGATCGTCATTAAGGGAGCGCGTCGGGAGAGCGGGCTCCGTGCGGGGCAGTTCCCCCGTGAAATCCGGTACCGCCGTCGCCCTGAACCTGCGGCCTGATCGAGACAGGCTCGGTCCGGTCGCCACAATCCCGGCAATCGAAGCGCTGGTGAAACGGCATCTGCCGCTGCTGCGGGCTAAACGCGCGATCGAGGCGATGCTCGACGATGGCGCCGTGTTCGTCGAACTGCCGCGTGTCGAGGACGTGCAGGCGTTGGCCGGGGAGTTGCGAGCGGCCGGTGTAGCGGCACGGCCGTCGATTGTGCGAGCTTCAGCCGGCGGGCAGGTCGATGCGGTCGATGTCGCCGCGCTGCGCCGGCGGCTGGGCATGACGCAAGAGCAATTCGCCCGGGTGTTTCAGATCGCTCTGCCGATGGTGCGGAATTGGGAGCAGGGGCGGAACAAGCCGGATGGCGTGGCGACGGTGATGCTGCGGATGATTGAGGCGCATCCGAAGGAGGTCGAGGAATTGCTGTGGGGTGGGTGACCGGGTGCGAGACGAATATTCGTCTCAAAGAAGCCGCCGATCAGGACGTCCATCCGCGTGACATCGGCGCGTAACGTTTTGTCGCTATCTTTGGTACGGAGCGATCCGTAAACCATTGAGCGACATGAGGACGAATTTAACGCTCCGGATCACCAACACGAGCCCTCGAACCTGGACAAGCCAGTTCACCGGAAACGGCTCTCGCCGGCAAGCACCTGCTGCATTTCCAAGATGAAAAAATCATTGATCCTGTTCTGCATGGCGCCCGCCATCGGTGCGGTCGTGTGGCATTACCGGACTACCGTCGTTGCCTATCGCCTGACACTCGAAGTGCGGGTGAATGGCCAAACTTACGTCGGCTCGGGTGTCGTGGCCACGGACTGGTCGCGCAATTCCAATCCGCTTGCAACAGGTGAATGGGCCAGCGTCGATCGCGGCGAGGCGGTCGCGGTCGACCTCGGCCATAATGGGCTGATCTCCCTTACGCTGCAGGGACCATACCTCCAATGGCAGTTACCAATGGTGGTATACGGAGACAAAGCACAAGGCGAGGATATCGGTGCTTATATTCATAGACTGAAGAATCCAAGAACCCCGCGCGAAATCCCCCATACTGCGCTGCCCCTGCTGGTGCGCTTCCGCGACATCAGCCGGCCGAGTACGATCGAATGCGTCGATCCCGACAAGATGGCGGCCTCGTTCCCGCCGGGAACGTCGGTGGCCCTGGTCCATGCGACGATCGCGATTGTCGACGAGTCCGTGACGAACGGAGTGATCGAAAAGCTATTACCGTGGTTGGCGCTGCCGAGACTTGAAATGGACCACCTCCTGGCTGGCCCGGTCTGGCAATGGCAGGCCCACTGGGGGCAAAAGCGGTGCCTACTACTGCCCAGTTTTCTTGAGGCGACCAAATGACATCGATCTCCTCGACCCGATATCTGCGTCGCCTTGCTCCGCATTCCGACGCACCGCCGGGCTAAAAGGTGGCCTCCGCCACCTCGCCGGCATGAAGGAGACGGAGTCGTTTTGTCCGTGCGACGCGGCCAGCCCGCGTGTCACCCGCGCGGTTCCTATGTGCACTGGCGTTGACTCACGGCCACCCGCCTCACACCCTCCGCCCTGCTCATTCAACGGGAGGAACCGAACCATGATCGCACACAACGGCACCGGGGAAAAGCGCCTGCGCTCCCGCCGCTGGTTCGACGAACCCGCCGATCCCGCGATGACCGCGCTCTACCTCGAGCGCTACATGAACTACGGCATCACCCCCGACGAACTGCGCGGGGGAAAACCGATCATCGGCATCGCGCAGACCGGCTCCGACCTCTCCCCCTGCAATCGCCACCACATCGAACTCGCTTCCCGCGTGCGCGACGGCATCCGCGACGCCGGCGGCGTCCCGCTCGAATTCCCGATGCATCCGATCCAGGAGACCGGCAAGCGTCCCACCGCCGCGCTCGACCGCAACCTCGCCTATCTCGGACTGGTCGAGGTGCTGCACGGCTATCCGATCGACGGCGTGGTGCTCACCACCGGCTGCGACAAGACCACCCCCGCCTGCCTGATGGGCGCCGCCACGGTGAACATCCCCGCCATCGTGCTGTCCGGCGGGCCGATGCTGGACGGCTGGTGGCAGGGCCGCCTGTCCGGCTCCGGCACCATCATCTGGGAGGGCCGCAAACTCTTCGCGGAGGGCAAGATCGACTACGACGAGTTCATGCAGATGGTGTCGTCGTCCGCGCCCTCCATCGGCCACTGCAACACCATGGGCACCGCGACCTCGATGAACGCGCTGGCCGAGGCGCTGGGCATGTCGCTGCCCGGATGTGCCGCCATCCCCGCCCCGCATCGCGAGCGCGGCTGGATGGCCTACGAGACCGGCAAGCGCATCGTCGGCATGGTGCACGAGGACCTCCGCCCCTCCGACATCATGACCAAGGCGGCGTTCGAAAACGCCGTGGCTGCCGCGGCGGCATTGGGAGCGTCGTCGAACTGCCCCATCCACATGGTGGCGATCGCCCGCCACATGGGCGTGGAACACACGCTCGACGACTGGCAGCGCGTCGGTCCGGAAGTTCCACTGCTCTGCGACGTGCAGCCGGCGGGCCGGTTCCTCGGCGAAAAATTCCATCGCGCCGGGGGCGTCCCCGCGGTGATGAAGGAACTCCTGCAAGCCGGCAAGCTGAACCGCGACGCGATGACCGTCACCGGCAAGACCGTGGCCGAGAACCTGCGCGACGTCCCCGACGGCGACCGCGAGGTGATCCGCTCCTACGACAAGCCGATGCTGCCGGCCGCCGGCTACGTCGTTATGTCCGGCAACCTGTTCGACAGCGCTGTGATGAAGATCAGCGTCATCGATGCAGACTTTCGCAAGCGCTTCCTCTCCGACCCATCGCGGCCGAACGTATTCGAAGGCAAGGCGATCGTGTTCGAAGGCCCCGAAGACTACCACCACCGCATCGAGGACCCCGACCTCGGCGTCGAGGACCAGTCGGTGCTGATCATCCGCAACTGCGGTCCGGTCGGCTATCCCGGCAGCGCCGAGGTGGTGAACATGCAGCCCCCCGCTGCCATGTTGAAGCGCGGCATCATGGCACTGCCGACCATGGGCGACGGCCGCCAGTCCGGCACGTCCGCAGCGCCGTCGATCCTCAACGTGTCGCCGGAGGCAGCGGTCGGCGGCGGCCTTGCCCTGTTGCAGTCCGGCGACCGCATCCGCATCGACCTCAACACGCGCAAGGTGGACGTGCTGCTGCCGGCCGGCGAGCTGGAAGCGCGCCGCCGCGCCTGGACGCCGCCCAAGCTGAACAACATGACGCCGTGGGAGGAAATCTACCGCTCGATGGTCGGCCAGTTGGGCCACGGCGCTTGCCTGGAGCCGGCGACGCTGTTTCTCAACATCATCGAGACGCGCGGAGAGAGCAGGAACAACCACTGACGCGTGGCCCGCGACGGACAGCACGGGAAACTGCGAATGAGGCGGGGTGCCGCGCGAGGCGGAACACGCGCCGTAGCGGTCAGGCGTCATACGCTGCCGGAACCATCCACCGCCCGATAGTTTGACGCAGATCAATGACAGATCGTGTCCTGCGCGGCATCTGTCATGCTTGCGCGGCCGGGTCACGGATGGCCGCATGCGACCTGCCGTTCATCGGCCCCCGGTCCGCGCAGGGGGACGCCGTCATGGCAGCGACATTCAGTGTGATCACTCACCGCGTCGGCGAAAACGGCCAGCAGGCGGGGCCCGAACTATTGCGGGTGCAGCAATTGCTCTGCCGCGACCTGATGTTGCGTGACAACGAGATCTCCGGCGTCTGGGACAAGGCGACCAAGCAGGCCGTACTCGATCTTCAGGAGGTTTACGGGGTATCCAAGGAGCAGCGTCACCCCTGGTTCGAGCCAAGCGACCCCAATGGGGTGTTGTTCAGGATGCTCAAGGATTCGGCTGTGCTACTGCCGTTGCCATTCCAGAAGCGCGGGGCGGCGGCGCTAACCGAGTTCTTCGCCACCGCCCTGAAATATGAGGTGCAGTATGCATGGCCGCCGTTGGGCAAGCCCGTTCGCCTGGCATGGGGCCTCGCAGATCATCCTGACTACCTGATCTTTACCAATATCGACAACGGGTTCGACCAGGACAACTGCCCGGTCGCGATGAACTGCACCTCCTTTACCAATCTTGCACTTTCCATCTGGTTGACTGGCAACGCACACCACGCGCCGTACGATGCAAGCCAGGCGGCCGGCGGTTTCACCTCGGTGGCTTCACGGTATGGACTGTATTACCTGACGAACCCGCATCTGGTGCCGCACCCGGATTTGGTGCCTCCGCCGCAGCCGGACTGGACCTATCAGCCGGTGCCGTTGCACGCCTCGCAAGCCGCATCCACCGCATTTCATGCGCCAGCGGAGACTGTGCATCTGGGGGCAGTGTTCGGCGACGTTTATAAATCCACCTATTTCTACACGCCGGAGGAAGTTCTCGATGTCGTGAAGCCATTCGAACTGTACTATCTGCAATGGTGTTATCTGCACGATGTCAAACAGCGAGGAGAAATCTTCCGCAGTGGCTTCGGCCATCATGACACGATAATGAAGAGCGTTTTTAGCTTGGCGGCGCGGTGCACGCAGGCTGCCCGAGGAGGCACCCAAGATCGGGGCCGCGCCGGTGAGCTAAAAACGGATTGGACTAAACCGCTCCCCCCGCCGTTGGGGCTATGGGCTTTGAATTTGGCCGGCGCCTTTGCCGGAGCGCCATTGGAGCATTCGGGGTGGCGATTGGGTGCCATCGGTCGCGCCAACCGAGCCTCCGATCTACCGGGGTAGACCGGATCTGAGCAGTTGATCCCTGTTCAGGCGTGTCCGGGGACACGTTCGCGGCGTTTGCGGCCACAGCATCCCCACCCCGATCTGACGGGCGGTTTGGTTCGGCGCAGTCGGGTTGTCTATCCGGCGTCATGATGTGTCCGGCACCGGCACGGGCTGACAGACGGTTGGCCGCGTAGTGCAGCCGACCACCACCATAATGCCGAGGTGGCAGTGCGGGCACGCCCGTAAGGATCGTCCGGCCAGTGCCTCATAGCGATCGCGATAATCAGCGGGCGTATCAGGCGCCGGTCCGCCCGGTGCCATCGCCAGCAGTTCCCGACAGTGCGCCAGCTTCCGCGCACGATGGCAGTTACCGAGGAAGCCGTAGTACCGGATGCGGTGGAACCCGTCCGGTAGCACGTGGATCAGGAAGCGGCGGATGAACTCTCCGCCGTCCAAGGTCATCGTCTTCTGGCGGTTGCCGTCCCGGTAATCCTTCCAGCGGAAGCGGACCTTGCCGTCGTCGATCGACACCAGGCGGTTGTTGGAGATGGCAACACGGTGGGTATACCGCCCGACATAGTCGAGAACCTGTGCCGGCCCGGCGAAGGGCCGCTTGGCGTAGACTACCCACTCGGTGTTCCAAACCGGCGCCAGGTAACGCCGGAACGCGGCGGGTTCATGGAGGTGGCGATACGCGGAGAAGAAGGTCAGCGCACCGGCGGCGAACGCCCTCTCCAGATAGTGCAGGAACAAGCCCCGGAACATGCGTGACAACACCGGGACCGGCAGGAAGAATCCCGGTCGGCAGGCGACCCAGCTTACGCCGTCCGGAGCAATTCCGCCGCCAGGAACAAGAAAGTGCACATGTGGGTGGTGTTGAAGGTTCTGCCCCCAGGTGTGCAGCACACCCAGGAAGCCGATCTCCGCGCCCAGATGTTTCGGGTCGGCGGCGATCCTGTGCAAGGTCTCCGACGCCGCCCGGAACAGGATGTCGTAAACCACGGTCTGGTTCTGGAACGCAATGGAAGCGACCAGGTCCGGCACGGTGAACACCACGTGGAAGTAGGGCACGTTGAGCAGCTCTGCCTGGCGGTCCTCGAGCCACTGGGCTCGTGCGAGACCCTGGCACTTCGGGCAGTTCCTGTTGCGACACGAGTTGTACGCAGACGCGTTGATGGCCGCAGTCGCCGCAACGCTCGACGTGGCCGCCGAGTGCTGCCGTGCGACAGGTCTCGATCGCGGTCATGGCGCGCCGCCGGGCGGCCGACAGCGACGCGCCATGCTGGTCGCGGAAAGCTTGGCCGAAGTGGCGGAACGCATCCGCCACTTCCAGCCCTTCGCGGGCCACGGAACCCGCGCTTCAGGCGGGCACCAGGTCCGGCGCAGTTGCCGCGACGGCGTTGAGTGATTCCAGCGGACTGGTGGTGGCGCAGACCTTGCTGGTGGCGATCATGAGATACCGCGCCGTGGTGCCCAAATTGCGATGGCCGAGCAGCAACTGGATGGTACGAAGATCGGTACCCGCTTCCAGCAGGTGGACGGCAAAAGCGTGGCGCAGGGCATGCGGTGTGACCGGCTTGCCGATGCCGCACTGCTGCCTCACCTCGCGGCACGTGTGGTTGATGGTGAGCGGACAGATCGGGTGGCCAGGCCGGTCACCCGGGAACAGCCACTGTCCGGGGTGGGTGCGTCTCCAATACTCCCTGAGCATATCGAGGAGTCTGGGCGGCAGCATGACGTAGCGATCTTTGCGGCCCTTGCCCTGCTCGACCCGGATGACCATGCGTTGGCTGTCGATCGCCGCGGGGGTGAGACGGACGGCCTCGGAGATCCGCAGGCCGGTCGCGTAGCAGACGGTCAGGATCACGCGGTGCTTCAGATTGCCGACCGCGGCCAGGAAGCGCGCCACTTCGTCCTGGCTCAGCACGACGGGCAGCTTCTTGGCCTGACGGCCGGTGGGGATGTCGTCCCCGACAATCCAGCGCCGCTTGAGGGTGACGGTGTAGAAGAACCGCAGCGCGGCAACTGCGACAATAATCGAACTGGCCGCGAGGTGTTTCTCCTGTGCCAAATAAAGCAGGTAGGTCCGGATCTCAGCAGGTCCAAGATGTTCCGGCGACTTACGAAAATGGCGAGCGAACCGCACAACCTGTTCGACGTAGGCACGCTGCGTGTGTGGCGACAGGTTACGGATCTGCATGTCCTCGATCATGCGACGGCGAAGCGGGCTCATCGACAACTCCTCTGCGAGATGAACAGCGCCACATGGCGCCGCCGCATGATCTCGCAGTCGGCTTGTCAGACGAGGGAGCGGCGGGTGGTCGCCGCTGACAAACGGAATCTATCAAATTTGGAATACGTAGATCGGGTCAAAAAACTACCGCGAAGCGGTTTAGTCCAATATACAATTACAATGTATACGAGATAACGTCCACGCCGCCATACCTGCACCAGACGCCATTGCTCAAGCGTTGGAAGGGCGTCCACGAATCAATTCGGTTGATGGGCCCCTTATGAAGTGATCGACGGCACGGGCCGCCAGGAGAACCATGCGGCCGGAATTCCTCGCCTGACGCCTAGGGTCGCCCTCGCCGGTTCGTCGTCGCGGGCCTGAGCGCTGCTCGCCATGCGGGAGGTCGCGTGGCCGCGTCGAATCCGGCATACACTGCGCTCTCCAGAGGCGCGAGACTGCGGCTCGATCGCGCGATACCTCGCCCCACCGGCAGCAGTTAACGCCGCGTTAAGGAGTCAACCCGAGGATAGGTCCAGGGCGACTCGACCGCCCGGCAACATGCCCCGAGGCCCTATGCAAGCAAGTCTCGCCGCGAAGCGCCCCGTCATAAGCCTGCAACGCTGCCTGTCAGACGAAGTCCACTGCTGGCTCTTCCCGATCGCGATTGTCGTCGCGATCGGCTTGTGCGCCGCACGCACGCCAACCGACGCAGACTGGGATTTGCTCAACTACCACATCTACAACGCGCATGCCCTGATCAGCGGCCGGTTCTGGACCGACATCGCGCCGGCGCAATTGCAGACCTTCTACCTGCCGTTCATGGACATCGCATTGGGCGCGATCCGCGATCGGCTGAACGAAACTCCGGTGCTGCGCAACGTCGTGCTGTCGCTGCCGCAAGGGATCGCCGCGGCGTGCGCGTTCGGACTGACGTTGCGCGTCATCCCCCCTGCCCTGCCGGCGCGCCGCCTGCTGGCGCTGGTGGCGACCCTGTTCAGCGCAGCCGGTGCGGCCGGCTTCCCAACGCTTGCCTCGGCCATGAGCGACATGCTGCCCGGCGCCTGCATCCTTGGCGGCCTGTTGCTGCTGACCGGAGAGACGCCGTCGCCCAAAGTGTCGGCTGCGCTCGCCGGCGCCCTGCTCGGCATCGCCGCGGGCCTAAAACTCACCACCGTGCCGTATTGCCTGGCCGCGGCTACGGCGTTGCTGGTGGCGCCGCCGCGCTCCGGCAGCACCCGTCTATCCGCGCTGGCCTGCTTCGGCCTGGCCGGCGTTGCCGCTACGGTGTTGGTCGGCGGCCCATGGTGGCTGCTGATGTATCGAAATTTTGGCAACCCGGTGTTGCCGTATCTGAACCAATGGTTCCATTCGCCGTTCGTCGATCCGCAGTCCTACACTGACACGCGCTTCTTCCCGCGCACCCTCGGAATGGCACTGGCCTATCCGTTCTATTGGGCCGCGCAGGCCCGAGCGCTGGCCAGCGAACTTCCGGTGCGCGATCCCCGGTTCGCCATGGCCTATGTCGCGCTGATCGCGATCGCCGTGCAGGCGCTGCGCCGGCCGCGCAACGACCGCGCAGCGACCATGCTGGCGGTCTTCTTCGCCGTGTCGTTCGTCCTGTGGGAAGTGGAGTTCTCCGTCCTGCGCTACCTTGCGACACTGGAACTGCTGACCGGCGCCGTGATGCTGATGGCGCTGCGCCCGTTGCTGGCGCGTCCCGAGGTCCGCGCGTTAGTCGCATGGAGTTTCGTGGCGCTGTGCGTCGTGGTGCAAACCATCACGGTATACCCGAACTGGGGTCGGATGGCCGCGAACCTGCCGACACGCGCCAGCTTGCCGATGGCAGTGGAACAGAACGGCATGATTGTGCTGCTGGATGGCGCGCCGATGGCCTGGGTCGCGGACTTGCTGCCCAACTCGGTCCGTATGGTGGGCGCCAACAACAATATCGTGCAGCCCGAAAGCGCTGGCCTGCTGGCAGCGCAGGCATCGAACGCGATCCGAACGCAAGCGGGTCCGCTTTACGGGCTGGAGGAGCCGGGCGAGTGGCCGGGTGTCGCCGACCGGACCCTGGCGTATTACGCCTTGCGCCGCGGCAAATGCGCACCAGTGCAGTCAAATCTCGACAGCGACCCTGTGCACATGTGTCGGCTCTGGCCGCACAGCGAATAGCTGATCGATGCCGACGCTGCTGACTGCGCGGCAGAAAATGAAGCAGACCTTTATCGAAACGCACAATCTTCGCGCCGGTGCTCCAATCCGGTGTGCCAGTCGTCGATCACGAATCCTGTCTGTCAACATGATGGTGTTGGGCGTGTCGGATCACATCCCAAGGTTGCATTACCACTCCTGACACGCGCGCGATCATCAGACGTCGTGATGGTCCTCCGTCCGGAAAAGCACATGGCCGTCGGGGCGTGGATCGACATGAGCGAAACGTTTGATCTGGATCAGTGCGCAACCAGGCAACACGGGCAATGGTCTCCTGGGGTAATCTCGGAGGTTAGCAATGAAACGCTTGCTCCTCGTGGTCGCGGCCCTGCTTATCGCCATGGTCGCCCCCGCCGCCGCCGATTGGAAGAGCCCGAACGTACCCGGTACACAGGAGTACCGGTTGTTCAAATATTACCCGGACGCGCGGGTTTCCGACTACAGTGTGCGGAACTTCGACAGCATCAAAATGCTGACCGCCTACCACGCCGGCGACCCAAAGCCGGCCGTTTTCGAGGACATCGAGGGGCGGGTCATCAAATATACCTACCAACATAATCCCGAGACCTCGGGGTTGGAAATCTTGCGCAACTACCAGAACGTATTGGCCGAAAAGGGCTTCGAGACGATCATCGCGGGCAAGGTCGCATCCTTCCCGGGTGCGCTGCTCAACAATGGCAGTAACGACGACATGATCGCCTTCTGGCGTTGGCAGGAACCGGGCAAGGGGATGATCTACGTCCATTTGTTCGCCCGGAGCGATGGCGCCATGTCGTGGGTCGAGATCGTCGAAACCAAAGCGATGGAGCAGAAGCTGCAGGGCAATGCTGCCGCGATGATGGATGCGTTGCAAAAGACCGGCCGAGTGGCGGTCTACGGTATCAACTTCGACACCGCCAGGGCGACGATCAAACCGGACTCGGACGCCGTATTGCAGCAAGTGCTGGCGTTGCTGACGCAGCACGCCGAACTGAAGGTCGCGATCGAGGGCCATACCGACAACGCCGGAGCGCCGACCTTCGACAACAAGAAGCTGTCGGAGAACCGCGCAGGAGCGGTGAAGTTCTGGCTGGTCGGGCACGGGATCGACGCAGACCGGCTCGACACGGCGGGCTTCGGTGACACGAAGCCCCTGGCCGATAATGCCACCGAGGATGGGCGCGCGAAGAACCGCCGCGTCGAACTCGTGCGCCAGGAGTAGACGGAAGTTTTGTGCCGGCTAGACGTTGCGCGCGCCCGCCAAAAGCCCGCTATGCACGACTTCTCCCCGATACGAGGGGCAACGTCGTGGATGGCGGGGATGTGCGACGTGCCCGGCATGCCGCACCCCGGACCGGCCCCTCTCGCCGCGCCTGGTTCTGTGGAGCAGACCGCTGCCGTGCTGTCGGTCCTGATATTGGTTTCAAGTTCGTCGATGCACAGCGCCCACCGCCACAACCCTCCCTCGTCGCGTTTGGCCGCATCTCCGCCTGCGGTGTATAAGCCGGGCATGAACCGCGAACAGGTCATCGCCACCCTACGGACGCACGAGCAGGCGCTTCGCCACCGCGGCGTGGTGCATGCGGGCCTGTTCGGCTCCGTGGCGCGGGGTGAGGCCAAGCCCACGAGCGACATCGACATCCTGGTCGAACTCGCGCCTGACGCGCCCATCGGCCTATTCGAGTATGTCGGCATCACGCAATATCTATCCGACCTGTTTCCCAATCGCGTTGATGTCGCGAACCGGCGTCGCCTGAAGCCGCAGGTCCGGCCGAATGTCGAACGAGATGCTGTCTATGCCTTCTGAGCGCACGCGTCTCGCGCTGACCGCCATTCTCGAGAATGCCCGGCTGGCCGCGACGTTCACCGTGGGACACACGGAGGAATCATTCGAAGCCGATCGCCGCACGTTCTACGCCGTGACCCGCTGCCTCGAAATCATCTCTGAAGCGTCCCGCCGCCTCTCTCCGGCGCTGCGCGAGCGTCATCCCGAGCTTCCCTGGCGCGCGATCATGGGCGTCGGCAACGTCTACCGCCACGATTACGGAGTCGCACGTCTGGCGAACCGTCCGTCACAGCCTGCCTCGAACTCATAGCCGTCATCGAGGGCGAGATCGCCCTGCTCGATAAGCAGCAGTGAAGCCGAGCCGCAAGCATCCCGCTTGTCCTCGGCCACGAACCTGGGCTGCATCGTCGTCACCCACATTGCTCCAGCCGGCAGCCCGCCGCCGTTGTCGCCGTCCAGCCGCATCCGCCACCCCGCCCCTTCCCCAGCCAGACGAAACGCACTATCGACCCAGCCCTGAAGCGCATCCATCCACCACAGGAGGTCGCATGACCGGCACCCTCTCCGGCAAGACCGCCTTCGTTACTGCCGCCGCCCAGGGCATCGGCCGCGCCACCGCGCTCGAATTCGCCGCCGCCGGCGCCCGCGTCATCGCCACCGACGTCAACGAGCCGCTGGTGCACCAGATCGCCTCCGACCGCATCCACACCGCCAAACTCGACGTGCTGCACGCGGCCGACGTGGCCCAGGCGGCGCTCGATGCCGGTCCGGTGGACATCCTGTTCAACTGCGCCGGCTTCGTGCACCAGGGCACCATCCTCGACGCCACCGACGAGCAGTGGGACTTTGCCTTCGAGCTGAACGCCCGCTCGATGTTCCGCATGATGCGGGCGTTCTTGCCGGGCATGCTGGAACGCGGCCATGGGGTGATCATCAACATGGCGTCGGTCGCCTCCAGCCTGAAAGGCGTGCCCAGCCGCTTCATCTACAGCGCCACCAAGGCCGCGGTGATCGGGATGACCAGGTCCGTTGCGGCCGACTACGTGACGCGAGGCATCCGCTGCAACTGCCTCTGCCCCGGCACGGTGCACACCCCCAGCCTGGACGAGCGCATCGAGGCCAACGCCGCCGCCGCCGGTTCGGTGGAAGCCGCGCGCGCCGCGTTCATTGCCCGCCAGCCGATGGGCCGGCTCGGCACGCCGGAGGAGATCGCCGCGCTTGCCGTCTATCTGGCCTCCGATGCGGCGCAGTTCATCACCGGGCAGGCGCTCGTCATCGACGGCGGTCTGACGCTATAGTGTAGTGATCCTGACACTTGGATACCAATTCAGCGACACTTGAAAGGCTACCGCGATGTGTCATACGAGCCCGCAACACGATTGACGTACAGACAACGGCTGTCCGTGCGGAGCGGTCGGGAGTCAATCGTTGGGCGGGTTGGTGTCACTCGAAGCGTGAGGATCACGATCTACAGCAGCCCAGGCACGTCACCCGGAGTTGCCGCAATCGCATCGGCACCGGCAGCAACCAGCTCCGCCTCGCCGCCATAGCCCCACCCGGCGCCGATCGAGCGCAGCGCATTCGCCTTCGCCGCATGGATGTCGTGCAACCGGTCGCCAAGCATCACCGTGTGCTGGGGCGAGAACCCTTCGCGGACCAGGATGTGGGCCAGCAGGTCATCCTTGTTTTCCAGGCCGCCGCCAGGCTCGGCACCGTAGATGCCACGGAAGCGACCGCCCAGCCCCAGGTAGTTGATCACCCGCTCGGCAAAATCGCGTCGCTTGGAGGTGGCGATGCACAGCACGAAGCCCGATGCGCTCAGCGCATCCAACATCTCCGGCACGCCCGGATAAACCGCGCAGTCGTAGATGGCGACGGCGGAATAGCGGGCGCGATAGCTCGCCAATCCCGCTTGGACCCGGTCATCGTGGTACTGCTGGAGCAATCTGCCGATCGACACCGCAATCGGCGGCCCCACCGCCCAGGTCAGGTCGCCCGCCACTGCCGGATCATGCCCGAGTTCGCCCAGCATGAAACGGAAGCAGGCCTCGATACCGGGCCGTGAAGTCGGACAGCGTCCCATCCAGGTCCAGCAGCACTGCCGCCTCGGTCATGGCGCGATCCATCCGGCCGCCACCACGCCGCGTCGCTTCAGGCCGGTGCCGCGCGTGAACGCGGCCATTCTGTTACAACTTCGCATAACGTCCCACCGTCGGTCGCGTCGGCCGGCAAGTCCGGACGAAGCCGCGCTTTGTACGCCTGGTGCGTGCGCCAGGCCACCGGTTTAACCCGCCTCGCACTCGCCGGCGCCCTTCCGCCGGACGACAAAACCTCGTATCGACACCCCAGCTTTGGGCGGAGAGCACGGGCTGCCACGGCCGACGCTTCTCCACGCACCGCTGTCCAACTGCGCCGGCCGGCGTGACGGCGCAGGCCCACCCCCAAGGGAAACAGGAGACCCACCATGAAATTGCTCCGCTACGGCCCGCCCGGCGCCGAGAAGCCCGCCCTGCTCGACAAGGATGGCACCATCCGCTGCCTGTCCTCGGTGGTGCGCGACATCGACGGCTTCGCCCTGTCCGACGCCGCACTGAAGATGATCGCAAGCATCGATCCGAACACGCTGCCAAAGGTCGACCCCAGCGTCCGGCTGGGGTCATGCATCGCGCGGCCGGTGAACTACGTCTGCATCGGCCTGAACTACGCCGATCACGCCGCGGAAGCCGGCATGCCGATCCCGAAGGAGCCGATCATCTTCCTGAAGTCGCTCGGCGCGCTGAGCGGCCCGAACGACAACGTCAGGATGCCGCGCGGCTCGAAGAAGCTGGACTGGGAGGTCGAGTTCGGCATCGTCATCGGCAAGACCGCGCGCTACGTGCCGGAACACAACGCGATGGAGTACGTCGCCGGCTACTGCGTCTGCAACGACGTCTCCGAGCGCGAATTCCAGCTCGAGCGTGCCGGCACCTGGGACAAGGGCAAGGGCTGCGACACGTTCGGCCCGACCGGCCCGTGGGTGGTGACCAAGGACGAAATCCCCGACCCGCAGAACGTCGCGCTGTGGACCGAGGTGAACGGCAAGCGGTTCCAGAACGGCACCACCAAGACGATGATCTTCGGCGTGGTGAAGCTGGTCAGCTATGTCAGCCACTTCATCACCCTACACGCCGGCGACGTGATCGCCACCGGCACCCCGCCGGGCGTCGGCCAGGGCGTCAAGCCGGAGCCGGTGTTCCTGAAGGTCGGCGACACCATGCGCCTGTCCTGCGAAGGCCTCGGCGTGCAGCAGCAGAAAGTCGTAGAAGCCTGAAACCAACCTCTCCCGCGGGAGCGGGGGAGGTCGAGATGCGCAGCATCGAGGGTGAGGGTGATCGGGTCGGCACACAGCCTCCCTGCCCCGCGTGCCACTCGGACCTCCACCCCCCTCGCCGCTTCCGCACCAACCCTCCCGCGCGCCGCGCGGAAAAGGTTTACCCCCGCCCAAGCTGTGGCATTGTGCCCGCATGCGCATCGTCTGCCCCTCCTGCTCCGCCACCTACGAGGTGCGGGACGCCTTGCTCGCCCCCGGCCGCGCCGTACGTTGCGTGCGCTGCTCCGAGCAATGGGTGCCCGTTGCGACCGCGGTCCCGGCCGAACCCGAAGTCCCCGAAACGCCCGCCGCGCCGCCACGATGGGAACCATCGGCGGCACCGCGCCCATCGCTCACGGCAATGGACCGCCTGGCGAGCCATCCCGCCCCTATGCCACGCCCCAACATCGGGTTGCGCGCTGCCTGGGCGGCAAGCTTCATTGTGCTGTTACTATGCGGTTGGGGCGTTATCACCTGGCACGACGACGTGATGCGCATCTGGCCGCCAAGCACGCGCTTGTTCGATCTTGTCGGCCTGGCGCCAGCTCCGCCGCCGCCGCACTGACCGGCTGCGTTACTCCGCCGCGATGCGCAGCACCGGCGGCAGCGATTGGCCGATATAGGCGCGCACAGCCTCACCGAAGGATTCGAAGATCCGGCGGGAGACGCCATCGGTCGGCCAGTCGTATTCTGGGTGCCACTGGATACCCATCGCAAAACCCAGCACCGGGCCGGTGGGCGTATGCGCGACGCGCACCGCCTCGATGGTGCCGTCGGGTGCGGTGCCCTCCACCACCAAGCCGGGGGCGAGCCGGTCCACCCCCTGATTGTGCAGCGAGTTCACCGCAATCTCGGTCGTCCCGGCCAGTGCGTGCAGCCAGCCGCCGGGGGTGATGCGGATCGTATGAGCCTTGCCCTGCCGCACCTTTACCGAGGCCTGCATCGGCGTGGAGTGGTCGATCCGGTCAGGTAGGTCCTGCAATCGCTGGTGCAGCGACCCGCCCATCGCCACGTTCAGCTCCTGGAAGCCGCGGCAGATTGCCAGCACCGGCACGCCGCGTGCCACGGCGGCGCGGATCAGCGGCAGCGTGGTGCCGTCGCGGGCGGGGTCTTCCCATGTGCCCTCGGCATGCGGCGGGCCGTCGTAGTAGCTGGGATGCACGTTCGATCGGCTGCCGGTCAGGATGATGCCGTCCATCCGTTCCAGCAGGGTCTCGATATCGCAACACGGACCGTTGGCCGGGAGAAGCACCGGGACGCCGCCCACCAGCTCATCCGTGGCGCGCACATAGGTGTTTGAGGCGGCGTGGTTCGGCATGCCGAAAACACCGAACTGTTTCGTGCAGCAGCTTATGCCGATCAGCGGCTTGACGATTCGCCCGGACCTCGTGACTCCATACATAGTTCACGATCTTGACGAAAAAATGAAGCGAATCCGTGGACTGGCGGGCATGAGCAGGACGCACGCCGGGGCCGCGGCGGCGCCGGACGGTCAGCCACCGCCTGCTCCGTTCTGGAAGTTGCGTGGATCGGTGAATTCGAACAACTTCGGGTCGAGAGCGACCCCTTGCTGGACATTATACAACGTGACCCGGGTTTCCGCCGTTGCGCGTCCAGCACCGTCCACTGCCGCAGCGCCAGCGGATTGTCGGCGAACACCAGCGTCAGGGAGCCATCCTGGGGCGATGCGCCGCGCACCAGAGTCACCTGGGAGCTGTCCCGGCAGACGCTGAAACGCGGTAACCCGGACCTCGCCGCTCAGGCTGACATGGTCGGCCAGCAGGATGCCGAGCGGGGTCAGCGTCAGCGGCACATTGCTGACTTGCTCGATCGAGCGGTCCTCGAACACCAGGTTGCCATGCGCCGCCACCAGCAGGAACGGCGCCGGCGGGTCGTATTGGAAGCGCATGCGGCCGGGCCGGTCCAACCATGCGGTGCCCTGGCTGATCGCCCCGTCGGGGGCGACCTGCATGAAATGCGCCTGGAGAGTGTGGATGCCGTTCAGGTACGCCTCGATCCGCGCCAGGTCGGCGGCATCCTGTGGCTTCGGCTGGGGTGTTCCCTGGGCCCGCGCGACGAGAGGCGCCAGCAGCGGCGGGAGCAGGGCGAGGGAGAGCAGGGTGCGTCGGTTCATGGGGATGATGTGGCGTGAGGGACGGCGATTGCCAAGCGGCCGAGGATCAGCGGAGGCGCAGAGCAGCACGGCCCCCGGCTCCCGCGTCCCGACCCACGCGTCTCGATCCACGCGTCATGGCGGGCGAAGGCCCGCCATCCACGACTTGCGGTATTGCGGCTGGCCGGGACGCTGGCCGAGCAGGTAGCGAGGAAGCGGCGAGGTGCACCCTGCCCCCAGCAGGCATCCGGCGCGGCAGAATATGAACCTGGCCACCGCCTGCAATGGCGGGACCGCTAATACCAGCCCGCAAAACGATTGACGTACCACCACGGCCGTCCCTAACCGTCATGGCCGGCCTTGTGCCGGCCATCCACGCCTTTTGTCGCGTGCACGAAGGCAAGGCGTGGATGGCCGGCACAAGGCCGGCCATGACGGTTAGGACGGTTAGGACGGTTAGGACGGTCCGTGCGAAGCGGTCGAGAGGCAATCGTTCGGCGGGTTGGTATAAGTTACCGGAGAGCACAGTCGTGAAAGCGCAAGGCGGAATTATCGAAGGGACGGCACAGGACGTGATTGGCACTTGTGCCGGCCGGCGAGCACGTCCGCGTCATGGTCAGCCGTCCTAGCCTCAAGGTAATTGCCCGCCGGCTGCAAGCGACAGCCGAGGCAAACGGCATGACAGCGGAAATTCACAACGATCTATTGAGGTCTTTGAAGAACGACTGCTGATGCGGGTCGTCATAGACACCAATATACCGTTCGGCTTTGCCATTCGGCCGAATCTGACGCATGCATTTGCGGTGTACCCATGGAAATCCTGCGTGGCCAGCTCCTGCTTCGATGCTTGATGCCCGACCCAATACCAGACCTGAACCGGCGCCAGAGCGCCAATTTCTTGGCAACCATTTGCTCGCAAAATCGATAAAGAAAGCTTTTTACGCGGATGCAGGCAGATGTACGCGGAACACGCAGATGGGACCAAGCCGAATGAACTGGCCAAGGCCATCATCGGATGCACCTTCACCGTGCTCAACACGCTCGGGGCCGGCTTCCTCGAAAAGGTCTACGAGAATGCCCTCGCGGTCGAACAGCGCGAGGCGGACTTCTCAGTCGGGCAGCAGTGCGGCACCGTCGTCAGAGACAAGAACACGATGGTCGGCGAGTATTTCATAGACCTTCTGGTCAACGACACGGTTCTGATCGAATTGAAGACAGTCAAAGCACCGAACGAAGCCCATCGCCTCCAATGCGTGAATGATCTCAAGGCGAGCGGCTTGCCGCTCGGCCTACTGCTCAACTTCGGCAACCCACGCCTGCAAATAAAACGCGTGGTGAACCGCCTGTGATCCCTGCCGTCCCATCTGCATGTTTCGCGTGCATCCCCTTATATCTGCGTGAAACCTCGCTTCTTTGCCAACCCGACCGTTCCCACATGGAATGCGTGGCGGCGCTCCTCGCGGCGGTCGTCTGACACGGCACCGCCGGCCACAGCGCGAGCGCGCGGGACAGCCCTTATCGCGCCCTTCGATCCACCCTACGTCTTGTCATGCCCCTGCCCCGGCCCACCCCCATTCGCAGGTACCAACAACGGCCGCCACGCCCGATGATCGTGCCGCAGCAGCATGTCGGCCGCGTGCGGGCCATCGGAACCCGAAGCGTAGTTGGGAAAATGCAGCGGCGATTTGGCGGCCCACGAGTTCCAAAACCGGCTGCACCACCCGCCACGTGGACTCGATCATGTCGGCGCGGTTGAACAGCGTCTGGTCGCCGATCATCACGTCATAGATCAGTGTCTCGTAGCCGACATTCGGCTCACGCGGGAACCAGTCGTCGTAGTGGAACGCCATCTGCACCGCAGCGAGGTCCACCACCGGCCCGGGCCGCTTCACCTCGAACTGCAAGGAGATGCCCTCGTTCGGCTGGATATGCAGCACCAGCCAGTTGGGCGGCAACGACGCCACGTCGGTGTTCTCGAACGGCGCGGTCGGCGCCGGTTTGAAGCGGATGGCGATCTCGGTCAGCCGGCCCGCCAGGTGCTTGCCGGTGCGGATGTAAAACGGCACCCCCGCCCAGCGCCAGTTCTCGATTGCCAGCCGCATCGCGACATACGTCTCGGTATTGGAATCCTTCGCGACGTCGGGCTCGTCACGATAGCCGTTGCACGGCTTGCCCGACACCGTGCCCGGCCCGTACTGCCCACGCACCGCGTCTTCCGGCCTCGCCTGGCGCATCGCGGCGAACACGTCGGCCTTGCGGTTGCGGATCGCGGCAGCGTCGAAGCCCGAGGGCGGCTCCATCGCCACCATCGCCAGCAACTGGAACACGTGGTTCGGCACCATGTCGCGCAGCGCGCCGGTGATTTCATAGAACCGGCCGCGGCGCTCCACGCCGACCGTCTCCGCCGCGGTGATCTGCACGTGGTCGATGCGGTCGCGGTTCCAGATCGGCTCGAACAACCCGTTGGCAAAGCGAAACGCCATGATGTTCTGGACGGTTTCCTTGCCGAGGAAATGGTCGATCCGAAAGATCTGTTCCTCGCGCAGCACGCGCAGGATACGGGTGTTCAGCGCGCGGGCGGACTCCAGATCGTGACCGAACGGCTTCTCGATCACCACCCGCCGCCAGCGCTGCGCTGTCGCGTCGCGCAGCTCTTCATCCAGCAATCCGGCGTGCCCGAGGTTTTCGATGATCGGGCCGAAGAACCGGTCCGCAACGGCGAGGTAGAACAGCACGTTGCCCTCGGTCTGCCGCTGCTGCGCCACGTCATGCAGGTGGGTGTGCAGCTTTTCGAACAGGGCGGGATCGTTGAAGTCACCCTTCATATAGGTCATCGCATCCGAGAGATGCTTCCAGGCCGTATCGTCCACTGCGTCGATGCGGCTTTCGCTGGCGGCATTGCCGACGAAGCTTTGCAGCATCTCGCGCAGGCTCTTGCTCCACGCGGCCGCATCCTGTTCCACCGCGTCCACGCCGACGATCGCGAGGTGTTCCGGCAACAGGCTGGTGCGGCTGAGGTTGTACAGCGCCGGAACCAGCAGGCGCTTGGTCAGGTCGCCGCCGGCGCCGAAGATAACCATGGCGCAGGGCCCGGGCGGCTTAGCCTCACGGCGAGGCGGGGCAGCGACGACCTTGGTGGTGCGTTTCGTGGATGAATGGGACATGGGGGATAGGTTATCCGTTCAGGGCGGCGGTGCGAGGCGTCGCACGGGATCGTGAAGCAGAGTCGTGCACCGTGTCCGCGGTCGTTGCAAGGAACGCACCGACGAAGGTCCTGTGGCATCCCTGAGCTCAAGGCGACTCACCCTCGATGCCGGCGCGAGGGTTGTCGGGATGGTCCCGACCAAACCTCACAAAAGGTCTGCGACAACTCGATGAAGATCGGCGCGGAAATGGCCCAAACTGTTCCGGGTGAGGTTGACGCTGCACCGACCCGACCATACGGTTACGACCGCGATCCGGGCTTCAGGCGCCCGTCGGACAGTCGTCGAAATTACGGAAAGGCGCTTGGATGTACCTTCAGCGACGGGAAGGTCAACGGCCCTGCTCTGAGGGGATTGTGATTGCGGCAAGCGCCGATCGCAATGCCCCGCCGGCCGGTGATCCTGCAATCGATCAAATGACGTGCGGCATTCATTCCGTCCCGGAACCAGGAAGATTGAAAGAAATATTTGTTAAATCCGGAGCGTCGCTGATTGCGATGAGCCTCGCTGCTGGGCTGCTGTTGGGCGGTCAGCCGGCTGCCGCCCAGGATGCGGCAGCGATCCAGGCGATCCAGAAACAGATCCAGCAACTCCAGGCCGAGTTGCGGAAGTTGCAGGCGGATGCGGCGAAGCGCGACGCGGCGCTGAAGCAGGCGCAGGAGCAAGCCAGGCAGGCGCAGGAAGACGCAGCCGCCGCCCGTGCGACTGCCGCGGCCCAGCCGGCGCGCTCGCCCGTGCCGACATTGATCGTTCCCAGCTCGGTCGCGCCGGGATCGTCGGTGGTGACCATCCCACCCAACGACACGGACGCATCCGGCCAGCCGATCTTCAACCCAAACAAACCAAACGGGAAATTCAGCCTCGGCGGCGTGACGGTCACGCTGGGCGGCTATATCGATCTTACCGGCCTGTACCGGTCGCGGAACGAAAGCCGCGGCACAGGGAGCTCCTTCGGCGGCATCCCGTTCAACGGGCCGACGCCGCAGGGCGATACCAGCGAGTTCAATATGTCGGCGCAGCAAACGCGACTGTCGGTGCGCATCGACGGCAAGATCAGCCCGGACTCGACAATCACCGGCTATGTCGAGACTGACTTCAACAACGGCGCCGGTGGCGCCAATGAGGTGCAGAGCAACAGCTACACGCCGCGCCTGCGTCAGGCATTCGCTGATTACACCAACGACTCCTGGCAGGCCTACGCTTTGGCCGGCCAGGCCTGGAGCCTCGCTTCACCGTATAAGAAGGGACTCGACCCGTTCCAGACGTGGCAGCCGCCGACCATCGATACCAGTTACGTGGTGGGTTACGATTACCTGCGCGTGCCGGTGGTCCGTGCCGTCAAGGGCTTCGGACCGGCGTGGTTCGGCATCGAGATCGACGCTCCGCAGACCGTGTTTGGCGGCAGTTCCGTCGCGCCGGTCGGCGGTGCCGTGTATACGGCCTACGCGGGGAACGGCGGCCTCAATCCGCAGGCCAACTACAGCCTAAACTCGGTCCCCGACCTCATCGGCAAGGCGGCGGTGGACACTGATTTCGGCCACTATGAAGTATTCGGACTGTTGCGCCAGTTCCAAGGCCAGGTCTCGTACCGTTCGAACTCTGGGAACACCGTCGGCACGTCGAACAACAACTATTCCACCGGCGGTGGGATCGGCGGCTCGGCCTTTATTTCGATCATGAAATACGCCGACCTTGAAGGCAGCTTCCTCACCGGCCACGGGATCGGCCGCTATGGCGCCGGCGGGATGCCGGATGTGACGTTCGCCGCCGACGCATCGCTCAAGCCGCTGAACGAGACCATGGCCGAGATCGGATTGGTCGGCCACGTGCTGCCGTCGCTCGACGTTTACGTGTTCGGCGGCATCGACCAGATCGGCAAGAGCTACTTCAGCACCAACGGCGGCTACGGCAACCCGGACTTCAACAATTCCGGGTGCTACAACCCGAACGCGAGCAGCGGCTCGCCGGCGGGCGCCGGGTGCGCCGGCAACAACTACCAGCTCAGCGAGATCACCGTCGGCGCCAACTGGAAAATCTGGTCCGGCGCCTACGGTACGGTCCAGACCGGCGTGCAATACGCCTACATCAAGCGCGAGGGTTACGGTGGCGTTGGCGGCGCACCGGTAGCCGGTGAAAACATGGTGTTCGCCAACGTGCGGTACATCCCCTTCCCGTAGCCGCGGAGCCCAGCCGCGAGCGTGGTCGCGCTTCGCCCGTTACCCGCTCCCCAGCCGGTTCAGCGCATCTACCACCTTGCGGTCGAGCACGATCCCCTCGATCCGCCGGCGTTCCCGTTCGCGGAACGCCCGTTCGGACGGGATGCGAATTTCGTCGACCCCGTCCTGCCGCGGCGTCGCCTTGATGCGCGCCACCAGTTCCGCCATCTGCGCCGCAAATGCGCCCGGTCCGAGCAGCACGTCCGGGTCGATCGCGATGAACAGAAATCCGTAGTCCAGCACGTCGCCGTTCGCCAATGCCGCCCCCGCCAGCAGGCCGAGCGCCTGGACCGCGAATGACAGCCCGTATCCCTTATGGCCGCCGAACGGCGCCACACCGCCCTGCGCCGCCGCGGCGGCATCGCGCGTCGGGTTGCCATCGGCATCGAAGCCGGTGCCCTCGGGCAGTTCCTGGCCAAGCCGCGCCATCAACAGAACCTCGCCCCACATCACCGACGCGGTGCCGATGTCGTAGATCACCGGCCCGTCGGCCGACGGAAAACCGACGCAGAACGGATTGGTGCCGAGTGCCGGCGCGCGCGCCCCGGGAGGCAGCACGTGCGGCCGCGCGCTGGAGCTGTGGATCGCCACCAGGCCGGCGCGCACGATGTGTTCTACGAAATACGCGTTGCGGCCGCTATAGTAGCTGTTGTGCACGCCGACGATGGCGATGCCGCCGGCCTTCGCCTTGGCCACGGCGATCTCGGCGCCGCGGAAGGCCGCGATGTAGCCGACATTGTTGCCGCCATCGACCAGCGCGGAGACCGGCGTCTCGCGCACGATCTGCACCGGCTGGCGAGGGTGTTGCGTGCGTGCATCGTCGGCGATGGTCAGGATGCGCGGCAGGCTGGCGAAGCGATAGCCGCACAGCGCGTTGTCGATGAGCTGGTCGGTGACGATCGCGGCTTCGTCGGCATTGAAGCCGATGCGCTGCAACGCGCCCTCGCCCAGTTCGCGCGCGGCCTCCACGCTGAGGCGCAGCGTATCGGGACCGTCAGCATCGAGCTGGGCGTTGTGTTGCATGGTCAGGCGGGACGCACGGGGTCGGGGAGCTTTTCCTTCAGGATGTCGCGGATCTCGGCGAGAATCTCTTCCGGCTTGGGGCCGGGTTTGGCGTCCTCGCGCACACGGAGTTTGGTCAGTGCTTTCACCACCCAGAACACGGCAAAGGCGACGATGAGGAACTGGATGATGGCGTTGATGAACAGACCGAAATTCAGCGTCGGGGCGCCGGCATGCTGGGCCTCGGCCAACGAGTCGTAATGCTGGCCGTTGAGCGCCCAGAACACGTTGGAGAAATCCATGCCGCCGGTCAGCCGCCCGAGCAGGGGGTTGAACATGTCCTTGACCAGGCTGGAGACGACGCCAGTGAAGGCGGCGCCGATGATGATGCCGACGGCCAGGTCCACGACGTTGCCGCGCATGATGAAGCTGCGGAACTCGCTGACCCAGCCGGGTGCCTTCAGGTCCATTTCCGGTTCTCCTCGTTGCCAGGGTAGACAATACGACCGGACGGGTTGGCGGCAAGGCTGTCGGTGGTTGGCCGCCAGGGATCATTTCGGATAAAGATATCGTCAGATCACACAGGACAACGCATGGCGGAAGATGGCGAATGAAATCGCATGGGCGGGACGCTCAGCGATGTGACGGCCCAGAAGGAATATGGGGTGACCCACGATTTCATTGTCGAGGGTATCCGAGCCGGCAAAATCGAATACCGGCAAGCGTCGATATGGGCAATCCGACTCTTAAAATCCTGAGGAGCCAACTTGAACTTTACATCGCGGAACAGCTTGGTGCGGAACGTCTGGCGCGCGGGAAGCGCGACGCGGAATTGCGCTCCGTCATCCGTGAGATCGCTGCGACCCGGAAAAAGCTGTCCGCGCTGGAGGCGAGAAAGGCCGAACTTGTGCACGCCCTGACGACATAGCGCGACGGACAACACGCGCACCGTACCCGAACCGGCCGGCTGTTCGGGGCTTCGGGTTCGATGACGGCGCCTCCGACGCCATAAACCTCTCCCGCTGCGCGGGAGAGGCATGCCCCCGGGCGCTTGACCCGGGGGTCGGCGCGAAGCGCCGGGTGAGGGTGATCGGGTCGGCACGCTCTAACTACTACGTGCCAACCCGATCACCCTCGCTCTCGATGCTTTGCATCTCGCCCGCTCCTGCTCTCGCGGGAGAAATTTCTTTATGGAGCCTGCATGCCTTCGGTGGCGATGGCGCTATAGGCTTCCGGACCACCGGTCCACTCCATCACCGCGAGTATCTGCAAGCCGAAAATCACGCACATCACGGCGACAGCCACGAAGTCCTTGCGTAAAGGCCAGGTTGCCCGGCGCCGGCCGGCACGCGTCTGGGACCAGGCCGCTTGCTGCATGGGCATTTGGTGTCCTCCCGTAACGGCGGAGCCTGTGGCGGCGGGATTCACCGGAACCACACACTCTTTGTGGGGACCGTGTCGTGTGGCTTGGGATTGCTCTGCATCGCCACCGCAATCTGCAAGGCGGAGATCAGGCAGATCGTGAGGGCACCCAGGACATCCCGGGTCAATCGCCCGGGTACCGATGCCGTTTGCTGGCCGCACGCGAGCATGCGGATGCCTGAACACGCATTTTCTTCCCCTCCGTGTGGACGCGGCGCCGCAATGTGGTGAGGAGGAACATATCCTGGGCGGGAGAAACCCTGTGTGGGATACATCACACTCACAGAAATGTTCACCCAACGGCAGAACAGGGGAATCGGCTATCGCGCCCCGTCCACCGTTCAAGGCCGGCCATGACGGGGGTGGGCGGGACGGGGCGGGACGGGGGACTGGGGAAGGGGAACTGGGGACTGGGGACGCGGGTGGACGGGACGGGGGACAGGGGACGCGGGACGGGGGGAGGGTGCCCGGTATCACCCCAGCCCCGCCAGGTCGCGCCATTCCTGTTCGGTGATCGTCCGCACGCCAAGCTCCGTCGCCTTCCGCGCCTTCGATCCAGCGTCCGCGCCGACCACCACCAGGTCGGTCTTCTTGGACACGCTGTCGGTCACCTTGGCCCCGAGCATTTCGGCACGCGCCTTCGCCTCCGGCCGCGTCATCGTCTCCATCGAGCCGGTGAACACCACCGTCTTGCCGGTGATCGCGCTGTCCGCATCGGCCACGCGCGCGGCTTCCTCGATCGTGTCGAGCGCCCCGACCAGTTCGTACAGCGTCGCGAGGTTGCGCGGTTCACCAAAGAAGTCAGCCAATTCCTCGGCGATCGACGGACCGATGCCGACGATGCTGCCGAGTTCCTCACGCGCTTCCGATCCCACCACGGTTGCCGCCAGCATCTGCGTCCGCCAGTTCGCGAAGCTGCCGTAGTGCCGGGCGAGCAAGCGCGCGTTGGCCTCGCCGATGCGGCGGATGCCGAGCGCGTAGATGCAGCGCTCCAGCGGAATGCGCCGGCGCGCCTCGATTGCGCGTGACAGGTTGCGCGCAGACACCTTGCCCCAGCCCTCGCGCTCGGCAATTTCCGCTTCCCGCGCCGGCAGTTGGAACAGATCGGCGGGGCTGTGCAGCCAACCCTCGTCATAGAATTCCTGGATGGTCTTTTCCCCGAGTTCATCAATGTCGAAGGCCGGGCGCGAGACGAAATGGATCAGCCGTTCAACTCGCTGTGCGCCGCATATCAGGCCACCGGTGCACCGCCGCACCACTTCGCCGGGAGGACGCACGGCGTGGCTGCCGCACACCGGACATTTGTCGGGATACACATAGGGCTGCGAGTCCTCCGGCCGGCGTTCCAACACGACCGACAGGATCTGCGGAATCACGTCACCGGCGCGTTGCAGCACAACGGTGTCGCCGATGCGCACGTCCTTGCGGGCGATCTCGTCCTCGTTGTGCAAGCTGGCATTCTGCACCAGCACGCCGCCGACATTCACCGGCTCCAGCCGCGCCACCGGTGTCAGCGCGCCGGTGCGCCCCACCTGAATGCGGATGTCCTGCAACACGGTCATCGCCTGCTCAGCCGGGAACTTCCAGGCGATCGCCCAGCGCGGCGCTCGTCCAACGAAGCCGAGGCGTCGTTGCAGCGCCAGATCGTCGATCTTGTACACCACGCCATCGATGTCGTAGCCAAGCCCGGAGCGTTCCGCGGCGATCTTCGCCTGGAAGGCAGCGGCGGCCGCCTCGTCGGGAACACGCTGCGACAGAGGATTGACGTTGAAGCCCCAGTGTCCCAGACGTTCGAGATACTCCCAATGGGTCGGTGCCACCGCTTCGCTCGCCTCGCCCATTGCGTAGGCGAACAGCGACAGCGGACGCCCGGCGGTGATCTTCGGATCGAGCTGGCGCAGGCTGCCGGCCGCGGCATTGCGCGGATTGGCGAAGACCTTCTGGCCGGCCGCGGCCTGCGCTTCGTTCATCGCCAGGAAGTCGGCCTTGGTCATGAACACTTCGCCGCGGATTTCGATCTGCGCCGGCGCGTGGCCGTGCAACTTCGTCGGCACACTCTTCATCGTGCGCAGGTTGGCGGTGACATCCTCGCCGATGGCGCCGTCGCCGCGCGTCGCGCCGTGCACGAAGCTGCCGTGTTCGTAGGTCAGGTTGATCGACAGGCCGTCGATCTTCGGCTCGGCCACGAATTCCAATCCCGCGTCCGCCGGCAACCCGAGGAACCGCCGCGCCCGGGCGCAGAATTCGGTGAACTCCTCCGCGTTCATCGCGTTGTCGAGCGACAGCATCGGCACGCGGTGGCGCAGCTTGGCAAAGCCGCCCTCCGGCGCGCTGCCGACCCGATTGGATGGCGAGTTCCGGACGGATCAAATGCGGGAAGCGCGCCTCGATCGCCGCGTTGCGCCGGCGCAGCGCGTCATAATCGGCGTCAGAAATCTCAGGCGCGTCCTGCTCGTGGTAGAGCCGGTCGTGATGCGCGATCTCGCGCGCCAGATGCGCGAGCTCGGACGCGGCATCCGGTTCCGTCAGGTCTTCGATGGCGGTCTCAGTCATCGGTGCAGCTTAAATCGGTCTTGCGCGGCGTGGGAGAGGGGGGGGCCTCACTGTCTTGATGGCTGGAAACCACCCCGCCAGCCTGCTCCCGCGGAAGCTTCCCTGACCGTATCCGCGCCGTGGACAGGTGCAGCTTCAAGATATTTTTTCAGCACGGAGGACGTGCGGAGAGCGCGGTGACCACGGAGAGAGCAAGCGCAGTCCGTCACAAGCGCCGACCCGATCACCCGGCCGGTCAATGGTTCTTCCGAAAGTACAACGCTTCCTCCGTGCTCACCGTGCTCTCCGCACTTTCTCCGTGCTGAAAATCGGTGATGCGTTAGTGCACCGGCGCGGCAGGTCTCGCTTCGGCCCTGCACTGGAAACGGTCATTGACCCGCGGCCAGGCGGGGCGGCGGTCGTGCAGACCGCCGACGTCTATGTCCGCAGTCACGGCCTCGCGTTTTCCACCGACTATGATGGTGATCTGGGTATCGCGGAGTTCACCGGCGCGGGGTGAATTCGCCACGTAATGGCTCAGTCCTCCGTCCGGAATGGCAGCCGATAAGTCACTCTTCGATCAGGAACCCGACGGCACGACCGCGGAATTCCGGCACCAGCAGCGTGAGCAGCTTCAACCGCAACGCTTCGTTGTCGATTTTGTCACCCACAAGGAACTCTACCGCTTCGTTGGCTACCGTGAACAACACGCTGGAGAAAGCCGTGAGCAAAACCTCAGGCCGCATCGCCTGTAATCCAATCTCCGGGGCTGGGACGACGCTACGCCAGTACTCCGGGTGATAGACAACACCATGAACGATAAGCCAGTCGCTCTGCGATGTGATCAGCCACCATGCACCAAACGCTTCCGCATTGACTGACCTCATATCAAATTGCAAGAGGTCGCCCGCCATCTTCGCGGCCAACCTCGCGGCCCGCGGTGGATCTCCAGCATACAGCCGGGGCGCACGCCTGATCGCGTCCATGGCATGGATGACCTGAAGATCGTCGGCCGTATATGCCATTGCATCACCTTCCAGGCGGGAACGGCTTAACACCGATCGAACCATCGCACAGAAGCGCATTGAACTGGCCGAACTGCGGCGGCGCAACCATCAACTGGCTTCCCGGAAACGAGGCTATGGCGGCGCCCCGCGGCACCGCCCTAACGTCGCTCCCCTGGCAAGCAGCGACTTAACGCAACGGTCGTCATGGCATATCGCAACAGTGTCGCCCCTCTGTTGTGTAGCGATGCGAAATACATTGCCACGTCAGGGTCGGTCGCCAGATAGAACCCGGGAGCCGACGCCGGATTTGCCCGGTTTGCCAGCGCCGCTTGCAACGACAGCGGGGTTCCATTGAGCAGCAGCAACGCCGAGGCCGGATCCGTGCCATGATAGAAGAATGTCCGCGGATCGCGCTCTCCGGTGCCATGCGTCTCGTCGGCAACCGCGCAACTTCGACTGCGCTGGTAATGGCGCCGCAGGTATCCGGTTCGCCCGACGTCCGTCCTTGCCTGGCCGTTTCCATTGGTCAGAATCGCCGCTGGCTCCGATACTCGCCCCAATGGCTCCGCGCGATGCTGACCGCAGCCTGGCACCAAGCGATTAACTAACGCTTAAGCCGCGACTACCCACGCCCCGTTCTCGGCAGCGGGAGTTCAAGCAAGTCATCCGCTGCCGCCCTTGCAGCCTCGGTGACCGTCTCGCCAGCCAGCATGCGCGCGATCTCCTCCCGCCGCGCCTCCGCATCCAGCGCATCCACCCGCGTCGCCGTCCGCCCGCGCGCCGCCTGCTTCGCCACCCGCAGATGCGCCACGCCGCGCGCAGCGACCTGCGGGCTGTGCGTCACCACCAGCACCTGCACGCCCGCCGCCAGCCGCGCCAGCCGATCGCCCACCGCCGCCGCGGTCGCCCCGCCGACATCGGAGTTCACCTCGTCGAACACCAGCGTCGGCACCGGCGAGCCGGCCGACAGCACCACCTTCAGCGCCAGCATCAGCCGCGACAGCTCGCCACCTGAGGCAACCCGCCCGAGTGCCCCGAGCTCCTGGCCCGGATTGGTGGCGATCAGGAACCGCACCGCATCGGCGCCCGCCACGCCCCAGTCGGCCTCCGCCAGCGCCTCCACCTGGGCGTGGAAGCGCGCCTTGTCGAGCCGCAACGGCGTCAGCTCCTTGCCCACCGCACGATCCAGTCGCAGCGCCGCAGCCTGGCGGGCCGCCGACAACGCCGCCGCCGCCTCCACGTAGGCGGCCCGCGCATCGCGCGCCGCCTGCTCCAACGCCACCACCTCGGCGGCGCCAGTATCCAGCGCGGCCAGCCTGGACGACAGCGTGTCGAGCAAGGTCGGCAGGTCGGCCACCGCCACCCCGTGCTTGCGACCCGCGGCACGCAACGCGAACAGCCGCTCCTCCGCCTGCTCCAGCAGGCGCGGATCAACGTCGGCCTCGGCCGCCAGCCGGGTCAGCAGGGTCTCGGCCTCGGCCAGGGCTTCCTCGGCGCGCTCCAGCGCGGCCATGGCCGGCGCCGCGGGGTTTTCTTCCGACGGCTGGCCGGGCGCGATCAGGCGCTGCAACACCCGGGACGCTGTGCGCAGCGACGCAGCAGGCCCGGCGTTACGGCGATCGTGCGGCGCCAGCTCGGACAGCGCGGCGGCGATCGCCTCCGCCCGGCGTTCGCCCTGTTGCAGGCGATGGCGCTCGGAGGCCAGATGCTCTTCCTCCGCCTCGCGCGGGGCCAGCGTGGCGAGTTCGGTGACGGCGTGGCGCAGCCAGGCTTCGTCGCGCTCGGCGGCGGCGATCGCCTCGCGCGCCGCTTCCAGCGTGGCCAGAGTCTCGCGCCAGTGCCGCCATGCCGCCCGAACCGCGGTGCCCAACGCCTCCGGCACGCCGAACGCATCGAGCAATCCGGCGTGGCTCGCCGGATCGGCCAGGCCCAATTGCTCGTGCTGGCCTTGCACTTCCACCAGCAGCGCGCCGGCGCGCCGCAACAGCGCGACACCCACCGGCTGGTCGTTGACGAAGGCGCGCGACCGGCCGTCGCGGCCGACCGTGCGGCGCAGCACGACGTCGTCCTCGGTTTCCAGGCCCTGGGCTTGCAGCAGCGCCTGCACCGGGTGGCCCGGCGGCGGCGAGAAGCACGCGGTGACGCTGGCATGGTCCGCGCCGGCGCGCACCAGGCCAGCATCGGCCCGCGCGCCGAGCGCCAGCCCCAGACTGTCCAGCAGGATGGATTTGCCGGCGCCGGTCTCGCCGGACAGCACCGTCAGGCCGGATCCGAACGACAGGTCCAGCCGCTCGATCAGCACCACGTCCCGGATCGACAGCGCGGTGAGCAATCGGTCGCCCCCGCCTGTCCGGTCAGAAGACCGAGTGCCAAGCGCGCGAGAAGAACCCGGGCACCCCGCCTCGTGGCGGCGGAACCCCCTGCACCAGGCCGTCGTCGTAGAGCTGGGCGTAAGTGTCGATGTACCAGGAACTGCCCGGATAGTTGTAACCGAGCACCGCGGCGGTCTTCTTCGCTTCGTCCGGCAGCCCCAGCACGAGATACACCTCGGTCAGCCGGGCCAGCGCTTCCGGCACGTGGTTGGTGGTCTGGAAATCGTCCACCACGCGCTGGAATCGTCCGATCGCGGCTTCATAGAAGTGCTGCTTCTGGTACCAGCGGCCGATCTCCATCTCCTTGCCGGCGAGGTGGTCCACGCAAAGATCGATCTTGAGCTGGGCATCGCGGGCATAGGTCGTGGCGGGGAAGCGGTTCACCACTTCCTGCAAGGCGTTCATCGCGTCCTGCGTGCCCTTCTGGTCGCGCTGAATGTCCGAGATTTGCTCGTAATAGCACAGCGCGCGCAGGTAGTAGGCGTAGGGGATGTCGTGGTGCGTCGGATGCAACTGGATGAACTGGTTCAGCGTGCCAATCGCGTCGGTGTAGTGGTTTTGCAGATACTCCGTATAGCCTTGCATCAACTGGGCATTCGTCGCCCAGATGGAATAAGGGTAGTTCTGCTGTATCGAGGCGAACTGGTCGCCGGCACTGGCGTAGCGCTTGTCGTTCAGCGCATCCATGCCGTTGTTGTAGAGTTGCTCCATCGGCACCGTCGTGGCGGTGTCGGAGTCGGCCTTGGCATCGTCGGCCTTCTTGCCGCCGCAGCCCGCGATGAGGGGCAGCACGGCGAGCAATGCCAGGGCGAAGCGCCGCAGCTTGGGCGGCGGCAGGATGCGATTCGGGATCATCCTGGGGCTTATAGCAACCCCGAGCGGAGCAAGACCAGAGCTCTGCCCTGGCCTTGCTCCGGCCGGGGTTGAATACTGCCCGGTGATGGCGCAAGTGTCGGCTCGAAGGAGTTCCCGCCGCTGCCATGATCGACCCGTTCGGCCGTGCCATCACCTACCTGCGCGTTTCGGTCACCGACCGCTGCGACCTGCGGTGCGTCTACTGCATGGCCGAGGACATGCACTTCCTGCCGAAGCGGGACCTGCTGACGCTGGAGGAACTCGACCGCCTCTGCGCCGCCTTCATCCGCCTGGGCACCACCAAGATCCGCCTCACCGGTGGCGAGCCGCTGGTCCGCCGCGGCGTGATGACGCTGTTCCGCAGCCTGGGTGCCCGCATCGGCAACGGCCTGAAGGAACTGACCGTCACCACCAACGGCACCCAGCTCACCAAACACGCCGAGACGCTGTTCGCTGCCGGTGTCCGCCGGGTGAACGTATCGCTCGACACGCTCGACCCGGCGCGGTTCGCCCAGGTCACTCGCTGGGGCAAGATCGAGCAAACCCTGGACGGTATTTTCGCCGCCAAGGCCGCCGGCCTGGCGATCAAGATCAACGCCGTCGCGCTGAAGGGCGTCAACGAGGAAGAATTCGACGCCATGCTGGCCTGGTGCGGCGAGCATGGCTTCGACCTGTGCCTGATCGAGACCATGCCGATGGGCGAGATCAGCGAGGACCGCACCGACCAGTATCTCCCCCTGTCCATCGTGCGCGGCCGCCTGCGCAAGCACTGGACGTTGGAGGAAACCGATTACCGCACCGGCGGTCCGGCCCGCTATTTCAATGTGAAGGAGACCGGCCGCAGGGTCGGCTTCATCACGCCGATGACGCACAATTTCTGCGAGAGCTGCAACCGCGTTCGGCTGACCTGCACCGGCACGCTCTACATGTGCCTGGGCCAGGACGACCAGGCGGATCTGCGCGCCGTGCTGCGTTCCGGCGCCTCCGACGCCGAGTTGGAAGACGCGATCCGCGAGGCGATCAGCCGCAAGCCCAAGGGCCACGACTTCATCATCGACCGGCGCCACGACCGCCCTGCGGTAGCCCGGCACATGAGCGTTACCGGCGGGTAGCGTCCCCCGCCATCATGGTGGGTGAAGGCCACGCCATTCCCACCCCTTGTGTCATGGTCGACGAAGGCCGGCCATCCACGACTTCGCTCGTTTCAGCACTGCCCCCGCTGCACGGGGCGAGCATTCTCTGCTACAATGGCGCCATGCTACGCGATCAGGCCATAGCCAAACTCAAGGCGCACGAGACTGAGTTGAAGCAACTCGGTGTTCAGCACCTGTACCTGTTCGGCTCGACCGCGCGCGGTGAGGCGCGCGATGATTCTGACGTTGACCTGTTCTTTGACCACGAGCGCGGCAAGCTCGGACTTTTTCAATTAATTGACGTGAAAGAACGCGCCGCAGAAATCCTCGGCCGGAAGACAGACATCATGACGCGTGGCAGCCTGCATCCGGTTTTGCGCGAGCAAATCGAAGCCTCGGCGCTGCAGGTCTTTTGATGCCCGGGCGGTCCGCCACATTACGTTTGCGCGACATCATGACGCCATAGAGCACATCCGCAGCGAGACGGAAGGCGTCGCGCTCGACGTATTCGAGGCGGACTGGCGCCGGCGCTGGCTGGTCGAGCGCGGCATCGAGATCATCTCCGAGGCCAGCCGTCACCTGCCACCCGAATTGAAAGACAGGCACCCGGAGATTCCCTGGCAGAAAGTCGCCGGTGTCGGCAACGTGCTGCGGCACGCCTATGAGCGTACCGCACCGGAGGTCCTGTGGAGCGTCGCGCGCGACGATCTGCTTGCCTTGGACAAGGTTTGCCGTGAAGTGCTCGCCCGCGAGGCCAATCCAAAGCAGCACCGTTCGTCAGCCAGGGATCGCTTCGTCCCTACGGTGCTCTCACCCCACCGCCTCCGCGAAGCTCGCACGTAACCCCGCCGCCGACAGGCCGCGCGTGATCAGCACGATCCGCGTCCCTCTGCCATCGTCCGCCCGCTGCGCCAGGAACACCGGCGGATGCAGCACGTGATGCACGCCTTGCAGCACCACCAGCCGATCGTCCCCGACCAATCGCACCAGCCCCTTGAGCCGCAGCACATCCGCCCCGCGCAACGACAACACCGACTCCAACCAAAGCTGCAAAGCCGGCCAAGCCACCGGCCGATCGCACCGCAGCACCACGGAGCCGATTTCGTCCCCATGCCGGAACGGCAGATGCCGATGCCCAAGATGCGGGTCGGCGTCGAACGCGCGTAGCCACTGCCCGACCCGAGCATCGTCCGCCCCATCCCCCGGCCCCAGATCGAACACATCGCTCGCATCGACATCGCCATTGACGACATGCCGCACCGGCGCACCGCCATTCAGCGCCGCAATCCGAGCCTCGACCGCCGCGATCTCCGCCGCACTCGCGAGATCGGTCTTCGTCAGCAACACACGATCCGCCATCGCGACCTGCCGCCGCGCCTCGGCCTGACGTTCAAGCTGCATCGCGCCGTGCAATGCGTCCACCGTTGTGACGATCCCGTCCAGCCGGCATGCGTAGGACGCATCCTCGGCCGCCAGCAGAGCGTGTGCCACCGGTGCCGGATCGGCGAGCCCGGTCGTCTCGATGGCAATCCGCCGGAACGGCGGAAGCGTGCCCGCGTCGCGCCGCTGCCACAGCAATTCCAGCGTGTCGGCGATATCCCCCCGAACGGTGCAACAAATGCATCCGTTCTTCAGCAACACCGCATCCTCGATCGCTTGCTCGATCAGCAGGTGATCCAGCCCGACCGCACCGAACTCGTTGACGATCACCGCGGTGTCGGCCAGCGCCGGCAGCTTGAGCAAACGGTTCAGCACCGTCGTCTTGCCGCTGCCCAGGAAGCCGGTGATGATCGTCACCGGCACCGCGTTCGTCGCACGATCCGTTGTCATGCCAAGCTGGCTACCACACCCCCTTCCGTCCAGGGAGGGCCCGGGAGAGAAGTCCACACAACCATGCCACAAGAACTCAACAACTTCCGTTTGCTCGCGCACGACACGCTGGCCGGCTTCGGCAATATTGGCGAGGGCGTCAGCCTCCAGGCCGCACCCGGCGGAAGGCGCGTCCTTTGGATGGCGCATGAATGCGCGCCGAAGAATTTCACCGGCGTGGACGTCACCGATCCGCACCACCCGCGCGTCATCGTGCAGACGGAACTGCCGCATCGCAACGTGCGTTCGAACTCGCTGGAGGTCTGCGGCGACCTGATGGCCGTCGCCTACCAGACCGGCACGCACGGCGCGACCCCGGCCGGCATAGAATTGTTCGACATCGCTAAACCCGAAGAGCCGCGCAGCGTCGGTTTCTTCGACTGTTCCGGCCCCGCCTCGCGCGGCGTCCATCAGCTTTGGTTCGTCGATGGCAAGACCATCCATTGCTCGTCCGGCGCCGCCGACTTCACCCCGCGCAATTTGCTCGACGACCAGTTCTACCGAGCCATCGACGTCAGCGACCCCGCCAGGCCGCGCGAGCTCGGCCGCTGGTGGTATCCCGGCACCCGCGAAGGCGACGACGCGCCGCCGGTGCCGCGCCATCCTCAATTCGACACCGGCTATCGCGCGCACAACACCAACGTCTATCCGGATCGTCCCGACCGCGCCTATATCGGCTACATCGATGGTGGCGCGATCATCCTCGACATCTCCGATATCGGCGCGCCGAAACAGGTCGGGCACTGGAATCCGCATCCGCCGTTCCCTGGCTTCCTGCACACCCTGATGCCGATCCCCAACCGCGACCTGTTGGTCGCGAGCGACGAGTGCGTCCGCGAGAAAGGCGCCGACTGGCCCAAGATGGTCTGGCTGCTCGATGGCCGCCGCGAGGACAACCTCGTCTGCATCGGCACGCTCCCGGTGCCGCCCGTCGAGGACTACGCATTTGCCGGCGGCCGTTACGGGGCTCACAACATGTGGGAGAATCGTCCCGGCCCGGCCTTCCATTCCAGCACGTTGCTGTTCAGCACCTGGTTCGGTGGCGGCCTGCGCGTGCACGATCTCACCAACCCGTTCCAGCCAAAGGAAGTCGCGTCCTTTGTCCCCGACCCGCCCGCCGGCTCACGCGTCGGCGCCGCGCAGATCAACGATGTTTACGTGGACGAGAACCGGATGGTGTATGCCGTCGATCGGTTCGCCGGTGGATTGTACGTGCTTGAATTGACGGTGTAGCGAGTACGGTCCTCCCCTTCCCTCAAGGGGAGGGGGAGAATCCCTGGCTCGCAATGACCTCGCCAACCACGCCCATCGGTATCTCCCGCCGGAACGGACTCCGCGGCAGCTTCTCCCCGCGCCAGAACCACCGAAAGCCCTGCGGCAACACGCCCAACAGCGCCAGCGGCTCGCCACCCAGCATCTCAGCCGTCACGCGGCGCACGGCAACACCCGGCCCATCGCGCGCGCCACCGCCGACATCGATCCCAATCGCCCGCGCGCCGTCCCAGAACGCAACATCCACCACCCCGACGCCCGCCTCTCCCATCACCCAAGCCCGAGGCAGCGGACGCGGTGCCGACCACAGCCAATCCTCCGGCGCATACAGCCCGTCGTAACGCAACACCCCCCGCGCCAACTCATCCCGATGCGCATCCAGATGCGCCGCCATGCAGTCGATATAGCGCTCGACAAACCGCACCCGTTGCGGCGCGTAATCGCCGCACAGTCCGCGCAGGAACTGCTTCATCGCCACAACCCGCGCTGCATGGTCACCCGCCCCTGACGCCATCGCCTCCGCCGGCAACGCCTCCGAGTTCAGCCGCAGCATCGTCCCGTCCACAGTCACTCCGGGCAGCCGAGGATCGTCCGCCCACATCGTCCGCGGTAGCCGATCGAGCCCGAACGGAATCCGCCCCCCGACCATCAAGCCGCGTCAAACCGAGGGTCCGGATAATCGATCACCCGCACCTCGTCCGTCGCCGTATCCAGCACCGCGCAACTGAGTTGCCGCCCATTGCCATGATCGCGCGCATCGCCGGCCGAACCGGGATTGATCACTAGCACCCGCCCCACCGGGCGAACCACCTGCGCGTGGGTATGCCCGTACAGCACAAAGTCCGCCTCGGCCTCGGCGAACCGCTCCAGCCTGGGGTTGTGCGGAAACACGTATTCCCCGCGCGGTTCCCAAGGCGTGGAATGCACCATCAGCACCCGCTTGTTGCCAAATTGCAGTAACCGCCGGTGCGGCTGCGCTGCCAGGTATTCAAGCAACCCAGCGTCCAGCCCCTCGCGTTCGCGCGCCCGCACACCCGCGGCGGAAAAGAACACCTCCTCATGATTGCCCTGGATCACCATCGCCCCGCGCTCGCGCAGCAGCGCGACGACCTCATTGGAAAACCGATATTCGAAAATGCAGTCGCCCAGGCACAGCAACTCATCGATCTCGCCCATCAGGTCGAGCGCCCGCTGCAGCCCCGCCGCATTGCTGTGAATGTCCGATACGATACCCAGCCTCACGCCAACGCGCTCCCACATTGCTCGATCGCGCATCTTCCCGAACCACGCCGCTTGCGTCCAGGGCGATGCCGGTCATCATGCCCCAACAACGGAGGGAGCGAACGGATGATCGAACAGACCCTGGACATCGCCACCAAGGACGGTGCGATGGAGACCTTCATCTGCCATCCCGAACGCGGCGGCCCGCACCCGGCGGTGTTCCTGCTGATGGATGCGCCCGGCATTCGCGAGGAACTGCGCGACATGGCACGCCGCCTCGGCACCGTCGGCTACTACGCGATGCTGCCCAACCTTTACTACCGCGCCGGCCGCGACACCATCTACGGCCCGGACGTGCTGGAAAAGGGCAGTGCGGAACAGGCTCGGATGCGCGCGGTGCGAACGAAGATGACGATCCCGCCGGTGATGGAGGATATCGCCGTCATGCTGCGCCACGTCGATGCCCAGTCCGCCGCGAAATCCGGACCGGTCGGCGCGCACGGCTATTGCATGAGCGGCCCCTACGTGCTCGCCGCAGCCGCACGCTACCCCGATCGAGTCACCGCCGCCGCGTCGTTCTACGGCACCTGGCTGGTCAACGACGCCGAGGAAAGCCCGCATCGCAACCTCGCCAAAGTCACAGGTGAACTCTACATCGCCTGCGCCGAACACGACGAATTGGCGCCGCTGCCGATGGTGGAAGAACTTCGCGGCCTGTTCGAACACGCCGGCACAAAGGGCGAGATCGAACTCTACCCCGGTGTCCACCACGGCTTCGCCTTCCCCCAGCGCTGGTGCTACGACAAGCCGGGGGCGGAACGGCATTGGGAACGCCTGATCGCGCTATATCGGCGGAATTTGGGGTAGAATATTGGTGGTTTGACAGGGAACACCACCCAGCCGCCCGCCCGCCTCCCACGCGTCATGGCCGGCCTTGTGCCGGCCATGACGCGGGGGCGGGCGGTGTCCTGCCGCAGGTCAGTCTTCATGGCACTCGGTATGAGCTATCTCACCACAGTGAGCAGCGTCCCGCGCTTCCGCAGCAAATACCGCTGCCGTCCCTCCAGCACCAACTCCCCGCGCTGGTTGTGCACCATGCTGCGCAATCCAACCACCCCGGTGGAACGATTCGGCGTCACCTCATCCACCTCCAACGCCGCGTACAGCGTATCCCCCACAAACACCGGCTTCAGAAACCGACTCGACTGCTCCAGAAACCCAACCAGGGAATCCTCAGTCATAAACGGGAACAATCCCGCCCCCGCCGCCGTCTGGATCACTGTCTGGAACCCATGCGCCAGCATTCCCGGCATCCCATGCCGCCGGCAATACTCCGCATCGTAATGCACCGGATGGTTATCCCCGCTCGCCGCCTGAAACGCCGAGAATACCCCATCGGTCATCGTTCTGCTCGGCAGCACAAACCGCTCGCCCAGCGCGAAGTCCTCGAACCACCGTTGCTCCGGCACCATCCGATGCGCCGCCGGATCGAACGTGCTCATACCGCCCCGCTCACCCGCAGCCCGGCGATCTCCGCCGCGCCATAACCCAGTTCCCGCAACACCTCATCGGTATGCTGCCCCAGCGACGGCACGTCGCCCATCACCGCCTCCTGATCGGCAAAGGTGAACGGCGGCAACAACGCGCGCACCGGCCCCGCCGGCGTGTTCACCTCCCGCCACTTGTCACGCGCTTCGAACTGTTCGTGGTGCCAAACATCCATCGACTGGTTCAGCCGCCCATTCGCAATCCCCGCCGCATCCAGCACGGCGACCACCTCCACAGATGGCATCGCCGCAAAGCAATCCTCGATCACCGTCAGTCAGCGCGCGCCGGTTCTCGCGCCGGTCGTTCATCGTGGCGAACCGCGGATCGGTCGCCACCTCAGGCCGCCGCAGCACCCGGTCGCAGAACACCTTCCACTCCCGCTCGTTCTGCAATCCGAAGATCACCTGCCCATCCTTGGTGCGATGCGCGCCGTACGGCGCCAGCGCCGGATGGCCTCCCGGTTCGCGCGGCAGCGGCGACCCGCCATACGCCGCGCGATACATCGGATACACCATCCATTCCCCGAGCGCATCGAGCATGGCGATCTTCACATTCCCGCCCTCGCCGGAACGCGACCGCCGCAGCAACGCCGACAGGATGCCGGTTAGCGCGTACATTCCAGTCGCGATATCGGCCGCGGAAATTCCAACCCGAGACGGCGTCTCGGGCGTCCCGGTCACGCTGATCAGCCCGGACTCCGCCTGGATCAGCAGGTCGTACGCCTTCTTCTGAGCCATCGGCCCCAACTCGCCGTAACCGGAAATGTCGCACACTACCAGCTTCGGAAACCGCGGCATCAGTGCCGCATGCGACAGCCCAAGCCGCGCCGCCGCGCCAGGTGCCAGGTTCTGCAACAGCACGTCGGCGCCTTGCAGCAGGCGATCCAGCACCTCGGCCGCCTGCGCATGCTTCAGGTCCAGCGTCACCGATCGCTTGGCGCGGTTGAGCCACACGAAATGGCTGGACTGGCCGTGCACGAAACTATCGTAGTGCCGGGCGAAATCGCCCTCGCCGGGACGCTCGATCTTGATGACGTCGGCGCCGAGATCGGCCAGATGCCGGCTACAGATCGGCGCTGCCACCGCATGTTCCAACGCGATGACGCGCATGCCTTCCAGGGGTCGCACTTGTCCGCCTTCCTCCGCAGTGGAGTTCAGGAAAGCGCCGCGCGCGGGCGGTGTCAAAGGTGCAGGGATTGGCTTAGAGGACGCAGCGATAGATGCCGTCTTTGAGCGAGGTGGTGTTGAAGTTGATCAGCAGACCAAGCTTGTACGGGCTGATGCGAAGGTAGGTCAGAAGCTGGGCCTTGTGCAGTGGCAACAGGCACTCGACCGCTTTGATTTCAACGATGACTTCGTCGTTGACGACGATATCGGCGCGGTAGCCACTTTCGCGGCGGATTCCGTCATATTCGAGTGGCAGGTCCACCTGGCGCACTTACGGGAGAGCAGCTTTTTCGAACTCGTGGCAGAGGCTGCGTTCATAGGCTTTTTCCAGGAGACCGGGGCCAGGATTTGTGTGCACGCGCATCGCAAGGCCAATGATCTGGTAGGTTATACCAGCCCGCAAAGCGATTGACTCTCGACCGCTTCGCACGGACCGCCCTAACCGTCATGGCCGGCCATGACGGTTAGGGCGGTCCGTGCGAAGCGGTCGAGAGTCAATCGCTTTGCGGGCTGGTATTAGTTGGTTGTTGGGTGTGGGGGACATTCGGTTGGTCTCCCAACCGATCTGGTTTGGGAGATGATGGGCGCGGGGTGTTTCCGGATGGTTAATTTCGCCGGAGCGGAGGCGCAGGTAACGAAATCAAGCAAGCAAGGCGTTTCTCACAGAGTTTCGAGGAGTCCCACACAGATTTTCACCGAGAATTTCTTAGCGTCCCGCATCGAGGCATTCCCGCAAAGACCCCGGCGATTACCGCCCGCACGGATCAATATTTTATAACTCGGTGAAACTCTGTAGAAAAAACTTCGAAACTCTGTGAGAACCGCCTTGCTTTCTATGTATCCCGCGCACACCCAGGCAGCCCCATTGTAGACGCGAATAGAACCGCGCGCGCCCTAACTAAACTCGCCTGACCGCAGCAGCCGCGCCATCCGGTCGAGCACCGCGTTCGCCAACCCAGGCTCCGGACCGTCGAAGAATCCCCGCGCCACGTCCAAATACTCGTTGATCACCACCTTCGCCGGCGCGCCCTCTGCCATCGCCAGTTCCGCGCCGCCGGCACGCAACAGCGCCCGCAGCACTGGATCGATTCGCGCCAGCGGCCAATCGGACGGCAGCGCCTCCTCGACCATGCGGTCGATCGTATCCTGCTGCCGCACCGCCGACCGCACGATGCGCGCGAACAGCGGCACCTCCGCATCCGGCACGCGGCCATCCTCGAACCCGCCGGTCCCCGGCAACTCGCCCAACCGATGCCGCACGAACTGATCGATCACCGTCTCGGGATTCTCCGGCCCTTGCTCCGCCTGGAACAGCGCCTGCACCGCAGCGACGCGCGACGCGGTGCGCGGCCGGCGCCGCGGCTTCGGAGGTCCCTGTGCCATCGCCGTCAGCCCGCGCCGAGGCGTCGTGCGGCGTTGATTTGGAGCAGTGCTGCCGCGGCGGCTTCCGCCCCCTTGTTGAAGCCGTCTGCGCTGGAGCGTGCCTCGGCCTGCGCCAAGGTGTCGCAGGTCAGCAACCCGGTCCCCAACGCAATGCCGAATTGCAGCGCGACGCTCATCAGTCCTTCCATCGTCGCGCGGCAGATGAATTCGTAATGGTCGGTCTCGCCGCGGACGATGCAGCCCAGCGCCACGAACCCGTCGAACTTCGTCCCGCCGCGCAGCGCGATGCGGATCGCCTGCGGCAATTCGAACGCGCCCGCGATGTCGAGGATTTCGAACGTCGCCCCCGCTTCACGCAGGATGCGCGTCGCACCATCGGTCAGCCCATCCACCACGGCGCGATAGTACGGCGCGCGCACCAAGAGCAGGTGCGGCGACGGTCCGTCGACCTGTGGCGCGGATGGGAGGGGGGCGTCCTCGGTACTCATGGGGCGGATCTGCCGTCAATCACGGGCCGCCCCGTCGTCATGGCCCGCCCACTCGTCATGGCCGGCCTTGTGCCGGCCATCCACGCCTTTCCGTGACCTCCGCAGCAAAGGCGTGGATGGCCGGCACAAGGCCGGCCATGACGACGGGGCCGGCCATGACGACGGGGCCGGCCATGACGACGGGGCGGGGAACAGCGCCGATCCCTCATCCCTCATAATCCACGCCGACAATATTCGGAATCGACCGTTGCTCCAAAATATTAAGCCCATAGCCCTCCAACCCGACGATGGTGCGCCGGCTGTTGGTCAGCAGGACCATGTTCTTCACGCCAAGGTCGAGTAAGATCTGCGCGCCGATGCCGTAGTCGCGCAGCACGCGGGGCGAGCGGGACTTCTCTGCCGACAGCAACCGCACACGCTCCGCCAGCGCCGTCTTCCGGTGCTCGCGGATCAGCACCACCACGCCGCGGCCGGCGCGGGCAATCATGTGCATGGCATTGTGCACCGCGATCCAATGCGGCGAGCCCGTCATGTCGTCCAGCAAGTCGACCGCGTGCATGCGTACCATGACCGGATCGGGGCCGGACAGGTCGCCCTTCACCAGCGCCAGGTGCTCCTGGTACTCGACCGTGTTGGCATAGACCACCGCGCGCCAGTCGCCGCCGGCGGGGTGATGGTAGTCGCCCTCCTGCACCCGCTGCACCAGCCGCTCCGTCATGCGGCGATGCGCGATCAGGTCGGCGATCGAACCGAGTTTCAAATTATGCCGTTGCGCGAAGGCGACGAGTTCCGGCAGCCGCGCCATGGTGCCGTCGTCGTTCATGATCTCGCAGATCACCGCGGCGGGATACAGCCCGGCCTTGCGCGCGATATCGACCGAGGCCTCGGTATGGCCAGCGCGCACCAGCGTGCCGCCGTCGCGCGCCATCAGCGGGAAGACGTGACCCGGCGTGGTAATGTCGTCACGCGTGCTTTCCGGGTTGATCGCGACAGCAATGGTGTGGGCGCGGTCATGCGCCGAGATGCCCGTGGTGACGCCCTCGCGTGCCTCAATCGACACGGTGAACGCGGTCTGGTGCCGCGTGCCGTTCTGCGCCGCCATCAGCGGCAAGGCGAGCTGTTCGCACCGCTGCCGGGTCATGGCGAGGCAGATCAGGCCGCGCGCGTGGCGGGCCATGAAGTTGATCGCATCCGGCGTGGCGAACTGCGCTGGGACGATCAGGTCGCCCTCGTTTTCCCGGTCCTCGTCATCGACCAGGATGAACATACGGCCGTTGCGGGCTTCCTCGATCAGTTCGGGCGCGGCGGCGAGGTATTGCGACAGTTCGGCGGTACGCAGGCTCTTCAGGGTCTGGTTCGGCATCAGGCTGTCTCCGCCAGCCGCGCCACATAGCGCGCCAGCATGTCGATTTCGATATTCACCGGATCGCCCGGGGCGAGCGAGCAGAAGCCGGTGACCTGGGCGGTATGCGGTATCACGTTCACCCCGAAAGTATCGTCGCCGACGGCGTTGACCGTCAACGATACCCCATCCACGGCGACGCTGCCCTTGACGGCGATAAATCGGGCCAACCCCGCCGGCACGCGAAAAACCCAGCGGGTGGAAGCGTTTTCCGGCGTCGCCGACACCGCTTCCCCGACGCCGTCGACATGCCCGGAGACGATGTGGCCGCCAAGCTCATCGCCCATACGCAACGAGCGCTCCAGGTTCACCCGGCTGCCGACACCCCATCGGCCGAGCGTGGTGCAGGCCAGCGTTTCGGCCGAAGCGTCGGCGGCGAACCAGTCCGGCCCGACCTCGGTCGCCGTCAGGCAGCAGCCAGAGCATGCGATCGAGGCGCCGATGGCGATGCTGCCGGTATCGGGCCAGGGCGCCACGATGACCAGGCGCATGTCCTGGCCGTCGCCGAGTGGGGTGATGGCGCGGACGGTGCCGAGCGCGGTGACGATGCCGGTGAACATGCAGGGAATCCTGTTAGGCGGCCGGGTGGTGCACGGCAAACTATGGAGGCCGGGTGAGGTAAACAAGGAGGCAGGCAGGCGGACCCGCAACTCAGCGGAGCGAAATGCCGTCCGGCATACCAGCGATCTTCCGGCACTGCAGACCTGTCCGTGGCGCAGCCCCTCGACGCAATGACCTGCGGAGCCTTGCTCCGATCCTGCCTCAGTCGCCGTAAAAGTCAGCGAACGGCAGGGACAGGCCCGGCGGAGCCAGCACGATCTCGCCGGACGTGAAGACCTTGGTTGCAACGTCGCCACCCGACAGGCGCGAGTGGCGGGCGATGTGCGACGTTTCGGGCCACACAATGAGATAGTGCTGCAGCGTCGGCAGGCGGAAATAGTCGCGCAGCTTCAGGCCCCGATCGACGCCACTGGCGGTGGGTGAGAGAACCTCGACGATAATGAGCGGGTCGGGAACCGCGACGGCGTCGTCGGGCAGCCGGTCGCCACCGCAACGCACCACGGCGTCGGGTTCGTAGTCGCTGTCCCCAACTTCGATCGTCATGCCGTCGCCAAACACCTGGCACGAAAGTCCTGCACGCTGCACCGCGGCGCGCAGGGCATCCCGCGCCGAACCCTTGCGAAGATTGTGCGCCGCGCGTTCTGCTGCCATGGCGACCACGACGCCCTCGATCCGCTCGAACCGCTGCGACGGCTGTTGCTCTGCCCACGCCCGATACGCCTCGCGTGTCATGCGTTCTTCCGGCTCATGGATCAGCGCGCGCGGCATAGCGAACCTCCAGTCAGGGAGGCGTAGCAGGCAGACAATGCCGGTCAAGCGACCGATTGCCTCCGTCAAATCGACGCCGCGACCGGTTCAGAGGCGTCCAAGCGGAAGGAGAGCGCACCTTATCGATCGAGCCTGACGAACTCGGTCAGCATATCATCGCCCACCGGCGTCGCGCGCTGCCGCACGAAACGGGGCATCGCATCCAGCCGGTCGATCCCGAACGCCTGCACCGCGGGCCACGCGTCGCCGCCCATCACCGCCGGAGCATGAAACCAGGCGATGCGGTCCACCAGCCCGGCACGCAGCAACGCAGCCGCGACCTGAGCGCCGCCCTCCACCAGCAGCCGCGTGATCCCGGCGGTCCCCAGCGCCACCAGTCCGACCTGCAAATCCACCCCCGCCGAGGCGCCCGCCACCTCGATCAGCCGCACCCCGGCATCGGCGAACGCGTGGCGCCGTGCGGGATCGGTGCCGTGACGGATCAGCATCCAGGTCGGCGTAGCCCGGGCGGATGCCACCAAGCGCGCGGTCAGCGAGGTGCGCAGGTGGCTGTCCGCCACCACGCGCACGATGGGCGTGGGGCGGAAGCCGGGCAGCCGGCAGGTCAGGTCAGGATCGTCGGCCAGCACCGTGCCGACGCCGACCAGGATCGCGTCATGCCGACCGCGCAGAGCGTGTGCCGCCCGCCGCGCCGCCGCACCGGTGATCCAGCGGCTCTCGCCGCCATGCGTGGCAATACGCCCGTCCAGCGTCGATGCCAGCTTCAGCGTCACCAGAGGGCGTCCCGTGGTGGCCCGCAGGTGGAACCCGGCCAGCACCTCGTACGCCTCATCCGCCAGCACGCCCTCGTCCACGGCGATCCCGGCAGAGCGCAGCCTGGCGACGCCCTGGCCGTTCACCCGAGCGTCCGGGTCCCGCGCGGCGATCACCACGCGAGCGACACCGGCCGCGATCAGCGCATCGGTGCAGGGCGGCGTGCGGCCGTGGTGGCAGCACGGTTCCAGCGTCACGTAGGCGGTGGCGCCTCGCGCGGCGTCGCCCGCCATGGCGAGCGCCTGCGGTTCCGCGTGCGGGCGGCCGCCGGGGGCGGTGAACGCACGGCCGACCACGCGGTCGTGCCGCACAATGACGCAGCCGACCGAGGGGTTCGGCCACGTATTGCCCAGCCCCCGCCGCGCCAGGGCAAGAGCCGAGCGCATGTGGTCCATCGAACTAAACCTCTCCCGCGGGAGCGGGAGAGGTCGAGACGCGAACCGGCGAGGGTGAGGGTGATCGGGTCGGCACGCGGCAGTCAGAGCGTGCCGACCCGATCACCCTCACCCGGCGCTCCGCGCCGACCTCTCCCGCGCATAGCGCGGGAGAGGTTTCGTATGGCGTCACGCGCTATCCCCCAGCGAACCGACGAAGTCCTCGAAATCCTTCGCCTCGCGGAAATTGCGGTACACGCTGGCGAATCGCACATACGCCACCGGATCGATCTCCTTCAGCGTATCCATCACCAACTCGCCGATCAGCTTGCTGGCGATGTCGCTCTCGCCCGACGCCTCCAACTGCCGCACGATCCCGTTGACGATGCGCTCGATGCGCTCCTCCTGCACCGGGCGCTTGTTCAGTGCGGTGCGGATCGATTTCGCCAGCTTGTCGCGGTCGAACGGCACCCGCCGCCCGTCCGACTTCACCACGGTCAGCTCGCGCAACTGGGTGCGCTCGATGGTGGTGAAGCGCTGCCCGCAATGGGTGCAGAATCGCCGCCGCCGGATCGCGCCGCCGTCCTCGGACGGGCGGCTGTCCTTCACTTGCGTATCCTCATTGCCGCAGAACGGGCAGCGCATGTGCGTCAGCCTCCGCGATAGATCGGGAACCGCGCGCACAGCGCCTGCACGCGCGCCCCGACCGCGCGTTCCGCCGCATCGTTCGAGCCGTCATTGGACCGAGACAGCCCCTCCAGAACCTCGTCGATCATCTCCCCCACAATGCGGAATTCGTCCGGCCCGAAGCCGCGCGTGGTGGCGGCCGGCGAGCCCAGCCGCACCCCGGAAGTGATCGTCGGCTTCTCCGGATCGAACGGGATGGCATTCTTGTTGGCGGTGATATGGGCGCGTTCCAGGCTGGCCTCGGCCGCCTTGCCGGTGACGCGCTTGGGGCGAAGGTCGGCCAGCATCAGGTGGCAGTCGGTGCCGCCGGTCACGACGGCGATGCCGCGCGCCATCAGTGTCTCGGCCAGCACCTTGGCATTGTCGGCGACCGCCTTCTGGTAGACCCGAAAATCCGGCCGCAGCGCCTCGCCGAAGGCCGCGGCCTTGCCGGCGATGACGTGCATCAATGGGCCGCCCTGCAAGCCGGGAAACACCGCGCTGTTGATTTTCCGCCCGATCTCCGGATCGTTGGCCAGCACCATGCCGCCGCGCGGCCCGCGCAGCGTCTTGTGCGTCGTGGTGGTCACCACATGCGCATGCGGCAGCGGCGACGGAAACAACTCCGCCGCCACCAGGCCGGCGAAATGCGCCATGTCCACCATGAAATACGCGCCGACCTCATCGGCCACGCGCCGGATTCGCGCGAAATCGATGAATCGAGGATAGGCCGACCCGCCGGCAATAATAAGCTTCGGCTTTTCCTCCCGCGCCATGTGTTCGAGCTGTTCATAGTTCAGCAGCCCGTCTTCGCGGCGCACCCCGTACTGGATGGCACGGAACCATTTGCCCGACAGGTTCGGCGCCGCCCCATGGGTCAGGTGGCCGCCGGCATCGAGGCTCATCCCCAGGATCGTATCGCCCGGCTTCAGCAGCGCCAGGAACGCCGCCTGGTTGGCCTGCGCGCCCGAGTGCGGCTGCACATTGGCGAAGCCACACTGGAACAGCGTCTTCGCCCGGTCGATTGCGAGCTGTTCCGCCACGTCCACATAGACGCAGCCGCCATAGTAGCGGCGGCCGGGATAGCCCTCGGCGTATTTGTTGGTCAGCACCGAGCCCTGCGCCTCCAGCACCGCGGCGGAGACCAGGTTCTCGCTGGCGATCAGCTCGATGCCGTCCTGCTGGCGATGCAGCTCGGCGCCGAGGGCGGCGGCGAGCTCCGGGTCGGTCTCCGCCAGCGGCGCCGCAAAGAAGCGGTCCAGGCTGGCGGCGGGGCGCTGTTCGTTCATGTGGGGCGGCCGATGTGGTGGAGCCACATCCTGTAGCATGCGCCACGGCACGGCGGAACGCCCCCCAACGAAACCTCTCCCGCGGGAGCGGGAGAGGTCAAGGTGCGAAGCACCGAGGGTGAGGGTGATCGGGCCGCACACACCCCTCCGCCACCGCACCGCCCCCCCCCTATGGCACCAGACGCCACCCATCCCCGCCCGCACGCTCGATCCAGGTGCGGCCATGCCCGAACGGCTCTGCCGTCACCCCGCGAGCATGGATCTCGATCCGATCCACCGCGACCTGCACGACAATCATGTTCGCATCGGCGAATCCGGGCGGAAACAACGCATCCCAATCGCCCTGCCATATCGTCCGCATCTCGGCCCGATCGTCGATCACGCTGGCCCGCCCCAACAGCCCCACATAGCGATCGCCGGAGCCGTCCTGATAGGCCAGTGTCACCCGCGGCGCGCGCTGGATTTCCGGCACCTTGCGCGAACCGCGCCGGCAGAGGAATCGCCGCGTCCATTCGTCCGCCCCGCCCCCGCCGGGAAACGCGCGAACCACGCGCGCATTGGCGCCCCCATCCGCCGCCGCGGTCGCCAGCCAGCAATGCCGCACGGTAGCGATCGTCTCCCGCGCCACATCAAGCAATCGATCGATCAGCGCTGCCTCGGTGACCAGCATGGCCTGCCTCCCGCATGAACCAGGCGTCAGCCTAACCGGTCTTGACGCTGCGTTCTAGAGCAATTATTCTAGATGCATGGCTCGCCCCGCTTTCGATCATGCCGACTTCCTCAACACGGCGCTGCTGCTGGTCTCGGAACACGGCCCACAAGCCGTCACCGTCGCAGCAATCACGGAGCACTTGCAGGCCCCCACCGGTTCGTTCTACCACCGGTTCAAATCGCGCGACGCGTTGCTCGGCGCGCTATGGCTGCAAACGGTGCAGGACTTCCAGAAGGGGATCGAGGCGGCGCTTGCCGCCGGTAACGGCCTGGCCGCTGCCCTGCACACCCCCGCCTGGGTGCGCGCCCACCTCAACGAGGGCCGCTTGCTCTTACTCTACCATCGCGACGACTTCGTGCAGGGCGAGTGGCCCGAGGCACTGCGCGACCAGGTCGCCGCCGAAACGCGCCGAGCCAAAGCCAGCCTGGAGAAATTCGCGCGCGACAGCTTCGGCCGCGCGGGAAGGGATGAAATCCGCCGCGCCCAGTTCGTGCTGGCCGAAGTGCCGGTCGCCGCGGTCCGCCAGCACCTCTATCGCCGAGAACCGCCGCCGCCCTTGGTCGACGACCTGATCCGCACCACCTATCGCGCCGTCGTGCGCGGCCGCGCCAAGGCAGTCGGGTGAAGGAAGCAAGGCCAGGGGCCTGGGCCGCGAAGCGGACCAAGGGGGGCAACGCCCATTGGCGGGCCCAGGGCAGCGTCCTGGCCTTCCTTTGCGAACGCGCCCCCCAACCCGTGCATCCCGGGGTTGCACCGCTCGCCCCATAACGCCATAGACAGCGCCTCCGCCAACCCCCGAGGAGGGAGCCCCGACCCATGCCCGCCATCACCCTGCCCGACGGTTCCGTGCGCCGCTTCGATGCGCCGGTGACGGGCACGACGGTGGCGGAGGCGATCGGTCCCGGCCTCGCCCGCGCCGCCCTCGCCATGAAGCTGGACGGTAAGCTGGTCGATCTCGCCACCCCGATCGCGCATGACGCCAACGTCGTGTTCGTCACCCGCCGCGACCCCGACGCGCTGGAGCTGATTCGCCACGACGCGGCACACGTGCTGGCCGAGGCAGTGCAGGAACTCTATCCCGGCACTCAGGTCACCATCGGCCCGGCGATCGAGGACGGCTTCTACTACGACTTCGCCCGCAATCAGCCGTTCACCCCCGAAGATTTCCCGGCGATCGAAGCCAAGATGCATGAGATCGTCCGCCGCGGCGCACCTTTCGTCCGCTCCACCATGGACCGTGAGGCGGCGATCCAGTTCTTCCAGGACAAGGGCGAAAAGTACAAGGCGGAGCTGATCCAGGACCTGCCGCGCGACCAGACCATCAGCCTCTACACCCAGGGCGACTGGGTGGACCTCTGCCGCGGCCCGCACATGCGCACCACCGCCGATGTCGGCCCCGCCTTCAAGCTGATGAAGACCGCGGGAGCGTATTGGCGTGGCGACCACCGCAACGCCATGCTGTCCCGCATCTACGGCACAGCCTGGCGCGACCAGAAAGAACTTGACGCCCACCTGCACATGCTGGCGGAGGCGGAACGCCGCGACCACCGCCGTATCGCCAAGGAGATGGACCTGTTCCATCTCCAGGACGAATCCCCTGGCTCGATCTTCTGGCACCCGAACGGCTGGAAGCTCTACCGCAAGACCGAAGCGTACATGCGCCGCCGCCTGGACGACGCCGGTTACCAGGAGGTGCGTACCCCCGTGCTGGCCGACCGCTCGCTATGGGAACGCTCCGGCCACTGGGAGA
>CAVXNH010000035.1:0-16683 GCA_963762885.1 uncultured Alphaproteobacteria bacterium
GATGAACTGGCCGACCGACAGGTAGTTGGCGGCACGCCACCACATGTTCATCCGTTGTAGCAGCGTCTCGTCCAGCGGCGTTACCGCAGGCTGTTGCGGGGTGCTCTGATCCATGGGAGCCTCCGTCCTGGTCATCGGCCGCGAGCGCCGGGACGGCGGTCACGCCTGTCCACTAATGTGGGCGTTGGCGTTGAGGACCAAAGCTCCGATATACTGTTATTGCGATCCGCCCTACGGTGGATGCCGGAAGGCCCCAAGGGGTCGAGCCGGGGGGCATGAATGACGCAGGGAAGACGCCGAGGCATGAAAAACCAGGACTGGGAAATCCCGCCCAATCTGCAGCCCGATCCGGACGATTACTCGTTCGACCTGGAGCGCGCGCTGAACGCGGTGGTGAGCCTGAAGACCTACGTTCCCGCGGACGCCTTCACCGCCAACTCGCTCGGCACCGAGCGGGCCGGCTCGGGGGTCGTCATCAGCGACAAGGGACTGATCGCGACGATCGGTTACCTGATCACCGAGGCGGAGACGATCTGGATCACCTCGAACGACAAGCGCGCGGTGGCCGGGCATGCCCTGGCCTATGACCAGGAAACCGGCTTCGGCCTGGTGCAGGCGCTGGGCCGGCTCGATCTGCCGGTATTGGAACTCGGTGACTCGGACGCGGTGAAGGTGAACGACACGATGGTGTTCGCCGCCGGGGGCGGGCGGCACCATCTCGATCGAAACCAAGCTGGCTCGGGCGGCAGGAATTCGCCGGCTATTGGGAATATGTGCTGGACGACGCGTTCTTTACCGCCCCGGCGCATCCGTTCTGGGGCGGCGGCGGACTGATCGGCAAGGACGGCAAGCTGATGGGGATCGGCTCGCTGATCCTCCAGCAGGGGGACCGCAAGGGTCGCCGGCTGGACATGAACATGGTGGTCCCGATTGGCCTGCTGGCGCCGATCATGAAGGACCTCACCACCTACGGCCGGGTGAACCGCCCGGCGCGGCCGTGGCTGGGCATGTTCGCCACCGAGATGGAGGCGGATGAGGCCATTGTCGTCGGCGGCCTGGCCGATAACGGTCCGGCAGAGCAAGCCGGGGTGCGGCAGGGCGATCGGATCCTGGCGGTGAACGACGAGGAGGTGCCGGACCTTGCCGGCCTCTGGCGGCGGGTGTGGGCGGCTGGCAGCGCCGGCGCCGAGGTTCGTCTGCGGTTGTTGCGGGAGGGCGGCCCCGTCGGGATCACCGTCCGGTCCGGTGATCGCTCCCGGTTCCTCAAGTCGCCCAGCCTGCATTAACGCGGCGTTTCAGCCGCTTCACCGCCGCCGGCCCTGGTGTCATTGCGAGTTGACCACCGGCCGCGCCGGCCGGTGGTCAAACTCGCAATGACGGGGGTGGCCAGAAGATCGATCCGTCAGGGTTGAGAACGAGGGGTCGCGCGGGTGCCCTCAATCTTGTTCTTGTTTTGTTCGAAATGCTGCGTTAACCTCCAGCATGACCGACGCAGACCGCCTCCGTCCCGCGACCCAGGACGAGATCGCCCAGGCGCTGTCCTTCGCGCTCCAATACGAGGGGCGGAAGCGCGTCCACCAGGCCGACAACATGATGGCACGCATCACCGCGGAGCGTCTGGTCCGGCATTTGGAACGATCCGGTTTTGTGGTCATGAAGCGGCCGCCCGCGCCCGATCCCACGACCTCACATATGCCTGCGCCCGGCGGCTCGCCCACGGAAAACTAGAATTTTGTCTCGCTATGCATGGCTCGGCGGTCGTGAAGCTCTTTTGCAATCCCCATTCGGGAATATTCCGCCGGCGCATTTCCCAGTGACAAATGCCGACGCATCAAATGACCCATGTACCAGTGACCTTCCCGCCTCGGCCACTCACGGACGGTGAACGCGAAATCCTGCGTTCGTGGGAACGTGGCGTGGACGATGTGTTCGCGTTCGTCAGTGAGCGCCGCAGCGATGATCCGGCGATATACCGGCGGATCGTGATCACGCGCAGTTCCACCGGCCAGCGCCTCTATTTCATCCGTCCGCCGCAGGGTAACGACTCCTGGCAGGTGCTGTCTGCGAAGGAGGGCGAGGATATCGCGCGCTGCCCCACGTTGCGGGCCGCGCTGAACTTCGTCAGGCCGGCAAGGGCGAACGTCAACCACGACCAGGTGCCGCTAACCGGACTGATGACCAACTGACATTGGCCGCACAGCGGAGATTTTGCGTATCGCTGCCCTCATTCGCCGCAACCAGGGGCGATCGCATTTGGCCCGCAAGCGGAGCAATGTCGCGGTGCCACCGCCGACCGCATGGCCAAGTTGTCTCACAAAGCTTTCGTGCCATCCCCGGATCCTGCCACGCGCCGCGGTATGAGAGAATCCTTCTTTGTGAATGTTTATCGAATCTTCCCTGATCTTTGTGAGATCGCTTCCTGCCTTGCGGCAGCCCTGGCCCAGCCAAAGAATCTCTTCCAGAGCGTGCGAATTGCCTGCGCCGGCGAATGCGATTGCCCTGGTGCATGCACCGTTGCGCCTTCGGCGGTGAAGTGCCCCGCGATGAGGCAGCAGGCGCCACCGCCTCGGCCTCACGGATTTCGTGGCCGGCATGATCGCCGGCGTTTTCAGCCGGACCAAAAACGCCTAGGAACGCGCCATGGCAAACCTCCGCGGCGCGGTGATCCCGGTCACCCCATTCCAGCAGAATTGCGCCATCCTGTGGGATGACGCCTCGAAGCACGCCCTGGTGGTCGATCCCGGCGGCGACGTGGACCGCATCCTTGCTGCCATCGATCAGACCGGCGTCACGGTTGAGCGCATCTTGCTCACCCACGGCCACCTCGATCATGCCGGCGGCGCGGCCGAACTGGCGGCAACGCTGCGCGAACGGGCCGGCGACCACGCCGCCGTCCCCGTCGAAGGCCCCGATGAGCGCGACCGCTTCCTGCTCGACGGTATCGAAGCCCAGGCGAGCGGCTTCGGCTTTTCCGCCCGCAATGTCACCCCGGATCGCTGGCTGCACGAGGGCGACTTCGTCACCCTCGGCACGCACCGCTTCGACGTGCTGCATTGTCCCGGCCACACCCCCGGCCACGTCGTTTTCGTCAACCAAGCCGCCCGCTTCGCCCTGGTCGGGGACGTGCTGTTCCAGGGATCGGTCGGCCGAACCGACTTTCCCTACGGGGATCACGCCGCCCTGATCGGCGCCATCACCGGCAAGCTGCTGCCGCTCGGCGACGACGTGCAGTTCCTGTGCGGCCACGGCCCGGGCTCGACCATCGGGGCGGAGCGGCGCAGCAACCCCTTCCTGCCACGGTAGCGGCGCCTGACCCGGCCCTCCGGGCGTCTCTCGCCACCGGCCGGAGAGGTCGTTCGCCCCTGTGACACTTCCTTGCGGTCGCCGCCTAGCGCCCAACGAGGCACACGGCTATCCTCGCCCCGATGAGCCGACCGATCCTGGCTGTTGCCGCACCAAGCCTGGCAGTAGCTCTTCAGCGGGGGGAATAGCCGTTTGCTTCGCATGAGTTTGGTGCGGCCGCTCGCCGCTTGGCTGCTGCCTCTGCTTTGGGTGGTTTCAGCCGCCGCGCAGCCGTCGGTCCCCCCTTCGGCCACGCCAGCCGCAAGACCGGCCGCCCCCAGCGCCCGGGCGGCTGCTTCCGCCCCGGTGCGGCCGGGCAACACCATTCAGGCGATCACGATCGAGGGCAACCAGCGCATCGAGGCGGGGACGATCCGCTCCTACATGCTCGTCCAGGTCGGCGACCCGTTCGATCCCGACCGGCTGGATCGCAGCCTGAAGACCCTCTACGCTACCGGCCTGTTCCAGGACGTTCAACTCACCCGCCAGGGCGGCACCCTGGTGGTGCACGTTGTAGAAAACCCGCTGGTCGACCGCGTCGTCTTCGAGGGCAACCACAAGGTAAGCGACGACACGATCCGCCCGGAAATACAGCTCAAGCCGCGCGCCGTGTACACCCCGGCGCTGGCCGAGGGTGACCGGCGCAAGATCCTCGATCTCTATGCCCAGAAAGGCTATTACGACGCCAACGTCACCCCGCAGATCATTCGGCTGCCACAGAACCGCGTCAACGTGGTCTATCAGATCAACGACGGCCCCGAGACGCTGATCAGCAAGATCTCCTTCGTCGGCAATCATGCATTCAGCGAAAGCCGGCTGTCGGAAGTCGTAAACAGCCGTGAGGAGCGTTGGTGGCGTTTCTTCTCCACCGCCGACGAGTACAACCCGGAACGGCTCGCCTACGACAAGGAGCTACTGCGGCGGTTCTACCTGAAGAACGGCTACACCGATTTCGAAATTATCGATGCCAACGCGGAATTGGCGCCTGACCGCAAGGCGTTCTTTGTCACCTTCACGGTCCGTGAAGGCGAGCGCTACCGCGTCGGCAAAATTACCATCAATTCGCAGCTCCGCAACCTGCCTGGCGACGTCCTGCGCCCCGACGTGAAGTTCCAGGAAGGCGACTGGTATGATGGCGACGCGACTGGCCGGAGCGCGGACGCGATCGAAAACGACGTACGCTCGCGCGGTTTCGCATTCGTGGACGTGAAGCCGCGGGTCGATCCGGACCGCACGAATTACACCGTGACGCTGACCTTTGACGTCGGCGAAGGGCCGCGCGTTTATGTCGAGCGCATCGACATCGTCGGCAACAACCGCACCGAGGACAAGGTGATCCGCCGCCAGTTTGTCCTGGCCGAAGGCGACCCGTTCAGTGCCGAGTTGGTCCGCAAGACGCGCACCCAGCTCACCGACCTTGGCTATTTCGGTGCGGTGGACATCACCCCGAGCCCTGGTTCGGCGCCGGACAAGGCCATCCTCACCACCAAGGTGACGGAAAAGGCGACCGGCGAGCTGACCTTCGGTGGCGGGTATTCGACCGACGTAGGTCCGCTGCTGGACATCGGGCTGGGCGAGCGCAACCTGGTGGGCACCGGCATTTCCGCCAACGTCAACGGCATCCTGGCAGTCAAGCGCAGTTCGATCGATTTCTCGGTGACCGACCCGTATTTCCTCGACCGCAACCTGGTGGCGGGCACCGACGTCTTCCTGATCCAGACCGACTATCTGGGCACCGAGCCGTATGACGAGCGGCGCGACGGGTTCGCGCTGCGCCTGGGCTACGATTTCAACGACCACTTGTCGCAGGTCTGGTCCTACTCGCTGGTCGATCGCGACGTGTTCGACATTTCCAGCACGGCGAGCGTGTTCATCGCCGATCAGGCGGGCACCACGCTGCTGTCGCAGGTCGGCCAGGTGCTGACGCTCGACTATCGCGACAGCAGGATCGATCCGCATAGCGGTTCCATCACCAGCCTGGGCACCGACTTTGCAGGGCTTGGCGGCAACGTGGACTACATCCGCGGCAGCATCAACGAGGCATACTACGTTCCGCTCGACCACTTCACCGGCAACAGCGACTGGGGCTTCAAGATTGCAGTCGGCGCGGGGTACCTGGACAACCTGGGCAAGCAGGAACAGATCATCGACCGGTTCTTCCTGGGCGGCGACAACCTGCGCGGTTTCGAGATCGGTGGCGCCGGCCCGCATGACGCGATTTCGGGCGATCCGCTTGGCGGCCGCTTCATCTATACCGGCACCTTCGAGTTGCGCTATCCGCTGCCGGTTTCGCCAGATCTCGGCCTGTCGGGCCGGGCGTTCGTCGATGTTGGCGGGCTGTTCAATGCCAAGTTCATCACCCCCTGCGTCGAGCCCTCCGGCAGCGTCGATGCCGGCCAGCCTTGCAAGATCGAGAGCGACAACCTCACCCCGCGGATGGGCGCCGGTGTCGGCATCTCCTGGCGCAGCTCCTTCGGATTGATTAACATTGACCTGGCGCCGTTCGTGATTAAGCAACCCGGCGACCAGACGCAGATCTTCCGGTTCGGCTTCGGTACGAAGTTCGAGGACATACGAGGTTCTAGTGAAAAACTCCTGGCTTGCCGTGACGGGCGCCACCCTGGCGCTCACCCTGTTCGTGCATCCATGCGCCGTCCTGGCGCAGGATCAGCAAAATCCGGGTTGGTTCGTGCCGAACCAGCAGCGCCCCGCGGCCCCGGTCGGCCGTGCTGCCCCTGCTCCGTCGGCCGCTCCGGCCGACGTGGGGGCCGAGGCCATCGGCCCGGCGGACGAATCCGGCGCGGCGCCGCAGCAACAGATCCAGGTGCAATTGCCGCCACCTCCGGACATTCCGCCCGTCCCCAAGGGCCCGCCGACCCCGGCCGCAATCATAGGTATCGTCTCGATCCCCGATGCGTTGCGCGTCTCCACCGCCTACCAGGCGGCGGACAAGGTGTTCAACGAGCGGCACAAGAAGCTCGATGAGGACGCCCAGAAGGAGCAGGCGGCGTTGCGCGATTTGGGCCAGGCGCTGGGGAACGACCGGGCCAAGATGACGCCGGAGCAAATCCGCACGAAAGAGCGCGAGTTGCAGGATCGCATCGCCGATTCGCGGCGCAAGTTCGGTGAGCGCAACCGGATCATCCAGGAAGCCGGCCAGTACGTGATGGCGCAGATCAACCGGACGATGGAAGCGGTCGTCCAGCAGGTGGCGCTGGCGCGCGGCATCAACGTCGTGCTGAACCGGGCACAGGTGCTCGGCACCACGGCGGATTTCGATCTGACTCCCGAGGTCGTCGACGTGATCAACAAGGTATTGCCGTCGGTTGTCATTCCGCCGGATGGCGTGTCTCCGGTGGCGATGGCGCCGCCGAAGGCCGAGCCGGGCCAAGTCGCGGCCCAACCGGCTGCAGCTACCAAGCCGGCGGCGCCGGCCAAGCCGACCACAAGCACGCCGGCCAAGCACTGATGCTCGTGAACCAGGCCCGCGTGCGGCGGGAGTTGCCGGTGCACAGCGTCGGGTGAGGGTGAAGCCTGCCGCGCGCAGCCTTCCGTGCGTTACGCCCCTCACACTCGTCGTTTCGCGCCTTGACCTCTCCCGCTGATGCGGGAGAGGTTTACGATGCAGCGTTGAGCGCGACGGAGGGCGTGCGTTGGACTGGCCGGAGATCGCAGGCGACCCACGTTTCTTCCAGCGGGCCGGCCCGCATTCGCTGGCGGCGGTGGCGGACGCCGCCGAAGCAGCAGCGCCGCCGCGACGGCTGATGCTGACCGGCGTGGCGCCGCTGCAAACCGCTGGCCGCGACGACGTCAGCTTCCTCAGCAACCGCAAATACCTTCCGGCGCTGAAGCAGACGGAGGCCGGTGCGGTGATCGTGCATCCCGACCTGGCGGCACAGGTGCCGGAAACCGCAGTCCCGCTGGCCACCGACGAACCCTACGCGGCCTGGGCCCGCGTCGCCGCCCTGTTCCATCCGCTGCCGCCGCTCCGCCCCGGCGTCCACCCCAGTGCCGTGATCGCCGAGGACGCCGTCATCGATCCGTCGGCCGAAATCGGTCCGCTCGCGGTGATCGGCGCCGCGGTGGAGATTGGCCCGCGCTGCTGCATCGCCCCCCTCGCCGTGCTTGGGCACGGCGTCGTGCTCGGCCCGGATTGCCGCATCGGCGCTCATGCCAGCATCTCCCACGCATTGCTCGGTGCCCGGGTTTACGTCTATCCCGGCGCTCGCATCGGTCAGGATGGCTTCGGTTTCGCCACCACGCCCGCCGGATTCCGCAGCGTGCCGCAACTTGGCCGGGTCATCTTGCAGGACGATGTCGAGGTCGGGGCCAACACCACGATCGATCGCGGATCGCTCCAGGACACAGTGATCGGCGCTGGCTCTCGCCTCGACAACCTGGTGCAGATCGGGCACAACGTCCACTTGGGGCGCGGCTGCGTCGTCGTTGCGCAGGTCGGCATTTCCGGGTCCACGATCCTCGAGGACCATGTCATGCTGGGCGGCCAGGCCGGGCTGACAGGGCATTTGCGCATCGGCCGGAGGGCGAGGGTCGGCGCGCAGGCCGGGGTGATGTCGGATGTGCCCGCCGGCGCGGATGTCGTGGGTAGCCCGGCACAACCGGTGCGCGCCATGTTTCGCGAGATTGCCTTCCTGCGCCGGCTTGTGCGCGAGAGTTCAAAGCGGTCCGGCGAGCCGAAAAATGGGGCCCGTCACGGGCCACCAACCGAGACGGACACGGACTGAGCGGATGGACGCGACCACAGGGCAACAGGATGAGGCTGCGGCGGTGCGTTTGGGCAACGGCGGCGCGGTCGCGCTGGTCGATATCGCCCGCATCATGCACGCGATTCCGCATCGCTATCCGTTCCTGCTGATCGACCGGGTGGTGGATCTGGTGCCGAACGTCTCGGCGGTCGGGATCAAGAACGTGTCGGTCAACGAATCCTTTTTCGCCGGGCATTTCCCGAACCATCCGGTGATGCCGGGCGTGCTGATCATCGAAAGCATGGCGCAGACCGCGGCTGTGTTGGTGGTCGAGACGCTGGGTCCCGAAGCGGCTGGCAAGGTGGTGTACTTCATGTCGATCGAGGGCGCGAAGTTTCGCCGCCCCGTGGTCCCGGGCGATCAGTTGCGCATCCACGTCAGCAAGGAACGCAATCGCGGCGGCGTATGGAAATTCAGCGCCACAGCAAGAGTCGATGGCGTATCGGTCGCCGAAGCCACCTACGCCGCCATGATCATGGATCACGCCCCGCCCCTGTAACCCCGCTTCTAAAAAACCTCTCCCGCGGGGGCGGGAGAAAGCCCGCCCCCGGGCACTTGACCCGGGGTTCGAGATGCGAAGCATCGAGGGTGAGTGTGACCGGCCCCCCCCGAACCCCTTCTCGCCTCCCAGCATCAGGAGCTACACCCGCATGCATCGACCGCCGCGGCTCGTTCGTCGTGCCGCCCTGGGAATGCTGGCCACCTGGCCGCTGGTCGTGACCGCCAGATCGGCGCCGACCGCCTTATCCCCCGAGGCACGCCAGGCCGAGACTCTGCGCAACGCTGACTTCACCGACCCCGCAGCGACACCCCATCGCCTGAGCGAACTCACCCGCCCGCTGCTGCTGGTAAATCTTTGGGCCTCATGGTGTTCCGGCTGCCTCGAGGAACTGCCGACGATCGGCGCGCTGGCATCGGCGCTCGGGCCAGAGGCGATCGACGTCGTCTTGCTGAGCCACGCCATGAACTGGCCCGTCGATCAGGCCTATGCGCGCAAAACCGGCCTGCCGTTCCGTCACTGGCGCCTGTCGTCCAGGACGCCGGAGACCGTCGCCGCGGCGGCGTTCCGCATGGAGTCCGACCGCTTCGCCCTGCCGCAGACGCTGGTATTCGCCGGCCGCGACCGCGCCCTGGTGCGATCCCAGGAGGGATCACAGGACTGGTCCGCGCCGGACCAGGTGCGCCTGGCGCAAGGATGGCTCGCTGCCGCCGGCTGAACCGGCCCGTGGCGGCGCTGCCCGCCTGCCTCGGCGAAACAGCAACAGCGGCCCGGCCGCACCGAGCAACAGCAAGGCCGAGGAAGGTTCCGGCGCAGGTTCCTCGGGTGGTACCGCTGGCCCGATGGTGACAGGTCGCGTGGTGGGCGCTCCAGGTGGCAATAGCCACGGCGACGGTGGGGACGCCGGCTCGACAATAGGCGGAGGTTGCTCCGGCAGCCGGGTCGGATTGACCGGATGTGGCGTAAGCACGCCTCCGCCAATGATCGCGGCCGGAACGATCTTGCAGACCACTTCCACCCAGGTATGCGCCGGCCCCGCTGCGATCGCCGGGTGGCGAAGCACAGCATGGTGGGTAACGTTGCCGACGATGTGCTCTGCGATGCGGGCTATGTGTGCCGCGTGCTGTGCGATCGGCGTGGCGGCGTGATGGATGACGGTCCAGCAAATGGTTGTCACGGCCGGCTCCTACCGGCTCCGACGCCCGGCGACGGGTCTCGTGCCTGATACCGACCTCTCCGTCATGGTCGCAACAAGGGCGACCATGACGGTGGGCGGTCCGGCGGTCTGATGGCCCCTAGCCGTAGGTCAGGTCTTCATTCGGTATCGATGCGATCGAATACAACCATGAATTGCAGACAGCTTTGATGTAGATCAAAGTTAGAACAAAAAATACGATAGTAGTCCAATTAAAACGTCTCATCGTCGCGACGATGCGATTGTGCACCGGTCAAGCCGGTGCATGACGGCATCCGTGGCTTCCCTTTGTCGACGGAGCCAGACCGCGAGCACCGACCTTCGTCAAAAACACACAGGCAACCTCATCGAGGTTTGCAGATCACCCCGACCGCGTGCTCGCCAGCCCCGCCCAATCGAACGCCACACCGTGACCCGGCCGGTCGGGGGCAACGGCCTTCCCGTCGCGCATTTCCATCGGCTGCGCTATGTACCGATCCAGTCCGAAGCCGTGTACCTCCAGGTACGACCGGTTCGGCGCCGCCGCCAGCAGATGCACCGTCAGGTCGTGTGCGCCATGCGAGGTCAGCGGCAGGTTGTACGCCTCCGCCAGATGCGCCACCTTCATGAAGACGGTGACGCCGCCGCAGTTGGTCACGTCCGGCTCGGGGAAGGTCACCCCGCCCGCGGCGATCATCTGGGTGAACTCGTGCAACGTGTGCAGGTTCTCGCCGGTGGCAATCGGCACGCCGCCGTCGCGCACGATGCGCGCATGGCCGGCAACGTCGTCGGGAATGGTCGGCTCCTCCAGCCAGACCAGGTTGAGTTCCCGAAACGCGCGCGCGGCACGGATCGCCTCGTCCACCGTCCAGCGCATGTTGGCGTCCGCCATCAGCGGGAAGTCGGCGCCCAGATGCGCCCGCATCGCCCGCACCCGCTCCACGTCCTCCGACAACCGTGCCCGGCCGACTTTCATCTTGATGGCGCGGAACCCCTTCGCGAGGTTGTCGTCGGTCTGCGCCAGCAGCGCGTCCAGGGTGAACTCGAGGTCGATGCCGCCGGCGTAACACGGTACCGCAGGATCGAACCCGGCGAGCAAACGCCACAGCGGCATGTTCAGCCGGCGCGCTTTCAAATCCCACAGCGCAATGTCGCAGGCCGAGACTGCCAGGCTGACCGATCCGCCGCGTCCGCCATAGTGCAGGCGCCACCACATCTTTTGCCACAGCGCCTCGATCGCGTCGGGGTCGGCGCCCAGCAGTACGTCGCGCAGGCCCTGGTCGATCAGCGCGTGCACCGCCGCGCCACCGGCGCCGGTGGTGTAGGTCCAGCCGACGCCCTCCGCGCCGTCGCTGTCGCGCAGCCGAACGGTCACCAGTTCGAAATGCGTCATCGTGCCGTGGGTAGAATCCGACAGCGGTACAGGGAGTTCGATGCGGTAGAGGGCGGTGTCCAGGGTGGTGATCGGCATGGTCACTCCTGTTACCTCTCCCGCGCCGCGCGCGGACTAAACCTCTCCCGCGGGAGCGGGAGAGGTCGAGGTGCGAAGCACCGAGGGTGAGGGTGATCGGGTCGGCACGCTCTACCTGCTTCGTGCCTCCCGCTCACCCTCACCCTCGACACTACCGCGTCTCGACCTCTCCCACTTCGTGGGCGAGGTTAACCACTCCGCTGGCCGCGAACGCATCGATCTGCGTGTCGCTGTAGCCAGCCTGCCGCAGCACCTCGCGCGTATGCTCGCCCAGCGCGGCCGCAAACCCGCCCACCTGCGCCGTCGCGGCCGACATGCGGTACGGCGGGTTCACGACGCGGAAGCTGCCGCCGGCATCCTGCACTTCCGCCAGAGCCTCGCGATGGGCGAGTTGCGGATCGGCCAGCACCTCCCGCACCGAACGATACGGCGAACTTGGCACGCCCTCGCGATCGAACGCGGCCTGGCATTCGGCGGTGGACAGGCCGCCGGACCAGAGTTCCAACTCGTCCATCAGGTCGCCCCAATGGCGGCGGCGATCGGCGTAGGCGGCGTAGCGGGCATCGGAAATCCATTCGGGATGACCGGCGGCACGTGCCAGTCCTTGGAAGGTGCGCTCGCTCGCCACCGCCGGCATGATGAAGCCGTCCGCGGTGCGCACCGGCCCGAACATCGGCCGCCCGGCCGGAGGCACCGGGAACTGCGCCGTCTGCACCTCCCCGAGCAATAGGGTCAGCATGGACTCCAGCATCGACACGTCGATCAACTGGCCGCACCCGGTCTTCTGGCGGTGCAACAGAGCCGTCATCACCGCGCCGAAAGCATAGGTGCCGCTCAGCACGTCGGCGACATAGATGCCGCAATTGTCCGGGCGGTCGCGCCCCGGCTGGTAGGTCAGATGCGCGAGGTCATAACCGGACGCGGCGTGGATGGCCGGTGCATAGGCAGCCAGGTCGGATGACGGCCCGGTCTGGCCGTAGCCGGAAATCGCGCAATAGATCAGCGACGGGTGGGATGCGCTGAGGGTGGCATAGTCGAGCCCGAAGCGGCGCATCACGCCGGGACGGAAATTCTCCACCAGCACGTCGGTGGTGTCGAGCAAGCGCCGCACGATCTCCTGCGCTGCCGGCTGCTTGAGGTCGAGGACGATACTGTGCTTGCCGGCGTTGAGCTGGCCGAACGTACTGCTGACGCCGTCGCGCATCGGCGGCCGGCTGCGCATCATGTCGCCTTCCGCCGCCTCGACCTTGATTACCGCGGCGCCGAGATCGGCCATCAGCCGCGAGCAGGACGGACCGGCGATCGTCGTGGTGATATCGAGGACTCGGATGTGGTCCAGCGGCCGGCTCATGGCGTTTCCCATTGTTGCGCACAGTACACCTCTCCCGCAGCGCGGGAGAGGTCAAGGCGCGAAGCGACGAGGGTGAGGGTGATCGGGTCGGCAAGGAGCATCTGATTGCAGGGTGCCGACCCGATCACCCTCACCCCCGGTGCTCACGCACCTCGACCTCTCCCGCGTAGCGAGAGACAGGCGATCGCGCCTGGCGCGGCGGTGACGGCGGACATCAAGACAGGGAGACGGAGCGTGATCTCGTATTTGTTTTCGCCGCTACGAAGGTGCGCGCATGAGGGGATCAGGGAGAGATGATGGCGGTAAGCTCGCTTCTACAGAAGCCGCGGCGCATTTCGTCGTCGCACTTACCCGAGTGCGGCAAGCAACGTGTATCGCGTGTAGGGGAGACGAAAGTGACAGACCATAGCGAATTCGTTCGCATTGATGGCCCAAATGGAACGTTTTGGATCGCTACAGCGGGTCTCGATCCTGATCATAATCGGGTGTTTGCCTACAAAGACGAAGCTCGCCAGTTCTACTTCTCCCACAAAGCGACGTGGAAAAAGATCGGAGGGCAGCCCGATCATATTGTCACCCATGCGGACCGTGAACGTCGCTACGGGGGCGCCATCGTTGTGCTGGGGAAGGATGTGGCGAACGTGACCGAAAACATAAAATACTTGCTGACAACGCGGAGTTTCCAGTTTCCAGATCAGCATCTTGCTGACCCGCGAGATATTCCACACTCCATTTTGTTCCGTTGGGAGGTCCGGTAAGTGAGTGGTTGGCACCAGCCGACATGGATACCGGCAACGCAGCGCTTGCGGAGATTCCGAGCGTGTCCTCGCTGGATTTGTTGACGCAGCTAGCGCTGGGCCTGGGTGTACGTCATGCGGGTCCGATAACTTCCGCCCCCGCCATGTATGGCCACAGCACTTCGGGAATCAGCACGGACCCGTCCGCCTGCTGGTGGTTCTCCATCACCGCGATCAGCGCCCGGCCCACCGCGACGCCCGAGCCGTTCAGCGTGTGCACGTAGGCAACGCTCTTGCCGTCCGCGGCGCGGAACCGCGCGTTCATCCGCCGCGCCTGGAAGTCCCGGCAGTTCGAACATGAGCTGATCTCGCGCCACATTTGCTGCCCCGGCAGCCAGACCTCCAGGTCGAAGGTGCGCACCGCGGCAAAGCCGGTGTCGCCGGAAGACAGCACCACGCGGCGGAACGGGATTTCCAGCAGGCTCAGCACCTTCTCCGCGCACGCGACCATCCGCTCTTGCTCCGCGACGCTGTGGTCGGGGTGCGTGATGGACACCATTTCGACCTTGCGGAACTGATGCTGGCGCAGCATGCCCCGGGTGTCGCGCCCGGCCGATCCGGCCTCCGCGCGATAGCAGTCGGTCAGTGCCGTGATGCGGATCGGCAACTCCTTCTCCGCCACGATCTCGCCGGCGACCGTGTTGGTCAGCGGCACCTCGGCGGTGGGAATCAGCCAGCGGCCGTCGGTGGTGTGGAACAGGTCATCGGCGAACTTGGGGAGCTGAGCCGTGCCGTAAACCGCGGCGTCGTTCACCAGCGACGGCACCACCATCTCGGTATAGCCATGCTCGCGCGTATGCAGGTCGAGCATGAACTGGCCGAGCGCGCGTTCGAGCCGCGCCAGCTTGCCGCGCAGCACGACAAACCGCGCGCCGGCCAGCTTGGCGGCGGTGGCAAAGTCCATCAGGCCGAGCGCCTCGCCCAGCTCGAAATGCTGCTTCGGCTGGAAGTTGAGATCGCGCGGTGCGCCGACCTGCTTGAGCACGACGTTGGCGGTCTCGTCCGGGCCGTCCGGCACGTCCGGGTCGAGGATATTGGGGAGGCCACTAAGTATCTCTGTTATCTGCTTATCTAGGGCCTTGGCTTCCTCAGACATTACCTCGTCAACCGCTTGTTCGATATCCGCCCGAAGTTCCGCTGCCTCTTGCGTGCGCCCCGCCCGCATAAGCTCACCAATACGTTTTGAGCGGGCGTTCTTCTCGGCTTGGCGCCTCTGGATTTCTGTCAGAAGGTCCCGGCGTCTTGTGTCAAGGCCCAGTATTTCCAACGCTGCCGGCGGCAGTAAGCGGCGCGCAAGGGCAGCGTCGAAGGCGGCGGGATTGGCGCGAATGGCGCGGATGTCATGCATGGGAGAGCACCAGGTGGCGGGTATGGACGACGGCGGTTGCAGTCTCGGCCAGATCAGGCCTGACAATCCCCACACGATCGGCCGGAGCCTGTCCGAGGCGCGTGGGCCGACCGAGCCGGCACGTGCAACCGCGACCAGAACGCGAAGCGCAGCAACGGTGGCATCGTCAGCATCACACCTCCACGGGCCGGCCTTCTACCATCTTTGCCGTGACGATGGAAATCTTCATGCAGCGCGGTGCGGCATGCGGTGTGACCCGCGAGGCTCCGGACGGAGCACCCCGGATGGTGCGAATTCGTGCGTGGTTTCACCACCCGCCCCGATCGCGAAACACCATGGCGAGGATTGCGAAGACGTCAGACTGCGGCCGGGCTGTCCTTGATGCGGTCCCGCACGGCGTAGGGATCGATCTCGGCGTTCCGCTGTCAACGTCCCCGCGCTGGAGAGCCGGCAAGCCAACGCAACTCGAGGGTTTACATCCTGACTGGAAATGCCGCGAAGACTACCGTCATTGCGTGGCGCGCAGTGAGGTAAGCGCGGGGCTGGGGTCTCGCCCCGACCGTCCGAGTGTGTTCGCGGATTCAAGAAGAAGTATTGGAACACAGATAAGCAGGGATGCACACAGATAAGGGCGGATGTTCGGTGACCGCGCCGCGGGTGGGGCCACACACGCGCCCACAGAATTCGGTCATCCGGCCTTATCTGTGCGCATCCCTGCTTATCTGTGTTCCAATACTTCTTTGATCCTGCGTGACATAATTTTTGCAAGTGGAAAACATAGAATGGGCAGGCCGGTTGGTTCGATCGGTTCGAGATGGCCCCCGTCGCATCCGCGGCGCCCCTCGCAATGACAGGGGGCGCAGGATTCCAGTCAGGGCGAAAACGCTCTAAACGGCCACCGGCTTCGGCTCGACCATTTTCGCCGCGAGAATGGAAATCTCATACAGCGCGATCAGCGGCAACGCGAGCCCGGTCTGCGTGATGATATCGGGCGGGGCCAGGATCGCGGCAATCACGAACATCCCCACCCAGGCATAGCGCCGGTAGCGTTTCAACCCCTTCGACGAGACGATCCCCACCTTGGCCAACAGCGTCAGCAGCACCGGCATTTCGAAGGTGATGCCGAACGCGAAGATCAGCTTCATCACCAGGTCGAGGTATTCTGACACGCGCGGCAGCAACTCGATCGGCACGCCGCCGCCGCCGGTCTCCGACTGGAAGCTGGCGAAGAACCGCCAGGCGAACGGGAACACGAAGTAATACGCCAGCGCGGCGCCGAGCACGAACAGCACCGGCGTGGCAAGCAGGAACGGCAACAGAGCGCGCTTCTCGCTGCGGTACAGGCCGGGCGCGACGAACATGTAAATCTGGCCTGCGATCACCGGGAATCCGATGAACGCACCGCCGAAGAACGCCACCTTGATGCGGGTGAAGAACGCTTCGTAGAGCTGCGTGTAGATCAAATGCGGATCCGGCTGCCCCTGCTCGCGCAGCACTGTGGCCAACGGCTCGGCCAGGAAGAAGTAGATGCGGTTGGAAAAGTAGTAGCAGACCAGGAACGAGATCACGAACGCCACGATCGACCACATCATGCGCTTGCGCAGCTCGACCAGGTGATCGAGCAGTGGCATGGGCTTGTCGTTGATCGGGTCGTCGGGTGCTTCGATGTCGGCCATGTGCCATGTGCCAGGGGTCAGTGCGTCAGTCGGTCGGTTGTCGGCGTTCGGTCATGCCGGCGGGTGCAAACCGCGTTGCAGCACGACCTGCGGCGGAATGAAAGCCGGGGCTTCCGTTTCGTCGCCGGCCGCCTGAGGCGCCGGGATCAAGCCGGGGGGGACGAACGCCGGCACGGCCGGCGGCTGCGGTTCGGCGGCGGGTTCAGCCGGAGCCTCCAGCACCGCCGGTTACAAAGACCCAACCGAACCAGTAAGATGG
>CAVXNH010000036.1:0-321793 GCA_963762885.1 uncultured Alphaproteobacteria bacterium
GCGGAGGTAGCCTACGAGAAATGCCCCGCTCACAAGGGTGAGCTCCGCGCCTGGCCGGCCCGGGCCGGTGAGGATGGGGGAAAGCCCGATCATGGAGACCGCGCCGATCGCGGCCGCCGCACATAGCGCCACGAGGTCGCGGCTGGACTCTGCCCGGGTCGTGCGAGCCTCGGACACACTGGCCCAGAGCGCGAAGCCTGCGGCGAGGAAGGCGAGCCAATCGCTATTGGGCAGCCCTCGTGAGAATTCCGGCAAATTTCCGAGAAGTGCGGCGATGCCGTAAGCGGTGACCAGGCGCAGCCCCTTGATCCGGCGATGCGTGCCGGGATCGATACGTTCCAGCCAATCCGCGACGTGCGAAACCAGCAAACCGCTCCCCTTGGTTTCCAGTGGCGGGCCGCCCTCCCTGACCGGTATACGGTGGTCTGTCGGAGCAGTCCCGGCCCCCGTCATGGCGCATGAAGACTGCTTTGGAGAAGCGGCAACCATCGTCTGGATCACCGGCATGGGCCGGCGTACACAAACCTTCACCAAAGCCGAAGTTCAAACTGACCCACTACGGCGTGCCGACAGGCCTTGCCATCTGCCGGTCGTCCGCGGCGATGCAGGGGGGTAAATCCCTCGCGGTCCGGACTGTCTGGTTGGGCGTGGTCCGCCCGGGGTTCGTCCGCCGGGTCCGCCGCCGCCGCCTGCCAGCCGGCGGCACGGAACGCGGCCAGGAACCGCTCGGCGTCGCTGGCGTAGCGGAAGAACCACGAACCGGTGTGATTGCGCGGCACCCAATGCGGTTGCACGCGGAGCAATTCGCGCAACGCCGCCTGCGCCTCCTCTGGCCGTCCGGTCTCTACCGCGGCGACGATCAGGGAGTGGAAGCAGGGCACGTAGTCGGGCAGGTGGGCGGCACACCAGCGCGCTCCGCCAGGGCTTCCTCCGATTTCCCGGCCAGCAGCAATGCCCTGCCAAGCAGCGAGCGCGTCCCCGGAGGACAATGCGGGTCCAGCGCCAGCGCGCGTTGCAGCATTTCGGCAGCCTCGGTCGCGTAGCCGCCATGGGCGAGCACTTCGGTACAGGTGTTGGCGGTGGCATAATCCGTCAACCGCGCGGCGCGCATCGCCGCCCGCGCCGTCATGATCGCCTCGTCCCAGCGCTGGTGCAGCAGCAGCGCAAAGGCCAGGCGAGACAGGCACAGCGGCGAATCCGGAGCGAGCTGCACCGCCCGGCGCGCCAGGCCCAGCGCGCGGTCCACAGCGCCCTGGGCGCCGTTCGGCGGCCCCCAGCCATACGTCACGACCCGCTGCACCGTGAACGCCAGCCAGGCGTATCCCAGCGCGTCATCCGTGTCCGCCGCTATTGCGCGGTCGAACATCGCCAGGGCGATGAAGGTGTCGGCTTCGGTGCCGCGCTGGTGATGCTCCTGGCCTATCAGGCACAGTTCGCGTGCGGTCAGTGCCGATTGCGGCTTCTGGCGGGCGCGGCGAGATCCTCACGGTCCACTTGCCGCACCAGGGCTGCGGCGAGCCGCTCGACGACGCCATCCGGCACATTGCCGGACCGGTCGCGCGCTTCCTCCGTCCGTTCAGCCCAGAGCGTCGCGCCGGTGGCAGCATCCTCGAGGCGCGTGGCGATGCGCAGCGTGCGCCCGGAAAGCCGCAGGTCCCCACAGATGCGGTAGCCGTCGTCCGTCCCGCCATGTGGCGTGGTGAAGACACGCACGCCTTCGAAGCGGGTGAGTTCGGTCAGCAGTTCGCTGGTCAGGGCGCGGGCGAGCGCCGCCGCGGACGCGCCGATATGCTCGTAGGGCTCGAGGATCAGTAGCGCGGCTCGTGCGGAGCTTGCGGCGGGCGGGGCCGGCGCCGGGGCATGCTCGGCGGTTTCAGCGCGCACTTCCGCAGTCAGCACGTAGCCGCGCCGGGGCAACGTCCGCAGCACGTATTGCGCACGCTCGCCGAACGCACGGCGAAGGTCGCTGATGCACTGGGTCAGGCTGTCGTCGGTAACGACCACCCCCGGCCAGAGCGTGTCGAGCAATTCGGAGCGGCGATGCAGCCGGCCCGGGTTCTCCACCAGGAAGCGGAGCAAGGCGAAGGTCTTCGGGCGCACATCGAGGGGGATATTGTCCGATCCGTGCAACGTCCCACCCGCGACGTCCAGTCGGAACTCGTCGAACCGGTAGGCAGTCGGCTGAGGCTCCACCACGGCGCCCTTCGTTTCCGAACACCCTCTCCTGCTCCGAACGATTTCCGAACAGGTTCCGAAAAAATCATGGCATGAGGCGTGGCTGAGATCAATCGCGGAGTGCCGACGAAAAGGCGGGGCGGCTCGCGGCTCTCGCATCGCGAACGACAAAGCCGCCGATCGGCTGTTTACCGGGTTGCGCTGGCTGGACGCCGGGGTAACGCCCCGCGGACTGACACGTATGGCAGTCATGCCAGCGCCTGACACCGGGCTCGGCCTGGCGATCAACGACCGGTTGCGCCGCGTCGCTGCGCCCCGCCGTCGCTGCGCAGTAGCCGGGACGTTCGGGTCGGGGTCGCGAGGGCTCAGTGGCCGCGAGCCTCTTGGTCTCACCATCGTCTCAGAAGTCTACCCGCGAGACAGTGCGCGTCGCCCAGTGGGCAATTTTCTGCTGGGCATGGGGTGTTGCCTGCCGCTGGGCTTCTTGCCGAGACGACGGCATGAATTGGTGCATGGGGTTCCGGCAGCGCACCTCGTTGCCATCAGCCTCCGGCCCGGTCGGTCGGCGCAGCGGTGGCGGGCGAGCGAATTGGTGCATCGGTGTTGGTTCAATCGGTGGGTGGCGCAGTGTCTCATCGATGTCTCGTTGTGCCGTATCCGCCGCGCTGTTGCTTGCTGTGAGACGCAGGCGGTCCTGGCCGAACCGGTTGCTCCGCTGGGCATGGGGTGTTGCCGATCGCTCCGCTGGGCATGGGGTGTTGCCGCACCATCGCGCAGAGCAATGACGACAGGTGCATGGCGTTCTCGCTGCTCTTGGCCCACGCGCCGCTGCCCCGCGGCGGCGGCGGCGCGCTGACGCCGCTGGAGATCGAGCTGCCGCCGCTGGGCATGGGGTGTTGCCGCGCGCTCGCGCCCGGCGGTGCGAGGACAGGTGCATGGGGTGCTGACGCGGCGATGCGTCACCGGGTTTGCCCAGGGGACCTGTCCGCACGGTGCGCGAGCCTCTGTCGCGGCGCCGCCACGGCTTCTGGCGGTCGCCCGGCCGCGGCGGTGGCTGGCTGGGCGAATTGGTGCATGAGGTCTTGGCGGCGCGGCGCGAAGATGCCGGGCCCCGGGTCGCTCGGTCGGCGTGGCGGCGGCGGGCGGGCGAATTGGTGCATGGGGTTTTGGCGGCGTGCGGCAAATCCGGGTCGGCAGGATGACGGCCGGACCAGGTGCATGGGGTTTTTCCTTTGCCGTGTGCCGCAGGGGACCACCCGGGAGGGACGTGGCCCTGGTTGGCGCGCAACGACGTGGGCCGGCCCGGAGGCAGCCTGCCGCGGTCCTGCTGCACAGGATCCCGCGCCAACGGCGGTATCGTCCGGCAGGCGTCGCGGCCCGCACGGCCGGCCACGCACGACCTCGCGGGCGATGACAGGAAACCTGGCGTGGCCAGCCGGCGCCCGCCGCGACACGCAGGCGGCGCTGTCAGACTGTGCCATCCGAGGCCTTGCGTGACTTGCCTTGCAGTTCGGCCAGCACGGCCTGCACCGGCCGGATGCGGATTTCCCCGTTTTCCACGCGGGCGACCGCGACGCCGCCGGTGTCCAGTCCGATGGCTCTGCGGTGCCTGGCGGGAAGGGTGATGCGGCCGGACTCCGAAACCAGCACCATAATGACTTCGTTACTCATTGCTGAAATGTCCCTGTTTGGGGTTTAGGTAATCTAACAGACATGGTCCCGGCTGGGCTTCAGCGCAAGATGCACCCGTCCATGTTCGCCCCCCCTTGCCGCGCCCACGAGTGCGGCGGCGCAGGGGTTTTGCCAAGTTGTGGGGCGAGGCGGTCTTGGTGTTCCGAGCCCTGGGTCAGCCGGGATGAAGCCCTGTGCGGACGCCTGGAACCGTGAAGAGTTTCGGACGCCAAGCGGCGTCCGAAACTCTTCACAAAAGCCGACAGGTGGCTTACTGCCATAGCAAGGCAAAAGCGGAAACGGGTAGTACGTCACTTTGAATTCTCTGGCTCTTCGTCGTCGAGCAATCTCTGCGATTCCGCCCAAGCGCGGGCGATCTTCCTTGGTTCGTCCCTATAGTCCCAACCCCTGTTGAAGGCTTCGCGCTCGGCGTGTGTCAAATAGTTGGGACGGTCCGTGCGAGCGCCGTCGCCATCCGACACCTTCCATCCGTCCACCCATGCCGATCTCTCTGCCTGGGTCAGCTTTTCGGGCGCCAAGGCCCACGGATTCGGTACGGTCATACCAACTCCTCTTGCGGTGCTATGTCAGCCGTGCAACCGTGCCATTATGCTTACTCGCTCAAGTAGCTCACGCCCGCGCGACCCGAATCAACTCGGCAAGCTGATCGTAGATATCAGCGTCGGGGAGGTCGAGGACCCGCGCGTAAAGCACGAAAAGAACCCGGCTGCGGTTGCGCTCGGGTCGTTGGGAGGTCGCAAGGGGGGAAAGGCTCGCGCAGCTTCGCTCAGCGATGAGCGGCGCCGTGAGATCGCCCAAAAGGCGGCTCAGGCGCGATGGCGCGGAAGCCGGTAGGCGCCCACGCCACCAAGCGCCAGCGCCCACTCCCTTTGCGGCTGCCGCGAGAGTCTGTCTGGGAAATACCGAAGGGGTTGTCCACCGCTGACGCAGCCGGGACTTGTTTGTGCAGCGACACCTGCGAATATGCATACAAAGATACGAGCGCCAGTCCGCGCACGCCGCACGCTGAGTGGTTTTGCACGACGCTCGCCGATGAATTGGGCATCTCCGGTCCGGTCTGTGAAATCATTAAGCTGCTGGACGGTTCCTTGGTCTTCGGTTCAAGGTGGGAGGGAGGGATTGTCCCTGACACGGCCATCCCGAATGTCCCGACATGGGTCACGATGGTCCAGTCCGGCGCGATCCCAGTTGCCGACATACGCTTAGCGCTTACCAGGATATACGTTTTCGATCTGTTTATTCACAATCCAGACAGGCACCTTCGGAACTTCCTCATCAGATCTCGGAGAACCGGCTACGCCGTTCTCGCTTTCGACTATTCGCGAGCATGGATTTATCATGGGCTCCCCCTGCCAGCGTTGCCATTTGACGTAAACGACCCGGCGGAACGCACGATAAATCATCGAAGGATTCTAGTTTCTCTAATTGGGGAATACATAGACAAAATAGAGGCTAGTAGATTTGCAGAAAGTATAAAACTAGTAAAAAAATCCACTGTAAGGAGAATAATAGAAGAACATCCAGAGTCCTGGTTGACGGGCGCTATGAAAAAGCGGATACTGTCTTGGTGGCTGTCGGCGGAGATGGTGCAACGAATAGACGACATAACTGCGGGGATAGACAATGGCGCATATCTTTAGTTTTGCTATCCTTAAAGCAATCCCAGACCCCAAGCGCGGGGAAAGGGTGAACGTTGGTATAGTCGTTTTCAAGCCGGACGGATTGGATATCCGTATTCCAGAGGTCGGGAAACTGCGCGCGCTTCATGATGGCAACTGGAGTGACTATTTAGAAAACGTTCGGATGCAAATGGCTCGGCTTTTTTCGCCCGGAGACGAACCATTGCACTTCCTGCATCGTGCTTCGATTTTCGAGGATGTCGTGCGCTTCACGGATGTGGCGTCGTTTTCTATTGATGAGCCGAGCCAATACGAGGGCAGAGTAACGTCGATCCTCGGAGCGCTAGTTACGCGACCAAAGGGTGAGAAGAAATTGAGGGGGTCGCAAATCAATTCGGAAATTGCTGGGGTGTTCAGGACATCTAAAGTCCTAGCCGGGCGCGACGACGTGCTTGAGGACAGTAGGAAGGTGTTCCAGAATGTGACCATATCGGAGGAAGAGGAACTAGATGCCGACTTCCTCTTGAAGAACGGGGCATACCACGTGACTGTCACCCTGGACCTTCGTAAGGCCGCCATTGGAAAGGCGCAAGCAGCGCTGAAGGCTATCGTCCTGGATAAGTCGTCAGCCGTGCTAGGACCGCGGGGCGTCGTCAGTAAAATTGCGGTCTACGCGGCATCCCCAGACGCTGACGAATTTCGTCCACACATTGGAATCCTGACCGACTACGCCGACAAGGGGTGCGTGTTCAATTGGCTCGATCCAGACCAGCGCACGAGGTACACTCGTTCGATGTATGATGCGATCGGCGCCCCCGACCACTTTCGGCTCGGGAGCACCAAAGTTTAGAATGAACTAATGCCTGACCGCGCATGCTCGGGGCACTATATTCGCGCCCATGAACAAACTCTCGACCGCCAAGCGCACCCAAGTCCTTCACCTTCTGGTGGAAGGCAACAGCATGCAGGCAACGTCCCGCATCGCTGACGTGGCTTGCAACTCGGTTGTGAAGCTGCTGGCCGAAGCCGGCGAGGCTTGTTCAGAGTATCAGGACCGCGCTTTCCGCAATCTGCGTTGCCGCAAACTCCAACTGGACGAAATCTGGAGCTTCATTCACTGCAAGCAACGGAATGTGGAAAGCGCAAAAGCCGCGCCGCCAGAGGCAGGCGACATCTGGACGTGGATGGCGATCGACGCGGACACGAAGTTGGTCCCTTCGTGGTTCGTGGGCAGCAGGGGCGGAGACGACGCCAAGACCTTCGTTGACGATCTGGCGTCCCGCCTCGCCAACCGCGTCCAACTGACCACGGACGGCCACAAGGCTTACTTGGATGCCATTGAGGATGCCTTCGGCAACGATATCGACTATGCCATGTTGATCAAAACCTACGGCGAGACGCCGCACCCGGCTGGCCGCTACAGCCCGGGTCAGGTGGTCGGCTCAGAGCCTCGCCGCGTGACCGGCAGGCCCGACCCGAAGCATATCGGCACATCGTACGTCGAGACGCAGAGCCTGACGATCCGCATGTCAAACCGCAAGTTCACACGGTTGACGAACGCGTTCTCCCGGAAAGCGGAAAACCACGCTCACTCGATAGCGCTGCATTACATGCACTACAACTTCGTCCGCATCCACAAGACGCTGCGTTGCTCACCCGCTATGGCCGCTGGGGTGTCCAGCAAGCTGTGGAACATGGCCGATATCATCGCCATGATGGATGCCCGGGCGGATGCGCCGAAGCCGCGCGGCCCCTACATGACGAAGGCGAAGCGGGCGGCGCTGGCGTTCGAGGGGGCGGAAATTTCAAAATGACGCACTACCCGGAAACGCAGCGCGGATTTCGCTCTGTTGGCGATATTGGGACGTGGACAGGCGCGTCTAACGCGGTGCCGCTTCCGCCCGGCCGCGCCGGCGCAGTTGGCGCAGCGACAGCGCGTGCAGCAGGATCGAGCCTGGCACCACGAAAGCGGGGGTCAGCACATCCGGATAAGCGCCGGGGTTGATGCTCGGCAAATTCGAAACGATCAGTTGGAACCGGCCGGGCGCGGTGAGCATCCCCAAGGTGATCGCGACGGCGAAGTCGACCAAGCCGAAGATATTCCAGATCATCGCGGCCCTGCGGCCCTGAGCCGTCCCGGTCGCCACGGCAATCGCCGCCGGCACGGCGAACAGGCCGGTCAGCATATCGCCAGTTCCCGCCGGCAACGCGGGCACGCCCGGCGCCGCCCCAAGCAGCCAGGCAGCGAGAAGCCAGCTACCGAATACGCGGTAAAGCTGAAGCGCGACCAGCCAGCTTGCCGGCATCGCGTCGAGCACCTGCCCCACACGCTTCGACAACAGCAGCAGGGGCGCACCGACGATTACCGGCAGGAAGATCGCCAACGGCAGGAACGGTGGGCGCGAGGCGCCCGTGATGAAGACGCCGTTGATCGCCGCGCTCCAGGCGACAGCGAACCAAAGCGTGTCTGGGATCATGACCGCCAGCCAGGTCGTGCGGCGTTGGCTCGGCGTCAGGTCGGTGCTTTCGAGGCCGAGCCACAAACCGACCGCGACAAGCCCATGGACCATCAACTGGTGTGCCGACGTTGGAACGCCGCTCGCCGGGATAAACGGCTGCCAGGTGATCAACCCGATCCACAGGACCGTCAGCGGAATGAGCCAGATCAGGCTGCGCCAGGCGGGACCAAGCGGAGCGATACCGGCGGGAACAGCGGTGGCAGACATCGGCGGTCCTCCATGTGTATCTGCTGATTTCACGGCACATGTATGACCACTTTCGGTGAGCGACTATCCGCGATAATATTGATGGGCTATGAAGCAGAACTTCACGGTCAGGCAAGGCGCGCTCGACGGCGTAGAGGCGTTCCTGTGCGTTGCCCAGCATCGCAGCTTTCGCCAGGCGGCCGCGGCGCTCGGGGTGACACCATCGGCGATCAGCCAGGCGGTACGCGCACTTGAGACGCGCGTCGGCGCAGCACTTTTCATCCGCACGACGCGCAGTGTCGGCCTGAGCGAAGCCGGCGAGCGATTTCATGCGCGTGCAAAGCCCGCATTCGAGGAGCTTGTCGCTGCAAGCGAGGTTGCGCGTGACCTTGGGCAGCGGCCTGCCGGACTGTTGCGCCTCACGGTGCCACGGGCGGTGGTGCCGATCCTGCTGGAGCCGCTGATCGCGTCGTTCTGCCAGGCCTATCCCGAGGTCGAGGTGGAGATCGCCGCAAGCGCCGATCTGGTCGATATCGCTGCCGCAGGATTTGACGCCGGCATCCGGCTCGGCCAGTTCGTCGAGGCCGATATGATCGCGGTGCGTCTGTCGCCATCGGTCCCACTGACTGTGGTCGGCAACCCCGACTATCTGCGCCGGCGGCAGCGGCCGGAACGCATCGACGACCTGCGTCTTCACGCCTGCCTACGCATGCGCCGCTCGAACGGGTCGATCGCGCCCTGGTCCTTTGTCAACGGCAACGAGGCAGTCGAAGTCATCGTTGCAGGACCTTTGATCGCCAACGACATGCCCACATTGCTTGGCGCGGCCGTCGCAGGACTGGGCCTTGCGCAGGTGCCCGAGCCGATCGCAGCCGTCGCGGTGCAAGCGGGGAAACTCGTTCGCGTGCTGGAACCCTTCGCGCCCATGGCGCCGGGCGTGTTTCTCTACTATCCCGGCCACCGGCAAATGCTGCCGAAGCTGCGAGCCTTCATCGACCACGTGAAGAGGGGCTTGGGTGCCACTAACACAACCCGAAGCCACATTGATGACAAGCGAACACGCGGGACGAAAATGCGCTGACGTGGGAAGCGCGGACTGGAACAGATTGAAGTCACGATGCGCATCGAACCACGATGCGAGACCTATCGACAACCATTGCGGTCCATCGTGAGGAGACTGATCGATCCTCTTCCAAACGAGGTGGCCGTGGCTTCAGGAAGACGGAAACAACGCTCGGCCAAACTGCCAAAACCTTCGCGCACAAGCACTAAGCTCGGCTCCCGCAGCCCCTTGCCCCACCCGGAACCCCCAGCGCCTACCGCCCCAACGGCAGCGGCTGCTCCCCCAGCATGTCGCGCAGCACCACGGCGCGTGCCTCGTCCAGGTCCAGCCCATGCGTTCCGATCATCGGCGCCGCGTCGGCCAGCACCGCATCGACGTCCTGCATCAGCTTCAACCGCTTGAACAAGTCCGGCCGGGTGAGCCCCATGCTCTCGCCGACCAGCTCGAGAAAATTCACCACCTCGAACGGCCAGTCGCGTTCGTGGCTACACAGCTCGCGATGGCAGGCGTGGTAGATGCCCGCCAGCGTCGTAACCCCCGCATCCGCCGCCGCCTGCAACTGGGTGCGATGCACCTCGCGCTTGAACTCGGGCAGCGCGTTCAGCGTGTTGCACATGTAGCCAACCCGAGGCTGCGCCAGATCGACGAACTCCAGCCCGGGGATCATGCGCAGGATCGCCTCGGCCGCCTGGGGCACGCCGGCCACGCCCGGATGTTCGTGCAGGCCGACGCGCTTGGGCACCGGATAACGCAGCAGCGGCCGCAAATCGTCCAGCCGTTCCGCGAGGAACCGCAGGAACGGAGTCAGCGACAACGGGTCCGATTGTCCGGGCGTCACCACCTCGCCAAGCTGCACCTGGCAGGTCGGACACCAGGTCAGCACCCGTCCGCCGGCGCTGCCCAGCCGTTCCACGGTGCGGTAGGCGATGCGGCCCGACGTCGCCAGGTCGCCGGCGCGGAATTGCAGCACGCCGCAGCAATGCGCCGGCCCACCCATCACCCGGTAGCGCAGCCCCATCGCGTCCATGATGTCGAAGCACAGCAGCGCGATATGCGGGGTCTTGAGCAAGTTGCAGCCGGTGTAGAACACCACGTCGGGAGGCGCGTCGTCCGTCTCGTCGTCCTCCGCACGGAAGCGCGCCAGCAGTTCGGGCGGAAGTTGCAAGCGCGACAGCACCCGCACGCCGGTCGTCATGCCGGTGAACCGGGCAAAACCGTCCTTGCGGCGGGTGACAGCGTCGTGGCGGCGCTGCACCGCCAGCCGCGCCATGGTCAGCATGAAGCGAGGGTTCACCCCGTGCGGGCAGGCCGGGATGCAATGCCCGCTACCCGAACACACCGCCGCCCATCGCGCCGACGCCTCGGGCGGCCTTTCCCCTCGCAGGATCGCCAGCACCCCCGCCGCGATCCCGGGCGCATCCGCCGCGTCCAGGCCAGCCGGACCAGGCATCGGACACACCTCCACGCAGCGGCCGCAGGCGGTGCAGTTGTCGAGCACCGCTTGCGTGCGGGCCTCCAAGGCCGGCTCGAAATCCATTTTCTCCCCCCCTCCTCAGCGCTTCCGCAGCACCGCCGGTTGCTCGGCGATGCCGGGCGAGTGTGCCACCGTCGCCGACAGCATTTCAGGCCAGATCCAGTTCGATCCCGGGAACAGCTCCCGCATATGGCCGAGGTCGCAGTGGAACGGCGGCCCGCCCGCGCGGGTGGACTGCATGAACAGGATGAACAGCGCGCCGTCCGGCCGGAGCCACCGATGCACCCGCTCCGCGTAGTCGGGCCAGATGGCAGGCGGCAGGGCGCACAGGCAGGTCTGGTCGTAGATCGCGTCGAACGGTGTGGCCGGGCCCCACAGCAACAGATCGGCCTGGGTCACGTGCGCTTTCACATGCAGGCGCTCCATCCTGGCGCGCTGCGTCGCCACGGCGGTGGGCGAGGCATCGACCAGCGTCACGTCGAACCCCGCCTCGGCAAGCGCCACGGGTTCGGGGCTGCGCCCGGCGGCGGGCACCAGGATGCGGCAGGGCACCAGCGTCCCGGCTTCTCGCCAGGCGGTGAAGCTTGGGTTCAGGCCCGCACGCTCCCAACTGGTGGCGCCGTCACGATAGCGCCCCTCCCAGTCGATCGCCTGAGTGGGCGGCGGATCGTTCATCAGGCCCTCTCTTGGTTCAGCCCTGTGCGGACCGTCCCTTGTAAATCACCTGTGTATGAGGCGGGCGATGCCCCGGCCCGGTCAAGTCCCATCGCCACGCGGCAACCACGCTCAGCGCTCAGCCATCCACGCCGCAACCGCGTCGCAAACCTCCGCCAGCACCTGCGCGTCGGTTCGCCCGGTCCGCGCCGGCACGTGAAAAGAGTGATCGGCGTCAGCCACCGTCATCAGTGTCGCTCGTTGCCTCAGCCCCGCGACAACGCGCGTGATCAGATCATACTCGGCGAGCGCGTCTCGGTCGCCCTGCACGAACAGCATCGGCACCCGGACAGCCGCCAGGTGCTGTGCGCGCTCGACCGACGGGCGCTTGGCGGGATGCAGCGGGAACCCAAGGAACACCAGGCCTTCGACAGCGGCCAGCGGCGCCTCCGCCTGGGCCTGCGACGTCATCCGGCCGCCAAACGATTTTCCCCCGGCAAACAACGGCACCCCGGGCAGCCGAGCCACAGCCACGCCAACCGCCGCCCGCACCGCCTCCTGCGCCACCGCCGGCCTATCCGGCCGCCGCGACCCCTGCTCCATGTAGGGGAACTGGTAACGCAGCGTGGCAATGCCGCGATCGGCGAGCAGGTCACTGCGATGGAGTTCATGAACGGATGCGACATGCCCGCCCCGGCCCCGTGCGCCAGCACATACCCGGCCCGCACCGCAGCCGGCACGGTCAGCAGGCCGGAAATGGCACTGCCGCCCGGCAGTCGAATGGGGATGGGGTGCTCGTCCGGCTCGGTCATGCGGCGATGCTAGACCACCCAGGCCGAGGTTGTCTGGCCTGCGGCGATGGACCTGTGGCCGCACCGCTTGAAGCGGAGCGCGTCAACTGTCATATTTTTTACGACAGGTGACGAGACCGACCTCATGGCAGGCGCACAGGCCGCAGTCGAAGATGCCGCTATCAACCGGACGGTAGAACTGCTCGGCGGACGGCGCACGTTGCATCGCTCAATCCGTAGTCGCCTGGAAGCTCATGACCTGCTGCAAGAAGGTCTCCCGGGTCACGCTCTGAAGCACCTGGTTGATTATGTCGCCATTCTTCGCACGCCCCACCACGGCAGCCTGGAGAAAGCCGTCGGCATCAGCCTCAGGACCTACCAGCGCCGCAAGGATGCCCCCAACAAGCGGCTGAGCCCCGAACAGAGCAGTCGAACCTGGAAATTCGCCGAGATCTTCGGACGGGCGGTCGCACTGTTCGGCTCTCAGGCCGAAGCCGAACAATGGCTGGAGCGCCCCGCGATGGCGCTGGAGCAACGCAGACCGATCGACCTTCTGTCTACGCCGGCTGGCGTAGAGTCCCTCGAAGATCACCTGACGCGGCTCGAGTATGGCGTCTACACGTGACCCCGCTGCCGCCGCCCCTCGGGTCTGGCGCGCTGGTTTTCTGGAGACTGGATCAAGCGAAGTTTGCACCCGCGTGGGATAGCGGGGAGGGCAGCTATGTTGCCGGCGGACGCTGGAACTCGCGTGGCGTGCGGGCCGTCTACGCTGCCCTTGATCCCGCTACGGCGATCCTCGAGGTGGCCGTGCACAAGACCTTCAGGACGCTCGACATCGTCGCCCACGTTCTGACGTCGGCGCAAATCAGCGACGTCAACCAGGTGCACGTCATCACCCCGGCAGACGTGCCGAACCCGAATTGGCTGAGGCCCGGCGCCGTCAGCGCCGGCCAACAGGCGTTCGGCGACGTCATTCTGAAAGCGCATCCGTTCGCCCTGATCCCGAGCGTGGTATCGGTCCACAGTTGGACCATGATATTCGATCCGGCAAAGGCCAAGGGTTGTTATGATGCGATGGCACAGGAAGCCTTCGCCCTCGACACGCGCTTGCATCCGCCAGCGTGAGCGGCCGCATGACGTCGCCGGTGGCGAAGGTAGCGACCATACGATTTGTATGCAGTTTGCCGTTGGCTCATGATCTGCCGACCGCCAGAAGCAGCTTCCACCAGTTCGATGAAGCGCTCTTCCGCATCCGCTGCGTGCCATTGAGCCATGTCGCTCTCCATCAAATATCATCTAGAATATTCTCAGGCTTCGAGCCCTAAGGCGACGTGCAACGCGCACTACGCCGACAGCCGCGCCATCACCTCCTCCGGAATATCGAAATTCGCATACACGTTCTGCACGTCGTCGCTGTCCTCCAGCGCCTCCAGCAGCTTCAGCACCGTCGCCGCGCGGTCCTCGTCCAGCGTCACGCTGGTGCTCGGCCGCCACTCCACCTTGGCGTTCTCCGGCGGCCCGAACCGCGCCTCCAGCGCATCCCGCACCGCGAAGAAATCGTCCGGCGCGCAGGTCACCTCGTGCCCGTCCGCATCGCTCTCGACATTGTCCGCCCCCGCCTCGATCGCCGCCTCCAGCATGTCGTCCGCCGACCCGGCAGCGGCCGGATAGTCCACCACCCCCAGCCGCGAGAACAGGAAGCTGACCGAGTTGGTCTCCCCCAGCGCCCCGCCATGCTTGGCGAACGCCGAGCGCACATCCGACGCGGTCCGGTTCCGGTTGTCGGTCAGCGCCTCGACGATCACGGCGACGCCGGACGGGCCGTAGCCCTCGTACCGCACCTCCACGTAATTAGCGTCCCCCGCCCCGCCCGACGCCTTCTTGATCGCGCGGTCCACCGTATCCTTCGGCATGTTGGCCTCGCGTGCCGCCGCCACCGCGGCCCGCAACCGAGGGTTGGCCGCCGGGTCGGGCAGCCCCTGCCCCGCCGCAACCGTGATCTCCCGGATCAGCCGGGCGAACAGCCGGCCGCGCCGCGCGTCCTGCGCACCCTTGCGGTGCATGATATTCTTGAACTGTGAATGTCCTGCCATGGTCCCGCGGTTGATTCCCAGTGATCGATGACCAGAGGATATAGCGTCCCGGCAGGCAACGCACAGGAGGCAACGTGGCGGACGCACCAGGCTGGCCCGGTATCGAGGCACGCTGGACCTCGTCGGCGAAGACCGGGGTCGGCAGCGCCCTGTCGCCGGTCAGCCGCGTCTGGTTCACCGTCAGCCACGGCATCCTGAACGAGATCTACTACCCCCGCGTGGACCAGGCCTGCACCCGCGACTTCGGCCTGATCGTCACCGACGGGGAAGGCTTCTTCGCCGAGGAAAAGCGCGACTGCACGTTCGAGACCTCCACGCTGGAGGATGGGGTGCCGGCGTTCGACATCGTCAGCACCCATGTCGGCGGCCGCTTTCGCATCGCCAAGCGCATCGTCGCCGACCCCCGCCACGACGTCGTCCTCCAGGAAATCCGCCTCGACATCCTGCAAGGCCCCCCACTGCGCCTCTTCGCCCTGCTCTCGCCGCACCTGGTCAACGGCGGAGCGCACAACACCGGCTGGATCGGCGATTACAAGGGCTCCCCTATGCTGTTCGCCGAGGGCGGCGGCACCGTGCTCGCCCTGGCTTCCGACCCGCCCTGTCTCGCCCGCGCTGTCGGCTTCGTCGGCGTATCCGACGGCTGGCAGCAACTGCATGGCCACGGCCACCTGGCGGACCTCTGGGACCGCGCCGCCGACGGCAACGTCGCGCTGACCGCCGAACTGGCGGTGGCCCCCGATACGCCGATCCGCCTGGCGCTCGGCTTCGGCCGCAGCCCGGCGGAGGCGGCGTTCCACGTCCGCTCCAGCCTGCAAACCGTGTTCACCGGCATCGTGGAGGAATACGCCGCGGGCTGGCGCACCTGGCAGGCCGGGTTGCGCTCGCTGGACCGGCGGTCGGACGGACACAACACCTATCGCGTCAGCACCGCCGTGCTGCGCTCGCACGAGACGCCCAACTTTCCCGGCGGCCTGATCGCCAGCCTGTCGATCCCCTGGGGCGCCAGCAAGGGCGACAACGACCTGGGCGGCTACCACCTGGTCTGGCCCCGCGACCTGGTGCAGACCGCGGGCGCCTTCATGGCCTGTGGCGCCGCCAATGAGGTGCGCCGCGTGTTGCGCTACCTGCGCGCCGTGCAGGAGGCGGACGGCTCCTGGCCGCAGAACTGCTGGCTCGATGGCAAGCCGTATTGGCACGGCCTGCAACTCGACGAGTGTGCCCTGCCGATCCTGCTGCTGGACCTGGCATGGCGGTCCGGCGCCGTGCCCCGCCCGATGCTGCCCACTATTGGCCGATGGTCCGCGCTGCCGCCGGCTTTATCGTGCGCAACGGACCCACCACCAACCAGGACCGCTGGGAGGAGAACGCCGGCTACACCCCCTACACCCTCGCCGCCGAGATCGCCGGTTTGCTCGTTGCCGCCGACCTGGCCGAACACATCGAGACCGGCGCTGCGGCGAACGACATGGCGACCTTCCTGCGCGATACGGCGGACGCGTGGGAGGCGCAGATCGAGGACTGGCTGTACGTGACCGGCACCGATCTGGCGCGCGAGGCCGGTGTGACCGGCTACTACCTCCGCGTAACCCCGCCGGTGCCGGGCGAAGCGCGGGCCGCGACGCACGCCATCGTGGAAGTACGCAACCGCGACATCCGCAACGCGGACGTCCCCGCCGATGCCCTGGTCAGCACCGACGCGCTGGCCTTGGTGCGCTTCGGCCTGCGCCGCGCCGACGATCCCCGCATCGTCGACAGCGTGAAGGTGATCGATCACGTGCTGCGCCAGGAACTGCCGACCGGCCCCGGCTGGCGCCGCTACAATGGCGACGGCTACGGCGAGCATGCGGACGGCCGGCCGTTCGACGGCACCGGTATCGGCCGGGTCTGGCCGCTGCTGGCCGGCGAGCGGGCGCATTACGAACTGCTGGCCGGCCACAAGGCGGAAGCCGCCCGTTTGTTGACGGTCCTGGAAGCCAGCGCCAGCCCCGGCAAGCTGCTGCCCGAGCAAGTGTGGGACGGCCCGCCGCTGCCGGAACTGGAGTTGCTACCCGGCGGCCCGAGCGGCTCGGCGATGCCGCTGTTATGGGCGCATGCAGAACACATCAAGCTGCTGCGCTCGCTTGCCGACGGCGAAGTGTTCGACCTGCCGCCGCAAACCGTGCAACGCTACCAGCGCGAGCGCCGCCCGCCGCGCGTGGCATCCTGGCGCCCCGACTGGCGCACCGCGCAGATCGCCCCCGGCCGGGTGCTGCGGATCGAGCTGCCCACGCCGTCTGTCGTCACCTGGACCGTGGACGCCGGGCAAACCCACACCGAGACACCGACGCGTGACACCGGCCTGGGCGTCCACGCCGCCGAACTTCCCCCCGCCGCCGCCCCGGGCACCATCGCATTCACCTGGCGCGGCATCGACACAACCTCTCCCGCGGGAGCGGGAGAGGTCGAGGTGCGAAGCACCGAGGGTGAGGGTGATCGGGTCGGCACACTATCCTCTCGCCCCTAACGCAACGCCACGCGTGGACCCCGCCCACTGTGCACCGCCACCCATCCGCAACTCCCCCGCGCTCCAACTCCTGGATGTTACGTCCCTGCCCCTTCCCTCCGGCTCACGCATGCTCCGCGGCAGACGCCACCCTCGCCGCCTCCGCCCGGGCATTCTCCGTATTGCCCAACCCGTTGAAGAACACATTCAGCAACACCGAAGCAACGGCGGCCAGCAGGATGCCCGATTCCAGAAGCGGATGCAGCGTATCAGGCATTTGGCGGAAGAAATTGGGCGCTACCATCGGGATCATGCCGAATCCGGTTGAAATCGCGACCACGAACAAATTGAAATGGTTGGTCCTGAAATCGACATTCGTCAGGATGCGGGCGCCGGTCGCCGCGACCATTCCGAACATCACCAGCCCGGCGCCGCCGAGCACGACCTGCGGCACCGCTTCGACCAGCGACGCCATTTTTGGCAACAATCCAAGTGCGACCATGATGCAGCCGCCAGTCGCGGTGACCCATCGCGATTTGACCCCGGTGACGCCCACGAGGCCGACGTTCTGCGAGAACGATGTGTAGGGGAATGTGTTGAATATGCCGCCCAACATGGTTCCCACGCCGTCGGAGCGCAAACCGCGGGTCAGCGCGGCCTGGTCGATGTTGCGGCCGGTCATCTCGCCGAGCGCGAGAAACATGCCGACCGACTCGATCATCACCACCACCATCACGATGCACATCGTGACGATCGGCACCAAATGGAATTGCGGGATACCGAACCGGAACGGTACCACGACGTCGATCCACGCAGCCGCCGCGACCTTTTCGAAGTGCATGAACCCAAGCAACGACGCCAGCACCGATCCCGCGACAATGCCCAGCAATACCGCAACGTTGGCAACGAAGCCGCGGCCCCAGCGAACCAGGGCAAGAATCACCAGCAACACGAACAAGGCAACGCCGAGGCCGGTGAGTTGACCATACGCAGGATTGGGAAAATCGCCGCGCACGCCGTCGACGACCTTGATCACTGTTGGCAGCCCGCCTCCCGCCCAGTTGATGCCGACCCGCATCAGTGAGATGCCGATCACCAGGATGATCGTGCCCGTCACAACTGGCGGAAAAAGCGGCAAGAGCCTGCTGATAAAGGGAGCAACCAAAAAGGCGAACAGCCCAGCCGCGATCACCGATCCATAAATGCCCAGCAGTCCGACATCGGGCGCCCCCGCCATCGAGAGCATCGGACCGACCGAGGCGAACGTTACCCCCATCATCACTGGAAGACGGATGCCGACGCCCGGAAAGCCGACCGATTGGACGAGGGTTGCTAGCCCGCCGGCAAACAGATCGGCGCTGATCAGGTAGGCGACATCTTCCGGCGACAGCTTGAGCGCCCGTCCGAGAATGAGCGGCACCGCGACCGCACCCGCGTACATCACAAGGACATGCTGCAAGCCAAGGGTGAGCAATCTGGGAGCAGGAAGGATCTCGTCGACGGGATGAACCGCTTGCGCCATTGTTGTCCCCTGAGCACATTTTCGTTGCGCATGGACAGCAAGGAACGTGCCAAAGATTGGAGCAGACGCCGCAACGAATCGTCATCCCCGCGAAAGAATCGTCATCCCCGCGAAAGAATCGTCATCCCCGCGAAAGCGGGGACCCAAGCGGCATGGGTCCCCGCTTCCGCGGGGATGACGGTGTGGTTTGCGGTGAATGCGGACCAAGTAATGTTCGCTACATAGTGCCGCTGGCCATAGATTAAGCCGGTCTGCGCAGGGCATCTCCAACTGCTTGCGATCGTTGGCGAGCATGGCCTGGCGGAACGCCTCCATTGCCGCGGCGAACGCTGGCATGCTGCCGCAAGCGGCTGAACCCACGAGGCTTGCGCCCGCGAACGCCAGATGACGGCGGCTGCACGTCTTGGTTTCCCACTTGTCCGCAGCTCGGTTGTTGCTTGCCGCTGTGCTTCAGCGACAACCACGATATCGTGGCGGTACCACCGTGCAATTCTCTTTCCCCACCGCCGCCGGACGGAGTCGAAATCGTCGCCGGCCATCGTTGGCGTTTCCCGATTCCGTGCCGCCGATGCATCATGTCGCCATTGCCGGAGGGACCCATGCCCGAGTTGCTGCCACTGGAAGCCAGCGCACTGCCGCCTGGACTGCGCGCACGGTTCGTACCCGACATCAACGGCCTCCGCATTCACATGCTGGAAGCCGGCTTCGAAACGCCCAACCGGCCAGCAATCCTATTACTGCACGGCTTCCCCGAGCTCGCCTTCTCCTGGCGCAAGCTCATGCCCCTGCTCGCCGCCGCCGGCTTCCACGTCATTGCACCTGACCTGCGCGGCTACGGCCGCACCACCGGCTGGGACACCGAGCCAGACAACGGCCTGCCATCGTTCCGCCTGCTGAACGCGGTGCGCGATGCGATCGGCCTTGTCTCCGCGCTCGGCTATCGCTCGGTCGCCGCAGTGGTGGGCCACGACTTCGGATCGCCCGTCGCCGCATGGTGTGCGCTGGTTCGTCCGGATGTGTTTCGCTCGGTCGCGCTGATGAGCGCACCGTTCGCCGGCCCCCCCGCCCTGCCATTCGATACCGCGCGCTCCGCCGGCGTTCCGCCGTCTGCGCGCGCTTCCGACATTCACGAAGCGCTGGCGCGGTTGGATCGCCCTCGCAAGCATTACCAATGGTACTACTCGACCCGTCCCGCCAACGCCGACATGTGGCACTGTCCGCAAGGCGTGCATGATTTCCTGCGCGCCTATTATCACCACAAAAGCGCCGACTGGCACCAGAACCGGCCCTTCAAACTGCAAGGCTGGACCGCCAAGGAACTCGCGAAGATGCCGACCTATTACATCATGGATCTGCACGAGGACATGCCGGCCACCGTCGCACACGAGATGCCGTCACCCGCGGAAATCGCCGCCTGCCGCTGGTTGCCGGATGACGAATTACGCGTCTACAGCAACGAATATCAACGCACCGGCTTTCAGGGCGGCCTGCAATGGTATCGCCGCGGCACCGGCGGCCTCGACACCGCGGAATTGCAGTTATTCTCCGGACGCACCATCGACGTCCCGGCAACCTTCATCGCCGGCAGCAGCGACTGGGGCGTCTACCAAAATCCCGGCGCCGTCGAACGTATGCAGCAAAGCGCCTGCACCGACTTCCGCGGCTGTCACCTGCTCGACGGCGCCGGACATTGGGTGCAGCAAGAGCAACCCGAGCAAGTCGCGGACTTGCTGCTCCAGTTCCTGAGCCAGCAATCGGCCGAGACCACGTGACCCTTGCCGCGTCACTGCACACCATCCATGGCACGCCCCATGCCGCGACACGCCGCCCCCGCCCCCCAAGGCCCCCAACGTCATGGCCGGGCTTGACCCGGCCATCTATCGCGGCACGAGTCCGCGATAGATGGCCTCAAGCCCATCCATGACCTAATCCGCCGCAACGCGCGAACAACGATGCAAACCCCCGGCACACAGCCAGTCGTCAAAGACCTCGTGCTGGTCGGCGGCGGACACAGCCACGTCGCAGTCCTCAAACGCTTCGGCATGCGGCCGATGCCCGGCGTCCGCCTCACGCTGATCTGCCGCGACCGGCACACACCCTATTCCGGCATGCTCCCGGAACTCATAGCCGGCCACTACACATTTGACGAGGCGCATATCGATCTCGGCCCGCTATGCCGGTTCGCCGAAGCACGCTTCTACCACGACGAGGCGATCGGCCTCGACGTAACTAACCAGTTAATCCATTGCCGCACACGCCCACCGGTTAGTTACGACGTTCTTTCGCTCGACATTGGCTCCACGCCCCGCACCTCCGATGTGCCCGGCGCCCACGGCAACGTCGTTCCCGTCAAGCCGATCAACGGCTTCATCGCCCATTGGGAGAGCATGCTGGCGCGGGTCCTGTCGCACCACGGCGACCTCCGTATCGGTGTCGTCGGTGCCGGAGCCGGTGGCGTCGAGATTTTGCTGGCCGTGCAGTATCGCCTGCGCCAATCGCTGGCGGAACAGGGTCGCACCGACGACCACATCCACTATCATCTGTTCAGCGCCAGCGAAGTCATCCTGCCCAGCCACAATCCAAGCACCCGCCGCATTTTCGAGGACGTCCTGCGTCAACGGAATGTGCAGGTGATCACGGACTCTCCGGCCACAGACGTCGAACCAGGATACCTCACCACCGGCCAAGGCGCACGCTACCAACTGGACGAAATTCTTTGGGTGACCGCTGCCGGCGCCGCAACGTGGCTCGCCTCGTCTGGCCTGGCCGTGGATCCACAAGGCTTCGTTGCGGTCCACGCCACACTGCGATCCACATCGCATCCGTCCGTGTTCGCCGCTGGCGACATCGCGTCAGTGCTCTCGCATCCACGTCCCAAATCCGGCGTATTTGCGGTCCGCCAGGGCAAGCCGCTTGCCGAAAACCTCAGGCGAGTCCTGCGAGGACGCGCACTGGTTCCGTTCCGGCCACAACAAAAATTCCTCGGTCTGATCACGACAGGCGACAAATACGCCGTCGCGTCGCGCGGCAACTGGGCCCTGCAAGGCCGCCTCATGTGGCGCTGGAAGGATTGGATCGACCGGCGCTTCATGCAGCAATACAGCACACTGCCGAAAATGACCGCAACGCGGCAGCCTGCGCTCGCACGCGGGCTCGCCAATGCCGCGGCAATCGAGGAACTCTCCAGCATTGCCATGCGCTGCGGCGGTTGCGGCGCCAAGGTCGGCAGCACGATGCTCGATCAGGCGCTCGGACAACTACAGCCGTTCGCCAGGCCAGACATCCTGATCGGTCTCGACGCCCCCGACGATGCCGCCGCCGCATCGGTCCCGCCCGGAAAAATCATGCTGCACACTGTGGATTATTTCCGCGCCTTCATCGACGATCCGTATGTCTTCGGCCAGGTCGCCGCCAATCACAGCCTAGGCGACATCTTCGCCATGGGCGGCGAGCCGCAATCGGCGCTGGCCATCGTCAGCATTCCATTCGGCCTCGAAGCGAAAATGCAGGACCTGCTGACACAACTCATGGCAGGCGCGTTGAAGGTGCTGAACGAGGCCGAAACGGCGCTGGTGGGCGGCCACACCGGCGAGGGCGCCGAACTCGCCATAGGCTTTGCCGTCAACGGCCTCGCCGATCCGGCACGCCTGCTGCGCAAGGGCGGCATGCGGCCCGGCGATACGTTGATCCTGACCAAGCCCCTCGGCACCGGCACGCTGTTCGCGGCTGACATGCGAGGCAAGGCCAAGGGACGCTGGATCGACGCCGCCCTCGCCGCAATGCTGCAATCCAATCGCGCCGCCGCGCGCTGCCTGCACCAGCATGGCGCCACCGCCTGCACCGACGTGACCGGCTTCGGATTGCTCGGGCATCTGGTGGAAATGGTAAGGCCATCCGGCGTCGATGTGGAACTTTCACTCGATGCATTGCCGGTGCTGGACGGCGCACTTGAGACCGTGCGGTTGGGCATTTTCAGCTCGATACAACCGCAGAATTTGCGCCTCCGGCGGGCGATGCGCGGTGCGGAGGCGTTTGCCGGCGATGCCCGCCTGCCGCTGATCTTCGATCCGCAGACAGCCGGTGGATTGCTGGCAAGCGTTCCCGCTGATCGAGCCGATGCATGCCTCGCCATGCTACAGGGGAGCGGTTACCCCAACGCGGCCATCATCGGCACGGTGCGCCCACGCAGCGAATACCGAGAGCAGATTGCGCTGCGCTGGTGAGGGTGGTCATGCGCAAATAATCAAGCGGACACGGAGTGTCACGGAGTCCGCACGGAGTGGCTCGGAGTAGACTTAGGCGACGCCCAACAAGTGACGAATCGATCGATGGCGCGGCGGGCCGTGTCCCCCGTCATGCCGACGGAGGTCGGCATCCACGACTATGATGCGGCACGCAAGAAAGACGTGGATGGCGGCCCTTCGCCCGCCATGACGGGGTGGGCTTGGTCCGTGCCACACTCGAAGCAGCTATTGTTGGGCGTCGCCTTACCGACTCTTCATGCCGTGATGCACTGCCAAATGAGCCGTGCAGTACGACGGATAACCTTCTTTCTCAGCGCAACTCGGTGCGAACTCCGCTAAACTCCGTGTCCGCTTGATTACTTGCTTACCGATGCCAATCGCAGCCCACTATCGCAACGTCGCGCCGGTCGCTTTCACCACCGCGGAAATAACCTTCTGGCTTGCGGCCTCGATTTCCGTGTCGGTCAGCGTGCGTTCGCGCGGCTGGAACACCACCTCGATCGCCAGCGACTTCTTCCCCTCGGGCAACTTCTCGCCCTGGTACGCGTCGAACAGCGACACCCCGGCGATCAGCGTGCGTTCCGCACCGCGCGCGGCGCGCAACACCGCATCGGCGCTAACGCCAGCATCCGCCAGAAACGCGAAATCGCGCCGCACCGGCTGGAACTGTGGCAAGTCCGGCGCCACGCGGCGGCGCCGTTTCGGCTCCGGCACGGCATCCAGATTCAACGCGAATGCCGCCACCGGCCCGGTCATGTCGAGCACGGCCAACACCCGAGGATGCAATTCGCCGAAACTCCCAACCACCGTCTTCGGCCCTTGCCGCACCTGGCCTGAACGCCCCGGGTGATAGAACGCCGGAGCATCGGCCGACACCATTAGCGCATCGATCGGCGCACCCAGCGCCGCCAGCGCCGCCCACAGATCCGCTTTCGCATCGAACGCATCGACCGCGCGCGCCGGCGTTGCCCAATGCCGCGGCGTATTTCCCGCGCGCACCCCGGCAGCAACCAGGGCTTGCCCCTCCGGCGCATCCACCGAGAATTCCGGCCCCAACTCGAACAGCCCCACATCACCCCAGCCGCGCGCCGCATTGCGCTTTGCAGCCAGCACGAGCGTCGCTATCGGCGTCGGCCGCAACTGGTCCAGATCGGACGCGATCGGATTGCTTAGCCGCAACGCATCCGGCGTAGCGCCAAACAGTGCCGCGTCGGCCGCAGCCATGAAGCTGAATGTGACGCACTCCGCGAGGCCTTGCGCTGCCAAAGTGCGCCGCACCAGTTCCGCACGCTGCTGATGCGAGGTCAGCGTCGGCAGTGGCACCGGCGACGCGCGCGGCAGCGATACCGCCAGCACGGCATCCAACCCGCGTAGCCGCAGCACCTCCTCGATCAGGTCGCATTCCGGTTCGATCTCGACACAGCCCGCCGCAGTCTCCGCCGCCACCGCTGGATCGAGCCCCGGCGCCTGATTCAGCACCACCGGCGCGGCGATGTCATTGCGCCATGACGGCACCGCGACCGTGACCTTCTCGGCGTCGCAGTGCCGCGCGCCGAAGCCAAGACGCCGCAATGATTCCACCGATTCGCCCGCCGAAATGTCGGAACCGCCAAACGAGGCGATTCGCGCGAACCGCATGGTGGCGTCGCGCTGCCAGGCAGGTTGCGCGCCGGCCTCGGTCACCGTGCCCGCCTCGCCGCCGCACAATTCCATGATCATCGCGGTGGCCGCCTCCACCGCATCCGGCATCAGCGCCGGATCGATGCCGCGCTCGAAGCGCTGCCGCGCATCGGAGACCACCTGGTGTCGCCGCCCGGTCAGCGCCACGCGCACCGGATCGAACAGCGCGCATTCGACGAAGACCGTCGTGGTGGACTCGTCGCACCCTGTCGCTTCGCCGCCGATCACGCCTGCCATCGATTGCACGCCGGCGGCATCCGCAATGACGCAATCCTCGGAAGTCGCCGTGTAATCCTTGCCGTTCAGCGCCCGGAACGTCTCGCCCGCGCCGCGGCGCAGCGCCAGCACGTCCCCGGTCAGTTTCCCTACGTCGAACACATGCAGCGGCCGGCCCAGATCCACGGTGAAGAAATTCGTCACGTCCACCAAAGCGTTGATCGGCCGCAACCCGATCGAGGTCAGCCGGTCCTGCAACCATTTCGGTGACGGACTATTCTTCACCCCGCGCACGGTCCGCCCGAGAATCCAAGGGCACGCCTCGGGAAACTCGATCCGCCAGCGCGGCCCCGCGTCGAACCGAGGCTCGACCCGCGCCGGCTGCCACGGCTTCAGTGTGCCGATGCCGGCGGCCGCCAGATCGCGTGCAATGCCACGCACCGAAAAGCAATCGCCGCGATTGGGCGTGACGTTGACCTCGATCACCGGATCGTCGAGCCCGGCCCAACGCACATAGGGCACCCCGACCGGCGCATCCTCCGGCAGATCGACGATGCCGCTATGGTCCTCGCCCAGCCCCATCTCGCGCGCCGACAACAACATGCCGGCGCTCTGCACGCCACGGATTTCCCCCACCCGCAGCGTCGCCTGCGTACCCGGAATGAAACTGCCCGGCGCCGCGAACACGCCCTTCATGCCGGTGCGCGCATTCGGCGCGCCGCACACCACGGAGACGATGCCCTCGCCGGTATCCACCGTGCAGACCCGCAGCCGGTCGGCGTTCGGATGCTGTACCGCTTCCACGACGCGCGCGATGCGGAATGTCGCCAAGCCGGCGCCGGATCCTCGACGCCTTCCAGTTCCAGCCCGATCCGCGTCAACGTCGCGGCTATGTCGGGCAGCGGCGAGTCGGTCTCGAGATGCGTCTTCAACCAAGAGAGTGTGAACTTCATCGCTCACACCCCTTCATGCAGCATGGTCGGCGCCAGCGGCGAGAAACCATAATGCCGCAGCCAGCGGATGTCGGATTCGAAGAACGGCCGCAGGTCGGTGATGCCGTGCTTCAGCATGGCGATGCGCTCGACGCCCATGCCCCAGGCGAAGCCCTGCCACTCGCGCGGATCGATGCCGCAATTCGCCAGCACCCGAGGGTGCACCATCCCGCTACCAAGAATCTCCAGCCAGTCGTCGCCCTTGCCGAGTTCGCCGGTGCGGCGGTTCCAGCCGATATCGACTTCCATCGACGGCTCGGTGAAGGGGAAATACGAAGACCGGAACCGCACCGGCAGGTCAGCAATACCGAAGAACGTCCGGAGAAAATCGATCAGCGTGCCCTTCAGGTGACCCAGCGTCAGGTCGCGATCGATCACCAAGCCTTCGCACTGGTGGAACATCGGCGAGTGCGTCGCGTCGTGGTCGGCGCGATAGGTACGGCCGATGACGATGACCCGGATCGGCGGCTTCTGCGTCAGCATGGTGCGGATCTGCACCGGCGAGGTCTGCGTGCGCAGCACCGGGGGCGGTTCGTTGCCGCGCGGCGGCAGATAGAACGTATCCTGGTCGGCGCGCGCCGGATGGTGCGGCGGAATATTCAACGCGGTGAAGTTGTACCAATCGCTTTCGACATCCGGGCCCTCGGCGATGGTGCAGCCCATGGCGCCGAAGATCGCTGCGATTTCCTCGATGGTGCGGCTGATCGGATGGATCAGTCCGGTCTCGCGCGGCCGAGGCGGCAGCGTGGGGTCGATGCCCTCGGCGGCGATGCGCGCGTCGAGTCGCCGCTGTCCAACGCGCGGCGCCGGGCCTCGATCGCCTCGGTCAGTGCGTCCTTCAGCCGGTTCAGCGCTGCGCCCCGTTCGCGCTTTTGCTCGGCGGGGATCTTGCCCATGTCGCGCAGCAACGCGGTGAGCTTGCCGTTGCGGCCGAGCACCGCGATGCGGATCGCATCCCAGGCACGCAGGTCGGTGGCGGCGGCGAGCGCGGCGTCGGTCTCCGCCTGAAGGGCTTGCAGATCGTCGGTCATGGTCTCTCGCACCATGCAAAGGGCCGCCCGGGTCAGGCGGCCCCTGTCCTATCCGCGGACGGTGGACGAAATTAGAGGGCGGCCTGCACCTTCTTGACGATCTCCGCGAACGACGCGGCATCGTCGTAGGCGATCGCGGCCAGCACCTTGCGGTCCATCTCGATGCCGGCCTTTTTCAGCCCGGCGATAAATCGAGAGTAGGTCAGGCCGTGTTCACGCACCGCGGCGTTGATGCGCTGGATCCACAGCCCGCGGAACTCGCGCTTCTTGTTGCGGCGGTCGCGGTAGGCGTATTGCAGCGACTTCTCCAGCCGCTCCCGTGCCGCGCGCAGGGTGGTGGAGGTGCGGCCGCGAAAACCCTTGGATTGCTCCAGGACTTTCTTGTGCCGGGCGTGGGTGGTAGTGCCGCGCTTGACGCGTGCCATGGCGGATTCTCCTTACCGCAAACCGTAGGGGGCCCACTGCTTCACAGTGCGGCCATCCTCGGGCGTCAATACCTGCGTGCGGCGATTGCTCCGCTTCGCCTTCTGCGAGCGGTTGATCAGGCCATGGCGCTTCATGCCGGGGCCGGCCAGCACCTTGCCGGTCGCGGTGATCTTGAATCGCTTCTTGACCGACGACTTGGTCTTCGCTTTGGGCATTTTGATCTCCTTCTGGTCGGAGCTTGCCCTAGGGTTGGCAAGCGGTCGCGGCCGGGCATGCCCTTCCAGGCCCGGCGCGCAGACAGGCGCGGGGGTATAGCGACGAGCCGGCGGGCGCGCAAGGCGCGGGAAGGAAGCAAGGCCAGGGCTCTGCCCTGGACCGTCAGGGGGGCTTTGCCCCCCTAACCCCCCAGCAAAGGCTGAGCCTTTGCAATCCGTCCGTTTGGAGAGGCTGGACGGGAGGAGGTCATGCGACGCGACTGCCTTCGGTGACGGCCGTCGCGTCGCATGACCTCCTCCCGTCCAGCCTCTCCAAGTGAAGGGTTCCAAGGGCTCCGCCCTTGGCGGGAGTTCCAGAGGGCCGAGCCCTCTGGTGGGGTCCAGGGGCAAAGCCCCTGGCCTTGCTTCCGTCCGGATTATGCTTGACGCCGCCCCTCCTGCTCCAGAGAGTATAGCCGCGAAACGGAGGCTCACGGCGATGGCACCAACCGTTCAGCAATTGCTGGCGATGTCGCAAGCCGACCTGGATGCGCTGTTCACCGCCAGCCCACCCGGCGACATTCCAACCGGTGAGGGAGCCGGCACCGCGATCATCGCCTCCGGCACCACCTACAGCGCCCTGATCGCCGAGGCGATCAACCGCTTCGCCTGGCAAGGCAAGGTGTTCGATCCCGCCACCGGAACGCTGCGCAACAAGATCCTGCCATTCGGCCTGAACGCGGTGATCGCCAAGGTCTACAAGGGCGCAAGCTGGTTCGACGCCAAGGAATGCATCGTCCTCGACTATTCCGAAACCTCCCTGGTCGCCCGCTGGATCCGCGATGAAATCCGGCTGATCGGCCCTGGCCTGTATATGGGCCCCGTCTATGGCGAGAAGGATCGGCTGTTCCACTTCGCCTTGCAGTTCTGACCGCCGCTCGCAGCACTACAGAGTTTTCAAGTACTCGATCAACGCCCGCCTGTCGTCATCGCCCAGATCGGTGCCGTATGCGTGCCCGCCATTGCCGTTGCCCCGCAGGCTGGTGTCGAACCGGAAGCCGTTGCGTTCCGCCGCCCGCCCGGTCGAGACGAAGCCGACCTTCACCTGGTCCAGCACATCATAGCCGCGCCAGAATACCGCAGGCCGTTGCGCCGGCGGCGACAGCAGATCCCACAGCGTCGGCACCGCCCCGTTGTGCAGATAGGGCCCTAGCACCCACACCCCGACCAGCGGCCGTGCCACATAACCTTGTGCACCTTGCAACGTCGCATCGCGAACGCCCGCCGCCGCCGTCACCAAATTCATCCGGTCCGCATTGCGCTGCGTCCAGGTCAGCATACGCTCCGGATCGGTGCCGATCTCGTCGAGCTTCATGGCGGTCCCGGTGCGCGCGCCGCCGGCCGCGTGGCAGGCCGCGCACTGGCTGGCGAACAGGGCGCCGCCCCGTGCCGCCAATGTGCGATCAATCGTTCCCGGAAAGGCCGGCGGCGCCAACTTGCCCACGAACCCGACCAGCCATTTGTTGACCGCCTCGAACTGCCCGTCCGGCAATGCGCCGACACCGAAGGCCGAGGTCGCACTCACCGCGTACACCGTCTTCGCTTCTCCAGAGACATGCAGCAGGCCGCCGTCGCGGTTCGCCAATTGCCACACCGCCGGAAAATCCACATTGCCCACCGTGTCGTCCCACGGCGTCTGGGTCAGTATGAACTTCGGCAGATTGAACGCGTCGTCGCGCCCTGGTCCCCAGGCCGGCCGCGTCTTTGTCCAACCCAGTTCATGCTCTGCCAACTTCAGCGCCGCCCGCGTCTGCGGAATCAGAACGTAGGAATAAATCTGCCAGTCCAGCCAATCGAGCGGGAAATTCAGTGCAATCTCCGGCATCAGCCGCGCTGCGGTAAATCGCCGGTCGTTCGCCGCCGCGATCAGAAAGTGCAGCAGCCCAATGAGATTTAACGTGTGCGCCGGTCCGCCAACCGCAAAGTGCGGATCGTCGCTGTCACTGAGCCGATAGGTCGCCGTATGGCAAAGCGCGCAATTCAGCGTCACCCTGTCATACCCCACGTGCTTTATCGACAACCCGACAGGCAACCTCTCCCCCTGCTCCCACGCCAAACCGAACGCCCCGTAACCGCCGAACGCCGCCTTGTCGGGTCCGTAACCTTCGGTGGCGTACTGCGCGACCAGGTCCGGAAACACGCGCGGCAGAATCATGAAGATCGGATAGGGGATACCGGTCAGCAACTCGTTGCCCAGCGAGCCGTACTTGAACCGCGCCGCCGCATCGTCGCCGAAATCCTGCGGTGTGATCTTGAAAAATTTCCACCACACGACACCGCCTGACGCCCCCGCGAGCACGACCACGGCGATCAGCACGATCGACAGACGGCGGATCCAGATGCGTCGCGAGGCCATAATGCCGCCCTCAGAAGGTTTTCAGGTATTCGACGATGGCGTCCTTGTCCTCGGGCGGCAGATCGGTGCCATAGTCCGCACCCTCGTGCCCACGATTGCTGTTGCCCGCCCATGGTCCAGGCACGCAGACATTGTCGTCATGCCGGTTGTCCGGATTGGCCGCCCGGGCGCAGATCGCCGGATCGTCGGCGCAGCGCGTTTCGTAGCGGAAATACGCCGGACCACTCGCCGCCGGCTGATCCGACACGAAACCCAACTTCGCCGCATCGAGCACGTCGTTGCCGCGATAAAACACCGCCGGCCGTTGTGCGGCCGGGTTGAGCAAATCGCGCACCGTCGGCACCGACCCGTTATGCAAATACGGTCCGCGCAACCAGATGCCATCCAGCGGCATGTTCGCATAACCATGCGTCTTGCGAAAATGCGTAAACCTCTCATCCGGATACGCCGCGTACAAATTCCCCTGCTCTTCCGCGAGAGCATCGGTGTAATTGTCCAGCCGGCACGGATCGGTCCGCACATGCTCTATCGGATCCGGCTGGCCGACATGGCTGCCGGTGAAATCGGTGCCGCTGGCGCCATGGCACCCGGCGCAATAGCTGCCATACAACGCCTTGCCATGCGCCGCGCGCGCCGCGTCAACAGGCAACGGAAACGGCGGCGGATGGTTCGCCGGAGTTAGCAGCCACGCGGCCGTAAACGCGAACGACGGCCGATCGGCCAGCGTCGGCACCGCGCCGGTGCCGAAACCGGCACTCCGATTGCGCTCCGCGACGGAGTCGTTGTTGCCGTCCCAGTGCAGATGCATGTGCGCCGCCTCGCGCGGACCTTGCAGCCACAGCGACGGGAAATCCACAATGCCGGTGCGCTGGCTCTCCGGCAGCCGGTCCTGCGGCCAGTTCAGCAGCGCCTTTTCCGGCCCGAACGTGTCGAAACGCCCCGGCCCGCTGGTCACCTCGTGATCAAGGAACTGGAACCGGAACCGCGCAAAGATCAGCGCCTCCCGCATCGCCGGCACGGCAACGTATTGCAGCAGCAACCGCTCGATCAGCGAATAATGTGCGCCACCGCGCTCCGCCGCCTGGATCACCTGCCACGGATTGAACCGCTCATCCGCCGCGCACGAAGTCAGGAAGCGGGTGAACGCACCAAGGTCCATCCGATGCGCCGGCATCCCAACGACCACCACAGGCTTGCCGTCAGGCGATGTTCGGTAGGTGCCAACATGGCACAGCGCGCAATTCAGCCCGATCCGTTCGAAACCAAAGGTGCGCCGTTTCGAGGTCCCGATCGGCCGGTCCATCCCCGGTTCATAGATGAAGCCGAGCGATTGCCACCCATCCCCCGGCAGATAATCGCGGCAGAGCGCCGGCAGCGCGTTGAATATGCCGACCGGAATGCCCGCCAGCCGATCGCCGCCGGTGGAGCCGTATTTGAACTGCTTGACCGGATCGCCGAAGAAGCTCTCGGCGTCATCGCCGTGCATGAAGTCGTAATAGAGATAGCCTCCCACCAGCAGCACCAGCAGCAGCGATATCCCCAGCACCCGGCACGACCACCGCCCGATCCATCTTAGCATGGGCCAATCTCCCGCAGGATCGCATCGGCCGCCTTCTCTGCGACCATGTAGATCGCGCAGGCGATGAAGAAGCCCGGAATGCGAGGGAAAACCGACGCATCGACCACCCGCAATCCCTGCGTGCCATGCACCCGGAACGCGCTGTCCAGCACGCCGCCGGCCTCGCGCGGTCCGATCGCACAACTGCACGATGCGTGATGGCCCCAGGCATTATCGCGCACATAGGCAGCAAGCGCGTCGTCGCTGATGCAGTCGGGACCCGGCAATTCCTCGGCCGCGATGGTGCCGTCGCGCAACAGCGGCGCGGTCATGCGGCGCACCGCGCGGATCGCGGTGACGACGGCGCGCAAATCCTCGCCGGTGGTGTCGCTGCCTTCCTCGAAATAATGGAAGTTCACCAGCGGCGGATCGCACGGGTCGGCCGAGCGCAACGTCACCGCGCCAGCACGATTATTGGTATGTGCCTTCAACACCGCCCAGGTCAGATAGTCCTGATGCGCCGCGATCTCCTGGGCGTAGCCAGGCACATAGCCGGCGAACCGCGCCAGCAACGCCATGCAGAAAAGGTCCGGCACCGTGCGTTGTGGCGATGAGGACGATGCGACGGCCAGCGCGGCGCCATTCGAGATATACATGCCGCTGCGGTCCGCCGCCCAGGCCCGGTACAGCGGATCGTCCGCGGCAAACCGCGCGCCATCAAGCACGGTCCAGGGCCGCGCCATGCGGTTGACCACACCCACTTCATAACGATCCTGTAGATTGCACCCGACGCCAGGCAGGTCGACGCGCACTGCGATGCCGTGCTGCGCCAGATCGGCGGACGGGCCGATGCCCGACAGCATCAGCAACTGCGGCGTGTTGAACGCGCCGCCCGCGAGGATCACCTCGCGCGCAGCGTGCACCTGGCGGATTTCCCCAACCACATCACTCGCCCCCGGCGCGGCGCGATATTGCCGAGCACCGCTGCGGTATTCGACGCCAACAGCCCGATTGCTCGCTTCGAACAAGACGCAGGTCGCCAACGCATCGAGCTCGATGCGCAGGCGGTCCGGATAACGTGCCGCAACGTCCAGCAACCGCTCGCGCGTGCCAACACGCTGGTGGTTCGCGGTGGTGAGCGGCGTGTAGCACACACCGCCCTCAGCCGACTGACGCAGCGCCCGGTCGTTCGGGTCGCCCTGCGCCTCCAGAAGCTGCCACACATCCTCCAGCGCATGGCCGTCAGTGCCGATGTCTGCCGCCGCCGACTGCAACAGCGCTCGCAGCAGCGCCTCGTCCCCGAACACCTGGCGTGGCAAGGCCCGTTCGGTCGATAGCCAACCGTTCCAGCCGTGACCGGTCCGGTCGATCCCAAGCCTTGCCGCGTCGCGTGCTTCGGGTCGGTAGCGGCACGCCTCGATGCGGCGAAAATACTGCGCCATCGCAGCACCCTGCCACGACGCGTCCCCGGTCAGCGCGGCGATTTCATCCCAATCTCCATCCGGCGGCGCGATCAGGATCATCGCATTGTGCGCGGTGCAGCCGCCCAGAGTGCCGGCTCGCGGATAGTAGATGCCGTCGTTCACCAGCTTCGGATCGCGCCGTTGCTGCGCCTCGTCGGCATAGTGCCGCACGAAAAAATCCCAGCGCATCGCAGGGTTTTCCGACGCGAACGAATGGAATGCCGGCACATCGTAGTCTTCCGGCAGCCGTTCGCCGCCGCTGCTGCGCGGGTCGCCGCCGGCCTCCAGCAGCACGACCGAATGGCCGGCCTCGGCCAGCCGCGCAGCCAACGTGCCGCCACCAGCACCGGAGCCGACGACGATGTAGTCGCAGTCAGCTTGCGGCATGCCCAAACCCCGGATCAGAACGTCTTCAGGAACTCGATCAGCGCCAGCTTGTCGGCGTCGCTCAGCGCCGGTTCCTGGCTGAACAGGCCGGTGCCGAAATAGTGGCCGCGGTTGACGATGAAGTCGGGACACTTGCTCAGCGACAGCAGCGGTCCGATCAGGTTGGCAAAGCGGGCACGCAGTTGCTGGTCGGTAGCGTCCGCCGGCAACGACCCAAGATCGTATTTCAGCCGCAGCAGGACGGTCAGCACCCGCCCCACATGCTCTGCGATCACCACCGGATCCTTGCTTTCCGGCAGCGGCTGCAGATTGGCAAGCAGGTTCACCGGAATGCCCGCCGGGATCGGGCCGAGGGTGATATTGCCGTCGGCATCGACCAGTTGCGAGGCGATCGCGTGCAACGGTCCACTCAGCGGCCGCAGGATCTCCGGCACGAAGCCGACCGGGATGGTGATCGTGCTGCGCGTGGTGGTGCGATCGATCACGCCGGGCACCTTGTCGCCGAGCACGGCATCCTTGTCGCGCCGCTCCGGCCACAGCAATTGCTCGATCGAGGCCTGGAACACGCGCATCCGGCCATCCACCGACGGATCCTGGTTGAACGGCCCGAGGCTGTTGTTGAGCAGGAACGGCGCGGTGGACCAGAGACCGATCAGCGACGGCGGGCGCGTAAAGCCGCGGCCCCCCGCCGGCATCTTGTATTGCGTCGGATCGCCGGTGAACGGATCGTACACCGTGACGCTGCCGACCGAAGGCAGCGACTTATAGGAGTCGGACGAAAAATTGTCCCAGATATTGCCGGCCAGCGCATTGCTCGCCAGGGGGCTGCAGGCGTTGGTCTGCAGCAGCGTCACCGGCACGCGCGCCTCGGTGGACATGAAGTTGTCTTGCAGGAAATCGGGAGCGCGCACGATGTCGCGCATCTTGCTCTTGTAGTCGTCGGTCTTGGTCCAGGCCCAATACTTGTTCCAGCATTGCAGGTAGCCAGGCCCCGCACAGCCGGCGGGATCGAGGCCCTCAGCCGGCGTCGGCGCCTTGCTGGAATGACAACGCGCGCAGGTGTCGGCGAACACCGTCTTGCCGCGATCCAGCGTCGGCCTGGTCGGCCTTGAGATACGCCTTGCCGCCCGGCGCGTCCTGCAAGCGATCCGGCTGTGCCGCCTTCAGGAAGAACAGCGCCATGTCGGGCGTACCGGCCTCGGTCGCTTTCCAGTAGCTGGAGTTCTTCTCCGCCACCGCGATCTGGATCGGGCTGATCGGCTTGCCGCCCAGCACGGCGTTGAAATGCAGCAGCCATTCCTCGCTGAACAACCCGATGTTGATATAGACCCGGTTCAAGGCACCCAGCGCCCCGACGGAATCCGATCCGTCCTTCAGCACGCGCGGCGTCCAAACCGTGTGCGGCTTGACGAAGAACTGCGTCAGCGGACCGCTGGAGACGAAGTCGTTGAACTGCTTGTTGTTGACTTCGCCGCCACCCAGGGTCTCGCGGCCCCAGCGCAATCCCTGCTGCAGCCGCGGACCCAGGTTATAGATCGCGTTCATCGTGCGCGGGTTGTTGATATTGTCGGTGGAGACCAGTGACGTATCCATGGTGCCCGGCCGATAGGTGTGCACGAGCTGGTACATGAAATTGTCCTGCCCGGCATTATAGACGAACAGCCGGTCCACCCACAGGTACTGCGCGCCGACCGAGGAGCTGAGGCTGGCGAAATCCGGATGCGCCGGGTCCGCCGGCGGATGCAACGGGCTCGGCCCGACATGGCAGAAGCCGCAGGACATGCCGACGCGGTACGGCCGCACGAGGTCCTTGCGATTGTAGTAGGATGGGTCGGTGTAATAGCGCTCGGGGTCCCAATCGCGCGCCGCCTGCTCGTCGAAATCCGGGTTGGGGAACAAGCGCAGACCGACGATGCCGGACGCATATCCATAGTACGAGCCCGACCGGCACGGTACGGCCGCGCGCGCCGATCTGGACACCGGGATATTTCGTCGCGTCCTCGAACGGGTCGGCCGGGCAGTCGGCCCGGCGCGTGTCGAGCCACAGGCCGAAGCGCTTCGGATCGGGACCAGTTGGCGCGTCGAAGCAGGGTTCGTTGATCACCCCGAGATACGACCAGCGCAAATCGCGATTGGTCTTCTGGCCAGGGTGCGACGTGACCACCTTCAGCAGGTCGAAGGCGCCGAAGGTGGTCGCGGTCATGGTGTCCCAGAACCGGTCGTTGCCGCCGGTCCAGACGATCCACATGTTGCGGCCCTTCACCTCATCGGGGGAAAGGGCGACCCCGTTATCCATGGCATGGAAATAGTCCTCCCCGGCATGCGGGAACGACGCCGCGTCGCGCCCGGCGCGGCTGGCTTCGTCCAGCACATGACCGGATGTTTGCGCCTGGCCGCGTAACGGCAGCAGCAGGCCCAGCAGCGCTGCCAGCACATGCAGGACGCGTCGCATCATGGTTCCTCCCCAGTAGTAGTCGGCCAGGCAATTCGCACTCGGCATGGTTGGCTCGTCGTGGTTGCTGACAACCCTACCGACATGGCGCTAACGGAACAATGACAAAGCGGCAGCAAGGCCAGGGCTCTGCCCTGTGACGTGACGGCCTTTGGTGACGGCGACGGCGTCACCAAAGGCCGTCACGTCACATACCTCCCTCCCGTCCAACCACTCCAAGTGAAGGGTTCCAAGGGCTCCGCCCTTGGCGGGGTTCCAAGGGGCAGAGCCCCTTGGTGGGGTCCAGGGGCAACGCCCCTGGCCTTACTTCGTTCACCCCGTTGCCCTATATCCGGCCCATGCGCGCCCCCTTCCGCAAGATGCACGGCTGCGGCAACGACTTCGTCGTGTTCGACGAGCGTTCCGGCGCGCTCGGCTTTACCCCCACCCGTGCCGCCGCCCTGGCCGACCGGCGCACCGGCATCGGCTGCGACCAGTTCATCACCATCGAACCCCCACCTCCGGGCTCCAACGCCGACGCCTTCATGCGCATCCGCAACCCGGACGGCGGCGAGGCCGGCGCCTGCGGCAACGCCACACGCTGCGTCGCGAGCTTGCTCGCCGCAGAGACCGGGTGCTCGCACCAGGTCATCCGCACCATCGCCGGCAACCTGCCCGCCGACGTGCTGCCCGACGGGAGGGTCCAGGTGGACATGGGGCCGGCGCGGTTCGACTGGGCGGACATCCCGCTGGCCCGGCCGATGGACACATTGCACCTCGACCTGGCGCTCGGCCCACTGGCCGACCCGGCCGCCGCCAGCATGGGCAACCCGCACGCCACCTTCTTCGTGCCCGACGTCGCCGCGCTGCCCGTCGAAGAACTCGGCCCGGTGCTAGAGCACGACGCCCTGTTCCCGCAGCGCGCCAATATCGGCTTCGCCCAGATCCTGGCACCCGACCGCATCCGCCTGCGCGTCTGGGAACGCGGCGCCGGCCTGACCCTGGCCTGCGGCTCCGGCGCCTGCGCTGCCCTGGTCAACGCCAACCGCCGAGGCCTCACCGGCCGCAGCGCTACCATCCTGCTGGACGGCGGCGAACTCGCCATCGCCTGGCGCGACGACGGGCACGTGCTGATGACCGGCCCGGTCGCAACCGCCTTCATCGGCGAGGTCTTGCTCGAGGCCTATCCGGCATGACCACCGAATTGCTCACCTTCGGCTGCCGCCTGAACACCTACGAATCCGAGGTGATGCGCCAACTCGCCGCCAGCGCCGATGCCGGTGAAGGCGCGCCGCCGGCCGACACCATCATCGTCAACACCTGCGCTGTCACCGCCGAGGCCGAGCGCCAGGCCCGTCAGGCCATCCGCCGCGCCGCCCGCGAGCACCCCGAAGCCCGCATCGTCGTCACCGGCTGCGCCGCACAGCTCAACCCCGCCGCCTGGGCGGGCCTGCCCAACGTCGTTCGTGTGCTCGGCAACCAGGACAAGCTGAAGCCGGAAAGCTGGGCGCCCGGCGCACCGTCCGCGGTGTCCGACATCATGGCCGCGCGCGACACCGCACCGCAGCTTGTCACCGAGTTCGCCGGCCGCACGCGGGCGTTCGTCCAGGTGCAGCAGGGCTGCGACCATCGCTGCACCTTCTGCATCATCCCGTTCGGCCGCGGCCCCTCGCGCAGCGTGGCAATGGGCGCGGTGGTGACGCAGGTGCGTAAGCTGGTCGAGGTCGGCTACCGGGAGGTGGTGCTGACCGGGGTGGACATCGCCTCGTACGGTCCCGACCTGCCGGGCTCTCCCACGCTCGGCCAGCTTGTGCGGCGGCTGCTGGCGCAGGTCCAGGACCTGCCCCGGCTGCGGCTGTCCTCGCTCGATCCGGCGGCCATCGATGACGATCTGTGGCACTTGCTGGCCGATGAGCCACGCCTGATGCCGCATCTGCACCTGTCGCTCCAGGCCGGCAGCGACCTGATCCTGAAGCGAATGAAGCGGCGGCATTCCTGCGCCGACGCCCGAGCCGCGATCGACCGCGCCCGGGCGCTGCGTCCCGGCATCGCCATCGGCGCCGACCTGATCGCCGGCTTCCCCACCGAAACCGACGCCCTGTTCGCGGAAACCCTGGCCTTTGTGGAGACCGCCGACCTGCCATTCCTGCACGTCTTCCCCTACAGCGAACGCCCCGGCACCCCCGCCGCGCGGATGCCCACCGTCCCCGTCCCACAGCGCCGCGAACGCGCCGCGCGCCTGCGCGAGGCAGGCCGACATGCGGCACGACGGTTCTACGAGTCGCAGGTGGGGCAAACGATCGAGGTGCTGACCGAGACCGGGAGTACTGGGCATTCCGAGCATTTCTGTCCGGTGCGGCTGCGCGGACCAGTTGAAGCCGGAAGATTGATCGCCGCGCGCGTCATCGAAGCGGCAGACGACACGCTGATAGCTGAGGCGCCAACCCCCATCGTCGCCGCCGTCATGGCCGGGCTTGACCCGGCCATCCATCGCGGCACCGGTGCCGCGATAGATGGCCGGGTCAAGCCCGGCCATGACGTAGGAAGAATCCGATCTCCCATTCACGAGGCGCCGTGACATGGCGCTCGGCGGCGTCTTCTCGCGTCTCAAGGAAGGCCTTTCGCGCTCGACGCAGAAGCTCACCGACAGCATCACCACCGTTTTCCAGAAGCGCCGCCTGGACGACGCCGCGCTCGAAGAGCTCGAAGAACTCCTGATCGCCGCCGACCTCGGCACCGACGCCGCCGCCCGCGTCATCGCCGCCTTCCGCCGTTCCCGCTTCGGCAAGGAGGTCACCGATGCCGAAGTCAAACAGGCGCTGGCCGAGGAAATCGCCGCCATCCTGGACCCCGTCGCCAAACCGCTCGTGCTCGACGCGGCAAAGCGACCGCACGTCGTCCTGATGGTCGGCGTCAACGGCACCGGCAAGACCACCACCATCGGCAAGCTCGCCCTGCAATACCGCGCCGAGGGCAAACGCGCGGTGCTGGTCGCCGGCGACACGTTCCGCGCCGCCGCGGTGGAGCAATTGCAGATCTGGGGCGAGCGCGTCGGCGCCCCCGTGGTGGCCGGCGGCCCCGGCGCCGATCCCGCCGGCCTGGCGTTCGACGCACTCACCCGCGCCAAAGCGGACGGCGCCGACGTGCTGCTGATCGACACCGCCGGCCGCCTGCACAACAAGGCCGCGCTGATGGAGGAGCTGCGTAAGATCATCCGCGTCCTCCGCAAGCAGGACGCCTCGGCGCCCCACTCCGTATTGCTCGTGCTGGACGCCACCACCGGACAGAACGCGGTGCAGCAGGTGCGCGTGTTCAAGGAGATGGTGGACGTGACTGGCCTGGTGGTCACCAAGCTGGACGGCAGTGCGCGCGGTGGCATCGTGGTGGCGCTGGCGGAAACCTTCGGCCTGCCGGTGCACGCCGTGGGCGTCGGCGAACAAGCCACCGATCTGCGGCCGTTCGATGCCGGGGAGTTCGCGCGCGGGCTGGTCGGGCTCCAGTAGCCGGTCTTTACTCTCCCCGAAATGCCAGACGGGAGGAACCCTGAAATGAAAAGCCTCGGCACCGCACCCGGCTTCCACCACGTGGCGATCCGCGCGGTGGACTTCGACGAATCGATCCGTTTCTATACCGAAGGCCTCGGCTTCCGCGTACACTTCCCGTTCTCGATTCCAGGGCGTATCGATCGCGCCGTGTTCCTCGACGCCGGCGACGGGCGCTTCATCGAACTGTTCGGCCAGGGTTCGACCGTTCAGGCGGAAGGCCGCCGCCGCGAGCCGAACGAGGAACGCACGGAAGGCGCGCTGCTGCATTTCTGCCTGAAGGTCGTGGACACCGACGCGTCCTATGCCCGCGCCATGGCGGCCGGCGCCGCATCCCGTATCGAACCGCGATCGGTCCGCCTCGGCGAGGATCCCCTGGTCGAGGCACGCATCGCATTCGTCACCGGCCCGAACGGCGAGGTGATCGAGTTCATGCAAAGCGAGCAAATGTAGTGCTGTAATGCTGACGGATCGATCCGACGTCCAACCCCGTCATCACTTGGTCCGCATTCACCGCAATCCACACCGTCATCCCCGCGCAAGCGGGGACCCACCGGCATGGGTCCCCGCTTTCGCGGGGATGACGATTGTTTGTGGCGTTTGCTACATAATGCCGGAGAGTTCGCACCAACTCACGCGGGAGATTGCTTCGCATCGCTCGCACTGACACCGGGACACCGGGAAAATCGCAGCGCTCATAACGGCGCAGGCTCCGCCCCAACAAAAAAAGTGCGAAGTGAGTCGCCATGCGGCTCACTTCGCTCCCAGGCTGACATCCGCGTTATCAGGCGTTGCCCGCCGGGGGGCGGGAATTACGCATCGGCATCGGACGTCGTCCCGGGAAAGTTCAGGGCTTGGGTTCCGGGAATGTGCCGCACCATGCGGCACGCCACGCAGATTGGCCGCAGCCGGAACGTCACGCCACTGGAAGTATCGGTCGGCAATCCTGAGGTATTCTGCCGTCCGATTTCTGCTCCTCAGGCCCGGGACTTTTCGCGAAATCAGCCAGCCGGTATTCGCCGACTTTCCGGTTTCGTTCAGCCTGTCTCGCGCCGGCGTCCCTTGCCCGAACCCGGCAGCGTGCCCTCGACGTCTTCCACCGGCTCCCAACGCAGGTGAAACGGCCCGATCCGGACCACCGTCCCCTGCGGCAGGGCCACGGTGCCGGCGATCCGCTTGCCATCGACAAAGGTGCCGTTGGTCAATTCCAGGTCGGCGATGCTGACCGCCTCCCCCACCGCCGCGATCCGGCAATGTGCCCGCGAAACCTCATGCGCGGCGAGCATCAGCCCGGCCGACGGGGCCCGGCCGATCACCAGCGGCTCGCCGCCCAGCGCCACGCGTTGCTCCGGCGCGCCATCTCGCGTCACCACCAGCACGCGCGGCACCGGCGGTTCGACCGGCGCGTGCGATATGCCGGTCCGGTCCATATCCGCCTCGCCGCGGCTGAGCGTCACGGCAAGCCCGGCCAAACCCTCGGCCGCCGCCCCCAGCGCGGCGTCGAGTTCGTTGGCGGCGCCTTCCGCCAATGCCACGCGCAACGCCCGCCCGGCGCGACGCTCCAGCAGGCCGAGTTGCAACAGCGCAGCGATGTGGTCGCGCGTGGTCTGGAAGTTCTGCCGCTGCAATCGCAAAAGTTCGGCCGCCATGTCGTCCGCGAGCAACCCCTCGCCGTCATCCTGCGGCGGGAGGCCGTACCAATTGCCCAGCGCGATCAGCGTCAGCAGGCGGTGCGAGGGCGACAGCAGATGACGCCGCGCTTCGAGTCGACGGGCGACCGACAGGCCCATCGTTTCGAGCACCCGCTCCAGCGCGGCAACCCAGGCTCGGTCGCACGCCTCGATCGCCGCCAGCAGCTTGCGGCGGGTCTCGGGGTCGATCTGGGTCGGCGCAGAGCGCCGTCGCGATACAGGGCCGGCCAGCGCCGTCTCCAGCAGGCGGCCCGCCGTCTCGATCAGGTGGCCATCGTACTTGGCCGTCAGCAATTGCGTCGGCACCACCAGCGTGCGGGCGGAGACCGGACGGTCTGCCGGCTCGATCGTGGAGAAGCCGAACCGGTACAGCTTCGCCCAGACGTTCCCGTACCGTCGCATCGTCCAGCAGGAACACCTGCTTGACCATGCCGGAAAGCTCGCCGACGGGCGCCCCGTCGCGGGCGCGCACGCACAGATGGCTGACCAGATGCCACTGGCCGCGGCGATGCAGGTCCGGAAAGAACCGGTGCCAGATCTCCTGGTAAGCCGACAGAAAACCCACGATTTCGCGCTGGGCCTGCACCGCGGTTTCTCCGTCCCTGATATCCCCCGCAACGATCCTAGCGAAGCGCGCGGGACTTGTCTCGTTGCTTGCGACGTGCGGAGCAAGTCCTCCCCTGGGATCGCGCCGGCTTGCCTTGCACGTCTGCTCCGCCGCATCGTCGGAGGATGTACCAACCGTTATCGGACCAGGCCGCGCCCCCCGACATCTACGCACAGCACGCGCCGACACCACCCGCGACAGCACCGCTGGAAGCCGGGCGGCACGTCGCGTGTGCCGTGATCGGCGCCGGGTTCACCGGCCTTTCCACCGCCCTGCACCTGGCGACAGCCGGCGTCGAGGTCGCCGTGCTGGAGGCGAAAGACGTCGGCTGGGGCGCATCGGGACGCGCCTTCGGCCAGGTCGTGCCATACCTCAAGCAGGGCCACGCGGCGATCCTGCGCCACTACGGCGCCGAGCGCGGCCAGCGCATCGTCGATGCGGTCGCCGACGGCCCGTCGCTGGTGTTAGACCTGATCGAGAAGCACGGCATCGACTGCTGGGCAACCCGCACGGGCCTGATCTTCGCCGCGCACTCGCCGGCCGGCCGGCGCGACCTGGAACGACGCGCGGCGTACTGGCAGCAGCGCGGGGCGCCGGTCGAACTGCTGGAAGGCGCGCTGTGCGCCGAACACATCGGCTCCGTGCTCTACCCGGCGGCGCTGCTGGACCGCCGTGGCGGCCACATCAATCCGTTCGCCTATGTGCGCGGCCTCGCCAACGCCGCCGTTGCCGCCGGTGCGACGCTGCACACGGCAACGCCGGTGCGCGGCGTTCGTCGCGACGCGACGCGCTGGGTAGTCGATGCCGGCGCCCACGGACTGACCGCGGATACCGTGGTTATCGCCACCAACGCCTATACCGGCGACCTGTTTCCCGCCCTGCGCGACAGCATCATTCCGATGCGCGGCCACGGCTTCGTCACCGAGCCGCTGTCGGACAATCTGCGGCGCAGCATCCTGCCGCAGCGCCAGTCGCTCACCGACACGCGGCACCTGTTCTCCGCCGTGCGCATGCTGCCCGACGGCCGTCTGCACGTCAGTGCGCATGGCCCTGCCTTTGGCCCGGAACGTCCGGCCGATTGGCGCCGTGTCGATGCGCGCGCCCGCGCGCTGTTCCCGCATCTGGGCGCACTGCGCTGGAGCCAGGGCTGGAGCGGCTGGGTGGCGATGACGCCGGAGCATTTTCCCCGCCTGCACGAACTGGCGCCCGGGCTGTTCGCCGGCCTCGGCTATAACGGCCGAGGCATTGCCGCCGCCACCATGATGGGCCGTGACCTCGCCACTCTGGTGCGCGGCGCCACCGACGCCGCAACGGTGTTCCCGCTCGTCCCGCTGCGCCCCTTGCCCTGGCATCGCGCCGCGCCGGCGCTGGTGCGTGCGCTGGTGCAGGTGTATCGGCTGCACGACATGATCGACGAACTGCGCTTTCTGCGACCCGCCGCATGAAGCAGACAGCGATGCCCGCCGGCGTGATCAAACACTCCCCCTCCCTCAAGCGGAGGAAGGAGTATTCTTCACCAGGCCCCGGTACGAAACCAACATAAGGAGGAAACCATGTCGGTCGCAGGCAAGGTCGTGTTGATCACCGGTGCGGCACGCGGGTTGGGCTTCGAATATGCCCGCACCTTCGGCGCTGCCGGCGCGTTCGTCGTCGCCGGCGACGTGGCGGATTGCAGCGCAGCCGCGGATGCCGCCGGCAATGGCGCCATCGGCACCCGGCTGGATGTCACCGATCCGCAATCCGCCGAGGCAATGGCCGCCACCGCACTGAAGACGTTCGGCCGCATCGACGCCCTGATCAACAACGCCGCATTGTACGGCTCGCTGCGCGGCGGACGGTTCAATGCCATTCCGGAAGCCGACTGGGATGCCGCGATGGCCGTGAACGTCAAGGGCATCTGGAACTGCTGCAAGGCCGTGGTAGCGGCGATGCGTGCCGCCGGCGGCGGTTCGATCGTCAATATCGCCTCGCTCGCCGCGACCTACGGCATGCCGTACGCGCTGCACTACACCACCTCGAAGGCGGCGGTGATCGGCCTGACCCGCGGCCTGGCGCGCGAACTCGGCCGCGACAACATCCGGGTGAACGCAGTAGCGCCGAGCGCGGTGATGACCGAGGGCACGCAGGAGTTCTTCGGCGACAAACTCGACCGCGCGCTGGAGACGATCCGCGTCGGCCAGTCCCTGCCACGCACGCTGATGCCGGCCGACCTGACCGGCACCGTGGCGTGGTTGATCTCCGACAACTCCCGCTTCGTCACCGGTCAGACCATCGCAGTGGATGGCGGCACGGTGCTGCTGTGAACAAGGATCGAATGCCGCCCGCACTCCCTGCCGCTGCGGCGCGTTGCCGACGCCAGTCCCGCGGCGACGGTGCGTGACCGCCTGATAGATTTTCAGCACGGAGAAGGTGCGGAGAGCACGGTGACCACGGAGAAAGCGTTATGCCTGGCCAAAGCCATCGAACAATCGGATGATTGGGCTGGCGCTCATGACGAACAACACTTTCTCCGTGTTCACCGCGCTCTCCCTTTTGCCTCCGTGCTGAAAAAATAAACCGAAGCCGCACCAGCCAGCGGTGCGGAGCTCCCGTTCCGGCCGACTATCCGTCGTCATAACTCAAGGATGCACCGTCAAGCGATCGAATCGCTGAATGATCGGCAGATAAATCTTTGCGGTTGGTAATTGACATGGAATGATTAGGCCGCTAGCTGCGAATCAGGAGTTTGCGCATGTACGCACAGTGGCGCTGCTCCGGGACAGAAGGCTCGGCCATTTGCCACAGTGCAGGAGGGCAAATCGATGCTGATCGGGATCGACGGGACAGGCTCAGGTCCGTTCAACCCGTCCGACCTTTCCGGCATGCTGCCGTCGGACGAGCAGCCAGGCTACTACTCGGATATGAAAACCAGCTTCGTGCGCGAACTGGTGCAGGAATATCATGGCCCGTGGCGCAGCAACTATTTTCGTGGTCCGACCTACGCCGGCGAAGAGTGTGGGCAGATCGCCGCCGCGTGCATGACTTTGGTGGAAGCGCCAATTCGCAGCGGCGCGCCAATTTATCTCACCGGATACAGTCGCGGCGGTGCAATAGCGATCGAGGTTGCCAAACGGATCCGTAGCCAATTTCCCGACGTCAGAAATCCCGGTCATGGCCTTGTTCGATGCCGTGGACCGGGAACTGACATTTGGCGATCTCCAATTGATACCTGGGAACGTCGATATTGCCTTTCACGCGCGCCGCGACCGTCTCGTAGGATCGCGCGTTTACTTCGGCAATTGCGGGACCGACGCGGAATCGGGTTGCAAGTTGGTTCAACAGACCTTTGTGACGACCCATGGCGGCATGGGTGGTGTGCCATGGGCGTCTGCTCCTCCGGTCCAGGGCGTCTTCGGCACGATCGACTACCTGGCCGAGCAATGGTCCACACATGGGCAAATTTCTGGGCTGCTGGCATTTGGCAGCGACGTCGCTACGGGACAGGTCGCGAAGATCACCTACGATTATTGGTTGGGGGCGTCTTCCGTTCCCTCCCGTATCGCCGGGGCGTTGCTTGGCCCGCCGGGCCCGACGCCGTCATTCGGATCACCGGCCTTCGGCAAGGATACGGAAAAGCTGCAGTCAGAAAAGGTTCACACCTGGATGTGGGCCAACTTGCGAAAGCAGGGTGTCATTCACTGACGCACGCCGATCACCGATCTATCATGCCGATTGAAAGCAGGTTGCCGAGGCTCAGGGCATTTGCCTCCCGCGCCGCCAGCACCATTCCCCCACCCGATCCGGTGGCGTGCCGGTTGAACCCGCGCAGCCGCGCAGTGGCACGCGGATGTCATCGCGTCGCGGCGGGCCAACAAGATAACGGTAACGTGAGCAGCCAAACGTGTGGCCAGGGGAGACGTGCCATTGACTGTCCAATGCCCAGCGTCCCGAGCCCGGTTGGCCTGGTGCGCTACCGATCGATCTCCGGCCTCTCCGACGGCTCAGGGCCTGGCTCCGAAGGATGCATATCTGCCATGCAACGCTGATGCTCGGGCCGACGCTCCTGGGGGTCCCAAGGCCCCAATTCTTCCCTGCCACGAATCCCGGCTGTTATCGCGCTCGGTCATTCTGCTATGCTAACGCCGAGGCTGCGTCGCCTCTGCAACGCTGGGGAGCTAGGAAACGGTGAGCACCAAACGTCCAGTGTCGGACAGGGCGAGCTAGCCCATGTCGTGGACCCGCTCCAACGCCTCGATGGCCATGACGTCCCCGCTCGGCGGCGACAACCTGATCCCGATTTCGCTGACCGCACACGAGGCGATCAGCCAGCCTTTCCAGTTCGACGTCGTCGCGGTCAGCCAGACCGGCGTCATCGACCCGAACGCATTGCTCAACAACCCCGCCTGCGTCATCCTCCAGGACTCCGGCAATCCGGTGCGCTATTTCCACGGCATCGTTCGCAGCGTGACGTCGGAAGGGACCCTGCGCAGCGACACGGCGATCGACGCGTTCGAGATGTACCGGCTGGTCCTGGTGCCGCGGCTATGGTTCCTCAACCAGACCACGGATTGCCGCGTCCACGAGGAAATGTCGGCCGGCGACATCTTGCAGGCGATGTTCACCGACGCGAGCCTGACCGACCTGTCCGGTCCGCCGTCGAGTGAGACCCGGCAATACACCATCCAGTTCAACGAGACCGACCTGCGCTTCGCCACGCGGCTGATGGAGGAGGAAGGCTGGTTCTACTTCTTCCAACATACGGCGAGCGCCCACACCTTGGTCATCGCCAACCAGAACTCGGCGTTTACAGCCATCACCGACGCCACGCTGTATATCGTCGGCGGGGGCGACGACACGTTCCACCTGAAGGATTTCAGCCAGTCCGACATGACTGTGCGCGGTCAGATGACGCTCCAGGACTACGAGCCGGTCAGCCCCACGTCACTGATCCAGAGCGTGCAGCCGACCGTCCTGTCGACCGGCGGCGCGTCGTCGCGCGACGATTTCCGCTGGCCCGCCGCCGTGGACTACACCAACGAAAGCGGCACCGACCCTTCGGCCAACGCCAGCGACAACATCCAGCAGGATGGAACCGTCGTCGCCAACCGCGCGAAATGGGAAATGGAGGCTGCCGAAGCCGTGGCGACGCTGTTCAGCGGCACGTGTCATTTCGGCGGGCTGGTGCCGGGCGGGACGTTCACCATCTCCAGCCAGCCCGCAAGCAGCTACGACAACACCTATGTGGTGCGCAGCGTAACCCACCATGTGTCCGACGACACCTGGCTCAACAGCAACAGTGTCGCGTCCTATTCGAACCGGTTTACCGCGTTTCTGTCGTCCACCACCTGGCGCCAGCCGATCACCACGCTGCGCCCTTACATGGGCGGCATCTACACCGCCCAGGTCATGGGACCGCAAAGCACGGCGCAATCCACGATCAGCGTCCAGAGCGGCGAGGAGATCTATACCGACGATATGGCGCGGGTGAAGGTCCGGTTCTATTGGGACCACCGCCAGGAATCCACCGGCAGCAACGCGGTCTGGGCCCGCGTCATCCAGCCCTGGGCCGGCAAGGGCTGGGGCGTGCAGTTCACCCCACGCGTCGGCACCGAAGTGGCGGTCGCCTTCGTCGACGGCGACCCCGACCGGCCGATCGTCATCGGCGGGCTGTACAACGGCGCGCAGGCGCCGATCTACCTCACCACCGACAAGACCAAGTCGGGCCTGCGCACCCGCTCCACCCTCTCCGGCAGCACCTCGCAGTTCAACGAACTCACGTTCGACGACAACTCCGGCAACGAACTGATCTTCGTGCATGCCGAAAAGGACATGTTCACCGAGATCGAGAACAACCAGACTCTGACAGTGGACAACTGCCGCATCGTCACGGTGAAGCAGAACGAGACAGTCGCCATCCAGAACAACCAGACCATCACGGTGACGCAGGACCGCTCGCTCACGGTCAGCAACGGCAACAGCACCTTCGACGTCGGCACCGGCAACCACACCGTCACCATCGACAAGGGCAACCAGAGCGTCACCATCAGCAAGGGCAACAGCACCTTCGAAGTCAGCACCGGCAGCCACACCGAAACGATCGACAAGGGCAACTACACCATCAACGTGACTGCGGGCCAGATGAGCGTGACCGCCGGTCAAAGCCTTACGCTGACGGTGGGTCAGAGTTCGATCTCGCTCGGTCCGGCAGGCATCACCATCAGCGCGCCGCAGATCAACCTGACGGCGCAGACCATGGGCAAGTTCGACGGCGGTGCGATGCTTACTCTCAAAGGCGGACTGGCGAAGATCAACTGACATGTCGCAATCACAGCAACCACTGACCAAGATCGCCGGCCGGGAGATGGCCGCACTGCGCCCGATCGTTGCACTGCGTGGCCCAGCCGCGAACGCGGTCAAGGATTGCCGGCTGGTGACCGAGGCGCTCGACGTGCTCGAAGCCGGCGGTTTCCTGTTCGAGGCCACGCAATTGCTCGCCTATGCGCTGCCGAAGCGTGAAGCGGTGTGGTGGGCCTGCATGTGCGTCGCCCACACCGCGCCGCCCGACCTGCCCGAACCCGATCGCCTGGCCCGCGCGGCGGCAGAGCAATGGGTGCGTCAGCCGAACGACAAGAACCGCCGTGCCGCGATGAAGCAGGCGGAGGCGACGACGTTCGAAATCGCCTGATGCGCTGTGCGCCTACGCCGTATTCTGGAGCGGCGACACCATTGGTCAGGAAGGCCAGCCGGCAATTCCGCCGACGCCGAACATGTCCTGCAAAGTGGTCGCCGGCGCGGTCTACCTGGCCGCCCTGCGCACCGATCCGAAGCGCGAGAAAGTGCGATTGAAGCGTTTCCTGGAAAGTGGGCGTAATGTCGCCGCCGGCGGCCCCGGCCGCCTCCCCGCGGAGGAAGCGTGATCCAGACGGAATTTTACCTCTCCCGCTACGCGGGAGAGGTCGGCGCGCAGCGCCGGGTGAGGGTGTCGCGAGCCGCACCCTCCCACTTCCCGCCGCGACCGCCGCGCCGCCACCTTACCCAGCCACGCGTGCCGCACCAGCCGCAAAACCCTCGCCGCGAAGCGTCTGTCCCTCTCCCGCGCGACGCAAGAGGTGCTAGGATACGCCCATGCCGTTGACCTTGACCGTCCTGCGCTGCCCCGACGCCGTCCCCCCGAAACCCGCACCGTCACCGGCGGCGAGTTCACCGTCGGCCGCGGCCCCGGTGTTGACTGGGTGCTACCCGATCCCGAGAAACTGCTCTCCAAGCGCCACTTCGCCGTCGCCTATCGCAGCGGCTCGTGGCAGATCGCCGACACCTCGACCAACGGCACCACGATGAACCGGGATCCCGCGCCGATCGGTCAGGCTGAGGTGCGTACCTTGCGCGACGGTGATCGGGTCACGCTCGGCACCTACGAATTGGAAGTCCGGGTCGAGGAGGATGCACAGCCCGGCATCGGCGGCATGGGTGGCGGGTTTGGCGCCCCGCCGCCAACCCGTGGCGGCAGCCCGTTCGGCGATCCGTTCGGACTTGATCCGCTCGCTCCGCCTCCCCCGGCGCGCCACGCGTTCGACGAAGCGCCGCATCCTGGTTTTGGACTCGCCACCGGCGCGCAGTTGCCGCACGACTTCGATCCGCTTGCCCCGGAACCCGGCGAATCGCCGTTCCTCGGGCCGACGCGGTCCGACCATTCATCGTCGCTCGACGACGCGTTCCGGCCGCCGGCAACGATCGGCCACACCCCGATGAACACCGGAGGAATCCTTCCCCGGCGACGACCTGCTGCCCGACGACTGGGACAAGGATTTGCTCGAGGGCATCAATCCGAGCGCTGCTCCTGCCCCGGTCGCGCCGCCGGCACCGCGCCCCGCGGCGCCGCCGCCTCCACCGCCGCGTCCCGCAGCGCCGTCGCCCATGCCACCCCCGCCCGTGGCCCAGCCCGTTGCGCAGCCTGTTGTGCAACCAATGGCACAGCCGGTCGCGCAGCCCATGGTTGAACCGTTTGCTCAGCCCGCGCCGCAGCCAATGGTGCAACCGGTTCCCCAACCGATGGCGCAGCCGGTCGCCCAGCCCTTCCCGCAACCCACGGCTCAACCGTTCCCGCAACCCGCGACCCAACCATTCCCTCAACCAACGGCCCAGCCATTTGCCCAACCCACCGCGCAGCCGTTCGCACAATCCCACGCGCAACCAGCCGAGGTGGACCCGTTTGCGGAGCCCGAGCGCCCACCCGCGCCCCGGGCGCGCGCCGCCGAACCGCCGGCCGCCCCGCCGCCAGCCCCCAGCGCACCGTCGCCATTCGATGAGCCGTTTGATCTCGATAACGACCCGCCAACGCTGGTAAATCCTTTCGCGAAGGCTCGGGCAGCGGCACAGCCCGCACGCGCCCCTGTCCCCGCTGCGCCGCCGCCCGCGGCGCGTCCGCTGGCTGCCGCACCTGCCCCGGCCGCCGCTCCGACAGCCGCACCGGTGTCCGCCGGCGACGGCGCCTTGCTCGCCGCCTTCCTGGAAGGCGTCGGCATGACCGACGTGCAGCCGACCGATCCGGCCGGCATGATGCGCTCGCTTGGCCAGGCGTTCCGCACCCTGGTCTCCGGCCTGCGTTCGGTGCTGATCGCGCGCGCCTCGATCAAGAGCGAGTTCCGCATAGAGCAAACGATGATCCGCGCGCGCGGCAACAATCCGCTGAAGTTTTCCGCCGGCGACGACGACGCGCTGGCCGCCTTGCTCGGCACTGGGCGACGCACCGATATGACGGCCTCGGCCGCTGTGGCGGACGCCCTGAAGGACATTCGGATGCATGAATTGGCGTCGATGGCAGCGATGCAGTCGGCGGTGCGCACCCTGCTGGACGGGCTCGATCCCGTAAAGCTGCGTGCCCAGGCCGACCAGGGGGGCGGCATGTCATTGCTCCCGGCGCAAAAGAAGGCCCGTGCATGGGATGCCTTCGAGGCATTGCACACGCGCACCGTGCATGCGCTGGCCGATGATTTCGACAGCGTGTTTGGCAAGGCCTTCGCACGCGCCTATGAGCAGGCGTTGGACGAGGTAGCGGCGAGGGAACGATGACAAACAATCGGCGGACATTCATGTTGCTTCCGGCGGCACTGCTGCTGGCACGCTGCGCCCCCGCCCCCAAACCTCCGGCGGTGCTGACTCTGACCATGGTCGGCGGCGCCGACCAAAATCCTGATCCCAGCGGCAAGGCAGCGCCGATCGCGGTAAAGGTCTACCAGCTCAGTGCCACCGCGAAATTCACCGCCAGCGATTGGACGGCGTTGACCGAACAGGAAGCGGGGACGCTCGGGACGGAAGAGGCAGCGCCCTCGCAGCAATTCGTCGTGGCGCCGGGCGAGACGCAGACCCAGACGATCACGCTGAAAACCGGCGTCACGAATATTGGCATCGTCGCGCTGTATCGGGATATAGACCATGCGCAATGGCGTGCGTTCGCGCCAGCCGCGGACAGCGGTCCGACCAAGCTGACTCTGAACATTGCCAAGCTGGCGATCACGCTACAGCCGACGCCGGCAAAGTAACGAGTGCATCCGCCGCGCGCTTGCGCGATGATGGGCCAGACCCGGGGGGATATTAGACGATGAGCTGGACCAATCGCGTGGTCTGGCAGGAAGGTATGTTCCTGCGCACGCAGCATTTCCAGCAGCAGGATCGCTGGATGGAACAGCTCGTGCGCGGCCGCGTCCAGGCGCTGCGTCCGCATCCGTGGGGTCTTGTCGAGTATGCGCTCGATCGCGATTTGCTCGCGACCGGACGTTTCGCCGTCGCTTCCGCCGCCGGTGTGTTCGAGGATGGCACTCCGTTCGTCATCCCCGGCGAAGCCAATCACCCGCCGCCGCTCGACGTGCCGGACAACGCACGCAACGTGCTGGTCTTTCTCGCGCTGCCGACACGGCAGGCCGGTGCGGTGGAGGTGGCCGACCTCGCAACCGAAGGCCGCTACACCGCGAACCCGTTCGAGGCGTACGACACCCATTCCGCCTCCCCCACCCCCGCCGAATTGCAGGTCGGCCGGCTGAAAATGCGCTACCTGCTGGAGACCGAGGAACGCGCCGGCTACCTCTGCATGGCGCTCGCGCGCATCACCGAGGTGACTGCCGACAAGCGCGTCGTATTGGATGAGCGCTGGATACCGCCGGCGCTGATTTGCTCTGCCGTTTCACCGTTGTCCGGACTGGTCGCCGAGCTTTCGGGCATGCTGAACCAGCGCGGCGAGGCGCTGGCGGCACGCATGACCGCGCCCGGCCAGGCCGGCGTCGCGCAGGTAGCCGATTTTCTCCTCCTGCAATCGATCAACGGCTGGCAGAACGTGCTGGCGCATTGGGCGGACGCGGCGAACGTCCATCCGGAGGCCTTGTACACCGCACTGGTGCAGATGGCGGGCGAGTTCGCCACCTTCCTGGAGACCCGCCGCCCGACGTCCTATCCCGCGTACCGGCACGACGATCTGCAACGCAGCTTCGCACCCGTGGTGGCCGATCTGCGGCGCGCCTTGTCCGCGGTGCTGGAGCAAACCGCGGTGTCGATCCCGCTGCGCGAGGCGCGGCATGGCGTGCGCGTAGGCCCGATCACCGACCGCGGCGTGCTGCGCGCGGCGAATTTCGTGCTGACCGTGCAGTGCGATATTCCGGCCGAGACGCTGCGGCGCGTGTTCCCGGCGCAGGTGAAGATCGGCGCGGTCGAAAACATCCGCGAACTGGTGAATGTCGCGCTGCCGGGTATTGCCGTGCGGCCGCTACCGGTGGCGCCGCGGCAACTGCCCTTCTACGCGGGTGCGACATATTTCGAGTTGGATCGCGGCAGCCCGCACTGGCAGCAGATGCAGAACTCCGGTGGCTTCGCCATCCACGTGTCAGGCGATTTTCCCAATCTGCGGCTCGAGCTTTGGGCGATCCGCGGATGAAAAAAGCGAGCGTTTGGCGTCGACCTCACTGCCCCACGTCATGCCGACGAAGGTCGGAATCCATGACTTTCTTGCGCGACCGCGGCCAGGTCGTGGATGCCGACCGTCGTCGGCATGACGTGGGCGCCGTCGGCGGGAGTTTTCATAACCGGAAAGCGTCATGAGGACCTTCGCATGAGCGACGACCCGTTTTCCGAACCCGACGATTCCGAACGCACAGTCATCCGTCCGGTGCCGGGCGGCCGGCGGCCGGCAGCGCCGCCGACCCCAGCGCCGCAACCCGCGGCACCGTCGCCGTTCGCATCGCGGCCGATGGCGCCTGCGCAGCCCATGGCGCCGATGGCACCGGCCGCGGCCGCACCGATGCCCGCCGAGGGTGCCGAAACCATCAGTTTCGGGCTCAACCCGCTGGTGTCCGCCGCCGCGCCGTTGCTGCAATTGCTCGGCCGGCTGCGCACCACCTATTCCCAGCCGAACGTGGACGATCTCCGCGAGCGCGCCATCCAGCAGGTCCGCACCTTCGAGCGCGAGGCGCGCGACGCCGGCGTGCCGCGCGAGCAATTGGCGCCGGCACATTACGCGCTGTGTGCCAGCATCGACGACGTGGTGCTGAACACGCCCTGGGGCAGCTCCGGATCCTGGGGTGCGCGCTCGCTGGTTTCCAGCTTTCACCAGGAGGTGCGCTCCGGCGAGCGTTTCTTCGTGCTGCTGGGCCAGATGCGGGAGAACCCCGGCAGTTACCTGCCGGTCCTCGAGCTGATGTATCTCTGCCTCAGTCTCGGCTTCCAGGGTCAGTACCGGTTGTCGCGGACCGGCCCAGCCGAGTTGGAGCGGCTGCGCGAGGACATCTACACCATCATCTCGCGTCAGCGTCAGGCGATCGACCCGGCGCTGTCGCCACACTGGCAGGGCGTCGCCGCGCCGTACAAGCCGGCGCGCGCCGTGGTGCCGAGCTGGGTGATGGGCGCGGCCGCGCTGGTGGTGGTCGGCGGGTTGTTCATTTGGTTCTCCTCCGGATTGAACGCCGCGTCGGACGACGCGTTCGGCCATATGCTCTCCGCGCCTCTGTCGCACATGCCGAACATCCAGCGCGCCGCCCCGGTGCGTCCGCCGCCGCCGCCGCCGGTGGTGGAACCGGAGCCGCTGTACGTGTTCCTCAAGCCGGAGATCGACCAGGGGCTGGTGACCGTGCTCGGCGACCACTCCATGCCGATCGTGCGCATTCACAACACCGGCCTGTTCCCCTCGGGCAGCGCGACGGTCGCGCCGAACTACATCCATCTGCTGGAGCGCATCGGCCAGGCGCTGAAGGCGGAAAAGGGGCCGGTGCAGGTGGTCGGCTACACCGACAACCAGCCGATCCACACCGTGCAGTTCCCCTCAAACTTCCAGTTGTCGAAAGCGCGGGCCGAGGCAGCGCGCGACATCATCGTCCGCGCGCTGGGCGATCCCGGCCGCGTCAGCGCGGAGGGACGGGCCGACGCCGATCCCCTCCAGCCGAACACCACGCCGGAAGGGCGTGAGCAAAACCGCCGGATCGAAGTGACGCTGCGGAGGCAAGGATAGATGATGCGCACTCCGATCGTAATGACCGATCCCCTGCCGCTCCTCCGTCATGCCGACGAAGGTCGGCATCCACGACTGCTCTTCCTGAACGGGCCAAAGTCGTGGATGCCGACCTGCGTCGGCATGACGGGTGGTGGTCGGCCCGGCACGCGGAACCGGGCCGTCCGTGACGCTGTGAAGGGCTGATCGATCATGCGTGCCATCCTTCGGTTTCTCGGCTCCCGCTGGTTCCTGACCTTTATCGGCGTCGTCCTGCTGTCGCTGCTGATCTGGTGGTTCGGGCCATTCCTGTCGTTCCTCGAATCCTGGATCACACGGGCCGCGGTCATCGCGGTGATGGTGCTGATCTGGCTGGGCGTGAACTTCTGGCTCGACCGTCGCCGCAAGAAGACCGACGCCGCCCTGGTGGATGGCATCGCCGCCGGCCCCAAGGAGGATCCGACCGCGGCCGCGTCCGCGGAAGAAGTCGCGGCGATGCGCGAAAAGCTCACCACCGCCCTGACATTGTTGAAGAAGGCGTCCGGCACGCGCGGCTACCTGTATGAGCAACCGTGGTACGCCATCATCGGACCGCCCGGAGCGGGCAAGACCACCGCGCTGCTGAACGCCGGCCTGAAATTCCCGCTGGCCGCGGAAATGGGCCAAAGCGCCGTGGCCGGCGTCGGCGGCACGCGCATGTGCGACTGGTGGTTCACCGAGGACGCCGTGCTGATCGACACCGCCGGACGCTACACCACGCAGGATTTCGACGCCGCGGTGGACAAGGCCGGGTGGGACGCATTCCTCAATCTGCTGAAGCGCACCCGCGCGCGCCAGCCGCTGAACGGCGTGCTGGTGGCGATCGCCTTGTCCGATATCGCCGCGGCGCCGCCGCACGAACGCCTGGCCCATGCCCGCGCCATCCGCCGCCGCGTGAAGGAACTGTCGGATCAGCTCGGCGTGAAGGTGCCGGTGTACGCACTGTTCACCAAGGCCGACCTTATCGCCGGCTTCATGGAATTCTACGACGACCTGGATCGCGAAAAGCGAGGCCAGGTCTGGGGCATGACGTTTCCGCTGAACAAGTCGGAAACCGGCACCGCCGCTGCCTTCACCACCGAATTCGGTCTGCTGGTGCAGCGCTTGAACGAACGGCTGATCGACCGTTTGCAGGCCGAGCGCAGCCCCGACAAGCGCACCGCCATCGCCGGTTTCCCAGCCCAGGTCGCCAGCCTGCAAACCCCGCTGGCGGAATTCGTGGGGGAGGCGTTCGGCGGTTCGCGGCTCGATCCGGCCCCGTTCCTGCGCGGCATCTATCTCACGTCGGGCACCCAGGAAGGCTCCCCGATCGACCGGCTGACCGGCGCCATGGCGCGCAGCTTCGGCATCGACGCCCAACGCGCGCCCGCCCTCCGGCCGGAGGCCGGCCGCAGCTACTTCCTCACGCGCCTGCTGAAAGACGTCGTGTTCGGCGAGGCCACGCTGGTGTCGCGCGATCCGGCCAAGGTCCGGCGCGGCCGGTTGGCCTATATCGGCATTGCCGCGGTCGCGGCGCTGGTCGCCGTGCTGGGTGCCGGCGCACTGATCCAGACCCGCGCCGTCAACAGCGATGCCATCGCGCAGTCGGATGCCGCGCTCACCGCTTACACCAAGGCCGCGCAGGCCCTGCCGCTAGATCCGGTGGCCGACGCCAATCTGCCGGCCGTCGCGCCGGTGCTCGACCAGGCGCGCGCACTGCCCTTCGGTGTGGATGCCGCGCCGGCGCCGACGCAGTTCTTTCCCGGTCTCGACCAGACCGGCAAGCTCGGCGAGGGTGCCAAACAGGTCTATGTCCACGCGCTCGACAACATCCTGCTGCCACGGCTGATCTTCCGGCTGGAAGCCCAGATGCGGCAGAACTTCAACAACCCCGCCTTCCTGTATCAGGCGACCAAGGTCTACCTGATGCTCGGCTCGCTGGGGCCGCTGGACCGCAACGGCGTCAAGGCGTGGATGCATTTCGACTGGCTGGCCGCCTATCCGGGCCCCGCCGCGCAGCCGGTGCGTGACTCGCTGGAAAAGCACCTGGCCGCCATGCTCGACCAGCCCTTGCCGAAAGTGACCCTGGATGGCGCGCTGGTGGAGGACGCACGGCGCACGTTCAGTCGCGTAACGCTGGCGGACCGCGTCTACTCGGCAATCCAGAGTTCGCAACAGGCGACGGCGCTACCGCCCTGGCGGCCTGCGGATGCGCTCGGCACCAGCGGCGTCGGCGTGTTCATGCGCCGCTCCGGCACACCGTTGACCGACGGCATCCCGGGTTTCTACACGGTGGACGGCTTCTACAAAGTGCTGCTGCCGCAACTGCCGCTCGCCACCAGGCAGGTGGCTTCGGAAAGCTGGGTGCTGGGCAAGCAGTCGGAGGTCGACCCGAACAGCCCGCAAGTGCTCAACCTGCAAAACGACGTGGTGAAGCTATACACCAACGACTACGCCAAGCAGTGGGACGCGATGCTGGCCGACATCGACGTCCAGCCGCTGACCAACCTGCAACAGGCGGTGCAGGCCCTTTATATTCTTTCGTCGCCGCAATCGCCGATGCGCGATTTGCTAACGGGCATCACCCACCAGCTTGGCCTGGCCGCGGCGGCGCCCCAAGGGGCCGCGGCCGGGTTGGGGGGGGTGCTGGCCGGCGCGACGCAGGCCGCCGGCGCCGCCGGCTCCGTCAGTTCCACTGCCGCCAGCGCCGCGAACGCGTCCGCCGTCGGGAGCAGTGTTGCCAACCCGTTGATGGGGTTGTTCGGACAGGCCAATGGGCCGGCGCCACCGCCGCCGGGCAAGGTGATCGACGATCGCTATGCCGCGTTGATCCTCTTCGTCGGCAAGGGGCCCGGTGCACCGCTCGACGGCGCGTTGAAGCTTCTGAACGACCTGCAAACGCAGTTGGCGCAGGTGGCGAATGCCGGACCGGGCGCTGCCGCCGCACCGCCCGCCGGAGGGGCCGATCCGGCGCAGATGCTGCAAGCCGAGGCCGGGCGCGATCCGCAGCCGGCCCAGCGCTGGCTGGCGGCGCTGGCGCTCAGCGGCAACTCGCAACGCAGCGCCGGATCGAAGAAGGCCGCGGGCGCGGCGTTCAACGCCCCGGGCGGGCCGGCTTCGCTTTGTCAGCAGGCGGTGACCGGGCGGTACCCGTTCTTCCCCGCGTCCGCGAACGCGATCCCGCTGGACGATTTCGGCCGGCTGTTCAGTCCGAACGGCATGATCAACCAATTCTTCAACACCCAGCTTCGGCCGTTCGTCGATACCTCAGGTTCGGTGTGGAAGGCACAGGCGGTCGCCGGCGTGGCGCCTCCGGTCAGCCCCGGCGACCTGGCACAATTCCAGCGCGCGGCAGCCATCGGCGAGCTGTTCTTTGCCGGTGGCGGCGCTGCGCCAAGCGTGCGTTTCGACCTCACGCCCGGAACCTTGGACGCTGGTGCGAAGCAGGTGACGCTCGAACTCGGCAGCCAGTCCATTAACTACGCCCATGGCCCGCAGCGTTCGGTCTCGGTGACCTGGCCCGGGACGTCCGGCATGGACAACGCGCGGCTGGTGTTCGAACCGGCGCCATCCAGCGGCCCCCCCGTGCTATCCGCGACCGGACCCTGGGCCCTGTTCCGCCTGTTCGATCAAGGCACGTTGACGCAGGCGGGCTCCTCCGAGCGTTACACCTTGACCTTTCACCTGGGTGACCGCGAGGCAAGCTTCGATATCCGCGCCGGATCGGTGTTGAACCCATTCGCCCCCGGCATGCTGCACGATTTCCGATGCCCCGGATTGTGAAGCACGAACGACACTTTCCCCTCCCGCTCGCGGGAGGGGCCAGGGGAGGGTGCAGCGTGGCACTCGCAACACCCTCCCCTATCCCGTCCCGCAAAGGGCGGGAGGGGGAAGAACCATGACTCCCGCTGTGATTGCCGGCTTCTATGGCAAGCTGCCCGCGCGTGGAGATTTCGTGCGCGGGGCCCTGCCGCGCGACTTCACCGACCGCTGGGATGCGTGGCTCAACCCGGCCATCGCCGGCAGCCGCGAACGCATGGGCGAAGATTGGTTACCGGCGTTCCTGGAAGCGCCGGTGTGGCGCTTCGCGTTGGCCGCCGGACTGTGCGGCGGCCGCGCGGCGCTAGGCCTCATGCTTCCCAGCGTGGACCGGGCCGGCCGCTATTTCCCGTTGACCTTCGCCGCGCTGTACGGCGACGGTGGCGCGCCCGGGGATGACTCGGCGTGGCTGGATGGCTGCGAAGCAGCTGGCCGTGCCGCCCTGGAACAGGATGCCGGTCCGGAACAGCTCGGCACGATGCTTGGAGTCCCGGGAGCGGCGAACGGTGCGACGGGACAAACGGCAACCGTGATGATGCAAAGCATCTGGTGGACTGATGGTGCGCCGCGGGTGCCGGCGACGCGCCTGGTGTTGCAGGGGCTGCCCGACGCCGAGATTTATGCCACCATGCTCGGGGCCACGGCTCCCGGGGCCATACTTCCAGAGGCATCAACAGGGGCGGTGCCGGAGGCACCAACGGGGGAAGAGTCATGGGAGTCACCGTCATGAGCGCGGTTCATCTTCGCTCCTGGGCAACATCCCATCCGGGCATGAAACGCAAGCACAATGAAGATGCCTATGTCGATCGTCCCGATCTCGGTGTCTGGGCGGTGGCGGACGGCGCCGGTGGTCATCATGCCGGCGAAGTCGCTTCCGGCATGATCCGTGAATCGTTGGAAGGCATCCCATCGGGCCTGTCCGCCTCCGAGTTGCTGTCTGAAGTGCGCACGCGTATCGAGATGACCCACGAAGCGCTGCGCGCGGAGGCAGAGCGCCGCGGCCCCGATGTCATTATCGCTTCGACCGTGGTCGTCATGCTTGCGCGCAACGATTACTTCGCCTGCCTTTGGGCGGGTGATTCACGTGCCTACCTGCTGCGCAACGGCATATTGCAGCAGATCACGCGCGACCACAGCCTGGTGCAGGAACTGATCGAAGCCGGCGCGATCCGCCCGGAAGAGGCCGAACATCATCCGCGCGCCAATGTCATCACGCGCGCGGTCGGCGCGGAGATGGACGATTTCGCCCTGGACAAGGTCAGCGGCCGCATCCAGATAGGCGACCGCTTCCTGCTGTGCAGCGACGGCCTGTGCAAGACCGTGCCCGAACAGGAGTTGGCAATCCTGCTCTCGGAAGACGCCAACGTGTCGCCGCCCGACTCGCTGGTGGCCGCAGCGCTCGCGCTGAACGCCACCGACAACGTCACTGCCGTAGCTGTAGAGGCGACGGAGTAAAAAACCTCTCCCGCGGGAGAGGTAAAAAAAGCCGGAGAGGCGAACCTCTCCGGCTTCCGTTGCAACCCCCGGAAGGGGTTTACAGCTTCGCCTGCTTTGTCAGGTCCCAGCCCACCGTCTCGGGCGTGCCGCTGACGCCCGAAGACATGGGGGTGTAAGTCCACGACACCGTGGCGAAGTTCAGTGACAGGCTCTCACCCGGCGGGTCATTGGCGCCACCGGAGGCGCTGTAGCCGCTCAGACCAACCTTCGTCAGGGTGTATTGGAGATAGGTCGTCACCTTGTCCTTCGTGGTGGTCGTGAAGCAGATGGTGACATCGTTGCTGAAGTCGCCACCGACCGCATCCTGCCAAAGCTTCGGGGACGACTTGTCCATCCGCTTCGACACCACGACTTCGCTGACCGATGGCTCGGATCCCTCACGGGTGTCCTCACCCCGCGAGACCGAACCGACGCCGCGGCCGACGCCCCACTGGAACGAATCAAGGTCGATCCAGCTCGCGTAGCCCGTCGTCGTCGCGCCCCCCGCGATAGAGCCGTATTTCATATAGATTGCCACGCTGACGCTCCCTTTGCTGTCATCACAAACACAAACTCAGCCGATGTGGTACTGGAACGACCCTGTCGTATCCACGCCCACGGTAATCTCGTCGATTGTTCCGCCCTCGGCAAGGCGGGACAAAACCTCTCCGGACAACTCCGGAAGCAACGTTCGTGAGAGTATCTTTTCCACGTTCCGCGCTCCCGATGATGTCTCTGTACACCGGTCCGCGATTGTCTGCACTACCGAATCATCCCAGGCAAATTTCGCCCCATACGATTCCTGCACGCGCCGCCGGATCCGGTTGAGCTGCAGCCCGACGATCTTCTTGATGATGTCCGGCGACAGCGGGAAATACGGCACTAACGTTACGCGGCCGAGAAACGCCGGCTTGAACACCTTCATCAATTCCGGCATCAGCGCCTCGGCCAGTCCGGCCGCATCCGGCGTCGTCTCCGGGTCGGCGCAGAGCTGGGTGATCAGATCGGTGCCGGCATTCGATGTCATGATGATGACAGCGTTCTTGAAGTCGATGTCACGGCCTTCGCCGTCCTTCATATTTCCCTTGTCGAACACCTGGAAGAAGATGTCCTGCACGCCCGGATGCGCCTTCTCCATCTCGTCGAGCAGGATCACCGAATAGGGCCGGCGGCGGACGGCTTCGGTCAGCACGCCACCCTCGCCATAGCCGACATAACCGGGCGGGCTGCCCATCAGCAGGCTGACCTTATGCTCCTCCTTGAACTCCGTCATGTTGATGGTCGTCACGTTCTGCTCGCCGCCGTACAGCAGGTCGGCGAGCGTCAATGCGGTTTCCGTCTTGCCGGTGCCCGAGGTGCCGACCATCAGGAACACGCCGATCGGCTTGCGCGGATCGGTCAGACCGGCCCGCGAGGTCTGGATCGCTTCCGCCACCGCCTCCAGCGCGTGCGACTGACCGACGATGCGTGCCTCCATCATGTTCTTCAGGTTGAGAACGGTGCGGATCTCGTTGGACTGCATCCGCCCGGTGGGAATGCCGGTCCAGCCGGCCACCACCTCGCCGACCGCCTGGCCGTCCACCACCGGGTGGATCAGCGGCTCCTCGCCTTGCAGCGCGTGCAGCTTGCCGGTTGTCTCCTGCAACGTGGTGCGCAGCGCGTCCTTGTCGAGCGTGCACTCGCCGCTCTCGATCTGCCCCCTGATCTCCTGCATCTCGCCGACCAGCGCCTTCTCTTGCTCGAAGCGCGCCTCCAGCGCCGCCAGCTCGGCGGCCTTCTCTTCGCGTTCGGTGAGCAGGGCCTCGCGCCGCGGACCGTGGCTCTCGCCGCTGGCCATTTCGCGATCCACGATGGCGAGTTCGGTGTCGATCAGGGCGATGCGGCGGGTACGGTCCTCGATCGGCGCCGGCACCGCCGCCTGGCTCATCGCCACGCGCGCACAGGCGGTGTCGATCAGGCTCACCGCCTTGTCCGGCAATTGGCGCGACGGGATGTAGCGCGCCGATAGCCGCACCGCCTCACTGACCGCCTGGTCCATGATGCGAACGTGGTGGTGCTTTTCCAGCGTTCCCACCAGGCCGCGGATCATCGCGGTCGCCACCGGTTCGGTCGGCTCCTCGACCTTCACCACCTGGAAGCGCCGGGTCAGCGCCGCGTCCTTTTCGAAGTACTTCTTATATTCTGCCCAGGTGGTCGCCGCGATCGTCCGCAGTTCGCCGCGGGCCAGCGCCGGCTTCAGCAGGTTGGCCGCGTCGCCCTGCCCCTGCGAGCCGCCGGCGCCGATCAACTGGTGCGCCTCGTCGATGAACACGATGATCGGCTTCGGCGATGCCTTCACCTCGTCGATAACGCCGCGCAAACGATTTTCAAATTCGCCCTTCACGCCGGCGCCGGCCTGCAACAGCCCGAGGTCCAGCGTGCGCAGAGTGACACCCTGCAAGCCCGGCGGCACATCGCCCGAGGCAAGCCGCAGCGCGAAGCCTTCCACCACGGCGGTCTTGCCGACACCCGCCTCGCCGGTGAGGATCGGGTTGTTCTGCCGCCGCCGTGTCAGGATGTCGATCATCTGGCGGATTTCGGAATCACGCCCGAGGATCGGATCGATCTTTCCGGCCTTCGCCTGCGCTGTCAGGTCGGTTGTGAACTGTTCCAGCGCACCGCCGCCGCCGGGGCGTGGCATCGGAGCGCCACCCTCGCCGACCGCGCCGCCTTCTGCCGCGGCCGCGGCACCCGCCTCCTGCGCCTCCGCGCTGTTGGCGGTGATCGCCTCGAAGTCGCGTTTCAGAAGATCGGGAGCAATCTTCAGCAACTGGCTGGACGCGTCGCGCGCATGCCGCGCCAGCGTCTCATCCGCCAGCAGCGCCCACAGCAGGTGGCCGGAGCGCACCTTGTAGGCGTTCTTCTCTAATGAGGCGAACAACCAGGCCTGCTTGACCAGTTCCACGATCTCGGGGGCCAGGGAAGGTGCGCGGCCGTTACCGGTTTTCATCTTCTCCAAGGACCGATTGAGGTCGATGGCGAAGCGCCCGGATTCAATCTCGTAGTGCTTCAGGATGAAACTGATGTCGCCATCCGGCCGGTCCGCCAGGGTGACCAGCCAGTGTTCGATTTCCACATTATAGTGCGTGCGCGACAGTGTCAGGCCCGCGGCGGCTTCCAGCGCTCGACGGCACGTGTCATTGAGGTGACCGACAAGCTGTTTCAGGTCTATAGCGGCCATCTTGTTCCCTGCCCCGTTGCCAGATCGGCGGAGCCGGGGGACCATCCCCCTTTCCGCCGATCAACTGTATGTGTTACGCGGAACCCTTGTCCAGCTTTTGAGCAGGTGCGCAAGTGGCTTTGCCAGACGGATTCGATCTCGACGCGCTGTTGACCCCGATTTCGGAGGAGACGCCGCAGGGCGCGGACATCCGCGAGGACTTTTCGGCCCAGTCGCCATACAATCGCATCCGCGACGCCCGTTCCGAGGCGCGCGATGCGGAGAAGGGGCTGGACGCCGGCAACGACGATGCGCGCGATCCGACGCCGTTCTGGCGCACCGTGCGTGACCTCGGCCTCAAGACGCTGGCGGAAACCACAAAGGACCTGGAGGTCGCCGCCTGGGTCACCGAGGCCTATGTGCGCAGCCATGGGCTTGCCGGCCTCACGGCGGGAGCCAAACTGATCGCCGGGCTGGCCGAGCAATACTGGGAAACCGTTTTTCCGCTGCCCGATGATTACGGCATCGAGACGCGCGTCGCGCCGGTCACCGGACTGAACGGACGCGAGGGGAACGGCTCGCTGATTCAGCCGCTGAACAAACTGCCGCTGTTCACCCGCGGCGACGGCACGACCATCGCCGTTTACCAATATGACAATTCGGCGCAGCTCGGGACGCTGGATGGGGAACGCCGGCAGGCCCGGATCGCGGCGGGCGCGGTGCCGTTCGAAGATCTGGAAAAGGAAGCCCGTGCCCAGGCTCGCACCTTCGCCAAACTGCGCGAGGATGCGCGGGAGGCGTTGAACGCCTGGCAGGCGATGGCAGGGATCCTCGACGAGAAGGCAGCCGAGGACCCGCCGTCGACCAGCACTGTGCGCGACATTATTACGCACGTGATAGAGATCGCCAACCGGTTCGCGCCTCCCGAGGAAGCCGCGCCGGCGGACGGCGGCGAGGAGGCCGGCGCGGACGCGGCGCTTGGCATGGCGATGGGCGGCGTCGGCGTGGTCGGCGGCGTCGGCGTGCCGGCCGGCGCGGTCGCCAACCGCGAGGACGCGCTGCGCGCCCTCGAGAACCTCGCCACCTTCTTCCGCCGGACCGAGCCGGTTTCGCCGCTGTCCTATGTTTTGGACGACGCGGTGCGCCGCGGCCGGATGACCTGGCCGGACCTGCTGGAAGAGATCGTCGCTGACCGGGAAACCAGGAATGCGATCCTCATCACGCTGGGCATCCGTCCGCCGCCGCCGCCGGAAGAGTAGCCCGGAGCGGCCGGAACTGCCGTTTCGCTGGCCGTTGTAACGGAAAAACGTGGCGCGCGGCTGTGAACCATGTCATATCCAGCAACGGCTTGTTGACCCTATTCGTCCCAGCCGGCTAATATTCGGCTTCGCGCGGCGAATTCGCCAACGGCACGTTCAGGCAATGTCGGCACCAGCCGACCATAGCGATGGGGAAGCGGGCACATGAGTGCAAGCATACATGACAAGCTCAACCGCGTGCGCAAGCCGCGAGTCCACATCACCTACGAGGTCGAAACGGAAGGCGCACAGATCGTGCGCGAGCTCCCGTTCGTCGTCGGCGTCATGGGCGACTTCTCCGGCGACCCCACCTCGCCACTGCGGCCGATGGGCGATCGCAAGTTCATCCAGATCGACCGCGACAACTTCAACGACGTCATGGCCAGCATGAACCCGGGCCTCAAGCTGCGGGTCGATAACAAGCTCTCGGAAGAGGGTGGCCAGATGGGCGTCGACCTCAAGTTCAACTCGCTCGACGACTTCGAGCCGGCGCGGGTCGCCCAGCAGGTGCCGGCGTTGCGGGCCCTGATGGAGACACGCTCCAAGCTGCGCGACCTCATGAGCAAGGTCGACCGGTCCGAGGAACTCGAAGGCCTGCTCGAGCAGGTTCTGAAGAATGAGAACGAGCTGAAGTCGCTGCAAGAGCAGCTCGGCCTCGGCAAGCAGGAGGGCTGAGTCCATGTCAGGCGCACAGACTGCCACCCAAGGGGCCGAAGCTGCCACGACCGAGGGCCCGTCATTCCTCGACCAGGTCATCGGCGCGACCAAGCAGACCGCCCCGGATCAGACCACCGACCTGATGAAGAACCTGGTCGAGCAGGCGATGGCCGGCACGGTCACGTTCGACAAGAACCTCCAGCGCACGTTCGAGCGCGCGATTGCGGCCATCGACCGCAAGCTGTCCGACCAGCTCAACGCGATCATGCACGACCCGAAGTTTACCAAGCTCGAGGGCACGTGGCGCGGGCTGAACTACCTGGTCATGAACAGCGAAACCGGCACCAGCCTGAAGATCCGGGTGCTGAACGCCTCCAAGCGCGACCTGACGCGTGACCTGCAACGCGCGGTTGAATTCGACCAGAGCCAATTGTTCAAGAAGATCTACGAGAACGAGTTCGGCACTCCCGGCGGCGAGCCGTATGGCGCGCTGATCGGCGACTACGAGTGGTCGCAGCATCCCGACGACATCGAGACCCTGCGGCTGATCTCCAACGTGGCGGCCGGCGCCTTCGCACCGTTCATCTCCGCGGCCGGCCCCGGCATGTTCGGCTTCGAACTCCTGGACCGAGCTGGCCAAGCCGCGCGACCTGGCAAAGATCTTCGAAACCAGCGACTACACCAAGTGGCGCAGCTTCCGCGAAAGCGAGGATGCGCGCTTCGTCAGCCTGGTGATGCCGCGCACGCTGGCGCGCCTGCCCTATGGCGCGGCGACCAAGGCGATCGACGAGTTCAACTACGAAGAAGCGCCCTACGATGCGAGCGGCGCCGCCAAGGCGATGGACCATGACGACTATTGCTGGATGAACGCCGCCTACGCGATGGGCACCAAGCTCACGGATGCGTTCGCCAAGTACGGCTTCTGCGTCGCCATCCGCGGCGCCGAGGGCGGCGGCAAGGTCGAGAATCTGCCGACCCACGTGTTCACCTCCGACGACGGCGACATGGACGCCAAGTGCCCGACCGAACTCGCGATCACCGACCGGCGCGAGTTCGAGCTGTCCAACCTCGGCTTCCTGCCGCTCTGCCACTACAAGAATACCGACTACTCGGTGTTCTTCGGTGCGCAGACCGTGCAAAAGCCGAAGAAGTACGATCGGCCGGAAGCCACCGCCAACGCTGCCATCTCGGCCCGGCTGCCCTACATCATGGCGTCCAGCCGTTTCGCGCACTACCTGAAGGTCATGGCGCGCGACAAGATCGGCAGCTTCATGGAGGCCAACGATGTCGAGCGTTGGCTGAACCGCTGGATCATGAACTACGTCAACGGCAACGAGAACGCGGGCCAGGAGATGAAGGCCAAGTTCCCGCTGCGCGAGGCGAAGGTCGAGGTACGGGAAATCCCTGGCAAGCCGGGATCCTACAACGCCGTCGCGTTCCTGCGGCCGTGGCTGCAAATGGAAGAGCTGACCACAAGCTTGCGTATGGTGGCCCGCATTCCGGCCCAAGCCGGCTAACCCGGCGGTGTCCGCCTGACGCGGGCAGCGTCATGAACGACACCGGCCTGCTATCCAGCGCGTCCGCCACCATTGTGGCGGACGCTGCTGCTTCTGGAGCGTCGGCGCCCGCATTGCCGCCGCTCCGCGATACGATGTTGTCCGGAAGCTTCGTGGGCAAGCGTGACATCCCGCTGGAGGACACGCTCTCCGACTTCCTGCTGAGCGATGGCGGCGACGCCGTCGATCGGTGGTTCGGCACCGAGGCCGGGCTCCGGCTGCGCGTGGACCCGCATTCGCTGCGGGGCGCGCTCGATCGCGATATCGCCGCGATCGACACCATGCTGTCCGAACAGTTGGACGCGATCCTGCACGAAACCAGGATGCGCCGCCTCGAAGGGACCTGGCGCGGCATCGCCTGGCTGGTGGACGGCACCGACCAGAGCGCCCGGCTCAAGATCAAACTATTCAACGCCGGCTGGCCCGAAATCTGCCGCGACCTGGAACGGGCCATCGAGTTCGACCAGAGCCACCTGTTTCGCAAGGTCTACGAAGAAGAGTTTGGCACGCCCGGCGGCGAACCGTACGGCCTGATGGTGGTGGACCACGAGGTGCGCCACCGCCCGTCCCCCACCTCGCGGACCGACGACGTCTCCGCGCTGGTCGCCTTATCGGGGGTCGCGGCGGCGTCGTTCTGCCCGTTCATCCTCGGGGCCTCGCCAACGCTGCTGGAAGTGGACAACTTCGCCGACCTGGCCAGCGTGATCGACATCGCCGGGCCGCTGCGCAACCCTGACCATGCCCGCTGGCGCACCCTGTCCACACGCTCGGACATGCGCTTCATCGGCATTGCGTTGCCGCGTCTGCTTGCCCGCCCACCGTGGGAGGATGACGGCACGCGGGCCGACGGCTTCCGCTACGCCGAATATGCTCCCACCGGGGAGGAACGGGTGTGGATGAGCGCCAGCTACGCCTTCGCCAGCGTGGTCGCGCGCGCCTTCGCCAATTACGCCTGGCCGGCCGACGTGCGCGGCGTGGAAACCGACCGGATCGGCGGCGGCCTGGTTGACGGCGTCCCGCTCGAACCGTTCCGCACCGATCCGGATTACGTCTGGAGCCGCGCGTCGGTGGAGATCGTCTGGAACGACCACCAGGAGCGTGCGTTGCTCGACGCGGGATTAATGCCGCTCTCCGCCGTTCCGGCCAGCGACGAACTGGTGTTCGGCGCCGTCCGCAGCCTGCTGGTGCCGCAGCGCTACCAAGGCGCAACGGCCGCGGCAGCCGACGCCAACGCCAGGCTGTCGGCGCAGATCAATTCGATTCTGTGTGCCTCGCGCTTCGCGCACCACCTGAAGATGAAGGGCCGGCAGATGGTCGGCTCGTTCAAGACCGCCGATGAGATCGAACGACTGTTGCAGGAGTGGCTGACGCAATACGTCAATGCGAACGTCAGTTCCACCGGTGATTCCCGCGCGCGCTTCCCGCTGGTCGGCGGCCGCGTCAGGGTCCAGGAACTGACCGGCAAGCCCGGCCACTTCGGCTGCGTCGTTGCAATTGCAGCCGCACTACCAGCTCGACGACGTGTCGGCGACGTTCCAACTCGTCACCGATCTCGGCGCCCGCTAATAATGGCCTTTCGCCGCGGATGTGTTCCGCGGCGGCCAAACACCTCGGGGGATTCATCAGTACGACCGATCAGACGGCCGCCAGCCTGTTTCGCGCGGGAAAATTGACCGACGCCATTGCCGCGGCACAAGCGGCGCTGCGCAAGGCACCCACCGACCTCGCCGCCCGCGTTTTGCTGGCGGAATTGCTGGCGTTCTCGGGCAATCTCGAGCGTGCCGACGTCATTCTCGACGCCGCCTCGACGATCGATCCGAGCAGTGCGGTGGTGGTCGCGGAGTTTCGTCAACTCGTGCGTGCCGACATGGCCCGCCGCCAGCTCTTTCGTGACGGTCGCGTGCCGGAGTTCCTGGGCGAGCCGACCGACACGCAACGCCTGCAACTGGCGGCGCTGGTGGCACTGCGTGCCGGCGACCTGGCAGAGGCCGCACGGGAGGCAGCCGGCGCCGAGGCCGTGCGCCCGCACACGCCAGGCAAGCACAATGGCACCGAATTCGACGATCTGCGCGACGTCGATGATCTGTTGGCGGGCAGCGTCGAGGTGCTGACCACGACCGGCAAGTACTATCTGGATTCCCACCGAGCGCATAATCAGTGTCGAACTGCATGCGCCGAAGCGCCCGCGCGACCTGCTGTGGCGCCGCGCGTCGATGTCGGTGGACCAGGGACCCGACGGCGACGTCTACATCCCGGTGGTGTACGCCGGCGACGATGCGATGTCCGAGCTGCAACGGCTGGGCCGCGAGACCGACTGGCAGCAGGGCGAAGGCGGCCCGGTGCGCGGTGTCGGCCAACGCGTGTTCCTGCTAGGCGAAGATGATGTCGCGATCATGGACCTCGGCAAGCTGACGTTCACCGGGGTCGGCGGCGCATGAGTGGACGCGCCGGCACGCGCAGTACCGCCGTTCGCATCCAGGCGCCATTGCTCGATCGGCTGATCGACGAAGCGCCGGACCAGGCGCGCGATCCGACCGTCTCGGTCGCCGACACCATGGCGGCGCTGCGCCAATCGGTGCGGCGCGACCTGGAAGCGCTGCTGAACGCACGCCGGCGCTGGCGCTCCTGGCCGAAATCGCTGAGCGAACTTGCCACGTCGCCGATCGGCTACGGCATTCCCGACTTCGCCTCCGGCGCGTTCAACGATGCGCGCCGGCGCGAGGAATTGCGCCTCGAGATCGAGGACACGATCCGCCGCTTCGAGCCGCGCTTCCTGTCAGTGCGCGTGCATCTGGTGGATACTCGCGACCAATTGGAGACCACGCTGCGGCTGCGTATCGACGCGGTGATGCACGCCGATCCGGCCCCCGAGGCGGTGACGTTCGACACCGTGGTGGATCCGACGACCGACGATGTGCTGGTACGTGCGAAAAACTCATAACCCTACCCCTAAACCTCTCCCGCTTCGCGGGAGAGGTCGGCGCGCAGCGCCGGGTGAGGGTGATCGGGCCGCACGCTCTACCTGCTCACGTGCGGCCCGATCACCCTCACCCTCGCCGCTTCGCGTCTCGACCTCTCCCGCTGTCGCGGGAGAGATGTACAGGAACCCCAATGTCTGACACGCTGCTTCCGTATTACGATCGCGAACTCGCCGCCATCAAACGCCTGGCCGCGGAATTTGCCGAGACGCACCCGAAGATCGCCGGACGCCTGCGCTTGTCGGCGGACGCCGTGGACGATCCGCATGTCGCCCGGTTGCTGGAAGGCGTCGCGTTCCTCGCCGGCCGCGTCCACCACCGGCTCGACGACGAGTTTCCCGAACTCACGGATTCCTTGCTTGGCTTGCTCTACCCGCACTATCTCGCACCGGTGCCGTCCTGCATGGTGGCGCAGCTTGACTGCCAGGGTGAACTGCTGATCCCCGCGCGCCTGCCCGCCGGCGTCGCCTTCGAAACCGAACCCGTGCATGGCGAGACGTTGCGCTACCGCTCGACCAGCATGGTCACGCTTTGGCCGATCGACGTGGAGAACGTCCGCCTGTCCGGGCTGCCGATCGTCGCGCCGCCCAACCCGGCCGCTTCAGGCGCCGCCGGCGTGCTGCGCATCACGCTGAAATGCCTGTCGCCCGACGCGACCTTCAACCAGCTCGGCGTCGATCGCCTGCGCTTCTTCCTGCGCGGCCCCAGCAACCAGACCCTGCCGCTCTACGAGCTGCTATGCGGCCATGCAATCTCCGTTGCCTATGCCGACTCAGCGGTCGATGCGGCAGCCGTCGTGGTGCCCGGCAGCAGCATCCAACCCGCCGGCTTCGCCCCAGAGGAGGCGTTGCTGCCGTGGTCCGCGCGCGGCTTCTCCGGCTTCCGCCTGCTGACCGAATATTTCGCCTTTCCGGAGAAGTTCCTGTTCCTGGACTTCACCGGGATCGACACCAAGACCATGCTGTCCGGCGGCAACAAGCTGGAGATCTTCGTCTATCTCGACCGCGCCGCACCGGAAGCTGGAGCGCAGCATCGGCCAGCAGGCCCTGGCACTGGGCTGCACGCCGCTGGTCAATTTATTCCCGCAACGCTGCGAGCCGATCCGGCTGACCCATACGGACACCGAATACCGCGTGGTGCCCGACGCAAGGCGCCCGCGCGCCGCGGAAGTCTGGAGCGTCGAGCGCGTGCGCGAAACCTTGCCTGACGGGTCGTTCCGTCCCTGGCGCCCGTTCTATCGCCTGAGTGAGAGCGAGGCCGCCTCCGGGTCGCAAGGCAGGGCACCCGCACCGTCCGCCCCGGGGGAGCCGCAGCGGGCGGCCACTATCACGTCGCACGACGCCCCGCCTCGCCTGGTGTGCCCGGCACGGAAGTCTTCGTGGCGCCGCACGATGCGGCCTTCGATCCGGACAAGCCCGCCGACACCGTGCTGTCGGTCGACACGCTCTGCCTCAATCGCGACCTGCCCACCGACCTGCCGTTCGGCGGCGGCCATCCGACGCTCCGCCTGGTCGAAGGGGCCGCGGCCGTCGCCGCCATTCGCGCCGTCACGCCTCCCACCACGACGCTGCGTCCGCCGTTACGCGAGCGCGGCTACTGGCGCCTGGTGTCGCACCTGTCGCTTGGCCACCTTGCCGTCAGCGGCGGCACCGAAGGGGCGAATGCCCTGAAAGAGGTGCTGCGGCTGTACGATCTGCGGGAAACGGCGGAGACCCACAGCGCCATCGATGCCCTCACGATGATCACCGCCCGCCCGGGAACCGCGCGTGCGCCCGGACGCCTGGGGGCCTTCTGCCGCGGTCTCGACGTGACCCTGGAATTCGACCCGCGCACCTGGCAGGGCAGCGGCCTGTTCCTGCTTGCTTCCGTATTGGAACACTTCCTGGCACTGCACGGCACGATCAACAGCTTCACCCGCACCACCGTGACCCTGCGCGGCCGCCCCGGCACCGCCGCCGCCTGGCCCGCCCGCAGCGGGACCCGCGTGCTCGTATGACCGGCCTGGGTGCGGCTGGGAAGAAGGCCAAGGGGGCGTTGCCCCCCTGGACCCCCCACCAAGGGGCGACGCCCCTTGGAACCCATCCGTTTGGTGCGGTGAGGGAGGGAGGGGGCACGGACCTGCAATCAAGCGGCGCGGGTTCGCGCCGCTTGATTGCAGGTCTGTGCCCCCTCCCTCCCTCACCGCACCAAGTGAAAGGGGTCCAGGGGACGCCTGTCCCCTGGTGGGGGGTCCAGGGGGGCAACGCCCCCTTGGCCTTCTCTTCCAACCACGCCCAAGCCCGGCCACGCGCATGAAGGCCCGCTCCGTGCTGGCCGGGCTGGCGGCAGCGCCCAGGCGCTTTCGATTTGACGCAGCCGTTCGGGTCCTGACCCGTGCCAGGCGCTCGGCCGACCCGGCCGAGGTCATGCGGTTCCGCACACCCGCCGGCACGGTCTATCCGCCCGCGGATATCCTGGAGATCGACGCCCGCGGTCCGCAGCCGGAGTTGACGATCGGCCTGATGGGGCTGACCGGCCCGTCCGGCGTCTTGCCGCGCTCCTATACCGAGATCGTCACCCAGACCCGCCGCAACCGATCGACCGCGCTGCATGAGTTCCTCGATCTGCTGGGTCACCGCTTCGTCGCGTTCTTTGCCCGGGCAGCGATGAAATATCGCCCCGCCCGGGCAGCCGAGACGGCGGCGTTGCATGGCTTGGGCACAGCGGACCCGGTCACCCAGACCCTGCTGGCCCTGACCGGCTACGGTACCCAATCATCTGACGCCTCGCCTGGTGGCGGGCGCCGACCCGATTCTGCACTACGCCGGCTTGTTTGCCATGCGGCCGCGCTCGGCGGACCGGCTGGGAACGATGCTCTCCGACTGGCTGGGCATGCACGTGGAGGTGGAGGAGTTCGCCGGTGCCTGGCTCAGCCTGCCCATGGACCAGCGCACCCGGATCGGCGCGAACGGGCAGTTCAACCGGCTTGCGGTCGACGCGGCGGTCGGCGTGCGTGCGTGGGATCCGCAAGCGCGTTTCGTGCTGCGCGTCGGGCCGCTGGACCGGGCCGGGTTCGAACGCCTGCTGCCGGATCGTCTGGCGCTGCACAAGCTGGTGTCGCTGACCCGCGCCTATGTCGGGTTCGAGTTGGGGTTTGCCGTCAATCCGGTGCTGGCCGCCCGGGAAGTCCCCCCGCTGCGGCTCGACTCGAACGCCGAGCCGCCGCCGCGGCTCGGGTGGAACACCTGGCTGCCGGGTCCCCCCGGCTCGCTTCCGCGCCGCGACGACGCAGCCGATGCGGTGTTCGAAGCGGAGGTGATCGAGGCCCAGCGCATCGTGACGCGAGTGCCGGCATGAGCACCTGGGGCGGCGGCTATGTGACCGATATCGAGTACAAGGTGGGCTGGTATCGCCAGCAATCGCCGGCAATTCTCTCCCTCGCCTGTTTGCTTGGCGGGGTCGCGTCGCCGATGCCGTCCGGGGACGACGAGGTGCACTACCTGGAACTCGGCTGCGGCCACGGCTACGCCGCGATGCTGCTGGCAGCCAGCAATCCGGCGTGGCGCGTCACCGCGGTGGATTTCCATCCGGCGCACATCGCCACGGCGCGCGAATGGGCCGCCGAAGCCGGCCTGACCAACATCGCCTTCATCGAGGCGGACCTGACGACCCTGGCCGAGGACGCTGTGGGACGGTCCATCCCGCAGGCGGATTTCGTGTCGCTACATGGGCTCTGGAGCTGGGTCCCGCCCGCAGTGCAGGCCGGCGTCATCAGGCTGCTGCGTGACAAGGTGCGGCCAGGCGGGGCGGTCCACGTCAGCTTTAATGCGCTGCCGGGCTGGGGCGGTGCGATCGGCATGGCGCGCCTGCTGCGAACGATCGGCCGCCAACACTCGGGACGCAGCGACCGCCAGGCGGGAGAAGGTTTCAAGTTCGTCCGCGAGTTGCTTACCGCCGATGCAATGCAACTGAAGCGTTCTGAAATCGTCACGGCGCTCGTGGCAAAGCTGGATGAGTTGCCCATCAGTTATCTGTCGCATGAATACATGAGCGACTACTGGGCACCGTGCTTCATGGCGGACGTGGCGGAAGCATTGGCCGGCGCCAAATTGGAATGGGTTGCCTCGGCAGATCTGATCGAGAACTTCTCCGAACTCACGCTGAGTGCGGAACAACGCGCGCTGATGAACCGGTTTGACGATCCGCTGGTGCGGGAGTTGATCAAGGATCACTGTATCGAGCGGACGCTGCGTCACGACGTCTATGTGCGCGGCGCCCGGCGGATCGGCCCGCATCAGCGCGACGCCGCACTGATGGACCTGTCGATCAACCTCAGTATTCCGCCCGAGGCCATGCCGCTGGAGGCCGAGATGCCCGCCGGCCGTGCCGCGTTGAACCCGAAATTCTACCGGCCGATCGTTGGCGCACTGGCGGACGGACCGCGCCGGGTCGCCGATCTGCTGCAACTGCCGGAGGTGGAGGGCAGGCGCGACAATCCGGCAGAGCTGGTCGGCATCCTGGTCGGTTCCGAGTTGGCGGAGCCGGCGGCGCGGCCCGCGGCTCCGCCATCCGCGGCGGCACAGCGATTCAACCGCACGGCGGCACGCCGGCTGATGCAGACCGAGCCGATGCACCGGCCGATCGGCCTTGCCAGTCACCGCCTGGGAACCTCGGCGCCGGCCTCGGTGCTTGAACTCGTGGCGATGGACCGCATCCTGGAAGGCAAGGGCGGCATCGACGATCTGGTGGAGTTTCTGGCTGGTTCGATCACCATTACCGATGAAGCAAGGCTGCGCGCGGTGCTGACGAACTGCATCGACAACAGGCTGCCGCGGCTGCGGGCGGCCGGCGTCTTTTGATTGCATGGGGGCCCGGCGAAAATACCCCGTCTCTATTCCTTCTCGCCACGCTCGTAACTGTGCTATAAGGATGCCTTAGTCGAATATTAAAGGAGTTCAACGTGCGCAGCTTCATTGCACCGCTGATTCTGGCACCGTTGATGTTCGCGACGGTCCCAGCTTTCGCACAGGGCAGCCCGTCCGCCGACCAGATCATCAACTCGTTGAAACCGACGGGAAATCTGACCGCAGGCGGGACCCGCGGCATTCGTCTCGCTGCGCCAACCGGCGAAGGGACGGCACCGGCCCAGGCAGGGTCCCAGCCGCAGTCGTCGGTCGTCCCGGTGGCAACTGGTCAGCCGCGGGTTGCCTCCTCCAAGCCCGTACCGCACACCACCGCTCCGGCTGAGACCGGTGGACCGTCGGTCAACCTGACGGTCAATTTCCCCAACGGCTCGGCGGACCTGACGCCGGAGGCGATGACCAGCCTCGATGCGCTGGGCCACGCGCTGTCCAGCGCCGACCTGGCAAGCTACAAGTTCCGCATCGAGGGTCATACCGACACGGTCGGCTCCAAGGAGTATAACCGTGAGCTGTCCGCGCGCCGGGCCCAGGCGGTGGTGAACTACATCGTCACCAAGTACGGCGTCGAGGCGTCGCGGTTGCAGGCGGTCGGCATGGGCGAGGAAGGCCTGCTGGTTTCGACGCCGGAGCAAACCCCGGAACCGCGCAATCGGCGCGTGCAGGTGATCAACCTCGGAGCCTGATGCCATCGGCGTGCCGTTGAGGAGCTTTTGATGCGCTCCGATCCAGGCGCCGACGACACCGTCAGACTGGCCCCACCGCGACTGCTGCCGGTGCCGCAGCCGCGGTCGCGTGGGCCTTGGCAATGGGTTATCGCCGGCGCCGCTGCGGCCGCGCTGGCAATGGGTGTTGTCGGGTGGCTGCTGTGGCCGCGCCAGGCGCCGCCGCCGCAGCCGGTATCCGCCCCGCAAGTGGCGGCGGGGTCGATACCCGCACCGCGCCCGCTGCTGCCCGAGACGCCGGCACCTGTTCAGTCCGCCCCGGTTCCATCTGCGCCTATCCAGCCCCCGGCGGCGCTTCAGGCCCCGGCACAGGTCCAACCGGCGCCGCCGCCACCGGTATTGGCCCAGCCGGCATTGCCCGTTCCGCTACCGCCGGCCGCCCTTCCCGCCCCGTCTGCCGCGACGGTACAGCCATTGCCGATCCAGACCGCCGACGAGGCGGAGATCCGGGCGCATGTCTCAACCGGCCTGACGGTATTCCGTTTCGCCGCCAACCCATCGATCGTCGTGCTCGACTTTGCCTCCTTGCGCCAGCAGGGCCTGATGCTGAACCGCATCGCGGCCCTGACCGAAAAGGCTGCCATGCCGCGCGACCGGGTGCTGAACGACACGGAACTCGATGCGGCGATCAGCGCCGGCGGCGATACGGTCGAGACGTTCTACTATGGACACGATTACGGCGCCCAGGAGATGGCGCACTTTTTTGCCCTTGCGGCACAACAGGGCGTCCAGCTCAACGCGGAAGAGGAGAAGCTTCGCGAGTTGCTCGCGCAACTGGGTTGGCTCGCGCCGGACGTGCACGGCGGCCTGATCTCCATTCCCCGGACCGGCGCCAACGCGGAGGTCACCGCCGCCGGACGCAACGCCATCCTCCGGCATGAACTCTCGCATGGCGAGTATTTCAGCAGTCCCGGCTACGCCGCTTATGTGCACCAGTTCTGGATCCATGATCTGACCCAGGCCGAGCGGGATGGCGTGCGCAAGTTCCTCGCGTCGGAAGAATACGACCCGAAGGTCGAGGAACTGGTCGAGAACGAGATGCAGGCCTACCTGATGTTCACGCGCGACCCGGTGTTCTTCACCCCGGCCCGGGTCGGCATGACATCGGAGCGTCTCGCGGAGTTGCAGGCGGAATTCCACCGCAACATGCCGCATGGCTGGCTGCGCGACCAGTTGAAGCAGTCCATGACCGCCTCGGCGTCCTCGCCATATTAGACAATGGCTCGCGGCGTCCCCTGGTGTCGTGACCGGCGAGCGCTGCTCATCGGAAACCAAATTGCTATATCCGTTGCTTTAACATCAGCCGTGCGATACTGGATGTTTCGTGAACAAAGCTGGCACAGCCGGCGGCACTGGTTCGACCAGTGGGGGATGGATTGATGAGCGGCAGCGATATCCTGGAACCGACGCGCTTGCGCCAGGGCGACGTGGCGTTTCAGGCGCAGCTTTACGAAGCCGAGAACCCGACGCGCCGCTGGCTCCATACGACCCGGCGCGACTGGGTAATGCGGGCAATCGACGCCAATCTTTCGGCCTCGCCATGCAAGGTGCTCGAAGTCGGTGTGGGTGCCGGCCTGTTCACCCGTCATCTGTCGAAGCAATCCTGCCAGGTGCTGGCGATCGATATCAACCCGGCCTTCCTGCTTGCCGTCGCCGACCTGCCCGGCGTCGAGGTGCGCGAGGCCGATGTCGCAACGCTGGAGGCCGAAGGTTTCGACCTGGCAGTATGCTCCGAGGTGCTGGAACATCTGCCCCCGGAGAATTCCCTGGTCGCGCTCCAGCGCATGTACGCGGCACTGCGTCCGGGCGGCGTGCTGGTGCTGACCACGCCGCAGTCCTTCAGCAGCGTGGAACTGTTCGCGCGCATGCTGGGCAATCCCTTGGTGTTGGCGCTGGCAAAGAAGCTGTATGGCTCGGCCGACGAACTCGGTCACATCAATCTGCTGACCCGCGGCGGGTTGCAGCGACAGCTCGCACAGGCGGGTTTCCGCGTGGCGCAGCAGAACCTGGAGGGCCTGTATATCCCGGTCGTGGCCGAGTTCGGTGGCCGTGCCGGCCAAAAATTCGCCGCCGCACTGGCAAACGCACTACGCCGGGTGCCTGTGCTGTCCGGGTTGCTGTGGACGCAGTGTTACGTGCTACAGCGGCCGCGGTAACCGAATTCAACCGGCCAAGCCGTTCTGCCCCGCAATGCCGGTGCGTGAACGTTTCGTTGATTTTTCAGCACGGAGAAAGTGCGGAGAGCACTGTGTTCACGGAGGGAGTTCCATGCCCGTGGCGGAAGCACTGACCGATCCGGTGATTCGAGGTGCGCCACCATACCGGCACCCGCGGGTCGGAATCCATACAGCCAATGCCCTTGCCGCGAGTTGAAAAAAGGGCGTCGCCCTCCCCGTGGCGGAGGGACAAAGTCCGTCGCTACGTGAACGGCCCCGGCCACCACGAACCGCACTTTCTCCGTGATCACCGTGCTCTCCGCTCTTTCTCCGTGCTAAAAAGCCCAAGCCGCGAGCCACTCCGGGACGCCGAATGTGGCTTTCAGGCCGTCCGAAGTCCGCCATAACCAAAGGGGTCGCCACTCGTTTGGGTGTCAAATAATAACGCGAAAAGAACCAAAAGCCTTATCGTCACGGGGCTGCAATGACAGCGACAGCGTACCAACTCCCTACCGCATCTGACTTGTAAGCCCCGCGAAGCGCTCCGCGGCCAGCATGACGGCCAGTGTCAAAATCACGATCAGTCCCGACACCGCGGCGGTCCGCACGTCGAGATTGAAATCGATCTGTTGCCATAAGTAGATCGGCAGCACCTGAGTGCGCTCGTCCGTCAGGAACAGCGACACCGGCACGTTATCGAATGACGCCATGAAGGCCAGGAAGCCGCCCGCGGCGACGCCGCGCGCGATCAGCGGCAGCGTTACCCGGCGGAACGTCATGACCGCACCTGCGCCAAGGCTGAACGACGCATCCAGCAAACCCGGATCCAGTTGCGACAGCGCGGCCAGCGTCGTGCGCAGTACAAAAGGCACGCAGACGATGACATGCCCCAGCACAAGGATCGTCAGGTTGGGACGCAACCCCAGCCGATATACGAAGATCAGCGCGGCAAACCCGAATGCGAGCGCCGGCAGCAGCAACGGCGACATGAAAAGCAGGTCGCAAATCCGCGCCCACCACGCCCTGCTGCGTGACAGCGCCAGTGCCGCGCTGGTGCCCAGCACAACCGACAGGGTCGTGCTCCATAATGCCACCGTCAGGCTGTTCCAGGCGGCGTCCTGCATCTGATCGGCATCGAGCAATGCCCGGTACCAGCGCAGCGACAAACCGGCTGGCGGGAAGCGCAGGGACGCCAAATCCGTAAACGACGTCAGGATCACGATCAAACTCGGCGAGATCAGAATCACCGCCGCGATGCAGGTGGCAAAGCCGAACGCCAGTGGCAACGACACCGCTTCCCAGTCGATGCGCCGATCAGGTTTGCGCATCACTGCCACCGAGACGCGCGAACATGCTCAGCATGGCGACGACAAGCAAAACCGAAACCATGAATATAATGGACAGCGCCGCGGCAAACGGCCAGTTGTTCGCGCCCACCGCCTGTTGGTAGATCTCCAAAGGCATGTAGATCAGCCGCGCGCCGCCGATCAGGCTTTGCGTGACGAAAGCGGTGACGCAGGCCGCATAGGTCAGGATACAGCCGGCAATCACGCCGGGCAGCGACAGCGGGATCGTCACGCGCAGCAGCGTGCGCCACTCGCCGGCGCCCAGCGCACGTGACGCATCGCCCAGATTAGGATCAATTCGGGAAATGACGGCCAGGATCGGCAGCACCATCAGTGGCATCTGCACCTGGACAAGCACGATGATCACGCCCCATTCGGTGAACAGCAGGCGCAGCGGCTCGCTCGATAGGCCCAGCCCCATGACGATCTGGTTCAGTACGCCTTGCCGGCCCAGGATCACGATCCAGGAGAACGTGCGCACCACGACACTCGTCATGATCGGCAGCACCACGATGAACAGCAGCACCGATTGCCACCGCGCGCTGGAGCGCGATGAGATCCAGGCGATCGGGTAGCCGAACACCAGGCAGAGCAATGTCGCCTTGACGCCGAGCAATAGCGTGTCGATCAGGATGGAATAGTTGAAACGATCGGTGAAGAAGCTGACATAGTTTGCGGCGCTCAGCGCGGGCTGCGGCGGTTCGCCGTGGAGCGAAACACTCAGCAGCACGCAAAGCGGCGCGATGAAGAACGCGACGAACAGCGCCGCCAGCGGCAGCACCAAACGCAGCCTCGACCAGTCCATAGCGTATCCTTAAGTCATAGCCGGACGCTCCCCGGCTCCCGCCGTCATGGCCGGGCTTGACCCGGCCATCTATCGCGGCACCGGCGTCGCGCCAGATCCCCGCATCAATTCCTCACTTACAGTTTGACCTCGCGGTTAAATCGCTCGATCAACGCGCCGCGCTGCGGATTGATCTTCACCCAATCGCAGGACCGAATCTTCGCAAGCTCCGCCTGCGTCTTGGCAATGGACTGGGTGATTTCGCTGCCGAGCGGCACCGTCGCATTGGTCGGAATGATCTCGTAAGGCGGCTGCATCATCGCGGTCTGCACCGCCGCATCGAGATTGGTGTCGATATAGGCAACTGCCAGATCGGGTTCGGCGGCATTGGCCACCAGATGCATGCTGGTATACCAGCCGACCGGACCGGTTTCCGGGATTGCCAGTTCGACTGGCACATCCTTGGCCTTCAGCGTCTGCACGAAATTGAAATTGTACGGCGCGATATCGATCTGTTCCTGCTGCCACAGCGTGGCATAGGCGCCGAGGTTGGCGCCGATGGCCCCCACATTCGGCAGCAAGTCGTGTAGCGCCTTGAAGGCCGGATCGAAGTTGTCATCGCTGCCGCCGCGCAGGCGATTGATCTCGGCCAGGAACGCAATCCCGAGCTGGCTGTTCAACGCGGTCAGCCCGACCCGCCCCTTGTATTGCGGATCCCACAACGCATCCCAGCTTTTCGGCGGCGTCTTGATCCGTTTCGGATTGTAGCCGATGCCGATGACCTGCATGGAAATGCGTGGTCCCCACTGGTCCTGATAGACCGGCAGCAGCTCCTGATAATGCGGCGATTTTGCCGCCGGGTATTCGACGATCAGACCCTGCTTCGCGGCATCCAGCACCTGCGGCTGGTCGAACAGCGCCACGTCGAACGGAGCCTGCCCACCCTTCGCCGCAGCAAGCCGCGCCACCTGGTCGGTGCCCAGCAGGATCGACTGCGTGGCATGCGCTCCGGTTCGTTTCACGAAGGCAGGCAGCAGGATTTCGCGATCCGCCTCGCTCCACGTGCCAGGAAACGTCGCCGTCACCAGTGTCTTGCCTTGCGCGAACGCCCAGCGGGGCGCCAGGCCGGCCAGCGCACTGCCGGCAAGAAAGCGGCGACGATCGAATGATGCCATCATGCAAACCCCCATCGGTTAGTGTTGTTCCGCTGCTGCGAAGACGTGGCATACCGCATGCGATACCGGCGCCACGAGGATCGCCTGGCCTGGCTCGCGCAGCCGGACGCCGCTATCGCGCGATTCCATCAGCTTGATCGCCAGGCCGTCGCCGGCCTCGATGTCGTAGGCAACCTGCGGACCCAGCGGCAGCACGGAGCGGATGACACCGGCCAGTACGCCCGGTCCCGGTGCGTCGCGAAACCGCACATGCTCTGGCCGCACCGCCACGGCAACGCGCGCCCCAGCCGCGAGCCCTTTCGCCGCTCCGGCCGCCAGTATCTGGCCGTTCGCCAGACGGATCGAGCTGCCCGACCCATCAAACGCCACCAGCTCCCCTGCGATCAGGTTGGTCGTGCCGACGAACTGGCTGACAAACAACGTTGCCGGCGCATCGTAGATCTCGTTTGGCGCCGCCACTTGCTCGATGCCACCGCGGTTCATCACCGCGATACGGTCCGCCATCGACAACGCCTCCTCCTGGTCATGCGTCACCAGGATCGTCGTGATGCCGTAGTCGCGTTGCAGCCGCTTCACCTCGATCTGCATGTCCAGCCGAAGGTTCTTGTCCAGCGCGCCGAACGGTTCATCCAGCAACAGCAGCTTGGGGTCGATCGCCAGGCACCGCGCCAACGCGACGCGCTGTTGCTGCCCGCCCGAAAGCTGCCGCGGATATCGATCCCCAAACGACCCCATATGCACCAGTTCGAGCATCTCCTCGACCCGAGGCCCGATATGCTCGCGCCGCCACTTCCGCGCCTGAAGCCCATAGGCCACGTTCTGGCGCACCGTCATGTGCGGAAACAGCGCGTAGTTCTGGAACACGATGCCGACGCCGCGGCGATTCGCGCTCAAGTGGTCGACCGGTTCGCCATCGAACAGGATACGCCCCTCGGTCTGCCGGATGAACCCCGCCACGATCCGCAGCAACGTGGACTTGCCGCAACCCGACGGCCCCAGCAGCGCGAGCAATTCGCCCCCGCCGATGCCGAGGTTGACCTGCGCGACGGCGACCTGGGTGCCGAACCGATGGGTGACATGGTCTATGTCAACGCGATGCCCGCGTTCGGCGGACAGCGCGGGCTCTGCCCGGCCGACGCGGCCATGTGTCGCCACGCTGGTCATCGCGATCTGTTGAACTCATCCCCGCGCCCATCCCTGAGGCGTTCGCACCAACAGTGAAGCCCGGCAGCGGCTGCGTCCATAGAATACTCAGCAGCCTTGGCTGTTAGTTCCGACCACCGCCGTCCTGTTAAGAACGGCACATGCCGGCGCCTCCCCTATATGGGCCGTTGCGTACGCTGCGGCAGGTCGACCCATGCGCGCAGATGCGCCGACAATCCGTATTCCGCCGTCTTGAGAAGATCCTTGGCCAGCCGGCCGGAACCAAGGTTGTGGGCCGCTGCGCGCCGTCTCAGATCGCCCCGTCAGCGCGCAACGTCGCGATATCCGCATCGCTGCAACCGAGGTCACGCAATACCGCGTCGGTGTGTTCGCCCAACGCGGGCGGCGGCATCGCGATCGGCACCGGCTTGCCGCCGAGTTGAAATCCCAGCCCCACGACTTGCACATCGCGATCCAGCGCCGGCACGTGCAGGGTCTGCAACTGGCCGCGCTGGCGCAGTTGTGGATGCTGGGCGATCTGCGGCACCGACAACACCGGACCCACTGGAACACCGGCCGCGGACAGGCGCTGTTCCCATTCCGCTGCGCTCGCCTCGGCCAGCCTGGCTTCCAGGATCCCGCGCAACTCCGCTTGGTTTTTCATGCGATCGTCGCGTTCGGCGAAGCGCGGATCGGTCTTCAGTTCCGTCAAGTCGAGCGCATCGCAGGTCGCCTGGAACTGCTTTTGCTCGTTGTTGACGATGTTCAGCGGGTCATCGCCGGTACGGAATGTGCCCGACGGCGCCGAGGTCTGGCTGTGGTTGCCGACCGGCTGCGCTGCATAGCCCGCATTCAGATAATTCGAGATCACCCACGACGACATGCTGGCCAATGCACAATCCAGCATCGAAACGTCGATGATCTCGCCTTCGCCGGTGGCGTTGCGCTTCACCAGGGCGGCGGCAACGGCGAAGGCAGCGGTGATCGCCGCGGTAGTATCGCATACCACCAGCCCGGCTTTCGCCGGCGCGGTGTCGGGCTCGCCGGTCAGAGCCATCAAGCCGCAAAAGCCCTGGATGATCTGGTCGTAGCTGGCGCGCTGCGCCAACGGACCGGTCTGGCCGAAGCCGGAGACGGCGCAATAGATCAGCCTCGGGTTCAGCGCGCGCAACGCTTCGGCGCCGAGGCCGAGGCGCTGCATCGCGCCCGGCCGGAAATTCTCCAGCACCACGTCGGCATTGGCGCACAGCTTGCGGAACAACTGCTTACCGCGCTCGGATTTCAGATTGAGCGTGATCGACTTCTTGCCGGCGTTGAACGCGAGATAGGAGGCGCCCATCTGCGCCCGCCCCATCGCCGGGTCGGCACCCATTTTGCGCGACAGGTCGCCGACGCCCGGCACTTCCACCTTGATCACTTCCGCACCCATCAGCGCGAGCAAGTAGGAAGCCAGCGGCCCGGCGATGACGTTGGTAAGATCGAGGACGCGCGTCCCGGACAACGGCAGGTTCATGCGTGCGCCCCTTCACGGATGCCGGCGCGCAACCGTGCCAGGTTGCCGCCTTGTTTCAGCGATCCAGGCAAGGGATGGCCGACGATTTGCTCCGCAAGCTGTGCGCATTCGATCAGCGCATCCAGGTCGATGCCGGTGTCGATGCCCATTTCCTCGCAGAGGAACACGAGGTCCTCGGTGCAGACGTTGCCGGCGGCGCCTTTATGCGCGGCAAAGGGGCAGCCGCCGAGGCCGGCCACCGCGGCGTCGAACATCGTGATGCCCATCTCCAGTCCGGCACAGGCGTTGGCGATGCCCATGCCGCGCGTGTCGTGCAGATGCAGGGCCAGCGGCGCGTCGGGATAGCGCTCGCGCACCGCGCCGATCATGCGCTTCACCGCAAGCGGCGTGCCCCAGGCCATGGTGTCGGCCAACGATATCTTCTCGTAATGCACGTCGTGTTCGGCGGCGAGGTCGAGCAATTGGCCGACGCATGCGACGACTTTTTCCAACGGGATGTCGCCCTGGAAGTTGCAGCCGAACGCACTGGACACCGAGGCGTCGCGCACCGGAATGCCGAGCTCCTTGAAGCGTTCGATCTCGCCATGCGTGTGAGCCAAATGCTGTTCCGGCGTCCGGTTGATGTTGCGCTTCATGAAGGCGTCCGAGGGATACACGCGCACCTTGCCTTCCAAGGTCAGCCGCCCGGAGGCTCGCGCCCGTTCGAGGCCCTGGTCGTTGAACCACAGCGCGGTGTACTCGACGCCCGGCTTGATCGCGATACGGCGTGCGATCTCGTCGGCGTCCGCCATGCCGGGCACGTGCTTCAGGCTGACGAAGGATGCGACCTGGATGCGCCGCACACCGGTTTCCGAGAGCGCATCGATCAGGGCCACCTTGCGGTCGGTGGCGATGGGACCTTTCTCGATCTGGAAACCCTCGCGAGGACCCTCTTCGGTAATCAGCACGCTGCGCGGAAGATCGGACACGGCTTACCCCTTCATGGTATGGAAATCACCAGTGCAGGCCTGGATCAATGATTCAAGCGATCCGAACACACGGGCGCCGGCGGCGGTGAGGCGGCGCGTCTTCGTCGCCAGCGAGCCGGTGTCGCCATGCACCAAGGCGCCGGCATGACCCATGGCGACGCCTTCCTTCGCCTCGCGTCCGGCGATCAGGGCATAGACCGGCTTGCGCAGGCCGAGTGTGAGCAAAGCGTCGGCGCATTCCTCCTCTTCGGTGCCGCCGACCTCGCCGACCAGGACGATGCCGCGGGTGCGCGGGTCGTCAAAGAAGGTGGGAAGCAGGTCCGCGAAACGCACGCCTTTGACGGGGTCGCCGCCGACGCCGACCCAGATGCTTTGGCCGAGGCCCTCGCACGCCAGCCGATAGCCAACTTCGTAGGATAGCGTGCCGCTTTTGGTCATGATCGCCAGCGGGCCCGGGCGCAACGCGACGTCCGGCAGGAACCCGAGCTTCACTTCGCCAGGAATTGCCATGCCGGGCGTGGACGCACCGATCCACGTTGCGCCTGCGTCGCACACCGCGCGGCCGATGCGGATCGCGTCGTGCAGGGGCACACCTTCCGCGACAGTGACCACCAGCTTGATGCCGGCGGCCAGCGCTTCCTGCACGGCCGCGAGCGTTCCCTCGGGTGGCGCCATCACAACGGACACGACCGCGCCGGTGGCGGCCACGGCGGCAACGCAGTCGGCGAACACCGGGACACCGGCGGCTTCCATAATGTCGGTGCGCGTGGCCGTGCCGCCGACGATGTTAGTGCCGTAGGCGCGCATCAGCGCAGCGTGGGTGCGGCCCATGCGCCCGGTGATGCCTTGCACGATCACCGGCGTGGCGCAGGAGAGGGTGGCAATCATGCGCGTACTGCTCCCCCCGTGCCTGACGGCAAAGCGCCGAGTGCCGCTTCGAGATCCTCGATCACCAGCATGCCGGGCTGACGCTCCGCCAGGATGCGTTTCGCCTCGTCCGCGCCGCGACCCACCAACCGAGCGACAACCGGAACGTGCAGGCCTGGCGTGTTATCGATCGCGGTCGCCAGCAGGGTGGCGAATTCTGCCAGGTCGGTGATGCCGGCGAAGATGTTGACCAGCACCACGCGCAATGACGGACCCGACGTAATCCACTCCAGCACGCGTTGCAGCCGCGCCGGACTGCCGCGCATCTGGCCGGTGCGGATGTCGCAGAAGTTCAGCGGCTTTCCGCCGCGCGCGGTGAGTTCGTCGATTAGCATCATCGACAGGCCCGCGCCGGTGGTGACCAGGCCGATTTCTCCATGCGGGTCGAGCTCGACATAGTCGAAGCCCTCGCGCAGCTTACGGTTGGCGTCGGCGTAGATCTCGGGCCGCGCTGCTATCATCGCGGCAATGCGCGGCTGGCGTTCGATGGCGTTCAGATCCACCACAACTTTGGCATCGCCGGCGACGCAGCCGAACGCCGAAATGAATAGCGGGTTGATCTCCGCCAACGCCAGCTCGTGATCCAATAACAGCGTGGCCAGCTTGCGGCCGATGGCCACGATCGCGTCGCGCGTGGTCGGTGGTTCGGCGGCGACGAGTTGTGACAGCGCGGCGGCTATCGCATCGACATCCGGCGCGCAGACACGGTCCGTCGCGGCGCCTCCGCGTTCGATCTCGACACCGCCCTGGGCGGCGTAGATCACGCGCACGCCGTAGCTGGCCGCGTCGATCATCACGGCGAGATAACGTTCATCGCCATCCACCGCATGCTCTACCAGGCAGGCATCGACCTGGTGGCCCTTCAGTCTAGTCCCCACCAGCCGCCGCACCGCCGCGTTGACCTGCTGCAACGACACCCCGCGCAGCACACCGCCTGCCTTGCCGCGTCCGCCGGCCGGCACCTGCGCCTTGACGATCCATGGGCCGGTGCCCGGGAGGTTGGCGACGGGCGGCGCCGTCACGAAGACACTGTCGGGCACCGGGATGCCGTACTCCGCGAACAGCGCCTTGCCGTCGGTTTCGATCAGCAGCACGTCAATAGGTTCCCAGTCCGAAAATGCCCTGGCTGAAGTCCGTGTCGTTGACGATCTTCTTGCCCATCAGGTCGCGCAGCGTCTCCGACGTGCCGCCGCCGATCGTGCCGTAGCGCGCGCCGCGATAGAATCGCGACACCGGGTATTCGTCGGTAAAGCCGAAACCGCCGTGCAACTGCACCGCTTCCGTGGTGACGCGCAACGCCATCTCGTTGTTGAACACTTTGGCCGCGGCCGCCATGAACGGGTCGGGGAACGGGTTGGCGGTCAGGCAGGCGCGATACAGCAGCCCCCTGCCCGCCTCGATGTCCTTGAACATATCTGCCAGTTTCCAACGGATGCCCTGGTGGTCGGCGATCGGTTTGCCGAAAACGGTGCGTTCGCGGACATAGTTCACCGCCTCGTCGAACGCCCCCTCCGCCAGACCGAGCGAGATCGACGGGTTCAGGCAGCGCTGGGTGTTGAAGGCGGAGAGCAACCTGCGGAAGCCGTCTTCGCGGATCACCAGGTTTTCCAAGGGGAGTTCACAATCGTTGAACTGGATTTCATGCAGGTTCTCGCCGCCCATGGTGTGGAAGGTGCCGGTGACCTCAAAGCCCTTGGTGTCGGGTTCCAGCAACACACAGCCGATGCCCTCGCGGCCGGGCTTGCCATCGACGCGGGTGAAGACGATGAACATGCCGGCCTCGGGGGCGCGGCTGATGAGGGTTTTCGTGCCTTTCAGGATGACGCGGTCGCCGACGATGCGTGCATTGGTGCGGTAGGCGGCGACGTCGGTGCCGGCATGCGGCTCGGTCATGCAGATTGCCAGGATGCAGTCGCCGCTGACGACGCGAGGGAGAATACGGTCGCGGATTGCGGCGGGGGCGTAGCGCGCGATGACGCGGGTCTGCACGCCGGCCTCGCCCAGCGTGGCCATCGCGGTGACGTAACAGACTTTCGCGATCTCCTCCAGGATCAGCGCGGTGTCGAGGATGGGCAGGCCGAGGCCGCCGTATTCCTCCGGCACCGACATGCCGAGCACGCCGAGGGCTGCGAGCTTGCGCATGTTCTCCCAGGGGAATGTGCCATCCATCCAGCGTTGGGCGGCGGGTTTGAATTCCGACTGGGCGAGTTCGCGCACCGATGCGACCATCTCGCGTTGCTGCCCGCTGATATGGAAGTCCATGCGACGTTGCTCCCCTGGTCTGCGGGCGGCAGTGTAAGCGGATGGGTTGCAGCCGGCCACTCCGGGCCGGGATGCAGAACAGGATGCAGTATGATAGGCTGCCGCGATGGTCGCAGCGTTGAGGATCCCCGATCGAATGACGGTCGCAGAATTCCTGGCATGGGAAGCGCCTGGTGGCGATCGTTGGCAGTTGGTCGATGGTGAACCGCAGGCGATGGCGCCGGCGAACCGGACGTATAACGGCATCCTGGGCGAACTCGGCCGTCTGATTGGCAATTACCTGCTGGAGCAGAACAGCCCATGCAGCGTGGTGCCAACCCCAGGCGTGATCCCGCGTGTCCGGTCCGACAGCAACTTCCGTATCCCGGACCTCGCGGTGACCTGTTCCGACTATCAGGAGGAGGAATACGACCTCACCGATCCCGTGCTGCTGGTGGAGATCCTGTCGCCCAGAAATCGGGGGGAAACCTGGACGAATGTCTGGGCCTACACGACGATGCCAAGCGTGCAGGAAATCCTGATTCTGCATAGTGCAAAGATCGGTGCCGAGCTGCTGCGTCGAAACCCGGATGGGAGCTGGCCGGCCCAGCCATTGGCGATCGACGACGGTGACATCGAGCTTGTCAGCATCGGCTTTCGCGTCGCCCTGGCCGCGCTTTATCGCACCACGCGGCTCGCCCGCTGCTGAATTGGCCGCGGCCGCCCCACTGTTTGACATTCCATGGCGCGGATGCGAACCAGCTACTGAACAGTAGCGGAGCCTCTCGTGAACGACGCGTCTCCGCCGGGATCGCTCCTGGCTCTACCCTCGATCGAAGCGGTGGAGCAGGGCTTGCGGTCGGCCGGCTATATTCCAAGCAGACAGATCGCGACGGCGGTTTATATCGCCCATCATTTGCAGAAGCCGATCCTGGTGGAAGGGCCGGCGGGTGTCGGCAAGACCGAGCTGGCGCGGTCCGTGGCCACCTGGCTGGAGCTACCGCTGATTCGCATGCAGTGCTACGAGGGGCTGGACGAGGCCAAGGCGCTGTATGAATGGAAGTATGGCAAGCAACTGCTGTATACCCAGATCCTGAAGGACAAGATCGGCTCGGTGATCGGTGAGGCCGATGGGCTGGTTGCGGCGCTGAACAAGCTGCATGATTTCGGCGATATTTTCTTTTCCGAACAGTTCCTGGAGCCTCGGCCGCTGCTGCGGGCATTGCAGCAGCCGCACGGGGCGGTGCTGCTGGTCGACGAGGTGGACAAGTCGGACCAGGAGTTCGAGGCATTCCTGCTGGAGATCCTGTCCGACTACCAGGTGACGATTCCCGAGATCGGCACGGTCGTGGCGGTGACGACGCCGATCGTCATGCTGACGTCGAACAGCACGCGCGACCTGGGGGATGCGCTGAAGCGGCGCTGCCTGCATCTGCATATCGGCTTTCCGGATGAGAAGCTGGAGGCGCAGATCATTGCGTCCCGGGTGCCGGGGATCGAGACGAAGCTGCTGCGGCAGTTGGTCAGTTTCGTGCAGCAGTTGCGGGTGCTGGATTTGAAGAAGGTGCCCTCGGTGAGCGAAACGATCGACTGGGCCCGGGTGCTGGTGCTGCTGCACGCCGGGGTGCTGGAGGTCGATCTGGTGCGCGACACACTGAACGTGCTGCTGAAGTTCGAGGCGGATATCGAGATCGCGGGTAAGCAACTCGCAACGCTGACGCACAAGGCAGCGCAGGATGGGTGAACCAGAGAACCTGTCCCGCGCGCACGCGCGGGACAGGTTTTTAGCAAGCGAACCTTTGCGCCGGTTTTTGCAAGTGGCGCGTGGGGCCGGGCTGCGTGTTTCGGCGGCGGAAGGCATCGACGCCGCGCGCGCGGTCGATGTGGTTGGGTTCGAGGATCGAGCGGGTACTGAAGGACACGCTGGGACTGGTGCTGGCGAAGACGCCGGACGAGAAGGGGCTGTTCGACGAGTGCTTCGAACTTTATTTCAAACGCGATGCGTTTACCGGTTCCGACGCGGCGGAGCCTCCGCCGTCGCCGGAGCCGATGTCGACGCGAGATCCGACGGTCAGTGGCGACGGGGCCGGCGGCGAAGGTGGTGGAACGGCGCTTGGGCAGATGCTGCTGGATGACGATCGCGCGGCGATGGCGGCGGCGATGGAGCAGGCGGCGCGCGAGGCGGGGCTGGAGAACATAAGGTATTTTACGCAGAAGAATTTGTATGCGCGGCGGATTCTGGACCGCATGGGGCTGCGTGCGCTGGAACGCGAGATCGAGGCACTGCGACAGAACGGCGATGACGCGGCGATCGTGCGGGCCGGACGGCTGGAGGCTCGGGTCGAGGCGTTGCGCGATGCGTTGCGGGAGTTTGTCGAGCGGCACTTGATCCTGTTCGCGCGCGGCGAGACGGAGCGGTTTCGCGAGGAGTTGCTGAAAAGCGCTCGGCTTTCCAATCTGGAGCGGCGCGATCTGGACCGCATGCGCGTGCTGGTGCGCGCGATGGCGAAGAAGCTGGCGGCGCGTTATGCGAAGACGCGGCGGCGGCGGTTGCGCGGGCAGTTGGATATCAGGCGCACGATGCGGCGGAACATGGGATGGGGCGGCATACCGTTCATCACTGTGTGGAAGCAGAAGCGCATCGAGAAGCCTCGGGTGATGGTGCTGTGCGACGTTTCGGGGTCCGTCGCGCCGATGGCGCAGTTCCTGTTGATGTTCCTGTACGCGGTGCATGAGGCGCTGTCCGACATCAAGTCGTTTGCCTTCGCGAGTTCGACGATCGAGGTGAGCCATATCCTGGAGAAGCAGGAGATCGAGGCGGCAATTGACGATATCATGCGGACGATCGGCTATGGGTCGTCGAACTATGGGAACTCGCTGGCGGATTTCGAGGATGGGTGGGGCTCGCAAGTCACCAACAAGACGACGATCATCATTTTGGGGGATGCGCGGGGCAACCGCACCGATCCTCGGACGGAGATCATGGCTCGGCTGGCGCAGCGGGCGAAGCGGGTGATCTGGTTGAATCCCGAGTACCGGTCGGCCTGGGGGACCGGGGATTCGGATATGTATCGCTATGCGGCGTTCTGCAACCTGGTGACGGTGTGCAATACGCTGCGGCACCTGGAACGGGTGATTACCGATTTGCTGGAGAGTGAGGCGGCGTAGTTGGCTGGCGTAGTTGGGTGTTGCAGTGGCGCGTTCCGACGATCCACTGTTCCCCCCTGTGTCATTGCGAGTTGACCACCGGCCGGCGGCCGACCCGCCCTGGATGAAACGGCGGCGGTGCACGGCCCTCACGTCATGCCGACGAAGGTCGGCATCCACGGCTTTTCTTCGCTGTGCGCAGCAAAGTCGTGGATGCCGACCTTCGTCGGCATGACGTGGGAGGCGATATCGGCTGGTTGTTTCTTGCTAGAAGCGTTAGCGCCGAAGCAATCCCCTGCCTGACGAGCCGAGGAACGCTCGTCCGGCAGGGGATTGCTTCGTCGCTACGCTCCGCGCAATGACAATGTTGGACGGGTGAACGAACGGCGCAGGGACGGTGCTGCCCGCCCCAGCGCTATTCATTCGATTGATCTGCCTGCTTACGCCGGCACCGGCCGCGCGCGCTGATTATACAGCAGTTTCGCCCGCCGCTCCTGCTCTTCCGGGGACACCTTCGAGGGGTCCTCGGAGAGGTCTGCACCTACCGCCATGCCGCGCTGCACGCCGGGGCGAGCGGCCAGTTCTTCGTGCCAGCGCTTGAAGTATTTGAACTCCTCGATGTCCTGGCCTTGGGCTTTCCAGTTTACCGTCCAGGGGTAGGAGATCATGTCGGCGATGGTGTATTCGTCGCCGGCGAGATAGCGGCTTTCATACAAGCGGTTGTTCAGCACGCCATAGAGGCGATTCACTTCGTCGGTGAAGCGGCGGACGGCGTAGCTCTGGTCGCCCTGCTTGTCGCCGAGGCGGCGGAAGTGGCCGCATTCACCGGACTTGGGGCCCTGGTTGGCCATCTGCCAGATCAGCCACTCGGTGACGGCGGTCTTCTTGCGGGTTTCCTGCGGAAAGAATTTTCCTTCCTTCTCGGCGACGTACAGCATGATCGCGCCGGATTCGAAGATCGGCAGCGGCTCGCCGCCATCCTTGGGATTGCGATCCACCAGCACCGGCATGCGGTGGTTCGGGTTCATTTTGAGAAAATCCGGGGTGAACTGGTCGCCGCGCCCGATATTGCATGGGATGACGTTGTAGGGGACGCCCAGTTCCTCAAGCAGGATGGAGACTTTCTTGCCGTTTGGAGTTGGCCAGTAGTGCAGGTCGTACATTGCGTCGTTCCTTGGTAGTGAACGGGATCAGCCTTCGGCACGCATTTCGGCGAAGACCTCCTTCGCGGTGAGCAGTGCTTCGCGCACGAGGGGCGCTCCGACATAGCCGAGCAGATGGAGGATGGATTCTACGAGTTCGTCCTCGGTCCAGCCTTGGTTGCGGGCGAAGCGGATGTGCAGTTTGAGTTCCGGCGTGCGGCCAGTGGCGGTGTCGGATATGATGCAGATGAGGGCTCGGGTTTTGACGTCAAGGCCCGGGCGGGTCCAGAGCGTGCCGAAGATGGTTTCCTGAGTAACCTCGGCGAATTTCTCCATGATGGGATCGGTGTAGAGGCTGCTGTCGAGCTTGTCGGCGTAGGCGTCGCCCATCAGCTTGCGACGCATCGCGCGGCCTTTGGCGCGGAGTGGGCTGTCGGCCATCTGGTGTTCTCCCCGTGGTGGAATGTTGCGTGGTCGCGGCTTGGTGTGACCGTGCCACAGATCGCTTCAGGGTGCCGGTATCGATGGCCGGGTCAAGCCCGGCCATGACGGTGGGCGGATGGTGCGATGGCGGGGGACGACTGGCGGTGGTACGCGACGGACGCGATCGGGGGCAGTCACACCTCGACCACGACGTATTGCTGTTCGACGCTGATGGGGACCGTTTCGGCTACGAATGGTCCCTTTGCCAGCGCTTCGCCGGGGACGACTTCAACTGGGTAGGTGCGGGCCTTGACGCTTTCGGGGTGACACCAGGATTGACCGGTCTTGATGTCGAACTCCCAGCCGTGCCAGGGGCAGCGCAGCATTTCTCCATGGCGGGTCAGGCGATATTCGCCGGGGCGGTCGGCGGTGAAGCGTGCGAGGATGGGTCCGAGGCAGAGCGCGGCGCCCTCGTGCGGGCAGCGGTTGATCAGGGCGTGGAACTCACCGTGCACGTTGTAGATGCCGATCTCGCGGCCGGATACGGCGACGATCTTGCACGTGCCGGGGGCGATCTCGTCAACGGTGGCGACGACGTGACGGGACATTATGTGCCGTGGCCGTGAGACACGCGGCTAACACGCGCGGCGCCTGTGCCGCGATAGATGGCCGGGTCAAGCCCGGCCATGACGATGGCGGCGCCGGCCACAACGGGAAGGCGACGCGGACGACGTTGCATGCTCTCCTGCCCCGTCACTCCAGCCCGTAGAAGGCCAGCGCGTTCTCGCGGAACAGCATGCGCTTCTGCTTTTCCGGCAGCGGGGCCTTGAAGGCGTAGCGGGGATCGTCCTGGTCCCAGTGCGGATAATCGGTGGAGAACATGATGCGGTCCCAGCCGATCCACTCGCAGGTGGCGAGCAAGTCTTCGGGGCGTTCGGGTTCCTCGATGGGCTGGGTGGTGACCCAGATGTTGTCGCGGATGTATTCGGACGGCAGGCGCTTGAGGTGCGGCACTTCGTGATGCAGGCGCTTGTATTGCTTGTCGAGGCGCCAGGTCAGAGATGGCAGCCAGGCGAAGCCGCCCTCTACCAAGGCCACGCGCAAATTGGGAATGTGTTCGAACACGCCTTCAAGCACCAGCGAGGTGACCAGCGCTTCCTTGCTCTGCGGATAGGAAGGGTGCTCTTCGTGGTAGAAGGACGGCCAGCCGCCTCCGGTGGACGCATGTCCTGACGTGCCGCCGAGGTGCAAGGCGATGGAAAAGCCGTTGGCGGCACAGGCTTCGAGGATGGGCCAATAGCGGCGGCGGCCCAGAGGTTCGAGGCCGCGCGGCGGGATCATGACGTGGGTGAAGCGGCGGTCGCCGGCGCGGAGTTCGATCTCCTTGATCGCGGCTTCGGTGTATTCCAGCGGGATCTGGACGCCGGCCTTCAGGCGTGGCTCGGCGTCGCACCACACTTGCGCTTCCCACTCGTTCGCCGCGGTCGCCATCGCCGCGCCAAATTCGACATTGCGCTCGTCGGAGCCTCGGCCGAGCAGGGGCATCATCAGGCCGTAGGATACGTTGAACAGGTCGAGGAGTTGGTCGCGCATCATTTGCAGGTCAGAGCCGGGATGCGCGCCGTCCTTCGGATAGGAGTTGATGCGCATGCCGGTGAACGGCGACATCCGCGGATAGTTCGGCGCGTTAGAAAATGGCGCGCGCGAACGACCGCCGATCTCCTGGCGATGCTTGCGCCAGCGCTCGGACAGGAACTGATCCAGGTCGGCGGGCGACTTGGTGTAGGGGTGCACATCGCAATCGACGATGCCGAGTTGAGTTTGGTTGCTGGTATCCGGGCGGCGATCCGCAACAGTCACGTTCATCGGATGGCTCCTCTTGTTACCGTGTCAGCCGGGGATAAGTTTTCAGCGCGTTGTCGGTGAGTATCTTGCGGAGCAGGTGATCGGGCAAGCCGTCGGGCACGGCGTCGGTGCCGTCGTAGTGCCAATGCGGATAGTCGGTGGAGAATAGCAGCATCTCGTCGGAGCCGATCTCCTCGATGATGCGCTGGAGTTGGTCGGCGTGCGGGGGGGCGTCGAAGGGTTGGATCGTGAGGCGAACGTGTTCGCGCGCGTAGTCGGCGGGGGATTTTTCCAGCCAGGGGACTTCGGCGCGGATGCCTCGCCAGGTCTTGTTGGCGCGCCACATCCAGCCGGGCAGCCAGGTGACGCCGGATTCCATCAGCACGACTTTGAGGCGAGGGAATTCGACGAAGACGCCCTCGGAGATCAGCGAGTTCAGGACGCCGGCGAAACCGGTGGACCAGGACACGTAGTCTTCCAGGTAGTAAGACGGCCAGCCGAGGTTGGTCGGCGGATGGCGGTAGGAACTGCCGGCGTGGATGCCGATCGGCAGGTCGAGTTGTTCCGCCACGCGATATAGCGGCCAGTGGATGCGGCGGCCGAGCGGGATCTCCTGCATTTCCCAGACCAGGACTTGCACGAAGCGTTGGTCGGCGGCGACGCGTTCGACTTCCTTGGCGGCGAGCTCCGGGCTGTGCATCGGCACGACGATGGAGGCGCGCAGGCGGTCGTCCTTGTCCAGCCACTCCTTGGCGACCCAGTCGTTGATGGCGCGGCAGAAGGCGGCGGAGAGGTCCTCGCTGAAGATCGCGGGTGCGCCGTGCAGGACGTTGCAGATGGCGTGGCGGGTCTGGAACGCGTCCAGGGCTTGCGTTTTCAGGAGGGAAAAATCGGTGCCGGCGTTGCCTTTGGCGGGCTTCCAGTCGGGGCGGGCGTTGATCGGGGCGTTCGAGGGGAAGGCGCTGGCGGTATAGTTGTCGCGGTCGAGGCCGCGCATCTGGACGTGGGCGCGCCAATACTCGTCCAGGTAGGGGACGAGCACCTGCATGCTGGGCAGGGCCGGGTGGATGTCGCAGTCGATCGCGCCGGGCGCGGGGGTGGTCACGGGTTGGGGCTCCTCCTGGGTGGGGAGGATAGGGCGTTGGGGGTGGGGGTCAACTTGGGGGGCAGGCTTGTCGCCGACGACCAGCGCAACGACGTCACGCCGCCGGGACGGCGACCGCAATGTCGGTCTTGATAAAATCATCGCCCTTGAACAAAAGTGCCAGGTTATTGGCCCTGGCCAGGGCGTACGTCGCGCAATCACCGAAATTCAATCGCGCAGGATGGCGGCCCCTGCCGAAGCGGAGGAACGCTTCGCGTGCTATCCGTGCAAGATTTGCGTCGTGCGCGACTATTTCCAAATTCAAGCGGGCCAGGAGCGCATCCAGTGGTTCCCAGGTCCGGTCGTCACCATGGCGTCCCGCGACGACCATTCCCAGTGCCTGCAAGCTGACAGCCGACAAGAAGCGAGGTACTCGCCGCCAGGATCGCGTCGACGAAGCGATCCTTCTCCGGCTCGTTTCGCAGGATCGCGATGATCGCCGAGGCGTCCACGGCGATCGCGGTCAAAGTCCCGTCTCGGCGTAAAGTTCATCATCGGTCAGATATGGGTATCGCGTCATCAGCGCAGTGCCGCGTGCCACGATCTGCATGTCCCGCCAGCACCGGGATGTTATCCAAATTCCGCGCCAGCCCTGGGACCGCGCCGCAAACGCTCTCGCCTATGCCGCGTGATTCGAAAAAGTCGAGCTTAGGTCAGGCGTGGATGGCCGGCACAGGGCCGGCCATGACGGTGGGCGATATTCAGTGCGAGATCTCCTCCAGCGCCAGCCCACGCGTCTTCGGGCCGAAACCGCCGATCGCGATCACCACGACCAGCATCGCCGCGCTGATGAAGCCGAACACGCCGCCGGATCCGTAGTTCTGCAAAAAGAACGCGATGATGAAGCTGGTGAAGATCGTCGATAGCCGGCTGAACGAATAAACGAAGCCGACCGCGCGGGCGCGCACGCGGGTGGGGAACAACTCGGCCTGGTAGGCGTGATACGCATAGGACAGCAGATTGTTCGACCCGGTGATCAATATTCCGAACACGATCAGCAGCAGCGCGGTGCTCTGCATCGAAAACAGCAGCCCGAACACCGAAACGCCGATTGCCGCAGCGCAGATCTGCCACTTCCGTTCGACCTTGTCGGCGAACAACAGAAACAGCAGCGGCATGGTGGGGCTGGCGAGCGCGATGATGAAAGAATACTGCAGGCTCTTGGTAAATCCGGAGCCCTGTGCCGCCAGGAGCTGAGGCACCCAGTTGCCGAAGCCGTAGAATCCGATGGTCTGGAAGATGTTGAACACAATGAACATGATGGTGCGCCGCCGATAGGGCGGGTGCCAGATCTCGCCGAAGCCCGCGGTGCCTTGCTCCTCGGCGACCACCGATATCGGGGGCGGCAGCGGACCTTTCTCGGCCGCGACCCGCGCCTCGATCTCGCTGGTGACGCGGTCGGCTTCTTGCAACCGCCCATGCTGCGCCAGCCAACGTGGGCTTTCCGGCACGATGCGGATGATGAAGAACACCATAACTGCCGCGATGGCCGGGAATCCCGCGACCAGGCGCCAGCCGGCGATGCCGAACGGGTCGATCGGCACCAGCAGCCAGCTCAACAGCGCCACTGTCGGCACCGAGCAAAACTGAATGCACTGGTTGACCGTGAACGCCTTGCCGCGCATCTCCTTCGGCACCAGCTCGGCGATAAACGTGTCGATCGTGACCAGTTCGACGCCAATGCCGACACCGGCAATGAAGCGCCATATATCGATCCACCAGACCGAATCCCCGCACGCCATGATCACGGTCATGATCGAATACCAGAGCAAGGCCCAGGTGAAGATCTTCCGTCGCCCGAACTTGTCGGCGAAATAGCCGAAGCAGATCGTGCCAACGAACAGCCCGGCAAAGGTGACCGAGGCGAACGCTGCCTGGTCCGGCAGCCCGAAGAGTCCGGTATGGCCGGGGCTGAAGATGTGGCTCCGCACCAGGCCCGGTGCGACATAGCCGGTCATCAGCAGATCGTACAACTCGAACATCCCGCCCAGCGACAGCAGAATGACGAGCTTCCATATTTCTCGCGAGGCGGGCAGTCGGTCGAGACGCGCGGTGATCATCGCCGCGGTGGGCGTGGCTGCTGACATGGTCGTTCCCTCGTTCCCGCCGAATCGACCTTGGTTCGCCAGACGGGTGGCGGCGACGACGCGGCTCCTGCAAGGCTAAACCGCGGCCGGAACAGTTCGCAACTCGCGGCCGGACCGGCGAGCGCTGTCATTGCGAGCGCAGCGAAGCAATTGCCCCGAAAGTTCGCTCCGACGCGGGCGGGAGATTGCTTCGCTGCGCTCGCAATGACGCTTGGGCTGCACCACCTACAGCTCTATGAACGTCTTCGGATGCAGCGCCGACAGCAGGAATGCATCGATCAGCTCCGCCTGCATCGCGTCCCCGTCACGGTCGCGCACCGCCGCCTCCAGCGATGGATTGAGCAAAACGCGCCCGCTGGTCCAGCCAGGCAGCCCCGACACCGACAGGAATGTCGCGATCCCGGCGTCGATCAGCCTGGCGATCGCCTCCAGCGTCGCGTGCCGCAACAAAATCTCGCAGGGTCCGAGCAAGTCGAACACCACGCCGACCGCCGACGCATATCCCTCCGGGACATCGTCGTCGGTCGCGCGCAGCATGATCTGCGACCGGTCCGGCCGCCACGTGTCGTCCAGCCACGCGTAGCGGCGCCACTGACAGTAGAACTCGCGGCAGACGTCCGGCCGACGGTGGTAGATTCCACAGCCGCCATTCGGCGCGCAATGCTCGCACAGCACGCCTTGCACTTTGCTGAAGCTGTCGCTCTCGATCGTCAGTTCCTTGCAGCACACGGTGCACGAGCCGCATTCGCGGCCCGGCACAAGTGCGGCATGCAGCAACTGCGACATGCTGGCGGGCTTACGGCCGCGCCATGTCGCCTTGCGAGAACGCCGTCTCCTCGTTGGTAATGAACTCGAGCAAGCAGGATTTTCCCTCCTCGGTCTGGCGGCGGGCGCGCAGGATCGCCTCGCCGATCTGGCCGGGGTGCTCCACCCGCTCACTCCAACCGCCGAGATCGCGGGCCAGCGCGGCGTAGCTGCCACCGAGATCGCGCGCGCGGTACTTCTCGTGCGACAGCCCCATGTGGCGGGTCTCGATCGCCATGCTGGAGTTGTTGAACACGATGGTCAGGATCGGCACACCGCAGCGCACCGCGGTTTCAAAATCCAGGCCGGTCATGCCGAACGCCGCATCGCCCATGATGTTGACGCAGAATTTCTCGGGCGCGGCGATCTTCGCACCGATGTTCAAGCCCAGGCCGGTACCAAGCTGATGCGACTTGCCCCATCCCAGATATCCGCGGGGCCGTTTCGCATGGTAGAATGGCAGGATTTGTTCGCGCGGACTGCCGGAATCGTGCGTCATGATGACGTCGGCGGTATCGACCACCTGCTGGAATTCGGAAATCACCCGGTACGGATTGATCGGCGTCGTCGGCGTCCCCAGTTTCGCTTCCCACTTCGCCCGCCACGACGCGTTGGCGCGGGCGATCTCCCCCGCCGGCGAGCGCTCGATCGAGCGCCGGTCGAGCCGGTCCAGCACCGCCGCGATCAAGTGCCCCAGCGTGAGCTTCGCATCGCCCAGCAGACCAACGTCGGTCGCATAGGTCTTGTTGAGGTCGCGCGTGTCGTTGGTATTGTGGATCAGCTTGGCTCGGTCGGGCAGGTTGGGCGTGGACAGCGGATGCCGCGTCAGACCGCAACCGACCGCGAGGATGACGTCCGCCTTATCGTGCAAAAAAACCGAACCCGCACCGGTGAAGCCATTGCCGCCGGTGCCCAGGGCCAAGGCATGGTCTTCCGGGAATGCGCTCTTGCCATCCACCGTGGTCATCACCGGCGCCTGGAGCAACTCGGCGAGGCGTACCAACTCGTCGCTGGCTTCGGCGTAGAGCACCCCCTGCCCTGCCAGTATGATCGGGCACTTGGCTTCCACCAGCAGCTTCGCCGCATCTTCCACATCGCGCGTGGCGGGCGCCGAGCGGCTTCTCGCGGACGCCGCGATATTCTCCCGCATTGCCAGGGATCTCGCTGCCAACGACGTCGCGCGGCAGCTCCACCATCACCGGCCCTGGCCGGCCATTGCGCAGCGCATTGAACGCACGCCGCATTACGTCCGGCGTTTGCTCTGGTTGCATAACGGTTTCGATCGACTTGGTCACCGACGCATAACTCCGCGCCGAGCTGAACAGCGGAAACACCTGCTGCTGTTCCAGCGAATGGCCGAGCGGCAACAGCAGGATCGGGGTTAAATCGGAATACGCCGAGGCGACCCCGGCGAATGCGTTCTCCGCGCCCGGACCGTATTGCATGGCGAACACGCCGACCGGCTTGCCGTTGGTGACGCGGGCGAAGCCGTCGGCCATGTGCACGCCGACGCGCTCCTGCCGGCAGATCACCGGGCGCAGGCCGCCGGCCACCGCCGCCTCGATCATCGAGGTGGTAGGGAAACAGAAGAACGTGGTGACACCCTCGCGCCGGAGGGTTTCGACGATGAAGTCGGCGACTTGCATGGGTTTCCTCTCCCCTTTACCGGGGCGGAAACGTGCCGCGTATGCCTCGCCGTGTCACCCCTCGGTAGGAGAGGAGTGACAAACCACGACGTGTTAGCGGGTTACATTACTGCCTGGTGCAGGCTGGGTCGCCATCATGGCGTCCATCTTGGCGCCGACGGCATCGGACACCGCGCTCACGCGTTGCGGCGGCGCCACTGTTGGCGTCGCGGCAGTACTGCGATTGCTGCTGTCGGTCGTTGTTGCGCAACCCGCCAGCAGGAGCATGGCAGGCAAAACGTATCGTATACGGATTCTCATTCGGCCAACCCCACACAAACAACCCGAGAATCAAGCCCCATCGATGTGACGCGACTCAGCGGACCGCCGCGATTTGCAGCAGGCTACACCGCTCTGGAAGCGCTCTGCGTTCACAATTACACGATTCGGTCTCGGGAGTGGTTACAATTTGCGTGATATGAGCATCAAATCGTACGCAGCCGTTCGATGCCGTGGCGTCCGAGGAACGCAACGTGTCCAGCGACGATGGTCGCAACCACATGCGGAACGTTGGCGTCAACGACGACCAAATCCGCCCGTTTTCCGGCTGCGATCGTGCCGCGGTCGCACAGGCCGGCCGCGCTTGCGGGGTTGGCCGAAATCAGTGGCCAGGCGTGGGCGAGGTCAAGCACGCCTCGCCCGGCAAGGATGAAGGCGGCGCGCAGCATCGCCGGGTAATAGTAGTCGGATGACAGCACGTTGCAGATGCCGGCTTCGGCCAGCCGCGCAGCGGACGCCCAACCGAGATGCGACCGTCCCCGCACTACGTTCGGACTGCCCATGACCACCCAGTCGCCGGCCTCGCGCGCTGCCTCGCCGACTTCCTCCGCGATGGGAAACTCGCAGATTCGCGCGCCGAGTTCACGGAACTGTGTGCGTTCCGGCACCGTTGCGTCATCGTGACTGGCGAGCGGAATGCCGCCATGCCGCGCCGCCGCGGCGATCCGCGCGCGCGCGGCCGGCACCGCATCGACTCGCGCCCCGATCCGCTCCGCCAGCGCGCGGAACGCGTCCAGCTTCATGCCGGCGCGGTCGCTGTACTTGGCACCCGCCACAGGGTCCGCGAGCTTTTTCAGGATCGAGGGCGTGTGGTCGTTGAACGCGACCAGGTGGACGTGCCCGGCGGCGATGTCGGCGAGCGCCGTTTCAAGCGCGTCCAGGTTGTACGCTTCCCAGCGCAGATGCACCCGCATGTCGCAGGTCCACGACCGCGCCCGTAACGCGGTCAGCAGGGCAATCCATGCATCCCGGCTGCGCAGGCCAGGTTCCCAGGACAGCGTGACGCCATGAAACGCGGTTGTAATACCGTTGGCAAGAAGTTGCGATTTCAGTATCAAGCAGGGCGATGTCCGGAGGAAAATCGACGCCGGGGCGGGGCTGGAGTTGGCGTTCGAATGCGTCGCCGTGGATGTCGACGATCCCCGGCAAGACCTGAAGGCCACGTGCATCAAGGGTCGGACCGCCGCGCTGGCCGGTACCGATCGTGTCGACCCGGCCATCGGCCAACAGAAGATCGGTGACCTGTTCGCCTTCCGGCAGAAGCACGCGGCCTCCGGCAATGCGCAACGTTTCCATCGGGATTGCTCTCTATGGTTCGAAAACGATCTGCACCCGCGGCGTGGGATAGCGGCCGATGGCAAATTCCACCACCTGCCCGGCGCGATCAACGTTGACATTGTCGGTCAACAGCAGCGGCCGGTTGCGTGGCATGCGTAGGAGTTCCGCTTCCCCCGGGGTCGGCAGGCGGGCCGTCACGCGCGTCATCTGTCGCATGTAATCCGTCACGCCGACGGCGTGCAGCGCTTCGGTTATGCGCGGTGTGGCACGCAGGGCGTCCAGGATGCCGCGCAGACGCACACTGGGAAAATAGTGGCTGGTCAGGCTCACCGGACGGTCGTCCGCGAAACCCAACCGTTCCAGCAACACGACCCGGGCGCCAGCGCGGATGCCGAGGCCGGTGGCGATCTGCGCATCCGCGACCATCTCCTTCAATTGCAGCACGCGCCCGGACGGTTCCTTGTTATGGCGCCTGATCCATTCGGAGAATCGGGTGCGGGGCTCGACCGAATATTCCAGCACGTCCTCGGCCACGAAGGACCCGCGGCCTTGCTCGACCCGTACGAGGCCGGCGCGCGAGAGTTCCTCCAGCGCGCGGCGCACGGTGTGCCGGTTGACCGCAAACTGGTGTGACAATTCCGCTTCGGTGGGCAGGCGGCTGCCAGGCAGATAGCGGCCAGCACCGATATCCTGCTGCAAGTGGTTCGCGATCTGCCGCCACAGGGCAATACCTTCGTGGCGTAGCACCGGATGAGTTCGATCGTCGTCCGCGCCCTGCGCCAGCTTCATGGTTTCGTCATCCAAGCCGAGCCCCGTTTGTGCAATTTCACGGTTGACGTTAGCCGGTTCGATCGCTAGCTGTCTAGACATCCGCATAAGCTACCGGACGAAACCATGCAAGCTTCGGCTGCCCCGCACCAACCCCACGCCGCGCGACGCCGATGGATGTCGGTACTGGCACGGGCGAGCGCCGCGGAACTCGCGGCGTCGCTGGATCGCCATGCCGTGGTGCCTGAATACACCAGGCTGCGCGGGCCGGAGGCCGGGCTGGTCATGGTTCGCGGCCGCACCGGCGGCGGCGGCGCACCATTCAATCTGGGCGAAATGACGGTCACGCGCTGCACGGTCCGCACCGAGACCGGGCAAGTGGGGCACGCTTATGTGGCGGGGCGCGATGCGCAGCGTGCCGAGTTGGCGGCTGTGCTCGACGCATTATTGCAGGACCCGCGGCAAGCGTTTGTGTTGCACGCGAACGTGATCGCACCACTCGCCGAGGCGCAGCAGACGCAGCGTGCCGCCGTCGCGGAAAAGGCCGCCGCGACCAAGGTGCAGTTCTTCGCCATGCGGAACATGCGGGCATGAGCGACGAGATCTTGCAGCCGGGGTTTGCCGATCCGGTCGCCGGGGCGCAATCGTGTTTTCGTGCCGTGTTGGACGCGATGGCGCGGCCAGGATGCGTGCACGAGGCGGGTATCGACCTTACACCCCCCTCCCCCCTCTCCCCCGCAACCGCAGCCGTCCTCCTGACCCTGCTCGATTACGACACGCCGGTGTGGCTGGATACGGGGGCCGCGGCGTCTCGGGCGTGGATCGGCTTCCATTGCGGTGCGCCGATCGTGCCGGCGATCGGGGCGTGCAGCTTCGCGGTGGCTATGAGCATGCCGGAGCTTTCGGCGTTGCCGAGCGGGACGCACGAAGCACCCGAAAGCGCAGCGACCTTGGTGCTGCAAGTAAATGCGTTCGGCCGCGGCCGCACCTATCGGCTCGCCGGCCCCGGGTTGCGTGTGCCGGCGCACTTGTCAGTGGACGGTTTGCCTGCGGATTTCGCCAGTGCCTGGCAGGAGAACCATGCGCTGTTCCCGCGCGGCGTGGACATCGTGCTGTGCGCGGGGACAAGCTTGCGGCATTGCCACGCAGCGTCGCACTGCAGGAGATTTGAATCATGGCGTATGTCGCGGTCAAGGGCGGCGAACAGGCGATCGAGGCGGCGCATGCGTGGCTGGCAGAGGCGCGGCGGGGCGATCCGTCAGTGCCCGAAATTTCGCTGGCGCAGATCGAACAGCAACTTGGGCGCGCGGTGGATCGCGCAATGGGCGAAGGCTCGCTGTACGATCGCGAGCTCGCCGCCCTTGCGGTGAAGCAGGCGCAGGGCGACCTGATCGAGGCGGCGTTCCTGCTGCGGGCGTATCGCACCACCCTGCCCCGCTTTGCCTATTCGCTGCCGGTGGATACCGCGGCGATGCTGATCCAGCGGCGCATCTCCGCGGTGTTCAAGGATCTACCGGGCGGACAGTTGCTTGGCCCGACCTACGACTACACCCATCGGCTGCTGGATTTCAGCCTCGCAGCCGATGGCGAACCACAGCAGGCCCCCCGTGCGGAGCCGGACGATGCGACGATGCCGCGCGTGGCGGACATTCTGGGCGAAGAAGGATTGATAGAGCATGACGGCGGGGGGGGCGAGGAGCCGGGGGATCTGACGCGCGAGCCTTTGCGGTTTCCGGCCTCGCGCGATGTGCGGCTGCAGGCGCTGGCACGGGGTGACGAGGGGTTCCTGCTGGCGTTGGGTTATTCGACGCAGCGCGGCTATGGCAGCACGCATCCGTTCGCTGGCGAAATTCGCACCGGCGAGGCGACGGTGGAAATCGAACCTCCGGAATTGGGATTTGCCATCGATATCGGTGACATTGTGCTGACCGAATGCCAGATGGTGAACCAGTTCAAAGGCTCGAAGACGCTGCCGGCACAGTTCACGCGCGGCTATGGGTTGGTGTTCGGTCACTGCGAGCGCAAGGCGATGGCGATGGCGCTGGTCGATCGGGCGATGCGTGCCGAAGAACTGGGCGAGGAGGTCAGCGCGCCGGCGCAGAACGTCGAGTTCGTCGTGTATCACTCCGATAACATCGAGGCGACGGGGTTTGTCGAGCACCTGAAGCTGCCGCACTACGTGGATTTTCAGAGCGAGCTGGAAAATGTCCGCCGCATGCGGCGCGAGGCGGCGCGTGCGGCGGAACGCGCGGAGGCGGCGGAATGAACGGCTACAACTTTGCCTATCTCGATGAACAGACCAAGCGGATGATCCGGCGCGCCTTGTTGAAGGCGGTGGCGATCCCGGGTCATCAGGTGCCGTTCGGTTCGCGCGAGATGCCGCTCCCGTATGGCTGGGGAACCGGCGGCATCCAGGTCACGGCATCCGTGCTGGGACAGGACGACGTGCTGAAGGTCATCGACCAGGGCGCCGACGATACCACGAACGCGGTTTCCATCCGGCATTTCTTCGCTCGGACAGCCGGCGTGGCTACGACGACGCGCACGGCGGATGCCACGGTGATTCAAACGCGACACCGGATACCGGAGACCGCGCTGCGCGAGGACCAGATCATCGTCTATCAGGTGCCGCAGCCGGAGCCGCTTTGGCGCCTGGAACCCAGTCGTTCGGAAACGCTTCGCATGCATTCGCTGGCCGACTATGGCCTGATGCACGTCAAGCTTTACGAGGACATCGCGCGGTTTGGCCAGGTGTCGATCAGCTACGATTATCCGGTGATGGTGAACCACCGCTATCTGATGTCGCCAAGCCCGATTCCGTCGTTCGACAATCCGAAGATGCACATGATGCCGGCGCTGCAGCTTTTCGGGGCCGGGCGCGAGAAGCGCATCTACGCCATTCCGCCCTACACCGATGTGCGCTCGCTGGATTTCGACGACCATCCGTTTCGCACCATTCGCGCGCCGCACGCATGCGGGCTGTGCGGTGCGGACAACGTATATCTCGACGAAGTTGTCGTCGATGACCGTGGCGGGCGATTGTTCGTATGCTCTGACACCGACCATTGTGCGGAGCGGCGCGCAGCGGGCCATGTCGGGGCCGACGGCATGCAGGACGCGGCCGAATGACCGAAGACACTCTGCTTTCCGCCCGTGGGTTGACGTTATCGTTCGGTACGATACCGGCGCTGGTCGAGGTCGATGTCGATTTGTGGCCCGGCGAGATGCTGGCGATCGTCGGCGAATCGGGTTCCGGCAAGACGACGCTGTTGAACGTGTTGTCAGGGCGTGTTGCGCCGCAGGCCGGCGCAGTCTGGTATCGCGATCCTGCCGGACGGCTGCACGATGTGCATGCGATGCCAGCGCCGGCGTTGCGCACACTGCATCGATCGGACTGGGGCTTCGTGCATCAGGATCCGAAGCAGAACCTGCGCATGAACGTCACTGCCGGCGGCAATGTCGGCGAGCGATTGATGGCGCAGGGCGCGCGGCATTACGGCAATATTCGCAACCAGGCGTTAGAGTGGCTGCGCCAGGTGGAGATCGATGCCGATCGGATCGACGATCTGCCGCGCACGTTCTCCGGCGGCATGCTGCAACGGTTGCAGATCGCACGCACGCTGGTGACGCATCCTCGGCTGGTGTTCATGGACGAGCCGACCGGTGGGTTGGATGTTTCCGTGCAGGCGCGATTGCTCGATTTGATTCGCACTCTGGTCGCACGGTTGTCAATCGCCGCGGTGTTGGTGACGCACGATATCGCGGTGGCACGATTGCTGGCGCATCGCATTGCGGTGATGCAGCGCGGGCGCGTGGTGGAAACGGGACTGACCGATCAGGTGCTGGACGATCCGCAGCATCCGTATACGCAGTTGCTGGTAAGTTCGGTGCTGCACGCATGAGTACAAACCGCCACGGTCATGGTCGGCGAAGGCCGGCCATCCACGGCTTTTCATTGCGGTACCACGAACGTCGTGGATGGCCGGCCTTCGCCGACCATGACGCACGTAGCCGGAGATTCCCGCCATGCAACCGGTGATGCTGCGTACTGAGGGGCTGGCCAAAGGCTTCACCCTGCATCTGCGCGGCGGCGTGCGCATTCCCGTGCTGGCCGACGTGGCGCTGACGGTGCATGCGGGCGAGTGCGTCGTGTTGTCGGGACCATCCGGCGCCGGCAAGACGACGCTGATGCGCAGCCTCTATGGCAACTACCGCACGGAGCGTGGGCGCATACTGATCCGCCATCGCGGCGAGATGGTCGATATCGCCACGGCCGATCCTCGTACCGTCCTTGCCGTTCGGCGCGAAACCCTTGGCTATGTCAGCCAATTCCTGCGCGTGGTGCCGCGCGTGCCGGCACTTGACGTCGTCTCGGAAGTGCTGACAGCGCGCGGCATGGCGACGGACGTTGCGCGGCAACGCGCTGCCGAATTACTGCTACGGCTGAATATTCCGCGTCGTCTGCATGCGATTCCGCCGATCACCTTCTCTGGCGGAGAGCAACAACGCGTCAACCTTGCGCGCGGACTGATCGCAGATCATCCCATCGTGTTACTCGATGAACCGACCGCGTCGCTGGACGCGGAAAATCGCGCCATCGTCGTTGCGCTGATTGACGAAGCCAAGGCGCGCGGGACGGCAATCGTTGCCATCTGCCACGATGCGGATGTGCGCGACGCCATCGCCGACCGGCTGTTTCCGCTGGCCCCGTTGCAGGACGCCGCATGAGTAACGACATCGTCCTGACCAACGCCATCTTGGTACTGCCGGACGCGACGCTTGCGGGCACTCTGGTCGTGCGCGACGGCGACATTGTAGACGTGCAAGCCGGTCGTTCCACGCTGCCCGCGGCACTCGATATGGACGGCGATTACTGGTGCCTGGCATTGTCGACTTACACACCGACAATCTGGAACGGCAGGTGCAGCCGCGCACTTTGGCTCGTTGGCCGTCGCGCTCCGCCATGGTCGCGCATGATGCGCAATGCGTGGGCGCCGGCGTCACCACCGTGTTCGATGCGCTGTGCCTGGGCGATCTTGGCTTCGACAAGGAGCGTATTCGAACCTTTCGCGACGGCGTGGTCGATCTGGACGCGCTGACCGAGGCGGACCTGCTGAAGGCGGAGCATTTTCTGCATCTGCGCTGCGAAGTTCCCGCGCTCGACATGCTGGCGCTGTTCGACACCGTGGCGGACCACGCGTTGGTGCGCATGGTCAGCCTGATGGATCACAGTCCCGGCGTCGGGCAATACGCCAATCTGGATTTCTATCGCGATTGCGCCGCCGTGGTGGCCTGGATGACGCCACCATCGAACGCCGCATGCTGGAGTTGCAGCAGCAGCGCGAGAAATGGCGCGCCCCCAACCGGCATGCGCTGCTGCAACGCGTGCTCGGGCGACACATCGCGTTGGCGAGCCATGATGACCGCACCGAGGAAGAAATCGCCGAGAACGCCGCGGACGGCATTCGTATCAGCGAGTTTCCGGTCACCATGGCAGCCGCACGCGCCGCCAAAGCAGCGGATATGGACGTGATTGCGGGCGCACCCAACATCGTCCGTGGCGGTTCGCATTCCGGCAATGTCGCTGCTGCCGATCTGCTGGTAAACGAGGCGGTGGATGCGTTCGCCTCCGACTATGTGCCGAACAGCCTGATCGAGGCAGCGTTCCTGTGCGCCGATCGCATCGGGCTGCATCGCGCTATCGCGTTGATCAGCGAACAGCCGGCGCGCCTGGCGGGACTGACGGATCGCGGCCGCATCGCACCGGAACAGCGCGCCGACGTGGTGCGCGTCCGGGTGCATCACGATCTGCCGGTGGTGCGCCAGGTGTGGCGGGCCGGCGAACGCGTCGCATGATAGGGCCGGAGGCGCGCGTCGCGGTGTATTACGCGCCGCGAGCCGACGATGCGCTGTTTGCAACAGCGGCTAAGTGGCTGGGCCGCGATCCGGCGAGCAATGCGCCCGTGCCGCAACCCGATTTTCCGAACATTGCGGCGATCACCGCCGAGCCGCGACTGTATGGGTTCCATGCCACGCTGAAGCCGCCGATGCGGTTGGCAGAGGGCTGTGGGTGGTCGGATGTGCTGCACGCAGCGACCGAACTGGCCGATCGCGTTGCGCCGTTTGCCTTGCCCACTCTGGCGGTTTCCGACGTGTTCGGATTCCTGGCGCTGCGGGAAACAGCCCCCTGCCCTGCTTTGCAGGCGTTGGCCGATGCCTGCGTTGCGGCGCTGGACGCGTTCCGTGCGCCTCCGTCGGATGCCGAACTGGCACGGCGACGGCGTGGCGGCCTGACGCCGCAGCAAGACGCGATGTTGCTGCGCTGGGGCTATCAGTATGTGTTCGAAACCTGGTTTTTCCACATGACGTTGACCCGGCGACTGAACGCGGAGGAAAAGGCGATCTACCAACTGGCGGCAGAGCAATACTTCGCTCGCGCCATCGCGTTGCCGCGGGTTGTGAATGATATCTGCCTGTTCGTGCAGCCGGCGCCGGGCGAACCCTTCGTTATTGCCGAGCGCCTGACGCTGCGCGGCTGAGCGCGGCGAGGAAGCGTTCCGCGCCGGCCTCCGGCGTGGTGTCGTTCAACACCGTGTCCACGACGACGTTATCCGGCAAAGGCACGGTACGGGCTAATCGCTCGGCGATGTCGGCGGCGGTTTCGCGGCCTCGGGCGGCCAGCCGCTCGGCCAGCACTTCAGGCGGGGCTGTGACTTCGATGATCCGCACGGGGAAGCGCGTCGCCGCCTCGGCGATGACGCCGCGCGACACGTTCGCCACCACCACCACGCCGGATGCCAGATCGCTGGCGATGTCGGCGGGAATCCCGTAACGCAGGCCATGCGCCGCCCAGTGCAGCGCGAACGCCCGCGCGGCGAACTCGGCTTCGGTGACGGGCTCATGGTCTTCGCCGGCGGTATCGGCAGGCCGGGTAATCACGCGCCGCACGAAACGAAACCGTTGATCGCACGCCAGGGTGCGCCGGGCGGCGTTCAGCAGCGTGTCCTTGCCCGCCCCGCTGGGTCCTACCACCAGCACCAGCATTGCTTGCCCCATGCGTTGACGGCGCGCACCCTGGCGTTAGCTTCGGCATCAGGCAACAGAAAGTGCAGCGCCATGTTCACCACTCGCCCGGAAATCGCCGGCACGTTCGGCGTGGTTGCCAGCACGCATTGGCTGGCGAGCCAGGTCGGCATGGCGGTGCTGGAGCGCGGCGGCAACGCATTCGACGCCGCCTGCGCTGCGGCGTTCACGTTGCACGTGGCGGAGCCGCATTTGAACGGCCCGGGCGGCGATGCGCCGATCATCCTGCACGACGCGCGGGCCGGCTCGCAGCATGTCGTGTGCGGCCAGGGCGTGGCACCTCAGGCCGCCACTCTGGACCGCTTCCAGGCGCTGGACATCGACCTGATCCCGGCGACCGGCCTGTTGCCTGCTGTGGTGCCCGGGGCGTTCGACGCATGGTGCCTGTTGCTGCGCGACTGGGGTACGTGGGAACTGCCCGATGTGCTGGCGTTCGCGATCGGCTACGCGCGCAACGGCGTGCACATCGTGCCGCGCATCAGTGCAACGATCGAGGGCGTGCGGCCGTTATTCGAGCAGGAATGGAAAAGCTCGGCGGCGGTGTTCCTGCCGGGTGGGAATGTGCCGCGCCCCGGCTCGTTGTTTGCGCGCCCGGCGCTGGCTGCCACGTATGAACGGGCGTGCCGGGAAGCGGTCGGCGGCACGCGGGAGGCTCGCATCGATGCGGCGCGGCGCGCGTGGTACCAGGGTTTCGTTGCGGAGGCGGTGGACCGGTTCTGCCGCGACACCGACGTGCTGGACGTGTCCGGCCGGCATCATCGTGGACTGTTGCGAGGCGATGATCTGGCCGGTTGGTCGGCCTCGGTCGAAGCGCCGCTGCGCTACGATTATCACGGGCATACCGTGTTGAAATGCGGGCCGTGGAGCCAGGGTCCGGCGTTCCTGCAACAGCTTGCCTTGCTGCGCGGCTTCGATCTGGGAGCAATGGATCCGTACGGCGCCGACTTCATTCACACGGTGGTAGAATGTGCCAAGCTCGCGTTTGCCGATCGCGAGGCCTATTATGGCGATCCGAATTTTGTCAGCGTCCCGATGGAAGTGCTGCTGTCGGATGCGTACAACGCGGAACGGCAGCGTCTGGTCGGCGCGCAGGCGTCGTTTGAACTGCGGCCGGGCAGTGTTCCCGGCCATGAAGCGGTGGTGGATCACAATGCGGCCGCACGGGCACCCATGCTGTCGGGCGGTGCTGCCGGCGCGGGTGAACCGACGGTGGCTCGGCTTGGCGTCATCGGCGCGGATACCTGCCATCTCGACGTGATCGATCGTCACGGCAACATGGTGAGTGCGACGCCGTCCGGCGGCTGGTTGCAGTCCTCGCCGGTGATTCCCGAACTTGTTTTTGCCTGGGCACGCGCGGGCAGATGTTCTGGCTGCGGCCCGGCCTGCCGAACAGTCTGGCGCCGAAGAAGCGGCCCCGCACGACGCTGTCCCCTAGTTTCGCGTTGCGCGACGGCAAGCCGTGGATGGCGTTCGGCACCCCGGGCGGCGAGCAACAGGATCAGTGGTCGGCGATCCTGTTCGCGCGGATGGTGCATTATAATTTGGGAATTCAGGAGGCGATCGACGCGCCGTCCTTCCATACCGAACACTGGCCTTCCAGTTTCTGGCCGCGCGTCGCGCGTCCCGGCAAGGTGGTGATCGAGGGCCGCTATCCGGATGCGGTTCTGACCGCGCTGCGAGCGCGTGGCCACAAGGTGGAGAAGGGCGAGGACTGGAGCGAGGGGCGGCTGTCCGCTGCGCGTCTGGAACCGGACGGCCAGATGTTTGCCGGCGCCAATCCCAGGGGGATGCAAGGCTACGCGGTGGGACGTTGATGCGCTCGCTGGTCCAGCCGGGGCCGGTGCATCCGCGGCGATCGACAGCCTGCAAGGCGAGCCTCTGGCGCTTGAATTTACGCTGGTCCCCGGCGTGTCGCTGAACCAGGCGCTGACAGCACCGCTGGCCGCGGCCGGGATGCAGAGCGCGCGATGTCGTTCGGCGGTGGTGCGCTGGCGCCGTTCCGTTATGTCATGCCGGGGCCGCCGGACAGCGCCTTGCACGTCGCCTATTTCACGGCACCACGCGCTCCGGTGGGGGAAACGCATGTCGATGCCGCTAACGCAACGTTCGGCTGGGATGCCGGCAAGCCGTATGTGCATATCCACGGCGCCTGGAGCGAAGCCGACGGCACGCGTCACGGTGGCCACATGCTGCCGCATGATTGCATCGTCGCGCGAGAAATGCCCGCGCGCGCCTGGGGTTTTGCGGATATCCGCATGGCGACCGCGGTCGATGCGGAGACCAACTTCACGCTGTTCCAGCCGTCAGGCCGTTCGGCCGACGGGGCGCGCGGCGTGTTGGCGCGCATCCGTCCGAACCAGGACATTTCTTTCGCCATCGAAGCCGTCGCGCAACGGCATGGCCTGCGCAATGCGACGGTGCGCGGCAGCCTGGGCAGCCTGATCGGTGCGCGTTTCACCGATGGGCGTGCGGTCACCGACGATGCGACGGAGGTGATGGTGCGGCGCGGTGCACTGCGCGACGGCGTGGCGGAACTGGACATGCTGGTGGCGGACATGCAGGGCGACGTGCACGAGGGATTATTGGTCCGCGGCGACAATCCCGTGTTGATCACCTTCGATCTGGTACTCGAAGCGATGGACTGACAGCGCCGCCGCGACGCGGCGCACCACGTCGGCCCAGTCGCCGCGCGTGGTCTGGCGGAACAGCCGGGCGGTGGGATACCAGGGGCTGCTGTCGCCGTCGCGCAGCCAGCGCCAATCGGGACTGTGCGGCAGCATGATCCACACCGGCTTGCCAAGCGCGCCGGCCAGATGCGCGACCGATGTGTCGATGCTGATCACCAGGTCCATGTGGGCGATCAACGCCGCGGTATCGGCGAAATCCTCCAATTCCGCACGGTGATCCTCGTCACGTGGCCGTACTGGGCCAACCAAGCCTCGTCGTCGGGCCGGATTTCCTTTTGCAGGCAGTGCAACGATACCAACCCACCCGACAATTGACCCTCGACGGCTTCGCACGGACCGTCGCAACCGTCGCAACCGTCGCAACCGTCCCAATCGTCATGGCCGGGCTTGACCCGACCATCTATCGCGGCACCGTGCTGCATGGGTGGCCGGGTCAAGCCCGGCCATGACGGTTGGGACGGTTGGGACGGTTGGGGGCCGCCCGTGCCATGCGTCAATCGTTTGACGGAATGGTATGAGCTTCCAGGCAAGTTCAGCACCGGTTCCAGCGCCGCGGCCGACATGGCGGATCGGCGGTAACTGCCGTCGGACACCGGACCGACGCAACGCCGATGCGAACCCCTGTCCGAGGGCCGAGCAATTCGCGCCACCGCGCCAGCCGGTCCAGCGGCACGCGCAGGTACGGCACTTGCGACGGCACCGTTGCCAGCGTGGTACCGAAGGCGCTTGGCAGGCTCAGCAGCGCGGTCAGCAGGTCGTGGTCCGGGGGATCATCGTCCGGGGTCACGACGCGTTCGATACCATCGATCGTGTCGAACAGCGGCTTGAGGTCCGGATAGATCTCGACAAGAACGTGCGCGCCGCGCGCTGCAAGCAGCGGCAGGTAACGCGCGAACTGGATCATGTCGCCACGTCCCTGTTCGGGGAACACCAGCACGCGCTTGCCGGTGACCCGATCGAGGTCCAGCGGCGCCGCGCCATCGCGCGGCGGATCATGGTCGGGAACCAGGAAGCGGCACTCATATTTACGCCAGCCCGCTGCAAAATCTTCCAGCATCAGCAGCGTAAGGCTTTCATTCCACTGCAACGCCGGCGCATCCCTGATCGCGGCCGGTGCATTGCGACAGACGGCAAGCGCCTCGTCGTAGCGGCGTAGCTGGATCAGCACCTCGTTCAGGCTGTTGTAGAGATCGATCAGGCGTGCGGCCTCTGTCTCGGGGCCGACGAACGCCATGGCAGCACGAAAACTTTCGGCTGCTTCTTCCAGCCGACCGAGCGCCAGTAGCGCCCTGCCCAGATTATAAAGTGCCGGCGGTGCATCGGGTCGGATCGCCAACGCCTGGCGAAGGCACGTTATTGCTTCTTCGTATCGCAAATTGTTTGACAGCGCGCTGCCGAGGTTATTCAGGGCGTCGTAATTACCGGGGCGCAGAGCAAGCGAACGTCGAAAGGCGTCGGCCGCTTCGGCGAATTTCTGCTGCGCCAGCAGCGTGTCGCCGATATGGGATTGCAGTTGCGGTTCGTCCGGCCGCTGGTGCTCTGCAAGCCGCAGGAACTCCAATGCCTCCTCCAATCGCTCCTGCTCCAAAAGCAACACCCCGCGCAGGTGCAGGGCATTGAAATCCTGAGGCTGGCGCAGAAGAATCGCGTCGCAGACCTGCGCGGCCGCCGCACGGTCGCGCGCCCGGTAATACCGCGCCGCCACCTCGATATCTGGCTCCATCACGTCGGGCAGGCGCTTGCCGGTGGCGTCGGTCCGAAACGTCGTGGACAGCCGAAACAGCATGCGGCCGCAGCGCTCAGCCGCGAGGCTTGCCTGCAATCGCGCTCGGCCGCGCCGGGGTCGGACGCTTCGGTGCCGCCGCCCGCTTCGGTTTCGCCGCGGCCTTCGGCGGCGCCTTGCCGGCGCGCAACTGGGCGATGGTCTGCCGCGTGGTGATCTGTTCCGGGTTCACCCGCAATTCTATGATCGCCGGGCGGCCGCTCTCCACGGCGCGACGGAACGCCGGGGCGAATTCGCCGGTTTCGCTGACCACTTCGCCGTGGCCGCCGAATGCCTCGATGTACTTGGCAAAATCCGGGTTGGTCAGTGCGGTGCCGGACACGCGCCACGGATAGGTGCGTTCCTGGTGCATGCGGATCGTGCCGTACATCTGGTTGTTGAACACCATCACGATCGGCGCGACGCCGTGATGGAATGCCGTGGCGATCTCCTGCCCGGTCATCAGGAATCCGCCGTCACCGACCAGGCTGACCACCATGCGGTGCGGATAGGCGATCTTGGCGCCTACCGCGGCCGGAACACTGTATCCCATCGCCCCGTTGGTCGGACCGATATACCTCTGCGCATCGCTGAAGTTGATAAAACGCGTGGCCCAGCCGGCAAAATTCCCCGCATCTGTAGTGACGATCGCATCGGGCTCCAGCATCCCCGCGAACTCGTGCATCACCGTACCCAGGTTGAGCGTACCTTCATAGTTTGGTACCGCGCGCTGTGCCTCGCGCAGCGAACGCAGTTCCTGAGTCCATTGCGACCAGGTTGTCTGCACTGGCTCCATTGCCGCAGCCGCTTCGGCGAAGCGGCTCAGGTCTGACACGATGCCAAGTGCCGGGCGGAACACGCGGCCGATTTCGCCGCCGTCCGGATGCACCTGCACGATCGGCACACTGCCGGCCGTGTCGAGCAATGTGTAGCCCTGCGTCGTTGCGTCGTGGAGCAAGCTGCCGATGGCCAGGATCAGATCGGCTTCCTTGACCTTGCCGATCAGGCCTGGGTCGGATCCCACGCCGAGGTCGCCGGCGAAATTGTCCGCCGTGCCGTCGTACAACGCCTGGCGGCGGAAACCGACTGTCACCGGAATGTCGTTGCCGCGCAGGAAATCCTGCAGCGCCCTGCGGCCGGCATCGGTCCAGCACGAACCGCCGACCACTGCCACCGGGCGCCGCGACCGACCGAGCATCGCGCGCAACTGGATCAATGCCGCCGGATCGGGATGCGCCGGCGTGACCGCCATGCGCGGCACATCCGGCACCTCTGCCATGTGGCGCTGCATCTCCTCCGACAGCGCGATTACCACCGGGCCGGGGCGGCCGGTTGTCGCGACATCCACCGCGTGGGCGACAATCTCCGGGATGCGCTTCGCCTGGTCGATCTGCGTCACCCATTTGGCAACGGAGGAAAACATGCGGCGATAGTCGATTTCCTGGAACGCGTCGCGGCCGGAGTCTTCATGGGGAATCTGGCCGATGAAGAGCAGCATCGGCGTGGAGTTCCTGCATGGCAATGTGGACGCCGATCGAGCCGTGGCAGGCGCCGGGACCGCGGGTTACGAAAGCTGCCGCCGGGCGTCCGGTCAGCTTGCCGTACGCCTCGGCCATGTTCACGGCACCTGCCTCAAACCGGCAGGTCACCAGCTTCAGCTTCTGGCGCACGTCGTAGAGGCCATCGAGCGTGTCGAGAAAGCTCTCGCCCGGCACTTCGAAGACATGGTTGACGCCCTGCGCTACCAGCGTGTCCGCCAGGATGCGTCCCCCCATCCGCGGGGTGATCCGCGCCTTGCGGGCCTGTGCCAACTCCATTCATGCCTCCTGCGCTGGCGTTTGCATGCACAATAGGCAGGCGCACCCGATCCGTCACCTGCTGCGCCGTTGCAACCATAGGGACTAGTCCACTTGGCACGTCGGGTGCATGGCACTTGCAACGACTATGTAATCGGAGTCACGCAGAATGTCGCCGAATGTCTTTCGTGTTCGTGAAGGGAAGGTCACGGATCGGTGTCAATCCGCCACAAACAGGCCATATGCGGTGCGCATTTCGGCCTCTTGTGGCGGCGGACACTAGGGGCATCGGACGGCGTCAAACGGAGGCTTGCATGCTACGGAACCTGAGCTGGGAAACCACCGACAACCTGGCCCGGAGCCAGTTCCAGATCTATCGCGAGTTGGGCGATGCCATGGGCATCGGCGAGGAGGATCGTCGCCGCGTGCTGTCGCTGGACCAGCAGCAATGGACCGATTGGGCGGAATTCATGAACGAAGGTCCGTTGCCAGCCGAGCCGGCGCTGCCGGTGATGTTGCAACGCCTGGGCACCGCCAGCTATCGCCTGGCAGTGCTGGCCGAACGGCAGGGCGAGACCGCCCACGCCTGACGCCGCGACTCGTGCTAGACTGCGCCGCTGCGGAACAGGAGGCGGCGCATGCGAGCGATCTTCGTCATGATCAAATGCGAGATGGGGCAGGCGTACAAGGTCGCGCGCGAAGCGGCCGACACGATAGAGCAGATGTCTGAACTGTATTCGACGTCCGGTCAGTATGACCTACTGGGCAAATTCTACCTGGATAATGAGCAGGATATTGGGCTGTTCGTGACGGAGAAGATCCAGACGCTGGCGGGGGTGAAGGACACCTACACGCTGATTACGTTCAACGCATTCAGTGCGGGCGGCCGATAGAGCGCTTGCGGCGTTAAACCGCAACGCGCCCGTAGAGCGGGCGCTGCTCTACCGGGGCGGCGTAGCGCGTCGGACATTGGGTAACGGGTTTGGCTGCGAGAAAGCTGGCGACCAAGTTTTCGGCTTCGCCTTTGCGCAGCGCAGGAAGCCGTTCGCAACGCCGGCGGTGTTGCACCGCCTGAAGCGACATGCCGCCGAAAAAGCTCGATTTACGCTGCATAATCCGCATCCCTTCGCTGACCCGCCGGGGTTTGCCGGGCCGGGACATTGACCAAGAGCAGTGGAGGGATAACTCACGGGTTCGTGAGACCTCAACAGTTTGTTCACGGATCTGCGATCAAATCTTGGATGGGCAACTGCAATGTATTGATGTTGGAACGGGGCGAAGATATTCGACGTCTGACTGAGGAGTATTTTGAAGCGGAGTGGTGTCGAGCAACGGTTTACTAACAACGCGGCGGTGAGGATAGAGGATTGGGCGTGCCGACCCGATCACCCTCACCCTCGGTGCTTCGCACCATCGACCCCCGGGTCAAGTGCCCGGGAGCAAGCTCTCTCTCCCGCGAAGCGGGAGAGGTTAGGTCGGTGCGGGCGAGGTTATTTGGCGGCGGACTGGATGGCTTGCCACACTCGGGCAGGGGTGGCGGGCATGTCGAAATGGCGGATGCCCAAGGGGGCCAGCGCGTCGTTGATGGCGTTCATCGCGGCGGCCAGTGCACCGACCGTGCCGGCCTCGCCGACGCCCTTGGCACCGAGCGGGTTGCCCTTGGTCGGAACCTCCCGTGTTGCCAACTGGAAGTTCGGAAAATCCCAGGCGCGCGGCATCTGATAGTCCATGAACGACGCTGTCAGCATCTGGCCGGACTCGCGGTCGTAGACGATTTGCTCGCCCAGCGCCTGGCCGACGCCCTGAGCCACGCCACCGTGAATCTGCCCTGCTACGATCAGCGGATTCAACACGAAGCCGAGTTCTTCCACGGCGCTGTAGCGTACCACCTCGGTGACGCCGGTTTCCGGGTCGATCTCGACCTCGCAGATATGCGTGCCGTTGGGAAACGTCACCGCCGTGGCGGCGAACTCGCCGTTTTCCACCAGGCCGCCTTCCTCGCCGGGGGGAATATGCGCCGGGTCATAAGCGGCCTTCGCGACGCTGGCGAGGGCGATCGAACGGTCGGTGCCGGCAATGCTGAAGCGACCGGCTTCGAACGTCACGTCCACCACCGCGGCTTCGAGCAATTCGGCAGCGATGCGCTTGGCTTTCTCGATCACCGCTTCTACCGCCAGCACCACCGCGGAGCCGCCGATGCACAAGGCGCCTGAGCCACCGTTGCCTTTGCCGTACGGCAACTGATCGGTGTCGCCCTGTTCGTAGCGCACCTGGGACATCGGTACGCCGAACCGGTCGGCGACGATCTGGCTGAAAGCGGTGTCGAGCCCCTGCCCTACCGACACCGAGCCGGTCTTCAGGATCAACGTGCCATCCTCGGCGAGCCGCAAGGTGGACATGTCCTTGGCCGGACGCAGGAACGGGCCGCCGGCGACCTCGATGCAGTTGCACAGGCCGATGCCGCGGAGCTTTCCCCCCTGCTTCGCCGCTTCACGGCGTGCCGGGAAGCTGTCGAGTTCTGCCAGACCCGCGGCGGTCTGCATGTTGCCTTCGAACTCGCCGCAATCGTAGGTGAAGGTGAGTGCGGTCTTGTAGGGCATCGCGCCAGGCGGGATCAGGTTGCGCCGGCGCAGTTCGTATGGGTCGATGCCAAGCTCGCGCGCGGCGACGTCGATCAGGCGCTCGATGGTGTAGGTTGCCTCCGGACGGCCGGCGCCGCGATAGGCGGCGGTGGGCACGGTGTGGGTCATGATGCCGCAGGCTTCGGCGTAGATGGTGGGAATGTCGTAGACACCGGCGGTGCCACCGATGTTGCCGATCGGCCAACCGGAACGGCCGGAGACATAGGCGCCCAAATTGGCTTCCCAACGCAGTTTCAGAGCGGTGAATTTGCCGTCCGCGTCCAGCGCGAGTTCCGCGGTGATGCGCATCTCGCGAGCTTGCTCGTCGGTGAGCAAGCCCTCCGTGCGGTCGGAAACCCAGCGGACGGGGCGATTGAATTTACGCGCGGCCCAGCAAACCAGGGCGTATTCCTGCTGCACGCCGGACTTCATGCCGAAGGAACCGCCGACGTCGCCGACCAGCACCTGGATCTGCTTGGGCTCGAGTTTGAAGTTGTTCTGCGTCAGACCGTTACGCAGCGGGTACGGTGACTGGATGGAAGGATGCAGCACTAGGCGACCATCGGCGCCGACTTCCGCCCAGGCGCCGCGCGGTTCCATCGAGTTGGCGGTGACCCGCGAGACAGTGAATTGCAGGCGTGTGACGTGGGCGGCGTCACGCAGCGCTTGGTCGGTGCGTTCGGCATCGCCGCGCTTCCACAGGTAGCCGATGTTGTCGGGGACTTCGTCCCACACGGTGGGGGCGCCAGGCTGGATCGCGGCGACGGCGTCGGTCACGACTGGCAGTTCGCGATAGTCCACGATGACGGCGTCGGCGGCTTCCAAGGCGGCGCCTTTGGTTTCCGCGACCACGAGCGCGACGGGCTCGCCGACAAAACGCACGCGGTTCGATGCCAGCAATGTGCGGTCGGTTTTCGGCGCGGGGCCACCGTCGGGGCGGGGAAAGCCTATGCCGCCTGGGATGGGGCCGACATCGGTCAGATCGGCGATGGTGTAAACGCCGAGAACGCCGGGTACGGCGCGCGCAGCGGTCGCGTCGGCGATTTCGAATGACGCATGTGCGTGCGGCGAGCGTAGCAATACCGCTACCAGCATGCTGTCGCGCTTGCCGTCGGCGACGTAGTTGCCTTTGCCGGTCAGCAGACGCTGATCCTCACGCCGAACGATCGATTTTCCCTGCAATGTCGCCATGCCCATGGTTCCTTTCCGCGATTAAAATCCCTCTCCCGCACTTGCGGGAGAGGTTAGGTGAGGGTGATGCGTGCGGCACGCCTCACCCTCACCCAACCTCTCCCGCCGAAGGCGGGAGAGGGGCTATCCTACCTAGTTCTGCATGCCCCAACGCCGTACCTGTCCGCGCCTCTATGCTACGAAATATCACGTTCTCCACCAACAGCCCGATCACGATGATCGTCAACAGGCCGGCGAACACTTCCGGAATGTCGAGTTCGTTCTTGCTTTCGAAGATATACCAGCCCAGGCCGCCCTTGCCGGATGCCACGCCGAACACCAATTCCGCGGCGATCAACGTGCGCCAGGCGAACGCCCAGCCGATCTTCAATCCCGCCAGGATCGACGGAAACGCAGCCGGGATCAGGATCTTCATGACCAGGCCGAATCCCGACAGGCCGTAATTGCGTCCGACCATGCGCAATGTCGGCGACACTGCGCGGAACCCGGCATGGGTGTTCAGCGCCAGCGGCCACAACACCGAGTGCACCAGCACGAACACCAGGCTGCCGACGCCGAGCCCGAACCAGATCATTGCCAGCGGCAGCAGCGCAATCGCCGGCAGTGGGCTGAACATCGCCGTGACGGTTTCGAGAAAGTCGGTGCCGATACGGGTGGTGATCGCCAGGACTGTCAATACTCCCGCCAGCACGACGCCGGTGGTGAAGCCGATCGCCAGCACCTGGATCGACGCCCAGGCACGCTGGGGCAGGACACCGCTGACGACGCCGCCCCAAAGCGCGGTGACGGTGTCGCCGAAGGTTGGCACCAGCAACTGATTGTCGAGATGACGGCCGTAGAATTCCCAGGCCACGGCGAGCAAAACCAGAAGGGCGGATTTGCGCAGCCAGGTCTGATTATACAGCCGTTCCCAGACGGTGAGTTCTTTTTGCACGATGCCGAACTGGTCGGCGCCACGCACCTCGCGGACGATCTCCGGCCGCAACGCCAGATCAGACATGTTCGGGCTCCTCGACGCGGTCGGCAAACAGCATGTCATGGATGCGCGCTTCCAGGGCCGCGGCCTCGGCGGGCGCCGCGCCCAGCGGTACGCTGTTCAGCTCGGCCTTCACCTGGCCCGGATGCGGCGACAAGAGCAAGATGCGGTTGCCGATCTTGACCGCCTCGGCAATGGAATGGGTAACGAACAACACGGTGAATTTGGTATCCTCCCACAGCGCGAGCAATTCATCCTGCATGCGCTGACGGGTCAATGCATCGAGCGCGGCGAATGGTTCGTCCATCAGCAGGATGTCGGGTTCCATCGCCATGCCGCGCGCGATCGCCACGCGCTGCTTCATGCCGCCCGACAGCGTGTGCGGATAGGCATCGACGAAACGTTCCAGATGCACCTTCCGGATGTAGTGCATCGCGCGTTCGTCGGCGGCGCGGCCGCGCAACCGGCCGGAGGTTTCCAACGCGAATACGACGTTCTGACGCACGGTTTTCCATGGCAGCAACTGGTCGAATTCCTGGAACACCATCATGCGGTCCGGGCCGGGGCGCGCGATGCGCGTGCCTTTGAGGCGGATCTCGCCCTCGGTCGGCGCCATGTAGCCGCCGACCGCCTTCAGCAGCGTGGACTTGCCACAGCCGGACGGGCCCAACAGCACGAAACGATCCGAGCGCTGCACTGCGAAGTCCACGCGATAGGTGGCGGTGACCAGGTGCTCGCGCGTCTTGTATTGCAACGTCACGCCGTGCACGTGCAGCAATGGCGGCGGCAGAGTTTGGTCCAGCATTGGGCAATTCGCTCGATGGAGGTGGCGCGGTTGTCGCAGTGTGGCGTGCCGGCGGCGGCTTCGCCAAGCCCCCGGCGATGACGGCGTGGCGACGGTGCGGTAAGGATGTGCGGTCGAATGCGGCCATGGCGATGATAGCGGAGACGTTGCGATGACGAAAGTTGCGGTGGTGGGTGCCGGCCTGATCGGCCGCGCATGGTCGATCGTATTCGCTCGGGCGGGGTTCGACGTGGCGCTGTGGGATCCGTTTCCGCAGGCGATCTCGGCAGCGCTGGACTTCATCGCCGAGCGACTGCCGGAATTGCGCGAGGCGGGGCTGCTGGACGACGAACCGTCCGTCGTGCGCGCGCGCATTCGCCCCACCGCGAGCCTCGCCGACGCGGTACGCGGCGCGGAACATGTGCAGGAGAATGGACCGGAACGCGTCGCCGACAAGCAGCGCATTTTCGGCGAACTCGATCTGATGGCGCATGCCGACACGGTGCTGGCGAGTTCCACCAGCGGCATTCCCGCGAGCACTTTCACCGAAGGGCTGAGCGGGCGTTCGCGCTGCCTGGTGGCGCATCCGGTCAACCCGCCATATCTCATTCCCCTGGTGGAACTTTGTCCGTCGCCTTGGACAGCGCCTGCGGTTGTGGCGCGGACGCGGGACTTGATGACGCGCGCGGGGCAGGTGCCGGCGACGGTGCGGCATGAAATGGAAGGGTTCGCACTGAACCGATTGCAGGGCGCGCTGCTTGCCGAGGCGTTCCGGCTGATTGCCGACGACATGATCTCGCCGACCGACCTCGATGCGCTGGTCAAGCATGGACTCGGGCTGCGCTGGAGCTTCATGGGGCCGCTGGAGACGATCGACCTGAATGCTCCCGGCGGGCTGGCGGATTATTGCACACGGTATGGGCCGCTTTACGCGACGATGCAGCGGCAGATGACGCCTCGGCTGTGGGACAAGGTGCTGGTGGACAAGCTGCACGCGGCGCGGCGGGCGGAGTTGCCGGCGAACATGCAGGCGGTGCGGCAGGAATGGCGCGACCGGCGGCTGATGGCGCTGCTGGCGCACAAGAAGGGGCAGCCGGAGTAGCCGCAGGTTGGGTGAGGGTGGTGCGTGCGGAACGTTGCACCCTCACCTAACCTCTCCCACTGCGTGGGAGAGGGATTTTTGGCGCGAAAGGAAAGATCAAACCTGGTCGTAATCGACAACCACGTGCGCTGTCGTCGGGTGCGACTGGCAGGTGAGCACGTAGCCGGCTTCGGTTTCCCACGGCTCGAGCGAGTAGTTCACGGTCATTTCAACTTGTCCCTCCAGCAGCTTTGCCCGGCAGGTGCAGCACATGCCGCCTTTGCAGGAGAATGGCAGATTGCGTCCGGCTCGGATTGCCGCATCGATGATCGCCTCGCCCTCGGCGACTGGAATGTCCGTGCGCACACCTTCGCAGATCACCGTTACGATTGCTTTGGGTGGCGCGGTCGGCGGCACCACCACCACATGTGGCCGGCCGCCAACGCCCGGGGTGAACCGCTCGACATGGATATGCTCGCGCGGCAGGCCGAGATCGGCCAGCGCCTTTTCCAGACCCTCGATCATCGGTTGCGGGCCGCAAACGAACGCGTGGTCCACGGCTTCGGGGGGAAGCATCGCGCGCATCAGCGCGCCGACTTTCTCGGAGTCCAGGTGGCCGTTCAGCACCGGCACATCCTGCTGTTCGCGCGACAGCACGTGGAACACGGACAGACGCGCCATGTAGCGGTCTTTCAGATCCTCCAACTCGCCACGGAACATGATGTTGTCGGTCGAGCGGTTGCCGTAGAACAGGACGAAATTGCTGGCCGGTTCGCGCGCCAGCACGGTCTTCAGGATCGACAGCACCGGCGTGATGCCGGAACCCGCGGCGAAGGCGGCCAGCGTGCGGGCCTTGTCCGGTTCGATGTCGATGCCGAAGCGCCCGTCGGGCGTCATCACCGACAGCGCATCGCCTTCGTGCAATGACTCGTTCGCCCAGGCGGAAAACGCGCCGCCGGCGACGCGCTTGATCGCGACACGCAGTTCGCCATCGTCGAGCCCGGAACAGATGGAGTAGCTGCGCCGCACGTCCTCGCCATCGATCGTCGCGCGCAACGTGAGGTATTGCCCGGGCGTATAGTGGTAGTCTTCCCGCAGCGCGTCGGGCACCGCGAAGACGAGCGACACCGCGTCGCCGGTTTCACGGCGAAGCGAGGCGATACGCAGCGGATGAAAGCGGGGCGGCATTGCGGCCTGTCTTGCACGGGGAATGAAAGCGGCACAACTCTAGCGCATGCGCCAGCTTTTGCATCACCTCGCCGTGAGCACGCACGGCCAGAGCCTGGTCGAGGTCACCGCGCCGATCCGCCAATGGGTGGCGGCGCAATGCTCCGGCACCGGACTGCTGACGATCTGGTGTCGGCACACCTCGGCGTCTTTGCTGGTGCAGGAGAACGCCGATCCCGATGTGCAGGCCGACCTGCTGGGGTTCTTCCGCCGCCTCGTGCCGGAAGGCGGGCCGTATCGTCATCAGGACGAGGGCGCCGACGACATGCCGGCGCACATCAAATCCGCGTTGACCCAGACGCAGCTTACGATTCCGGTGGAGCACGGCGCGCCGGTGCTGGGCACGTGGCAGGGCATCTATCTGTTCGAACACCGCAGCTCACCGCATCGGCGCGAGCTGGTGCTGCACCTGCTTTGCGAGTGACGCTACGGCCGCGGCGCAGAGCGTCCCAGGCCGCCGTAGAGATCCAGCATGCGCTCGAACCACAGGGCGATCGGATCGTCTTCTGCCAGCACGGCGAAACGGCTGGCGCAGCGCGGCCACATCAGCGTGCCGGCTACGATGCAATCGGCGTAGCTCGGCGCCGCACCGCCCAACCATGGCTGCTGGCGTAACACCAGGCGAACCGGCAACAGCGAGTCTCGAAACGCCGCGACGCGGGCTTCCCTACCTTCCTGCGCTGCTTCCAGCGTCATGCCGAACCGCGTCTCTCGGGACTCGCGGAAATAGGCACGATCACGGTCGTCGATGACGTCGAAGATGTCGCGGACGATGAGCCGCGCGATGCCGCCGAGCATCACGGAATCAGCCCAGGCATTGATGAATTGTGCATGGGCCTGCGCTGTTGCGCTGCCGAAGAGAGACGGCGCCGGATAGGCTTGCTCCAGGTATTCGGCGATGGCCCAACTATCGGCGACGACGGTGTCGCCGTCGCGGATCACCGGCACGCGGCCCTGGCCGGAAAACGCGATCTGCGCCTTGTCGGTGAAGCGCCATGGCACGGTTTCCACCGGCAGGCCCTTATGGGCCAGGGCGAACCGCGTGCGCCAGCAATAGGGACTGAACCGCAGCGCCGGGTCGGCGCCGGCGAGGTCGTGCATGATGATGCTCATGCCGGCAAGTCTGCGCCGGCGGCGGGTAGATGGGAAGCCTCGCTTTGCACGGTTTGCCGCTGGCCCTCAGGGCACTTGCATTTGGCAGTGTCTGACGAAAGCAAGTAAGTTTTTAACACGGAGACCACGAAGAACCACGGAGCAGCACGGAGAGGCTTTCCCGGCGAGGCGCGTTGCAGCAAATGCTCCGGACATCATTCATTGTTATTGCATTCCGCGCTGAAGCCCGCGTGCGCGCAGCAAGGCTCCGTACTGCTCCGTGGTTCTTCGTGGTGTCCGTGCTAAATGCTTGCAGCAGAGCACGCCGCACGGACCTTGCAGGCATCGCCGCGAGCCGTCCGCCATCCCACCTTGACTGATTCCGCGTGAACGACGCGGCCGGAGGGGTGTTGCACTTCGTTTGTGAGTTCGGCGCAACCACGTCCGGTCTTCGTGGACGCCGCACAGTCGTGGATGCCGACCTTCGTCGGCATGACGGAGGGCACGGCACGACGCGGGGCCGATGCGGAGGTCTCTCCCGGGCTGCGGCACGGGTGACCCAACTCAAGCGGCGGCGGCCCGCAGGCCCGACGCCAGCAACCGGCCGACCACCGGGGCCAACTCCGATAACGCGATGTTGGCCTGCGACACCGGATAATACCGCGTCACGTGCTCTGTCGACGGCCCCAGCCCCAGACCGACCAGCGTCATTCCCCGCATGCCCTGCACCTGCGCTACCGCCCGGTGCAGGTCGTCGCGGCCGGACCGGCGGCCCTCCGGGTTGCCGTCCGAGATCACCATCAGCAGCCGATCCTGCTCGGGCCGAGCCTGCAACATCGAAGCGGCCTCCAGCAGACACGGGCCGTCGTCGTTGTAGCGCGGCTGGTTGTTGCCGCCGGCGCGCTTGCCGGCGACCTCGGCGCCCATGTCGTCGATCCGCGCCAGCACACGCGGGTCGGCGCGCTCCTCGAAGCGCACGAACGAAATGGTCTTGTCCTGGAAGCCCAGCACGCACCAGGCGATGCCTCGCACCTCAGCCAGTGCGGCTGATAGTGCGCGGGTGGCGGCGATCGCCGCCTGCACCTTCTGACCGCTCATCGAGCCGGACAGGTCAACCAGCAGCAAGGCGGCCAGGGCCGCACGTTCCTCAGTCCGACGGCGCCAGATGCGGTCGCCATCGCGGCCGGTGGCGGCGGCCCGCATGGCCCGGTCGAGGTCGATCGCGGCGCCCGACCGATAGCCCGAACTCCATCGCACGGGTCGCCGCGGCACCGCCCGCCGCAGCACCTCCACCAAGGCCCGACGCGCTTGTGCTTCCTCCTCATTCGGATCGGTCGCCGCAGCGCACTCTGGCTCGTCCTCATCGTCGTCTTCGACATCGTCGTCGCCGAACAGGTCGTCGGGGGCGCTCATCGGATCGGTGCGGAGCTTCAAGCGCACCCTGCCGGGCGAGGAGGAGAAGCTGGGCAGGCTGCCGGTGGCTTCCAGGTACTTGCCAAGCAGCGCCCAGGCCAGCTTTGCCAGAACGCCGTCCGGCAGCGGTCCTGGCGCCGCCTCGGTGCCGTGCGCGTAGATCCAGTCGCGCAACACCTGCCGGACCAGGGTGGCATGTCCGGCCACCATCGCCTCGTCGTCGTCCTCGGCGATAGCGCGCAGTTCGGCGTCCTCGGCCAGCGACTGGGCGATGCGCGCATGGTCGCGTTCGGCCAGAGCCATGATCTCCGGCCAGAGCGCATCGACGAAGATCTGGTGGGCGGCGGCGGCGGCGCAGCGCACCTCCGCCTCCAGCGGCACCATGGGCTCGGTCGCGTCCAGCGTGGCCGCGTCCAGCGCAGGGACGACGCCTCGCTCGTAGCGTTGGTCGAGGTCCGGTTGCGGCGCCAAATCGGGCGGCGGCAGGGTTCGGGCGTAGCGCAGCCGCGCCGGTTCGGTACGATGGAACGCCGCGGCCGCGGCCGGGAAGCCGTCGAGGAACGGCAAGTCGGGGTGACGATCCCAGGTCGCGGTGGCGGCGAGGAACGCCACCAGATCGCTTTCGAACCCCTCAGGTCCCGGCGGCTCGTCCATCGCGAACAGGGCGTCGAGGTAGCCGCCCACGCCGGGCAAGCGGCGGCGCAGGAAGCAGTGCACGCGGGTCTCCTCCGCCGCGTTCAGCGCCTGTCGCCACAGTGCCTGGTGCACCCCGTCCGGTTCCGCGAACAGGTGGTAGCGGGTGACGAGCGCATGGCCGACCTCGTGCAGCAGGGCGCCGATCGCCACCGGCGTATCTGCGATCAGGAAGCGCCGGGCGACCAGGATCTTGCGGCGGTGCGGCATGAAGGCGGTGCGGGTGTCGTCGGCGACCACGACGATACCCTGCGACGACAGGCCGCTGCACAGTGCGCGCAGCAGACCGAGTGCCTGGTTCTCGCTCATCGTGGCAACTCCCACGCGTCGGGGCCGATGCCGCAGGCGGCGAGCAAGGTGACGGCCTTGGGGCGTTCCTCGGCCGGGTCTAGCCGTTCCAGGTGGCAGAAGCTCAGTGCCTGCCAGACCGCCCGCATGGCTGTCGTGCGGTGCGGCTGGCGCTCGCCGGTTGCCAGCAGCAGGTCGCGGGTTTGCCGCAGCACATCCACATAGGCCCGGCGGGTGTAGGCGATCGGTCCGCGCGTGCGGAGTTCACCGCGTTCGGCCATCGCTGCGAGGCCGGACTGGAAGCGGGCCAGCGCGGTGTTGAAGCGGTCGAACTCGCCGATCTGCGACGCCAGTTCCGGCAGCACCGCATGCTCTGCGCCGCCGCGGTAGCGCGTGCCGTTGATGACGACCTCCGGCTGGTGGCCGTGCACCAGGCATTCGCCCAGCGCGCGGTAGTCGGCCTCGTTCGGCGCAGTGCAGACGCGGATCTTGAAGCGGTCGAGGAAGGCCGGGCTGAGTTCCTGCCGCCCGGCATAGGCGAGGTTGTTCCAGGTCGCCAGCACACGGAACCCGGGATGCACGTCGGCGATCAGCCTGCCGTCGAACTCGCCCAAAGTGAGGGTCGGCGCAGGCATTTCGAGCAACGAGTTGGTGCGTTCCAGGATCTCGCTGGGGGCGAGGTTGGCTTCGTCCATCACCAGCCACGCGCCTTCAAGCATCGCCCGCGGCGCCGGGCCATACTGGAAGCGGAAGCCGCCGGGACGTTCGGTATCCGGCACGAAGCGGCCGACCAGTTCGGACACGTCGCTCTGGGCGCTGAGGTTCACCCGGAAGACGCCGACGCCGAGCAAGGCGGCGAGATAGAAGATGGCCCAGGTCTTCGATGCGGCGGTGGGACCTTCGAGCGCCAGCGGGTAGCCGCCGTGGATGGCCATGGCGGCAAAATGCAGGGTCTCGCCGACCGCCTGGTCGATGCAGAAACCCTTCACCCGCGCCGGCGGCACTGCCTGCGGATGGCGATAGTCCGCCGGCGGCTTGTGGAGCACGATGTCGCCGATCCGCACGGTGGTTTCGGTGACCTCGACCAGCGGTCCGCGGATCGGCAGGTTGCTGCCGCCGCCGACCAGCGCGGCGATCGCCTGGCGCACGCGGCCGGGGGGCTTCGACGCGGCCTTGTCCGGCGCCGCGGGCGTCAAACCAGCAGCCTTCGCCAACACCGAAGCCGGCAGGCGGATGAAGATGTCGTGGTCGGTGGCGGACCACACCTTCTGGCGCGGCAACGGGATGCGGCCATAGATACGCGCGACGGCGGCATCGATCAGGTCCAGCACCTCGGGTCGGGCGCCGCCATATTTGACCCAGGTCGGGTCGTCGTCGCTGTCGGTCTCGATGCGGACCTTGCGGAAGCCGTTGGCTTTCAGGTCGTCCGCCAGCGGCTTGGCAGCGGCGGTGCTGGGCGAGATGATCTTCACCGCGTAGCGGCTGGGGTTGCCCAGTTCCGCGCGCAGCCGGCCCTCGCGATGCGCACCGGCGGCGAACTCGATCTCGATCTTCTCGCCGTCGGTGGAGGAGACGGCCAACACGTAGTCGGAGGCGCCGCGGCGGACCATGGCGAGATCGACCGTGTTGCGGACCACCTGTTGCAGCGATTCCGGCACCCGCTTGCCGCAGCGGACCGCGAAGCCCTCGGTGATCGCGGTCAACCGCGCGCGGTGCGCGTTGAATCCGAAGCACCCGCAGCGCCTGTTCCAATTCCAGTCCGGCTTCCCGATCGTCGTCATAAATAACCACCTCATACCGACCCGGCTGCAACCTGCTCCAGGGGCGCAGCAGGCCGCTGCGCATGGCGGCGAGGGGAATATCGATAACGACAGCGCCTTCCGCGGCGGCGCTGCGCTCGGCCACCTCCAGCGGATAGCGCCCCCAGTCGATGTCGAGTGCCCGCCCGGCCTGATCCAGCACACGGACGAGGTCGGCGATTTCCACGTGCGCGCCGAGGGCCGACAGCGCGCCCGGCTCGAGCCGCAAACGCGTGTCGTCGCCGACCGAGAGGTTCTGGGCGATAACCCGGACGAAGCCGGCCGCGTGCAGCAGCGGTTGCAGCACCGCGAGGGCCTCCGGCGTGTCCGACCGGAGGATGATGGGGATGCGCTGCCGCAGCGGCGCGTCGGTCGAGACAGGGGCGGGAAGATCCAGGTAGATGTCCTTGTCCTCGTCGCCCCAAGCCTTGGATTGCTGCGGTTGCTCGCAGCCGAGCCGGCGCGCCATCCAGCACACCATGGTGCGGGCGTGTTCGTCGGCTCCGCCGTACTTCAAATTTGGCGCGGCGAAGAACGACGGGAGGTCGGTGGTGCGGGCGATGGTGAAGCCGGCATCGGAAAAGAACGCTGCCGCCTTGGCCGAAAAGCCGGGCTCGTCGGATCGGATGCGCAGCTTCCAGCGTGAAAGACCGCCCGGTTCCGGCTGGCCGACGCACAGCACGGCGTCCACGTCGAGCTTCGGATCGTGCTGCACGGTGAAGCGGAAGGGGCGCATGACCTCGATCGCGTGCTCTAGCGCGGCCGGCATCGGATTGGCGCGATGGCGCAGCGTGCACGCGGCGGTTGGGCGGACCGTAGCACCGACCAGGAACGCCTCGCCGTTGAGCGCGCCGGTGATAAGCTGGGCAACTGCGGCAGTACTTGCCTCGACGCGCAGCGAGAGCGGTTTTGCCGGTTGCGTGGTTACGACTTTTGGAGGAGACAGGGCGAGATGATCCTGGCCGTGACTGGCCGGGTGGGTTTTCCACTGGGTCATAGGAGCTGCCTTTTATTGCGTTTTCTCGGACCATTTTTGAGCGGGCGGAGAGGGATGCTTAGGGCGAGCTCCAGGCGCAGTCATTAACCAATTCATCAACCTATGGAATGTGGTATTTTATTCCGGCGAAGAATGGCATATACTTGCATGACGGAACGGTGACAGTGTACACTGCCGGGCGTCCACGGAGACGTCCGCGATGCCCGACAAGAAATCAAATGATCGACCCGCGTTGATCGCAGCCGTTGCGTTCGAGAAAAGTCTCGGCAAGCTACAGAAAGCGATCGGCGATACCCTGGGCATCTCGCAACCCGAGGTATCGCGTTTACAAATCCTTGCGAAAAAGCGCGGTTGGCTGGGCCTGCCGCGTTTCGACGTTGTCGATCCCGACATTTGGCAACAGGCGCAGACGCAGTTCTATTCCACCGTCGCACTTTGCGATGAGCTGCGGCGGCGCTTCGGCCGGCACGGGCAGCGGCTGCACCGGATTTCGCTGCTGCACACTGGCCAGGATGGCCGGATCGATGCCGACGGCGTAGGCATCTTCCTGGCGCTGCTGGGCGACGCCGGGGCCGTCGGCGTAACCTGGGGGCGCACCATCAGCCACATCGTCGATGCGCTGCGCCAACGCGCGGCGCTCATGCCGGTGCGGGACAAACCGGGTAAGGTCACGTTCGTACCGCTGTGCGGCGAGCCTCTGGCTGACGGCGATCCGAGTTCGCTGTCGTCCTCGGTGCTGGCACTGCGGCTCACCGAGATCTTTAGTACGGGCAGGGCAGAGGCGCCGTCGATTGCCGGCGTGCCGGCCTTTATCCCGCTGAAAGTCGGCAAGCCGCCGGAGGTGGAGACGATCCGTCGCCTCATCAGCCTGGTGCGCGGCCATGCGAAGGTGTTTGGCACGCCGCATGGGCCCAAGGGGAAAACCCCACCGCTGGTCGAGAACCTTCACGCGATTCTAACCAGCGTCGGCCGCGTGGATCCAGATCGGCGCGGCACCTTCCTGACCGAGCGGATTCAGATCGGCGACATCTCCGAAGAGCAGATGATGCGGTCTGTCGCGGGCGACATCGGCGGGGTGATCATTCCGAATTCCGGGATCAGCGCCGAGGACGAGCGGCGCATTGCCGAAATGAACAGCAACTGGACCGGGGTGCAACTCAAACACCTGCAAAAATGCGCTGATGCGGCGCACCGGGAGGGTTTCAACCGGAAGCGGCCTGGCGTGGTGTTGCTCGCGCTGGGAGCGCACAGGTTGAAGGTGGTCTTGCGGTGCCTGGAGCTCGGGCTGGTCAACGAGTTGGTGATCGACAAGGAACTCGCGGGGCGGCTCGAACAGCATTTTCAAATGGGGTAGTTCGTGTTGTCCCGCGCAGTTCAGCGGCCAACCGCATCATTCAGCAAAAAGACCTCCCCCTCCCGTTGAGGGAGAGGGAGGGCTTGCTCCACGCGATGGAGACGCCCCTATCGCCCCACTGCGCAATCGTGGTCCTGCAACGATTCGCCTGAGCCGAAATCGCCGGCGGCCAGGTCGGTGCGATCGTCGAGCAGGATGAAGCCCGGCTGATCGGGAGCGAAGGTTGCGCCGGCAACGACGAGCGTGTGCTGTCCCATCTCCGGCTGCGGCACCACCGCAGAGAGCAATCGAAACGGGTTGGTAGCGCCGAGTTCCGCTCGCGGCACGCGCATCGCCCGATAGGTGTGGCCGGCCAACGGCACCGGGAAGTCGCTCCATTGCGGGCCGATGTCGGCCGGGTGCTGCGCCAGCGCGGCACGCACGTCGGAGCGCAGGCAATCGACGTGGATGTGCAACTGGTTTTGCGTGCGGCCGCTGGTCGAATTGATCGCCAGCGAGAGCACGTCGCGCGGCAGATCGTGGCCGGCGCGTTGCTCGACGTAGTGGCGCGCCTGCCAGGCTGCGTCCCAATAGTTCGGCGCGTCCGGGGCAAGGATCGCATTGTCCTCGATGCCACTGACGCGTTCGGTGGGGATCAGCAGGAACTGTGTCGCGCCGATATAGTCCTTCAGCACGACCCAGCCGTGTGCGAGGTCCACCTCGGTGCACGGCGCAGGATTGTGGTTCTGCTGCTGATCCGGCACGCAGCGATCGTGCACGACGTGCCACAGTCCGGACGGATCGGCGGCGCGCGCGGACAGCGCCACCGCGGTCAGCAGGATCAGGAACAGCAGGCGGTGTGCGGCGCGGATCATGCGTCGATCAGGCTGACATGGGCGGCGACGACGTGCCAGCCATCAGGGAAACGCACCCAGGTCTGCATCTGCCGCCCGACTTTCCCCGCTGCGCTGTCGCGATGAAACAGCGTGGAGGCGGTGGCGAAGTCACGGCCGTAGGTGGTGATGACCGTGCGCGAGATCGAGCGCCCGAGGCCGACCGGGGAGCGCGCCGCGCGGAAGGCGCCGATCTCGTCCCAGCCGTACAGGATCTCGCCCATGCCGTAGCGGATGGTGTGGGGACTGCGCCAGAACAGTTCCTGCAAGGTGGCTGTATCGTTGCCAACCAATGCGGCCTCGTAGCGAGCGAATGCCGCTTCGACTTCGGCAACGATCTCGGGCAGGTTGATGTCCATCAGGCGCTTGCTCCGTTGGTTAGTGTGCGGCCGGCCGGCATTGGCGCGGTATGCCGCACGAACGTTTGGCCGACAATCTCGTCGCCGTGCGCCGATGGCCCCTGCCCTTTCCACTCGTGTTGCGTTTCGCGCGCGGAGACGTATATACCGTTAGTATATCCCGGTCCCAGGTAGACACCCATGACCCGATCCACCGTATTCAAGACCAATAAGACGCAGGCCGTGCGGCTACCCAAGGCGGTGGCGTTTCCGGACGATGTTCATCAGGTGGAGATCATCAAACGGGGCAACACCCGGATCATCAGCCCGGTCGGACACCGGTGGGACGACTTCTTCCAAAATGGCCCCAAGGTTTCCGATGACTTTATGAATGATCGGGAGCAACCACCGGCTGAGGAACGTGAGCCGCTGTAATGCTGGAGTACATGCTTGATACGAACATCTGCATTTACATTTTGAAAAGCCGCCCGCCGGAACTGCGCGACAAATTCGACCAGGAGGCGGAGCGCATCTGCATCTCGAGCATTGTCACTGGCTGAGCTGCATTACGGCGCCGAAAAATCCGCGCGGCGTGCAGACAATCTGCACGCGATCGAGCAATTCGTCACACGCCTCGAAGTTTTGCCGTTCACTGCTCGCGCCGCCGCGCACCACGGCGATATCCGCGCTCAGCTCGAACGTGCCGGCAAGCCGGCCGGCCCGTATGACATGCTGATCGGCGCCCACGCACGCAGCGAGGGCCTGATTGTCGTCACCAACAACATGCGCGAATTCGAGCGCATGCCGGGGTTGCGCGTGGAGAATTGGGTGTAGGCTGGCGAGGGCGACGCGCCCTGCCCTACCCTGCCACCAACTGCGCCAGCGCCGTGCCGACGTCGGCGGTGCCGGCTTGGCCGCCCATGTCGCGGGTCTTCGGGCCGCTCTCGCGCAGCAGCGTCTCGATCGCATCGACGATCGCCTTGCCGGCCTCGGCCTCGCCCAGATGATCCAGCATCAGCGCGGCCGACCAGATCTGGCCGATCGGGTTGCAGATGAATTTGCCCGCAATGTCCGGCGCCGAACCGTGCACCGGCTCGAACATCGAGGGGAATTTGCGCTCCGGATTGATGTTGCCGCCCGCGGCGATGCCGATCGAGCCGGCCACCGCCGGGCCCAGATCGGATAGGATATCGCCGAACAGGTTGGTGCCGACCACCACGTCGAACCAATCGGGATGCTGCACGAAGTGGGCGCACAGGATGTCGATATGGAACTGGTCGGTGCGGACCTCCGGATAGTGCTTCGCCATCAGGGCGAAACGCTCGTCCCAGTACGGCATGGTAATGGCGATGCCGTTCGACTTGGTGGCGGAGGTCAGGTGCTTCTTTGGCCGGGTCATTGCCAGCTCGAAGGCGTATTTGAGGATGCGGTCGGTGCCGTGGCGGGTCAGCACGGTCTCTTGCACGACGAACTCGCGGTCGGTGCCTTCGAACATGCGGCCGCCAACCGACGAGTATTCGCCTTCGGTGTTTTCGCGCACGACGTAGAAGTCGATGTCGGCCTCGGTGCGTCCGGCCAGCGGCGTTCGCACGCCGGGCAGCAGCTTGCACGGGCGCAGGTTCACGTATTGGTCGAAGCCGCGGCGGATCGGGATCAGCAGGCCCCACAGCGAGACGTGGTCCGGCACGCCCGGCCAGCCGACCGCGCCGAGCAGGATGGAGTTGGATTCGCGCAAGCTGGTCCAGGCCGTCGGGCGGCATCATGGCGCCGGTCTTCTGGTAGGTCTCGCAGGACCAGTCGTAATGTGTGTAGGCCAGGTCGAAGCCGAAGCGGCGCGCGGCGGCGTCCAGCACTTTCAGCGATTCCGGCACGGTTTCCTTGCCGATGCCGTCGCCGGGCAGAACGGCGATGCGGTGGGTGCGTGCCATAGGCTGGCTCCTTGGTCAGTGGTCAGGTATCAGTGGTCAGTCGTCAGATAGAGGAAGCACGAGCGATGGCCAAGTCAGCCCCTGCGATGCCGAAGACCGCCGAAAGCGTGTGGGACCGCGACGCCGCGCTGACCACCGCCCGGATGCTGCTGGAAATTCATGCGATCAATTTCCGCCCGGAGGAGCCGTACACGTTCACCTCCGGCTGGAAGTCTCCGGTCTACATCGACTGCCGGCGGATCATCTATTTCCCGCGCGTGCGATCGAAAATCTGCGAACTGGCGGTGGAGAAGATCCATCGTCATGTCGGCTACGAGACAATCGAGGCGGTGGCCGGTGGCGAGACGGCCGGCATTCCGTTCGCTGCCTGGATTGCCGACCGGATGGCCGCGCCGATGGCCTATGTACGCAAGAAGCCGAAAGGGTTCGGGCAGAATGCGCTGATCGAGGGCGATGTGCCCGAAGGCAAGCGCACGCTGCTGGTGGAGGACCTGACCACCGACGGCGGTTCGAAAATCCGCTTCGCCCAGGCGCTGCGCGACGCGGGGGCGATCGTCAACCACACCTTTGTAGTGTTCTTCTATGGCGTGTTTCCCGGTGCTTTCGAAACCTTGGCGCGGATGGATATCGCACTGCACCATCTGTGCACCTGGTGGGATGTGCTGGAGGCATGCGCCGACCGGCCGTATTTCTCGGAGGCGGCACTGAGCGAGGTGCGGCGGTTCTTGGAAGATCCGGTGGCGTGGTCGGCCGCGCATGGCGGCGTTTCGTCGGCCGAGGAAGCGGCGGCGCGACGCGCGGCGGTGGAGGCCTGAGGCTGCGTTCTGGTACGCGCCGCACGCACGACCTGAATTCACTTGACACCGCTTCATGCTCCCGCGCTGAATTCACCGGCATAACTAAAAGTCGGCCGGTCACGGCACGCACGGCCCCTACGTGGGCAGCAGGGAGAACGCAAGTGAGCAACCTGAGCAGACGCTCGGTGCTGCGGGCATCTTTATGCCTGGCGGCAGGCGGATCATTGGCACGTCCGTATATCGCCAACGCCGCCAACAAGACGGCCGTCATCTGGGTGGTGCAGGGCTTCGTGCCCGAGGAAGACGCCGCCTTCAACAAGACGATCGCGGACTATGAAAATGCCAGCGGCAACAAGGTCGATGCCAGCATCATGCCGTTCCAGGCGCTGAACCAGAAGGCGGTGTCCGCGCTGACCAGCGGCGATGTGCCGGACCTGATCTTTCACGACGCCCCGGCAACGCTGCTGCCGCAGAATGCCTGGAACGACAAGCTGGAGGATGTCAGCGACGTCGTCGAGGAGTACAAGGCGCAGCTCAGCGAAACCGCAGTGCTGTGCTCGACATTCTATAACAGCGTGAGCAAGCAGCGCAGCTATTACCTGGCGCCGGTCAAACAGGCATGCTCGCCGTTCCACGTCTGGGGCGACCTGGTCGAGAAGGCCGGCCTCAAGCTGTCGGATGCGCCGAAGACGTGGGACGCGTTCTGGGATTTCTTCAAGCCGATGCAAAAGGAGCTGCGTGCCAAAGGCATGCGCAAGCTTTACGCCATGGGGATGCAGATCACCACGGTCGGACCGAATGATGGCAACGGCCTGTTCACGCATTTCCTGATCGCCAATGGCGGGGCTGATATCGTCACTCGGGACGGCAAGCTTCACACCGACGATCCACAGGTGCGCGAGGCAGCGATCCGGTCGGTCGCCTACATGACCGACGTCTACAAGGCGGGCTTTGTGCCGCCGGAGGCCCTGACGTGGAACGATGCGGACGATAACAATGCCTATCACGAGAAGCTGTTCGTGATGGATTTCGACGGCACGCTGTCCACCGAACTGGCGATGATCAAAGACAAGAAGGCGTACTATGAGCAAATGGTGGTGATGGGGCTGCCGAACACCAATGACGGCAAGCCGATGCGTGCCCAGGTCGGCGCCGGCGGCGGCTTCATCCCGAAAGGGGCGAAGAATGTCGCGGTGGCCAAGGATTTCATGAAGTTCTTCATGCAGCCGCAGGTGATGAACGAAAACCTGAAGGGCGGCCTGGGCCGCTGGGTGCCGGTGATCCCGTCGATCGTGAAGCAGGATCCGTGGTGGACGGACACCAAGGCCGACCCGCATCGGCTGGCTTATGTGACGGAAGCCGTGCTGAACCCGACCGTTCCTGCCTATAACGGGTTCAATCCGGCCTGGGGACAGGTCAGCGCCGAGCAATTGTGGGGACAGGCGCATGCCGACGTGATAAAGAACGGGGCGACGCCCGCCGCCGCGGTGGATAAGGCGTTCAAGCGCGCCGAAGCGATTTTTGCGAAATTCACTTTTGGCTAATGCTGAGGAGGTAGCCGCCGCGAGCGCGCGGCAATTATTTGCACCGGACGACCGATGCCTGGACAAGCGGTCCGCCCGGATCCCGGCCGACTAAATTCACCCCGGACCCGATATCGGCCAGGGCGGGGAGCGTTTCTGCTATTTCACTTGACAGGTCCGTAAGGTCACGTTCGAATTGACAGAATAATCACAAGTCGGCCGACCTCGGCGCGAAATGGCCCACGATTGGGCAGACAGGGAGAACGAAAAATGAACAAACTGGGTAGGCGCTCGCTATTGAAGGCTTCTGTCGGGCTTACGGCGGGGGCAGCGTTAGCGCGCCCCTACATTGCCAACGCTCAGGCAAAAACCGCGGTCTGCTGGCTCAATCAGGGCTTCATCCCTCAAGAAGACGAGGCGATGACGAAGGTCTGCGAAGACTACATGAAGGCCAGCGGCAACAAGCTTGAATACAGCATTCTGCCCTTCATGGCTTTGAATCAGAAGATCATCTCCGCGCTGACCAGCGGCGACGTTCCTGACCTGGTTTTCGCGGACGCGCCTTCATCGATCCTGCCGCAGAACGCGTGGGATGACAAAATCGTCGACGTGAGCGACGTAGTGGCCGAATTCGAGTCGCAGCTTTCCGACACAGCCAAGCTCTGCTCCACGTTCTATAACAAAGCGACGAAAAAGCGGAGCTATTACCTCTGCCCGATCAAGTCAGGCGCGACCCCGTTCCACATCTGGGGCGACCTGGTCGAGAAGGCCGGACTAAAGATGTCGGAAATCCCGGCGAAGTGGGACGGCGTCTGGACCTATCTCAAGGAGGCCCAGAAGCCGCTGCGTGCCAAGGGGATGCGGAAGGTTTACGCATGCGGATTGCAGATCACCACGGTGGGACCGAACGACGGCAACAACCTGTTCGTGCATTTCATGATCGCCAACGGCGGCGAGGGTATCGTCACCTCGGACGGCAAGCTACACACGGACGACCCGAAGGTGCGTGAGGCTGCGATCAAGTCGGTCGAATTCATGACGAATCTCTACAAGGAAGGCGTGGTGCCGCCGGAAGCGCTGAGCTGGAACGACGCGGACGACAACAACGGCTTCCATGAGAAGCTGTTCATGATGGATTTCGACGGCACGCTGTCCACTGAGCTGGCGATGATCAAGGACAAGCAGGCGTTCTATCACGACATGCAGACGCTGGCGCCGCAGCAAAAGAACGACGGCACACCGATGAAGACCCAAGTCAATGCCGGCGGCGGGTTCATACCGAAGGGTGCCAAAGGTGTCGAGGTTGCCAAGGACTTCATGAAGTACTTCATGCAGCCGAAGGTTATGAATGAGAACCTGAAGGGCGGCCTTGGTCGCTGGCTGCCGGTGATCCCTTCGCTCGTGCACAGCGATCCGTTCTGGCTGACCTCCGATATGCCGTGCTTGAAGCCCTACGTTGAGGAGGGCGCAATCAATCCGACTCTGCCGGTGTTTGAGGGCTACACGCCCGCCTGGGGCCAGGCCAACGCCGAACAGCTTTGGGGCCAGGCGCATGCCGACGTCGTCAAGAATGGCATGAAGGTGGCAGACGCGGTCGATAAGGCGTTCAAGCGCTGCAACGAGATTTTCGCTAAAGTCATAATGTAGTTCTGGCGAGGCGAACATGAGCGTCACACAGCAGGCACTGACCGCCGGGCGCACCATGACCGCGCGCCCGGCGCGGAAAGTTTGGCATGGCGAACTGATCGGTGCGGAGTTCATGTGGGCGATCGCGTTCGCCGCGCCGTATGTCATCATGTTCCTCGCCTTCGTCATCTATCCGATCATCTACGGGCTGTATCTCGGCGATCAGCCGCAGCTTTATACTGAATTGTTCTCCGATCCCCGTTACCTGACCGCGGTGGCCAACACGATCATCTATGTCGGCATCGGCGTGAACCTGAAGATGGGCCTGGCCTTCCTGCTGTCAGGCTTCTTCATGCGTAAGCGCTGGTGGATCAAGGCGCTGCTCGTCGTCTTCATCCTGCCGTGGGCAACGCCAGCGCTGCCGGCCTATATATCGATCCATTGGTTCGTTAACGGCCAGTGGGGCTTGCTCAACAACCTGCTGTATGCGCTGTTCGGCATCGACGGGCCAGTCTATCTGAACGATCGCTGGATGGGACTGGCGTGCAACATCGGCGCCTATGTGTGGAAGAATCTGCCGTTCTGGACCATCATCCTGCTGGCCGGGCGGATGGCGATTCCACAGGAACTCTACGAAGCGGCCGCCGTCGATGGCGCTACCGGCCTGCGCAAGTTCGCGCATGTGACCTATCCGTTGATGGCAAACCTCTATCTGGTCTGCATTTTGCTCGACACCGTATTCGCACTCGGGGACTTCAACTCGACGTACTTCGTCTCCGGCGGCGGACCGGCGATGAGCACCGAGGTGCTGGCGACCCTCGGCATCCGCTATGCGTTCACCGTTGCGCTGCCGCGCCTCGGTGTGGCGACGGTTATGTCGGCACTGCCGGTGCTGATCCCGCTCGTCTACATCCTGATGCGCAAGCTGCGCCCGTCGGAGGGACAACTATGAGCGCCACAACAGCCGGCCGAACGTCCACCCGGCGGATCCAGTCAAAGCTGCACTACCGTTTGCAGCGGTGGGGGACCGAAGGTCTGTGCCTGCTACTCGGCGCCGTACTGCTCATTTGGACGGTGCTGCCGATCTACAACATGTTCCAGATCGCACTGGACAGTCATGACGATATATTCAGCGGCGACCTATGGCCGCAACATCCGTCGCTGGAAAGCTTCCGCGTCGTGGTGACGCAGGACTTCTGGTACCTGGCGCATTTCTGGCACCAGTTCGGCAACAGCTTCATCGTCGGCCTGTCCACGATGTTTCTGACGCTGGCCATCGGATCGCTGGCCAGCTTCACGGTCGGCCGCATGCGGTTGCGCAACGGTTGGATGCTTAGCAACGCGGCGCTGATGACCTACGTCATCCCCGCCTCGTTCCTGGCCATTCCATTCTACCGGATCATGCAGATCTATGGGCTGTCGAACCAGCTTTCGTCGGTGGTCCTGGCACTCTCCACGTTCGCCACGCCGTATGCGATCTTCATCTTCTCGCAATACGGCAAGTCGATCCCGATGGAACTGGACGAGTCCGCGCGCATCGATGGTGCCAATCCGTTCCAGGTTTACTACATGATCTATCTGCCGTTGATGGCGCCAGCCCTGGTCGCGGTCGGCACCTACGCTCTGCTGCTGGCATGGAACGAGTACCTCTACAACTTCCTGATGCTATCCACGCCGGAGAGCATGACCGTGGCCGTCGCGCTGGCACAGTTCCTCAACAGCGACGAATCGCCGTGGAACTTCATGATGGCGACTGCGATCCTCTACGCACTGCCGCCCATCATCCTGTACTACGGCTTCCGCCGCTACATGGCCGCGGGCCTGACAATGGGCGGGGTCAAGGGGTAGCTGGAACACGCAGTACTCCGTCCCTTGAGGGAGGCGGCTGGGAGGAGGGCTTCGTGCGGCACGCCCCTCGCCCAACTCCCTCTTTCAAGAGGGGGAATGTTCATACCATCTGAACCATTCAATGAGCAGTACGCAGCAGGTTCTCGGGTTTGGGCGGCCGGTTGCGGCTTATGAGTTGCGACGGCCGCCGTGGCGCATCCGCCTGCAAGGCTCGGACACCAGCTGGGCTATCGCATTCCTGATTCCGTACGTCGCGATCTTCCTCGCCTTCGTCGCCTATCCGGTGGTGTTCGGCCTGTGGATGGGCAGCAGTCCGGCCCTCTATGGTCTGCTGTTCGAGGACCCACGCTACCTGACCACCGCGATCAACACGCTGCTGTTTGTCGCCATCGGCGTGAACGTGAAGATGTTCCTGGCCTTCCTGCTGGCGGGCTTCTTCATGAGCAAAAGCTGGTGGAACCGGTCGCTGCTGGTCGTCTTCCTGCTGCCCTGGGTACTGCCCGGACTTGTGGTTTTCACCTCGATCCATTTCATGCTGGTGACGCAATGGGGTCTGCTCGATAGCCTGTGGCGCGCGGTGACCGGCGAGGACGGGCCGCTGTTCCTGGTTTCGACGTGGATGGCGATGACGTCGAACATCGTGGCGTATATCTGGAAATGGATGCCGTTCTGGACGCTGATCTTCCTCGCCGCCCGGATGTCGATTCCGCAGGACATTTACGATGCGGCCGAGATCGATGGCGCCAGCGGCTACCGGCGGATGATCTATGTGACGTTCCCTTTGATGGCGAACATCTATCTCATTTGCACGTTGCTCTCGAGCGTTTGGACGTTGGGCGATTTTCCCACCGTGTATTTCGTTTCGAGCGGGGCTCCGGCGCGCACCACCGATGTGCTGGCGACCTACGGCTTCCACGAAGCGTTCGATTTCGGCTATCCGAACCTTGGCGTGGCGGCGATGATGTCGGCGCTGCCGTTGCTGATCCCGTTGGTGATCCTGTTGATGCGGCGGGTTCGCGCGACAGGAGTACAGCTATGAGCGTCGCCACCAGGGAAAGCGCTATGATGAGCGTTTGGACGATGGCACGCTGGCCCATCGACCCCATCAAGCCGACGAAGGTCGGCATCCACGACTTAGCTGCTCGCATGCAAGCAAGTCGTGGATGCCGACCTTCGTCGGCTTGACGGGGAGCAGCGGGTCAGCATGGCATCGGTGGATGCCTCGATTGTTGGGCGAGCCCTGACCCCCGGACGGCCGGTGCGCAGTTTGCGCTATCGCAGGCGGCGGCTGTTCAGCAAGGCTGCGGCGATCGGTTTTGGCATCTTCCTGCTGATCTGGACGCTGCTGCCGATTTACAACATGCTGCTGATGGCACTGGATGACGATGCCGATGAGTTCACCGGCAGCATCTGGCCGTCCGATCCGGATTTCAGCAGCTTCGCTTCGGTGTGGAACGAAGACTATTGGCTGATGGCGCATTTCTGGCACCAGTTCGGCAATAGCATCTATCTGGGTGTCGCGACGATGGTGCTGACGGTGGCGATCGGGTCGCTCGCCAGCTTCGCACTGAGCAGATTGCGGTTGCGGAGAGGCTGGATCGTCACGGACTTCGCGCTGCTGACCTATGTGCTGCCGACAGCGTTTCTGGCGATCCCGTTCGTTCACATCATGCACCGGTACGGTCTGTCGGACAGTCTGTGGGGAGTTGTCGCGGCGATGGTGACGTTTGCCACGCCGTACGCGATTTTGATCCTGCATCAATACGGCAAGCTGATTCCAATGGAGCTGGACGAGTTGGCGAAGGTGGACGGCGCGTCGCCATGGCAGATTTATCTGCGGATCTATCTACCGTTGATGGCGCCTGCGTTGGTAGCGGTGGGTGTTTATGCGCTGCTGCTGGCGTGGAACGAATACCTTTACCAGTATCTGCTGCTGTCATCGACTCGCAACATGACCGTGGCGGTGGCAATCAACCAATTCTTCGACAGCGACGAAGCGCCTTGGAATTACATGATGGCGATTGCGATCATCTATTCGCTGCCGCCGATCGCCATCTATTTCGGCCTGCGGCGATTCATGGTTGCGGGGCTGACGATGGGCGGCGTCAAGGGCTGATCGGGGCGCCCGCGGCGTTGCGTGCAGGGCAGCTTTTACCGCGAGGTCGTGCGAACTTGCGCTGGAGATTGCTTCGCTTCGCTCGCAAGAAACCACCCGTGTTGCCCGGCTCCCACGTCATGGCGGGCGAAGGCCCGCCATCCACGACTATGCTGCGTGCCGCGAGAAAGGTCGTGGATGCCGACCCCGGCCTTCGCTCGGGGCAGGCTCTACGTCGGCATGTATTGGGAGCGGCTGCCCCCTCCCCCCCGCCGCCCCGGATCACGCTCGGCGAATGTGGCGGCAGTCGCGAAGCACCCGACTCTCGGTGGGTAAATTTTCCTGTCAATGCTCCGCTGTTCATGGTATGTGCCAGGTAATTGCAACCACGAACCGGAGCAGCAGACCCATGGCCAAGCCACTCATCACGCCGGAACCCAGTCTCGATCGCACGTCCCTTGAGGACATGCTTCGCTCCACGCTCGAGGCGCTGCCGCACAGCCCGCACGCTTCGGTGGAGGCAAAGGCGAACCGGTGTGACGCCGCGGTCATCGCCCTCGGCGCGTGCCGCCCGCGCGACGCGCTCGAGGCCAATCTGGCCGCTCGTATCGTCGCCTCGCATTACGCGGCGATGGAAGGCTTCCGCTGCGCTGCGCTGGACGACCTGCCGGCGGCGCTGAAGCTGCGCTTCGCGTCCAAGGGGTGCCAGATGGCACGGCTGTCGGACTCGATCGCGCACGAACTCTACCGCCGCCAGGGCAATCCGGCGGTGCAGCCGATCATGCCGCTAACGCTGGTCCCGGCGCAGACCGCTGAGCCAGCGGTCGACAGGCCGAGCCAGCCGACGACGCCGGCGCCGGCCGCGCCGCCACGGGCGGCAGGTGCCCCAGTCGCTGCGGCGACCCAGCCCACGCCACGGCCACCCTTGGCGCGGCAGCGGGAGGAACTGGTCCCAAGCGCGCGCGGCAGGTTGCCGGGCCTGCCCGGGGCTGCGAGGCCCGCCCCGCTGACCGCGGCCGAGGCGGCGCGTGACCGCATGCTGGAGGGATTCGTCACCCGGACGACGGCGCCGGCGATTCCTCGCGCCGCGTGACGGAAGGAAACACCCCATGCAACGTGAGACGGATGCGCTTCGAACCGGGCCGCTGCGCCATGGCAATCCTCGCGGCGACCCGAACCTGGCGCCGCGCTGCGGCGCGGCCACCCGGGGAGGCTGCGCCTGCCGGGCGCCGGCCATGGCGAATGGCCGGTGCCGAATGCACGGCGGGCGCAGCACCGGTCCGCGGACCGAGGCCGGCCGCGCCAGGCTGCGGGCTGCGCATACGACGCATGGTGGTTACGGCGCGGAGAGCCTGGCCGGGCTGCGGCGGGCGAACGCGTTTATCGCGGAGACGCGGGCGTTGCTGGCGACGCTGCGGGAAGAGCGGAGGCGTCGTGGCGGGTAAGACCCCATGCAACGTGAGGGGCGGTGTTTGGACGGCGGTTGGGCGCACGGTGAAAGGGAGGAAAGGGATCGACGTGTGTGCCGGCCCGATCACCCTCACCCTCGATGGTTCGCATCTCGACCTCTCCCGCGCGTGGCGCGGGAGAGGTTAGTGGGCGGGGTAACTTACCCGCCAGAGGGCGCCGTTGCCGTCCTCGCTGACCAGCAGGGCGCCGTCGCGCGCCACGGCGACGCCGACCGGGCGGCCCCAGACCGCCTGGTCCGATACGACGAAGCCGGTGAGGAAGTCTTCGTAGACCCCGGTCGGTTTCCCGGCGGCGAAGCGCAGGCGGATCACCTTGTAGCCGGTGCGCAGCGAGCGGTTCCATGAGCCGTGCAGGGTGACGAAGGCGTCGCCTCGGTAGTCCGGCGGGAACATTCCCCCCGTGTAGAACGCGATGCCGAGCGGGGCGGAGTGCGGCTGGATCAGCACGTCCGGCACCGTTACATGATCCGCCAGGTCGGGACGGGCGCCGGACAGGCGGGGATCGGGGTGGGCGCCGATGTAGTACCAGGGCCAGCCGTAGAAGGCGCCCTCGCGCACTGACGTTGCGAAGTCGGGTGGCAGGTTGTCGCCAAGGCCATCGCGTTCGTTGGTGGCGCACCACAGCGCGCCATCCGCCGGAGCGATCGCCTCGCTGGAACAATTGCGCAGGCCGGTGGCGAAGACGTGGGCGTCGTGGCCCTCCGGATCGAACGCCAGGACGTCGGCACGGTCTTCCTCGTCATCCCAGGCAGCGCCGAGGCCGTGCGCGGCGTCCCAGGCGCGGGCCTCGGCCTGGTCCTTGGCGCGCATCTCGGTGCCGGCGTTGGAGGCCGAGCCGACGGAGACGAACATGCGCTGGCCGTCGGGGGAAAATGCCAGGTCACGCGTCCAGTGGGCGCCGCCGCTGGGGAGGTCGGACACCACGACCTGCGCGGGGCCAAGGGCGTGCATGCTGCCGGATTGGTAGGGGAAGCGCACCAGGCGGGAGGTTTCCGCGACGTAGACGAAGTGCGGATCAGGGCCGGGCGGCCAGAAGGCAATGCCGAAGGGCAGCGAGAGGCCGTCGGCGAAGACGCTATTCTGGATGCGCGGCGGCGCGCCGCCCGGGCCTCGGAACACGCGGATGCGGCCGCCGCCGCTTTCCGCCACGAAGACGTCGCCGTTGGGGGCGACCCGCAGCACGCGCGGACGATCCAGGCCGGAGGCGTATTGCTCCACTACGAAGCCTGGCGGGACGTGCAGCGTGGCGCCCGCGGGGTGTTCCACCACGGACGGCGTGCTGGCTGACGAGCGCGAGGCATAGGGCGGCGGCATGGCGTCCGGGGTGATGTGGCGGGCAGCGCCGGGGGTGTCGGCGTGCCAGTCGCCATAGGCGGCGTTGCCGGTGCGGGGCTGATCGGCCAGGGCGGCGGGTGCAAGCGCCAGGAGCAGGAGAGCGACGAGAAACGCCTCGCATGGGCCCGGTCGGTGCGCCACCGTGGATGAAAACGGCGAGCGGTCGATGACGACGTCACCGTCCCCGTCATGCCGACGAAGGTCGGCATCCACGACTTCTCTTCGTCGGGGCACCGCAGTCGTGGATGCCGACCTTCGTCGGCATGACGTGGGGGGGCATGACGTGGGGGGGCGTGGCATGGGGGGAGGATGCACGCGGCGGAGCCACCGGCGATTTATCAGCGCGTGCCGTTGTCCATGACGTGGCGATGGGCGGCCAGCAGGCCAGGCACGCGGGCGGGATCGGTGCGGCCCCAGCCGCACTCGGTCGCGATGCCGAAGCCTGGCACGACCTTCTGCGCCGCGGCGATGCGGGTGGCGTCGCCGGCGGCATCGTCGTGGTGGATCAGGCCGAGATAGAGTGTGGCGGCGGGTGGCAGCGCCAGGTCGGCGAGCGGGGCGAAGTAGGCGTCGTCCGAGCGGTCCTGCGGAACCGGCAGATGCAGGAAGTCCATCCGGCGGTGCAGTTGCGCGAGCAGGTCCTGGGCGATCTCCACCAGGATCGCGGTGTCCTTCGGCATTACCAGGTGCTCGTCGCGGGGCGAGCCGTAGCAGAGGTGGTAGCCGCACTCGACATCGTCCGGCACGGCGTCGCCGAGGCGTGCCAGTTCGGCGGCGATGTCCTGCTTGTAGGTGGATGGTCGGTGCGGGAAGTAGCCTTCGAAGACCAGCACCTCCTGGCAGACGTCCCACTGGATCGACAGGTCCTGGTGTGGGATCGCGCCGGCGATCTCGTGCAGCGCAGCGCGCAGGGAGCGTTCGTAGGCGGGGAGATAGGCGGCGAGCGACGCGGGGCTGACATACATATAGCCCGAGGCCATCGGCGTCGGCAGGCACACCTGGAAGCGCACGCCGGCGGGAATGTCGCCGGCATCGCGCAGGCGGCGGAACGTGGCGTAGGAGTCGCGGGCGGCGGCGGCGTAGCCGGTGTCGAAGGTCACGGTGGTTGGATCGACGCCGGGTTTGAAGCGCAGCCAGTCGGTGGTGCGGACCAGCGCGCCGTCCCATTGGCGGAGTGCGAACGGTGGCGTATCGGGATCGGGTTGCATGGCGGGATGCCGCAGCAGCATCTCGCGCTGCCACCAGATCCAGCGATGGCGGTTGCCGGTCTCGCCGTCGGGAATGCGGGCGAGGTAGGGGCCGAGTTCATGGGCGACGGTGCGGAACACCGTTTCGGCGTCGGGCAGCGGGACGCTGCCGATCAGGTGCACGCCGGTGACTGGGTTCATGGTGTGGGTTTCTCCCCTCCCTCATGGCCGGCCTTGTGGCGGCCATCCACGCCTTGCGATGCTGCATTGGAGCAAGGCGTGGATGGCCGCCACAAGGCCGGCCATGACGGGATGGGAGGAATTCAAAACCCCACCGCACGCGCGGGCTCCGCATAGCCGACACGGCGCGACGGCGGCACGGGATGACGGCCGGCGACGCGTTCCAGCAACAGCCGCGCATCATCCTGCAACCCCGCCTGCATCGCCGCATCGAGGAACACCTGCTCCAGCACATCCTGCTGCGCGTGACTGCCGCCGAGCCGGTGCATCGTGCCGAGGATCGGACGCATCGTTACCACGGCCCGCGTGAAGTCGCCTTGCGCGTGCAGCAGCACCGCCTCGGTCACCGGCAGCGCAATGTCGCCGACCAGGGCGCGCAGGCTGCCCGGGCCCTGGGCGAAGTCCCGCATCGCCGTCAGCAGACGTTGCGCTGCGTCGAACCGCCCGGCGCCGGCGAGCGCCATCATCCAGTGCGGCAGAGTGAAGGCGGACAGGCAATCGCCGATGCGCGCCTCGGCCTTGTCGGCCAGCTCGGTCCAGCGATCGCCGACATCGACGCCATGCCGCGCCAGCCGCCACAACATCGAGGCCGCGTTCTGCACGTCGATGTAGAGATCGGGCAGCGCCTCCACCAACGGCGATGCGAGATTGCGGAACCGCGTGTCGTACAGCGCCAGCACCGCGCGATGGTCGCCGCGTTCGAGTTGGAACATCGCGGCGTGCCACCACAGATGGTGGTTGAGGTTGTTGCTGCCTTCCCAATGCGGTGCGAGCTGTTCCAGCCAGACCAGGCCCTCGCCGCGGCGGCCCTGCATTTCCATGACATGCGCGACGCCGTGGGCGGACCACAGATCGCCGGGCTCGCGGGCGATGGCGGCGCGGCCGGCTTCCTCGGCTTCGGTGTAGTGGCCGCACTCCTCGTTGGCGAAGCAGACGCAGCCGAGGATGGCGTTGTAGCCGGGCAGGTCCGCGCTCCAGTGCGGCGCCACGGCCTGCACCGAGGCGAGCATCGCGCCCGGACGGCCGAGCCAGAAGTTGACGAAGTGGGCGAGGCGGAACGCGACGATGTCGTGCGGGTGGTCGTGCAGGATGTGCTCCCAGATTGTCGCGGCGCCCTCGGCATCCTGGTTGATCCACGCCTGCAACGCGGCTAGATGCGCCTGTTCGCGCGCGGTGGCGGCAGAGACCAGGGGCGCAGCGTCGGCAGCGGCCTGCTGCGCCATGGGCAGCGCGGCCTGCTTGTAGGCCAGCATGGCGAAGTAGCCCTTCAGCACGTGCGCCAGGCCGAAGTCCGGATCGGTCTGCAGCAACGCAGCGAGGCGTTGCATGCCGTCGGCGCGATAGGTGAGGTAGCCGACGACGGCATGGTCGAACGCACGCGCCGCGTCGGCGGACTGCGTGGTCAGTGTCAGGCCAAGCGCGTCCTGGTACATGCGCGGGCGTCTCCTCGGGTCGGCGGCGATGATGGCACAGTTTGTGGCGCGCGCAGCAGTCCCGATGCGGCGGGTCGATTGACGGTGGCGAAACGAGGTAGGCGTCCCCACCTGTCGTTGCGCGAAGGGGGGACGGCGCCGGCATTGGCCAACCCGTCATTGCGAGGAGCGCAGCGACGAAGCAATCTCCCGGGTGAGTAGCCGCTGTTTGTCAGGCGGGGGATTGCCGCGTCGCTACGGTCCTCGCAATGACAGGTCGTGGCGATGACAGGTTGATATTCAGGAGGACGATCCGTCGATGCGTATGAAATTCGGTGCGTTCCTGGCGCCGCATCATCCGGTGGGCGAGAACCCAACGTTGCAGTTCCGCCGCGACCTGAATTTCGTCGCGCATCTGGACCAGCTTGGTTTCGACGAATTCTGGTGCGGCGAGCATCATTCCTCCGGTTGGGAGATGATCGGCTCGCCGGAGCTGTTCCTCGCTGCCGCCGGGGAGCGCACGCAGCGCATCAGGCTGGGCACCGGTGTGGTGTCGCTGCCGTATCATCATCCGTTCAACGTGGCGCAGCGCATCGTGCAGCTCGATCACCTGACCGGCGGGCGGGTGATCTTCGGCACCGGTCCCGGGGCGCTGCCGTCCGACGCACGCACCTTCGGCGTTGACCAGATCAAGTTGCGCGACCGGCAGGACGAAGCGCTCGGCGTGATCGTGCGGCTGCTGGACGGCGAGCGGTTCAGCCACCAGAGCGACTGGTTCACGCTGAACGATACCCAGTTGCAGTTGCTGCCGTTGCAGGAAAAGCTGCCGATGGCAGCGGCATCGTCGATCAGTCCCTCGGGCATGCAGCTTGCCGGCAAGTACGGGATGGGCGTGCTGTCGATCGCGTCGACCTCGCTGGAGGGTTTGCAGGCGCTGCCGATCCAATGGTCGTTCGCCGAGGAAGCCGCGCAGCGTCATGGCAAGACGGTCGATCGGCGCGACTGGCGTGTGCTGGTGACGTTCCATCTCGCGGAGTCCAAGCAGCAGGCGGAACAGGAAGCCGTGGACGGACTGTGGTGGTGGCATAACGAGTACAGCGTGCGCGTGCTCGGCCGTCCCGGCGCGACGCGGGTGGAGGACAAATGGGAGCTGATGGCGCAGGTCAACGAGGGCGGCAGCGGCGTGGGCTCGGCGGTGATCGGCACGCCTGACCAGTTGGTGGCGATGATCCGTGGGCTGCAGGAGGTGACGGGCGGGTTCGGCGTGGTGCTGGGCTTCGCGCATGACTGGGCGAACCGCGAGGCGATGCTGCGGTCATGGGAGCTGTTCGCGCGCTACGTCATTCCGGAACTGAACGGCTATACGCGCAATCAGAAGGCGTCGGCGGACTACCTGGCGGCGCACCAGCGGGAGCTGATGACGGGCCGGGTCGCATCGATCAAGGCGACCGTGCAGGGCAACGAGAAAGCGCAGGCCGCGCTGGAAGTTACGATGCGGCAGTTGGCGAAGGCGCCGCAGGGCGGCGGCTTCCGGCCGGGAGCCATCCCGATCCCGGAGGCTCCGGAGTGAGCAGGGCTTGAGCGCGTGGCGGGGTGAGGGTTGTGCCTTGGCGGGGGTTCGGCTACACCCCCGCGCTCGCGGCGCCCGTAGCTCAATTGGATAGAGCACCAGACTACGGATCTGGGGGTTGGGAGTTCGAATCTTCCCGGGCGCGCCACGCCAACATGCTGAAATCGCGATAAAATATCCGGGTGCGCGCCCCGGGGCGCGCAATCAGCAGGCTGAGGTGCTGACAGGGCATCGAGGCTGCAAGCCCCAGCGCGGGTACGTCGGTTCCGCCGGTCGCACTCCGGGCAGCTTCGAGCTTGATCAAGCCGGTAGTACGATCAAAGAAGGTGGCGTTCGATCGAACAAGACCCGTGGATTTTCGAGTCTTATCTGACGCCCGACAGATCTCATCCACGATCGCGCAGCTACGTACTGCTCCTTCTCGCAGTGACGTTCCCCCGCAAGACAGATCGTGAACAAGATCAAGTTTGGCAGGAGGCCTCCGATGAATCGTCGCACGTTCGTAAGCATGGTCGCTGCTGGCGCGGCGAGTTCTGCCTTCCAGCATGCTGCCTACGCACAGGCCGCGCCCAAGGCCAGAAACGTGGTGCTTTTGCACGGGCTGTTCGCCGACGGGTCATGCTGGTCCGAGGTGATCGCACGGCTGCAACAGAAGGGCATTCAGGCCACGTCCGTGCAGAACCCCCTGACCTCATTGCAGGCGGGGGTGGAAGCGGCCCGCCGCGTCCTGGCCTGGCACGATGGTCCCACCGTTCTGGTCGCGCATTCCTTCTCCGGTATGATCCTGACCGAAGTCGGGGTAGATCCCACGGTGTCCGCCCTCGTCTACGTTGCCGCGCGCGCCCCCGATGCCGGTGAGGATTATACGGTACTTGCGAAGCGGTTTCCCACGCCGCCGGCGTCCGCCGGTATTGTCTGGTCCGACGATGAGGGCAGGCTGAGCGAGGAGGCTTTCCTGCGCGACTTCGCCGGCGACCTGCCGGCAGATAAAGCGCGGGTTCTCTACGCCGTGCAGGCGCCGTTCAAACGGTCGTTGCTTGCCGACAAGACAACCCATGCGGCATGGCGATCGAAGCCGAGTTGGTATGCGGTATCCACGGAGGACCGAACCATCAATCCCGACCTGGAACGGTTTATGGCGAAGCGAATGGGCGCAAAGACGATTGAGGTGAAGGCAAGCCATCTCTCCCTCATATCGCAGCCCGACACGATCACCGGCCTGATCCTGGAGGCAGCCGGACAAACGCCGGTCCGAACAGGCGGCCTATGATCAGGGCCGACGGCTGCTGACGATAGCCGGGCAGATCCCTTCGATAAGCAGCTTCGGAAGAATCAGTCCGAAAGCCATCGCCAGCATGATGAGTGTCGCCGTCGAGCCGTCCGCGATGGTCGCCAGAAGCAGTTCGGGCGGCGCCTTCCCACCCAGCGTCGCCAGCGCGACGAGGCCGCCGCCCATGCGGAACAGGAAGACCCCGGGGATCAACGACACCACGGAGGAAAACGCCAACGCCGCGAATGGCAGCCGGAAACGATCGGCAACCGGCGTGATTATGATTCCAACGAACAGGCAGGCCACCAGCGCTCCCATCTCGACACTGCTTCCGGCGAGCGTGATCGTCGCCCAGCGCGCGGCATGCGCGATCATTCCGGTAACGATGGGAATTGGCAGCGTCCGCCACGTCATCGAAAAAAATGTGCCATACGCGGCAACAGCAACGCTGGCCGCGATCACGTCATACGGCAGCGGCACCGGGAGTGATGTTCCGGACACGGGCAGCGTCACTCCGCCGAGCGCAAGACCCACCAACAGGCCGGTGCAGATCATGACAATGATCAGGCTCGCATAGAGGATTCGCGCCGCGCCCATCGCGATGCGCGCGCGTGCCAGATCGATCGCGCCGTTCAGCAGATGCGGGCCCGGCACCAGCACCATGCAGGGGCAGACCGCGACGAGGCGCTGCATCGTGCTGAACTGAAGATCAGCGACAATCGCCCCGACCACACCCGCGAGCAGCGCAGCGCAGAGCGGCTGCACGAACGGGTTGGGACTGATCCGCGCCAGCCATCGCCGCAGCACCGCCCCGGCACCGGCGCTAAGCGCTATGATGATGAGACTGAGCAAATGAACTACGCCGAAAATCACGCCGAGCGCCGCGGCACCGGCGGCGGCCAGCGATGCGAAGCGCGCCAGCGCGATGGGCGGCCGGTGTTGAATCGCTTGCAGCGCCACGCGCGCCGTTTCAGTGTCGATGCGACCGTCGCAAAGCTGGTCGATCACGCCCATCGTGGCTGCGACCTTGCCCATGTCCACGCCCAGCGGGCTGGCAGTGACAACACCGGACCGCACGTCGTCACCGGCGACCGTGGCGGTCAGCTCGCCCCAGCGCGGCAGCAGGTCGGTATGAAAGCCGAGCGCGCCGCCAGTTGCACCGTCGCGTCGATCGTCCGTTCAGTGGTCTGGCCGTTGGTGAACAGCAGCGTGGCGGCAAACAGCATCAGATCAAGGGCTGCCACCGCGTCACTCTGCGTCGGGGTGGGAGAATGCGTCGTCGCTCTGGTCCTTGCCGTGACGAATGACCCACCCGTACCGTGCTGTACTTGATAGCTGGTATTACCCGGCAGCGGCGACATAGGGCCTGACCATCTTCGCGGGATCAACCACGCGATCGAATTCGGCTTCCGACACAAAGCCAAGCTGCAACGCCGCTTCCTTTAACGTCAGGTCGTGGTCCATCGCGTGATGCGCGATCTTCGAGGCCCGGTCGTAACCGATCACCGGCGCAAGCGCCGTGACCAGCATCAGCGAGCGATCGACATACTCCTTGATCTTCCTGCGGTTCGGTTGCGTGCCCTCGACCAGGAACCGGCGGAAATTCGTGCATCCGTCGGTCATCAACGTGATCGAGTGGGTCAGGTTGAAGATCATCATGGGCTTGTAGACATTCATCTCCAGATAACCGCCGGCGCCGCCGAAACCCACCGCGACGTCGTTTGCCATGACCTGCACGGCGATCATGGTCAACGCCTCGGCCTGGGTCGGGTTGACCTTGCCGGGCATGATGGAAGAACCTGGCTCGTTTTCCGGGATCAGCAACTCGGCAAACCCAGCGCGCGGACCACAGGACATCAGGCGGATATCGTTGCCGATCTTGTAGAGCGAGACTGCCAATGTACGGAACGTGCCGGAAAGCTGCACCAGCGCATCATGTGCGCCCTGCACAGTGAACTTGTTGGGAGCACTGACGAACGGCAGTCCGGTCAGGGTGGCAATCTGCGCCGCGGCTGCTTCGGCAAAGCCTGGCGCGGCGTTGATGCCGGTGCCGACCGCGGTGCCGCCGAGCGCGAGCCGATAGACGCCCTTCAACGCATCGTCGAGCCGCTGCATGTTGTCCGCCAGCATGCCGGCATAGCCCGACCATTCCTGGCCGAGCGTGATTGGCGTCGCATCCTGCATATGGGTGCGGCCGATCTTCACAAGGTCATCCCATTCCGCAGCCTTGACCGCGATCGCATCGTGCAGCGCCTGCACCGCGGGGATCAGCCGCTTGGTCACGTTGACGGCGGCGGCGATATACATCGCCGAGGGAAATGAATCGTTCGACGACTGCGACATATTGACGTGATCGTTCGGATGCACGGGCGTCTTGCTGCCGAGCTGCGTGCCGGCGAGCTGGCAGGATCGGTTGGAGATCACCTCGTTCACGTTCATGTTGAACTGGGTACCGCTGCCCGTCATCCAGACATGCAGGGGGAACATGTCGTGATGCTGGCCGTCCAGGATCTCGTCGCAGACCTGGAGGATCAGTTTGTGCGCTGTGTCGTTCAGCCGCTTGCCGGCATGGTTGGCGTTGGCCGCCGCCTTCTTCAACACGGCGTAGGCGGTGATCATCTCCCGCGGGATCAGATCCTGCCCAATGCTGAAGTGTTCAAGGGAGCGCTGGGTTTGGGCACCCCAAAGCTTGTCGGCGGGAACGCGAACCTCGCCGAGACTGTCGGTTTCGATTCGAACTTCGGTCACTGGTCTCTCTCCATGATTATCGTAAACCATGTCGCGTGAATAGCGGGATGACTTGGTATCGGCGTTGAAGACGAAGTCAATGCTGGCTTATGCATCCCCGGTGATGCGATCTCCAGCATCTCATCTTCACCGCACAGACATTGCCGCGACTGCCGTTGAGCGATGAAGCGAACGGCAGATTGCTGTATTTCCGTGCATTAAAGGTCGGACAAAAAGACCGATCCTCACGGGTCACTCCTCCGCATTGCGTGGAATTAGTAGTGTTCTGCTTCCGGTCTGACCTTGCCACGAAACACGCTGTAGCTGACGGCGGCGTAGATCAGCATCAGCGGGAAGATGAAAATGCCTTCTCCCCAGAACATGAAGGCGAGACTTCGAATGCGGCGCCGCGGCTTCGTCTATGGTGATGGCGAAGGGGATCATGTAGGGCCAGAACGAGATCGCCAATGTTCCGAATGCCGCCATGAAGATGATGGCGACCATAGTGAAGGGCCAGCCGTCCTTGTGGCGGCGGACGCTGTGTGCCAACACCATCGCCGCCACGACACCGATGACCGGAAACACCAGCAGGTACGGCCGCTCGATCCATCGGCCCATGAGTTGAAGATGCTCCGCCAGGGCGTAGATGAAGACAACAATAAGGAAGATCAGCACGCCTACCGCAAGCTGGGGGATCTGGCGCCAGGCGGTGTCACGCACCTCGCCTTCGCATTTCCCGACCAGCCAACAGGCGCCGAGCAAAGCGTAGCCCAGGCACAGCCCAATGCCGCAGAGCACGGCAAACGGGCTGAGCCAGCCGAAATCGCCGCCGGTATACTGACCGTTCTCAATCGGCAGGCCCTCCACAAGGGCACCGACGGTCATTCCCTGGATGAACGTCGCCGCGAGGGACCCGCCGGCAAAACTCCAATCCCAGAACCACCGCGCCCCTTGCGACTTGTAGCGAAACTCGAACGCCACCCCGCGCAGGATCAGGCCGGCCAGCATAAGCATGAGCGGGAGATAGAACGCAGACAGCAACGTTGCGTAGACAATCGGAAAGGCACCCCACAGGATCACGCCGGTGACGACAAGCCAGGTTTCGTTGCCATCCCAGATGGGCGCTACCGCGCTCAACATCGGGCCGCGCCTGGCCTCGCCGTGGGCCAGCCCGAACAGCATCCCGACGCCAAGATCGAATCCGTCCAGCAACACGTAGAGCAGAATGCTGATGACCAGGAGACATGCCCAGAACATGATCATGGCTATTCTCCTGCCAGGTTGTGACCAAGCGCAGAGGCCGCGTGCCCATCGACCACCGACATGGGGCGGTTGGGGATCGCGCCGCTTGGTGGGAGCGCCAATTGCCCAGTGGGACCCGCCCGCAAAAGCTGATGGACGTAAAGCGTGCCGAACGAGAATATGAGTGTGTAGATCAGGCAGAAGACCACGAGCGAAATCGTCGCTTCACGAGCGGTCAGGAACGGCGTCATCGCGTCGGCCGTGCGCAGGACCCCGTAGATCGTCCAGGGCTGGCGGCCCACCTCTGCCGTAAACCAGCCCGTCAGGATCGCGATGAACGGCAGCGGAAAGCTGAGAAAGATCAGCCAAAGCAGCAGGCGGCTCTGGTCGATGCGTCCCTTGATGCTCTGGTAGGAGCCAATCCACGCAAGCGCCAGCATGGCCAATCCGCACGCCACCATGATCCGGAACGAAAAGAATGGGATGAGAACCGGAGGCCAATTCTCCGGCGGGATGCTGTCGAGCCCGACTTCCGCGGCGTCGAGGCTGTCGGAGTCGATCAGGCTGCCGAACGGTGCGGGCAGCGTAATCGCAAAGAGGTTCCGCCGCTGCGCCTCGTCCGGCCACGCAAGCAATACTTCGGAGGCCGGCTGCTCGGATTTCCATCGTGCCTCGATCGCGGCCATCTTCGAGGGTTGGTGGTGAACGACGTATCACCGTTCAAGTGTCCGAACAGCAGTTGGACAGGCACAAGCAGGGCAGCGAGGCCCAGCCCCATCCGCAACATGATCTGCGCTTCCGCGGAAAATCTCCGTTGCAGCATATACCAGGCGCCGGTGGCGGCGGCGCAGAAGGCGCCGGTCAGATACGCGGCCAGCAACATGTGCGGAAACCGCGCCCACAGCACCGGACTGAAAACGATCGCGGCCCAGTCGTCGGGAACCGCGACACCGTTCTGCATGATGTAGCCGGTCGGAACCTGCATCCAGCTATTGTTGACCATGATCCAGAAGGCCGAGAGCGTGGTGCCCAGCGCGACCATTGCGGTCGAGAACAGATAGAACCATGGCGCGACGCGGGAACGCCCGAACAGCAGGATGCCGAAGAAGCTGGCCTCCAGGAAAAACGCGGTGAAGGTTTCGTAGGACAGCAACACGCCCTGGATCCCGCCCGTCATGCGCGCCAGCACGCTCCAGTTGGTGCCGAACTGGAAGGCCATCACGATGCCGGTGACCACGCCCATCCCGAACGCGACACCGAAGATCTTGAGCCAGAATTCAAACACCGTGCGGTAGGCCGGACGGCCGGTCGCGAGATACAGGCCCTCGAGAATCGTCAGCCAGGCGGCCAGCCCGATCGTGAACGAGGGATAGACGATGTGGAACGAGATGGTGAATGCGAACTGCAGGCGCGACAGCAGCAGCGCAACGGTATCCATTGGCCCAGCTCCCCTAGCGCCACAGATTGGTTTTGGCGAGATCCAGCAGCTCATCCCCCCGGCCGCTCATCACGGCCTTTACCATGTAGAGCGTGAAGCCTTTCGCCATCTCCACGGTTACGGCTGGCGGCATCGCGAGCTCGGTCCGACTGACGACGGCATCGACCAGCACCGGACCGTCATGGGCGAGCGCCGCGGCGATGCCTTCGTCGACCTCGGACGGATCCTCGATGCGAATGCCGCGTATGCCGACAGCCTCCGCCATGGCAGCGAAATTCGGGTTCTTGAAGTCGGTGCCGTTGGCGATGAAGCCGCTCGATTTTTGCTCCAGTTCGATGAAACCGAGCACGCCGTTGTTGAACACTACCACCTTCACCGGCAGATTCAATTGCACCAGGCTGAGGAAATCGCCCATCAGCATGGAGAACCCGCCGTCGCCCGACAGCGAAATGACCTGCCGGCCGGGTAACGTGCATTGCGCACCGATCGCCTGCGGCATCGCGTTCGCCATTGAGCCGTGCCAGAACGACCCCAGGAGTCGCCGCTTGCCATTCATCGCCAGGTAGCGTGCCCCCCACACGACGGGCAGACCCACATCGCAGGTGAAGATCGCGTCCTCGGCGGCGTGGTCGCTGATGGCCTTCGCAACCTGTTGTGGGTGGATCGGCCGCTTGCCCGGCGTGCCGACGGCCAGTTCATCGAGGCTCCTGCGCGACTTGCGATAATGCTCCGTCGCCTGCTCCAGGTGCCGGCGATCACGGTTCTCCTCCAGCAGCGGCAGCAGGGCGTCGAGCGTCGCCCCGATGTCGCCGACCACGCCCAGATCCACCGGCGTGCGGCGGCCGATCTGTTCCGGTCTGATATCAACCTGCGCGATGCGGACACCCGAGCCGCGCGGATAGAACTGGCGGTAAGGAAAATCCGTGCCCAGCATCAGCAGGACGTCGCAATCGAGCATGGCGTAGTAGCCCGACGCAAAGCCGATCAGCCCGGTCATGCCGACGTCGTAGGGGTTTTCCCACTCGACATGTTCCTTCCCACGGTAGGCATGCACCATGGGCGCCTTGAGCCGGTCGCCGAGCGCCAGAAGCTGGGCATGCGCACCCTGGCATCCGGAGCCGCACAGCAGGGTCACGCGGCGCTGGCCGTTGAGCAGCGCGGCCAGCCGGTCAAGTTCCGCGTGCGCGGGGGTCACGATCGCGCGCGGCGGCAGCAGGCCGGCGACCTTCGGTACGGGCGCGTCCGACGCCGGCTGCAAGGCAACATCGCCGGGTATCACGACGACCGACACGCCGCGTTTGCCCACGGCCTCGCGGATCGCGACCTCGAGCACACGGGGCATCTGGTTGGCGCCGGAGATCAGCTCGCAATAATGGCTGCACTCCTGAAAGAGGGTCTGCGGGTGGGTCTCCTGGAAATAGCCGGACCCGATTTCGGCCGACGGGATTTGCGCGGCAATTCCGAGCACGGGCACCCGCGAGCGGTGGCAGTCGAACAGGCCGTTGATGAGATGCAGATTGCCGGGTCCGCAACTGCCGGCGCAGACCGCGAGCTCGCCTGTCAGATGCGCCTCGGCGCCCGCCGCGAAGGCGCCGACCTCCTCGTTCCGAACATGGACCCATTCGATCTTGCCTTGGCGCCGCAGCGAGTCGGTCAGACCGTTCAGACTGTCGCCGACAACGCCATAAACGCGCTTGACACCCGCGGCAGCCAATGTCTCCGCGAACTGGTCAGCGACTGATTTTGCCATGTCACCTGAAACCTTCCACAGAAGTTTGTGATGTGCTCGTACAGCCAGTCAGAGTACAAGAACAGTCGCCCTGCTCGAGCACAGCACGAGCAGGGAACCAGCACGGAACACGCGAACCAACTCGCCAGCAATTGAACTGGTTCAAGAGGCATAACGGCAGTCTACGGTCCGGAACGGAACGGCGACTACGATGTTGGTCTTGCGGTTATCGCGGTCTTTCATCGGCGCACGACTTTTTGCCCGATCTAACGACGATCGCATTATCCGACCATCGAATTCTTGGCCAATCGTGCTGCTGTTGGTTCCTGTGTTGCAGGATCTTCGATTGGCTATGAAACAGCACAGTGAGGACGGGTCACAACGCGATATCCTGGCCGATGCGTCCGACTATTGGCGCAACGCAGCAAGCTCCGCGGCATCGGCGTTCAGCGCCCGCCAGGTAATTGCGGCTGCCACTTGCGCGGCGGCGTGCAGCTCCATCGGGGCGGCCTTGTCACGCGTATCCGCCGCGGTCAGCACGTGCCGTAACTGGGACTGCGGCTCATCGAAGCCGGCGACCAGACGCAGCGCCGGGATGCCCTTCGCCGCAAAGTTGGCATGGTCCGAGTTGGTCATCAGCACCGGATGGATGCCAACCACGCCCCCGCTCCCTGCGACGGCCTGGCGGACGAAGTCGGGCAGCGCCGGAAACTCGCTGGTCAGCGCGGTCAGCCGCGAACTGCCGGCAACGGAATCGAGATTGACGTTCAGCGCCATCTCCCGCAGCGCGCTTTCGGACAACCCGTCGAGCCAGACGCGAGACCCGGTCAGCGCCCATTCCTCGGCGCTGAAGAACGCCAGCCGTAGTCCGCGCCGGCAGGCCGCCATGTGCGGCGCCAGCGCGCGGGCAACCGCCAGGGCAACCGCCACGCCGGTGGCGTTGTCCAGGGCACTTTCGGCCGGTGTGTGCCCATCCACATGGGCGCTCAACACGACCCAGCCCTCGCCCGCGCTGGGCAGATCGAACAGCAGGGTTTCGGTCGTCGCCGCATGTTCGGTCGCGCGGACATGCAGCGCGGCGCGCGCATGACCGACCGGCGGGCTCAGGCGCGCAGCGGCTTCCGGCGAAATGCCGAGCGCCGGAATGCCAGGTTCGTCGCCGCGGCCGGAGGAGCCTGCGACCGCACCGGTTGGCAGTGGGCCGGCGATCAGGAAGCCGGCGGCACCCGCCTGCACCGCCGCGGCATACTTGAAGCGGCGGTGCAGATGGCCGCTGGCGAACATGTACTCGTGCCGCACCAGGGCAATGCGCCCGGCCAGGGCTGCGGCGGCCTGGGCGAACTCCGCTTCGGTGCCACGGCCGACATCGATCACCTCCGCCGACACCGAGCCGGATACGGAGCGAACCAGCGGCAGGCAGGTCAGAGGCACACGGCGGTCGCCGTCGAGCAAAGTCACGCTGGCCTCGTGCGCGGTCCAGCCGGCGTAGGGCGCGGAAATCACCATCGCATCGCGACCTGTCGCCTGCGTGCCGGCGGCGCGCAGGAAGGCCAGCGCGGCGGCCTCGGATGGCGAACCTGCCAGCCTGCCGCCGCAATCGCACAGCGCGAGGAAGTCGGACCAGAGCAGCGGGTCGGTGGCCAGGGCGCCGGCGATGGCCGCGGGCAGCGTCATGCTGGGATGTCCTACTCGGCGGCGAACCGCACCGGCACGGCGCCGATCCACGGCTTGTCGTTGATATCGAACAGATTGCCCTCGGGCCCCTTGAACTTGTCCGACCGGCGGGGGCGGTAGTTCACCTCGTTCTTGTCCTCGGGCAACTCGTCGAACGGGATTGCGCCAAGTTCGAAGCACTTCTGCTCGGCTGCTGCCATATCGTCTACAAAGACGCCCATGTGGTGCAGCCCGGTGAATTCCAGGCCATGCCCGATCTGGTCCTGCTTGAACTTCAGCACCGAGATGTTGATCGCGCCATCGCTCAGCACCACCCCGTGGCAACGCGGATTATCGAGCCGGCGAACTTCCCGCCAGCCGAACGCGGCCTTATAGAAGTCGGCGAGCTTCTCCGGTTCCTGGCTGGCGATGGCGAGATGCTGGATACGTCCCATGTGATTGCTCTCCCTTCTGGTGGTGTTCAATTGTTCGCACCAAAGCCGATCAGGTCCGATCGGGTCAAAGTGACATGCCGCGAGACGCTGGGCGGACCGTTGGCAAACATCCAGGCCGTCGCCAATTCGCCGAACGCGTCGTTGGCGGACATTCCGTCGACCGGCACGACCACATCAAAGCCGCGCAATGCCGCTGCGCTCGCCGTGTAGAGCACGGCGCCCTGTGCGATCGTACCGGCAACGACCACGCTGCGGATGTGCTTCGCCTTGAGAATTTCCTCCAGATCCGTGCCAAGGAACTTGTCGGCACCTGACGTGACGACCGGATCGCCGGGCCTCGGCGCAAGCGCTTCGGGCGTATCGCGAACCGAACCGTTTGGCACGGTGCTGTAGATGACAGACAAGCCATGCAAGCGCGCGTCCTGCAGCAATCTGATGGCAATCGGGAGCGAATCGAGGCAGCGCGGGCGCTGCGTCGCGTTGCACGTGCCAGTAGAGAAATCCAGCAGCAGCAGCGCGGTTTGGCTCGCATCGACCTTCACCGGCTGGAGCACTGGCGCGGCCGGCAGCGTCGTCGCTTCCCAGGACGCGACGATGTCGCTCGCCATCGCGGGCTGAGCGGCAAGAACAGTCGCCAGAACGGCAATGGACCAAACGCGGTATCGGGATGGTCGTTTCATGCCTTGATGAGATCCTTGTATTGCTTCAGCGCCTCGTAGTTGGCACGAATGATCTCGGTGGTTCGCTCCTCGCCCACCCAGTCGCCGGCCATCTGGTTGTCGTGCAGCCACTTTTGGAATTCAGGCGCGTCGAGCGTGGCGCGGTAGGCGGCTACAAACCTGGCATAATCGTCGGGATGCTTCGCCTTGAAGGCCGCCGGGAAGACGAAGCTGCGTACCGAGCCACTGATCAGCGGCACCGAGACATGGTAGGCTTGCAGGACCTCGTTGATCGGCGGCGCGTCGTATTCCGGCACGCGGTGGTCGAGAAACACGGCAAGCGGCCGGACGAAGCCGCTGATGAACTGCGCGCCTTCCGCCTGACCGATATTGAAATCGACCTGCCCACCGGCAAGCGCCGTCCGCATCGCCCCTGCGCCATCGAAGGTGACGATCCGGATCGCGTCCGGACCCAATCCCAGCGCGTGCAGCAGCGCCATCGTCGTGATATGTCCGACCGATCCGAAGTCGGCGCCGGTGCTGATCTTCCCGGGATTGGCGCGGATCGCATCGATCAGCTCGGCCGCGGTGCGCCACGGACGTTCCTTCGGGACCAGCAGGATAGTGTAATCCGTCCATTGCGCATTGACGAACGTGAACGAGTCGAGTGTGTAGTGCGCGTTAGTGACCAGGATGTTCACCGGGATGAATGGCGTTGCCGGTGTCATCATCACGGTATAGCCGTCCGCCGGCTGTTGGAGGAACCATGTGGTGCCGATCAGGCCGCCGGCGCCGGCACGATCCACGACGGTCATCGGCTGACCGAGATATTTCGGCATGAACTGGGCCAGGCCGCGTGCCAGCCGGTCAGCGCTGCCGCCGGCGTCGAACGGAACCAGAATTGTGATGGGGCGTCGTGGCCATGCATCGGCCCGCGCCGGCACAACCTGCGTCGCGAGCGTCGCCGCGCCGGCGGCCAGAAGAACTCTGCGTTTGACAGTCACACCGCCCTCCCCTACCCGCTTGCCGCGATGTGGGAACGCGTCGGCCGCAGATGTGGCAGCGCGACCGACACGGCGAACAACGCCAGCATCCCCAATGCAATAGGCCGCGTCAGCATGAAACCAAAGTCGCCGCCGCTCATCTGATAAGTCCGCAAAAGCGCGCCCTCGGTCAGGCGGCCCAGCAGAAGTCCCACGACAATCGCGGCGACCGGGTAGTCGAAGCGCTGCATCAGCCAGCCGATCACGGCAAACACCGCCAGCGTGATCGGCCCTGCCATGTTCTGCGCCAGCGCGAAGCTGCCGATGACGGCCAGTGCGAGCACGATCGGCACCAGCATGCGCAGGCGCACCTTCACAACGAAGCCGGCCACAAAGATAAAGCCGAATCCGACCACGGCCAGAATGCCGACCTGCGCCAGGCTGGAGAGGATGACGGCATAAACCAGATCGGTGTGGTCGCGCATGAAGGCGGGACCGCCCGTGATGTTGTGCATGCCGAACGCGACCAGCATGACCGCCGTCGCGCCGCCGGTCGGAATGCCGAGAGCGAGTAGCGTTGCCATCGAGCCGCCTTCGGAACTGGCATTGGCCAACTCGGCGGCGATGATTCCGCGTGGATCGCCCTTGCCGAAGTTCTCCGGATCCTTCGCGGCCCGCTGCGCTTCGGAATAGGACAGAAGATTGGCGATGGCATGCCCGCCGGGAAGGATGCCGATGCCGCTGCCCAACAGTGCACCGCGCAGCACCGTGCCGGGGTGGCGAAACGTGTCGCGCATCCCGGACAGGATGCGGCCGGCATCGACACGACGATGGGTGATGTCGTCAACGATGTAGTCACGGCCTACCAGGTTGAACAGCTCGGCGGCGGCGAACAGGCCGACGATCGCCGGCACGATGGGAATGCCATCGAGCAGCAGGTCGAAGCCGAAGGTGCCGCGTGCGGCGCCGCGCACGCTGAGGCCCACGGTTCCTAGCAGCAGGCCGAATACGCCGGCGAGCAAGCCTCGTGCAAGGTGGCGTCCACGCAGACGCGCGATCAAAGTCATCCCCCACAACGCCACGACGAGCATCTCCGGGGGGCCGAGGCGGATCGCGAAGGCCGCGATTGGTTCCGCAAAGCACAGCAGCAACAGATAGGCGATGGCCTGGCCTGCGCAGGACGCGGCGAGCGCCAGACCGAGGGCTTCGTTGTGGCGTCCGGACTGCGCCATGGGGAAGCCGTCGAACGTCGTTCCGACGGCCGCGGCGGAGCCAGGCACATTCAGCAGGATGGCCGGGATCGCCACGCCGAACAGCGCGCCTGCGTACATGGCGGTCATGAAGATCAGCGCTTGCAGGAAATCCATATACGGGATCAGCGGCAGGCAGATGGCCAGCGCCATCGATGTGGTCAGTCCGGGGACCGCGTGCACAATGAGGCCGATGAGAATGCCGGGAACGACCACCAGCCAGGGCTGCCACGAGCTGCCGAGCAAGTGCACCGCGCTGGCAAGCGCGGTCAGGTCGATCACGACGTGTCTCCCGCAAAGAACAACAGCGGCAGCGGCGTCGCGAGGATTGTGTCGAAGCAGTAAATGGCGATGGCGCAGAACAGTGCCGGGACCAGCAGCAGCACCAGAATACGGCGTTCGCCGAGGAACAGCAGCATCACCACGATGTAGGCGAAAGAAACGACATCGAAGCCGATCAGTGGCGCGGCAATCACGTAGGCGGCGAGCAATCCCATTGTGCCGGCAACTTTCGCCGCCATCCCCGGAGCAAGCGGCCGGCGTGGCAGGTCCGCTTCCGGCGTGGGGCCACTGACGATGCGGACACATCCGGCCGCCACAACGAGATACAGACCGACGGCCAGGACGGACGCAGGCAGAATCAGGATAAGGTTCTCAACGTCCCGCTGCGCACGCCACGCATCCTGGCAAAACCAGATACACCAGGCTGCGATCGCCGTGGCGAAAGCGAGGTGCGGCGCGTCAATGACGATGGTGCGGCTACGTAACGTGAAGCGGAAGAGTAGCGGCGCCATGTTCGCCTAAGTCTTGATGGTGGGCGCAAACCACCCGGTCCGCTTCATGGTGCCGCCTCACCGCTGCTAGCCAGATGCAGCAGCGATCGCACGCCTTGCGAATCAAGCAGATCGATGCCGTCGCATTGCGCCACGCAGGCAGCGACAGCGTCGGGCGAAAGCCAGGTCGCGAGGCAGTCTCGCGCTTTGGTGTGATGCTCGTCTTCGGTGATCGGGGCCGCACCCCACGATCCGCGCGGCCGTTCGCAGCGGGTCCGGACGAGCGTTCCGTCCTGCAACGCGACCTCCAGGTCGAGATATCGGCCTGCCGTGTAGATGCTGGGAATCTCGCGCGACAGCGTGGTTTCGATTTTGCCCAGCAGCGACTGCATGTCTGCGCGCGCCAGTCTTTCATCGGTGAAGCTCGCGAGCCCGACCTGGCCATCGAGCAAGGCTGCGGCAGCAGTGTATTGCAGGCTGAACTTGCCATCGAGCCCGCTGCGCGGGTGCGGCCGATTGCTCGACGGCACATCGGCGGCAGTGATGCGCACGGTGCGGATCGCGTCCGGTTCCGGGATCCGCGGCCGCGCCAACAGCGCTGCGGTGATAGCGTAGTGTGTCGAGAATTTTGCGGGGAAGATCTTGATCGCGTAGCCGGGGTCAACGATGCGGAACGGGTCGCCGAAGTCCAGCAAGGTCTCCGCGTCGAAGCCGCGCGGGAAGAACGCCTCAGCGTAGCTTTGTGGTGCCGGATCGAACAGAGTCGGACAGCCGGTGAAGCCGCGCCGTGTCAGCAGCGCCGCTTCCAGGCCCAGCGAAGCGGCATAGGCGCAGTGCGTCGCTTTGGTCATCGTGCCGAGGTTAATGAACAGGCCGCCACAGCGCGAACCCGCGATGCCGATTGCGTTGGCAAACTGATCGGCGTCGAAATCCAGCAAATGCCCCGCGGCAACGGCGGCGCCGATCGGTCCGACGAAGCCTGGCGGATGAAAGCGCAACTCGTGCGATTCAAGTGGGCCCGCTGCGGCGCGAAGCCGGCCCTGGATTTCGATGCCAAGCACCATTGCGGCGAGGATCTTCGCACCGCTACTGCCCAAGGCCTCACCGAGCGCCAAAGCCGGGGCGAGCGCAGGCGACAGCGCGTGCGTCGCGGGAAGCCACATCGGCTCGAAGTCGAGCACATGCATCGCGGCGCCGTTGACCAGGGCGGCCGGCACGGTTCCAAGCCGCGCGTTCAGGCCCAGCAGCGACGCTGCGGTGCCGCCGCCGGTCCCCGTCAACGGATCGGCAAAATGCTCGGCCAGGATACGCGGCGCGTCTTCCAGCCGCGCGCCCGCCACACCTACGGCGATGCCATCCAGGAACAACTGGCGCGCCGCCCGCAGCACGCGCGCGTCCAGCGGTGAACGGCCATACGCGACGATCCGTTCGCAAACGCGGGCGGTCACGCTGGTCTGGGCGATGCTCATGCCGCCGCCAATTCGTTCATCACGTAGGGCAGGATGCCGCCGTTGCGCACCCACTCCGCCTCGCGTCGCGTATCGACGCGGGAGTCCAGGCCCACCGTTTCGGAAAGTCCCGATGGGCGGTTCACCCGCACCGGGACCATCGCGCCAGGAACCAGCGCCGCGGCGATGTCGGGGATATCGAACGTCTCCGCGCCGGTCAGACCCAGGCTGCGACGCGACGTTCCGTCTGGGAACTGCAACGGCAACACACCCATGCCTACCAGGTTCGAACGGTGGATGCGTTCGAAACTTTCCGCGATCACCGCGCGCACACCAAGCAAGCTGGTGCCCTTCGCCGCCCAATCGCGCGACGAACCGCAGCCGTAGTTGCTACCGGCGACCACGATCACGGATTGCCCTTCCGCCCGATAGCGCTCGGCGGCTGCGAACACGGTCATCGTTTCGCCGCTTGGTTGATGACGGGTGAAGCCGCCTTCGCGCTCGGGAACGAGTTCGTTCTGGATGCGCGGATTGGCGAAGGTGCCGCGTACCATCACCTCGTGGTTGGCGCGGCGGCCGATATAGCTGCCGAATTTTTCCACCGGAACCCCGTTTTCCGCCAGGTAGCCGCCGGCCTCGGTATTCAACGGGATCGTGGCGCCCGGCGAGATGTGGTCCGTGGTGACGTCGTCGCCAAGCATCAGCAGGATGCGTGCACCGCTTATGGGCCGGTCGGCGCCGGCCACATCGTCCAGGAAGGGCGGCCTTCGCAAAAACATGCTGTCCTTTTGCCAGGCGAAAACCGGCGCGGTGGAGTGCGGGATCGCATCCCATTCCGCACCCGGATCAGCGAAGGTGTCGTAGATTTCCCGGAACAAATCCCCGGTCAGCGCGCGATCGAGATCGGCGCGGATCTCGGCGGCATCCGGCCAGATGTCGGCAAGAAACACCGGCCGGCCATCCGTGTCGTCGCCAAGCTTGTCGTGTGTCAGGTCGTGCAAAATCGAACCGGCGATCGCGTACGCCACCACCAGCGGAGGGGAAGCGAGAAACGTGCCGCGCACGGAGGCATTCAACCGGCCATCGAAGTTTCGGTTGCTGGAGATCACGCCGACCGCCACCAATTCGCGTGCCGCGATTTCGGCGGCAATGTCCTCCGCCAGCGCGCCGGAGCCGCTGCCGCAACTCATGCAACCGAAGCCGACGACGTGGAAGCCGAGTGCGTCCAGACTTTCGCTCAGACCAGCCTTGTCCAGCATCGCGGGAACGACGCGCGACCCCGGTGAAAACGAGGTTTTCACCCATGGTTTTGCTCGCAAGCCTTTGGCAATGGCCTTGCGCGCAAGCAATCCCGCCGCGATCATTTGATAAGGATTTGCCGTGTTAGTGCAGGACGCAATCGCGGCGATGGCGATGTCGCCATGTTGCAAAGGCCGTGGTGCCGCGGTGACTGGCGGCGCCTCGGCCTTCGCTGTGCCCCGCGCAGCGAAGGCGGTGCGGAAGCGCTGTGGCGCATCCGTCAGCGCCACCAGGCTTTCCGGCCGTGACGGCCCCGCCAAAGACGGCCCCACGCTGCTGAGGTCGAATTCCAACACGGTCTCGAACGCCGGCTCCGCGGCGCGCCACAGGCCCTGCGCCTTGGTGTAGCGCTCGACCAGCGCAATCTGTCCGGCGGACCGCCCCGTTTGCTCCAGATAGCGCAACGTCTCGGCATCGACAGGGAAAAATCCCATGGTGGCACCGTATTCAGCCGCCATGTTGGCGATGGTCGCACGATCGGGCAGCGGCATCCGGTCGAGCGCCGGACCGCAGAATTCCACTACCGCCGCGAGCACGTCGGGCCTGCGCAGGAAACGCGTCAGCGCCAGCACGATATCGGTGCACATCACGCCCGCACGCGGTTCGCCGATAAGCCGGCAGCCGACAACTCGTGGTATCGGCAGTCCAACCGGCTGGCCAAACATCGACGTCGTGGCCTCGATGCCGCCTACGCCCCAACCAAAGACGCCGAGCGCGTTGACCATCGGCGTGTGGCTGTCCATCCCGACAAGACTGTCGGGGAAGGCCAGGGTCTCGCTGTCCCGCACGCCGCACGCGACGACCTGTGCGAAGCGCTCGATGTTGACCTGGTGCACGATGCCATTACCTGGCGGCACCACGCGCAGGTTTTCGAACTGCGCCATCGCCCAGCGGACCACGCCGTAACGTTCGCGATTGCGTTCAAGTTCGGCTTTCAGGTTGCGCGCGAGCGCATCCGGCCGGCCGGCGAAATCGACTCGGACGGAATGGTCGATGACGAGATCGGTCGGGATCATCGGATCGACACGACGGGGATCGAGTCCACGCGCCACCATCTCGTCGCGCATGGCGGCGAGATCAATGAGCAGGGGAAGGCCGGAGGAATCGGGCATCAGGACGCGGACGGGATGAAACGCCACCTCCCTGCCCTGCGCTGCCGGCGCGGGCCAACTTGCCAGCGCGGCAATGTCGTCCGGCGTGACGGTGACACCGTCTTCGTGCCGCAGCAGATTCTCGAGCAATACCTTGAGAGATATCGGAATCCGGTCGAGATCTACGCCCAGTTTGGCTCCCAGCGCAGGCAGGCTGTGGAACGCCACCTCGCTGTCGAGCATACGCAGCGTCTGGAACGAATCGAGCATCGCGTGCCGCGCTCAGGCGTCGGACGAAGGGACAGCGAACGACTGTTCGATCGCGCGGAGCCGTTTCAGCCCCATCAGATCATTGAGTTCGTCGAACGGCACCAGCAGGTCGGGACGATCGATAACACGGCCCTCGGCGATCGATTGACCGAGCACGGCGAGTGCATTCTTCATGCCCTGGATCGCTGCCGCGGTGAGCATGCGCGGGAAGGAAACAGCCTTCACGCCGAGATCTTCGAGTTGCCGCGTGGACAGCAGCGGTGTGGTCGGACGCTGGCGGATGCCAAAACCCATATTCACAGTGAGCGGCTTGCTGACATTGCGCGCGACGGTGCCGATGTCCTCGGCGGTCAACAGCGCATCCGCGAACAGCAGGTCGGCGCCGGCCTCGGCGTAGAGATTGAGCCGGCGGATCGCCTCGCCGACGCCATGGATTGCCGTCGCATCGGTGCGAGCCTTGATGACGAAATCGGGATCGCGGCGCGCTTCCGCGGCAGCGCGGATTTTCTCGACGCCTTCCTCGGCGGAGATGACCTGCTTGCCCGCCATGTGGCCGCAGCGCTTCGGCCACACCTGATCTTCGATCAACAAACAGGCGAGCCCGGCGCGTTCGAATCCTTGAACGGTAAAATAGACGTTGAGTGCGTTGCCATAACCGGTGTCGCCATCAGCCGCGAGCGGGATCGAACTGATCGCCGCGAGCGCAGCGCAGGCCTGCACATTTTCGGTGTAGCCCATGATGCCGACATCGGCCCAGCCGAGATGGCTCTCGCTGACGCCGGCGCCGGTGATGGCGGCGGTCTTGTAGCCCATCTGTTCGACCAGCCGCAGACTGAAGCCGTCGAACACGCCGGGGGCGACCATGATGCCTGGCTCGGCCAACAGTTCGCGCAGTTTTGCGCCGGGGGATCGTGTATCGCTCGCGCCCATGATTTCCGCCCTTGTGTCACGGAAGCGTAGGCACGCACGCTGCAATCTGTCTACCGCCGCCCCGTCTGTTCAACCGACATCCGATATGAAATCGCACCGTACGTGCTGACGGCATAGGGAACGACGTAGGTCAGACAAAGCTTCAACCAGTTCACGGTGCCCGGCCCCAGAAGCGCATCGCCCTGGTTGATCAGGTTCAACAACGTGCCGACCACTGCAGCAACAATCAGGGATCGGCGCGCGACGCCACGATCGGTTGCGAACTGCCAAAAACGTCTCACGCGCCGGTCAATGCAGCGCTGCAACGCCCGCGACGGGAACGCCGGAAGCACCAGGCCGCCGCGCGGAGAGCATCTGTCGAGCCTCCTCCAGACGGCCGGCGTCAATATAGGCCCGCAACAACGTGAATTCGATCAGGTCATGTTGCGCGCGGCTGCCGCCGATGCGTTCGCTCTCTCCGGCAAGTGGGGCGAGCGCCGCGATCGCCGCGGAAAAGTCGCCGCGTTCGAACGCTGCAAAGCCACGCGACAGCGCCGGAAGGTAGGAGCCGGACGGGTAACGCCCCTCGCTCGCCATAGCCTCCATCTGGCGGGCACGGGCGTCGAGCCCGACGTCATCGCGCATGACGGCCTGTGCCAGAATGACGTGAAGGTCGGCGAGCCCGGCGGCAGGACGTGGCAGCGCGCTGTTGGCATAGTCGTTCATCGCGCGCCACGCGGCGGTATCGCGCGGATGTCCGGCAAGTTCAGAACGCCACAAAAATGCTGTCCCATCCGAGACTCTCTGTTGCGGTCCCCCGCTGTGCCGGTCAAGCACGATGGCGTCCCGATACAGCCGCAGCGCGTTATCCCAATTGCCGGCCTGGAGTTCGCATAGCGAGAGATGCCAACTCAGGTGGCCATGGAAGAACCCATCGCGCGGATAGGTCGCCAGCCACGCCGATAAGTAGCTGCGCGCAGTGTCTGGTTCCCCACTTTCGTAACAAACATGCGCGAACGCGTGGGCACCATGGGCGTTGTTCGGGTTCATCGCCACGGATCGCTCGATCTTCGGCCGGGCAGCGGCGGTCTGCCCATCCTCGGACAGCGCCATGGCGTGATGCGCCAGGAACCAGAAATCATCGCCGTAATGCGGGGCGAGGTCATCCAGCAGCACCGCGATCTGGTGCTTCTGCCCGATGCGGCCGGACGCGCCAATCAGGCCGTTCGGGTTCGCGGCCGTGGACAGTACCAGCGCGTCGCGCGGCCATGCCGTCAGGTGCGCATGCAAGGCGTCGATCGCGTCGTCGGCGCGGCCCGCGAACAGCAAGTCGAAGAACGCTATGTGGCTGGCCTCGCGTTCCGGCAAACCGGCGGCGACGTCGTCCGCGGCAGCCAGCGCTGCCCGCGCCGGCGCCACGTTGCCTTCGCGCATCAGTACCTGGGCCTTGGCAGCATGGGCCAGGGCAAAATCGGGATCGGCAGCGATGGCGCGATCGAGCGCCTCGACCGCGCCGGGGTAAAGGGTCAACGCAAGATCGCAGCCTTGAACGTAGGCATCCCGCGCGGCGGCCGACGCGGTGGACAAGGACAGGTCGTAGCGGTCCGCTAGCATTGTGGAAGCCTCCCGGCCGATTTTGTTGCAACCCTAACCGTGTTGTTTGGCCATGACACGAAAATGCGCTTCGGTCGTTCTGCCGGTGGCCCCGTTGATCGGCAGGATATCCTGCGGACATGCTGACATGGCAACCACCACGTCAAGTTCGGCACGCAGAACGACATGATCGCCAGGACGCGTCGCCGGAGGATCGAACGACAGTTCTCCTCCCGCAGTCCAGGGGATGTTCATGAACAGGTTGAGCGGACTTGGCGTTTCCGGCGCACGCAAACCCAGTGCCGCCATCGCAGCGCGCAGGTTGTCGGTGCAGTTGTCGTGATACCCGGTGCAGCCAAGCAGTCCGTATCGCTCGTTGTCGCAAGCGGCGATCAGCATGTCATGGATGCCGTGACAGGTGTCCTCGAGCAAGGTCAGGATCGGGCGGCGTTTGTTGGTGCGGAAGATGTCACCGACCTGCGGCCGCAGCCGCAACATCGTCGCGCGGGTGTGCTCCATCGACATGAATTCGGTCAGTGCGTCGGCAACGAAGGCCCAGGTGTCCACAACCTGGGATCCGTGCGTATTGATGATCATGATCGACTGGCCCGCGGGAACCAGCACGGCCTTGCCACGTCGGGCCGGGATCGTGACTGATTCGCCGATCATGTCGCGGTTCCTTCCGATAGCGCCAACCCTGAGGGAGAATCACTTGGTCGCATCGGCATTGCCAACGTCATGGCAGGGCTTGACAGTTGAGACTCGCCGAAGCAACGAACGTACTGCTCGGTTCTGCATAAAATTCAAAGTCGCGCCGTAACCGGCCGGTCATCGCCTCGACATACGGTGCTGTCGCACACAGTTGTTCGAAATGCCACTCGTTAAGCGTCAGCCCGGCGCGCCGGCAGATCGCCGCAATCTCGTCGCGCCGCGCCGCGCTGATCGTGGCCTGCTCTGGTTCGGGCACCGGCGGCAGCGAGGTGGAAAAGACCGCGTCGGGATCGAGCACGGGACGCCGCGAACGCCACGGCGTCGCGGTCTCGTAGGCGTGCGCCACGCGCAATACCGTTGCGTCGTCGAACGGACGCCCGGCGATCTGCATCGACAGCGGCAGGCCATCCGCGGTGAAGCCGATGCATTGTGCCAAAGCCGGGCCGCCCAGCACGTTGAACGGCGTGGTCACCGAGGCCTTCTGCCAAAAATTGATCGTCCGCCAACTCTCGAACCGCGGCGCCGGACCCGGCCCCGCTGTCAGCAGCACATCGTATCGTTCATAGATCGGCGCCACCTCCGCGATCATCGCGCGGCGCCAGCGCGACGCCTGCACATAATCCGCGCCGGTGATGAACAACGCGCCAAGCGAGCGGCCGAGGAAATCCTCGCCGAAATCAGCCAGGCGCTGCCGCAGCACCGGCTCATGCACGGCATAGAGTTCGCTCTCCGCGCCGGTGATCTTCACGTCATGATAGTCCTGCGCCGGGCGGATGCGCACGTCTTCCAACGTGGCGCCGAGCTTCCGCAGCACATCGAATGCCGCCTCCAACGCGGCCTTCGTAACATCGGGCGTCGGCACCTCGTGTTCGAACATTGAGCGCAGTACGCCGATGCGCAGGCCCTTGATGTCGCCGCCGAGCGCAGCGCGATAATCCGGCAGCGGAAGGTTCGCACTCGCCGGATCCTTCGCATCGTGTCCCGCGATGGCCTGCAACATGATAGCGCAGTCCTCGGCGGTCCAGGTCATCGGACCGGCGTGGTCATAGCTGAACGAGTTGGTATAGACGCCATTGCGGCTGACCAACCCATAGGTTGGTTTCAGTCCTACCAGGCCGCACAACGCCGCCGGATTGCGGATCGATCCGCCGGTATCCGACCCGAGCGCACCCATCGCCAGCCCGGCCGCAACGCTTGCGCCGGAACCGCTCGACGAACCGCCGGTGATACGCGCGCGGTCCCATGGATTTCGAGCCGGCGGCCAGGGGAGATCGAAGGACGGGCCGCCATGCGCGAACTCGTGCGTCGCCAGCTTGCCCAGCAGGATCGCGCCGGCCTCATAGAGTTTCGTCACCGTCGCGGCGTCGAAATCCGGCACGTAGTCGGCGCGCGTGCGCGAATGGCTGGTCGTGCGAATGCCCGCGGTGCAGTAGATATCCTTCAGCGCGAACGGAATGCCGTGCATCGGGCCGCGATAGTTGCCAGCCATGATCTCGGCTTCGGCAGCACGCGCCTGCGCCAGCGCGCGGTCCGCAGTGACCAGCAGGTAGGCGTTGAGCTGCGGATCGATCGCCGCGATCCGATCGAGTAACGCCCGGGTCAGTTCGACGGGGGAAAGCTGGCGGCGCTGAATCAGCCCGGCCGCTTCGGAGATCGACAGGAAGTGCAGCGCGGTGGCACGGGGCATTGCGTCGTCGGGCATTTTCGCTGCTCCTTATGCGGTGACCGGATCGCGCATGCCGCGCACCAGGCGTCCCGGCAAGGCTTCCGTCGCCTCGCCGTTACGGTAAACCACTGCGCCGGACACGATCGTTGCTTCGAAGCCGGCGGTCCGCTGCACCAGGCGCTTGCCGCCGGCGGGCAGGTCGTAGACGATCTCGGGCTGCCCCAGCGCCAGGCGATCGTAGTCGATCACATTCAGGTCTGCCTTCATGCCTTCGCGCACCAGTCCCCGATCGTTCAGACCCACCGCCGCGGCGTTGTCGTGGCTGAGGCGCTTGATCGCCCAGGCCACGGGGAACAGCTCGCCTCGGCCGCGATCGCGGGTCCAGTGCGTCAGCGTATAGCTGGTCGCCGTGGCGTCGCACATGATGCCGACATGCGCGCCGCCATCGCCCAACCCGATCAACGTGTCAGGATGCGCGATCATCTCGCGCACCACATCGAGGTTGCCCGCGGCATAGTTCGTGACGGGCAGATAGAGGATCGCCTTGCCGTCGCGCTGCAGCAGCAGATCGTAGGCGACCTCATCGGGTGAACGATTCTCGCGCGCGGCGCGGGCGGCGATGCTGTCCTCCGGCGCGGGTTCGTAGTTCGGCGGATCGCCCAGCGGGAACATGCGATCCCAGCGCTGCACGCGTTGCGCGCGGGTGCTGCCCTGGAACGCTTCGGCCAGCAGGTTGGCGCGGAAAGCCGGGTCGCGCAGGTGTTGCATGCGTTCGGGGAACGGCAGATGGGCGATCGCCTTGTGGCTGGGGCGGCCCATGAACGGGTTTTGCGACAATTCGAATTCCAGCAGCACGCTGGTGGGACGGGAGCGGACCTGGCCGGTGATGCGCAGCCCTTCGGCGTTGGCGGTCTCGATCTGCTGCAGCAGTTTGCGCCATCCGTCGGGCCTTGCGTCGGATTGCAGCAGGGTCAGGGTGACCGGTCGGCCGGAGGCTTCGGCGAGATCGCGGAACAGGCCGAACTCCTTGTCCTGGTCTTCGAAGTCGGAGACGATCTGCATCCAGCCCGCGCCGGCGGATCGCATCGCATGGGCGATCTCGGTGAGTTCGGCCGCTTCGGCCCTCAGCGTGGGAATGTGCTTGCCGTCGAGCGTGCGGTGATTGAGCGTGCGCGATGTGGAGAAGCCGAGCGCTCCGGCGCGGATGCCTTCTTCCGTCAGTTCGGCCATGCGTTGCCGGTCCGGCGCGGTCGCCGGTTCGCGGTCCGCGCCGCGCTGGCCCATGACGTAGACCCGCAGCGCGGCATGCGGGACTTGCGTGGCGACGTCCACGTCGTAGTGCCGAGCGTCGAGTGCATCGAGGAAGTCGGGGAAGCTGTGCCAGTTCCATGGCAGGCCCTCGGTGAGGACGACTTCGGGGATGTCTTCGACGCCCTCCATCAGGCGGACCAGCATGTCGCGCTGGGCCTCGTGGCAGGGTGCGAAACCGACGCCGCAATTGCCGAGCAAGACGGTGGTGACGCCGTTCCAGGACGACGGCGAGAGGCGGGAACTCCAGGTTACCTGGGCGTCGTAGTGGGTGTGCACATCGACGAAGCCTGGGGTGACGAGTTTGCCCTTGGCGTCGATCTCATCTGTGCCTTTGGGGAGGTGGCAACCGATCGCGGCAATGCGGTCGTTGGCGATGGCGATGTCGGATTCGAAGGGGTCGCCGCCGCTACCGTCCATGATGGTGCCGTTGCGGATCACCAGGGTCGGCGTTTCGGGCATTGCGAACATCCTCCGGCGTTGCAGGCAGGAAGCGTATCGGCGGGCGGTGGGGCAAGGCAAGGCGAGCGTGTGGATTGTTGGCGATCACCCCGTGTCGCAGGTGGATGTGGGCAGCACCGCCAAGTTTTCAACACGGAGGAAGAATGAGAACCACGGAGAACCACGGAGCCAGTGTACGGCTTCGGCAACGGGAGCATGTACACTGGCTCCGTGGTTCTCGTTCTGCCTCCGTGTTAAAAACTTGCTTGCTGCCGAGTGGCGATGTTCGGGCGGCGGTTCGGAGGATCGTAAAGCGCGGTCATTGCGAGCGAAGCGAAGCAATCTCCTTCGTGAGATCGCACCAGCCCAGGCGGGAGATTGCTTCGCCGCGCTCGCAATGACACCTTAGGCCGTTGTTACGTTGAGGCGTTGGAAGTGCGACGCCGCGCGGGCAGTCACCCCCGCGGACGCATACGCTCGGCGATGATGAACAGAGTTGTAACCACGCTCACCACGATCAGCGACGCAGCAGCGAGCGTCGGGTTCACCGCCATCAGAATGTCGTCCCACATCTGCTTCGGCAATGTGGTCTTCAGGCCGCCGCTGACGAACAGGGCCACCGTCAGTTCCTCGAACGACACAATGAAGGCGAACAGCAGCGCGGCCAGCAGCCCGCCGCGGATCAGCGGCAGCGTGACGTGGCGCAGCACGGCGACGCGTCCGGCGCCCAGCGTCGCCGCGGCCTGGTCCAGGCGCCAGTCGTGCCCGTTCAGCACGGTGACCAGCGCCACGAAGGTGATCGGCAGCGCCATCACCGTGTGGCCGACGACCAGTCCCAGATCCGTCGCCACCAGGCGCAGATGCGCGAACAGATAGAACAGCGCCACCGCGGTGACGATGCTGGGCACCACCATCGGGCCAAGGAACAGCGTGAACACCAGCCTCGCCCACAATCCGCCGGAACGCGTCACCGCCAGCGCCGCGGCGCCGGCGATCGCCGTGGTCACCAGCGAGGTGGCAATGGCGACGCCGAAGGAGCGAAGCGTGGCATCGACCCATTGCGGCGAGCCGAAATAGACCTGCATCCAGTGCAGCGAAAAGCCCGTAGGCGGAAAATCGAGAAAGCGGGAATTCGTAAAGCTCATCGGCAGCACCATCAGCGTCGGCACCATCAGGAAACCGATGAGCGACACAGCATAGGTTGGCAGCAGCCAGCCGAACCGGTGGCCGCGCAGCACCGTCGCCAGACTCTCCGACAGCATTTCCGATGCGGCGGCGACGACGGCCAGCAGGCGCATGCCGATCGCGCGCAGCCAGCGCGGTGAGCTGCGCGGGCGGCCAGACGCGGGCCCGGTGGAGACTCCGAACAGACGGTCGAAGATGAAGCTGCTGGTCAGCGTGGCAGCCATCAGCAGGACCGCGAGCGCGCCGCCGAACTGCCAGTCCATGGCTTGCTGAATCTCGTCCAGGATCACCTGGCCGATCATGGTTTCATGCGGACCGCCCAGCAGCGCCGGCACGATGAAAAAGCCGAGCGACGAGATGAACACCAGCAGGCCCGAAGCGGTCACGCCGGGCATCGACAGATGAAAGAACACCCGCCAGAATGCCTGGGCTGCCGAAGATCCCAGCGTTGCCGCGGCGCGCGGCAGCGTGCGGTCGATCTGCAACATGACCGGCAGCATCGTCAGCACCGCCAGCGGCAGCAGCGTATGCGTCATCGCCATCAGCACAGCGCCTCGGCCATGCAGCAGTTCCGGCGACTGGCCGTCCGGGTTCAGCGCCCGGATGGTATTGGCGACGATGCCGTGGCGCGCCAGCAGCACCAGCCAACTGAACGACTTCACCAGAGCGCTGGTCCAGAACGGCAGCATCACCAGCAGGATCAGCTTCGCACGTTGCGCCGGCTGCAGGCGCGCGAGCCAGTAGGCCAGCGGATAGCCCAGCACCAGGCACAGCGTTGTGGTCTCGGCCGCGATGAAGAACGTAGTCCGCATCACGTCGAGATACACGGTGGCGCTGACCAGCCGGCGATAGGCGGCGAGCGAGAACCCAGCCGTGTCGGGATCCTGCAAGCTGGTCAGCAGCAGCCGCACCACCGGGTAAACGAAGAACACACCCAGATACAGCAGACCGGGGAAGGCGAGCCAGGCGACGCGAGGGCGGCCGATGGCGCGCCAATCCAGTCGCGTTGCCGGCATCACCGCGAGTGAAGAGGAGGTGCCCAAGCGGTCTCAGCTCTCCAGCAGCCAGGCATCGAAGCGCTGCTTCATCTTGTCGAAATTGGCGCCCCACCATTCGTCGTCGCGCACCACCATGTTGGTACCATTGGCGGGATAGGTCGGCAGCAGCACCGCCCGATCATGCGGGATCAGGTCGTAGGCCTTGGTGTTGGTCGGGCCGTTCCGCATCGTCGGCGTATAGGCGGCCTGGCGTGCCGGGTCCGCGCAGAAGGCGACGAACTTCCGTGCCAGGTCCAGTTTCTGGCAGCCCTTCGGAATCGACCACCCGTCCACGCTGGCGATGTTGCCGTTCCAGACGATCTTCCCAGGTGTGCCGGCATCGAGCGTGGTCTGCGCCCGGGCGCTCCAGATCGACAGCAGGTCCACCTCGTCGCTTTGCAGAAGCTGGGTGGATTGCGCGCCGGTGCTCCACCAGACATCGATATGCGGCTTGATGCGGCTGAGGCTGGCGAAGGCTCGGTCCACGTCGATCGGATAGATCTTGTCGGGCGGCACGCCGTCAGCGAGCAGGGAAACTTCGAAGCTGGGGTTTGGCGACTTCTGCAAGCCGCGGCGGCCGGGGAAGGCGCTGACGTTCCAGAAGTCGGCCCAGCTCTGCGGCCCCTTGTCGCCGAACTTGTCGGTGCGGTAGGCGAACACCGTGGTCCAGACATCGGTGCCCAGGAAGGTCGGGGTCGCCATGTGGGGCAGGATATTTTCGGTCGCCGCGGCCGGCAGGTCCAGGGTCTCCAGGTAGTTCTTCGGGTGGGTCAGGCGGTAGACGAAGCCGGGGGTCAGCAGGCTGACATCGGAAGTGTAGGCTCCGGTTTCAACCGCCAGGCGGAACTGCGCCACTGGATCGACATTCTGGGTGATGTTGACGACCTTGATGCCGGTGGCCTGTTCAAACGGGTCATAGAAGGCCTCGCGGAAGCTGGCGCCGACCGGGCCGCCGTTATCGGCGACGACGATCTGGTCGGCCGCGGCTGCGCGGCGGGCGATCAGGGCGGGCAGCGCCAGGCTCGCAGTGCCCAACAAGGTAGCTCGGCGGGTGACGCCCCGGTTGGATGAGTGTGACACGATGTTCCCCTTTCCTGCACTGACCGCTGGCACGGCGTCCGCCCTGGCGGGAAGGACGCCGCGCAGAATCGCAGCTATGGTTTGCAATTACCATACCGGCCGGGGTATCCGGTATGGCGATTGGACGGGAGGCGCTGATCCGCTGCCTCGCCGCACCCTGGCATGCGGCATGCAACGTCCACTCGTCACCATGCGGAGCACCCTGTGCAGACTTCTCCCAAAGGCAAGATGAAACTCGGTTGGCTGATGAGCCCGACCGGCAACCATCCGGCCGCGTGGCTGCACCCGAGCACCGAATTGCACGGCGCCAACAACTTCGCGCATTACACCCGGCTGGTGCGGAAGGCCGAGGCGGCTAAATTCGATTTCGTATTCCAGGCTGATGCGGCTGGTGCGCGCGACGGCAATATGCGGGCCTTGAGCAGGGCGCCGCGGTTTATGAATATCTGGGAGCCGCTGAGTTTGTTGTCGGCGTTGGTGGGTGTGACAGAGCATATCGGTCTGTGCGGCACGATGTCCACCAGCTATTACGAACCGTATAATCTGGCTCGGCTGTTTGCTTCGCTCGATCACCTCAGCGGCGGCCGGTCGGGATGGAACGTGGTGACGTCGGCGCACCCCGCGGGCGGCTATAATTTCGGGCGGGACGGGCTGGAGGATCACGCGCTGCGCTATGCGCGGGCGCGCGAATTCGTCGAGGTGTGCTTCGGCCTGTGGGACAGTTGGGATGACGATGCATTTGTGCTGGATCGCGCCGCGGGCATCAATTTCGATCCGGAGAAGATGCACTATCTGCACCACAAGGGCCGGTTCTTTTCGGTGCGCGGGCCGCTGAATATTGCTCGGCCGCCGCAGGGACGGCCAGTGATCATCCAGGCCGGGGGATCGGAGTCAGGCAAGGAACTGGCGGCGGAGACCGCGGAGGTGATCTTCACGCGCGACGCGTCGATAGCGCATGCGCAACGCTTCTATGCCGACGTGAAGGGGCGCATGGCTCGGTTCGGTCGATTGCCGGAGCATTTGAAAATCATGGCGGGGATGACGGTGATCGTCGGGCGTAGCGCGGCGGAGGCGGAGGAGAAATTCGAATATCTGCAATCGATGATCCATCCCGAGGTCGGGCTGGAGATGTTGTCGGAGGATCTGGAGGGGATCGACCTTGCGGACCTGCCGCTGGATCAGCCGATCCCGCGCGATCGGATTCCCACCACCGCCAACCGGCATAAGCAGTTCTTCGATCAGATCATCCGGCTGATCGACGAGGAACACCTGACGCTGCGGCAGCTCTACCTGCGCTATAGCGCGGCACGGGGCGGCGAGGTGGTGCGCGGCACGCCAGAACATATCGCCGACATCATGGAGAGCTGGTTCCGCAACGAGGCAGCGGACGGTTTCATGATGACGTTCTCGACAGTGCCGGAGGGGATGGACGACTTCATTACGCTGGTGCTGCCGGAATTGCGCCGCCGCGGGCTGTTCCGCGAGGAGTATGAAGGCCAGACCCTGCGCGACCACCTGGAGCTGCCGCGGCCGGCCAGCCGGCATCAGGCTCCAGCAGTCACGCTGGCGGCCGACTGATGGTTGCCTGCCGCGTACGCAGCGTCGCCTGTCCGATGGGCACCTTGCGGGGGGTTCTGCACATGGTGCGCGGGAGAAACGGCCGCGTCGGGGTTATGCGGCGTGACCGGATCGTTATGTGCTATGGCCGGATCGTTATGTGTCACGGCCGGATCGTTATGCGTCATGGACGGCAAAGGCCGGGCACCCACGGCTTCCTTGCGTGCCGTGACAAAACTCGTGGATGGCCGGCCTGCGCCGGCCATGACACGGTTGCCCGGGGGGCCGCATGGACGTCCGCGCGGTAGACCTGGACCAGACGCTCGCCCCACCCAAGCTGCGGGCACATCGGCTTTGCAAGCATTACGGGTCGGTCACGGCGTTGATGCCGATCGACCTTACCGTGGCAACCGGCGAACTGCTGACCGTGCTGGGTCCATCAGGTTCCGGTAAAACCACGTTGCTCCAGATCGTCAGCGGCCTGGTGGAACCGTCCGGAGGCAGCATCTTCATCGACGGCGTGGACCACACCCACACGCCCGTGCATCGGCGCGACATCGGCATGGTGTTCCAGAGTTACGCGCTGTTTCCCCACCTCACGGTAGAGGAGAATGTCGGCTTTCCGCTGCGCATGCGCCGCCGGCCCGGCGTGGAAGTGCGGCGGCGGGTCAGCGAAGCGCTGGAACTGGTCCAGCTCGGCCACCTCACGCACCGGCTGCCGCGGGAGTTATCGGGCGGGCAGCAGCAACGTGTCGCGTTGGCGCGCTGCTTCGTCTACCAGCCATCGATCATCCTGATGGACGAACCGCTCGGCGCGCTGGACAAGAAGCTGCGCGAGCACATGCTGATCGAGATCAAGCGGCTGCACCGCGACACCGGCGCGACCATCATCTACGTGACGCACGACCAGGAAGAGGCGCTGGCGTTGTCGGACCGGATCTGCCTGATGAACCACGCGCGGATCGAACAGATCGGCACGCCGAAGGAGATCTACGAACGGCCGGCGAGTTCGTTTGCCGCCGACTTCATCGGCATCTCCAACATCTTTCGCGGCGAGGTGGCCGGTGCCGGCATGCTGCACACGCCGGACGGCACGTTCCGCCTGCCGGCCGACGCGCCCCGCGACCTCGGCCAGGGCCAGACCGTCGCGCTGGTGGTCCGCCCAGAGCATATGCGGATCGGGCCGGGCGCCGACTGCGCCGTCAGCGGGAGGATTGTCGAGGCGGTCTATGCCGGCGCCGAAACCAGGCTGATCGTCAGTCTCGCCAGCGGCACCGAACTGATCGTCCGCCTGCCTGCTGCCGACGGCGTCGAGATCGGCGAAACGGTGGAGGTCGGGTGGAACTGCGGCAACAGCACGCTGGTGCTGACGTGACGATACGAATTTTTAACAGCACGACGATGACGGGCACCAAACGATGATCCGCAACGGCCAGCAATACCGGGATTCGATTCGCGACGGCCGCCAGGTCTGGATCAACGGCGAGCGTGTGCGCGACGTCGCCGCGCATCCGATGTTCAAGCCGCTGGTCGATGTCCGCGCGCGCATCTATGACATGGCGCACGAGGCGGCGCACGCGCCGGTCATGACCTACCGCGCTGAAAACTCCGGCGAGACGTGCTCTGTCGGCACCAAGCTGCCGCTCACGCCGGAAGACTGGCACGCCAAGCGGGACGCGGTAAGTGCGGTGCTGGATGAGGTCGGCGGCATCGTCACGCGCGTCGGCGACGAAACGGTCGGCGAGATGTGGTCGCTGTACGACGGCCAGGATCTGCTGAACGAGGCCAACCCGCAGTTCTCGGAAAACATTCGCCTCCATGTGGACCGCGTGGTGCGCGAGGACCCGTTCCACGTCTCCGCCAACACCGATCCCAAGGGCGACCGGTCGAAACGGCCACAGGACCAGGATCCGGACATGCTGCTGCACGTGGTCAAGGAGACCGATGCCGGCATCATCGTGCGCGGTGCGAAGTACGAGACCGCGGCGGCCTATGCCAACCAGGCGTTCACCAAGCCGACAATCGCCAACTGGGGGGATTCGCAGCTTTCGGATTACGCGGTGGGCTTCATCTGCAACCTCAGTGCGCCCAACCTGAAGTTCATCTGCCGCACCGGGTTCGCCAGCCGTGCTCCAATGGAAGACTATCCGCTGTCCAACCGGTTCGACGAGGTCGATACGCTGCTGGTATTCGACAACGTGCTGATCCCGTGGGAGGACGTGCTGTTCTACCGCCATACCAAGGCGGCCACCTACATCCGCGCGACGCTGCACCGCTACAGCGCGTTCGCCTTCGTGCAGCGCAACGTCAAGCTGGCGGATTTCATGATCGGCGCCGCGCTGTTCAATGCCCGGCAGACCGGGCTGGAGCACCAGCAGGCCGTGCAGGAAAAGCTGGCGTTGCTGGCGTGTTATCGCGAGGGCATCAACGCGCATCTCACTGCCTCGATCGCCTGTGCGAAGCGCAGTTCGGCAGGACTTCTGATGCCGGACCAGTCATTGCTCATGACGGGCCGTGTGCTGGCCTCGTCGCAATTGCACAATATGATGCATATCGCCCGCGAGTTGTGCGGCGGACAGATCTGCGTCACGCCCGATGCGGCGGCGTTCCGCGATCCCGAGACGGCGCCGTGGCTGGAGAAGTACTACAACGTCAACGAGAATTGGCAGGCCGAGGATCGCCGCAAGCTGCTGGCCTTCGCCCGCGACCTGTTGAACTCGGACTACGCCGGGCACCGGCTGACGTTCCAGTTGTTCGCGCAGTCGCCGCCCTACGCCAACCTTGCAGCGGTGTACCGCAACTTCGATTGGGACGAGACATTGCGCGTGGTGCAGAAATCGGCCGGCCTGTCGGACCGGGTGCGCCCGGGCAAGTAGGCGGCGCGAGAGCAGCGGCAGGCCGCCCCTCACCGTCATGCCGACGGAGAGGGGCGGCATGACGAGAGGCTATCGTCCGAGCGCCCGTCAGGCCGTTTGGTGCGGCAAGACTGCGCCAACCGGATCAGCCTGCGGCTTCTTCCAATGCATAGCGGCGGCAGTGTTCCAGGTAGGCCGCTTCCTGCTTTGCCACCAAACCCACCACGCTCGACCACAGCCAGGACGGCGCGTCCAAGCCTTTCGCCGTCGAGCGGTTGATCTCGCGATGCCAGCGGCGACGCGTTGCCGCATCCATCTGCCCGCCATGCGCCTTGCCGACCACGCTCGCCAGGAATCGCGCGGCCTTCATTGCCTCCTCGCGGCTGAGCTGGTCGATTTCGACCTTCAGATCCTGCGGCAGCAACTCGCGCACGAACACCGCACGGCCAAGCAAACGCGCCGCCACCATGCGTTCACCGAGATACGGAGACAGACTGCGTGCCGCGGCGACCACACGCTCGGCAGGGTCCTTCGGCGACTGCGATGGGGTGGCGCCGGGCACTGCCGACTTCACTGCCTCCTTGATGTCCATCAGGCACAGATTGTCATTGCCGGCCCGCTGGTCGCCGACGCCGACCAGCACCGCCAGGCGTAACCGCCCAAGCGAACTGCAGCCCTTCATCCAGTACGCCGCATCCAGCACTTCCGTCGGCGCATCGTCGTCGCGGCAACGCAGCGCCGTCGCCAGCGCGCGCAGGCGTTCTTCCGCGAACAGCGTCTCCACCGCGGCCCGTTCGTCGCCCATCAGCGGCCAGAAGCACTTACCCAGCGGTATGCTCGGTTTGACGTTTTCGATGCGCTCGCGGGCGAGATGTTTCCACGACCGCCGCGCCGCCTTGCGCATGACGACGCGAATCAACTCCGGACGCTGGCCGGCCTTCGCTGCGCCGGCATCGCCTTGCAATCCGGCAGCGTAGCCATCGATCATTTGCTCCAGCATGCGCGCCGTAGTGACACCCGGCAGGTCGGAGCCTCGCGCGGCGGTTGCCAGCGACAGGCCGAGCCTGATCAGGTCATACGCGGGGTTCCCGATCACCGCCTGATCGAAATCGCGGATCTGAATATCGATGTTGCCGTCGGCATCCGCCACCGGGCCGAGATTGCCGAGGTGGCAGTCGCCGCAGATCCAGATGTCCGGGCCGGCAGGAATGCTCTGCCCATCGAGGCAGTCGTAGAAATGCTGTGTGCTGCCGCGGACATAGGCGCTGGCTGACGTCGCCATCTTGATATTGCGGCGGTGGTTCAGCACCGCCGTACGTTGCTCTGGGTTGGTGGGATAGCGGGCGCGCTTTTTCATGAAAATATATTGCCTCATTGAAATAGAAAGCCGCGCGGCGATACACGCCCAGGACGGGCATGCATCGCCGCAGAGACGCCCGGACCGTCAGACCTCGTCGCGCAGACTGCCGCCCAACGCCGCGGCAGCACTGGCGATGAACGCGCCGATCACCATCGACAATGCGGTAAAGATGGACACCGCCGAGGCCGACTTGCGCGCCGTGTCGGCAGCCTGCCGCGCCTTGATCTCCGCTGCCTTCTCTTGCGTAACGACATCATCGACCCGCTTCTGCGCGTCGTCCTGCGAGATGCCGGTGCGTGACGCAATCAGTTGCGCAAGATAGGTGCGATCCGCCGCCGGAACGTCGCCGTTGGTAGTTCCGCGGGCCAGGATGCGGGTCGTTTCGGCTTGCACCGACGCATCGGAACCCGCCATTTCCGGCTTCTCGCCGCGATACAGCGTATCCACGTCGTAAGCGCGAGACTGCGCCGTCGATGCCGCGGCGCCGGCGCCCTGCGCGGCACCGGACGCCGCGGTCGCTGTCGCCTGGACAGCGGTGCCGATAGCAGACGACGCGGCCGACGCCAGGATCACCGCACCGATCACGCTGGCGAGCGCCCAGGTCAGGAAGCCGTGCGCGGTGTCGCGGAAGAACACCTCGTGCGTGTGGGTGCCGACCCATTTGGTGCGCAGCCGTCCGGTGATGTAGCCGCCCAACCCGGACGAGAGCCACTGCACGACGATCAGCCAGATGCCGGCGCCGATGGTGAAGGTGGTCGCCGATGCGCCGGCATTGTGCCACGGCGAGATCGCCGCCAGGCCGAGCCCGGAGCCAAGCGCGACCAACACCAGCGTGACGGAGGCCGCAGCGACGCCGCCGCCGATGATCGCCGCCCAGGAAACCGCGGACACCGCGGATTCCACGGGCTGGTCGGGAGCGTCCCCGTAGGACACGCCCCGCGATGGAGCAATGACGCTTTGCATGTCAGTGCCAGATCAAGGCGAGCAGAATGATGACGGGGATGGGAACGCCGAGAAGCCAGAGAAGAATGCCGCGACCCATGGGGGACCTCCCGATGCAGTAGGTGTTTGTGAGTGTGACGCGGAGCATGCAACGCTCTGTTGGCGTCACGGTTTCCCGGGTTGACGCGATCGGGATCGGCAAGAGTGTGCGCGTAGAGCCGCCGGATTCCCGAGCCACAGAATGCATGTTACAATATAGTGCGCGAGTGGCCGGGGCCGCATCACGTTGGCGTATCGCGGCCTTCGTTGGCGGGTCGACAGACGATTATGCGAGAACAGGCTTGTCGTTACGGCACCGGGTTCCCTAGGAGGCGACCCACCTCATGCTTGAGCAGCGGTAGGTCGTTGACGATCACGTCCCAGACCAGAATATGATCGACGCTCCAGTAGCCGTGGATCAGGCGATTGCGAAATGCGATCACCTTAAACCAACTCGCCGAACGATCCGACTCTCGGCCACATCGCACCGGCCGCTCCCAATCGTCATGGCCGGGCTTGACCCGGCCATCTGTCGCGGCACCGTGCTGCATAGATGGCCGGGTCAAGCCCGGCCATGACGATTGGGTCGGTCAGAGCCGTACGTCAATCATTTTGCGGGTTGGTATTCCCGGACTTCACACCGGACGCGCTTCGGCTTCGATGAACGGACGGAAATGCGGGCTGAGGCTGCGGGACAGCAGCAGATCGACCCGCCGGTGCAGGAGCGATTCGAACTCTTCTGCCAGTCCCAGATAATCGCCGAAACCACGATCGGGACTCAGGTCGATCAATAGGTCCACGTCGCTATCAGGCCGCTCTTCGCCGCGAGCGACCGAGCCGAACAACCGGAGGTTACTCGCACCGTACCGGGCCGCGATATTCAACAACGTATCGCGCTGGCGGTGGATGTCCTCGCGCAACGACATCACCAAACTCCTAACTTCTCCATCATTCGATTGCCGAATTCGCAGACGATCAATCCACTATCCGGACTACCGTCCCCCCTTCCCGGCCGCGAACCGCACCGCTTCCTCCGCCGCGCGGAACAGCGCCTTCGCCTTCTGACGGCACTCCTCGTATTCCGCCTCCGGATCGGAATCCGCGACGATCCCGGCCCCGGCCTGCACATACATCGTGCCGTCCTTCACCAGCGCGGTGCGCAGCCCGATGCAGGTGTCCATCGTGCCGTTGGCAGCGAAATACCCGATGCACCCGGCGTAGATGTTGCGCCGCGCCGGTTCCAGTTCCTCGATGATCTCCATCGCCCGCACCTTCGGCGCGCCCGACAGCGTGCCGGCCGGGAAGCCACCCGCCAGGGCGTCCAGCGCATCCAGCCCCTCCGCCAGCCGGCCCTCGACATTGGACGAGATGTGCATCACGTGGCTGAACCGCTCGATGGCGAAGCTCGCGGTCACCTTCACCGAGCCCAGTGCCGCCACCCGCCCCACGTCGTTCCGCCCCAGATCGAGCAGCATCAAATGCTCTGCCCGCTCCTTCGGGTCGGACAGGAGTTCCGCCTCCAGCGCCTGGTCTTCTTCGTAAGACGCGCCGCGCCGCCGGGTGCCGGCCAGCGGGCGTATCGTCACCACCCCATCCCGCAACCTCACCAACACTTCCGGACTGCTCCCCACCACGGCGAAGCCGCCGAAATCGAGGAAGAACAGGAACGGCGCCGGATTGATCCGCCGCAGCGCGCGATACAGCGCGAAGGGCGGCAGCACGAACGGAGCGGAGAACCGCTGCGCCACCACGATCTGGAACGCATCCCCGGCGGCGATGTAGTCCTTGCACCGCACCACCGCGGTCTCGAACCCCTCCTTCGAGAAGTTCGACGCCGGCGCCGGCGGTTCCGGCAGCAGCACCGGAGGCGCGGGATGCGGCAGCGGGCGCTCCAGCGCCGCCTCGGCCTCGTCCAGCCGCGCCTGGGCGGTCTCCCACGCCGCTTCGGCCGGGTGGTCCGCGCGAGGATAGACCGGCGCGGCCAGGGTCAGTTCGTCGTTCACATTGTCGAAGATGGCGAACAGCGTCGGGCGTAGCAGCAGCCCCTCCGGCACGCCCAGTTCTTCCACGTTCTTCGCCGGCAGCTTTTCCATCAGCCGCACCATGTCGTAGCCGAGGTAGCCGACCAGTCCGCCGGCCATCGGCGGCAGGCTGGCGGGCACCTCCATGCGCGCCTCGGCGATGGTCGCGCGCAGGCTGTCCAGCGCCGGCCGCGCGTCCGGCATGAAGGCGTGCGGCGCCGAGCGGACATCACGGTTGATCTCGGCCCGCCCGTCGCGGCAGCGCCAGATCAGGTCCGGCTCCATGCCGATGATGGAGTAGCGGCCGCGCGCCGCGCCGCCCTCCACGCTTTCCAGCAGGAACGAGTTGGGATGGCCGTGCGCCAGCTTGAGGAACGCCGCGACCGGGGTTTCCAGATCCGCCACGCCGCGCCGCCACACCAGGCTGCCGCGCCCGGCGTCATAGGCGGAACGGAAGGCGGCGAAACCGGGGGGGAGGGTGACGTTCATGGGACCTTTCCTGGGCTGTTGCCTCCCCCTCCCGCGATGCGGGAGGGGTCAGGGGAGGGTGATGCGTGCGGCGCGCATCACCCTCACCCTACCCTCTCCCGCGCGGCGGGGAGGGGATTTCGTTCATGGCTGCACGATGCTGTTGTAGTTCTCCTGGTTGATCCGCGGATTGGCGCGATCGCGCACCGCCTCCGCAAAGATCGACGCGATGTCATTACCCACGTGCGGTTCACCGCGCTGCGCAACTGGTCGTAGCCGCCCGGGTCCACCCCCGGGTTCGGCGTTTCGATTTGAGCAGGCATGGCGACGACGAACGTGGTGGGCGTCGCCACCATCGCCGGCTCCCCCGGCTTCAGCCCGAACAGCACATTCGCCAGTTCGCCCGGCAGATCCTCCCGCGCCGCGCCACGCGTCACCTGCGGCGTGCGGTTCACCGCCACGCCGGCCACCGCCGCGGCATCCGCCAGCGACTGCCCGCCCTTGATCGCGGTCAGCAGCTTCGCCGCCCTTTGCTCCGCGGCGTGGCGCTGCTGATCGGCCGTCCAATCCTCGGTCACCTGCGCTTGCACCTCCTCGAACGGTTTCGGCTCCGGCGGGATGACGTCCTCGACGCTCACCGCGTAATACGCCGAGCCGCCGGCCGACGGCGTCTGCACCTCGGTAAGCTGCGGCGGGTCGCCCTTCTGCGCCTGGAACGCGGCGGCCACCAGCGCGGCCTTCAGTTCCGGCGCCCCCGGGATCGGCGCCGGCGTGCCGTCCTTGGTGTTGCCTTTCGCATCCAGCGTGCCGGCCACGCCAGCCAGACCGAGATCGCCCGGCATCTGGTCGAGCGATGTGCCGTTGCCCAGCAGGTTGTCGATCTTGTTGGCACGGTCGTACATCAGGTCGGTGGCCTTCTCTGCCAGCATCCTGTTGCGCAGCGCCTGCTTCACGTCGTCGAAGGTCTTCTCGCTGCCCGGCGTCACCTTGGTCACCTTCAGCACGTACCAGCCCAGCGCGCCCTTCACCGGATCGGCCACAGTATCGGCCGCTGTGGCGAACACGGCCTTGGCCAGGTCGGCATCGGGAAATTCCGCCTGCGATGCGCATCGTCCAGCGCCACCGCCGACGCCCCATCCTGCTGCGCGGCCGCCTGCATCGCCGCCCAATCCGCGCCGCCGCGCCATTGTTGTGCCAGCGCCCGCGCCTTGGCCTCGTCGGCGGTCGAAATCACCTCGGCCGAGCGCTTGTCCGGCGTCACGTATTCCGCCTTGCGCTGGTCGTAGGCCGCCCGCAGGTCATCGTCGGTGATCGGGATGTCGGCTTGGCCAGCGTCTGCGGCGACAGCACGATCGCCTTGATGCGGCGCAATTCCGGCTAGCTGTAGAGTTCCGGGTGGTTGTCATACCAGCGCTGCAGTTCGGCGTCGGTCGGCGGCGGCGCCGTTTCCGCTGCGAACGGAAACTCCACCATATCGGCCGAGCGCTTCTCGAACTGGGCCTGATACAGCGGCACGGCTTCGGCCTGCGGGCCGGCGCCGCCGGCAGCCACGGCCTCCAGCACTTGCCGCTGCGCCAGCTCCTCGCGCATCAGTTCGACAAACCGTTGCTCGGTAAGGCCGTGGTTGCGCAACACAGCCTCGAACGCCTGCCGGCTGAACTTGCCATCCTTGTCGCGGAACGCCGGCAGCTCATAGGTGGCGTCGCGCACCGCCGCGTCCGGCGTCACCACGCGCAGGCCACGCAACTCCTGGTCCAAAGCGGCCTGGCCGATCAGCCGCTGTAGCGCCGCGTCGCCCGCGTTGCGCTTGAGGTCGGCCGAGGCATCCTGGCCGGGCGGCAGGTTGCGCGTCGCCTGGTTGAGTTCCCGCTGGTATTCCGCCTGGAATGCCGCGCCCTCGACGGTCTGGTCGCCGACCTTGGCCACCCAGGTCGAGGTGCCGACCAGGCGGAACACGTCGCCGATGCCCCAGATGATGAAGGCGGCCACCATGATCAGGAAGAAGCCGCGGACGGGCCAGGTATCCAGGGAGCGGCGAAGCGTAGAAATCATCGTGCGGTATCCGTTGGCTGGGTGGGTTAAGCTAGGACCGGTCGGCGGCTGAGTGTCCCGCGGCGCCGCCAACCGCCTGGTCCGAACGCCGGCGTTGCCTCGCCATAGACCATCGGCCCCGCCGCCACCAGCGCCGCCGGCTTCGATCCAAGACCCGGGCCCAGACGGCGCGGGGTAACTCGACCCGCGCAAAATACGCCTGTCCCCTGGAGGGCCTGGGCTGCAAAGCGGACCAAGGTTGGGGGAGGCGCCGGAGGGTCGCACCCCGTCCCCGGGCCTATCCCTCCGCCGTTTTAATGTCCCATATCCGTCTCAAAATCGCGCGTTCAAGTCGTGGCTCCACCCTACGAGACATCGGCGCATGACATGGGGACGTCGCGTGCGTTGCGCCGGGGCGATGCCGCCGATAACGGGGAGATGGCTCGAACGCAGGAGCGTATTCGCCGCAGCCTGATCGGGTTGGAGCAGGCCTGCCGCCGCCAGCAAATCGCGACGCCACGGCTGGCCGTAATCCGGCCCCGTGCGTCAGCGTCGGTGCATCCGTATGGAAGGTCAGGAAGGGCCGGTGGCTACCGCCGCGGCCGGCGCATATCGTTCTGATATCAGATCGGATGCAGCATCCGTCCCCTCGCCGATCAGGCCCCCCAGCATGCGGCGGACCGCGTCCTGAGTCAGCCTCTGCCAGTCCCAGTTGCTGCCCACCTTCCGGTCCTGCTCCTTACAGAAGGCCTGCTCCCGGTGCATCTTCTCCACCATCAGAACGCCAATGCTGCCGCCGCGCAGGCGGATGCTGTCGAGCAACTCATTCAGGAACGGACTGGAGCAGAAGCCGGGCACCACCGCGAGGTCGAGGCAGATATCGACCAGGGTGCGGCCAAGCGGGCGACGGCGCACCTGCGCCTCGAGTTCCTTCAGGGTTGGCATGAAGAGTTCGGGGTCGTCCAGCCGATCGGGAGGGACGGCCGCGGGTTCTTCCGCGCGACGGGCGCCTCGGTCTGCTGCTCGGCTGGCGTAGCCGGTTGCTCTACCGGCGCCTCGGCCGGTTGCTCTGTCGGCGGCTCTACCGGCGGATCGGCCGGCGGATCGACCGGCATGGTCAGTTCCGTAATCACGTGCCTGCGCGGTACACCGACGCCGATATCGCGGCCCTCGCCGCCCGCCGAGCAACACGTTCTCCAGCGCTGTGGCGCGCAGGATGCCGCGTTGCAGGTGCGCCATGATCGCAAACAGTCGCCCGGTGCCGAAGCAGACCGCGATGGCGTTGAACTCGGGGGTGGCGGAGCGCTGCTTCGCGGTCTCGGCCAGATGGCGGCCGAAGCCGAGCATGATGCGAACCGTGTGCAGCAGTGCGGCGATGCGCTCCGGCACGGTCCGCGGGGGCACGGTCTCCTCTGGCCGATCCGGTTGGGGATCGACGGGTGAGGCAGGACAGGCACTGGCGGTCGCGGCGTGCTCCATGCGATGTCAGTAGCATGTTAGGGAATATTTGTCAATGAAATTAACTGATGGGCCAGGACAATCGCATTTGAGCGATCCCATCTGGACGGCACACAGCGGGCCTCACCGAAGATTGGGGGACAGTGCAGCGAAGCAAGCATTTCAACACGGATTTCACCGAGAAGAAGCTTAAGCCACGGATTTTCACAGAGAAAAGCCGCGTGAGATGGGCAATGTCCGGCGCAAAACCTCGAATTAATTCAATTTTCTCTGTGCAAATCCGTGGCTTAAGCTTCTTCTCGGTGAAATCCGTGTTGAAATGCTTGCTTGCTTTTTCGACTGCCCGGTTCCGCCCGGACGAACGGCGCACCATCAAGTCAGTGCCGTCCCGGTTCAAACGCGATCGCCCCTGCGACGGAGCCGCGCCAATCCTCGCAAATCGTCACGGCCGGCTCGTATCACCATCGTCTCAGAAGTCTCCGAGTGAGATTCTGGGCAGCGCCCAGCGGGTAACTATCCGCTTGGCATGGGGTGATGCCTGCCGCTGGGCTGTTGCCGAAATGGCAGTCCGAATTGGTGCATGGGGTTCTGGCAGCACACGTTGGTGGCGTCGCCCCCGGCCCACTCGGACGGCGCGGCGGCGGAAGGCGAGCGAATTGGTGCATGGTCTTTCGCCTGCGCACCTCTGCGCCTCTGTGTCGAATCGCGCCGCCGCCCGACGTGTCGGCCACGCCAGACAAGCCGCGATCCTGCTGGCCCGCGGAGATAACCCGATGCGCCGTCACGCCGGCCTGCTGACGAACCTCACGGCACGCGCCTGTGCCTGCAAGGCCAGGCGCAGACGGTAAACACGAGCCGCTGGGGCATAACGGTATGGTTGCGGCTAACGACACCCGAGACGAAGTCGCGATAATAGGTCACCGGCAATTCGCTACAATCGATGTATCGCGTGGTGCCGCGGTTGGCGACGAACATGTGGTCGGTGCCAGGACGGCCCTCGATGTCCAGGTTCTTGCGCAGTTCCAGCGTACCTTCTGTGCCCACGATGAAGAAGCGGCCGTCGCCCCAGGTGGGCAGCCCATCGGGCGTGAACCAATCGAGGCGGACATAACCGCGCACCGACGGCGTCGTCATCACCAACTCGGCGAAGTCCTCGAAACCCGTGGGTTCGGTGCCAAACACGCCGACCGCGCTATGCGCGATCTCGGCATCGCCGGCATCCGCGAAGGCGAGGAACTGGTCGATCGAATGCACGCCAATATCGTTGATGATCCCGCCATAGGCCGGCGCGTCGAAGAACCAGGCGGGCCGCAACGCGCGGTTCAACCGATGCGGCGCGAGCGAGGTGGTGTGCACCAGCCGCCCCAGTTCGCCGGAACGCACGATGCGCAGTGCCTCCTGCTGCGCCGGCGACGCCAGGCGGCCGAGCGCCACCGACCAGAACCGTCCTGTCTCCGCCACCGCATGCTCTATCTCGGCAAGCTGCGCCTGTGTGGTGATACCGGGCTTGTCCACCATGACGTCTTTGCCGCGCCGCATCGCCGCGATGGCGAGGCCGGCGCGATCGCGCGGCACCGCGGCAATGACCACGAAGTCGATCGTGGGGTCGTCGAGCAATCGGTCTGTATTGCAGGCTGGGACATGCGGAAAGCGCTTTTGAAAGCCGGCCAGCACGCGTGGATCGGTGGTGTCCGGATTGTAGCCCGCGCACTCGGCGCCGGCGTCCAGCAGGCCCTGCGTCAGGTCGTAGATGTGCCGGTGGTCCAACCCGATGGCGGCGAAGCGTGGCATAGGTTTTCTCCGTTCCAGGGGACGGTGGCACGGCCGCACCGCGGGGATCAACCGCAGCCTCGCCGGCTTATTCGGCGGTCATTTGGATCGGCCGCGCACCGGCGCTCGCGTCGGCGAGCGAGAGTAGCGAATAATCGCATGGCGCTTCGACGGCGTTGCGCGGTTCTGTTGCATTGCACAAAAAACCTCGTCGGCGACAGCGATTAACGCGACGTGCGAGATGTGCCACACTGTACTTCGGGACGGGCAGAAGCACCGTCTCAGCGCTAGGGAGAGAGCAACGTGGCCACATACAATGTGCTGATCATGGGCGCGTCCTACGGGTCGCTGCTGGCAAGCAAGCTGCTGTTCGGTGGACACCGACAAGCTGGTGTGCCTGCCCAACGAGGTAGAGGCGATCAACAGCGAAGGCATCCGCGTGCGCCTGCCGATAAAGGGCCGCGAACGACCTGGTCGAAATCGACTCCCGCAGCCTGCCGGCAAGTTTCGGCCGATGGCCCGGCGGGGTCAATCCGGCCGACTACGACCTGGTGGCGCTGGCGATGCAGGAGCCGCAATACCGCTCGCCCGGGGTGCGCGAGCTGCTGGACGCCGTGGCGAAGTCGCGCGTGCCCTGCATGTCGATCATGAACATGCCGCCCCTGCCTTACCTGAAGCGCATCCCCGGCGTCGACGCCGACGCGTGCCGCACGGCGTACACCGATGCCAGCGTGTGGGACCATTTCGATCCCGCGCTGGTCACCCTGTGCAGCCCCGACCCGCAGGCGTTCCGCCCGCCGGAAGAGAAGGTCAACGTGCTGCAGGTGCGGCTGCCGACCAACTTCAAGGTGGCGCGTTTTGTCGACGACGCGCCGACCGCGATCCTGCGCCGGATGCAGCCGACATCGAAGCCGTGCGTTTCGACCCCGGCGACGGCGAGATCGAACTGCCGGTGAAGCTCAAGGTGCATGATCGGTGTTCGTGCCGCTGGCCAAGTGGGCGATGCTGCTGGCCGGCAATTATCGCTGCGTGCACGAGGACGCGATGCGCTCGATCAAGGACGCGGTGCACAGCGACCTCGAGGCCACGCGCGCGGTCTACAACTGGGTGTGCGATTCTGTGCATGTCGCTGGGCGCCGGCCGGACGACTGGTGCCGTTCGAGAAGTACGCCGCGGCGGCGAGGTCGCTGATCCGCCGTCCTCGGCGGCGCGGGCTCTGTTCAATGGGGCGCCGAATATCGAGCGGGTGGACCGGCTGGTGCAGACGATCGCGGCGGCAGCGGGGCAAGCGCAACGCGACGCTGGACGAGACGGTCGCGCTGGTCGATGGCTGGCTGGAGAGGAACCGGAAGAAGGCGGTGGCCTGATCGTTCGAGCGAGGCCCTGCGGCCGACACGGCTACGCCGGCGCGAAGCCGCGCAACCGCAGGGCCTTGCGATCGAATGTCGCGGTGTGCGCGCAGCCTTCGCTGCGGCCGATGGCGGCGATCAGAGCGTCGGCAAAGGTGCCGAGCCCTTCTTTCAACGCGACCATGGCCGCGTAAACCTCCTGCTCCCGCTCCACGAGCAAGCGGTCGGCAGCGAGCAGCCGCTCGATCGCCGCGGCGATCTCGGCGGCGGTGAAGCGGTAGGCACGGTCAAGCACCCAGGCCGTCTCCGCCATGACGACGGTGACTGATGAAGCCCGGATCAGCCTCCGACAACCGCCGCTCCATTAACGCGGTGGCACGCGGTGACTTGGACAGGGTCGTCCTGTGCGAGATAACGCACCAGCACGTTGGTATCGAGGCCAATCACCGCGGCGTACCCGATGACCTCCGCTTGCGTTTGCGGCCGTCGGTGCGAGCAGCGGTTAGTCCGGCCGCAATCGCTGCGTCCATATCCTCGAGCGTCACATGCGAACCGCGCGGCCGGAGCATGCCCCGCAGCGCGGAGATCGGCAGCTTCGGCAGCAAAACCACGCTGCCATCGGGGTGAACGAAGAACTTCACCCGATCGCCTGGCTTCAACCCGAGATGTTCGCGGATCGCTTTCGGGATCCTGGCCTGGCCTTTGATCGTGAGTGCGGATTCCATGGAATGCCCCATTACATTGGTCGGAATGTAATACCGGGATCGGACGCGTCAAGCTGGAGCACCAGAGCGTTTTCACCCTGACCGGAATCCTGAGCCTGCTGTCATTGCCTGGACCGCTGCGCGTGCGTTGATGCTATACCAACCCGCCGAACGATTGACCAACCCGCCAAACGATTGAGTCTCGACCGCTTCGCACGGACCGCCCCAACCGTCATGGCCGGCCCTGTGCCGGCCATCCACGCCTTGCCTTCGTGCACGCGACAAAAGGCGTGGATGGCCGGCACAAGCCCCGGGACAAGCGCCCGGGGCCATGGGCCGGCCATGACGGTTAGGGACGGCCGTTGTCTTGGTACGTCATACGTCGCTGTGCGCCTCGCAATGGCAGTGCAACACAGGTGCTACTGGCATCTGGTAAATTTATAAGAGAAGGTCGCCAAGACGCAGAGATCGCCAAGTGTGCTGCTTGGCGGTCTCTGCGTCTTGGCGGACTTCTCTTATAAATTTACCAGATGCGAACAGACTCTTGCGGTGCCTGACCGCTCATCAACACCGATGGGCTGTCCAGAGAGTGCGGGGATTTCGGGGACTCAAACGGAACCTTACCGAAGCGCTACGGACTTGCCGCGGTGTTGGCCTTGGCGGCTGCCTGCTTCGCCGGCCCCTTACGACCAACCCTCGGAGTTCCCCCCAATCCCCCGCCCCAAATGCCAGCGCCGCCACACCGTAGACAACCATCCCCACGGCCACCAGCGCCGGCCAGAGCGCCGATCCGCACCACACCCATGCAGCGGCGACGCGAACAGCACGTGCTGCGTGGCGGCCAGCGCCAGCCCCATCGCTCCGGCCGCAGCCAGCATCCCCGCCGAGCGCCGCCACAGTTGCGCGTCCGGGCGAAGGTGACCGTGCCGTGCCAGCACCACCCCCAGGCAGCCGACGTTGAACATCGCCGCCAGGCTGGTCGCCAGCGCCGGCCCGATATGCGCCAGTGCCGGCAGCCAGGCCGCATACGGCGCCGGCACGGTGGCACCGACGCTCGACACGATGTAGCCGAGATTGAACACGACGTTCATCGCCAGGTTCAGCACGACCGCGACGACACCGATCTTCACCGGCGTCGCCATGTCGCCGCGGGCGAAGAACCCCGGCGCCACCACCTTCACCAGCACGAAGGCCGGCAGCCCCAGCGCATAGGCGGCGAGCGACTGGGCCGACAGCCGCACGCTCTCCGGGTCGAATTCGCCGCGGCCGAATAGCACCGACATGACAGGCAGTGCCGACACGATCAGCGCCACCGCCGCGGGCAACGTCAGGAACAGGGCGTACTCAATCGCCCGGTTCAGCGTGCCGACCGACGCCTCGCCCTCCCCTGCCCGCACCTGGCGCGACAGCAGCGGCAGCAGCGCAGTGCCCACGGCGGTGCCGATCACACCCAGCGGCAGTTGCTGCACCCGGTCGGCATAATATAGCAGCGACACCGTGCCGGGCGGCAGCAGGCTGGAGATGATGACGTCCATCGCCAGGTTGAGCTGGGTCACGCCGGCGCCCACCAAGCCGGGCAGCATGCGCCGTAATAGCAGCCTCACCTGCGGCGTCAGCCGGGGCCGTGGCAGCCGCAGCCCCATGCCGGCGCGCTGCATCGCCCACATCAGCAGCCCAAGTTGCGCCACGCCCGCGACGGTGACGCCCCAGGACAGCGCGTGCCCCGCCGTCGGCACGTAGGGCGTCAGCCACAGCATGCAGGAGATCGAGATGACGTTGAACAGCAGATACGAGGCTGAGGCGGCGGTGAACCGGTCCAGCCCGTTCAGCACGCCGGACACCAGCGCGGCGAGGCAGATCAGCAGCACGTAGGGAAAGGTGATGCGCGACAGGCTGACCGCGAGGTCGAACTTCGCCGGGATCGCCTCGAAGCCCGGCGCCAGCACCGCCATCAACTGCGGCATGAAGATCTCGCCGACGATGGTCAGGCCGCCGAGCCAGAAGGCCATGACGGCGAAGGTCTCCTCCGCGAAGTGGTGGGCGGCGGGGCGGCCCTCGGCGGCAAGCATGCCAGAGAACGAGGGGACGAACGCGGCGTTGAACGCGCCCTCGCCGAACAGGCGGCGGAACAGGTTGGGCAGTTTCTGGGCGACGAAGAAAGCGTCGGCGATCGGGCCGGCGCCGAGTATCGCCGCGATCAGCATATCGCGCACGAAGCCGAGCACGCGGCTTGCCATGGTCCAGCCGCCGACAGTCAGGACATTGCGGAGCATTTCTTCCGTCTAGCCCAGGAGGGCGATTCCGTCGCCTGTCGCATCCGTCATGGTCGGCGAAGGCCGGCTATCCACGACTTTTCTGCATGCCGTCACGAAGTCGTGGATGCCCGGCCTTCGCCGACCATGACGCGAGGACGGTGGCTGGTCACTCGTCGCGCAGCGGCCGCGCGAGCAGATTGGCCATGACCTGCTGCAGGGTAATGCGGCCATCGAGCAAGGCGGCGACGGCGGTGCAGATCGGGATGTCCACGCCGGCGGCGCGGGCGACCAGTGCCGGCGCGGTGGTCACGCCCTCGGTGACCGCGCTGCGGGCAGCCAGGGCGTCGGCCAGCTTTTCCCCCGGCCGAGCGCGAGGCCGAGGCTGAAGTTGCGGCTGGCCGGGCCGGTGCAGGTCAGCAGCAGGTCGCCCAGGCCGGACAGCCCCATCACCGTTTCCGCCCTGCCGCCGAGCGCCACAGCCAGTCGGGCCAGTTCCGCCAGGCCTCTTGTGATCAGCGCGGCGCGGGCGTTCTCGCCCAGCCCGGCGCCGATCACCGCGCCGGCCGCGATGGCGATCACGTTCTTGGCGGCGCCGCCGACCTGGGCACCGACCGGATCGTCGTTGCCGTAGAGCCGGAAGGTCGGAGTGGACAGCGCAGCGATGACGCGGTCGCGCAGGGTTGCGTCCGAGGCGGCGACAACGGCGGCGGCGGGCAGGCCGGCGGCGATCTCGTGCGCGAAATTGGGGCCGGTCAGGATAGCGGCCTGGCTGCCGGGATGGATGGCCTCGACGACTTCCAGCGGCAGCAGCAGCGTGCCGGTTTCGATGCCCTTCGCGCATATCACCAGCGGCGCGGTTCCGAGTGGCAGCCGTTGCAGCACGTCGCGCTGGTGCTGCATCGGCACGGCCAGCAGCGTGAGGCCGGCGGCGTCGGACAGGTCGTGGATCACGGTCACCTGCGCGGTCAGCCTCGCCCCGGGCAGGCGGGGGCTTTCGCGGTGCGCGGCGATGTCCGCCGCCCGGGCCGGATCGCGCGCCCAGAGCCGCACCCCGGCGCCGGCGCGTGCCGCCTGGATGGCCAGGGCCGTGCCCCAGGCGCCGGCGCCGATGACCGTGACGTCACTCATCGGCGATCCGGGTCACCGTTGCCGAGGCGCCGCCGCTCGTTGCGGCCGACGCGCTCCAGCAACGCCTGGAGGAGCGGCGGGGCGTCGCGCTCGAAGCGGAATGGTGGGTTGACGACCAGCAGGCCGCAGCCGTTCAGCCGGTCCGGCAGCACCGGCTCGCGGAGCAGAAGCTCGGCGGCGACAATGTCGCGGATCGCGGTCTGCTGGAGCGCGGTGAAGAAGCCGCGCACCGGGGTTCGGTGCTTGATCGGATACCAGGCGGCGAGCACGCCGGTGCGGAACCGCGCGTGCGCTGTCGTGAGGCCGGCCACGAGATCGGAGAATTCGTCCGGGTTTTCGAACGGCGGATCGATCAGCACCAGTCCGCGGCGTTCCTTGGGCGGCAGCAGGGCGCCCAGCGCCTCCCAGCCGTCGCGGTGATGCACGGCGACCTGAGGGTCGCGGGCGAAAAGCCGGCGCAGTTCGAACAGGTCGTCGGGATGGAGTTCGCAGCAGGCGAGCCGATCGTCGGGCCGCAGCATGCGCGCGGGATCAACGCCGGCGAGCCGGGGTAGAGCCCCAGCGTGCGGGATGAGCCCGAGATACGCGGGCAAGCGCCGGGGGCGGGCATGTCGATCAACTGGCCGATGCCGGCCGCCATTCGCCGGTGCGCTGGGCCGGGCCGGATGCGAGGTCGTAGCGGCCGGCGCCGGCATGCGTGTCCAGCACGAAGAGCGGCGCCGGCTTGGCCTGCAAGCGCGTCGATCAGCCAGACCAGCAGCGCGTGCTTCATGCAGTCGCCGAAATTCCCGGCATGGAAGGCATGGCGGTAGTTCATGCGGCGGCGGCCTCCAGCAAAGCGTCGCGGAAGACCTGGAAGCTGCGGGAGGTATTGCGCGCGGGGTTCATGTGGGGCGCGATGGCTTCCGCGGCCTGTTGTTTGCGAAGACCACGCGGAAAATAGCCCGCCTGCTGCATGATGCGCTCGAACGCTTCCCAGGTGCCTCCCTTGATCGTATCTGGATCGCGATACGCGGCGCGCGAGGCAATTCGTTGTGGCACACGAGGATAAGCTTTGCGGACCGCCTGCCAGTCGCCGAAATACCAAGCCTCAAGCTCTTCTATGACAATTCGATGTAACACGGTGAAATCGCTGCCTGCCCCTCCTGTCCTGCTTACGAGATCGGCAGCCGCGGTTTCCTGTTCAAGGGATTGCTTCAACGCCTGGCAGTCGTCATCGTCCTGATCGACGAGGACCAGAACCAACCAACCGGGTTGCAGCATTTGCCGATAGGCTGTCAGCCGGTCGCGAAGCCGTCCGAGCAAGGTCTCCTTGCTGTTATGCGCGTAGATTCGAAAGGTCGCACCGCCGATCAGTTTCGGCAACAACAATTCGAGCATCGCCTCCATGGACGGCTCCTCGACCAAGGCCTCCACATGGGTCAGTGCCATCAGGCCCCGGCAGCCAGCCTTGGCATCCCCGAATTCGAGAGCGGGTCACCAACGTTGAAATGTCCTTCCATCCAGAGATCGCCAAGTTGACCACCGTAATTCATGAATTCCTTAACGCCAGGAAGATCGGCTGCGCGTTAAATCTGAGTATATCCGTGTTCATCGCGATACGGTCCGCGCACTTCTTCCGGACGCAATGCGTTTAGAAAGTATGGGGAGTGGGTCGTCACAGAGAATTCGAGATCGCTCGCTGGCTGTCCGAAAGTCCTCGGCCAGGGAATACATAAGACGGGGGTGCAGAAAATTTTCCGGCTCCTCGATCCCAATGAAGCGTGGGGGGATTGGGTCGTTCAGCAAAACAAGATACGCCAGCAGCTTGAGCGTGCCTTCGGATGCAAAACGGGCCAGGATGGGCTCATCGAACGGCGCATCCTTGATCCGCAGGCGCAGCCGGCCATCGGCCATTTCCTCGACCAAAACCTTCTCGAGCCGAGGGACGCGACGGACCAACACGCGGAGAATGTTGTCCAATCGTTCAGGATATTGCCGGGAAAGATACCGAACGACCGCAGGCAAATTGTCTCCATTCGAGCTCAAATGTTCGCCGATACCCGTTTCTGCCGGGGCGCGTGTTTCGGCGATCGATAGATGAGAAATGTGCCAGCCGGTTATGAACTCCCGTAGCACGGCAACGCGAGGATGCTCGGCCAATTGTCCGATCGCACTCACAGCGAGCAGATCCGACGAGCGAAGCGGCATATCGACCTGATCAACTCCCCCGTCACGAGCATCGCTGCGAAACACCGAACCTTTTTGGTAACTGAGGATGGTCTTCGAAATGTCGCCTTCTTCCGAACATACGACCAACTCCTCGGAGACAACGACTGGACTGTCATTCTGCTCATCAATCTGTAGTTGGTACCAGTTCAGTCCCCCCTTCGGGCTGTTCACGATCGTACAAAGCAATCGTCAGCGGGCCATTCTGCCCGCGCGTCTTCAGTTCCCGTGCCCGTCCACGCCGATCCCATGCCTGGCGAAGACCGAACTGCAAGGCTTCCGACATAAAGCTGAACACATCGAACACGGTTGACTTGCCGCTGCCGTTTGGTCCGACGAGCACCGTCATCGGCGTAAGCGACAGAACTCTGACGCTCTGAAGCGCGCGATAGTTCGAGACCCAAAGCTCCTCGAGTTGTGGAACAAGCGGGGACCCATTCATGTTTGCACCATGCCCATCACGCCGCACCGGCTGCAAGCTCATCCAGCCCCCACCGCGGCCGCGGCGCAAAATCCAGCGCGTCCGCCAGCCCCAGCCGCAATCGCTCTATCCCCGCCCACGCCACCATCACCGCATTGTCCGTGCACAGCCGCACCGGCGGCGCCACCAGCGTGAATCCCGCCCCCTCCGCCGCCTCCCGCAACGCCGCACGCACCGCGCCGTTCGCCGCCACGCCGCCGGCCACCACCAGCAGCCGAGCCTCCGCCGACCGCGCCCGCATCATCGCCATGGCATGTGCGGCACGATCCGCCAGCACCTCCGCCACCGCACGCTGGAAGCTCGCCGCGACATCCGCAGCCACGGAAGCCGGCAACGCCCCCTCCCCCAGCCGCGCCACCGTCTGCGCCACCGCCGTCTTCAACCCGGAAAAGCTGAAATCGCACCCCGCCCGCCCCAGCATCGGCCGGGGAAAATCGTAGCGCGCCGGATCGCCGGCCACCGCCAGCTTCTCCAGCACCGGCCCGCCCGGCCAGCCCAGCCCGAGCAATTTCCCCACCTTGTCGAACGCCTCGCCGGCCGCGTCGTCGACGGTGCCGCCCAGCCGCACATGGCGCCCGACGCCCTCCACCGCGACGCACTGGCAGTGGCCGCCGGACATCAGCAGCAGCAGATACGGGAACGGCGCGCCGCCCTCCACCAGGCCGGGCAGTCGCGCAGTCAGGGCATGCGCCTCCAGATGGTTGACCGCCACGTACGGCAGCCGATGCGCCAGTGCGATGCCCTTCGCCACCTGGCTGCCGACGATCAACCCGCCGATCAGCCCCGGGCCCGCACTGGCCGCCACCCCGCCCAGCGCGTCGAACCCCAACCCGGCCCGTGCCATCACGCCCCGCACCAGGTCCGGCAGCAGAGCCAGGTGGGCGCGCGCGGCGATCTCCGGCACCACCCCGCCATACGGCGCATGCTGGGCCTCCTGGCTGGCCACGCTCTCGGCCAGCACGCGGCCATCGCCGTCCAGCACCGCGGCGGCGGTTTCATCGCAGGAAGATTTCAAGACCGAGCACCGGCCGCATCAGTACCGATCGCATCAGTATTATTCCTACTTTCCCCGCCGCCCCCACCGTAATACGACGCACCCATGAACGCCGCCACATACCCCGACCGCAGCGTCGCCGCCCCCGGCCTGCATCACCCCAGGGTGAAGCCCCACACGCGCGACCTGCCGCTGCGCGTCGGCACCCGCGGCTCACCGCTGGCCCTGTTGCAGACCCGCCTGTTCCTACAACTCCTCACCACCTTCTGCCCGGTGCTGCGTGGCCTCGACGTGTTCGAGGAGCATGCCATCCGCACCACCGGCGATCAGGTGCAGGACCGGCGCCTCGCCGATATTGGCGGCAAGGGGCTGTTCGCCAAGGAGATCCACGAGGCGCTGGCCGACGGCCGCATCGACTTCGCGGTGCACAGCCTGAAGGACCTGGAGACCGAGTTGCCGCCCGGCATCGTCCTCGCTTGCACACTCACGCGAGAAGACGCCCGCGACGCGCTGATCCTGGGACCCGATTGCGACCACCCCGACCCGTCCGACCCATTCGCCTGTCTGGCGGACGGCGCCGTGGTGGGCACCGCCTCGGTGCGGCGTCAGGCGCAACTGCTGCACGCCCGGCCGGACCTGCGCGTCGCGATGATCCGGGGCAATGTGCAGACGCGGCTGGGCAAGGTGGCGGCCGGCGAGTGCGCCGCGTCGCTGCTCGCGCTGGCGGGGCTGCGGCGGCTGGGGATGGAGGATCGCGCCTCCGTGGTGCTCGACCCCGACGCGATGGTGCCGGCCGCCGGCCAGGGCATCATCGGCATCACCACGCGGGCCGACGACGTCGAACTGCACGAATTGCTGGCGGCGATCGAGGATCCCGAGGCGAAGGCGGTGTCCACCGCCGAGCGCGCCATGCTGGCCGAGTTGGATGGCTCCTGCCGCACCCCGATTGGCGGCCACGCACGGCTGCTCCCGAACGGCACGCTGCACCTCACCGGCCTGGTAGCCCGAGCAGACGGCTCGTTCCTGCTCAAGCGCAGCCTGCATGGCGGCGTGCAGGACGCGGCGCGGCTGGGCACTGAACTCGGTGCCAGCCTGCGCGCCGACAGCCCACACGATATCTTCGCTTAGCACTTCCCCCTCCCGCTTGCGGGAGGGGTCAGGGGAGGGTGAAGCGGCCCCCACGCACCACGTTCCCCTGCGCTCTGACGCAAGCAAATGGGTGAAGCACGGCGCGAGCACCGGCGGCTACCGAAGCATCGGGGGATAGATGTCAACGACGGAGTTGCCGCCGCCGATCGACGCGGAAACCGTGATGAAGCGGGCACTCCGCCGCATCATCCCCTTCATCTTCGCCTGCTACGTCGTCAGCTACCTCGACCGCATCAATGTCGGCTTCGCGGCGCTACAGATGAACAAAGACCTCGGCCTGACGCCGTCGCAGTTCGGCCTGGGCGCCGGACTGTTCTTCATCGGCTATTTCGTCTGCGAAATCCCCAGCAACCTGGCGCTCCAGCGCTTCGGCGCACGGCGCTGGATCGCTCGCATCATGATCACCTGGGGGCTGATTTCGACACTCACGGCGCTGGTCACCGGAGCGCTGGGTTTTTCGCTGGCGCGGGTATTGCTCGGCATGGCGGAAGCCGGCTTCACGCCGGGCGTCTTCCTGTTCTTCACCTACTGGTTCCCCGGCCCCTGGCGCGCCCGCGCAATGGCGGCGTTCCTGGTGGGCAATCCCATCGCCAACATGATCGGCTCGCCAATCTCCGGCTGGTTGCTGACCTTCGACGGCTGGCTCGGCCTGCACGGCTGGCAATGGCTGTTCGTGCTGGAGGGCGTCCCGGCTGTCCTGTTGGGCATCGCCTGCCTGTTCTTGCTGGCCGACGGTCCGGCCGACGCCGGATGGCTCTCGCCGCCGGAACGGTCGTGGCTGGCGGCAGAACTCAAAGCGGAACAGGCGACGCTGACCGCCCGGCATGGCGCGCGGTTGCGCGACGCGTTCTCGTGGCGCGTACTGGTGTTCGCACTGATCAACGTCTGCAACATCATCGGCTCGCTCGGCGTCGGCATCTGGATGCCGCAGATCGTCCGCGGCTTCGGCCTTTCCTATGTGACGACCGGATTTGTCGCCGCGATTCCCTATGCGATCGCGGCCGTCTGCATGCTGTTATGGGCACGTGCGGCAGCGCGCAGCAAAGCCCGCATCGTCTACGTCGTCAGTGCGCTGGCGACCGCCTCGGTGGCGCTCGCGCTCAGCACTGTGGCCGGCACGCCGGTGCTGGCCATGCTCGCACTGATCGTCACCGTCGTCGGCATTCTGTGTTTCCAGGCGACGTTCTGGGCGTTGCCGCCGGATTTCCTCACCGGAACAGCCGCGGCTGCAGGCCTTGCGTTGATCGTATCGATCGGCAATCTCGGCGGCTTCGTTGGGCCTTACCTGATCGGAGCCCTGCGCGAGCACACCCATGGCTTCACCGTGCCGCTACTGGCGATTGCGGCGATTTTTCTGGTCGGCGCTGTCATCATGGCAATCATCGGCGACCCCGCCGCGGCGCATCGGCGCAGCCTGGCAGCAGCGCCTCGTTGATCGATCGGAAGCCGCCGGCCTCCGCCGGCATGACGGTACAGCCTCGGTGCCGCTATCGGTCCCACGGGCGACTGTTACCACGCGGTCAGGCCCAGGCCTCACCCGCGGCTGCGCAAGAACGCCTGCCGATCCGCCTCGCTGCCGATATGGGTCGCCAGCGCCGCCCATAAATCGTCCGGCGAGCCCGCCGCGGCCAGCGCACGCTTTACCAACACCCGGGCTATCGGCCCGACATGCCGTGCCAATGCCTGTTCCGCCCGCCGCACCTCGGCCGGCGCGATGTCCGCGGCTTGCGGCGCCGCTGTTCCCACCTGGCTCGCCAATACGTCGCTGCGAAACTGCGCACGGTGCTCTGGCCGTTCGATCAGCCGTCCGAGCGTCTCGCACAACTCGTCCAACGACCCGGTGCGGCGCGCGGCGTTCTGCACCAGGTGACGCGCCATCGGCCCGACATGCTGTGCGAGCTTGCGTTCGATCGTCGTCAGCGTCGCCTCGGTGACCACCGGGGCATGGCCGGACGGCGGCGGCAGCACCACCGTCGGATCGTCCAGCAAAGGCGGCGGCTGTGCCACCCCGCGCAGCGCCGCAGCCATGTCCTCCGCCGAGGCAAACCGGTCCGCCGGTTGTTTGGCCAGCGCGCGATCGATCACCGTTGCCACGGCCGGCGATATCGTCTCGACCTTCAGGCGGATATCGGGCGCCGGTTCGTTCATCAGCCGATAGGAAACCTCGGTGACATTGCGGCCTTTGAACGGCCGCTCACCGGTCAGCATTTGTACAATACGACCCCGGTGGAATACAGGTCGCTGCGAGCGTCCACCGCGCCGCCGCCACATTGCTCCGGCGACATATAGCTTGGCGTGCCAACCACGGCGCCATCGAGCGTCAGGTTGGAACTGTCGAAGCGCGCGATGCCGAAATCCGTCATCTTCACGCGGCCATTCGCCGGCAGCAGGATATTCGCCGGCTTGACGTCGCGATGCACGATCCCCAGCCCGTGCGCACAGGCCAGCGCATCCAGCACCTGCCCGATCACCGCCACCGCGGCCGCTTCGGAAAACCGCCCGGACGCCGCGATCGCCTGCCCGAGATTGCCGGCATCGATATATTCCATCGCCAGGAACGGATTGCCTTCGTGCACCGCGAAATCATAGATCGCCACGATGTTCGGATGCGCACAGCGGCCGGCCGCACGCGCCTCGCGCTGAAACCGTGCGACAAAGTCCGCCTGTTCCTCGCCGCTGAGCAAGTCGGCACGGATCAGCTTGATGGCGACCTTGCGGTCGATAACCGGATCGTGCGCCGCATAGATCACCCCCATTGCGCCACGGCCGATCAGACGCTCCACCCGGTAGCGGCCGATCTCGGCAGGCAGAGGCGGGGCGGCGGAAATCTCAGCTCTCCAGCAGCTTCATCGCGTTCGCCAGGCTGCGGCGCATGCGATTGAACGATTCAGCCAGCGAGGCGATCTCGTCCCGCCCGCGTGCGGTGAACTCGGGCGCATCCATGTTGCCCAGGCTCACCTCGCTGGCAATCGCCGACATGGTGCGGATCGGCCGCACGATGACGAAATGCAGCAACAGGTTCAGCAGCACGATCATCACCACGAAAACCACCGCCAGCCCGCCGAGATAAACCTTGAACTCCTCGGTTGCCCGATCCAGCGCCACACGCATCGGCACCGAGACGATCTGCGCGCCGACCACGTCGCCGAGCTTCCAGCCAAACCCGTTGGCGGTGCCGTACAGGTCGGTCATCGTCGCCGGCGCCGCGGCGGGCGTCGAATGACAGGCCAGGCAATCCTTGTCGATGATGCGGATCGGCCGCGAGATCGACAGCACCGGACCATCCGGCGTGGCGCGCGTGCGTGGTGAATTCCGGCAGCGACGGACTGTGGCTGAACTCGCCGATGATGGCGCTCTCCCAATCGGTGGCGCGGTCCGCCGGATTGGTCGGGTTCAGTGCCGCTTCCTTATAGGTGTAGTCGGGGAATTGTTTGGCCATCGAGCGCAGCACGGTCTGCGCCGCCCAGAACGGCACGCTATGCGGCAGGAAACGCACTTTCAATTGCTCCGTCAGCAACGGCGCAATCTCGTTGGCGGTATAGTCACGCACCGCCGTCGCCTGCGCCATCATGATGGCCGCCTCTTGCTCCACCTCGCGCCGGGCGTTCTGCTGCACGATGCGCCACGACATCGCCGCCGCGAGCGCCAGGCCGACCAGGAAGGCCGCCAGCATGACGAGGTTGAACTTGGTCTTGAGCCCCATTCGGTTTTTTCTCTGCCGCCCGCCGGCCGTTAGCCGCCGGCCAGACGGGTTGCCTGTTCCGCGGTCAGCTTGCCCGTCATGGCGATGCCAAGCTCGTGTTGCCAGCGGCGAATCGCAGCGCGCGTATCGGGGCCGAATATCCCATCGACCGTGCCGTCATAGTAACCCAGCCGCGTCAGCGCGGTCTGCACGCGACGGCGATCGGCGTCCGTCATTTGCTCTTCGGACGGCAAGGTTGAATGCGGCGTCGCAGCCGGGGCCGCCGCGGTCGACACGGCGGCAGCGGACGGTGGAGCGGCAGCGGGCGGCGGGGCGGCCACGGGCGGCGATGGCGGCGCGCCCACCAGATAAGACCGCGCGGTCGGCATCTGGATGGCGGCAATCGACACGGTCTTGTTGCCGCCAAGCTGTTGTTGCACGGCGGTCAGCAGCGGCGCCATCTCCACCGTGCTGCCTTTGAGTGCGCCCACCAGCGCCGCGGCAAGCGGCGTCGGCGTGTCGGAGGGCTTTGCCTGGCTGACGGCGATGGCGCCCCAGCCGTCGTTCGCATCGCCCTGCAGCAAAGCGTCAAGCCCCAGCGCGGCCGGAGCGTCCGGTGCCGGAACAATATCCAGCGCAACCAGCATGACGCCCGAACCGCCCCGCTTCAGCGTGTCGAGCAGGGACTTTGCCAGGATGCCTTGGGTCAGGACATCGGCGGGACGGCTGATATTAGCCGAGGTCGGCAGCAGGAACGTGCGGCCATTGAATGCGGTCGCATAGGCGCAGACATAGGCGAACGCCGTCGCGCCGGGAGCGCCGGTGAGCTGGCGGTTCAGCTCGCCGATCGCCGCGTCGCTGCCGCCGCTGGTGGCATCCTCGCGTTCGACCACCTCGAAGCCGGCGGCGCGCAGCGCGGCCGAAACCGAGTGGGCGGAGAGCAAGCAGCCCGGCAGTGGCGGCAACGCGGCGTAGCTTCCGTTGCCGATCACCAATGCAACATGCGCCGGCGGTGCGGCCTGGGCAGGGTGCGCCAGCGCTGCCGCGAAACCGAGCGCGGCCAGCACTGCCATCGATGCCATTCTACCAAATATCAATGCGATGCCGCTTTCCACCTGTCGCCCGCGTCGCCGGCGCCTGCCCTGCCAGTTTGCCGTTGGCGCGGTGCCGGAGCCAGCCATCCCCGTAGCTTCACAGCAATGTGGCACCCTCCGCCAGTTATATAAACGGCGCAACAAGAGCCGCCTACCTCGGACCGGCAGCGGCAATAGCCGCATCGATTTGCCGGCGGTAGCTCTCCATCGCCGCGAGCTTGGCCTGCGCGTCCAGCGCCGGCCAGAAATGCACCAGCCCGACCCGCCCATCGGTCGAAGGCTCGGTGTCCGGCCAGCCGCCATAGCGCACAAACGGGTTGACCGCCGGCCCGAACGCAGCCAGCCGGAACGCGACGTAGTTCGCCACCTCCTGCTCCAGCCAACCAAGCGCGGTGCGGCCGTGCAGCGCGGCGTGCGTCATCATGATGGTCCGCATCAGCCGCAGTGTTGCCGCGTGCGCCGGCAGGTTAGGAATGCCGATCGTGCCGAAATTGCAGCCGACGGCGAAACCCGGCGACAGGCCCTCGAGCTGGATCAACCCGGAGCCGGCGCACGGCGCCGAGCGCATCGGCGAGAACGGCTCCAGCGGCGCACTCAACTGGTCCGAGCGCGCGACCGCGCACAGCATCGGCTCGATCGCCGTGTCGAACACCACGTCGGCATCCGTGTATATGATCGGCTGGAATTGGGCCGTCCAATCCAGGTCGAGGATCTTGAACCGCGCCGCGACGAAGCCGGCCTGGTCGTGCGGCGCCAGATGCACCACGTGCAACTGTCCTGCCGCCATCGGCGGCAGGTTGGCGACGACTTCCTCCCGCGGCCGATCCGTTATCACCAGAACCTCCCCGCCATACTCCCCCTGCTCGATCAATGAGCGAGCGCTGATAGCGAACTGGCTGAGAATCGTCGGATGCTTGAAGACGGTGAAATAGACCAGCGGCCGATACAGACATAATTGCTCGATCCGCCACCCGTCCTTCAACACGGTCAGGCGGAACGGCCACTGCGCCGGATCGAACGGAAGCTGGTAGCGCAGGTCGAGTTGCAACTCTCCCAACCGCAACGTGTACCAGTTCTGCAACGCCACGCTGCCGGCACGAACCAGCGTCCCGGTCGAGCGGATGATCCAGTCATTGCTCAGGAACCCACGCAGCATGTCGAGTTCGGCCGCCGAGACCGGCAGGAAGCCTTCCCAATCCGGCAGGTCGGCGCCGGTAACGATCTGGCCGTCCTCGAGCGCGGCGAGGTATTGGCCGCGCCATGACAGCGTGACACACCTGTTGTCGTTGGCCCGGCCCAACTGGATCGTACCGAAACGATGCAACGCCGCCGGCAAATCCAGCGCCGGCGGGGCATCCGTAAGGAACTGATCGAAGCCGGGCCGAAGCTGTTCCAGTGGCAAATCGATGCCGATCGGTTCGGCGCCATTGCCGACGGCATCGACCGGACGCTGCACCAGCGCGAGCACCCCCGCTTCCTGGGCGACGCAAAGCAGCATGCCCTGGAACGTGAGAAAATAGGTCAAGGCGCCTGCCTCGCGCCGATGCTGAAAGTCCGTGCCGGCATGGACCGAACCATGCCCGCGCTGGTGGGCCATCGCAAGAATTGCGCGGATCGCCGGCAGCGACGGCGATGGCGCGGCGATGCCTCCGCCCGGTGGCGTGCATCGCCACGATGCGCGAGACTGCCGCAACCACCCAAGGGGAGAAACCGCAATGGGCTTCGACTTCACCGGCAAACACGCCGTCATCTGCGGCGGCAGCCGCGGCATCGGCCGCGCCATCGCGCTCGGCTTCGCGCAGGCCGGCGGCGCCGTATCGATCTGCGCCCGCGGCGCGGAGACGCTGGAGCAAACGCGCAAGGAAATCGCGGCGTTCGGACATACCGCGCATGCGGCGTCATGCGACCTGGGCGATGCCGAAGCGATCAAACGCTATATCGCCGATGCCGCCGAAGCGTTAGGCGGCATCGACCTGCTGGTAAACAACGCCTCGGCGTTCGGCTCGTCGGATGACGAGAAGGGCTGGATGTCGAGCATGGCGATCGACATGATGGCGATCGTGCACGCGACCCACGCGGCGCTGCCGTTCCTGCAACAGAGCAAAGGCTCGGTGGTCAACACGTCGTCGATCGCGGCGATGCACACCGCGGCACGCCAGCCGCCCTATGGCGCGATCAAGGCGGCCTGCATCCACTACACCGGCACGCAAGCCGCGATGTACGCCAAGGACGGCATTCGGGTGAATTGCATCGCACCCGGCTCGATCGAGTTCCCCGGCGGCGTGTGGGACCGCCGCAAGACCGACGCACCGAAACTGTACAATGCGGTGCTGAACTCCATCCCGTTCGGAAGGCTGGGGCATCCGGAGGAGGTGGCGAACGTCGTGCTGTTCCTCGCCTCGCCGCTGGCGTCATGGGTGACAGGCCAGACGATCGCGGTGGACGGCGGGCAGTTGCTGTAAAAAAAACCTCTCCCGCGCTCTTGCGCGGGAGAGGTCGAGGCGCGAAGCGACGAGGATGAGGGTGCCGCGGCACGCACGCAACTTGCTGCGTGCCGCACTGAGGAATTGCTGTGTGCCGACCCGATCGCCCTCACCCTCGACGCTGACGCGTCTCGACCTCTCCCGCTCCCGCGGGAGAGGTTACTTGCCGAGCGAATCCAGCGCGCTTTTGACCAGTTTTGCGTCCTCGCCATCGGGCGGCAGCGCGGCCAGCAGCTTCGTCCAATCGCCCCGCGCCACGTCCGGCTTGCCGTCGCGCGCGGCCTGCACGCCGAGATACCACAGCGCCTCCGGCTGATCCGGCGCAATCGCCGCCACCTGCTGCAACAGTTCCACCGCGCGCGCCGGCAATGGATCGCTCGGCTGCAACTTCGCAATCAGCGCCTGGAATTCCTGCAGCTTGATGTTGGCATCATCCGGCTTCAGCTTCGCCGCATGCTCGTACGCGTCCACCGACTTGTCGGGTTCGCCGAGCACCGCGTAGGACCGGGCCAGCCGCAGCCAACCCTCCACATCGTCAGGCGAGGTCTGCAAACGCGCGGCAAGCTGCGCCACCATGCCGCGAATCATGTCCTTGCGCTCGCCTTCCGGCATCTGCGCGGCGGCGCCCATCTGGTCCTGGTTCGGACCGGCCTGGGATGCGTCCGAATCCTGCTGCGGCTGCGGCGGCGTGCCCTTCGGCAAGGCTGGCGCCGTCAGTCCGCCGGCCTTGGCAGCCTCGGCGACGCCGCGCGCGATCGCTTCGCGCATCGGCGAATTGTCGGGGATGTCGGCGGCCAATGCCAGCCATCGTTCGATCGCCCGTTGCTCATCGCCCGCTTGCTCGTCGGCGAGCGCAAGGTAATAGCGCGCGACGTCGTTTTTCGGATCGGCGGCCAGTGCCTCGTTGAACGTGTCGTGTGCCGCGGGCGACACGATGCCATCCGCCTGGAGCACCAGCATCTCGCCATAGGCGGCGAACACCTCCGGCGCCTTTTCGCCGAGACTGATCGCCTGGCGATACGCCACGCCGGCCTTTTGGTAGTCGCCCAGCATCGACTCGGTGCGCGCATAGAGCACCCACCCGTCCGCGTTGGTCGGATCGCCGTGCAGCTTCTCTTCCAGCTTCTGCGCGGCCTGCCGCATGTCGAGATGCGGGGACGCATCCGGCGCCGGCGGTTCATCCGTCCGTTGCGCGAACCGGCCGGCGAACGGCGCATCCGGCAAGGACGGCGCGCCGTACCGCAGATACAGTCCCCCCGCACCGCCGAGCATCAGCAGCGCCACGACGGCGGCCAGCAGCGGACTCGGCGCGGACCACGTCTTGGTGCTCGGCGCCGCCACATCGACCGCCAGCAAACGACGCTGGATTTCGAGGCGGGCCGAGTTGCTTTCGGCCGGGCTCAGCACGCCGCGCGCCAGGTCGCGCTCCACTTCCTTGAGCTGGTCGCGATAAACCACCCGGTCGAAATAGCCGCGGTCGACCGCAACGGGCACGCCACGCAGCAGCGGCAGGCACACCACCGTCACGGCGGCGAGGGCGACCACGGCGAACAGCACAAGGAACATCATGTCTGGTTCCGGGCGCCAGCCCGGCCTTCCATCGTCATGGCCGCCTCGATCCGGCCTGCATCAGCGATCGGCCTCACGCAACAGGGTGTCGAGACGGCTTTGCTCCTGCGGGCTTAGCGGCGCCGCGCCTGATGTCGTGGCGGGGCGGCGGCGCAGCCACAGCACCATGCCGGCGAAGCCGAACACCAGCAGCGCGGGAGGGCCGAACCACAGCACGTAGGTGGCCGGCTGCACCGGCGGCTTCAGCAGGACGAACGCGCCGTACCGCCCGACGATCGCCGCGCGCGCCTGTTCGTCGGTATCGCCCTTGAGCAAAAGCTGGCGCAGCAGCACGCGGATGTCGTGCGCGAGGCCAGCGTTGGAGTCCTCGATCAATTCGTTCTGGCACACCAGGCAGCGAAGGGTCGCGCCAATCGCCACGGCGCGCGCTTCGAGTTGCGGATCGGCCAGGCGTTCGCTTGGTTCCACGGCGAGAGCGTGGGAGGCGATGGAGAGCAGGAGCAGAATGAGGAAGGCAGCACGCCCCAACGTCATGGCGGGCGAAGGCCCGCCATCCACGACTTTGCTACGCACCCCCGAAGAAAGGCGTGGATGGCGGGCCTTCGCCCGCCATGACGGGGGAGCGCTCATGACTTCTTCAGCGCCTTCAGCAACGGCAGCAGCTCCTTCTCAACTTCCTCCGCCGTCAGCGGACCGACGAAGCGCTTGCGGATGTGGCCGGTGCCGTCCAGCACATAGGTTTCCGGCACGCCGTAAACGCCGAAATCCAGCCCCACGCGCCCATCGGTATCGAGGCCGACGCGGCGGTACGGATCGCCGAACTGCGCCAGCAGCTTGCTCGCGTCCTCCGGCTGGTCCTTGTAGTCGATGCCGTACAGCGGCACGTGTTCGCGCTTGGCCAGGCGCATCAGCACAGGTTGCTCGACGCGGCACGGCACGCACCAGGACGCGAAGAAGTTGATCAGCACCGGGCCGCCCTTCAGCCCGTCGCGGCTGATCCCCTCGCCGTTCAGGCCGGCGAGGTCGAACTGCGGCGCCTCCTTGTCGATCATCGCCGAGGGCAGCGTCTGCGGATCGTAGCCAGGCCGCAGCGCCATGCCGAAATACCCGACAAGCACCAGGAACAGCACCAACGGCAGCAGGTAAAGGGCGCGGCGCATGAGCTATTCGCCGGCGGCGGTTTGCAGCATGGACGGCGCCATGCGGCGGGCGCGGGCCGCCACACCGACTCGCCAGCGGCGATCGCTCAGGCTGACCATGCCGCCGAACGCCATGATGATGGCGCCGATCCAGATCCACGGCACCAGCGGCTTCCAATAGGCGCGCAGCGTCCAGTTGCCCGCCGCGTCGCCGTCGCCCAGCGCGATGTAGAGATCGGACACGAAGTTGGTGCGGATCGCCGTCTCGCTGGTGGTCTGCTGCTGCAACGGGAAGAACCGTTGCTCCGGATGCACGGTGGCGATCAAATGGCCGTCGCGCGTGATCTCCACCGTGGACCGGTTGGCGGTGTAGTTCGGGCCCGGCTCGCGCTGCACGCCGACGAAACGCAGTTCGTAGCCGGCCAGCTTCACGATGCTGCCGGCATGCACCGTGTCGATCGCCTCGACATCGAACGCGGACGCGGCGAAGCCGGCGATCGACACTGCCAGGCCGAAATGCGCGAAGGTCATGCCGTAGGCGGCGCGTGGCAGGTGGATGGCGCGGCGGAAACTGTCGCCGAGGCCGACGCGGAACAGCTTCACCCGCTCGGCCCATTCCACGATCACCGCGGTGCCGGTCCAGGCGGCGAGTCCGAAGCCCAGCACGGCGAAGATTGGGCCGCCATGGGTGAGATACCAGCCCACCATCACCGCGAGGACGGCGGCGATATAGGCGGCCCACAGGCGTTGCAACGCGCCCAGCAGGTCACCGCGTTTCCACGACAGCAACGGGCCGACGCCGACGGCGAGGATCGCCGGAACCATCAGCGGGGCGAAGGTGCGATTGAAGAACGGGAACCCGACCGACAATTTCGGTCCGCCCACGGCGTCGAGGAACAGCGGATACAGCGTGCCGAGAAACACCGTGGCGCAAGCGCAGGAGAGCACGAGGTTGTTCAGCACGATGGCGCCCTCGCGCGAGATCGGCGCGAACAACCCGCCGCCCTTCAAGGTCGGGGCGCGGATCGCATACAGCGTCAGCGAGCCGCCGATCGCCACCAGCAGCAACAGCAGAATGAACAGGCCGCGCGCCGGATCGGTGGCGAAGGCGTGCACCGAGGTCAGCACGCCGGAGCGCACCAGGAACGTGCCAACCAGCGACAGGGAAAACGTGACGATCGCCAGCAGCACGGTCCAGCTTTTCAGCGTGTCACGCTTCTCCACCACGATGGAGGAATGGATCAGTGCGGTGCCGACCAGCCACGGCATGAACGAGGCGTTCTCGACCGGGTCCCAGAACCACCAGCCGCCCCAGCCCAGCGTGTAGTACGCCCACCACGATCCCATCGCGATACCGATGGTCAGCGCGCACCACGACGCGAGCGTCCATGGCCGCACCCAGCGCGCCCAGGCGGCATCGACGCGGCCCTCGATCAGCGCGGCGACGGCGAAGGCGAAGCCGACAGAGAAGCCGACATAGCCGAGATAGAGAAATGGCGGATGGAACGCCAAACCGGGATCCTGCAGCACCGGATTGAGACCTTGCCCGTTCGGCGCGGGCGGCCAGGTGCGCAGGAACGGGTTGGAGGTGAGCAGGATGAAGAGCAGGAAGCCGGTGGCGATCATGCCCTCGACGGCGAGCACGCGCGCGCGCAGATCGGGCGGCAGGTTGCCGGAGAACAGCGCCATGGCGGCGCCGCAGACGCCCAGCATGAACACCCACAGCACCATCGAGCCTTCGTGGTTCCCCCAGATTCCGGTGATCTGGTAGAGCAATGGCTTATCGGTATGGCTGTTCTCGACGACGTTGATGACCGAGAAATCGTTGGTGACGTAGGCGTGCATCAGCGCCAGCATCGCCAGCGCGACCAGTGCGAATTGCACCAGCGCCGCGTTGCGCCCCACCGCCATCCAAGCAAGGTTGCCGCGCGCCGCGCCGACCAGCGGCACGACCGACTGCACGATCGCGACGCAGAGCGCGAGGATCAGCGCGAAATGTCCGAGTTCAGTGATCATCGGAGGTCCGTCATGGCCGGTTGGGTAAACTTGTGTCATGGCAGGCGAAGGCCGGCCACCCACGGCTTTCCTTCGGTCGATCAGCAAAGTCGTGGGTGGCCGGCCTTCGCCGGCCATGACACGAGAAAGCGGCCATGATGCGGCGAGCTTCTCTCGCGCGGCCGCAGCCGATCACGCAGCGGCCCGGCGTGCCGGCGCCAGGATGGTGCACAGCGCATCGACCAGCGCCGCCATCATGGCGTCGGTGTGCAGCGGCGTTGGCGTGAAGCGCAGGCGCTCCTCGCCGCGCGGCACCGTGGGATAGTTGATCGGCGTGGCATACATGCCGAACTCGCGCAGCAGCCGCTGGCTGACTTCCTTGCACAAAGCCGCCTCACCTACGTGCAGCGGCACGATGTGGCTGGCCGAAGGAATCCGCGGCAGGCCTGCCGCATCGAAGCGCCGCTTCAACGCATCGGCCCGCTCGAACAGCTTCACCCGGCGCGCGTGGTCGGCCTTGACGTGGCGCACGCTGGCCAACGCCGCGGCGGCGGTCATCGGCGGCAGCGAGGTGGTGAAGATGAAGCCGGGCGCCACGGAGCGGATGTAGTCCACCACGTCGGCATCGCCGGCGACGTAGCCGCCGTGGCAGCCGAACGCCTTGGCGAGCGTGCCCTCGATGATGTCCACGCGATGCGCGACTCCGTCGCGTTCGGAAACGCCGCCGCCATTCGGACCGTACATGCCGACCGCGTGCACCTCATCGAGATAGGTCATCGCACCGTAGCGCGCGGCGAGGTCGCAGATCGCGCCGATCGGGGCGATGTCGGCATCCATCGAATAGACCAACTCGAAGGCGATCAGCTTCGGCGCGCCGACCGGCGCATCGCGCAACTGTTCCTCCAGATCCGCCATGTCGTTGTGCCGGAAGATCTGGCAAACGCCTTTGGAACCCTTGATGCCCGCGATCATCGAGGCATGGTTCTTCGAGTCGGAGAACACGATCCACGGATTGTTCGGACCCGCCGGCTGGCTGTTCAGGATGGTGGACAGCGCCGCTTGGTTCGACACGAAGCCGGAGGTAAACAGCAGCGCCGCTGGCTTGCCGTGCAGCGCGGCCAGTTCGGCTTCCAGCGCATCGTGCGCCGGGCTGGTGCCGCTGATGTTGCGCGTGCCGCCGGCGCCGGCGCCCATCGCGCGCGCGGCGTCGCAGGCCGCTTGCACCACAACCGGGTGGCCGCCCATGGCGAGATAATCGTTCGACGACCAGACCAGCACCTCGGTGCCGTCGGGGCTGCGGTAATATGGGAAACGCTCCGCCTGCTTCTGCAAGGGAGTGAATTCGCGGTAGCGGCCCTGGGCGCGGATGTGGTCCAGCGACCGGCGGCAATAGGCGTGGAAAGCAACCATGCTCAGGACACCTCTACCCGTGGGGCCAGCCTGTCCAGCCCGTTTCCAACACGCGCCTCGTAGCCGGGCGGTGGCCGTGTATGTCGGTAATGAGATGGATGCTCATTGACCTGGATCAACGCGTTGAACTTACAAACCGTTCATCTTCGACAAGTATCTTAGCCGGCAAGCACGTCGGGCAAAAGTGCCCCACGTGCCCAGCCGGGGAGGCAACCTATCGATGGCGCATTATCCAGCGGCCCGACCTACCGGCACCGACCGCCCGGGACGCAGCCATTGCTGATCCCACTGAAGCTGGTCCGCGATCAGCCGCTGCAACAGCAACTGTACGATCAGTTGCAGGCGCTGATTACGTCGGCGCGGCTGCAACCCGGTGCGCGCATGCCGTCCACCCGGATGATGGCCGAGCAATTCTCGATCTCGCGCATCACCGTTTTGCTCACGTATGAACGCCTGATCGCCGAGGGCTATCTACAGACGATGCCGGCGAAGGGCACCTTCGTGGCGCGGGCGCCGAACGGTTGCCGCGGATCGCACGGCGGCATTCTGCCGGACATGGGCGGTAAGCCGGGTTTCGTCCGGCTGCCGGCGCAGGCCGCGCCGCAAGCCAGGTGGGACCACGATAGGGCGGCTGCCGCGCAGACGGCAGAATATCCCACGCGGCCGGCGGCCAACTGCCACGGGACAAGTGTCGTCTCGCTGCCGGATCAGCGGGTCGGACGGCCCGATCCGGCGCTGTTCCCGATCGCCCGGTGGCGAGCGTTGCTACGCGGCGCACTGGATCGATTCGGCGCCGGTTTGCCGTCGGAACACCCCGCGGGCAGTCCGGTGCTGCGCAGCGCCATCGCCGGATGGTTGTCCACCTCGCGCGGACTGGCCGTGGCGCCGGACCAGGTGATCCTGGTGAACGGCCGGCAACAGGCGCTGCACATCGCGGCTCACCTGCTGGTGCATGCGGGAGACCGGGTGGTTCTGGAAGACCCTGGCGACTCGCTGGCAGCCTGCACCTACGCTGACGCGGACGCCGTATTGGTGCGGGTGCCCGTCGACGTTGGCGGAATTTGCACGGACCTGCTGCCCAACGGCAAGGCGGCGCTGGTGCATGTAACGCCCGAACATCAACGTCCGCTCGGCGTGCTGCTGGCGCCGGAGCGGCGAAACGCGTTGCTGGACTGGGCGGCACGGGCCGGTGCGATGGTGCTGGAGGAGGATTGCGACGGCGAGTTCCGCTATGGCGGGATGGAGGCGCCGCCGCTGATGAGTCTCGACCAGACGGAGCGGGTGATCCATGTCGGCTGCTTCTCGAGCGCGTTAGGGCCGTGGCTGACGCTGGGCTACATGGTGGTGCCACGGCCGCTGATCATTCCCGCGCTGGCGGTGCGGCGCCTGGTGGACGGCGGCACAAGCTGGCTGGAACACATGGCCCTGGCGGAGTTCCTGGAATCCGGCGGCTACGCCCGGCACGTCCATCGGCTGCGCAAGGCGTACCTGGCGCGGCGCGAGGCATTGACCGGGGCGCTGAGGCAGCATTTCGGTGCGACGACGGCGTTATGGGGCGGCGGCGCGGGGCTGCACCTGGCCTGGCACCTGCCGCCGGCACTCGGTCCGGCGGCGGTGCTCGCGGACCTGGCGCGGCACTGCGGGCTGGATGCCGCAGCGGTGGCTCACGCGGCGACCCAGGCGGTATTGCTCGGGTTTGGTTCGGTGTCGGAGCAGCAGATCGTGATGGGGGTCGAGCGGCTGGCGACGCTGCACCACGCAAGCGAGACGCTGATCGCGGAGTAGAGCGCCCCCCGTCATGGCCGGCCTTGTGCCGGCCATCCACGCCTTGCCTTCGTGCACGTGACAAAAGGCGTGGATGGCCGGCACAGGGCCGGCCATGACGGGGGGGCGGTCAAGGGGAGGGGGAGGAATTTGCTTCGTGCTGGTCTGTTTCTTGTCAGCAGCGAATCCGCCGCATGAACTGCCGCCGCCGCCAGCGCAGTAACCCCCACGCCAGCTTTGTTGCGACGGAGGACAGCCGGCCGCGCGGGGTGATTCCGACCACCTTCAGCACCATTCCCATCCCGCGCTCGATATGGCGAAAGCGATAGAACTGCATCGCTCGGCCCAGATACGCGGCGGTGCAGTCGGCACGGCGGAATTGATGCGATTCCGGCTGGTTGCCACAGTGCCAGGCGAAGGCGAGTTCGTCGTCCTCGCTCTCGAAGATGCGGCCCAGCGCGATGCGGAGCCGGCGCAGCGAACCGACTTTCTCACGTGCCAGGTAGCGCCGCATGTGATCGTAGAACAGCTTGTAATGGCGGAATTCGTCAGCGGCGATGTGCTTGCAAAGCTGCCGTAACACCGGCTCGGCGGTGGCCTCCGCGAGCGCGCTGTAATAGCTCGACGTGCCAATCTCCACCATGCAACGCGCAATCAATTCGCCACTGCGCGAGCCTCGCACGGAACCGGTGGCGTCCAACGGCAGCTTGTAGCCGGCCCGATAGCGGTCGAACGCCACACTGAAATCCCAGGACGGATCGGCCAGCGTCGCCCAACGGCCCAGCGCGTCCCCGTGCTGGACCTCCTCCATCGCCCAGGTGTCCGAGGCTTGCCGGAAGTCCGCGTCGTCCGCGAACACCCCGTGCAGGTAGATGGCGTAATCGGCGCCATTGCGTTCCACCATGGCGGCCGCCTTGACGAGCGGAATCAGGTTGGGATCGAGCTTGCCGGCGTCGAACCGGTCCCAGCAAACGTCGTCGATCCGCCAGTGCTTCATCGCCGTTTTTGCGCTCCTCTCCCGGGTTGCACCCTGTGGTCAGGCAAGGAGGCTGGGCGTCTAAACCCCTGATCGACCCTATGGCAATACGGGACACATCCCACGCCAGGGCGATCGCATCCGGGCGATCCCATCACGTCAGAATATCCTGGGTCATCGCGGGGGATTGGAGCGTGGTGCAACAAAGTAAGTATTTCAACCTAGCGCAGCCATCCGGCCGCAACCAAACAAGAGCACGGCGTTCCACCTCAGAGCTGGCTAGACTGGGTCCTGCGAGAGCTACCAGAACAGTCAGGAGGGGAACGCCGTGGAAGCATTTGTAAGCAAGCACGCGGGTGATGTCATTGGCGTGCTGTCAGGTTTTGACCGGCTGGTGTTCCGCGGCACGCTGCGGATGTTGGCGCACCACCTGGGGATGCAACGGTATCTCTGGGCGATGCAGGTGCTGCTGAAGGACTTCGCCAGCCACGCTGAGGCCGTGACAGAGCAGCTGCGCAAGGCATCGGAGGCGCAAGCCCGCAGCACCAGCCGGCCGATCGTCTTCCTGCCGTCAAGCGCCACCAGCAAGGAAGACCAAGCCCGGGCGATTGCCCGGCGGGACGGCATCGAGCAAGGCCTGATCTGCATCCTCACGGCCACTGAACCGTGCCTGTCGTACGACATCATACGCGACCGCGCGTCCAAACACCTGCAACTGCGGCCGCGCCACCGCAGGTGCCTGCACCTCTACCACTACCAGATCCATCCGATCTTCGGCTTCATGCATGCACGCATCCAGACCTGGTTTCCCTTTGCCATCCAGATCTGCCTGAACGGCCGGGAGTGGCTGGCGCGTGCGATGGACGCGGCCGGCCTGGGCTATGTGCGGCGGGACAACTGTTTCACCAGGCTGGTGGATCCCGTCGCGGCACAGCGGTTGATGGACCGGCAGGTGCAGGCTGCCTGGCCCGACCTGCTGAACGGGATCGCACGCAGCCTGAACCCCCAGCATGAGGCGATGTTCCAGGCTTTTCCGGTGCACTACTACTGGTCCACCTATCAGAGCGAATGGGCCACCGACATCCTGTTCCGCAACAGCGCCAGCCTGGCGCGGCTGTACCCCACGCTGGTGCAGCACGGCCTGACCAGCTTCCTCAGCCCGGACGTGATGCGTTTCCTCGGACGCGCCATTCCACCCAGCGGCAAGCTGCCGCCGCACCTGAACGCCGAAGTGGTCAGCGACCTGAAGCGGCGGCACGAGGGGGTGCGGATCAAGCACCGGCTGGGAGAGAACTCAATCAAGATGTACGACAAGCAAGGCAGCGTGCTGCGGGTGGAAACCACGATCAACGATGCGGCAGGCTTCAAGTCATTCCGTACACCTGAGGGCAAGCCGGAGGCACCGCAGGGTTGGCATGGCATGCGCAAGGGGATTGCCGATCTGCACCGGCGCACGGAAGTCTCGCAGGCTGCCAACGATCGGTATCTCCAGGCGCTGGCCTCGGTCGAGAACACCACCTCGCTCGGCGAACTGACCGCCCGGCTGTGCCGGCCGACAAAGCGCAATGGCCGCCGAGGTACGCCCGCTGAACCCGCACGCGCCGGCCGACGCTGCGCTGATCGAGGCACTCGGCCGGGGCGAGTTCAGCATCAACGGCTTCCGTAACCGTGACGTGCGGCAGTTGCTATTCACCCGTCCGTCGGTGTCAAAGCCCGAGCAACGCCGCCAGGCCGCGGCGATCTCCCGCAAGCTGGCATTGCTGCGGGCGCATCACCTGATCCGCAAGGTCCCGCATACCCACCGCTATCTTCTCACCGATGCCGGCCGCATTGCGGTTACCGCGCTGATCACCGCACGACGGGCCAGCACGCAGGAACTGACGAAACTGGCAGCGTGAATAGAATCTTCGCAATCCGCGGGGATTTTTAAGGTTAGCAGTGCAGCGTGAATAGAATCTTCGCAATCCGCGGGGATTTTTAAGGTTAGCAGTCCAGATTTCACCGAGAAGAAGCTTAAGCCACAGAGTCACACAGCGCAGCCGTCGGCTGCAACCAATGATGTCGCGCATAGCCGACCGTCATCGCAGCTACGCTTGTGGCGCACTGTGCCTCGCTCCGCCGCAATCGTGCGTCGCGCGCCAAAGCAAGCAAGACTCAACGCAAATTAACGCAAATAAGCCCAGATAAACGCGAATACACCCGAGTTTGTCACGATCGTGCACGGTAGACATCGCGCGACTGTTCGCGCCGAGCCACGGCGCCGCGGCGCCCCCAGTTACATTCGCGTTCATCTGCGTCTATTTGCGTTCATTTGCGTTGCAGTCTTGCTTGCTTTGGCGCTAGCCGCTCTGGCCGCCATGTGAATTCTGGAAATCACCGCAACACGCGAGAATTTGCCAGGTCAGTAGCACAGAGAAGAATCCGCGTAACATGGGAAATATTTTGCGCACATTCTCAGAATTATTTAATATTCTCTGTGAAACTCTGTGGCTTAAGCTTCTTCTCGGTGAAATCTGTGTTGAAATGCTTGCTTGCTTGCTTGCTTGCTTGCTTGCTTGATTTTTTTGCTACCCGGCTCCGGCCGGACGAGCAACGCATCATCAGGCCAGCGCCTGCGCAGTTCAAATGTGATTGCCCTGTCCCCCCAGGCGCCGCTGTCTACCGCAACCAGAACGGCCGCGCCGGTGGTGCGGCAACGTCTTCCACCGCCCGCCCAAGCTCCTCGACCGAGGCGCGGAACGTGCGATACAGGCCGTGCGCCGCATCGACCTCGATCGCCGCGAAACTTACCTCGCTCCCCGGGCGGCTTTGCGCGAAGCGCGGCAGGTCGGCGGTGACGATCGTCGCCAGCTTGGGAAACCCGCCGATCGTCTGGCAGTCCATCAGCAACACAACCGGCTGACCGCCGCCGGGCACCTGGATGCAGCCGGGCACCAAACCGTCCGACACCACGTTGAAGCCCTTCGCATGGACGATCGGCGGGCCCTCCAGCCAGCTTCCCATCCGGTCGCCCCGATGGCTGACGCGCCAAGGCGTCGCCAGGAACGCCGCGACCGTCTCCGGCGCGAAGAAGTCGTCCTGCGGGCCGAGCACGACTTGCATCGGCCCGGCCTCCCGGGACGGCGCGGCGATGCGGCGCTCCGGTCCGTCCGGTGCCCGGACGGCGTGCAAGGGCAGGAGATCGCCCTCGGCCAACCGGCGTCCGCCGAACCCGCCGAGGCCGGAGCGCAAATGGGTCGCGCAACTGCCAAGCTGCACGGCGACGTCGAAGCCCTGCGCCACGGCGAGATAGCCCCACACGGCGTCGGGCGATGCGCCGAGTTCTCAGCACCTGGCCGCGCCGTAGCGTGTGGCTCTGCCAGGGCGCCAGCGTGACGCCGTCAGCCGACACGGCAAACGCGCCCCCGGTCACCGCGATGCGGCAGGTCTCCGCCGCAACCTCCCACACGCCGCCGAACTGGGCGAACTCCAGCGCGGCGGTGTCGGGGGGATTGCCGACCAGCACATTGGCCGCGGACAGCGACGGCTGGTCCATCGCGCCGGACACCGAGACCCCGAAGCGCCGCCAGCCGCGCCGCCCGGTATCCTGGATCGTGACGTGAGGCCCGGGCGCGACGGCGCGCAGGGCCGGGGTCATGGCGGGACCCGTACGAGCGGCTGCAAGGCCTTAGCGTCCAGACCGGCAAGGCGATTGAACTCGGCGGCGTCGATGCGGCGGAAGCGCAGGCGGTCTCCGGCACGGAACTGGAACGGGTCCTGGCGTGCCAGGTCGAACAGCCGCAGCGGTGTCTGGCCCAGCACATACCAGGCACTGGGCACCGGCATGGGCACGATATTGGCCTGGATGCCGCCGATCATGACCGCGCCGGCGGGGACCTGCGGGCGGGGGTGCTCGCGGCGCGAGATGTGCAGCGCGGGCGGCAGCGGACCCAGATACGGCAGGCCGGGCGCAAACCCGACCATGTAAACCTGATACTCCGCCCCGCTATGAACCGCGATCACCTGCTCTTCCGTCAGCCCAAGCTGCCGCGCGGCGTCCGCCAGATCGAGGCCGTAGGGCGGGTCGTACACCACCGGCACGCTCCACACGACCGCTTCGGCCCGCGGCACCGGGACGGCCTGCCCCAGCAGCCGCCGTAGCTCGGCAACCAACCGGTGGAAGGAGGTTTCCAGCGGGTCGTAGCAGACCAGCAGGGAGCGATAGCTCGGCGCGGTTTCCGTGATGCCGTCGAGTTCCGCGGCCGCCAGCGCGATTTCCAGCGCGACCACCCGGGCGTTCAGCTCGGGAGAGACCGTGTCGCCGAACTCGACGGTCAGCGCGCTGTCGCCGAGCGGGAGGAAGCGCGGGTAGCGGGGCTGATTGACCGGGCCCACTTCGGCGGTAACGCCGGCCCCCAGGCGAATGACGCGGGGGCCGTGGCGCGCGGCGCATCGGGCAAGGGTGCGTGCCGACCCGATCAGTCTCACGCCCGTTGCTCCGCGTCGCGCGGCGGTCCGCTGCGCGGCCCAATCCCGCTTGCCGCAAGCGGTTTCTGCGCCGGTCCCAGCCCGACCGGGTACGTCAGCGCCAGCAGCAGCGCCAGCACGGCCAGCGTCCCGGTGAGCAAATAGGCGTGGCGCATCGCGGCGGTGGTTGCGTCGATCAGGTGGGCAAGCTCGCCGGCAGCGGCCGTCGCCCGCCATTGCACGTCCATCAGGCGATCCAGCGCCTTTCCCGCCTCCGGCCCGCCGCGCAGGCTGATGCTCAGCACCGCGCCGAACGCCGCCGCGCCCAGCGATTGGCCGAGGAAGCGCAGGAACATGGTGGACGAGGTGGCGGCGCCGCGCTGGCCCCAGGCCACCGAGGTCTGCACCGAAACCATGAATGTGGTGTTGCAGAAGCCCATGCCGGCGCCGATCAGCACCGCGCCGACCGCGGCCCAGACCGGCCCCCGCGCCGGCGTCAGAGCGATCAGCATCGCCGCGCCGGCAATCAGCGCCACGGCGCCGGCGCCGGCGATGCGGCGATAACTCGTGTGCGGCAGGCACAGCCCCGCCGTGGCGCTGGCCAGCACCCACACCACGGACATCATCGCCAGGATAACGGCGGACACGCTGGCGCCGCGACCCATGTTGCCCTGAACGTAGGTCGGCAGGTAGGCGGTGACGCCCATCATCAGGATGCCGGTGACCAGGCTGCCGATGCTGCTACTGACGATCACCCGGTTGCGCCAAAGCTCCAGCGGCAGCATCGGCTCGGCAACCCGCCGTTCATGCAGCACCAGCGTGGTCCCGGCCAGCACGAAGACGGTGGCGACCGCCGCCTGCGAGACGCCTGAAAGTCCGCCGCTCTGCAACAGCAGCATCACCGCGCCGATCGCCAGCAACAGCAGCACCGAGCCCTGGTAGTCCACCTGGTGCTGGCGCGTCTGCACATGCTCTGGCAGGAACAGCGCCACCATGCCGATCGCCGCGGCGCCGATCGGCAGGTTCATCCAGAACACGATCGGCCAGTCGCCGTACTGCACGATGAAAGCGCCGAGCGACGGCCCGATCACCGCGGAGACCCCGAACACGCCGGACAGCAAACCCTGCACGCGCGCCCGCTCGACCGGGGTGTAGATGTCGCCGACGATGGTATTGGCGATCGGCTGCACCCCACCCGCGCCCAGCCCCTGGATGGCGCGGAACGCCACAAGCTGCGCCATCGAATGGGCGAAGCCGCACAGCGTGGAGCCGAGCAAGAACAGCAGGGCGCCGGCGAAAAAGATGCGGCGGCGGCCGTAAATGTCGGCCAGCCGGCCGTAGACCGGAATGGTCGCCGCCTGGGTCAGCATGTAGGCGGAGAAAACCCAGGCGAACAGGCCGAAGCCGCCCAGGCTGGCGGCGATGCTGGGCATCGCGGTGGCGATGATGGTGGCCTCGACCGCCGCCATGAAACTCGCCGCCATACACGCGGCGAGGATCAGCTTCCGGCGTGGCAGCGAGACGGCTGGGGCGATCGTGGCGGCCGCGTTGGACATGCCGGGCCGGATGGCGCCCTAGGCGCGCAGCGCGACGACCAGATCGTCGGTCATGTTGGCCTCCGGATGGAGGTCCGTGCGCGCCTCGACGATGTTCAGGCCGGCGAGCACGTCGTGCACCCATTCCTCGGCCGTCCACAACTGACGGAAGATGTCGTCGCGATCGAACAGCACCCGGTTCTTCGCGCTGTCGAAGGGAACGTCGAACACCACGGTCGGCGCCACCGCCAACTGTGCCCGCAGCGCCTCGCGGATGCTTTCGGCCGAGTCCAGGTGCTCCATCACCCCGCCATGCGTGATCGCCCGGAACGAGCGATGCGGGGCGACGGTTTCGAGCCCGAACATGTCGCCCACCTGGAACGCCGCACCGCATTCCGGTGCCACGGCGTCCGCATTAGCCTGCGCCTGGCGCACGATTTTCGGATCGAGGTCGATGCCCAGCACCCGATACCCGAGCGTCGCCGAGCCCAGCGCGTGCCGGCCCGGGCCGCAGCCCAGTTCGAGCACGTCGCTGCCCCGCGGCACGAGACGCGACAGCATGCCGAAGAATACCGCGTTGCGCGCCACCCAGCGGTCGACGATGTCCCGCGTCAACTGCCAAACTCCGCGTTGCTGGAATACGTCGATCCACATGTCGCCCGCCGACGGGGTGTCCCTGCTCGCGAGAGAGAGCATTCCATCCATGTGGCAATTCCTTCTCGTCCGTCCTGGCGATTGCCACGGTTGGCGACCGACTACTCTCGGCACGATACGGAAATGGCGAAACTGTACAGTTAACTGCGTGTTAGCCCGGCGTGAAAAGAACGCATAATGTTAATAAGTCGTAAACAACACGCCGCATAACTGCTTGGATTTACGGCCGCGCCGGCCGCGCGCAGCAATTCCAGCCAATTGGGACACCGGCGGCATAATTGCGAAAATCCGGTTAATTCCGGCGCTCGGTTGCCGCCCAGAGCGCCCGGGACGACAAGCTTTTTGCCTGGCTCGACGACAGGCGTGGCTGGTCGATTTCGCTCAAGCTGAAAACGCCCTGAAAGCGGACCTGGGTGACAACCGGGCGGACAGGCGCGTGTCTATGCCAGGCTGTCGCCATGGGGAAGGACCTTGCTTCTTGTGTCGGTTGCGGCTCCCTGCCGAACGTGGTGGGGTGGTCGCAATGCGGCACTCCGGCCGGCCATAATTAAATCGCGGAGAACACGGTGCGCCACCTTGCACATGTTGGTTGAGCTGCCGTCAGCCATGCGGCCCCTCGCCCTCGAAATTCGCGGGCTCGCCAAGCATTATGAACGCCCGGCGGTCGATGGCCTCGACCTCGCCGTCCGCGCCGGCGAATTCTACACCCTGCTGGGCCCCAACGGCGCCGGCAAGACGACCACGATGCGGATGGTGACCGGCTTGCTCAAACCGGATCGCGGCTCGATCGAGGTCTACGGCATCGACGCCCTCGCCGATCCGATCGCCGCCAAGCGCATCATGGCCTGGGTCTCGGATGAGCCGATGATCTACGACAAGCTGACGCCGATGGAGTATCTCGCCTTCGTCGCCGGCCTGTGGGCCATCGATGGCACTCTCGCCGCCGAACGCGCGCAGTATTTGCTGTCGTCGTTCGGCCTGGGTTCGCATGCCAGGGAGCGCTGCGAGAAGCTGTCCAAGGGCATGCGCCAGAAGGTGGCGCTGGCCGGCGCGCTGGTGCACGACCCGAAGCTGATCATCCTGGACGAACCCTTGACCGGGCTCGACGCCGGTTCGGCCCGCATGATCAAGGGCGTGCTGCGAGAGCACGTCGATGCCGGTGGCGCGGTCATCATGACCACCCACATCCTGGACGTCGCCGAGCGCATGGCCGATCGCATTGGCGTCATGGCCGAAGGCGTCCTCATCGCCGAGGGCACCCTGGACGAGTTGCGCCGCCAGACCGGTTCCGGCCACGCCAGCCTGGAGGACACCTTCCTCGCCCTGGTCGAGCAAGGAACGCAAGCCGCGTGATGCGATCCGGCACACTCGGCTGGTTCGCGCTGCATGAAGCGCGGCTGGCCTGGCGCGATTGGCTTTCGCTGCTGACTGCCGGGCATCGCCGGAGCATCCGCACCGTGGCGCTGGGCTTCATCGCCTTCGCCCTGTTCGCGCACGGGCTCGCCTGGATGATGCTCGCGCCGTCACCGGACCTGTGGGGTGTCGCGGATACCCACGAACTGGTGGTCATCACCGGCATGCTGATCCTCGCCTGGTCGATGATGCTGTCGCAGGCGATGGAATCGGTCACCCGGGCGTTCTACGCGCGGGGCGATCTCGACCTGATCCTGGCCTCGCCGGCCAGGGCATCGCGGCTGTTCGCGGTGCGCATCGTGGCGATGGCCGTGACGATCCTGTGCATGGCGCTGGTGCTGGGAGCGCCGGTGATCGACGTGCTGGTCTGGCGCGGCGGACCGCATTGGCTCGGCGCCTACGCGGTCGTGCTGGCGCTGGCGATGGATGCGGTCGCGGTCGCGGTGGTGCTGACCGTGGCGATGTTCCGCGCGATCGGGCCCAGGCGCACGCGGGCGATTGCCCAGGTCGCCGCGGCCGTGATCGGCGCCGCGTTCATGATCGGCATGCAGTTCGCCGCGATCGACGCCTTCGGCACGATGTCCCGCACCGCCGTCCTGCAAATGCCGGCCTTGCTCAGGGCGGCGCCCGGCCTCGGCAGCGCTTTCTGGTATCCCGCCCGTGCCGTTCTTGGCGAGCCGGCGGCGCTGGCGGTTTTGTTCGGCGTCAGCACGGCCGTGCTGGCCGCCGTCATCCATTTTTTCGCACCGCTGTTCGGCCAGTTCGCACTGGCCGCTGCCAGCGTTTCGCAGGACACCACACGGCGTGCCGGCCGCCCGGCGCGGTTTCACACGACCTCGCCAGCGCAGGCGCTGCGCCACAAGGAGTGGAGGTTGCTGCTGCGCGACCCCTGGCTGATGTCGCAGACGCTGATGCAGTTGCTTTACCTGATGCCGGCCGCCTTCCTGCTATGGCGCAGCTTCTACGCCGCCGGTGGCGGCTCCGCGCTGCTGGTGCCGGTGCTGATCGTGGCGGCGGGACAACTGAGCGGCGGCCTGGCCTGGCTCGCCGTGTCCGGCGAGGATGCGCCCGAACTGATCGCATCCGCGCCGATGTCGGCGGCCCGCGGCCTGCGTGCCAAGACCGAGGCGGTGCTGGGCGGCATCGCGGTCGTGTTCGCGCCGTTCGTCGTCGTGCTGGCCGCCACGGCGCCGTTCGCCGCGCTGGTCGCGTGCTCTGGCATTGCCATCGCCGCCGGTTCGGCCACGGCGATCCAGTTCTGGTTCCGTACCCAGGCGAGGCGCAGCCTGTTCCGCCGCCGCCAGACGTCATCGCGCATCGCGACGTTCGCCGAGGCGCTGGCGTCGATCGGCTGGGCCGGTACCGGAGCCTTGGCGGCAACCGGCACCTGGCTCGCCGTCATCCCCGGCCTCATGGTGACCGTGGTCGTGGCCGGCGCCTGGATGATCAGCCCGGACCGCACTGCGGCGGTTTAGACCCCTGACACCCCTGTCATTGCCCCGTGTCATGGCCGGCGCAGGCCGGCCATGACACGGGGGACTGCAATGATGGGGTCTTCGCATTTCCGGTCCTTGGCGCTTGCTTAGTTTCGGGACTGTAGCTAGCACCTTCGCATGCCAACTTCACTCAACCCGCGTCCGGACGCCCGGCATGAGCAGCCGCGGGCGTTATCGTTTCCGCTCCGCTTCGATGTCCGTAAGCGCCCGCGCCAGACCGACGATGTAGATGCAATCCTGGGCACCGCCGCGAGCGTGGTCGGTTCGGCGTCCGCGCCGCTGGTTTCGGTCTGCGTGAGCGCCCACAATTACGGACGATTCCTCGCAGCCTGCATCGATTCCATCCTGGGCCAGTCCTATCCCAACATCGAATGCACCGTCGTGGACGATGGCTCGACGGACGAAACCGGCGAGGTGCTTGCCCGCTACGCCACCCGCGTCAGGATCGTGCGGCACGACGTGGCGCAGGGCCAGCTTGCGGCGATGGCCGCCGGGTTTCGCCTGGCGCAGGGCCACTTTGTCAGCTTCGTCGATGCCGACGACTATCTGTACCGCGATTTCGTGCTGGCCCATGTGACGGTGTTCATGTCGACCGGGACATTCGCCGCGATGTCGAGTTCGGTGCAGCACAACGTCGATGTTACGGGTCAGCCGTTCGGCATTCATCCGGTTGGCATGCACTGGCCCCAGCAGCCGCTGCCGCATGGAACCTGGCGGCGCGGGCAGATCACCGGGACTGCCCTGGGCCGGATTCCAATCACCATCTACGACCCGCAATGCAATTTCGCACATCAGTGGCTGTGGGGCACAACGTCGTCGATGATGTTCCGCCGCCAGGTCGTGGCGCTGGTACTCGATCCGCCACCAGCCGGTGGACGTGCGTTCGGCGACGCCTATCTCGCGCATTTTTGCCATGCCATAGGCGGAACGGTCGTCGTCGAGATGCCGCTGGGTGCGTATCGCCGCCACGGCGGCAACATGTTCGCAAACAACGCCCTGGCCGGCGGTGTGGCTCCGCTGTCGACGCAGACTTACCCCGATCTGAATGCAACGTCGGTGATTGCCCGGCAGCTTGCCACGAACTTACATAAATTTCGCTACGCGCTCGGCTTGCGCCGTTTCGTTGTGACGCTGGAAAAGTTCTGTTCTTTTCATGTCATGCTGCGCACCGTGTCCGACCACTCGATGCAGGTAGGCTCCAAATCGCTGCTGCTTTTCTTGCTCATGCGCGCGTCCCGGCGGGTTCGCACTCGCGCCGGCCGCCTCTCGCTGCTATGGGCAATCGCACGGTTGCGGGAGTTCGCCTGACCGGGACCGGGAGTGCGACAATAAGCGCTTCGCGTCATGGCTGACACCAGTGTTGCGATCGTGATGCGCCGATATCGCTTCTGCGACACTTGAAAGGCCGCGGCGATGTGTCAGTCCGCAAGCAGATTTACCACAAAGACACAAAGGCACGAAGTTCATGAATTCTTCGTGTCTTTGTGTCTTTGTGGTGAATCTGCTGGCGGACTGACAGCGGCCGGAGGCGAAGCGTGAGGATTACAACTCTAGGGTCGGCCGCGTCGGCATTCCTCGTCCCATGGCGTCCGCGCTCCGCGAGGCCCGCACCTGAATAAATATATCAATGCGCCGCGCAGCATGCAGGCGAGTTTGTCCCCGTGAGAAAATCCGATTTCCGGTTCGAACGTGTTGCTACGCGTGAGAATCTCCTTCACCACATCTTTCATATCCCAATAGGCTTGCCGCCGCAGGATCGGGTACTTCCGGGCATGTTTTACAAACAACGCACCGTGTCCGATCATGTATCGCCGGAGTGAGGCATACGCCGCAGCGGCGGTTTTCCGGCCGTGATGATGGAACACCGTCATATCCGGGACATGCTCGAGAGCCACGCCGGCGAGATAGGCGCGAAACGCATAGTCGGTATCGTCCCCGGAGCCCACGAGATCACCGGGACCGAAATCCTCGTCGAATGGCCCGAGACGATCGACCAGCGCCCGGGGCATTGTCATGTTGCAGCCGGTTATGCTGCCCCCCACATTCTCCTCCCAAACCGAGTTCGCCGATCGCACCCAACGCATGCGCGTCGGTCTGGTATCGATGGCAAATGGCATGTCGGCCGGATCTCCGAGTTCGATCCTCCCGCCGCGCAATACAAGATCGGTGTCGGAAGCTGCATAGCGCAGCAGATCGTTGACGTAGTCGATGTGCAGCGTGCAATCGTCGTCGGTAAAGGCAAGCAATTCACCCGCCGCCACGCGAAGCGCGCGATTGAGCGCAAGCCCCTTGCCCGCGCGTTGCTCGGTCAGAAGGCGCATCGGCACCGGGCTCGCACTCGCCAATGCCGCAAGGATCGCTGCGGTGCCGTCCGTCGAACCGCTATCGACGACGACGATTTCGGCATCCAGCGGAGACGCCTTGACCAGGGCAGCGGCTATAGAGTCCAGGCATGGGCCTATGCTTTGGTCCCGGTTCCTTGTGGTGACGATGAAAGAAAGCTTCATGACTGAGGTCGCCCGATCATGCGCGGGGACAAGCGGCTACCCATGACTATGGTGCGCGCACCGCATCCGCTTCAAGTCACGCATCGAGCATGTTCGCCATCACCAGAAATGCCACGCAGACTACTGTCATTGCGAGGAGCGAAGCGACGCGGCAATCCCCCGCCTGACGAACCATAGGCGGTTCGTCAGGCGGGGGATTGCCGCGTCGCTTCGCTCCTCGCAATGACAGGCGGTTCAAGCTCCCAACCGCGCCGGAATTGCTCTAGTCAGGCTGACCCAGTGTCCGATACATCTCCGCAAGTTGCGGACTTATCGGCAGATTGAGCGTCTCCCCCGTCGGCAGCCGATCCACCAGCCATCGCGCGTACAACCTGCTCAGCGTTCCCTCTTCCGCCATGCGGCCGAAGCTGGCCTTCACAAGATCGGCGAACGCCGGATCGTCCCGGCGCAACGTGATCGCGTATGGTTCGAACGACAGGTAATCCCCCACGATGCCGAAACGCCGACCCTCCGGACGCGTGGCGACGAAGCCGTACAGCAGGATGTCGTCCGACGCGAACGCATCCGCCTTGCCCGCGACGAGCATCCCATAGGCAGCGTCCAGATTGGGCGCCTCCGCCACCGTAATCGGCGGCGACGCCCGGCTGGCCAGACGCCGGATCACCTCGGCGTTGGTGGTGCCGGCGCCGACCACGATCGTGCGGCCGCCCAGGTCGCGATAGGACGCCACCTTCGCTGCCAGCGGCACCATCAGCTTGGTGCCCGCCAGGAAGAACACCGGCGAGAACGCCACGGTCTTCGCACGCTCGGCGTTGGCCGTCGTCGAGCCGCACTCCAGGTCAACCGCACCCGAAATGACCTTCGGCAGCCGCTCATCCGCGTTGACCGGCACGTAGACGATGCGCACGCCCTTCTGCCAGGCCGGCGCATCGGATTCCAGCAGATCGACGTTCAGCGTTCGCGCCACGTCCTCGGCGATGCCGTGGCACAGGTCCAGCGAAAATCCCACCGGCTGTCCCGCCTTGTTCAGGAACGAAAACGGCAGCGCCGTTTCCCGGTAGCCGAGCAGGATCGTGCCGCGATCGTTGATCGTCTTTAGCGTGCCGGTCAGCGGCTCGCCTTCCTCCGCTCGCGCGCCGCCGCATATCGCCGCAACGGCCAGCAGCAGCAAAGCAAGCGCGGCCGGCAAGCGCACGCGGAACGGCGGTCTCATGCCGGCTCCACTTCCATCTCCTCGATCATCTCCTGCGTATCGAGGTCGCTGATCAGTTGCCCTTCCCACTTCGCCACCACTGCCGTCGCCAGCGAATTGCCGATGACGTTGGTGGCCGACCGACCCATGTCGAGGAACGTGTCGATGCCGAGGATCAGCAGCAGTCCTTCCTCCGGCAGACTGAACTGGCTGAGCGTGGCGGCGATCACCACCAGCGAGGCGCGCGGCACGCCCGCGACACCCTTGCTGGTCAGCATCAGCGTCAGCAGCATCGCGATCTGCGTGCCGAGGGTCAGCGGAATGTCATAGGCCTGGGCGATGAACACGCTGGCGAACGTGCAGTACATCATGGTGCCGTCGAGGTTGAACGAGTATCCCAGCGGCAGCACGAAGCTGGAAATGTTCCGCGAGATCGGAAACTTCGCCAATTGCTCCAGCATCTTCGGATAGGCCGCCTCCGAACTCGCGGTGGAGAACGCCAGCAGGAACGGCTCCTGCACCAGCCTGATCAGGCGCTGCACGCTGGGACCGAGGAACAGGAAGCCGACCACGATCAGCAGCACCCACAGGCACACCAGGCCAAAATAGAATTCCCCCATGAACTTGGCGTAGTTCAGCAAGATGCCAAGGCCGTTGGTGGAGATCGTCGCGGCCATGGCGCAGAACACCGCGAGCGGCGCCAGCTTCATGACATAGCCGGTGACGCGCAGGATGATGTGAGACAGGCCCTCGATGCTTTCCAGCACCAGCTTCGCGCGTTCTCCCATCGACGCGCAGGCGACACCGAAGAAGATCGAGAATACGACGATTTGCAGGATCTCGTTGTCGACCATCGGGCGGATCGCCGAATCCGGGAAGACGTGCTTGACGAAGCCGTCCAGCGTCATGGCATGTGCGTCGATCCCCGACGTAACACCGCTGACCACCTTGTGCACGCCGTCTCCCGGTGCGAACAGGTTGACCAGGATGAGTCCGAGCGTCAGCGACACCAGCGAAGCACTGACGAACCACAGCATCGCCTTGCCGCCCACCCGGCCGACTGCGCCTGCATCCGACATATGGCCGATGCCCACGACCAGCGTCGAGAACACCAGCGGCGCGATGATCATCTTGATCAGGCGCAGGAAGATCGTGCTGCCGTAGGAGATGTAGCTGGCAAACAGCTTGTCCACGGCAGGATCGGTGAACTCGTTGTGGATCAGGCCGCCGACGGCGATGCCCAGCACCATTGCGATAACGATGTACGTCGTCATCCGACTCGACTTCATCGGTGTTGGTCTCCCCTGCCCGATCAGCGTTGCAGGGATGTTGCAGTGTTTGCGACCAGATTTGCAATGGTGTTGAGGGTAGGCAGGATATGCAGAACGCCCTACCCGGTGTGGCAGGAGAAAACTGCCACGTTTCGCCCATTCCCACTCACCCGCCCCGGAGGCAACCTCATGCCCTATCGCCAATCGCCGGCCATCGCCCTTGCCGCCTCTGCATTCGCCGCGCTCGCGGCGCCCGCGTCGGCGCAAGGCCTGATCGTCACCCATCGCATCCCGGCCGCCCTCGCAGCCGAGGCCGTAACGGAGGCCGTGGCACACTGCGCCAGCCAGGGCTACGCCGAGACCGCCGTGCTGGTGGATGCCGACGGCGTCACGCAAGCCGTGCTGCGGGGCGACCGCGTCGGCGCCCACTCGCTCGATAGCGCCCGCGACAAGGCCTACACCGCCGCCACGTTCAAGGCCGATACGCTGGCGCTGGTGGAGCGGACCAAGACGGCGCCCGGGTTCGCCGCGCTGTTCACCCAGCTTCCCCACCTCATCCTTTTCGGCGGCGGCGTGGTGATCAAAGTGGGAGACGAGGTGGTGGGGGCAATCGGCGCCGCCGGCGCCCCGGGCGCCAATCTGGACGACGCCTGCGCGCATGCCGGCCTGGACAAGATCGCCGACCGGCTGAAATAGCCGGGGGCCATGACGCGGGGGATTGTGGCACGACTGATTGAAGCGCTTGCTTCCCCGCAGAGCCTAACGGCGGGATCAGTCTTCGATCAAAGCCCAGGTGAAGCCGCGCGGCAGGGCAGGTAGGATGTCGCCCTGTCCCGCAACAACCTGTGGCCGGTGCGGCGACCGAACAGGTTGACCGTTTCGTAGGTACCCGATACCGGCGCCGGGGTCCCAGCAGGATATTCCTGTCCTTCGCGCGCACCACTTCCAGCCGCGCGGACCCGGTGTACCGCCCGTCACATCGAACGTCTCCCAATAAGCATCGCAACCATCGCCCCGCGACGGCGCGAGGCCCTGTTTACGCAGCCAGCGTTGCCTGCTCCATCCGTACCATTACCTAGGCACGGTTGCATGCCTGCCGCTGCCGGCTCAAACCGCTTCACCCATGACCGATCCAACCCGCGAAACCGCCTTCGATTTGCTCTCCACCGTGCTGGACCGCCGCCGGCCGCTGGAGGAAGCGCTCGACGCCATGCCCGCCGCGATGGCGCCACGCGATCGCGCCGCGGCGCATCGGCTCGCCGCGCCGTGCTGCGCCGGATGGGCACGCTGGACGCGGTGCTGGAGCCGTTTCTGAAGCGGCAGCCCCCGGAACCGGTGCGGCACGTGCTACGGCTCGGCGCCGCCGGGGTGCTGCTGCTGGACACGCCGCCGCACGCAGCGGTCGCCACCGCCGTGGCGCTGACCCGTGCGCGTGGCCTCGCGCCGTTCTCCGGCCTGGTCAATGCCGTGCTGCGGCGCGTGGTCACCATCGGCCCGGCCGCGCTGGCGGAACTGGACGGCCCGCGGCTGGATACCCCGGGGTGGCTATGGAGCTCCTGGGGCGCCGAGGCGCGTGCCATCGCCACCGCGCACCAGCACCCTGCCCCGCTCGACCTGACGCTGCGTCCCGGCACGCCGCCGCCGGAGGGGGGCGAGATGCTGCCGACCGGCTCGGTGCGATTTCCCGCCGGCACCCACACCGATGCCATCCCCGGCTTCGACCAGGGATTGCTGTGGGTGCAGGACGCCGCCGCCGCGCTGCCCGCCCGGCTGCTGGCGGCACGGCCGGGGGAGCGGATCGCCGACCTGTGTGCCGCGCCGGGCGGCAAGACCGGCCAACTCGCCGCCACCGGAGCAGTGGTGACGGCGGTGGAGCGCGATCCGCAGCGGTTGCAGCGGCTGGCCGCCAACCTGCGGCATTGGCACCTGGAGGCCACACTGGTGCAGGCCGACGCCAGCGCCTGGTCCCCGGGCACGCCATTCGACGCGGTGCTGCTGGATGCCCCATGCAGCGCCACGGGAACCATCCGTCGCCATCCGGACGTGCCGCACCTCAAGCGGCCGCGCGACGTGCAGTCCCTGACCGAGGCGCAGGACACACTGCTGCGCGCCGCCGCCGCGCTGCTGCGCCCGGACGGGAGGCTGATCTACGCCGTGTGCTCGTTGCAGCCGGAGGAAGGCGCGCAGCGCATCGCCGCCGCGACCGCCCAAGGCAAGCTGCGGCACGAACCGTTCACGCCGGAGGAACTGGCCGACCTGCCGGAAGCGCTGACGCCGGAGGGCTTCCTGCGCACCCATCCCGGGATGTGGCCGGAACACGGCGGCATGGATGGCTTCTTCGCAGCCAGGCTGCGAGGAAACTAACCTCTCCCGCGGGAGCGGGAGAGAGCCTGCCCCCGGGCGCTTGACCCGGGGGTCGATGGTGCGAAGCACCGAGGGTGAGGGTGCCGCTAACCGCACACTCGTCACCCCGGCAAGTCTGGGTTGCGTGCCGACCCGATCGCCCTCACCCTCGTGCTTCGCACTTCGACCTCTCCCGCTCCCGCGGGAGAGGTTAGCCGACCCGACGCCTGCGCGGCCCGCATCAAAGGCGAACCCCCGCCGCGCGCACCACGACGCTGGAGGAGCGGACGCAGTTCCACCATGCGCGGCTGGCAGAGCACGTCACGCCCTGCAACGGCTATGCATGGCCGACGCCCCTTGCACCGATCGACGGGGTGGTGCAGGCACGGGCGGGCATGAGTGATCTCGATATCTTCTGGCTGTTGGGAGTGCTGGCGTTGTGCCTCTGGCCGCTGGCGCTGTTCCTGCCGCGGATACCAAAAGGGGCGGCGCCGGCGCATTAGTGCCGGATGGAGCCGAAGTGGGGGGCGATGCTGCGAGTTGTTCTTGCCGCCGGAGCGGTGCTGGCACTGGCCGGGTGCACCGTTGGGCCGGATTTCAAGGCGCCGCCCTGGGCGTCGCCCGCATCCTGGTTCGGCGGACCGCGGGAGGCAGTGCCGCCGGAAGAATCGGTGCCGGTCGCTGAGCCGGTCGATCCGAACTGGTGGACACTGTTCAACGACGGCGAACTCACCGCGCTGGAACGCCGCGTCGCGGCGGAAAACCTGGACGTGCGGGTCGCCACGACGCGGCTGGCGAAATCGCGTGCCGAGCTCGGCCAGGCCCGCGCCTCGGAGTTTCCGACGATCAATGCCAACACCTCCTACACGCGGCAAAAGGCCAGCAACGTCGGCGTGTTCTCCGCCGCACCCAATCCGCTGGGCGCTAATGGTGCGGAGGGCAACACCACCGGCGGCTTGCGCAGCGCCAACCTGGCGCCATTCAACGTCTTTCAGGCTGGCTTCGATGCCTCCTGGGAGATCGATTTATGGGGCGGCGTGCGGCGCTCGGTCGAATCCGCCAGCGCCTCGGTCGAGGCCGCGGCCGAGGCGCGCCGCGCCACCCTGCTGTCCAGCCTGGCCGAGGTGGCGCGCGACTATCTCGCCCTGCGTGGCATACAGACGCAGATCCATATCGCCCGCGACAACGTGCACACTGCCCAGGAGAGCCTGCAACTCACCCAGCAGCGGGCCGCGGGCGGGGTGACCACCGACCTCGACGTAGCCAACGCGTCAGCGCAGTTGCGCAGCACCATGGCTGAAATTCCCCGGCTGGATCAGCAGGAGGCGGCCGACATCAATGCGCTGAGTTTGTTGCTGGGCCAGCCGCCCAACGCATTACGCTCGGAGCTGGCCCAAGCGCAGCCGGTGCCGCCGGTGCCGCCCCGGGTGCCGGTCGGCGTGCCGTCGGAGCTGGCGCGTCGGCGGCCCGACGTGGTGCAGGCCGAGGCGCAACTGCACGCGGCGACCGCGACGATCGGCGTGGCGGTCGCCGCGTTCTATCCGTCGGTGACGCTGTCGGGCAGCATCGGATTGCAGGCGTTGCAGCCCTCGCACTTCTTCAACTTCAACGCGCGGCAGTATGCCGCCGGGCCGGGCATCACCATTCCGATCTTCGAGGGTGGACAGCTTCGGTCCACGCTGCAACTGCGCGAGGCGCAGCAGGAGGAGGCGGCGGTCGACTACCAGAAGACCGTGCTCCAGGCCTGGCACGACGTGGACAACGCGCTGACCGCCTATCAGACGGAACAGGCGCGGCGGGATCAGTTGATCCTGGCGGTGGCGCAGAACCAACGGGCGCTGGGACTGGCGCAGAGCCGCTACCAGGAGGGCGTGGCGGACTTCCTCACGGTGCTGGACGCCGAGCGCAGCCTGCTCCAGACGCAGCAGCAGTTGGCGGAAAGCACGACCAATGTGTCGCAAATCTGGTCGCCCTGTACAAGGCGCTGGGCGGCGGCTGGGAAACCGACCTGCCGCGCGAGACGGAGGCAACCGCACAAAAGTAGCGTGCGAAGCGGATCGACCCTCGGACTGCGCCGGCCATGACAGGGGGGATCGCGGCGCGACCGGTTGAAGCACTTGTTTCCCTGCAACTCCGTAGCATGACACGGCGATCGAGCGCATTTGCGGTGAAATTGGTCTGGTGCAGCGTACAGGCCTGTCTCCCTGACTTGCCGAATCCGGCAACCGGCCGCATGAGATGTGCTTTGCCTCGGCTGGAGTCCAATGCTCGCGATCCGCTTTTTCTTGCTCGGAACCCTTGGCGCCGTGCTGTCTGCCTGCGCGCCACAACCGGCATCGCCGCCAGCCCCGAACTCCTGCGCCGCCCGCAACCATCGACGGCGTGTATCGCGGCACAAGCACACGCTTCCAGGCCGACAGCCGCACCTGCCCGCATCCCGGACTGGTCACGCTGTTCGTCCAGAACGCGCAATTCTCCTACCGTTGGGACCATGCGACCTGGGTGGACTCCACGATCGATCCGGACGGCACGATCCACGGGGCGGCGGACCGCATCACGTTGCTGGGCAAGCGAGATGGCAAGCACATGGAGGGCGACGTCACCAACGGCACGTGCGGCGTGCACTTCACGGTGACCTGGCACGATTCATAAGCCAAAAATACGCAATCGAACACCGGCCTGGTTGCGTAGGTTCTCGCCGCCCCGCAATCCCCTGCCCTTCCAAAGCCCCTCCCGCGCGTACCGTCTGTTCCGGCGCGCGACGCGCAGCAGCGCAGATCGCATCCACCTGCGCCGTAGCGTGAATGTCCGACATGGTCGTGCTCCTAATTCGGCGGCTGGTCGCCGCCTTCGAGGAACACCTGCGCCTCGCGATACAGCGCGTAGCGGGTCTCCTCCAGGTGCATCAGATGCGTCGCACAGGCGATCTTCACGTCGCGCCGCAGCGGGACTCGGTCAGCGCATCGAACAGCCACCGCGCATCGGCGTCGGTGCAATAGCTGTCCCACGCGCCGCGGATCAGCGCGACCGGTGCGCGGATCTGCCCCGGATCGTACGGCAACCGGCCGTCCCACGCGTCGAAGATATCCTGGAACGCGCCGCAGGGTGTCTGCACCGCGGGCGGGGAACGCGTGCGGCTGGCCGGATCGGCATCGAGGTAGCGTTCGCCCCACTCATCGAAATGCCGCCGCGACAACACCGGCCGCGCGCCTGCCGGGATGTCGGCAACGAAGCGATCCCACTGGTCCCGCAGCGAGATCAGCCGCCACGCCGGCAGTTGCACGGCCCGAGACTGCGCTGAGCGCCACGCGATAGCGCCGAAGAACACCATCCTGTCTATCAGCTCCGGACAACGCCCGGCGAAATGCCCCGCCACCATGGTGCCCCAGGAATGCGCGATCAGCGATATCCGTGTCGCGCGGTGATAGTTGCCAATGAAACGGACGGCGGATTCAAGTTGACGGCTGGCACTGTCGGCGCGGCCGAGCGGTGCATGCGCGTCGGCTGGCTCCGCCATTTCGGGATACGCGTCGGACAGCGATCCGAAACCATGGAAGTCCACGCCCCAAACATGGAAGCCGGCGGCGCACAGCGTGTCGCGCCAGGACTCGCCATCGAAGCGATGGGCGATCGACAAGGCCGAAGGGAATGTGCCGCCATGCACATAAAGCACGATCTTCGGCGGTCCGTGCGCCGGCGTGGTTGGCGGCAGATAGCGCAGGAACAGCCGCAGCCCTTCGATCGGACTAGGAATCCAATAATACTGCTCGTGCGGGTCGAGCTTTTCGATTGCGGCTGGAATTGCCTCCATGATTGCCTGCTGCATGTTTGCTCCATTATTGGTTTTGCGCTGCGTCGCTTGCGGCGCCGTCTGTCGCCGCCGTTGCTCCGTGTGCACGGATATGGGAGCCAACACGTGCCGGGTCGATCGCGAACGCTTCGGCCCAGGCCGAGGTATTGGCGCGCTAATGCGTTCTCCCGTCATGGCCGGCCCATGACGGGGACGCCTCCGCGGCTGGCCCCGCCATTATGATTCCAGCCGAATGGTGCAGCGCCCGTGGCGGACGCGCACCGACAGTCGGACCGCGGAACCTATGAAACCGCCGGCAGCGGCCGCGGCTTTCCCGCCTCGTCCACCGCCACCAGCACGAACTCCGCCGCGGTGACGCGCGTCCGCTCGCCCTGGCCACGGCGCAGCACCCACGCCTCCACGGCCAGCGTGATCGAGGTCGCGGCCGGTCGAACAATGTCGGAATAGACGCAGACCACGTCGCCAACTTTCACCGGCTGGAGAAAACTGAGATTGGACACCGCGGCGGTGGCGACCCGGCCGCGCGCCAGCGTGCCCGCGGCCACACCCGCCGCCAGGTCCATCAGCGACATGATCCAGCCGCCGAAGATGTCGCCCGCCGGATTGGTGTCGGCCGGCATCGCGACCGTGCGCAGCGAAAGTTCGCCGCTTGGATGTGGGTGGTCTGTTGACATGCGCGTATGGACTCCTCGGCCGAAGCGTTCGGGCCGTGCGTGGCGCGGCTACGACGCGGCACGCAGCCGGCGCGGCTCCGGCCAGGCCTCCGGCTGCGCCAAGTATGCCAGAAAAACCGTGCAATAGCGTGCCGCACTGTTATGCCAGACGGCCTCGCGCAGGCGACCCCAGCGTTCCTGGCGCTCGCCGAGCGGCATTACCAGGCCGGCATGCATCGCCTCGGCGATCTCATCGGGGTCGAACGGGTTGACGACCAGCGCGTCGCCGAGTTCGTCCACGGCGCCGGCGAAGCGCGACAGGATCAGCACGCCAGGATCTTCCGGGTCCTGCGCCGCAACATATTCCTTGGCCACCAGGTTCATGCCATCGCGCAGCGGCGTCACCATGCCGAGCCGCGCGATGCGGAAAAAGCCGGCCAGGCTGGTACGCTTCACCGCGCGCGTCATGTAGCGCAGCGGCACCCAGTCGAATTCGGAAAACCGCCCGTTGATGTCGCCGACGATCCGATCGAGGTCGCGCCGCAGCCGCTGGTAGTCGCCGACATCCTCCCGCGAACGCGCAGCGATCTGCAACATGCTGACCTGCCGGCGGTGTTGCGGGTAATGCGTCGAGCAGTCTGGCGACAGCTTCGAACCGACTGGGCAGTCCCTTGGAATAATCCAGCCGGTCGGCGCCGATCGCCAGTGCGCGGCCTTCCGGCAAACTCTCGCGCAACTGCCGCGCCTCGATGCTGAGCGCGGCACGCGCCGCCTCGTCGGCGAAACCCTCCGCGTTGATGCCGATCGGATCGACCACCGCGTGAACCGGGCGCCCGCGATACACGAAGCGCCCGTCATTGTCGGACCGCACGCCGAGGATTTCGCCAACGCAGTCGAGAAAGGCCTGGCGATAGGTTCGCGTGTGGAACCCCACCACGTCGTAAGCGCACAGCCCGCGCAGCAACTCGTCGGCGCGCGGCAGGGCATGCAGCAGCGCCGGCGGCACGAAAGGCGTGTGCAGGAAGAAACCGATGCGATTTGCGACGCCCAATTCGCGCAGACGCTCGGCGAGCGGGATCAGGTGGTAGTCATGCACCCAGATCATGTCGTCGGCCCGCAACAACGGCTTCAGCGCCTCGGCAAAGCGGCGGTTCACCGCGACGATAGCCGTCGTAGTCCTCACGATGGAAGGTCAACAGGCCGAGCCGGAAATGCAGCAGCGGCCACAAGGCTCCGTTGGCGAAGTTCAGATAGAAGGCGCGATATTCATGCTCTGTCAGGTCGATCGTCGCGTAGGAGATGCCCTCCGCCTGCTGGAGATGCGCCGCGGCAGTGGCGGCGGGTGCGCGCCGGCCGCTCCAGCCGAACCACAGCGAGCCGGGGCGTAGCGCGTCGGCCAGTGCCACGGCGAGGCCGCCCGCGCGCGGTCCGCGTTCCGACGGCAACGGAACCCGATTGGATACAACGACGAGGCGTGCCATCGAGCTTTCCCCCTGCGACAAACCTATGCCGAATACCCGACATTGGTACGACGGGACCGCGACACCAGGAAGAACGCCTAACGGAACGGCCGGGCGGCGGCACGGCAGGTCACATCGCCGTGATCCGCCTGGGCTGGCGCATTCCTGCCACGCTGCGCCGCAAAAAAACCTGATCGTGAGCGCTTCCTCCCCAGGACATTGATCAAACGGGGAGTTCTTCATGCGCATTGCCCAGATCGCACCGCTCACGGAATCGCGTACCGCCCCGCCTATATGGCGGCACCGAGCGCGTCGTGGCGTTCCTGACCGACGAGCTGGTGGCCATGGGCCACGACGTGACGCTGTTCGCCAGCGGCGATTCCGTGACGCGTGCGAAACTGGAGCCGATGCATCCGCGGGCGCTGCGCTTCGATACCGGGCTGCGCGACGCAATGGCACCGCACATGCTGATGCTGGAACAGGTGGCGAGCCGCGCCGATGAGTTCGATGTGCTGCATTGCCACCTGGACTATTGGCCATTCTCGCTGTTCAGCCGGCTGAACACCCCGTTCCTGACGACGCTGCACGGCCGGCTCGACCTGCCGGAGCTGGCGCCGATCTATCGTTGTTTCGACGACGTGCCGCTGGTGTCGATCTCCGACGCGCAACGGCGGCCGTTGCCGGATGCCAATTTCATTGCGACCGTGCACCATGGGCTGCCGGCGGACCTGCTGCTGCCGCGGCCGGTGAAGCCGGGCTACCTGGCGTTCCTCGGCCGCATCTGCCCGGAAAAATGCCCCGATCGCGCGATCGAGATCGCCCGGCGCACCGGCATCCCGCTGAAAATGGCGGCCAAGGTGGACCGGGTGGACGCCGAGTACCACGAGACCGTCATTCGCCCGCTGATCGACGGCAAGCTGGTAGAGCATATCGGCGAGATCGGCGACGCGGAAAAGGCTGACTTCCTCAGCGGCGCGCAGGCTTTGCTGCTGCCGATCGATTGGCCGGAACCGTTCGGGCTGGTGATGATCGAGGCGATGGCCTGTGGCACCCCGGTGATCGCGTTCAACGCCGGCTCGGTGCCGGAGGTGATCGAGGACGGCGTCACCGGCTTCGTGGTCAGCAACATGGCCGAGGCCTGTGCGGCGGTGAAACGACTGCCGGAGCTGTCGCGCGCAGTGATCCGGGCGCGGTTCGAACAGCGGTTCACCGCAGAACGGATGGCGGAGGATTATGTCGGGCTGTACCGGCGGCTGGCGGTGCGGCGCCGTCCGGCACTGCGCGTGGTGACGTAAGGCCCTTTCCCTCTCCCGCCAACGGCCTTTCCTCTCCCGCCCTTGCGGGAGAGGTCAGGTGAGGGTGGTGCGTGCGGCACGGTGCACCCTCACCCTACCCTCTCCCGGGAAGCGGGAGAGGGTTCCTGACCTGTCCTGCCGTCACATCCAGTATTCCCACAGCCGCGCCTTCATTTCATCCCAGCGTTCGGCGACCGACCGGTCCCGCCATTCGGCCAAAGTGATCTCATGCGACATCGCCATGTCCTGTTGTAGGATCGCCTCCACCTGCGCCGCGGTGTCGCGCCCGAGGATGATGGCGTCCACCTCGTTGTTGAACACCACGCTGCGGCGGTCGAGGTTCGACGAACCGACCACGCTCCAAACGCCGTCGATGGTGGCCAGCTTGGAATGCAGCACCGCGTTGTGCACTTCGTAAATATGCGCGCCTGCCTCGAGCATGTCGCCATAGGCGGCGCGCGCCGCATAGACCGCGGACTGGACGTCGGAGTGGCTGGGCACGACCACGCGCACATCGATCCCGGCCCGCGCCGTGCGGTTGAGATCCTCGCGCTCCTCGTGCGGCGGCACGAAATAGCCGCTGGATAGCCACACGCGCTGCGCCGCACTGAGGACCGCGGTCATCAGCGAGATGTAGTAGAGTGGCCGCTCGTCGCCCGGCGCGCTGCCGATGATCCGGATGGTCTGCACGCCGACCCGCGGCAGCGGAGGGAAATACCGCGCCGGTGCAACCGGCGGGCCCTTCTGCTGCTTCCACGTGGCGAAGAACAGCTTTTGCAACTCGGCCACCGCCGGGCCCTCGATCCGCACGGCGGTGTCGCGCCAATAGGCATGCCGGGCATCGCCGTCCGGTGGGACGCCGGTCGAGGCGGGATTCTCATAGACCTTGTCGAGATTGATCCCGCCGGTGAACGCCACACGGCCATCCACCACCATGATCTTGCGATGGTCGCGGTCGTTCGGCGACCACCCCACCTTCGCGCGCAGCGGATCGAGCGGGTTGAACATCACGACGCGTGCTCCCGCGGCGCGCAACGTGTCGAACAGCGCCGGCGGCGCGTCCTGCGAGCCGTAGGCGTCGTAGATGATGTTGACGGCGACACCCTGCCGCAGCCGATCGGTCAGCAGGTCGGACAGTGTCATGCCATTGCAGACCACATCGGCGAAGATGAAATACTCGAGGTTGATGTGATCGCGCGCCGCCTGCATCGCGGCGAACATGGCGGGGAAGACCTGCGCGCCGTCGCGCAGGATGGTGGCGGCGTTGCCGGTGACCAGCGGGCTTTCCGACAACGCCTGCTGCAACGCGAACTGCCGTTGCAGCGCATCGGCGCTCAAGTCGGGCGACAAGGACGACAGCACGGCGCCACGCTCGCTGTTGGTGAGCGGACCGTGCGAACCCAGGATGGCTCGCTTCAGTTGCCCGCCGTCGCCGCCGAGGTAATCCTTGACCTCGGGGGTGGACGCGCAGGCGGCGAGCGGCGATGCCGCGGCCAGCGCCAACAGGCGCCGGCGGGACACGCCCGGAAAGCCACTACCCTGAGGCCGTCGACTGCGCATGCGGCGGCCCATGTGCGCACAATGCGGCAGCGCGGCGGCGCATGGCGACACATCCGCGTCATGTGCTACGGTAGGCGTATGAACGTAGCCCTGCGCAAGCCGATGAGCCTTGCCGAGTTCCTCGCCTGGGAGGAGCGGCAGGAGTTGCGTTACGAGTTCGACGGGTTTCAGCCGGTGGCGATGACCGGCGGGACCTTCGCCCACGACCGCATAACGTTCCATTTGCAAAGCGCGTTGGACTCACGGCTACGGGGCAAACCTTGCCGCCCCGCTGGGCCTAACGTCAAAATCCTGACCCCAGGCAAGGCGCGCTACCCTGATGGCCTCGTGACTTGCACGCCCGTCAAGCCGAATGCAACCGTGATCGACGCCCCGGTGGTCGTCTTCGAGGTGGTCAGCGAAGACATCACCCGCACCGACCGGATCGAGAAACTGCGGGAATACCAGGCGGTCGCCTCGATCCAGCGCTACGTCATCCTGGAGCAGAGGACGATCGCCGCCACGGTGTTCGAGCGGCGCGGCGAGAGCTGGACGGCGTTCGCCATCACCGAGGAAGACACGCTGCGCATGCCCGAGATCGACATCGAGGTACCGCTCATGGAGCTGTACGAGTTCGCTGGATCTCGCTGACGCTCTGGCCGGTTCAAATTAGGGCGACTATATACTTGACGCACTATCTTGATCTGGATTCCGGCTGCTGTGGATGATCTGCTCGATCCGTTTGCTTACGGAGAGACCCCACAATGCCCGGTCGGCGTCTCGTAATGTGCAGCCCCAAGTCTTAGCACACTCTTCTACCCTTGGCAGATAACGCCTCACGTACTCCTGTGCGCTCCAACCGTCTGTGGTAGCGGGGTTAAGTTCGAGTTGCGCCAAGACACGCTGATCTATGATCGTAAAGTCAGTCGGGTAGCATACCGTCAGGATGGCTGTGGCTGTTGCTAAGCGGATACCGGGAACCGAGGCTAAACTCTCCAATGCGGCGATTTTCGTTTCCGGCATAGTGGCATCGTGAATGGCTTGATTGATGCGAGCCATATTTTGCTCATTGACCGTCGTCGAATGGATTTTCCTTATACGACCAAGCTTCCACTTCAAGATCAGCAGCACGTCTCGTGGTGACAGTCGCTGCCCCTCATGGTGTCCGGCCAAATGCGGGAAGACCCTATGCTCCGGGTCGTAGCAATCCAGTCCAGTCTCAAAATCATTGCATGATGCCATGTGCAACATTTAGTTGGAAAGCCGCCACCAGTCGACAGCTGATTGTGCCGAGTACGTCACGTATATAGTTGCCCAAATTAGGGGTTGGCAGGGGCAAGGCCTCCCCCTCTGCTTGAGGGAGGGGGCTGGGGAGATGGGGGCCGTGCGGCACGAACCCCTCTCCCCAACCCCCTCCCTCAAGGGGAGGGGGAGGCCTTGCCCTTGCAATGACGCGATTTCCGCGCCCGCGTCGCTGCTCTCACTCTCAAATCCGCTCCCGCCGCGACCCTCCGCCCAGCCGGCGCGAGAAACTGACCGCCGCAGCACCCACCGACGCCACCGCCGCGAACAGCATGCTCGCGGTGGTGCCGCTGACCGGGAACACACCGAACACCAGCGCCACCAGCGCCGCTCCCATGGTCTGGCCGAGCAATCGCGCAGTGGCCTGCATTCCGCTGGCCCCCCCGGTGCGCACCGGCGGCGCCGAGGTGATGATCGCCCGGTTGTTCGGCGTGTTGAAGAAGCCGAACCCCAGGCCGCAGATCGTCATGCGCCAGACGATGTCGATCGGCGCCGGATGCGCCGGCAGCAGCGCCAGCGTCAGCAGGCCGATGGCCATCACCGTCAGGCCGCCGCCGCTCAACAGGCCGACCGGATAGCGATCGGCCAACCGGCCGGAGATCGGCGCGATCACCGCCACCGTCAGCGGCCACGGGGTCATCAGCAGGCCGGTCGCGACGGCATCGAAGCCCAGCGTGTCCTCGAACAGGAACGGCAGCGACACCAGCGCCATCGACTGGGCCACGAACGCGCAGACCGAGGTGGCGACCGACAGCGCGAACAGCGGGATCCGCAGCAGGTCGATCGGCAGCAGCGGCGCCCGTCGCGCCATCTGCCGCGCCACCAGGACGAACGCCAGCCCGACGACGATGAACAACTGCGCGCCGACATCCCCGAACGCCTCGCCGTGGCCCAGGCCGGCAATGGCGGTGATCAGCAGCCCGAAGGTGAATGCGCTCAGCACCGCGCTGCCGATGTCGAACCGCGCGCCGGAGGTCGGCGTGACCGGCAGGTGGCCCATGGCGATCGGAATGGCCAGCATGCCCAGCGGGATATTGACCGCGAACAGCCACGGCCAGTTGCCAACCGACAGGATACCAGCCGCCACCGTCGGGCCCAGCGCCGAGGCGATCGAGCCGATGGTGGCGTTCAGCCCAACCCCGCGGCCGATCCAGCGGCGCGGATAGATGAAGCGGACCAAGGCGCCGTTGACACTCATGATCCCGGCGGCGCCAAAGCCCTGAAGCACGCGGGCGATGGTCAGCGTGGGCAGCGTGTCGGACAGAGCGCAGCACAGGGAGGCGATGGTGAAGACCACCAGCCCACCCTGGTAGATCCGCCGGTAGCCGTAGATCTCCCCCAGCGACGCCAGCGGCAGGAGGGAAATGGTCACCGCAAGCTGGTAGGCGTTCACCACCCAGATCGAGGCCGACGGCGAGGCGTGCACATCGCGCGCGATCGTCGGCAAAGCGACGTTGGCGATCGAGCCATCCAGCACGGCGAGGGTCAGCCCCAGGGCGATGGTCAGGATCGCCCAGTAGCGCTGCGGCAGCGGCACCCCATCGGGGACCGGTAGCAAAGGTCCTTCATCGGCCTGGGCCGGCAGGCCCGACATCAGGCCGACGCCCGGGCGGATAGCGGCAGCGCAGCCTGCACCGCCGGTTTTTCCTCCCGCGGCATGGTCGTCCTCACCGCCTCGATCACGTCCGCCGGGGCGAGGGTCGCCAGGTCGTCGCGGCGCAGCACGCGCACCGGCGCGGCGCCCGGCGGCGCACGCGGCACGCACAGCGCCGGGTCGGAATCGCCGGAGAACAGCACCAGCGCCGGGCAGCCGACAGCGGCGAGCAAGTGCATCGGTCCGGTGTCGTTGCCGATCGCGATAGTGGCGGCGCGACCGAGATCGGCGAGGTCGCCGAAGCTGGTCTGGCCGGTCAGGTCGCGCGCCGCCGCGGTCGCGCCGCCGCGGATTTCAGCCGCCAGACCGCGTTCTCCCTTGGTGCCGACCACCACCGGCGCGATGCCCTGCCGGATAAGCCAGTCGGCAAGCACGCGGTACTGCGCCGCCGGCCAGCGCTTGACCGGGCGGTGTGGCGCACTGCCCGGCACCAACAGGGCGAACGGGCGCGGCAGCGCGAAGCGGGCAATGTCGCCGCGGCACCAGGACAGATCGACCGCCGGGATCTCGGTGATGCCGGCCTGGCGCAACTGGCCGTGCTGGCGGTCGATATCGTGGATGCGGTCGCGGTCCGGGTCGCGGTCGGGGTTCGAGCACCCGGGCGCGATCCCCGACCACTCCGGCCGCGCGCCGCGCGGGAACAGGCGGAAATAGCGCGAGGAGCGGCCGGAGGTTTGCAGGTCGTAGACCCGGTCGAATGCTCCGCCGCGCAGCATGCGGCGCAGCCGTAGCACGCCGGGCAGGTCCCACCACTCGGGCCGGCTGTCGATCAGCACGCGGTCGAACCAGGGCGCCTCGGCCATCCACCCGGCGTACGGGGCGGTGGTCAGCAGCGAGATACGCGCATCCGGGTGATGTGCGCGGATCGCCGCGAAGGCAGCCAGCGACAGCACGATATTGCCCAGCGCGCCCAGCTTCAGGACCAGGACGTTCATCGCCCGTTAGCCCTCCCGCTGCGCGGGACAGGGCTCATGGTTTGCTGGCAACGTACAGCCACTCGTCGCGCAACAGGGCGTAGCGCACCTCCTCTTCCGGGGTCAGGCGGAACGTGGTCACGGTGAAGCCTACCTCCGCCAGACGGTCGGCGAAGTCCAGGCCGTAATAGCGCACATGATCCTCGGCGCTGAAATGCGCATGCCGCTCCGCCGGCGCGGTGATCGCCGGATTTTCATAGGTCTCCCGCCGCGAGGCGTTCAGCGGCACCGTCAGCAGCGCCACCCCACCCGGCCGCAACAGCCGGAACAGTTCCCGCATCGCCTGGCGATCGTCCGGGATATGCTCCAGCACATGGTTGGCGATCACCACGTCGTAGCCGGCGTCGGGCAGCGCCACCCGGGTGATGTCCACCCGATGGGTCACCCCGGGCTGGAGCAGATCGGCGGTCTCGTACAGCGGATTGCCGCGCATCAGCCGCATCACGACCTTCTCTGGCGCGAAATGCAGGATGCGCTTGCCGGCCAGCTTGTTGCCGCCGCCTTCGGTGACCCAAAGCCACAGCAGGCGGTGGCGCTCGCGGGAGCCACAGTTCAGGCAGCGCGCGTCCCAGCGCGGCGGGTGCCCGACGCTGACGAACATGCCGGTGTAGCCGCAGATCGGGCAGGTGCGCGGCAGGCGGGGCTCGGCGAACTGGCGGCGATCGCTGAGCCAGGCCGCGGCAAGGCGGCGGCGCTGCGTCCAGGTGCGAGGGGCGCTGTCAGCCATGGAATGGGCGGGTACGGGGGTTCATCGGCAGGCCCTGTCATTGCCAAAATCGCCGCGACGGGCAATCCCCCGGGGAGCAACAATCGCTCCAGCCCGAGTGAGAGGGGGGGGCAGCGGCGGAGGCCAATCGCGGTGGGGACGATCGGCAGCGCGCGCGAACCGGTTCTGTCGCGCGACGCGCAGCGGCTCCTTGTTTGCAACGCCGCCCGGTATCCGAGGCCCGGCTCAATCGCGGTCCGGATAGCTCGCAAGGCGGCGCAGGTGCTGCTGGCGGCTGGTAAATTTATTAGAAGATCGCTGAGACGCAGAGATCGCAGAGAAGGAATCTTTGCGATCTCTGCGTCTCAGCGAGCTTCTAATTCAATATGCCAGCCGCCGACAGCACCTGCGATGCCTGAAGGCACACCGTAAACTGGTGGGCCAATGCTGCCGCAAGGCGGGATGTTTCTCACAAAATTCAGGGACGGCTCGGTAAGCATTCACAAAGCGGCATTTTTTACCGCGGCTGACGGCAGAATCCGGGGATGGCACGAAAGCTTTGTGAAGCCTGCCTGGCGTTCCTTCTGCTTTGTGAGACAGCCTTGACCTTGCAGCAGCATAAACCTCGCCCATATCGTTGCGATTACGGTTCTAATACGGCCGCGCCCTTTCCGCCACGCGATTTCGATCGCAACCGCTAAACCTCCTCAATCACCTCGTAATGCCGTACCCGCCTGTCGTAATCGACCAGCGCCGCAGCCGCCTCCTGCTCCACCACCGCCTGCGCTGCGTCTTCACCCGCGAATGCGCGAATCGCCGCCATCGACTCCCATCGCGTCAGCACCAGATACTCGACCCCGTCGGCGCAATCCTCGCGCAACAACGACGCACCCAGAAACCCTGCGATCCGCTTCAACTCCGGGACAACCGTGCCGCGGAAATGCGCCGGGTACGCCTCCTGTTCGGCCGCGGCCGCGCGGCCACGCCAGCTCCTGACAATCACTGCAACCTCGCTTTCAGCCGACTTCCGGCGCGGGGTGGACAGCAGCCCAATGCCGCGCGATGTCCAGCCGCCGCGTGGTCCACACGCCGGCAAACCGGCCAACATGGTCCAGCAGCCGCTCCAGCCCGGCCGCCCGAGCAGGATGGCCGATCAGCCGCTGGTGCAAACCGATCGACAGCATGCGCGGCTGGGTCCGCCCCTCGCGATACAGGAAGTCGAACGCATCGCGGCAATAGGTGAAGAAGTCGTCACCGGTGGCAAACGTGCCGCGGCCGAACTTCGAATCGTTGGTGGACAGCGTATACGGCACCACCAGATGCGGCTGGTTGAGCACTGTCGTCCAATACGGCAACTCGTCGTCGTAAGCGTCGGAGTTGTAGAGGAAGCCGCCGTGCTCCACCAACAGGCGGCGCGTGTTCACGCTGGGCCCGTGGCGGCAGTACCAGCCCAACGGGCGCTCGCCCATGGTCTGTTGCAGCGAGGCCACCGCACGGGCGATGCGCTCGCGTTCCTCGGCCTCGGTCAGTTCGTAGTGCTTCTCCCAGCGCCAGCCATGGCAGCAGATGTCGTGCCCGGCGGCACGGATCGCGGCGGCGGCTGGAGGGTGCCGCTCCAGCGCCAGAGCGCAGCCGAACACCGTCATCGGCAACGCGCGTTCCGCGAACAGCCGCATGATCCGCCAAAAGCCGACGCGGCTGCCATAGGCGAACATGCCCTCGGCCGACAGGTCGCGCCCGGGCACGTGCGGGTCGACGCCGCCGTTCTCGGTCAGCCCCCATTCCGACGCCGGGTCGCCGTCGGGGATCGAGGGTTCCGACCCCTCCTCGAAATTCAGCACGAAGTTCAGCGCAAGACGCGCCTCGCCCGGCCATTTCGGATCGGGAGGATTGGCGCCATAGCCGATCAGGTCGCGGTCCATCTGCGGTCCCCGGTGTTACGGAGCGCAGGATAGGCCGGGTCAGCGCAGGGCGCGACGGGCGAACATTGATCTGTGCCAGGCGAACTCCCGGCACCAAGCAGCAAACGCCACTTTGCTGGCTCGCACGACAATCCACACCGTCATTCACGAGAAAAATTCGTCATCCACGCGATCAACCGTCATCCCGCGAACAACCGTCATCCCCGCGAACAACCGTCATCCCCGCGAAAGCGGGGACCCAAGCTGCATGGATCCCCGCTTTCGCGGGGATGACGAATTTTTCGCGGGGATAACGGTTGATCGCGGGGATGACAAATCTTTCGCGGGGATAACGGTTGATCGCGGGGATGACGGTTGTTTGTGGCGTTTGCTCTATTAAACCCGCAAACTCCCGCAAACTCGTTCTCGCTGCGCGCTGTCGCGCGATGCCCCGGCAAGTCATCGGAGGTCGCTGCTACCCCGACGCTCTGGCTGGCAAGCTGGAAGGCAGAGGGATATCGTTGGCCAAGGGAAATTGTCGCTGCGACGGCCAAGGATCACCGCATGAACGTAACAGAGTGGCTGCGCGGTCTGGGACTTGAACAATACGCCACCGCGTTCCGGGACAATGCGATCGGCGAGCGGGTGTTGCCCAGCCTGACGGCCGACGACCTCAAGGAACTCGGCGTGAACCTGATCGGCCATCGCCGGCTCCTGCTGGACGCCATCGCGGCGCTACGAGAGGCCGGGCCGAAGCAGGTTGCCTCCGACCTTCCCGCCGCGCCACCCCAACCAACCGCGAGTTCCGCGGAAGCCGAACGCCGCCAGTTGACCGTGATGTTCTGCGACATCGTCGGCTCGACCGCGCTATCGACGCAATTCGACCCCGAGGATCTGCGCGAACTGATCAGCGGATACCATCGCACAGTCGCCGACACCGTCGCGCGCTTCGACGGCTTCGTCGCCAAATACATGGGCGACGGTGTGCTGATTTATTTCGGCTACCCCCAGGCGCATGAAGACGATGCGGAACGATCCGTGCGCGCCGGGCTCGCCACGATCGACGCCGTTGCAAAACTATCCGGTCCGGTCACATTGCGCGTGCGGATCGGCATCGCCACGGGTCTCGCCGTGGTGGGCGATCTCATAGGCTCTGGAGCGTCGCAGGAACGCGGTGTGGTTGGGGAAACGCCAAACCTTGCCGCCCGCGTCCAGGGACTCGCGGAACCGAACACGGTCGTTATCGCCGACGGAACCCGTCGTCAGGTCGGCGGGTTGTTCGACCTCGCCGATCTCGGGCCAAAGCAGCTTGCTGGTTTTGCCGAACCTCAGCACGCTTGGCGGGTGCTGAGGGAAAGCGGCGTGCTGAGCCGCTTCGAAGCTCTTCGCTCCGGCGCATCTCCGTTGGTTGGCCGGGCCGAGGAACTCGATCTGCTGGGACGCCGTTGGGGACAGGCGAAAGCAGGCGAGGGACGGGTCATCCTGGTATCCGGCGAGCCGGGGATCGGCAAATCCCGCCTGACGGCGGCATTTTACCACCAGATCGAGAACGAACCGCACGCGCGCCTGCGCTGGTTCTGCGCGCAGCACCACCAGGACAGCGCGCTCTACCCGGTCATCGTGCAACTCGAACGCGCCGCCGGTTTCGCCCGTGACGACACGGTCCCAGTCAAACTCGACAAACTCCGGGCGCTGCTCGCCCTTGGCACGCGGGATGACGACGATATCGCGCTGCTGAGCGAATTGCTGTCGCTGCCCAATAAAGCCGCGGACCTCATCCTCAGCCCGCAACGCAAACGCGAGAAACTGTTCGAGGCGCTGCTGAACCAGCTCGAAGCCGAGGCTGGACGCCAGCCGGTGCTGATGGTGTTCGAGGACGTGCACTGGGTCGATCCAACTTCGCGCGAGTTGCTCGATCTGATCGTCGAACGGGTGCGGCGGCTGCCGGTGCTGCTGATGATCACCTTTCGTCCGGAATTTCAGCCGCCCTGGAGCGGCCGCGCCCATGTGACCAATCTGGTGCTCAACCGGTTGGGCGAACACGACGGCGAGGCGCTGGTGCGAACCGTGGCCGGCAACGCCGCGCTCAGTCCCGACATCGTCGCGGAGATCATCGAACGCACCGATGGCGTACCGCTGTTCGTCGAGGAACTGACCAAGGCGGTGCTGGAAGGCGCCGCGCGGGAAGATCGGACTGCCGCGCTGCTGGCGACGACATCGCCGACCGGATCGTCGGTGCCGGCGACGTTGCACGCGTCCCTGATGGCGCGCCTGGATCGACTGGGCCAAACCGCCAAGGAGATCGCGCAAATCGGATCGGTGCTCGGCCGCGAGTTCACTTATGAGCTGATCGAGCCGGTGGCGCGGCGTCCCGCGATGGAGCTGCAAGCGGCCTTGATACAGCTCGGCGCGGCGGAATTGCTGTCCTGCCGCGGTGTGGCGCCGCATGCGTCCTATCTGTTCAAACATGCGCTGGTGCAGGACGCCGCCTACGGCACGTTGCTGCGCGGCCGCCGGCAGGAGCTGCACGGGCGGGTCGTCGCGGCGCTGGAACAGCATTTCTCCGATCTGATCGATCGCCAGCCGGAGCTGCTTGCGCATCACCTGACAGCGGCCGATCTGACCGAACGGGCGGTTGGTCAGTGGCTGAAATCCGGGCAACGGGCCGCTGCGCGATTGGCCAACAGCGAAGCGCTTGTCTGTTTCGAACGGGGTCTCGACCTGCTGCGTTCGTTGCCCGAGGGCCAGGGCCGGGACCGTCGGGAAATCGACCTGCGGCTGGCGATGGGGCTCTGCGTGATGGCCGCGAAGGGCGGGGCTGAAGCGCGGCCGGTGTACGCCCGGGCTCTCGAGCTCGCCGACGCCGTTGGCGATCCGCGACAACGGTTCGAGTCCTTATTAGGGGCCTGGCAGGTGGCTCATATCTGCGGTGAGGAAAAAGTCGCAACGCCGCTCGCGGCCGCTTTGCTCAAAACGACGGAACAGGAGCCAGACGATGGCTTGCGGCTACAGGCGCATCATGCCGCCTGGTCAACGGCCTACCAAACCGGGGACCTGATGAACGCGGTCACGCTCGCCGACGTCGGCCTTCGGCTTTATGACCCGGTGCGGCATGGATTTCATCGTTTCGTCTATGGTGGGCATGATCCGGCTGCCTGCGCGGGATTCAACAGCGCGATGGCCGAAATGTTGCTCGGGTATCCGGAACGGGCACACGCGCGAAGGGTCTCCTTCCTCGCCCTGTCGGAGCGGCTGGCCCACCCATTCACGCTGGTTATCGCACAATTTGCTTCCGCCATCGTCGATCTCTTTCGCCGCGAGCATACCCGCGCTCTGAGGCAACTTGAAGCCTCCGAATTGACGGCCAGGGAACAAAGACTTCTCGACACTCCACGAACCTTCGATGATGCGTGGCGTGGTTCTGCTCGGACAAGGTGTCGTCGATGACGGTGTCGCGCTGCTCCGCGACGGGGTAACAAACTGGATCCGGATCGGACAGACGTATATCTTGCCTTATGGTTTGGCGCATCTGGCCGAGGGCCTGATCCGGCGAGGTGATCCGGAGGCAGCACTGGATGCGGTGCGACGGGGACTGGAAACGGCGGACGCCACCGGGCAGCACTACTGGGATGCGGAACTGCACCGCGTGACCGGGACCGTGTGACTGGGCCGAGAACCGGCTCGATGAGAGCGAAGCCAGCTTGCAGCAGGCGATCCGGATCGCACAGGCGCAAGAAGCGAAATGGCTGGAATTGCGTGCCGCGATGAGCCTCGCGCGGCTATGGGGGGAGCAAGGCAGGCGGGGTGAGGCGCACGGTCTGCTGGCACCGGTTTACGGCTGGTTCACCGAAGGTTTCGATACGGCTGATTTGAAAGATGCGAAGGTGCTGCTCGAAGAACTGGTATGATGGCAACCCGCCGAACGACCGATTCTCTGCGGCATCGCACGGGCCGCCCCAACCGTCATGGCCGGGCCGAAGTCACCGGGCATGACGGTTGGGGCGGCCGGTGCCGTACGTCGATCGTGTTGCGGGTTGGTATGAGATCTTGTACTACTGACCTGGCAAATTCTCGCGTGCTGGGGTGATTTCCAGAATTCACATGGCGCCCAGAGCGGCTAGCGCCAAAGCAAGCAAAACTCAACGCAAATGAACGCGGCATTATGTAGCAACCGCCACAACAAATCGTCATCCCCGCGAAAGCGGGGACCCATGCCGCTGGGTCCCCGCTTGCGCGGGGATGACGGTGTGGTTTGCGGTAAATCGGGCGTATTCGCGTTCATCTGGGCTTATTTGCGTTCATTTGCGTTGAGTCTTGCTTGCTTTGGCGCGCGACGCACGATTGCGGCGGAGCGAGGCATGGCGCGCCACAAGCCAACGGCTGCGCTGTGACCGATAGCTTGCTTGCTTAACGTCCCACGCCTCTCAATACCTCCCCTGCACCACCTCGATGAACCGCGTGGTCAGCGTCGCCAGATGCGGCGGTTCCAGCATGGTCGTGTGATCGCCGCTCACCGGGACAATTCTGATATCCGGATAGGCGGCGCACCAACCCACCTCGTCCGGCGCGAAGGGCTCGGTCTCCGCCGCACGGAACAACACCAGCGAGGCGACGGACAACGCCGGGGGAGGCTCCCGCCGCAACCGCCAGGCCTCCAGCAGGTCGCGCCGCAGCCGCAGACCCATGCGGCGGTTCAGATGAAACCCGAACCCGAACGGCAGCCAAACGTGACGCCACCGCGCCGCGCGTTGCAACAGACGTGGCCGCGCCACCACGCGCGTGACGGTGAAATCCGCCAGCCGGTTGGTGAACTCGCCGGCACGGATCCAGGCCGGCACCTGACGCAGGTTCTCCAACCGGGTCGGCCGCCGCTGCGGTTCCAGATCGGCGAAGGTCAAAGGCGACGTGGTGGTGTCGAGGATGCCCAGGAACACCACGTTCCGGCCGGCCTGGGCCAGAGCCGCAGCCACGGCGACGCCCAGGTGGCCACCATACGACCAGCCGGCCAGCCGCAAGGGACCTGATGGCGCACGATCCATGATCCGCTGCGCCAGGCTTGCGGCCAGGGCCGTCAGGTCGAAGCCCGGCGTGATCAGTTCGGGCCAGTCGCCGAGTTCGATCAACTCGACCCGCAGCGCCGGCCGGCACACGGCGCGGAAATTGACCAGGCGCGGATCGTCGCCGCCGATGGCGGGCAGCAGGAACACATCGGGGACCGCATCGGCATCGTCCTCGGCATCATCCGCCCGGTGCGAGCGCAGGCAGCGATCCAGTGCGCGCGCCATGTCGCTCGGCCGCAGGTCGCCCGAAAACGGCGCCAGTTCCAGGCTGGTCCCGCATTGCAACTCGAGTTCGAAGATCAGCCGTATCAGGCGCAGCGAGTCGCCGCCGGCCTCGTCGAACGGAAGATCGGCACGCAGGGAGCGCCGATCGAGCACACGGATCCACGCACGCGCCACCGCCTTGCGGGCCAGGCGCGTCGCCGGCGCGGTGGCGATCGGGGTCGGCAACGCCGCCTGGCGCATCGTGACCGAATGCTCCCCCAGCCGCGTCGCACCGGTTTGCTCGCGTGCGAGGATGGTTTCGCCATGCGCAACGTTTGTCAGCGACACGTTCATGACTCCCCCGGCCCGCCGAAGCCATTCCAACGACAACGCGATCCGCCCAGGACAAATCGCGCGCATCGGAATCAGCAAACCATTCAGATATTATTCTGCCTGCGGAAGACATGCCGTGTCATCCCGCGAGACAAACGACCCGGGGCACAATTTTGTGAGCAACAATGCTTCAATGTAACAAAATATTGCAGCGGCCGGTAATTTCTTCGGATTGTTGTCCCCGTCGCCCTTCCACCCACGATTGCGGACACTCACCGCATCGGCGTTTCGCTCCTGCGCGCACCGGCCACCCCCGCCGCGCCGCGCAACCAGGCGCCGAAGCGGGACAGGATGCCGGGCACGTCGTCCTGCGGCAGGGCGCGTAGCGCGGCCAGGTCGGGCTTCAGGCTAGGCAGCAGCGGAATGGCGGGCACCACCCGGATGCGCGCCGGCACCTGCTGCGGCGGCAGCAACTCTGCCAACGCGGCGCGCCAGCCACGCACAAGCTGCGCTTCCGCCCGCGCCGACCGCGCCGGCGCCGCCGCCGGCGCGACAAACGCGAGCAAGACCGGAGCCTCGGGATCGCCGTGCGCCATCACCACGGCATCGGCGACCCCGGGCAGCTTGCGCAACGCCGCCTCGGTATCGCCCGGCTCGACCCGGATGCCGTTGATCTTCACCTGGCGGTCGGCCCGCCCGAGCGGCACCAGCATGCCGTCCGTCCGCAGCAGGAACCGGTCGGCAGACCGGAAGCAGCGGCTTTCGGGCATCGCGGGGTCGGCAGGGAATTCGGTTTGATCGAGCCGACCGGCCACCCAATGCCCCAGCGCGACATAGCGGCCCCGGATGACCAGCTCGCCGGTCTCACCCGGGCGGACCGGATTGCCCGCTGCATCTTCCACGCTGACCGTCTGGCCAGCCACCGGCGTGCCCATTGCTATGCGTCCGGACTCCACCGGCGCCTTCGGGTCGATCACCCGCTGGATCAGCGCGCCACCCGCCTCCGTCATGCCGAAGCTGACCAGGATCCGCGCGGCCGGGCCGAGCAAATCCGCCAGGGTGGCGATATCGCGGTCGACGATCACGTCGCCGCCCAGCCGCATGATGCGCAGCCCGCGGAACGCGTCCGCGTTGCCATCCATCGCCATCAGCGCCCGCGCCACCGCCGGCACCGTGGCGCAGACCGTGATGCCGCCGCTGCGCAACAGCGTGAGCGCCCGCGCCAGTCCGTCGCGCTTCAGGTCCACCAGGTGCAGGCTCGCCCCGCACAGCAATGCACCGAGCGTATCGCGGGCGCCGGCACTGGTGGTCGGCGGATGCAGCGGCAGCAACCGGTCCGCCGGGCCGAGCCCAACTGCGCGATAATGCAACGCCTTGCGCAGCGACGACCGCTCATGCAGCGCGATGCCTTTGGCGCGCCCGGTGGAACCCGAGGTGAACACCACCATGCCGACGCGAGACTGCGGCCGGCCCGCTGCCAGCGCCGGCGCCGCGGGATCGGCGTCCCGTGTCATCGCGATGCGCGGCAACTCGCCCGGCAGCCACCCCAATTGCTCCGGCGCTCCCGCCGGCACAATCGCGGCGGCGAGCTTGGCCTCGGCAATGATCGCCTGGTTGCGCGCCGCGGGCAGGTAGGGATCGAGCGGCAGGAAGGCGCGGCGGGCGGCGAAGCAGGCCAGCCAAGCTACCGGATATAGCGCCGTGGTCGGCAGCGCGACCCCAACTAACCCGTCGGCCGGTACCGCCGCGGCAATGCGCGCCCCCAGCGCGAGCGCCCGATCGCGCAGTTCGGCATAGCTGAACCGTGCGGTGCTGTCGTCCACCGCGAGATGGTCGGGCTGGCGTGCGGCAACCTCGGCGAAGACGTCGAACAGCGGGCGTTCGAACCGGAGATCGACGATGGCAGCGCCCTCGTCGTCTAGCATCGGCAAGGGTGCGGCCTGATCGATCGGAGCCTCCCACGCGATTGGCACGGACGCCGGGTGTCACGGGCGCCGGCAACCGGTCGTTGCGGCATAATGATCGGGTTACCGCCTGTCCACTATGCGCCGGGTCACGCTCACGTTGAATGCGAGCGATGATCGGGGGCGACCGGGAAGGCGAACGATCCGAGCCTCGACCTTTGCACGATGGAGAAGATGACGGCGGCCGGGATCAACGGCCGCTTGCGCGGGGATGACGTTTCTTTGGCGACGCCCAACTGTGAACGAGTCGGCTGGTGGCACGCCGATCCGTTTTCCCGTCATGGGCGGCCCATGGCCCCGGGCGCTTGTCCCGGGGCCATGGACCGGCCATGACGGTTAGGGACGGCCGTTGTCGTACGCCAATCGTTTTGCGGGCGGGTATAATATTCCTGTCTGGGCGATGGTGGAGAGGGCGGACATTGGCATGGCTTCGGGTGGAGAGCGGACCTATGCGTTCCGGGTCGCACAGTCGCAACCCTAATGCACCGCACTTCCCTTACGTTTCGTCCGACCGGCGCCCTCGACCGATGCCCGGCGCCCCCAGGCCTGACATAGTCTCCGCTGAGAAATCCTGTCCTACAACTTGTCAGTCGATGGCCTCTGAGGCCCGACCTGCAAGACAAGTCGCCATGGCCAACTCATAGATCCCTTTGACCGTCGATGACCCGCTGTCGCGACCGGTGCAGATGATAGCGCATTGTCAGGCCAGCCGCCTCGGCATCGCCCCGCTCGATTGCTTCGGCGACGGCCTCGTGCTCTTCGAGCACGCGCCTCGCCCGCTCGCGAGAGCCGGTTCGGGTGATGCTCAGCGCCACCGTCATCGCGCGTTCGATCGGCTCGCGGAGCACCTCCAACAGATCGACGAACAATGCATTCCCGCTGGCGTTCGCCACTGCCCGATGGAACGCAAAATCGGCTCGGGAGGGGACGTCGCTGCCGTCAAAGGCGGCCTGCAGCGCGGCCAACGCGTCTGCGATAGCCGCCATTTGCTCTGGCGTTCGCCGTTGGGCGGCCAGCGACGCCGCATGGCTCTCCAGCGCGCCACGCACTTCCAGGCTCCGCAGCATGCCGTCGATATCGGAAACATGCGCCAACTGCGTAAGATGCCCTGATGGCCGCTTCTCCACGAAGGTCCCGGACCCCTGCCGGGTCGTGACCAGGCCATCCGCATGCAGACGCATCAAGGCCTCGCGCACCGTGGGGCGAGAGACTTGAAACGACTGGCAGATTTTGATTCTCTGACGGCAGCTTGTCGCCTTCTCGCAACGAGCCGGAGACGATTTGCTCTAAAATCTGGCCATACAACTGGTCGCTGAGTTTTTCCCGGCGGTGCAGTTCCGCCTTGATAATCGTCATAGCCACCTTTGCACCCCACACATTGCAGCCTTAACAATTGCAGGAATCCAAACACAACTCCACAACTTGTAATACAAGTTGACAGATAAGTCTTATCCTGACAAGATGCCGCAGCGCCAGGGGCCTGGACGATCCGTCCGTCGGCACCCAGGGAACGGGGGAACGCCATGCCGGACAGTCTGCGTAAAGCCAAGATTGCCTTGTCGGGTGCCAGCGGCCAGTTGGGGCGATTTCTCCGCCCGGCATTGCTCGCCCAGGGCATTGACCTCCGTTCAGCCGGTGGCCGCACCGCGCTGCAACCGCTGCACCCCGGCGAAGACGTCTTCCACGGCGACCTGCGTGACCCCGCCATCGTCGATCGTCTGCTGGACGGCGTCGAGGTGCTGATCCACATGGCCGGCACCAGCGTCGAACGCCCGCTGCCCGAGATCATCGACAACAACCTGGTCGCGTTGCACGCCATTTATGAAGGTGCGATCCGCCATCGGGTGAAGCGCATCGTCTTCGCCAGTTCCAACCATGCCATCGGCATGCATCCGGTCACGGAAACGCTCGATCTCGCCAGCGATTTTCGCCCGGATGGATTCTACGGTCTCAGCAAGGTGTGGGGCGAGGGCCTGGCGCGTCTGTACTGGGACAAGCACGGCATCGAGAGCGTTTGCGTGCGGATCGGCAGCGCGATCGAACGTCCCACCGAGTTCCGCCACCTCAGCACGTGGTTCGGCCTGGACGATCTGCTGGAGTTTATCAACGCCTGCATCACGGCACCGCAGGTCGGCTTCCTGGTCGCATGGGGCGTGTCGAACAACACGCGCGGTTACTGGAAGCCCGTTGGCTGCGAGCGCCTGGGCTATCAACCGAAGCAGAACGCCGAGGATTACGCGGCGGAAATCCTGCGCCAGCCGAATCCCTTGGACGCTACCGCGCAACGCTACCAGGGCGGCAGCTTCGCCAGCTACGATTTCGGGAGATAGGCGAATAGAACGGCTCCTCGCCGGCCTGACGGGCATTTCCGGCATCCTGGTCACTCCCTTCGACAGTGACGATCATGTCGCGCCCGCCCGCAAGGCGGCCCCGGGATGCCGGAATGGGGCATGCTGCCGATGCCAAAGCGACTGCTGAAACAGGGGCACCGCGACATGCTGCGGCTGTCCGACGCGCGCATGTCGGGTACCAGCTACGGCGTATGCGTGCTGCACATCGCGCCAGCGGCGCGCGTCGGTGGTCCGCTCGCGCTGTTGCGCACCGGCGACATCGTCAGCGTGGACGTGTAGGCTCGCAGCATCCGGATGGAGGCGTCGGACGCTGAGCTGGCCCGCCGCAAGGCTGCCTGGTCGCCTCCGGCGCAGCATTTCGAGCGTGGCTATGGCTGGGTGTTCGGCAAGCACGTCCATCAAGCCAACGAAGGCTGCGATTTCGACTTCTTGCGCACCGAGTTTGGTGCTCCGGTGCGAGAGCCGGTGATTTATTAGTGCCCCCTGGGTCGTGGTGCCTCGCCCGGTGCACGTATGGCAGGTTCAACACTGTGACCAGGCTGACCCGGCTGGAACGCACGGAGCCCGCCCCGACCGACAGGCAGTTCGAGGTGGCCCGGCACCCAACCTGTCAGAAACTCTTTGCGAAGGCACTAATACCAGCCCGCAAAACGACTGACGTACGACAACGGCCGTCCCTAACCGTCATGGCCGGCCCATGCGAAGCGGTCGAGAGTCTCAATCGTTCGGCGGGTTGGTATAATTCCCGCCATCGTTCGCGCTCGAGTTACGCCATCCCTGTCATTGCTTCGTCGCCTCGCTCCACGCGATGACAGCAGACGGCCGGTCAGACCAGCCAGTGTTCTTCAACAACAAATCGCGCGGTGCGGGAATTGTCCAGGCTATCCGCCGCACATTCCAAATCGACAAGGCTGTCATACCAACTCTGGGTCACGGCGCCGGCAGTGACCGGCAGATGTGGAATGACGCTGTTCGGCGCGGCGCCTTGTTCTCGCACACCATAATGCACCGGGCATGGCACGGGTGAAGCACCTTCGGGCCAGATCTCGATCAGACTGAAGCGGCCCGCATTCGATCGCAGGTCGCCCATGACATCCGTGATGACACGCGACACGGCGCCGACGAATTGCCGAGAATTGATATTGCAGGCGGCCATCTCCGGCGAATGATGCGCGCGGATCCGATCCTCGTCGCTATCGAAATACAGGATCGGAAACCCGTCGATACGCATTGCCCGGGCGGCCTCGCTCATCGCGCTGGAGGCGATGACGTGGCACTGCACATAACGTCGCAGACCGGGAAACCCACACACCAGCGGACCATGGACATCGAGCCAGTGACGGCGGAACCGCGCCAGACCGATTGCGTCCTGGCGCCGCATCAGGCTGATCGCCGCGATCATCGTTCGGGCACCGGGGTGGACGGCGTGCCGCCGGTTTTCCGTTCAGGCATCCCCGTGTCTAACGTGTGGAGCGCAAGAAGATGGCCATGCATGGCATGCTCGTTCATTCTTGGTCTGCTTTCTTCGGCTAAGTACTGCGACGTCGGGGCACCTTGAAACAGGGGGAACACCGGCCGCCGGTGCTTCTGGCAGAAAGCATTTTTCGCACGAAGGCAGAACGGAGGACCACGGTGAACACGCGGTGAAACACGAGGCACTGGCGATGGGTGTTCATCACGCGCCCGCCCGGCCCCACAACCGGCGCGACGCGATGCGCGCACCCTCGGCGGCGGCGGCGAGCTTCACCCAGACGATCTCCTCCGCCACGTATTCGCGGCCGGCGAACGTGCCGAAGCCGCAATCCGTTCCGGCGATCACCCGTTCGCGGTCGCCCACCACCGACACGGCTTCCTCGAGTCGCCGGGCGACCAGTTCCGGGTGCTCTACAAAATTCGTCGTGGTATCGAGCACGCCGGGCATCAGCAGCATATGCGCGGGCAGCGGATTGCTACGCAATGCATCGTATTCGTGCTGGTGCCGGGGATTGGCGAACTCGATCGACAGTGCTCCGACATCGGCGCGGTACAGCTCGGGCAGGATGGCGGCCATCGCGATGTCGTAGATATGCGGACCGTCGTTGTTGCCCCAGCAAACATGCAGCCGGATACGGTCGCGAGGTATGCCCTCGATGCCCAGATTGATCGCCGCGATATGCAGTTCGAGCTGGCGGAGAAAGTCTGCGTCGTTCAGGCCGTCGAAAAACCGATGCCGCTCCATCGCCAGGTCGGGCGCGTCGATTTGCAGGATCAACCCGGCGTCGTGGATGGCGCGATATTCGTTGGCCAGCGCTTTCGCCAGGGCCATGAGATAAGCCTCGTGGCTGTCGTAATGCTGGTTGAGCATGGTCGTCGCAACAATGCCCGGCGACGGCGCGGTCATGAAACATTCGCTGAACCGGCCGCCCATGCGCTTGAGCCGCTCGGCGTCTTGTTTGATCGGCGCGCTGTTCACATAGCGCACCTCCGACAACGCGGCCGGCGCGTTCACGGTGCGCGCGGTATGCGAAAAACGCGCCGCGGACTGGCGGACGTAGCTGGGGAATTCGATCTGGTCCCGCGCCGGGGGACGCTTGGACTCGCCGCCGAAGCCGCACAGGCAGCGCGGCACATAGGTCTGAAAGGCGACACGCGATTGTTCGCCGTCGTTGCCCACGTCCACACCGGCTTCGAGCTGTTTGCCGATCACATGCGCGGTTGCCGTCTCCACCTCGCGGGCCAGTTCGGCGGTGTCGATCGCCTCGCCGGCTTCCTGGCGGATCAGCAGGTCAGTCAATCGTTCGCCACGCGGCAGACTGCCGACATGACTGACCAGGATCCGGTCGGTGCTCATCAACATGCGGGTTTTCCTGCTTCGTTGGACGGACGCGCATCATGCCGCATGCTGCGGCGCGCGAGCAATCGGGTCAGGGCGTGGTAGTGGCCTGCCACGGCAATGGTGTTAAGGCGTCAGAGACGGCGGCGGAGGAGATCGCATGCGTGAGCACCCCTTGTTTGAACAGCTTTGGAACGGCTCGGCGCAGATGGAGGAATGGACGGAAGCGGTCTCGCAGGGTGCCATTACCAAAGTCGCCGACGGTGTCATCACGGTTCACACCACCTATTTCTGCGGCAGCGTCACCGCGATCCGCACGGGCGACGGGCTGGTGCTGATCGACACGGCCAATCGGGCGACCGGGGGGAAAGTCCTCGCACTCATCAGGACCTGGAACCGTAGCCCCATCCATACGGTGATCTACACCCATGGCCATATCGATCACACCGGAGGGATTACCGCCATCGACCAGGAGGCGAAGGCGAACGGCCTGCCGCCCCCGAGGATCATTGCCCACCGCGACGTGGCGCGGCGGATGAACCGCTATAAGCTGACGCAGGGCCTCAACAGCATCGTGCAGAGCCAGCAGTTCAACGATCCGGCCTTTGTCTATCCGGTGGGCGACCGGCAGCCCGATGAGGTCTATGACGATACGCTGTCGCTGGTGATTGGCGGGGAGCGGATCAAGTTGTTCCATGGCCGGGGCGAGACCGACGACGCCACCTTCGTCTGGCTTTCCACCCGCTCGATCCTGGTAAGCGGCGACTTCGTTATCTGGATGTTTCCGAACGCCGGTAATCCGAGAAAGGTGCAACGTTACGCGGCGGAATGGGCCGCCGCCTTGCGCCAGATGGCGGAACTGAGGCCGGAGATTGTCATCCCGGGACATGGCCCGGTCATTTTCGGCAGAACGCGCGCCGCCCAGGTACTACGCAACGGTGCGGCAGTGCTGGAGCACCTGGTCCGCGAGTGTCTGGCGCTGATGAACCGGGGAGCCACGCTCGACGAGGTGCTGCATGAAGTCACGGCGCCGGCCGAGTATCTGTCGCTGCCCTACCTGCGCGCCAAATACGATGATCCGGAATTTCTGGTGCGGGCCATCTACCACCTTTACGCCGGTTGGTTCGATGGCAATCCGGCGCATCTGAAGCCCGCGAGGGCAGCCGATGTCGCCATGGAATTGGCGCGGCTGGCCGGCGGTGCCAAAACCGTTGCCAGGCGGGCGGCCGTTCTGGCCAGGCAAGGCAAAACCCGCCTCGCCGCCCATCTCGCCGAAGTCGCCAGCGAGGCAGCCCCTGACGATAAGTCCGTTCAGGCTACCCGTGCCCTGGTCCTGCGCAAATGCATCGACAGCGAGGGCACGCTGATGGGTAAGGCTTTCCTGGCCGTCTATGAGCGTGAGGCAGCACAGCGGTCAAAAGCCTGACCGGCCGGTTCGAAATAAAGACCCTCCCCCTCCCCTTGAGGGAGGGGAGGGTCCTTATCCCGACGACGTTCGCAGTTTCATTCAGGGCGGGTCGGCCGGCGGCCGGTGGCCAACTCGCAATGACAGAGGCTCTTGGTGATTTCAGTCACGCCAACAAATGCCCTAACCAGGCAGCCTGACCGCTCCATCGGCGGTCCGCTCGACCGTTGCGACCGATACCACCGCGCCGACCAGCAACAGGCCATAGATGTGCGGAAACAACTCTCCCCCGCGCGCCGGCTCCCAGCGCACGGTGTCACCAAGCAATGACAGGTCCACGGCGGCAAGCATAAGGCCATCGACCCCGCTGAAGTGTTTGTCCAGCGTCGCAGCAAGTTGGGATCCGCATGACAGGTGGATGTAGCCATCGGCAATATCCACCGGCGATCCACGGAACACCCCCTCACGCTGCATCTGCTGCAGCTCCGCGGCCGACATGATCTTGTAGACGATCCGATCCGGCATGGCGCCTCACTCATTTCCCGGTTTCGAGCACCGAGCAACTTGACCCATGATTCCGCAGCGCTCAACGTCCATTCGAGGAGACAGCACCGATGCGGAACAGCCAAATAGAAATCGCGCCGATCGCCGGCGCCCTGGGAGCCGAAATCGGCGGCGTCGATGTGGCGCAGGATCTAACCGATACCGCGATCGCCGAGATCCGCCAGGCCCTGCTCGATCACGGCGTGATCTTCTTTCGTGACCAGAAGCTTGACGCAGCGAGGCACAAGGCCTTCACCCGGCGCTTCGGCGAGATCTTCATCCACCCGAACTACAAGGGCGTCAGTGCCGACCCGGAGATCGTCGATATAAGTCGCGAACCCGGCGACAAGAAGATCGTCGGCGAGGACTGGCACACCGATACCACCATGGTGGCGGAGCCGCCGCTCGGCGCCATCCTCTATGCCATCGAAGTACCGCCCTATGGCGGGGATACATTGTTCGCCAACCAGTATCTCGCCTACGAAAGCCTGTCGGACGGGTTGCAGCGCACGCTCGAAGGCATGCGCGCCGTGCACAGCGACCGTATGGTTGCCGGTCCGCAGGCCGGAATGAACGCGCACCGCTCGACCAAGGTGCGCGAGGATCCTGACTGGCGCGAAACGATCAGCGTTCATCCCGTGGTGCGCACCCATCCGGAAACCGGCCGCAAGCTGCTGTTCGTCAACCGCTCCTACACCGTCGGCTTCGAGGGTTGGACGGAAGCGGAAAGCAAGCCGCTGCTGGATTACCTACTGGAACATGGCCACCGGCCGGAGTTCACCTGCCGCTTTCGCTGGGCGAACGGATCCATCGCCTTTTGGGACAAGCGCTGCACCAAGCACCTCGCGGTGCATGACGCCGGTCCGTTCCGCCGGATCATGCGGCGTACGCAGATCGTCGGCGACCAGGTTTACTGACCGCCCACTCCCGGCCACCCACTTTGTGGCGGGCCCCCCGGCCCTGCCGCGGCAGACACCGCAGTCGGCCCTCAAACCGTGACGGGCACCATAACGCCGCTCGCCTCCACGGCATCGCTAAACGCCTGCAGCGCCGCCGCCAGGCCCGCAACATCGCCCGCATCGATCGGAGCACCGGCGCGCAACCGAGCCTCGATCGCCTCCGCACGGCGCCGCAGCAACGGTGCACAGACGGTGCCCGCTGCTCCCTTCAAGGTATGCGCCTCACGCATCAGCGTCGCCGCCGGAAGTCGCGGAACCGCCATGCGTTGCAGCCGCATCCGAGTCTCCTGCTGGAACACGTCGAGCATCTCCGCAACGCCGTCATGGCCGATGTCCTCCGCCAGCGCCTGCAACGCAGCCGCGTCGAAAGCCCGCGTGGCATCCGCCTCGCCGGCGGCAGGAACCAGCGGACCGGCCGCCGCCTGCGGCGACAAGGCACGCAGGATCGCCGCGAGCAACACGTCCTTGCTGACCGGCTTGGTCACGAAGTGGTTCATTCCTGCGTCGAAACACGCTTTCACATCCTCGGGAAACGCGTTCGCGGTCAGCGCCACGATCGGCACCCGGGCCAGCGACCCGCCGCGCTGGCGGATCAGCCGGGTCGCCGCCAGCCCGTCCATCTCCGGCATCCGCATGTCCATGAAGATCACGTCGTAGGCGAAGCTCGATGCGGCATCGACCGCCTCCACACCATCGCCGACGACGTCCACCTGCATCGGCAAGCCCTTCAGGATTTGCAGTGCGACGAACTGGTTGGTGGGATTGTCCTCGGCGAACAGGATGCGCAGCGGCCGGCCGAGCGCTGCCAGCCACGCTTCCAGGGCGCGTGGCGCATCCACCTCGGTTGGCTGCGCGTCCACCGGCGCCTCCGCGGCCGGCAGCGTCAGCCGCACGCGAAACGTCGTGCCGGCCCCGACCGCCGACTTCACCCCGATCGTCCCCCCCATTTGCTCCGTCAGCCGCTTGCTGATCGCCAGGCCAAGGCCGGAGCCGCCAAAACGCCGGCCGATCGAACTGTCCGCCTGGACGAATTCCCCGAACAGATGGCCGATCCGATCCGGCGCGATACCGATGCCGGTGTCCTGGACCGACCACTCGATGGTGGCCGCATCGGCATCCCGGCCGACACAGCGCGCGCAGATCGTGACCGCACCCGCGTCGGTGAACTTCACCGCATTAGACACCAGGTTGAGCAACACCTGACGGATCCGTCCGGCATCGCCGAGCAATCCGGCCGGCAACGTGGCATCCGCTTCCGCGACGATCGCCAACCCCTTCGCTCGCGCGCGCGGGCCAAGGATGCTGATCGCGTTCTGCGTTAGAGTGGCCGGTGAGAAGGGCGCCGCTTCGAACGTCATCCGTCCGGCGTCGAGCTTGGAATAATCCAGGATGTCATTGAGGATCCGCAGCAGGCTGTCGCCGGAATCGTGAATCGCCGTCACCACCTCGCGCTGTGCCGTGGTGAGCGATGCATCGAGCAAACTGCTGGTGAGGCCGAGCACGGCGTTCAGCGGTGTGCGTATCTCGTGGCTCATCATCGCCAGGAAGCCGGATTTGGCGCGGTTGGCGTCGTCGGCATGCCGCTCCTGCGCACGCGCGAGATCGGCCTCGGCCACGGCGCGCGCCCGATCCGCCTCGGCACGTTCGGCGCGTGCGCTGCCGAGCATTTGCTCCTGGCGCCACCAGCGGCCGATCGCCAAAGCGGCGACCAGGATCGCACCCGCACATCCCGCAGTGACCAGGCCAAGCGCGAGCGCGACGCTATACCAGCCTTCCAGCGCCGCCGCCTCGGTCTGCGTCGCCAGCAGGAACAGCGGGAAGTTGGTCAGCTTTTGCGCGGCCTTGATGCGCAGCGAGCCGTCCACCGGGCTGAGATCGCGCAGCAGCCCGGTCGTGCCACCGCCCAACGCACGCAACCCGCCCAACGGAAAAATCGCACCGATCGCCTGTGCCGGCGGATAGCGCACCAGCAGTCCGCCATCCATGCGGATCAGCGAGATCGCGCTGCCCGCGCCCGGCAACACACTATGGTAGAAGTCTTCGAAGTATTTCAGATCGACCGCGCCGAGCAGGAGACCGGCGAAGCTGCCGTCGCGGGTGGGTACGCGACGGGCGAGATAGATCGTCCAGGTATCGTCGCCACGATTGCGCACCGGGGCGCTGACAAAGCGTTGCAGCGTGGGATCGCCGAGCATCGCCTTGAAATAATCGCGGTCGGCGACGTTGACCTCCGGGATGGGCCAGTAGCGGGAGAAATTGACCAGATCGCCTTGCGTATTGATCATCGTCACGGCGTTGATATAGGGCAGGCCGACCAGCTTTTCCGCCAGCAGGTCATGCACCCGCCGGCTGGCCATCTTGCGTTGGAATTCAGCGGCATTGTCGGCGCCCTCGGCGACAACGAACTCGGCCGTGCTGGCCAATACCAGATCCACGCCCTGCAACGCCCGATCCGCTTGCTCTGCCAGCGCGAGGCCGATGTTGTGCAGGTTGACCTCGGTATTGCGCAGCGCCGCTTCCCGCAGGTTCAGCGAGACAGCGACGTCGGCCCCGAGCAGGATGGCGATGATCAGACAGGTGCAGGTGTACAGCAGCCACAAGGGCCCGGCGTTGAGGCGGGGGTGGGCGGCGTGGACGTTCGGGCCGGAATGAAGCGGCATCGCTGCTGGCCGGAGACTGGGGCGGACAGAGTGCGCCGGACCGGGTGAAGGATCGGTAAACATCGGGGCGCGGCGTCACCGGGCGCGTTCGGACCCATTCATCGGATCGCTGCATTCCGCACGTGCGTCCGTCCACTGGAGCAATGCATCGCGGATTGGCAGCAGGCTCTTGTAGTGCAGGGTTGCCTGCGGCAGCGCGCGCACTGCGTCCGCGAGCCGCGCGGCCGCGGCAGGCGACGCGATGGCGGTCGCCAGCTTGTAGACATGCACCCGAATGCCGAACAGCACGGCGCCCGAGCCTGGCAGGCGGCGCAAGGTCTGCCGTTCGACGCGCAGGAACAGCGTCTCGCCGGCATTCTCCGCGGTCACCACCGGGTTGTGCGCCTCGCGCCATTTTCCGCCGGGCTGGAACAGCGTCGCATCGTCCAGCACCGACCAGTTCAGCCGCGCGGCGATGTGGCCCGGTTTGACGTGACGCATGAAACGATCGACGGGCCGCGCAAGGCGCTCGGCGTAAAGCGGCACTGGGCCGTGCACCTCGGCAAGGGGACGCCCGATTTTCTCCGACAGGCGCCAGCGGCTGGGGAAGCACAGCACGGCGGCGGTCAGCAGGGGGACCGCGCCATCGAGTTGCACGATGCAAAGGTCCTCCTGCACCAGCCGCCCCGCGACTTCCAGCGGATCGAGGTGCGGTGACGCCAGGTCCCAGGTCTCCTCGGTCAGCCTGTTATGCAGGATGTCCCCGTCGCGGCCGAACCAGCCGGGATGGTGCGTCGAGAGGTTGTCGGCGATGTGGTGCAGCGTCTCCGTCCGCGCGGCATCCGACACGGGGAGCGCGGCGAACACCTCGGGACGCTGGTGTTCGAGCAAGCGGCGTCGCTCGCGCAGTTCAGGTTGGTAGCGGTCGTCGAGTTCGAACCACGCTGCTTCGGGTAGAGTGACGAGGCCCATCGCCATGCGATAAGGGCCAGATTCGAATGGCAGATGGAGGATCTCGGACGGTAGTGGGCGCATGCGGCGCAGTCTTGCAGGTCATCCAGGCGCCCGAAAGACGGACAGCGGCTTCATTCAGGGCGGGTCGGCCTCGCCGGCCGGTGGCTAACTCGCAATGACAGGAAACTGACGATTCTACTCAGGACGAAAACCCCCTGACGCGCCATGGTTGATCGCCTGCGGCAGATTGGCTAAACGCGCAACCGGATGAATTGCCAACACCCCTGCCCGGCAACGCATTCGTCCCGCACTGCGATGTTCCTCTTCCGGATCAACCTGCCATGCCGATCGACATCTTGCCTCTCCATCCCGTGTTCGCCGGCGAGGTTTCCGGCATCGACACCACGCAGAAGCTGTCACCAGAGCAGGTAAAGGCGATCGAGGCCGGCATGGATCGCTACGCGGTGCTGGTATTCCGCGACCAGCGCCTGACCGACGACCAGCAGCTCGCCTTCAGCCGCTGCTTCGGCGAACTGGAGGAAACCCGCGGCACCGGCATTTCCAAGCCGAGCGAGCAACGCCTGCATCCGGCCTTCGCCGACGTATCCAACATCGACCAGGACAACAGGCTGCTGGCGCGCGACAGCCGGCGGCGACTTTATGGCCTCGGCAATATGCTCTGGCACTCCGATAGCTCGTTCAAGGCGGTGCCGGCAAAGTATTCGATCCTGTCCGGGCGGATCGTCGCCAGCGAAGGCGGCAATACCGAATTCGCCGACATGCGCGCTGCCTACGCCGCGCTCGACGACGCGGCCAAGGCCGAAATCGACGAGCTGATCTGCGAACATTCGCTGATCCACTCGCGCGCCACACTGGGCTTCACCGACCTGACGCCGGAAGACCGCGCGACCATGCGCCCGGTGCGCCAGCGGCTGGTACGCACGCATCCCGCGACGGGCACGAAATCGCTTTACCTCGCCTCGCATATTGGCGCGATCGTCGGCTGGCCGGTGCCCGAGGCGCGCGCCTTCATCCGCGACCTGATGGAACTCGCAACGCAGCGGCCGTTCGTCTATGCGCATAAATGGCAGCCGTACGACCTGGTGATGTGGGACAATCGCGTCACCATGCATCGCGTGCGCCGCTACAACAACGCGTTGCCGCGTGACATGCGCCGCACCACCGTCGCCGGAACCGAGATGACCGCGGCGCAGATCGGCTTGGCGGCGGAATGATCAACGGAGCCCCCAGACGTGAACATCCGACAAATCGATCGCACATTTGCCGGCGAAGTGTCCGGTATCGATCTCACGCAGCCGCTCGACGCCGGCACGGTAGCGGCGATCGAAGTCCGGCATGGATCGCCACGCCGTGCTGGTTTTTCCCGACCAGATGCTGACGGACGATCAGCAGCGCGCGTTCACTCGCAATTTCGGCACGTTGGAACAGGCGCCGGGCGGCCACGTCGCCAAGGCGCACGAACGGCGCCTGCCGCTCGACATGCAGGACGCTTCGAATTTGGATAAAGAGCAGCGGGTGTTTGCGCGCGATGATCGGCGGCGGATGTTCAATTTGGGAAATCGGCTGTGGCATTCCGACAGTTCGTATCGCGCGGTGCCGGCGAAATACTCGCTGCTGTCCGGCCGTACCGTCGTGGACAAAGGCGGCCACACGGAATTTGCCGACATGCGTGCCGCCTACGATGCGCTGGACGACGCGGCCAAGGCGGAAATCGAAGACCTGGTGTGCGAGCATTCACTGATGTTCTCGCGCGGCGTGCTCGGCTTCGAGGTCGCCGATGACGAACGCGCCATGTTCCGCCCGGTGCGTCAGAGGCTGGTGCGCATGCACCCGGTAAGCGGCCGCAAATCGCTGTTCCTGTCGGCGCACGCAGGCGCCATCGTCGGCTGGCCGGTTCCCGAAGCGCGCGCCTTCCTGCGCGACCTGATGGAACATGCGACGCAGCCGCAGTTTGTCTATTCGCACAAGTGGCGGCAGTACCATCTGGTGATGTGGGACAACCGCCAGACCATGCACCGCGTAACGCGCTTCGACGAAACCCAGGTGCGCGACATGCGCCGCACCACCGTCGCCGGCGATACGATGACCGTTGCGCAAGCGGCGTAGTATTGCGATCCTTACGCTTCGACACCGGTTGCTGTCGGTCCGCAAGCAGAATCACCACAAAGACACAAAGGCACGAAGAAATGAATCTTCGTGCCTTTGTGTCTTTGTGGTGAACCTGCTTTGCGGACTGACGGCGGCCGGTGTCGAATCGTAAGGATCAGCCAGCAGCCTCAACGCCCCCCGCTTCCTCCCCTTCATCCACCAGCATCGCCCGCCCATGCGTCTCCACGCCCAGCAGCGTGAACGACAGCCCCACCAGCACCATTCCAAACGCGAGGAACAGGAACGCCGGCAGCACCGCATCCTCCGTCGCTTTCGGCGACACCAGGTTTCCGGTTCCGGCGATCAACGCGAGGCTTAACGGACCGAGGATCTTGCCGACCCCGTTCGCCGCCTGACCCAGTCCCGACGAACGCGCGCCCATGCGAACCCCGAACAACTCGACCGTATAAGGCGCAAGGTTGGAGAACCCGCCATCGATGCCGAAGGTCGAGCAACACAGCAGCACCACCAGCAACGGCACGCCGCCGACAAACACCTGGTTGAAATACGCCGCCGCGATCAGCGCGAGCGCCGCCCCGAACCCGAACACCTGCCCGCACCGGCGCCGCCCCATCAGCGGCGACAGGAAGCTCACCAGCACCTTCCCGGTCACCCCCGCAGCCGCAACGAACACGAAATACTTCGCCGCCTGCTGCACCGGAATGTGCAGCAGCAGCGCGACGATTGTCGGGCCCCACAGATACACGCCATACGCCGCCGTGGACGAGCCGCCCCAGATGATCACGGCGTCCCAGAAATGCCGAGGATTGCTGTACAGTTCCGAAATCCGTCCGGATGGTTGCGCCGCCGGCGGCAGCGTTGGCAGCGGCACCTGGTCCAGTGGCAACCCGAGTTGGTGCGCCACCTGCGCGCGCGCTTCAGCGAAGCGTCCCTTGGCGGTCAGCCAGCGCACCGATTCCGGCACAAACAGAGCGATCGCAACTCCCACCGGTACCGGCAACGCCCCCAGCATCGCCACCCCGCGCCAGCCCAGCGCCGACAGCAGCGTCGCCGACGTTGCCGAGGCCACCAAGGTGCCGGCCGTTGCGAACACCACATAGAAACTCGCCAGCGCGGTCCGATGCCGCGTCGGCGCTTGCTCCACGACGATGGTCAGACACGGTGTCACCGCCGCGGTCAGCCCGAAACCCACGACAAAGCGCAGCACGGCGAACAATCCCCAGGCGTGGTCGGGAACGAAGCCGATCGCCCCGGCGCCGATGCCGCAAATAAAGGTGCCGAACACGAGCTGCCGCTTGCGTCCCCATGCGTCCGCCAGGCTGCCCCAGATGATCGCGCCGCAGATCGCGCCAAGCCCGCCGCTATAAAGGATGACGGCCGACTGGCCATAAGTCAGTTGCCATTGCGGACCGAGCACCGCGACCAGGAAGCCGACCACCAGGAAGTCGAAGAACTCCAGCACCGTGATCAGCGCGAGCAAACTGAACACGAACCAGTAGCGGCGGTTGAGCCTGGCGGTGTCGAACAGCGACAGCAGGGCTTCGGACGTTTGTCCGTTCATTGGGGCGCCTCCTCGTGGCGCCGTCGGTCGCGTTCGGGCCGATCGGCGCCGTTATTGCGAAGCCAACGCAATCTTACGCCAACTCCTCGGGGAGCAAGCGCTTCGTTTGGGCCATGCGGCCATAGGCACGAGGACCGGCGATCCACCGCCTGTCACACCGGCAGCATAATCGGAAATTCCGCGCGGCAGCAACGGCTTAAACGTTGACCGATCGCCAACACCGGCCGTATCGCAGTCCGGCAGCCGAAAGGGACACGCGATGTTACGGGTCTGGGGACGCCGCAGTTCGTTCAACGTGCAGAAGGTGCTGTGGCTGGTGGACGAACTGGGGCTGCCACACGAACACATCGACGCCGGCGGCAAATTCGGCGGTCTGGACGCGCCCGAATTCCTGGCCATCAACCCGCACGGCAAGGTTCCGGTAATCGAGGACGATGGCACGGTGGTATGGGAATCCCACACCATTCTGCGCTACCTCGCCGCACGTCACGGCGGCCCGAGGTGGTGGCCCAACGGTCCGGCGGAACGATCGTTGGCCGAGCGCTGGATGGACTGGTCGGCGACAACGCTGCAACCGGATTTCCTGATGGGCGTGTTCTGGGGCTTCTATCGCACCCCCGAAACACAGCGCAACGAACCCGCCATCCGCTCGAAAATCGCCGCCTGCGCCTCACACTTTCGACTGCTCGATCGGATGCTGCAAAATCGCGACTATCTTCTGGGCAACGAACTTACCTTGGCCGACATCCCCGCCGGCACCGCGCTGTATCGCTACTTCGAATTGGACATCGAGCGCCCGTCAGTGCCGAATGTCGAAGCCTGGTACCGCCGCCTGCAAGCCAGACCGCCCTACCAAGCCCACGTCATGCTGCCGTTCGAAGAACTCCGCGGCCGTCTCGCCTACTGATTGCTCACGGCATCCCGAACGTCTGCTTGGCGAGTTCCAGCAGCGCACGCAAATAGTCTTCGCCAGTCGCCGGAAACGCATCGACGCCAATACGCAGCCGATACTCGTGCCCAAGCTGCGCGAAGTCGCTGATGTCGTCGGACTCCGCCAGCCAATTGCAGATCGCCCCGTAGTCCCGATACAGCGGCGACGCCTGCAACTGCCGCAGCTCATCCGCCAGCTTTTGCAGGCGCTGTGCAGCTTCGGCGCTTTGCCGATCGTCGGGGTTGGAGTCCGCCTTGCGCAGGCGCCATTCCGCCGCGGCTTCCAGGTCGGCAACCTCTTGCGGGTCCGAATCGATCATTGCTGCCCCAACCTCAACCCACATCCCGTAGTTGCCGGAACAACGCCTCCCACGCCGAACCGTCGCGGAAAAACACCGGGGGTTGCCCGATCGGCGCCGCAACGACAACGTGCGCTCCCCCGCGATACCCAGTCCCACTCCACACATGCGTCCAGTCCGTCCCCGCCGGCAGATACACGCCCCACTCGGTTACCCCCGCCGACAGCACAGGCGCTACCAGCAGATCGGGGCCATAAAGATACGCGTCCTGAATCGCATACCCCGCCGGATCGTCGGGAAACTCCAGAAACAACGGCCGTTGCAGCGGCAGCCCGCGCGTCGCCGCTTCATCCGACAGCACCCGAAGATATGGCGCGAGATGGCACCATACACGCGTGAACCGCGCGAAATGCGCCAATACCTCCGGCGACTGGTCGATCTGCACATTATCGCCCGGCCGATTGCCTTCGTGCGTCCGCATCACCGACGTGAACGCCGCCATTTCGGTCCACCGTTGCAGCAACTCCGCCGTCCGCACATTGCCGAACAGGCTGGTGTAGCCGCCGATATCGCTGTGATGATACGCGTTGCCCAGCAGACCGCTCGACAGCGCGCCGCAGATCACGCTCGGCAACCCGTCATGCCGCGAGAAATCGACGCACTGATCGCCCGCCCACAGCAACGGGCACGCACGCTGCACCCCAGTGAACCCCGCGCGCATGAAGAACACGGCATCGCCCCGGCGCCCCGCCCGAGCGATCGCGTCCGCATTGACCTCGGCCCATATCGTCGGCCAGGCGTTATGCATCAGCCGAGCATCGACACCGTTCGCCAGCCGCGCATCGATCGGCAGATACTCGCCGAAATCCGCCATCCACCCGGACAACCCCAGATCCAGCATATTGCCGCACAGGATCCGGGTGGCGAACCAATCGCGCGCCGCCGCCAACGTGAAATCGACCACGCCGCAGTAGAATTCGCCAAAGTCCACGCGATACGTTCCGCCCGCCGCATCCCGCGCCAGCAACCCGAGCGCTTCCGCCTCGCCGAACAGCGTGCCGTCATCGCAAAGATACGGATTGGCGTAGCCCATGAACCGGATGCCACGCGCGTGCAGATCCGCGATGCGTTGCGGCAGATCGGGATACCGCGCCGGATTCCAACGCCAGTCCCAGAACAGCCGCGTGCCGAACGACGTGGTCCGCACCCCCGCCCAATCTTCGCACCACAGCGCCGAAACCCGCGCCCCAGCCGCGAGATACTTTTCCAAACGGACAAAACTATCGGCCCCGGCCTTCAACCCAATGATGGCGCCGTTATACAACCAATCCGGCAAACGAGGCTGCCGCCCAAACCGCGCCGACACCTGCGCAACCAAGCCGCGAAAATCCGCAGCCGCATAAAACTCCAGACGCTCCGGCACCGCCCACAGTTCCAGTTCGTGAAACGCGTCGTGCCGGAAATCGAACGCGCTATAGGCCGTCGTCTCGACATGCGCCGCATAGCGCCGGGACGACAGGAAGCTCGGCTGCGGATAATTCGTCGTATAATAATCGCCCCCCGCATGCCCCTCCACATCCGCCCGGAACGTAATCGGATTGCTCTTGTCCCGCCCAACCCCAGGCTCACTCGTCCATAACGGAAACCGCCGCCCCCTTAAATCGAAATACGACATCTGTTCGCCGCAGCCCCAGACATGTTCCTGGGCCTCGGCACAAATTCGAAACCAGAAGCGGTTCAGCCGCGGATCGGCAAACCGCACATGCAGCGCCGCCGCCGCATCGTCGCCTTGCAATTCCAGCGTCAGCCAAACCGGACCTCCGTCCGCCGCAGAAAAATGCAGCAGCGCGCCAGCAATCCTGACGAACGCCAACGGCACACGTTCCGTCACATAATCCGAAATATCGAAATTGCCGCGATACATCGCCATACGCTCTTCGCCGACCCCGGCAAAGACACAAGGCGAGTCCTGCGAGTGCTGCAACACCGACACCCCACCCAGCGACAGCGAAAAGCCATCGCCCGACGCCGCCAGCACCGTCATCCCTTGACGCCACCCGCAGTCAGACCGGAGATCACCCGCTGCTGGAACATCACGATCAGCGCCGCCACCGGCACGATCCCAACCACCAACGCCGCCGAAATCACCGGCCAGGGAAACGCGAACTCCCCCTGGTACAGCGTAATGCCGACCGGCAGCGTCCGCATGCTCGTCGCCGAGTTGAACGACAGCGCCAGCAGGAACTCATCCCAGGAGTTGACGAACGCCAGCAGCCCCGCGGTGAATACCCCAGGCGCCGACAGCGGCACCACGATGCGGAACAGCGCTCCAATGCGGCTGCACCCGTCGATCATCGCCGCGTTCTCGAGATCGACGGGGATGCTCTGGAAGAAACTCACCAATACCAGCGTGCACACCGGCAGGCTCAGCACGGTGTATGGCAAGACAAGCGCCGCATAGGTGTTCAGCAACCCCAGCGTCCGCATGGTCTGGAACAGCGGCACCAGCAGCGTCACCAGAGGAAATGTCGAAACCGCGATGATCGCGCCAAGCGCCAGGTCCTTATAGCCGATCTCCAGCCGTGCCAGCGCATAGGCCGCGAGCGTCGCGATGAACAGCGTCAAAGCGGTGGACAGCAACGCGACCGCCAGGCTGTTGAACAGATAGATCGCCAGCGGCTGGTCATGGAACGCCCGCACATAGTTTTCCAACGTCGGATCGTGCGGCAGCCAGGTGATCGGCAGCCGTGTCAGTTCGGCCTCCGTCTTCAACGACGTCAGCAAAATCCACACCGCGGGAAACAACCCGTTGACGATCACCGCCAACGCGGCGAACCGCCGCAAGGCAGAAGGCCCGGGCATTTTCATGGTTGTGCCCGCACCTGGCGCAGATAGAACGCGGTGACCGCCATGCTGACCAGGAACAGCACCACCGCCAGCGCCGAGCCATACCCCAGATCGAGGAAATCCACCGTGTTCTGGTGGATATACATCGCCAGCGTGACCGTGGATGTGCCAGGCCCTCCGCGCGTCATGGTCACCGGAATGTCGAAGGTCTGTAGCGACGTGATCATCCGGAAGATCACCGCGACCGCGATCGACGGCTTCAACATCGGCAGAGTCACGCTGAAGAATCGCCGGAACACCCCGGCGCCGTCCACCGACGCGGCCTCATAAAGCTCGTCCGGGATGGTCTGCAGGCCCGCCAACAGCACCAGCGCGACGAAGGACGACGTCTTCCAGGTGATGGTCAGGCAGATCGCCATGAAGGCAAGCCAGCCCGAGTTGAACCAGATGATCCGGTTGGAACTCACATGACGCAGCAGGTCGTTGACCAGCCCGTAGTCGGATTGAAAGAACCAGCCGCCGATCATGCCGACGAAAGCCAGCGGTATCGCCCACGGAATCAGCAACGAGAGCCGCACCGGCCAGCGCACCCGGAACGGCAGGTTCGCCACCAGCGCCAGCGCCAACCCGGCAATCAAAGCAGCCGGCACGGTGATCACGGTGATCAGCAGCGTATTGGTCAACGCCGTCCAGAACTCCGGATCGGTCATCAGCGAAACGTAGTTCTCCACCCCGATGAAGTGCGGCGGCAGGCCTGACGTCAGGCTGAGTTCCTGGAAGCTGGTCCACACCAGCCGGCACACCGGATAAACCACGATGACCAGCAGCAACAAAAACGCCGGCGCCAGCAGCACGCGCGCCAACACCGCATCGTCGGCATCCAGCCAGCGGCGTTTCCGCAAATACACCGTGCGGTGCGCGGCACCCTCACCCGGCGAGCGACGCTCACCGACCTCTCCCGCTTCGCGGGCGAGGTTTGGGGGCATCTAGTGCAGCACCCGGCGCAGCCGCGCTTCCATTTGCGAGGCCGCCTCGTCCGGCGTCTCGGATCCTGCCAGCACGGCGTTGGTCTGCGTGCGGATCGTGTTGCTGACTTCATCGTATCGTGGCGTCACCGGCCGGGCCTTGGCACTTTCCACCACCGGCAGCGCCGCACCCAGCCAAGGCACCGCTTGCAACACGCCAGGGTCCTTGTACAGGTCGGGGAAGACCGGCAGCAGCGAAGCCTTCTCCGCCAGCAGAGTCGCTACCTCGGGCGACGACAGGAAACGCACCAGCTTGATCGCGTCGTCCTGATTTTTCGAATAGGCCGACACGCCCCATTGCCATCCGCCGATGCAGCTCACCGATTTCCCGCCGTCCACGGCCGGCAGCTCCGCCACGCCGACCTTGTCCTTCACCGGGCTGTCGGCGCTTTGGAACAGGTTCCAGCCGTACGACCACAACACGGCGAACACCGCCTTGCCGGATTGGAAATCCTTGCGCGTCTGGTCGGTGACGATCTCGGCAACGTTGCGCGGTGCGACGCCATCCTTCACCAGCCCGGTCCATAACGCGAACGACTTCAGCGCCGCATCGCGATCCCAGGTCAGGTGCCCGTCCTGCACCAGCGTCTTGCCCATGCTCCAATACGGCAGCAGGAACGTGCAGACGGCGCCTTCGATCGGCGCGCCCTGGAAACTCACGCCCTGAAGCTCGGGGTTGTTCTCCCCGGCCTGGATGGTCTTCGCCTCCTTGGCCAGTTCGCTCCAGGTCTTCGGCACCGGCAGATGGTATTTGTCGAGCAGATCCTTGCGATAATACAGGAACATCGCATCGGCGAAGGCCGGCAGCGCGACCAGCTTTCCATCCACCGAGTTCGGCCTCGGCGTAAGCCGGCAGATATTGCTTCAGGAACGCGGCGCGGTCGCCGACCGACTTGTCCAGCGGCACCGTCCAACCCGTCGTCGCGAACTGCGCCGGCCGGATGATATCGAGCAATAGCACGTCCAGCGTGCTGTCCTTCGCCGACATCACCGTGTTGAGGTATTGCGCCTGAAGATCGCTGGTGGCGCCACCGGTTTGCGCGGTGACCTTGATGCCGGGATTGGCCGCCTCGAACTTGTCGAAGGCCTGGCGCATCACCTCGGGACGCAGCGCGCTGGAGATGAACACGGTCAGCGTGGTGTCGGCGTGCGCCGGCAGTGCGAACAGCACGGCAAGCACGAACAGCGTTCGGACGGAACGTATCACCTGGAGCTTCCTCTTATCTGGCCGATTGCCGTGAATGGGACCCGTTCGCCGCGCCTCGGTCAAGGTGCAGTGTGTGCCGCCGAGGCATAATCAGCACCACCACGTCCACCGCGCATCCCCGGTTGACGAGCCCCCAGCCCAAGGCTACACCCCGCGCCCTACCGCTCTCCCGCACCGCGCGCGGGACACCGAATGCCCAGGTGGCGGAATTGGTAGACGCGCAGGTTTCAGGTACCTGTGGCCGCAAGGTCGTGGAAGTTCGAGTCTTCTCCTGGGCACCATCTCCGTGGACAGTGGCAAACACCAATGAGCACAACCCAGTTCATGCCAGGCGGTAGCATCCATCTGCATCGGCATGACCTGCCGGAAGGGCTGGCGTTCGGCCCGGTCGTCGCGGTCGATACCGAGACCATGGGCCTCAAGCCCCACCGCGACCGGCTCTGCCTGGCACAGCTTTCCTCCGGCGACGGCCATGTCCACCTGGTGCAGCTCGTTCCGCCGTCGCTCGGCGGCTACGGCTTCGATTGCCCGAACCTCAAGCGATTGCTCGCGGACCCCGTCACCGTGAAGCTGATGCACTTCGCCCGCTTCGACGTTGCGGTACTGCAACACAATCTCGACATCACCGTGGCGCCGGTGCGCTGCACCAAGATCGCCGCCCGCCTCACCCGCACCTTCACCGACAAGTACGGTCTCAAGGACCTCTGCAAGGAATTGCTCGGCATCGAATTGTCGAAGCAGCAGCAGTCGTCCGACTGGGGAGCGGTGGAACTGACGCCGGAGCAAATGGCTTACGCCGCGTCGGATGTGCTGCATCTGCACGCGCTGTGGGCCAAGCTGGAGGCACTGCTGATCCGCGAGAAGCGGCTGGAGTTGGCGGAAGCCTGCTTCGGTTTCCTGCCGACCCGCGCCCGGCTCGACATCCTGGGCTACGAAGACCCTGACATCTTCGCACACTGATACCAACCCGCTGCGTCATGGCCGGCACAAGGCCGGCCATGACAGTGAGGGCGCGGTCCGTGCGAAGCGGTCGAAAGTCAATTGTTCGGCGGGTTGGTATAAGGCCGTATCAAACCCGGTCCAGCGCCGACCGGATCCGCACCGCGAGCTCATCGCGCCGGTATGGCTTCAGCAGCAACGGAACATCCGGCCGCTCGCCGCCCGACGCATGGATGTTCGCATAGCCGGACGTCATCAGCGCCCGCAGCCCGTTGCACATGGCGCGTGCCTTATGCACCAGCTCGAAGCCGTTCATGCCGTCCGGCAGCACCACGTCGCTGAACAGCAGATCGACCGTGCCGTCCTGGGTCAGGATATCGAGCGCCGCCGGTCCGTTCGAAGCCGCCAGCACCCGATAGCCGAGGCCGCTGATCGTCGCCGTCGCCAACTCGCGAACCTCGGGATTGTCTTCCACCACCAGCACGGTCTCGGTTCCGATCGGCGCCACCCCCGGCTTCTCTGGCCGGGCGTCGGACGCGACGGCAGCCGGTGCGCAACGGGGCAGGTACAGCAGGAAGCTGGTGCCGCGGCCCGGCTGCGTATCGATCGTGACGTGGCCTTCCGATTGTTTGACGAAGCCGTACACCTGGCTGAGCCCCAATCCAGTCCCCTTGCCGACGTCCTTGGTTGTGAAGAACGGTTCGAACGCCCGCGCCGCGACGTCGGCGGCCATACCCACCCCGTTGTCGGTTATTCGCAGACACACATAGTCGCGCGCGCTCAGCGCCGGCGACACATCCGCCGCCGCGGCATCGACCGTCACGTTGCTGGTCGCGATCTCCAGCACACCGCCACCCTGCATGGCATCGCGAGCGTTGACGACCAGATTGAGGATGGCCGCCTCGAACTGCACCGGATCGATCCGGCACGGCCACAATCCTGGTTCGAATTCCAGGCGAAACGTGATCGCCTCGCCCAGCGCGCGGCGCAGGAACGGCTCGCACGTCGCGATCGCCTCATTCAGCGTGACGATTTCCGGCCGCAGAGTGCTGCGCCGCGCGAATGCCAGCAGTTGCCGGGTCAGCTTGGCGCCGCGATCCGTTGCCGTCTCGGCCGTCTTCAGCAGTCGCAGGATCTTCTCCCGCGGCAACTCCTGGTTCCCGAATGCCGCCCGGATCATCTCCAAACTCGCGACGATGACAGCGAGCAAATTGTTGAAGTCGTGGGCGATACCGCCGGTAAGCTGGCCGACCGCGTCAAGCTTCTGGGTGTGCCATAACACTTCCTCGGCCTTGCTGCGCTCGGCGGTCTCGATTTCCAGCCGCCGGTATGCTTCCGTGAGTTCCCGGGTCCGCTCGGCGACCGCATACTCCAGGTTCTCGTTGGCCCGCCGCAGGGCCTGTTCTGCTTGATGCATCCGCAGCAGGGCGTTCACCGTGGCGACCAGCTCTTCCGGTTCGATCGGCTCGATCAAAAAGCCATCGGCGCCGCCCAGCAGCGACACCGCACGATCATGCGCAGTGGTGATCGCCGCCGAGGTCTGCAACACCGGAATGCTGGGATGCGCCGCCTTGATCTGCCGGCAAACTTCAAAGCCGTTCATGTCGGGCAGCACAACATCCAGCAACACCAAATCCGGCGCTGTGTCCTTGCATTTCTGCAACGCGGCCGCGCCGTTCGACGCCTCGAGGATGGAATGGCCCTGCTTGCGAAGGACGTGCGCCTTCAGGTAACGGCCGCCATCGTCATCGTCCACGACAAGGATCCGGGTGGGCGCATTGCTCATGCCGTCAACATCGGCTCGATCCGGTGCATCACGCCCTGGATGGCGTCGATCAGTACACTGGACGACAGGCTCGACTTCGACATGACCATGGACGCACGCTGCAACAGGCTGCGTTCTCCCGGCTCCAGGATGGCGGACGTCAGGACGATGGCGGGAACCCCAGCCAGTGCCGCGTCCTCCTTCATCCGCGCGAGAAATTCGAAGCCGTTCATGCCCGGCATATTGATATCAAGCAAAACCACGTCAGGCGGTTGGTCCCGAAGGTGTTGCAGACCAGCCTCGCCGTTATCCACTGCGATCAGATTGTAGCGGCTGCGTGGTAACAATTGCCGCACCAGGTAGCGGGTAATTTCCTCGTCATCCACAAGCAAAACATTGGTGATCGATTGCCGCCCGGTCAGCCGGTCGAGCAATCCCAGCAAGACCTGGCCGTCGATCGGCTTCGACAGATATTCGTCGGCGCCAAGGTGCACCGCTTTGCGCTCGTCACCGCTCGACGACATCACGATCAGGGGAATATCCGATTTGGTCTCGTCGGTGCGCACCTGCAACAGGAACCGCCAGCTTTCGTCTCCCAACAGCATGACGTCCAGCAGTATGGCGGCCGGCTCCACCTCCCGCAGCAGGTGCTGCGCGTGGCGCACGGTCTGCACCCGCAGCGGCTGATACACGGATCCGGCCAGGATACGCTCCAGCGTGAACGCGTCGGCGGGGTCGTCCTCCACCACCATCAAGGGAACTTTCCCCGGTTCGAGGGTCCACTCCTCCGCTATATCGAGGGTCTCGTCTCCGGCGTAGTAGGCGCGCGGCAATGTGACCGAAAATGTCGAGCCCTGGCCTGGAACACTCTCGACGGCGATCCGTCCCCCCAGCAATTCGGCGAACTTCTTCGCCAGCGGCAATCCCAGGCCGGTTCCCTTCACGCGGCCTTGCAGCCGGTGCGCGATCTGGCCGAATTCCTGGAAGATCACCTCCAGATCGCCCGGGGCGATGCCGATCCCGGTGTCACGCACGCTGAATGTCACGGTGCCGGCGTCGGCGTCCGCCGTGGCCCAAACCCGCACCTCGCCGCGTTCGGTGAACTTGATCGCGTTGGAAATGAAGTTGCGCAGAATCTGCGATACCTTGCCTTCGTCGGTATCCAGCGGCGGCAGGTCGATCGGATCGTCGAACACCAGCGTGACGGCATCCCCGACCAGCAAAGGCCGCAACATGCCGCGCAACGCGCCGAACAACGCACCGGCGGTGAACTCCGAAGGCGTGACCGTCGTCTTGCCGGCTTCTACCTTGGCAAGATCGAGCAGATCGTCCACCAGTTCCGTCAAATTCTCCGCTGCCCGCCGGACATACCGTACCTGCGTCTCCTGCTCTGCCGTCAGCTCGCCGTCGCTGCGCGACAGCAGTAGCCGCGACAACGCCAGGATCGAGTTCAGCGGCGTGCGGAACTCGTGGCTCATGTGCGACAGGAACTTCGATTTCAGCTCGTCGGCACGGCGCAGATGGTCGGCACGCTCGTCCAGCTCGGCATACAGCGCGACGACGCCGCGATTGGTATCCTGTAGTTCCTGGTTGAGCCTTTCCAGATCCTCCTGGCGCGCCCGCAATTGCTCCATCTGCACCAGGATCTGCTGGTTCTGGTGGCGGATCTCCTCCATGGCATCGGCCGGTCCATCTGCCGCCAATGCTTCGACGATGCGCTTCAGACTGGACGTGGTGATGAGTGGCGCGCGCGGCGGCAGCCTCTTGCTCAGCCGAACCGTGGTGCCGGCCTTCGGCTGGGTCTCGACCGTCAGGTCGTCCATCAGCCGCCGCGCGCCGATCAGGCCCAGCCCCATGCCGGTGGCGGATTTTTGCGACCCACTCAGGATCGCAGGCAGATCGGCAATGCCCGGGCCGCGGTCGCTGACGATGATCACGAAGTCTTGCGGCGGCGTGTCGCCTTGCAGGCGGAATTCGATGTGACCGCCACCGGCATATTCAAACGCATTGCGCGCGATTTCGGAAACCGCCGTGGTGATGCGGGTCTGATCCTGCCCTTCGAAGCCGATCAATTCCGCCAGCCGCCGGGTGCGCTTGCGAACCAGCACGATGTCGGTCTCGGCGCCGATCACAACCAGGAGCAGGCGCGTATTCATCGCATGAGCCTAGAGCAAAGCCCGCAGGGCAACCACCGATGCATCATCGCGCCCCCGCCGGAAATCACGCAGCAGCACGCCCGCAATCAGCGACGGATGCTGGCTCGCGAGGCCGGGATAGGCAGCAAGATCCCAACGGGGGGTCAGCCCGTCCGAATGCATGATGATCAGCGGGTCGCCGGTGAAATCGTAAGTGAATTCGCGAATACGCGGCGCGACGTGGCCGGCGGTGCCGTTGTTCGACACCATGTGGCGGGCGCTACCGCCAGCCACCAGCACGCCGCAGATGTTGCCGACGCCAACATAACGCACGGTGCGCGCGGCCGCATCGATCCGTGCGACCGCGACCGCGGCGCCGCGCGTCGGCATCAGGGCGCGGTGCATTTGCTCCACCAACCGCTCACAGGGATCGTCCAGACGTTCGTGAAACACCCGCGCCGCGATCTCCGCCGCTCGCGCCGCCTCCACGCCATGACCGGAACCGTCAGCGACCAGCAGAGTGCGTCCAGCATGCACGTAGCCCACTGTCCAACGATCCCCGCAAGCAATCTCGCCCGGATACGGCACGATCGCCGCCCCGATCTGCGTCGCGGGTGCCGGCCTCGGCGGCCGCGTGATGAAGCGCGCCATGATCGCGGTGCCGTGACCCGGGCGCGACCAGATGCGCACCTGGTCGGACTGCCGCAGGATCGCGCCAAGTCCGTTGCCCGGGCTGCCCGCGGTGGAATACCCGTCGCCGATGCACCGCTCGACATCGGCCATGCCGCCGCCGCGATCCAGCGCCAGCAACTCGATGCCCGACCCATCGCGATCATCGAACGCGTCGGCGACGAGGTGACCGCCGCCGCCATGCTTCAGCAGGTTGGTCGCAAGCTCGGTGACCACCAGCGCGATCTGCGCCCTGCGCGGTTCCGGCACCCCCTGACGCCGCGCGTAGTCGCCCACCACCCTGCGGGCTTCCGCGACCTGGCTGCCATCGGCGATCGCGGTGATCATGTCACTTCCAACGGGCCAAGGTCACCACGGTGCCTTGGCCCGGCGCGGATTTGACATCGAATTCATTCACCAGCCGCTTGGCGCCGCTCATACCCAGGCCAAGCCCGTTCCCGCTGGTGTAGCCGTCGGTCATGGCCAGAGCGAGGTCGGCGATCCCCGGCCCCTGGTCCGCGAACGTCAGCCGCACTCCACGCCGCTGGCCGTTGCGCAGTGTCTCGATGCGCAGCGTGCCGCCACCGCCGTAATCCACCGTGTTGCGGGCTATTTCGCTGGCCGCGGTGATGATCTTGGTTTGATCGACCAGACTGAATCCGGCGCCGACCGACCGCGCCCTGACCGCCTGCCGCACCCTGACCACGTCGTCGGAGGTGCGCACCGGCATGGTTTCATCCGTCTCGACGATCATCTGCATGCTCGCCGCGATCGATGATCCGGCGGATCATCGCCAGGCCCTTGTCCACGTTCAAAGCCGTGCGCACGCCGGTCAGCGTCAGCCCGAGTTCCACCAGCGTGATCGCCACCGCCGGCCGCATCCCGACCACGACGGTAACGGCATCCAGCACCCGGGACATGGCGGCGATGTTGTTCAGCATGCGGCCAATGAACGAGTTGACGATCTCCAGCGCCGATATGTCGATCATCACGCCGCGCGCGCGGTCCTGCACGATGCGCTGCGTCAGGTCGTCCTGGAGCGCCATCGCCAGCCGGTCGTGCATGTCGACCTGGATCGAGACCAGCAGGCAGTCGCCGATCTTCAGAATCGGTATTTCGCTCATCCGCCTAGGCGTCCCGCGCGGTCGCGCCAGGCCGGTCCACGATGGCTTTCCGGGTTCGGTGCAACGCCAGGCCCAGCGCGTCCGCCATGGTGGCCTTTGAAACGACATTCAGCTCCAGCCCGAGATGTACGATGGTCTGGGCGATCTGCGGCCGGATGCCGCTCAGGATGCAGTCGGCACCCATCAGCCGCGCGGCGGAAATGGTCTTGATCAGATGCTGGGCGACCAGCGTATCCACCGTGGGCACGCCGGTGATGTCGATGATGGCGATTTCGGCGCCGGACGACACGATGCGCTCCAGCAAGCTCTCCATGACGATCTGCGTGCGCGCGCTGTCCAGCGTGCCGATCAGCGGCAGGGCGAGGATGCCGTTCCAAAGCTGCACCACCGGCGTGGACAGCTCGAGCAATTCCTGCTGCTGGCGGCCGATCAACTCTTCGCGAGTCCGCTGGTAGCATTCAACCGTATACAGACCAAGCTGATCCAGCAGCCGTGTCACACGCCAAATTTCTCGCGCGAGCAGGTCCGCATCGGTCGGAATGTTACGTCGCAGCAACTCGAATAACGGCTCCTTGAACGACAGCACGAACGTGGCGGTTTCGCCGGGAGTGAAACCCTCGACGACCCGGGCGCGCGACATGTCTTCCAGCAGTTCGCGCATCGGCGCCCAACCGGATGCCGAGATATCGTCGAACGACGCAGTTCGCAGACCTTGGCGTAATTGCTCGATGAATCGCTTCGCTTGCTCGCCCGTGTCGCTGTCCCGGTGCGCACCGGTCCCCGATCTGCCGCGCGCGAGACAAGCCAGCCAATCGGCGAGTAGTTGCGGCTGATGCTGTTCGATCAGGCTCAGGATCATGCTTTGATTGTCGGACATGAACTCACTGCTCTTGCTTGATGGGACCCCGATGGGTTTCCCTTACCTGACAGCACTAAAGGCTGCAACGGACCTTAACAATCCGAACGACAGATGCCGGAAAGTTTCGCTTGCGGTGATTTTGTTGCTCGACGCTACGCTGGATGCTAAAAATGTCAAAACAGCGGCGTAAGCGGGGATGGGTTGCGATGGCGTATCTCTTCTGAACCCACTGTGGGAACCGGCAGGGGGCGTATTCTGCTGGTCGATGATGACGAGGGCTGCTGCGAAGCCTACGGCAAGGTACTGCGAAATGCCGGCTTCGACGTGGCCACGACCTCGCGATTTGGTGAAGCACTGGACATTCTCGAAGCAGAACGCCCGGTCGATTTGTTACTTACCGATATCGTCATGCCCGGTAACGTCAACGGCATTGCCCTGTCGCGGATGGGGCGCATGCGGCGGAAGCACCTGAAGGTCGTTTACGTGACCGGCTACAACATTCCGGGTGCCGAACGGGAGGCGCTGGGGCCGATCCTGATGAAGCCGGTCGATGGCGATCGACTGCTGTGCGAGGTTGAGCGCGCATTGGCTGCCTGACGTCCGCACGGTGAGAAACTCTCCCTCCCTCAAGGGGAGGGGGAGTGTTTGAAGTTCACGCCGCCCGACGCAGTTCCACCCCGGTCCGCAGCAGCGACACCTGCTGCACACCCACCACCTGCCAGAGATTGCCCTCCACCAGGTGCACCATCTCCACCGGCATGGCCTCCAGGGCGATCTCGACATGCATTACAGAACCATTGCGGTGCGACCACATGCGGTCGGGCATCAGGTCACGCCGCGCGAACGGTTGCAGCAGCCGCGGCAGCAGCCCCGGCGACGCCTCGGCATCCAGCATGAAGCGGACGGCAACATCGCCACACGCATCGGCAACGGGCGAAGCGCCAGATAAGGAACCATCGGACATGAAACGGAACTCCGGAATACGACGCAGAACGCAGAAAGGCGGGCGGCCCCGGCTGCTCAGGCAGCCGGGCGGCTAATTCGCGTCGTACGGATTCGGAGTGTCATGGGTTCACTCTAGCATCATTGTTCCGGCCAGTCCAGCTCCGGCAACCGCACCAGCGGCACCTGCCGCATCGACAGGGTGCGGTATTGCAGCGACAGTGGCACCTCCACCTCCGACCGGCTGCCGTCGTCCGGCGCGTTGGCTAGCAGCGACAGCACCGCCTTGGCGGTCGTCGCGGCCGAGCGGCTCATCAGGCCGTTCCGTGCCAGCGCGTCCAGTGTCTCCGCATAGCCGGTCACCTGCGCTGTCCCGGTCCCCATCGGCTGGAGCTCGGAATCGAGCGCAAGCGTCGCGGTGGCCGTCAGCCCCAGCGGCCCCCAATGCGTCTCGAGGTGCTGCACCTGCAGCGAGCCGCCATTGTCCCGCCAGGCCGTGGCGACGGCGGCCGGCCCGTTGGCGTCGGTCAACGAACCGTTCATCGTCGCATCCAGCACCACCGAGGTAATGCGCGGGCCCAGCGCCCAGTGCAGCCGAGATGGCAGCACGACGCCATCGGCCGCGACCGATAGCGACACCGCCGACTGCCCTTGCGGCGCCACCAGGTGCAGCACGGCATCGATGTCCAGCCGATCCGCTGTCAGCGTGTCGTCACCGCCGGCGACCGGGACCATGGCATGCAGCGCCTCGCCATGCAGGTCGAGCGGCTGGGCCGACGGGTCGGCGCGCAGCGGCACCAGCAGATACAGCCGGCCGGCGGTGAACGGCACATTGGGCAAATCCGCGACGCGCAGGTGCTGCGCGCCCTCCGCCTCGACTCGCAGCACCAGAGGTTGCAGCAGCGCGAGCCGGAGCACGACGCGTTCACTCTGCCAGGCAACGCCGTTCGGAATGTCGGGGGCCCCGCCCTGCACCGCCACATTGCGCAGGGTCAGCGTCGCCGCGAACGGCCAGCCACCGGCCTCCGCCGCCGCGTTGCTCACGGTCCAACCCGCCGCGCGCCGCGCCGCCACCCAGTCGGCAACGCCGACCCGCATCTGCCGCACCGCCAGGTGCCACGCGAGGAAATCGCCGAGCACCACGACCAGCAGCAGCGCGGTCAGAACTATCCATAGCCTACGCCGCATCGCCCCTCACGCCGCTGCATCGGAGCACCGCTTATAGGCAGAGCAGCCGGCCGCGGCCAATCGGCCGGCGGAGGGAACCTGTTGCAAAAACACCTCCGATCTCACGGTTTCGTGATTTGTCCGCCGAATCTCATCCCCACCCGCCGCAAACCATGTCAGCGGACCGATAACAGGAATGTGCGCCTGCTATTACAACGGGTTATCGCGTTTCGCTGCGGTCCTTTGAGAGCTAGCCAGATACATAGCCCACAGACTTGTCCACAGGCAGGGATAACCTGTCCCAAGTGAGGTGACATTGCGTCCGAGCACCGTTCGTTTCGGTTCTGCGAAGAGCGGGCATCTACGCCACGGGGCGGGCTTCGCCCTTGATCTGGGTGCGGTGCATGATGCGGCGGCTGCCGCCGTCGAACTCGTCGCGCTTGTGCATGGTGCAGCGGTTGTCCCACATCACCAGATCGCCGGCGCGCCACACCTGCGTCCAGGCGAGCGCCGGATTGTCCACGTGCGCCCATAGCGCGTCAAGCAACGCCTCGCTTTCTGGCAGGTCCAGCCCGACGAGCCAGGCGTTGCGGCGGCGGCCGAGATACAGGCCCTGGCGGCCACTGTCCGGATGGCGGCAGACCAGGGGATGGACGGCGCCCGGACTGCTGCGGGGATCGTCGGTCGCGGTAACGCCCTCCCGCAGAAAGCCACCGCTGTTGTAGGTGCCGTCGTGCTTGATCCGCAGTCCGGCGCAGCGTTGTTTCAACGCGGCGGGCAGCGTGTCCCAGGCGGCGTACATGCTGCAAAACGAGGTATTGCCGCCGGTCGGCGGAATTTCGATCGCATACAGCATGCTCGCCTTGGGAGGGTCGTCGAGATAGGACATGTCGGTGTGCCAGACGAGTTCGCCGGCGCCGAGGCTGCCGATGGCGACACCGTTCTCCAGCACGTTGGAGACGATATAGAGTTCCGGCTTGCCCTCGACGAAACGGCGGCCATTCTCCTGCACCGGGGCCCAGTCGAGCGCTCCGAACCGGCGGCTGAAGGCGATCAGGTCGTCGTCGGTCAGGGACTGGCCGCGGAACAGCAGGACCGTGTGATCGACCCAGGCGCGGTGGATCGCGGCGAATGTCGCGTCGTCGACGCGGCGGAGATCCACGTTCTGAATTTCGGCGCCCAGCGCGGCACCGGTCGGGACCACTTCGAGCATCATCGTCTCCCTGCGTCGTTGGGGGAGATTACGGTGTGAAGCGGGTGGAGGGCGAGTTCGGCCGGCGCCGATGCCCGCGCCGGCATGGGCTTGGAAATCCCGGCCGCTTGGAGTTTGCTTCGGCAATGCGGCGGATTGTGTTGAACAGCGAGACCGATTGGCAGGGCTGGCGCACGGCGACGCGCGCTCTGGTGCTGGCGGGCGTGGCGCCGGACGATGTGCGCTGGTCGGTGCGGGCGCATCCGGACGATGTCACGCTCGACCTGCCTGAAGGCTCCGGCAGCTTCAACGTGTCGCGCGCGCTGGTCGGCATGGCCGCGCTGGCGTTCCAGGCACGGGAGCCGGAGCGTTTCGCTCTGCTGTATCGCCTGGTCTGGCGCGCTAACGCGGGCGAGAAACTGCTGGAGCAGCGGGACGATTTGGAACTGCGGCGCGCGCAGGGGCTGGCTTACGCGGTGCGTGCGGAGGCGCACAAGATGCGCACGCTGCTGCGCTTCATGCCGGTCGAGAACGGCCGCTATCTGGGGCGGGACGCGCCGGCGCATTACGTGCTGGAGGCGAACGCGCAACTCATGGCGCGGCGGTTTCCCGAACTGGCGTGTTCCATTGTCACGCCGGATGGCAGCGCGCATTGGCAGGACGGCGCGGCGCCGCGGTTCGGCGCCGGGCTGGCGCATGTCGCGGACGATACCGCGCTGACGACGTGGTGGCACGCGCATCACGCCACGCTGCTGCGCGAGGCGCAGGGCGATACGTCCGTTCCGGAAGCGGAAGCGCTGGATGAGTCCCCTCGCCCGCCGGACCGGCCGGCGCTCGGACCGGTCGTGCTGCCGGCGCGTGGCGATACGCAACTCTTGGAAGCCGCGCGCGAAGCCGGCGATTGCCGGCGTTGTCATCTGTTTGAAGCGGCCTCGCAGACGGTGTTCGGCGAAGGCCCGGCCGACGCGAAGGTGATGTTCGTCGGCGAGCAACCCGGCGACCAGGAAGACACCATCGGCCGGCCGTTCGTCGGCCCCGCGGGACAGATGATGGACCGCGCAATGGAGGAAGCCGGTATCGATCGCCGCACCGTCTACGTCACCAACGCGGTGAAGCATTTCAAATTCGATACCGCGCGGCAAGCGGCGCATTCACCAGACTCCCGAGGCGCCGGAGATCCAGGCGTGCCGGTTCTGGCTGGATGTAGAGCACGTGCAGTTGCGGCCCAAGCTGATGGTGCTGATGGGCGGCACGGCGGCGCGCGCAGTGACGGGGCGGCAGGTGACGATCGGGCGCGAGCGGGGACGGCCGTTCAAGCTGGAGGACGGGCAGACGGCGTTCGTGACGGTGCACCCATCGTTCCTGCTGCGCGTGCCGGACGAGGATGCGAAGGCGCGCGAGTACCGCGCGTTTGTGAAGGACCTGGAGGCGGTGCGGGCTCTGATGGAGACGATGTAGCTGACTATCCGCTTCGGCAATGCAGCACATTGTCCCGGTCTGTACGGCAATGTCAGGGCTCAATGCGGAGACGTGCGCGCCGGCCAGGTCCATCGCCCTCCCGATGTCTGACCCGATTTCGCAGTGCAGGGCAACATGGAACTGGCGTGATCGCCTCAGGGCAGCGATACGGCGCCTGGATGGCCGTTGCTCGCTGGTCGTGACAAGGTGGCAAGCGGTGTCAACGCGCTCAGTGTGACTTGGCACGGCTGCGACCATAGGAGCTAACTCATGCAAATCGGCGCATCGCTGCCGGTTGCCGATATCGGCACCGGCCCGGCTGTCCTTCGCGACTACGGACAAGCAGTCGAGAGCCTCGGCTTCGACTACATCATCACCGGTGACCACGTGATGGGCGCCAACCCGGCCAGGCCCAAGCCCGATGGCGTCCGCGTCGGCACCAACGAGCAAGCCGTGCATGATCCGTTCGTCGTGTTGAGTTTCCTCGCCGGCTGCACCACGCGGCTCGGCTTCGCCTCCGGGATCGTAATCATGCCGCAACGGCAGACAGTCCTGGTTGCCAAGCAGGCTGCCGGTCTCGATCTGCTTTGCAACGGTCGTTTCCGGTTGGGCGTCGGGGTCGGCTGGAACGAGATCGAATACGAAGGCCTGAACGAGGATTTTCACAATCGTGGCCGCCGCTCGGAAGAGCAGGTGGGGGTGATGCGGGCGCTATGGGCGCAGCCTCATGTGACGTTCAAGGGGAAGTGGCACACCATCGACGACGCGGGCATCAACCCGCGCCCGGCCTCCGGCCGCATCCCGATCTGGTGGGGCGGGCATGCCGATGCGATCCTGCAACGCATCGCGCGAATCGGCGATGGCTGGATGCCGCTGGCCTATTCGGCCGGCGACAAGGCACTGGCAAAGTTCGAACAGTTGCGGACGTGGACGAAGGAAGCGGGCCGCGAGCCGTCCGAGGTCGGCGTCGAAGTCTGGATATCGCTGGGCGTCGGCACGCCGGACGACTGGCGGCGCGACTTTATGTTCTGGAAGAACGCCGGAGTCAGCCATATCGCTGGCCACACCACCTACAATGCCGGCCGTCATAAACGCATCCAAGGCCGCTCGCTGGCGGAACATGTGGCGGCAGCGCGGTCGTTCATCGAGGCGGTGGAGGATTTGAAGTAGCGGCACGGGACGGCGGCAGCGCGGCCAGGTAGCGCGTGGGTACCCGTAGCGGCTGCCTTTGTGGCCCGAGTGCTCCGACGATGAATTGACCTGCCGTGATGGGTCCTGGCCCGAGTTCGGGCGAGATCGTATTGCCTCCGCCACGAAACTCATTCGGCGCCCTACCCCCAACTCCATTCGCCCGGGGTAAACTTCTTCGCAATCCGCCCGTGCGATACCGGCCCGGCCGACCGGAGTACCGATGGCCAAACCCACCGTCCGCTTCGTTTGCAGTACCTGCGGTGCCGTCACCCCGAAATGGGCCGGACGGTGCGAGACCTGCGGCGAGTGGAACACCATCGTCGAGGAAGCCATCGCGGTCCGGCCCGGACCCGCCGGCAAGGCTCAGCCGGGCAACCGGGTGGAATTCGTCGGCCTGGCCGGCAATGCCGACCCGCCGCCGCGTGCGCCCACCGGCATCGCCGAGCTGGACCGGGTGCTCGGCGGCGGGCTGGTGCCGGCATCGGCCGTGCTGGTGGGTGGCGATCCCGGCATCGGCAAGTCCACGCTGCTGCTGCAAGCCGCGGCGCAACTCGCTCGCTCCGGGCGGCGCGGTGCTGTACGTGTCGGGCGAGGAGTGGATCGAACAAGTGCGGATGCGGGCGCGGCGGCTGGGGCTGGCGGACGCGGGGGTGGAACTCGCGGCCTCGGTCAACCTGCGAGACATCGCCGCCAGCCTGGAGCATGCGAAGAACGCCGCGCTGGTGGTGATCGATTCGATCCAGACGATGTGGCTGGATTTCGATCGAGAGCGCTCCCGGGACGGTGTCGCAGGTGCGCGCCGCCAGCTTCGAGCTGATCCGGCTGGCCAAGAGCGCGCAGTTTGCCTGGCGCTGGTGGGGCATGTGACCAAGGACGGCGCGCTGGCTGGGCCCAGGGTGCTGGAGCATATGGTGGACGCGGTGCTGTATTTCGAAGGCGACCGCGGCCACCAGTTCCGCATCCTGCGGGCGGTGAAGAACCGGTTCGGGGCGACCGACGAGATCGGCGTGTTCGAGATGACGGAGCAAGGGCTGGCGGAGGTAACCAATCCGTCGGCGCTGTTCCTGGCCGAGCGGCGGGGCAAATCGCGGGGTCGGCGGTGTTTGCCGGGCTGGAGGGCACGCGGCCGGTGCTGGTGGAGATCCAGGCGCTGCTGGCGCCGAACCCCGGGGGCTCGCCGCGGCGGTCGGTGATCGGGTGGGATTCCGGGCGGCTGGCGATGCTGCTGGCGGTGCTGGAGACGCGCGCCGGGCTGCGGCTGAACGCCACCGACGTGTACCTGAACGTGGCCGGCGGGCTGCGGGTGACCGAACCGGCGGCGGACCTGGCGGTGGCGGCGGCGCTGGCTTCGGCGGCGTGCGACCGGCCGACCAGCGCGGGCACGGTGTATTTCGGCGAGGTCGGGCTGTCGGGGGAAATCCGCCAGGTGGCGCAGGCCGAGGCTCGGCTGAAGGAGGCGGCCAAGCTGGGGTTCGATACGGCGGCGCTGCCTCGGCGGGTGGCGCGCGGGAACCGGGCAGTGGCGGCGCCGGACGGATTGCGGCTGGTGGAAATCGGCCACATCGCCGACCTGGTTGCGCAATTCGCTCCGGTGAAGGACGGGTGACCGAGTGAGCGAGAACCGCCGCCCGCCGGCCAACGTTCAGCGCTACGCGCCGCTTACCTGGGCCAAAAGCGAGGTGAGGGCGTTTTTGACCCTTTGTGACGCAAGGGCAGCTTTCACGGCTGCCACAAAGCTCGCTTCGTCAGCGATTGTCTTGCCCGGGTCATCTACTGGAGCCAAAAAAAACCCAGGATACATCTCCAACGGCTGCTCATACATAAGCACCCGGTATCGATAGTCGTTCAACCCGGGCACGACGACATCCAACGTTACCACGAGATCATCGCCTTGCAACTTGGTCGTGGCCTCACCCACTAGCACGCCCTGCGTCTGCTGCGTCAGCGCGGACGCCTGCTCGCGTAAAATGCTCATAGGTGTCCGCATGGCAGCGGCGTCAGGGATCGCCCAAAAACTGTCAGCCACCACCTGTCTCCTTCTCGATCGACAGCGCCAGCACCACCGGCAGATGGTCGGACAAGCCCACCGCGCCACTGCCCAACCCCAGTATCATTTGATCCGCAGCGTGGGTCGGCACAACCAATCCAGCCGGATCATAGCAGGATAGCAGATCGGGCCGAAGCAGCACCTGATCGAACGTGTTCCAGAAGTTGTTCACCAACCCGGAGCCAGCGTGCCAATAGGTTCCGGGCGGACCCTCGAGTCGTCACCGAGCCGGCTCCACATCGGGTTGTAGAAGTAATCCCAAGCGTGCCCCTGCACCGTACGTGCCGGGCGCGCTGCGACCGCCCGGTCCATGACGCCTTGCAGTCCGTCTGCGGCCGTGAGTGCATCTTCGAACGGGTTCACGTTCAGATCGCCGATGACCACCGTATTCCGATGCCCGAGATGCGTCTCTTGCGCCACAATATCCTCCCGCAGCCGGCGAACCCGGTACTCTGCTCTTCCGCGCCCGCCCACAATTTGCTCGGCAGGTGCACGGCCACGATCAGCAGCGGCGAACCAATTGGGGGGCGAAACTCCAGCATCTTCACGTGGCCATCGTCGAAAATCGGCCGAACCATTCCGGGCGCATAATGGGTGAAGGCACGCAGGCGGCTTCCGAGACGCGGAAGTTCCCAGAACGTTCTCTGCCGCCCTGTCGTGCGACTGACCTGGGTTACCAATTCGGCCGAACCGGTCTCGGTCTCCGCCAGCAGCAGGATGTCCACCTCGTGCTCCCGGCAAAGGTGGCCGACGGCCCCCCCATTGTTGCGCTGACCAGTATTCCAGAACATCAGTACGGCCATCGCGCTTCCTGCCGGTGGAGTTCCCCTCACAACGCACGATCTGCCGGGCGGACTTGGCCATCGGTGGTATGCGCTTTCGCTCGGCCGCTCGCCTTACCCCATAACACATCCGCGCGCGGGACGGTCCCTCAACGAATTCGCGCCCTGTTTGCGGACCTGGGCGCCACAGGGCTGCGGGCGGCTAAGCGGCCACCATGCCGGAGCCGCCGCGGCTGGTGGAAATCGGCCACATCGCGGACTTGGTTGCGCAATTCGCTCCCGAACTCGGGACGCAGCACGTGATCTTGGCTTGGCGCGGAGGGCTGGGGGGACGATAAGACGCGCGATTCATTCATGGCAGTTGCATGACCTACGACCGTCGTCATGGCCGCATCTTCACTCCCCCTCCCCCCAACCTTGATCCGCTTCGCGGCTCAAGCCCTCAAGGTGAGGGGGAGGCTCATCCATGACCTGGGTCGATGCTGCCGTCCTTGGCGTGATTGCCGTCTCGGCCTTGCTGGCCTTCATGCGCGGGCTGGTGCGGGAGGTGCTGGGCATCGGCGCCTGGGTGGGCGCCGGGATTGCCGCGATCTGGGCGCTGCCGCTGGTGCGGCCGCAGTTCCTTCAGTGGATGGGGACTTCGCCCTGGACCGACCCGGCCGCCTTCGTGGCGGTCTTTGTCGCGACGCTGATCGTGCTGATGCTGGTTGCCCACGGCATCGGCCGCCTGGTCCGCCGGTCGGCTCTGGGCGGGCTGGACCGCACGCTCGGCCTGGTGTTCGGCCTGGTTCGCGGGGCGGCGCTGGTGGTGGTGGCCTATGTCATCGCCGGCATGGTGGTGCCGCCGGAGAATTGGCCGCCGCCGGTGCGCCATGCGCTATTGCAGCCTCTGGTATGTCAGGCGGCGACCAGGGCGGTGCGCCAGATCCCTGACAACCTCGACCAGGGTGGAAAATACAATTATCGGCCAAATATACCCACCTGCGACCTCGGCCGGCCGGCGTCGGCCGAGGCGCTGCTGCACGCGACCCCACAGGGCTCGGCACTCGGCCGGCCCGCCGCCAGTCCGGCGGCGCGGGATTAGGAGATATCAGGCATGAGTTTGGTCACGACGCTGCCGCATGACGACGACAAGCTGCACGAGGAGTGCGGCGTGTTCGGGGTCTGGAACGTGCCCGACGCCGCCGCGGTCACCGCGCTGGGCCTGCACGCGTTGCAGCATCGTGGCCAGGAAGCCACGGGCATCGTCAGTTACGACGGCAAGCATTTTCACTCCCATCGCGGGCTGGGCCTGGTCGGCGACAATTTCAGCGATGCACGGGTGATCGCCCGCCTGCCCGGCCACATCGCCGTCGGACACAACCGCTATGCCACCACCGGCGACACCATCCTGCGCAATGTCCAGCCGCTGTATGCCGATTTCGAGTTCGGTGGCTTCGCTGTGGCGCATAACGGCAACCTGACCAACGCCCACGTGCTGCGCCGCGCCCTGGTCCGCCGCGGCTGCCTGTTCCAGTCCACCACCGATTCCGAGGTGTTCGTCCACCTGATCGCCATCAGCCTGTATTCCACCGTGGTCGATCGGCTGATCGACGCCCTGAAGCAGGTGGTCGGCGCCTACTCTCTGGTGGCGCTGTCGAACGAGGCGCTGATGGGGGTGCGCGATCCGCTGGGGGTGCGTCCGCTGATCCTCGGCCGCATCGGCAATGAGGGCACCGGTGGCTGGGTGCTGGCATCGGAAACCTGCGCTCTGGACATCGTCGGCGCCGATTTCGTCCGCGATGTCGAGCCCGGCGAGATCGTGGTAATCAACGACCAGGGCGTGCACAGCATCAAGCCGTTCGGCCGCGCCCGCGCGCGGTTCTGCGTGTTCGAATACATCTATTTCTCGCGCCCGGATTCGGTGGTGGAGAGCATGCCGGTGTACGACGCCCGCAAGCGCATCGGCCGCGAACTGGCCCGCGAGTCTCCCGCGACGCCGATGTCATCGTTCCGGTGCCGGATTTCGGCGTGCCCGCCGCGATGGGCTACGCCGCCGAGAGCGGTATCCCGTTCGAGCTCGGCATCATCCGCAACCACTATGTCGGGCGCACCTTCATCGAGCCGACCGACAACATCCGCCACCTCGGCGTGAAGCTGAAGCACTCCGCCAACCGGCCGATCCTGCAAGGCCGGCGCGTGGTGCTGGTGGACGATTCGATCGTGCGCGGCACCACCAGCCGCAAGATCGTCGAGATGGTGCGGCAGGCAGGCGCGCGCGAGGTGCATATGCGGATCTCCTCGCCCCCCACCACGCACTCCTGCTTTTACGGCATCGACACGCCGGAGCGCGAGCAGTTGTTGGCCGCGCGGCACAACGTGGACGAGATGGCGGAGCTGATCGGCGCCGACAGCCTGGCCTTCGTGTCGATCGACGGGTTGTATCGCGCACTGGGCCAGCACGACCGCGACCCGGCCAAGCCGCACTACTGCGACGCATGCTTCACCGGCGACTATCCGATCCCGTTGGCCGACCAGACCGACAATTCCGAACGGCAATTGAGCCTGTTGGCGCGAAAGCCACTGACGACGATGACCCTTATCGTCATGGCCGGCCTTGTGCCGGCCATCCACACCTTTGCGTCGTGCCGGCAGCTGAGGGATCGTCCGGGAACAAACGAATCTGCCTGCCGGCGAATCACGCCCCCGGTGTCATGGACGGCAAAGGCCGGCCACCCACGTCTTTTCTTGTTGCCAGCAGCGGATTCGTGGGTGGCCGGCCTCCGCCGGCCATGACGCGGGGGGCGTGATCCGCCGGCGATTTGATTCGGTTATTCCCCTCCGGGCCCTCAGGCTCGGATCGGCGGCCGTGACGAACGGCGCGTGGCGGCCGTGACGGTGGACACGCTGCGCCCGCTCGAGGGCGCCGTCGCGCTGGTGACGGGCGCGAGCAGGGGGATCGGTGCGGCAACGGCGATCGCGCTGGCGCGGCTGGGTGCGCATGTCGTCATTACGGCGCGCACCCAGGGCGGGCTGGAGGATACCGATGACGCGATCCGCTCGGCCGGCGGTGCGGCGACGCTGCTGCCGATGGATCTCGCAGCGCAGGAACAGATCGATGCGATCGGACCGAGTGTGTACCAGCGCTTCGGCCGGCTCGATGTGCTGGTGCATTGCGCAGGGGCGCTGGGGCGGCTGACCCCGGTGGCGCACATCATGCCGAGCGACTGGGCCGACGTGGTGGCGGCGAACCTGGCGGCCCCCTGGCGGCTGATCCGCAGTTGCGAGCCCCTGCTGCGGGCTGCGCCGGCGGGACGGGCGGTGTTCGTTACGGATGTGCGGGCGCGGGTGCCGCTGGCCTATTGGGGTGCCTATGGCGCAACCAAGGCGGGCATGGAGAACCTTGTGCTGACCTGGGCGGACGAACTGCGCAAGACCCGGCTGCGGGTGAATTTGTTCGATCCGGGCGTGGTCCGGTCTCGGCTGAGGTCCAGTGCATTTCCTGGGGAGGATCCGACCGTGCTGGCGCGGCCCGAGGACGTGGCTCCGGCACTGGCGACGTTGTGCCTGCCGGGGGAGACGCGGCACGGCGAAGTGATCGGAGTTGCTGCTGCGAGCGCGCAGGCGGCACCGGCCTGAGGAGAACGCGGACGCTGTGCCGCACTATGCCCGGCGATCCGTGGCATGCGCCGCGGTCGGGACTATACCAGCCCGCAAAAACGATTGACGTACGACAACGGCCGTCCCTAACCGTCATGGCCGGCCCTGTGCCGGCCATCCACGCCTTGCCTTCGTGCACGCGACAAAAGGCGTGGACGGCCGGCACAAGGCCGGCCATGACGGTTGGGGCGGTCCGTGCGGCGCGGTCGAGAGCTCAATCGTTCGGCGAGTTGGTACTATACCAACCCGCAAATCGATTGACGTACCACAACGGCCGTCCCTAACCGTCATGGCCGGCCCTGTGCCGGCCATCCACGCCTTGCCTTCGTGCACGCGACAAAAGGCGTGGATGGCCGGCACAGGGCCGGCCATGACGGTTGGGGCGGTCCGTGCGACGCGGTCGAAAGTCAATCGTTCGGCGAGTTGGTACTATACCAACCCGCAAATCGATTGACGTAACGACAACGGCCGTCCTTAACCGTCATGGCTGGCCTTGTGCCGGCCATCCACGCCTTGCCTTCGTGCACGCGACAAAAGGCGTGGATGGCCGGCACAGGGCCGGCCATGACGGTTGGGGCGGTCCGTGCGACGCGGTCGAGAAGTCAATCGTTCGGCGGGTTGGTACTATACCAACCCGCAAATCGATTGACGTACGGCACGAACCGCCCCAGCCGTCATGGCCATGACAAGGGGAGCCGTGCGCTGTCAGCCGCTGAATTCGATTGTTCCCCGCGGATTCTAACGGGAGGGGTCGGACGACCCGCCTCCCCTACCCCTATTCGTCGTCCGCGCCCGCCTGCGCCGCACCGAGGCCCTCGTCCTCCTCGTAGTTGCTGCGCACCGTGTCTTCGACGATCGCCCCGCCGCCATCGCCCAGCCGCAGCATGTCCCACTGGGTGATCCACGCCTTGATGTATTGCCGCATCGTCCGCGTCGCGGTCCGCTCGCCTGTGGCCAGCTCCGGCGCGGGCCAGTCGTACGCCGACGCGTAGATCTCGCGCAGCCGCCGGCAGTCGCGCGCCAACTCCTCCAGCCCCGGCAGAGGCAGCCGGTGCCGCTGCACCACATCCTCGATGTGCCGGATCGCCGCCACCGCCATCAGCGACTCCTGCTCTCGCCCTTTCAGCAGCAGGCGCTCCGATAGCCGTTCGGTGTCCTGCCGGTGCTCGATCACCGCGGCGACGAAATCGTCGGTGATGGCGTAGACGGTGGCGACGCCGGGGAACGGCACGGCGCCCTCCAGCCCCAGCCAGGTCGCCAGCCACGCATAGGCGATGCCACGCGCCAGAGGCGTATACCGGCCGATCAACTCGACCTCGTCCAGCAGCAGGCACCAGCCGGCATAGCCCGCATGGTGGAACAGCAGCCCGGCGAAGCGGATGCGCTGGGCGGCCAACTCCGCTGCGCCCGGCAGCTTCACGTCGAACATCCGCGGCGCGCCGACGCTTGCCTGCGCCTGGCGGAACACCGCCGACGCCATGCGCCCGCCGGCCAGGAAGCGCTCGCAGCGGCGCGCCGTCTCCGGCGACAGGGTGGGCCGGCGCAGCAGGAACAGGATCGCGGCGAAGATCGGCGCCAGGCGGCTGTCCGGCGCCCGGACCGCCGCTTCCATGGCATCGAACCGTTCCGGCGCAGCCCGCAGCGCCGCCAGCGCGCCAGCCAGCGCATCGTCGTTGCGACCCGGCAGGGCGGCGCCGCGCATCGCCGCCTCGAACACCCGGCCGGGATCGGCGAGCGGCGTCTCCTTGCTGACCACCACGCGGCTGACCACGAAGTTGTGGGTGCGCGCCACCTCGCCGAGATACGTCAGCATGTGCGACTTGCCGGTGCCGAATCCGCCGGCGATACCCAGGCCGCGCGGCGTCGCGCCCTCGGCCCAGACCGCGCCCAGCAACTGGTCGAACGCGGCCTCGATGCCGGACTCGGCGGTGCCCATCAGGCGCACCGCGGCGCGGTTCGGCACGCCGGCGCGCAGAGCTTCGACAGCGGTGCGGGCTTCCAGGTTCATCCGCTCACCGTCACCAGCGGCGCCAGAGGGTTCTGCCGGTCGCCGGGCCGGACGTCCGGCCAGATGCGCATCTCCAATGCCTTGTAGGTGTCCAGCGTTCGGCGCCGGTCGCCGGCCACCAGCGCCTGGTCGGCGAGGCAGAGCAAGAACAGGCCCGGCAGGTGTTCGATGTCGTCGACGACCTCCCGCAGCACTTCGTACAGGTCCATCACCGCGGCGTGCGAGTAGCGCACCGCGCCCGTACCCGCGGCACCGACCCGCAATGCCGGACGCAGGTCGAGCGTAAGCACCAGCCCCTTCGCACCGGCCTTCCGAACGAAGTGACAGAGCGAGATCAGCATGGCGCGCGCGTTGGTGCGGCCGATGCGGGCGGCAATGTCGTACTGGCGCAGGAGCGGCAGGCCGACCTTCTCGCCGCACAGCCATTGCAGGACCGGCGATTCCAGCGTGTCGGCTTCCGGCTCCAGCCGCGCCAGGCACAGGCGGAGCATGGCGGCACGGAAGTCCTGCGCCAGGTGCGCGTCGTCCCAGAGGTCGCGGCTGAGCCATTGGTCACGAGTGCGCGCCAGCAGGTTGGGGGCGACCCCGAATTCCTGGGCAAGCTCCGGCATCGTCAGGTCGGCGCCGGGGCGGGGCCAGATGTAGCCGTTGCGGTTGAACAGGGTCTCGACGTAGCGCTGCAACAGGTCGTCCCACGGCAGCGCCCGGGCGACCGCGAAGAATACGTCTTGCAGCATGTGCAGCCGCACCTCGCCGGCGCTGATGGACACCGGCAGCAGGCCGTGCCGCTGCGCCAACCCTTCCGTCCCGTCGCACAGGCGAGCGAACGCGGCGTCGTCGGCGATGACGAACTTCGCCGCCGCCCCGCCTGCCGGCAGATACGCCGCGAAATACTCCTGCTCGATGACATCCAGCCATCGCTCGGTGGACAGGGCCTGGACGTCGATCACGTCCATCGCACGCTACTCCGAACCGAACCGGATGGCGTAATAGTCGTGCTGCGCGCCGGTCTCGTCGAACGCGGACAGGCGCTTGGCGCCCTTGGTGCCGGTCGATCCGCCCAACTCGAAGCGATGGCCGCGCCCGGTGCGCGCATCCGGCTGGCGGTCCAGCCGCAGCAGGTCGAGCAGGAACTCTTCGAGGGGATAGTCGGCGGCGGCGGCGGGGATGAGGGTGAGCAGGTCGTGCAGGTCGGTGAGCGGCACCAGCGGCCCGTCGCCGGGACGGTTGGGCTGCCAGTCGGGGGCGCGTGCGGCGGCCAGCACCACATAAGCGCGGAACAGCCGGTCGAGCACGCTGCGGGCGTTGAAGCGGTTCGGCCGCTGCTGCAATGCGCGCAGGTGGCGGGCCAGGAAGCTCGGCCGGATGCGGCGCTCCAACTTGTGGCCGATGCGCACCGCCTGGGTGCGTGCCTCCAGCCGCAGCGCCAGCGGGTAGACGCTGATGCGGCCGTCGCGCTGCACCAGAGTGACGCCGGCCGCGGCGACGGCACGCGACAACTCGTCGAGGTAGGCACCGCTGGCGAACGAGGCCGCCAGATCGATCGCCGGAGCATCGGCTGACTGGTCCACCGCCGTCTGCAACTTCGCGGCACTGTCCCGCACCTCGGCGATGGCGCCGGCGAAGCCCGCCACCGTGCCTTCCTGCGCTGCCTTCCGCAGCCGCCGCGCCGCGCGCAGCACCTGCGCCGCCTGACGCTCCAGGCCGGCGAGTTGATCATCCCAGGCGGCGAGCGTGTCTTCCAGGGCGGGGGCCGGAGGGCCGGACGATTCGAGATCGTTCATTGCAGCAGTATGGAAGCAGCCGGCGTCCACGCCAAGACCAAGGTGCTTTGACCGCCGTGCCGCCGCGCGCCAAGCTCTACGCCACGCACAAGGGGGCATATACGGCGATGGAAATTCGTAATCTCGGCCGTTCCGGCCTGCGCGTCTCGGCCATCGGGCTGGGCTGCAACAACTTCGGCGGCCGCATCGATCTGGCGGGCACGCGCAAGGTCATCCACAAGGCGCTGGACCTCGGCATCACGCTGTTCGACACCGCCGATGTCTACGGCAATCGCGGCGGTTCAGAAGACGAGATGGGCCAGGTGCTGGGCGACGACCGCAAGCGCATCGTGCTGGCCAGCAAATTCGGCATGCCGATGGACGATATGGGCGTGAAGGTTGGCGGCTCGCGCCGCTACATCATGCAGGCCGTGGAGGACAGCCTGCGCCGGCTGCGTACCGATTGGCTCGACCTTTACCAGATCCACGCGCCCGACCCGCGCACGCCGATCGAGGAAACCTTGCGCGCGATGGACGACCTGGTACGGCAGGGCAAGGTGCGCTATATCGGCTGTTCGAACTTCCCCGCCTGGCAGGTGGTGGAAGCGCAGTGGACCGCCAAGGCGCATGGGCTGAACGCGTTTGTCTCCTGCCAGGACGAATACTCGCTGCTGGTGCGCAACGTGGTGGAGCCGCAGCTTCGGCCGGCGATGGTGCAATACGGCATGGGGTTGCTACCGTTCTTTCCCTTGGCGAGCGGCGTGCTGACCGGCAAGTACCGCCGCAACGCTCCGCTGCCGGCGGGCACGCGGCTGGCCAATACCGAACGGCTGGCGAACCGTTACCTCACGGATCGCAACTGGCCGGTGGCGGAATTGCTCGGCGACTTCGCGGAGCAATGCGGCCACACGCTGCTGGAGCTGGCGTTCAGTTGGCTGCTGGCGCAGGCACCGGTGGCCAGCGTTATCGCCGGTGCGACCCGGCCGGAGCAATTGGAGCAAAATGTGAAGGCCGGGGGATGGGTGCTGTCGGCGGAGGAACTGGCGGAGGTGGATCGCATCACCGCGGGGTGAACAACCAGGCGATAGCCACCGTCCCTGTTATTGCATTGATTTCGGCATGGTGACGACATAGCCTCGCCACCATCGCAATGAACAGGCGGCCTGCGTTCAGAGCCGCGGATGGGGGTCCGAATGGTTGTCGGAGTGAGATCGCTGGTGATGGGTGTTGCCTTGGTGTTGGCGGCGCCTCTGGCGTCAATGCTTCACCAGGCTGCGGCGGCGGAAACCGCGCTGGAACGCGGCACCTACCTGATGCGCGGCATCGTCGCCTGCGGCAACTGCCACACGCCGAAGGACGCGGACGGGCATGCGATCGCCGATCAGGAACTCTCCGGTGGCGTGGTCATCGAGGTGCCCGTGTTCCGCGCGGTGGCACCGAACATCACGCCAGACAAGGAAACCGGCATCGGCAACTGGACCGACGCGCAGATCATCGACGCGATTCGCAACGGCAAGCGGCCGGACGGGACGATTATCGGACCGCCCATGGCGATCCCATTCTACGCCCACATGTCGGACACCGACGTGCGAGCGATCGTCGCCTATCTGCGTGCGGTGAAGCCGATCCACCACCAGGTGGAGAAGTCCACTTACAAGATCCCGTTGCCACCCTCGTACGGCCCACCGGTCACGCATGTAGCGACCACGCTTCAGCAAAGCCGCCTGGCCTATGGACACTACCTCGCCACGATCGGTCACTGCCTGGAGTGCCACACGCCGCAACTGCCGAGCGGTGAGCTGGACATGAGCAAGCTTGGCGCGGGCGGACGCGAGCTGCCGGCATTTCCGTCAGGCATGACGGTCAGCGCCAACCTGACGCCGGCCAATCCGGCTGGCATGGCCCATTGGACGACAGCGCAGGTCGAGACCGCCATCACCACCGGCGTCCGCCCGGATGGACGCCGCCTTGCGTTGCTGATGGCGTTCGACTGGTATCGGACCGTCAGCAAGCCCGATCTCGACGCGGTGGTCGCGTATCTGCGCACGCTGCCGCCAGCCAAGCCCTGAATGGGATAATCGATCAGTCCTGCGGCAACGGCGAGCTCCAGCACTCCGACAGGCCCAAACCGCGCACACGGATGCCGTTCGGCAAAGTTGCCGTGTAGGACTGATGATGATGGCCATGCACGATCCAGCGTGCGCCGCCCTGCGCGGCCAGCTCGTCGATCGCCACAAAGCCGTGACGATGCGACGACGGCGCCTCATGCGTCACCAGCACGTCGAAGCGCGCGTCGCGCAGGCGGTCGAAATCCTCCGGGAAGATCGTATCGCGGTGCCATAGCGGCAGGCCGCCGCGCCAATGCTCTGCCGCGGACAGCGCGCGCAGGAATTCGGCGCGCGTGCGGAACTGCGGCGGTTCGCATTCCACCGGATGCCAGACGCGCGGCTTGAACACGCCGGACAGCCCGGCGATGCGCAGGCCGCCGATCTCCACAACGCGGCCGCCGATATTCCCCCCCGGATGCGCCCCCACCAGGTTGTCGAAACTGTTCTCGCTGTCAGTGTCGCGGTTGCCCAGGATCCAGCGTATGTCCCAGCCCGCCGCCATCGCCGGCGCCAAGATTTGCGGCAGCGGCGCATCGCATTCGCAGTCTCCGAGCAATACCAACGTGCCGGGCGCCGACGCAGCGCAGGCGCGCAGGATCGGCGCGAAATTGCGGTGCGGGTCGCCGGCAAACAGGATCGTCTGTGCTTTCATACCGCATTCAGCATTGCGCGCGGGTGCGGCCTCTGCAACGTTCGCCAGTCCGCCCCAGAGGAGCCAGGAATGCCGATCCGTGCCCACGGCCTGCGATGGTCGATCATGTTCTTCTTGCTCGCCCCGATCACCTTCGTCATGTCGCTCGACCGCACGGCGATCGCGGTCGCCGCGCCGACCATCCAGCACGAGTATGGATTCTCCCTGTTCGAAATGTCGCTGATCCTGACCAGCTTTTCCTATACCTACGCGCTGCTTCAGGTGCCCGGAGGCTGGTTGGCGGAACGCTTCGGCCCACGCCGCACGCTGTTCTGGGCCAACGCACTCTGGTCGGGGCTGACCGCGGCAACGCCGCTTGGCTTCAACCTGGTCTCGTTCATCGGATTGCGCGCGTTGCTCGGCGTGGGACAGGCGGCGGACTGGCCCAGTTCGATCGTCGCCATCCGCCGCTGGTTCCCGCTGCGCGAGCGCGGCAAGGGCAACTCGATTTTGCTTGGCGGGCTGTATCTCGGGCCGATCGCCGCCGCTCCGATCACCACCTGGGTGATTGCGTCGTTCGGCTGGCGGTTTGCGTTCTACGGCTATGGAGCGCTGGGCATCGTGCTGGGTATCGCCTGGTGGACGTTCTTTCGCGACCATCCCGAGGAACACCCGAACATCACGCCGGAGGAGCAAGCGATCATTGGGGCGGATGGGGAGAAGACGGCGCCGACGATTCCGCCCGGCGCATTCTGGCGCTGCATTCGCGAGACCCAGTTCTGGGCGATCGGCGTGCAGTATTTCTTCCTGGTGATGATCCAGAGTTTCTACACGACGTGGCTGCCCACCTACCTGGTGACCGACCGCAACCTGTCGATGAAAGCCATGGGGATCTACGCGTCGCTGCCGTGGGTGGCGATGTTCTGTTCGGTGTTCGCCACCGGTGCGCTGGGCGATGCGATCCTGCGCCGTACCGGCTCGGTTTGGGCAACGCGCGTGCCGACGGCGATCGGCGGTTTCATCGTCAGTGCCGTGGCGTTGATGCTGGCGGCACGCGCGCCGGGGGTTCCGCTGATGATGGCGCTGCTGTGCGTGTCGCTGGCAGCGGTCGGGGTAACGCAGGTGTCGATCTGGCCCTCGACGCAGGACCTGGGACGCAGCGCGACGGGACTGGTGTCGGGCTGGACCAACTTCTGGGGCAATGCCGCCGGGGTGGCCGGGCCGATGCTGATGGCGGCGCTGGTGAGTTGGACCGGGAAGCTGGTCGGGCGCGATGGTCGGCATCGCCATCGCCGGTATCGCCGGCGCGGTGCTTTGGCTGTTCGTGCATCCGCAGCGGCCGCTGGCGGCGCTGGCCGACGCGTAGGCGGCCTTGGCGCGAATGGTGACGTGAGCTGTCACCGTGTCATGAGCTACCACCGTGTCATGACCGGGCTTGGCCCGGTCACCCACGACTTTCCTTGATGCGAGCAGCAAAGTCGTGGGTGACCGGCCTTCGCCGGTCATGACACGGAACGGGATGCATCGATGGCCGTTGATCCAGGTCAATGACCGCAGCCGGCAGTCGCGCTTGTCTGTTGCAGTGCCACACCTGCGCCATTGCTGATGGCGGCGGCGCAACGACTCCAATTCCGAGGCAAGCCGATCATGCCCCCATCGACCCTCGCGCATCCGGACGTCGCTGACATGCCACGGGCAACAGCGGCGAACACGACACCCGAACGCAGGGGCACGAAGCGCTGGTTCGTGCTGTTGCTGATCAGCCTGATGTACCTGATCACCTATCTCGACCGGGTGAACATGTCGACCGCGGCGCCGGTGATCAGCAAGGAGTTCGGCTTCGACAAGATCACCATGGGCGTGATCTTCAGCGCCTTCGTCTGGAGTTACGCACTGTTCCAATTCCCGGCGGCTGGCTCGGCGACCGTTTCGGGCCGCGCCGGGTGTTGACCGTGCTCGTCGGCTACTGGTCGGTGATGACGGCGGCGGTCGCCGCGGCGACCGGCGTGTCGTCGTTCGCGGTCATCCGGTTCCTGTCCGGCATCGGCGAAGCCGGAGCGTTTCCGGGCGCGACCCGCGCCATGCAGCTCTGGTTCCGCGCCAGGAACGCGGCCTGGTGCAGGGCGTGTCCCACAGTGCGAGCCGACTCGGCGCGGCCATCGCGCCGCCCCTCGGCGGTGGCTGATGATCGCGACGTTTCGGCTGGCGCTGGGTGTTTTACATCTGCGGTGCGCTCGGCATTGTCTGGGCCGTGCTGTGGTACGTCGCGTATCGCAACTTTCCGGAAGAGCAGCCGATCGGTGAACAGCGCGGAGCTCGACCTATATCCGCGGGCTCGATGCGGAGGGCAAGGTCAAGCCGGCGCAGAAGCGCATAGCGGCCCAGCGTGCCCTGGGGCGACCCTGTTCCGGTCGCCCAATATGTGGGCGATCATGTGCGCCTATTTCACCTACGTCTATTGCCTGTGGATTTTTCTGAGCTGGCTGCCGTCCTACCTGGTCGATTTCCGCCATTTCACCCTGCTCAAGGTCGGCATTCTGGCTTCGCTGCCGCTGTGGGCCGGCGTGGTCGGCGATACGGTCGGCGGCCTGGCGACCGACTGGCTGCTGTAAATCACCGGCAGCACCAGACTCGCTCGGCGCGCGGTGGCGATCACCGGCATGCTGGGGTGCGCGGTGTTCATCGTGCCGGCCGCGCTGACCGACAACGCCTATATCGCCGTCTTTTGCCTGACCGCGGCGATGTTTTTTCTCGAGTGCACCATCGGCCCTTCCTGGGCGGTGCCGATGCATGTCGGCGGCGAGTACTCCGGAACCATCGCGGCATGATGAACATGGCGGGCAATATCGGCGGCGCGCTGTCGCCGATGGTGTTCGGCGTCCTGGTGCAGTTCGGTTCCTGGCAGGCGCCCTTCATCGTCGCCGCGGCCTGCTGGTCGCCGGTGCCGCGGTGTGGGCGTTCTGGCTGGATCCGGAGGTGTCGGTGATCGAGAAGCGGTAGGTATCGAACCGCTAAGCTCTCCGCCGGGGCACCAGTCGGGTCTGCGAGTTCTGCACGGCATTCGTTTCGCCCGGTCTTATCTGCGTGCATCTGTGTGCATCTGCGGTTCCAATTTCTTACTGACTGACGCGCGTACAGCGCCGCACGATCAAAGCAAGAAATTGGAACCGCAGATGCACGCAGATGCACGCAGATGGTCCGTGCCCCACTTCAAATGCCGTTGACCACACGAATGACTTTCACGCGTGGCTACCAAGATTACGCCGGGTATTTTGGAGCCCATGATCGACACAATGCCGGATGGATCGCTACCCCAGGAACTCCCGCAGCAATGTCTCAATCAGCACCGGTTGTTCAAGCACCGACGCGTGCCCGGCCGACGGAATCATCTCCAGCCGCGCACCAGCAATCGCGTCGCGTAGCCACACCGCGGCGTCCTTGAACGCCTGGCCTTCATCGGCGCCGCAAACCACGAATGTCGGCGCCTCGATGCGTGGCGCCAGATCGCGCAGATCGGCGGCGCCCAGCGCCTCGCACGCCAGCGCGTAACCCTCGCCGCTGCACGCGCGGAACGTGTCGCGCACCAGCCGCACCGCCGGCGGGTCGGACGCGACGAAGCCCGGCGTGAACCAGATCTTCTCGATGACAGGCAGCAGCGACGCCGCGCCGTCCTTGCGCGCGGCCGCCGCGCGCACCGCCCACATGCCACGCGCCTCGTCGGTGTAGCGCGGCGTGGTGTCGCACAGCACCAGCTTGTCGGTCATCGCCGGTTCGGTCGCGGCGAAGCACTGCGCCACCAATCCGCCGAGCGAGATGCCCATCACATGCGCCTTGCCGATGCCCTCGCGCCGCAACACGCCGGCCAACTGGGCCGACAGTTCCTCGATGCCGTACGGCGCGGCCGGCACCGGGGTCTCGCCGTGGCCGGGCAGGTCGTAGGACAGCAGTGTAAATTTGTCGGCCAGGCCGCCGAGGCAGTCCCACAGATGATGGGTCATGCCGAGGCAATGCAGCATCACCAGGGCGGGACCGCTGCCGGCCCGGTGCAGACGGATTGCTGTGCCATCCAATGGCTGGATCACGCGGTCGGGCATCGACGTCTCCTTCGGTTCGACTTTGCCGAGTTACGCACCGACAGGACCGCCCCAGTCAACCCGTACCGCCGCACACCACGACCGCCGAAACAGGCGGCAGGCCGGCCTGAATGCCGATGCTATCCCGGCATTTACCAATGCCTAACCATACGGCGCGACAGTGGGACGCTATGCCGCAGTTCCTTATCTCCGAGCCGGCCGAGTACCGTCCTTGCCGCATTGGCCGAAGCGTTGGACCTCGTCGATTTCGGCATCGTCCTGCTGGACCGTGACCTGCGGGTCTGCTTCGTCAATCGACGCTATGCCGAGATCTGGGCGATGCCGCGCGCCTTGCTGGCGACCGCCCCCAGCTTTCGCGCCTTGCTGGACCATGTTGCCGCGAACAACGGCTACAACCTGCCAGCGGCGGAGCTGCCGGCCTGGCTCGACCAGCGTTTCGCCGCGATCCGCGCCGGCGCGGTGCCGCCCACCGAAATCGATCTGCACGATGGGCGCCGGCTGCTGTACCGCTGCCTGCCCTGCACCGATGGCGGGCGGATTTTGACGTTCACTGATATCACCGACGTCAAGCAGCAACAGGATGCCGCCGAACGGATGACGGCCGAGCAACGCTTCACCGCGGAAACATTGGAAAGCCAGGCAGCTTATCTCGCATCGCTGGCAAAATCCGCGGATGAGAACGCGCGCCGCGCGGAACAGGCGAACCGGCAATTGGAGCATGAGATCGCCGAACGGCGACAGTTGGAGGCGCGGCTGCTGTGCCTGGCGACCACGGATGGACTGACCGGCACACTGAACCGCGCACGGTTCATGACGCTGGGCCAACAGGAGCTGGATCACCCGCGGCAGGCCGAGCGGGGGCTGGCCGTGCTGATGCTCGACATCGACCATTTCAAGTCGGTCAACGACCGCTACGGCCACCAGGCCGGCGACGAGGCGCTGAAGCATTTCGTCAACCAGCTTCGCAGCGGCGTGCGGGAGGTGGATCTGCTGGGCCGGCTGGGGGGCGAGGAATTCGCCATCGTCCTGCCGGCGGTTCCCGCCGACGCGGCGGTTCGGGTGGCGGAACGCCTGTGCGCACGGGTCGCGGCGACGCCGCTGGCGTACGGCGGCCAAACTATCCCGATCACCGTCAGTATCGGGTTGGCGATGGCGCGGGATGCCGATCGGCGGCTGGAACAGGTCCTGGGGCGGGCGGACGGCAGGTTGTACACAGCGAAGGAAGCGGGGCGGAATCGCGTGGTGTTCTCCGACAGGCAAGCCGCCGCGCAACCGGTTGCTTAGTGTCCATCCAGGAACAAGTCCTCCGAGTGATCGCGCTGCAATTTCCGTGTCATGGCCGGGCTTGGCCCGGCCACCCACGACTTTTGTCGCTGCCACCAGCGAAGTCGTCGGTGGCCGGCCGGAGCCTGCCAGCGGGCGCTTGACCCGAGGGCCGGCCATGACACGGAGTTTGCGATCCGCCAGCAGCAGAATTCGTTTGTTCCCGGACGGTCCCTTAGGCGGGCCCTCGGGGTTGCCGTGACCCAGCCGGCCCACTAGGAGCTTCCGCCACACCCTGGGAGCCTGTTCAACGCCATGCCGTCCATGCGCGCCCTGCAACTTCTCGCCGAGCGCGAGGTCGCCGCCACGCTGCTGGAGCCTCCCGCGCCGCCTGGCCCGGACGAGGTGCAGATCCGCATCCGCGCCGTCGGGTTGAACCACATCGACGTTTGGGGCTTTCGCGGCATGGCCTTCGCCAAGCGGCTCTACCCCCTCGTGGTGGGGGCCGAAGCGGCGGGCGAGGTGGTCGCCGTGGGAGAGGGCGTCACCGGCCTGGCCCCGGGCGACCGGGTCGTGCCGTATGCCGCCCTGGTGTGCGGCACCTGCAAGCCATGCCGCACCGGGCGGGAGAATCTGTGCGAGAACGTCCGGCGTGCGCGGCTTCCACATCGACGGCTTCGCCCAGGAGCTCACCAACCACCCGGCGCGGCTGACGGTGAAAATCCCGCCGGGCGTGGACTTGCGCGACGCCGCCTGCGTGCCGGTTGCCTACGCGACGGTCGAACACATGCTGTTCGATAACGCCCGGCTGGAGCCCGGCGAGTGGATCCTGGTGCAGGCCGGCGGCTCCGGCATCGGCAGCATCGCCATCCGCATCGCCAAATCGATCGGCTGCACCGTCATCACCACCGTCGGCAGCGCGGACAAGGCGGCGAAGGCGAAGGCGCTGGGCGCCGACCACGTGATCAACTATCGCGAGGACCGCTTCGAGGGCGTGGTGCGCAAGCTCACCGCGCGCAAGGGCGTGGACGTGGTGTTCGAGCATACCGGCGCCGACACCTGGGCCGGCTCGCTGTTCTCGCTGAAGCGCGGCGGCCGGCTGGTGACCTGCGGCGCCACGTCCGGACCGTCCGGCAGCATCAACCTGATGCAGTTGTTCCAGCAGCAATACCGCATCATCGGCTCGTTCGGCTCGCCGCTCTCGGCGCTGCCCCGTGCGCTCGACCGCATCGCAAACGGGGTGCGGCCGGTGATCGACACCGTGTTCCCACTGGACGAATTCCGCGCCGGCCTGGCCGGCTGGAAAGCCGCGACGTGTTCGGCAAGCTGGTGGTCGAACTCTGAGAATGCGCCGCCGCCTGTCGCTGTATGGCGACCGCATCGTCGGGCGGATCGTCAAGTGGCTGCTGCATGTCCTGCGCCGCACCAACCCCGACCGCGCCGCCGATCTGTGCGGCGCGGTCGCGCGCGGCGTCGGGCCGTGGCTGCCGGCCCATCGCATCGGCCGCGCCAACCTGCGCGCGGCGTTTCCGGATCGCGACCAAGCCTGGATCGAGGCGACGCTGCGCGGCGCGTGGGACAATCTCGGCCGCGTCGTCGGCGAGTATGTGCACCTCGCGCGGGTGTGGGACTACGACCCGGCGCATCCGAACACCGGCCGTATCCTCACCGACCACGAACACATGTTCGTGGACCTGCTGGAGGACGGCAAGCCGGCTTTGTGCTTCGCCGCGCATATGGGCAACTGGGAGCTGCCGGCGGTGGCGGCAGCGGCGCACGGGCTGCCCTCCGCCGTGGTCTACCGGATGCCGAACAACAAGGCGGTGGCGAAGGAAATCAGCCGCATCCGCGCTCCGCTGATGGGACACCTGATCCGCACCCGCTCGCACGCCGCGCTGGAGATGGCCGCGGCGCTGGAGCGGGGCGAGCATTTGGGCATGCTGGTGGACCAGCATTTCTCGCGCGGCGTGGACGTGACGTTCTTCGGCCGGCGCTGCAAGGCGAACCCGACGATTGCCCGGCTTGCCCGGCAGTTCGACTGCCCTGTGCTCGGCGTCCACGTGATCCGGCTGCCCGGCCGGCGCTTCCGCATCGTCGCCGATGGCCCGCTCGAACTGCCGCGCGACGCGGCGGGCCAGGTGGACGTGAAAGCGGCCACACAGATGATTACGGACGTGGTCGAAGGCTGGGTTCGCGAGCACCCCGAACAATGGCTGTGGTTCCATCGCCGCTGGCGCTGATCTCTGTTCAACGGATTGTCATCGCGTCAGGGCAGTGCCGGCCATAATTGCGGCCGGCGCCGGCGTTATCCGCTGCACGAGTTTCGCAGCAAGGGAGACCGCGTCGATGCGCTCCACGCTTCTGTCCGCCGCCGTGATGGCGAGCCTGATCACCCCTGCGTTGGCCCAGACCGGCATGCCGGGGCCAAGCGCCGCCCCCACCTATCCGCCACCCGGCACGCCGGTGCCGAGCTACGTGCGACCGTCGTCGATGCCGCCGGCCGGCGCGAGCTACGCGACCGGCGCACGGCCCGGCAACGAGATCGGCACTGGCATGTCGCTGCCGATCGGCAACAGTGCCAGCAACATCAACTCCCAGGACACGCGGTCGCAGATCGCGCCCAATCTGCCGTCACCCGCGCTTGGTCCGGACGCGTCGCCGGTCGATTATTTGCGTGCCGCACAGAACGCCTTGGCGGCGGGCCAGACCGGTGTGGCACAGCAGGCGCTGGAGCAAGCACAGACGCGGCTGCTGGACCGCTCGGTGGCGTACGGCCAGACCAACAACCCGAGCGACAATCCGGCGGTCGGGCAGATCAGCCAGGCATTGCACGCGCTGGCGGCGGGCGATCGCGGGCAGTGCATGCAGTTGATCCAGTCGGCGATCCCAGCGGCGCAGGCGATGGCGCAGTAGGAGGGGAGCGGGGCCGAGAATGGCCCGTTCCCATTGAGGACTGAGACAGCGCCATCGCATTGGGCGGCTGGGGCTTGGCCGCCCGGACAGATTGTGCACCTCGGCATTGTGCGGCTTCGGCTTATTTTTTTCAGCACGGAGGAAGTGCGGAGGGCACGGTGATCACGGAGCCAGCGGAGTCCGTCGCCAGGCGCCAGCCCAAACACCCGGGCAGTCAATGGCTCTACCCAACCGTACTGCTTCTCTCCGTGTTCACCGTGCTCTCCGCACTTCCTCCGTGCTGAAAATTCATCGACGCGTCACCGCACAGGCGCCGCGGATCTGGCCTCGGCGATGCCAGACGGCGAGAGATCATTCGATTTCCCGCTGCCGTGTGTAAGGCGGAAACCTGGGAACGGCACGGAATCTTTGTGATGGTCTACGACGCTTCCTGTTGTTTGGAGGGGCTTCTCAGTCTGCGCCATTGACGGCGACAAGAGGCCGCTCGGTTGCCTAATGCCATTGCCCTTACACTTACACTTACCACAGCAGGCGTATGCCGAACGCCAGCATCGCCGCGCCGGCGATACGCCCGATCCAGACGCCGCCGGGCAGCAGCTTCTCGACGAAGACAAAGGCGGCGATCGCGGCGACCCAGAGCAAGTTCATGACGCCGACGGCAAACAGCAGCGCCATCAGCACCCAGCAGCAACCCAGGCAATAGAGCCCATGTTGAATGCCCATGCGCAGCGCCCCCTGCCATCCGTCGCGCCAGTGATTGAGCAGAAAGGCGAAGGGGGAACGGCACTGCCGCAGGCAGGCATATTTGAACGGGGTGAATTGATAGAGGCCGCTGACGATGAACAGCACGCCACCGACCTTGCCGCTGGTGGTGGCCAGCATCGGCGTCAGCAGCGCCGCCTGGTCGAGGCTCCATTGCAGTAGCGTTGCCGCCACGCAGAAGCCGCCCCAGACCAGCAGGTAGCCGATTGTGAACACCGAGGCTGGAACGAACTTGTCGCCACGCGCACGCTGCCGGCGCGCCATGGTCGCGAAGGTCAGGATGGTCGGCGCGGCGGAGGGCAGCATCATGCCCAACATCATGATCCACCACATGGCCAAGGTCAGCGCGAACGCCGCCGCGTCCCAGGACATCGGCATCGCCATATCGGGCATGTCGCTCATGGCCATGTCCATGTCCGCCATGCGCTGGCGATCGATCGCCAGATAGACCCAGGCGAGCACTGTCACGCCCAGCAGCGCCAGCAGGACGATGACCTGGTCGCGGGAGAGCGCCCTCACCCGCATGCGGTTCAGGCAGCCCAGGCGAAGGGCGCGAAGTGGCCATTATTGCCCTTATCCGCCATGTCGAGGTTCAACCCGAACCCGTGCACGTGCAGTTGGGTCGCTCGGGCGAGCGCCAGCCGCCGGTTGGCGGGATGCGCGGTGTTGTCGATGTAGAACGGCGCGCCGCTACGATTGCGCGAGGCCACGCCTTCGATTTCGAACGACAGAATGTCGGGGATCGACACCGAGCGCTTGAGGCCGTCCATGGCGAACACGATCGGCTTGAACTCGACGCCGCGGAAGTCGCTGACCAGGTTGGCGCGGATCATGCCCGGGGTACCCCGGCCTGACCGCTGACGATGTCGGCCAGCGCCTGGCGCTGCGCCGCATCTGCGCGCTCGTCCACCACGGCGGCAAAGATCCAGTTGCCGTCAGCCATGATCTTACCGGAGCAAATCAGCAGGGCGAAGCAGAGACCGTCGAGGCTGATGCTGCCGGACTGGCCCTGATCGATGCGGAAGATCAGGGCGGCGGTGCAATTATCGTGGGTCACCTCGGCCTGCGGGTTGGTGAAGATGCATGGACACAGGTAGTCGCAGTTGCAGCTTTCCATGTACTCGCCACTGAGCTGCCATTTGGTGCCGGACATGTTTGCCTCCTACGTCGACTTCCACCAACCCTTGGGTGGATTTGGCAGGCCGAGATTTCTCGCGCAGCGTCGCCCCGGTGTAGTTCTTGTGAAAGACGCCGCGGCGCTGCAGTTCCGGCACCACGAAGCGCACGAAATCCTCGAACGCCCCAGGGATGTGCGTCGCCGCCACGACAAAGCCGTCGCAGGCGCGTTCGACGAACCATTGCTCGAGCTGGTCCGCCACGTCCTTGCCGCTGCCGACGATCGCGTCGTGCGGCCGGCCGCGCCGGGTCACTTCCAGAAAGTCGCGCACTGTCGGGTTGCGCCCGATCACTTGCACCACGCGATCGCGCATCGCCCGCATGCCGGACATGCCCTCGATCTCTTCGTCGGTGAACGCCTCGTCGAGAGCCTTCTTCTTGAAGTCGAAGTTCAGCGCTTCGGAGAGCAACGACAGGCCGTCGACGTCGCGATACAGCAACTCGGTCAGGGCCATCTTGTCCTCGGCTTCCGCGCGGGTTTCCGCGACCACCGGAAAGGCGATGGTGTTGACGGTCACCTGGTCCGGGTCGCGGCCGTGCGCTGCCACCGCGGCCTTGAAATCGGCATACTGGCGCTGGCCTTCCGCGAAGTTCGGATAGCTGACGAACACCGTCTCCGCCCAGCGGGCCGCGAAGGTCTTGCCGCGATCGCTGGAGCCAGCCTGGATGACCACGGGATGGCCCTGCGGCGAGCGCGGTACGGTGAACGTGCCGTGCGAGTTGAGGAATTTTCCCTCGTATTCCAGCCGGTGCACCTTGTCGGGATGCGCGAACAGGCCGGATTGCTTGTCCACCACCAGTGCATCGTCGTCCCAGCCGTCCCAGCAGGACAGCACGATTTCCATGAATTCGTCGGCCCGGTCGTAGCGCAGGTCGTGCGCGAGGTGCATCTCGCGCCCCATGTTGTGCGCCTCGCCGTCGTTGACCGACGTGACGACGTTCCATGCCGCGCGGCCGCCGAGCATGTGGTCCACCGTCTGGAACCGTCGCGCCAGGTCGAACGGTTCATAATAGGTGGTGGAACCGGTCGCGCCGATGCCGAGGTGCTTGGTGCCGAAGCCCATCGCCAGCAGAGTCGCCACCGGATCCATTTTGACGACGCGCACGCCGTTGGCAACGACTTCGGCGGGATTGCCGCCGTAGATGTCGGGCATCGCCAGCCGATCGTCGAAGAAGGCGAGCTGGAATTTTCCTTCCTCCAGCACCTGGCCGATCTTCTGGTAATACGCCGCGGTGGTAAAATCCGAGCGCGACAGCGGGTGACGCCACGAGCTTGCCAGGATCGTGCAGTTCTGCGCTTGCAGAAAGCCGACCAGCACCATCTGTCGCATCGCTTCGTTCTCCTGGGCGTCGCTCTCACCGTAGTGGGGCGACTTCGCGCCACAAGTGCGCGGCTGCCGCGGTCATCGCGAGCGCTTAAGAACCTCTCCCGCGGGAGCGGGAGAGGTCGAGACGCGAAGCGTCGAGGGTGAGGGTGATCGGGTCGGCACGCTCTACCTGCTACGTGCCGACCCGATCACCCTCACCCTCGTGCTTCGCACTTCGACCTCTCCCGCTCTCGCGGGAGAGGTTCTAAAGGGGCCGGTTGGCAATCTTTGCGGCTGTGACCTACGCTGGACAACGGGTTGACGTCGCGCAAGGAAGCTGGATGTGTCTGCATTTACGATGGATCTCGATCGCCGGCCGGCGAATTACGTGCCGCTCTCGCCGGTGTCGTTCCTGGTCCGCGCAGCGCTTGTGTATGGACCGCGCATTGCGGTGATCCATGGCGCGCGGCGCTACACCTACGCGCAGTTCCTCGAGCGATCGCGCCGGCTGGCGTCGGCACTGGCACGCGCCGGCATCGGCAAGGGCGATGCGGTCGCGATCATGGCGCCCAACATCCCCGAAATGCTGGAGGCACACAACGCCGTGCCGATGCTGGGCGCGGTGCTGTGCTCTATCAACACCCGGCTCGACGCCGCGGCGGTGGCGTTCATCCTGGCGCATTCCGAAGCCAAGGCAGTGCTGGTCGACCGCGAACTTTCCCCCGTCATGGCGCGCGCGTTGGCGCAATCCGGCCGCGCGTTGCTGGTGGTGGATATCGACGATACCGAGGCGGCCGGCGGCGAACGCATTGGCTCCATCGATTACGAAACGTTCATCGCAGGCGGCGATCCGGCGTTTCCGGTGACGCTGCCGGACGATGAGTGGCAGGCCATCGCGCTGAACTACACGTCAGGCACGACGGGCAATCCGAAGGGCGTCGTGCTGCACCATCGTGGCGCCTATCTGAACGCGGTGGGCAATGCGCTGACCTTCGGCCTGTCGCCGCGCTGCGTCTATCTGTGGACGCTGCCAATGTTCCACTGCAACGGCTGGACCTATACCTGGGCGGTGACGCTCGCGGGCGGCACACATGTCTGCCTCCGCCGTGTCGATCCGGCGCCGGTCTTTTCCGCCATTGCCGACCATGGGGTGACGCATATGTGCGGCGCACCGGTGGTGCTGTCGATGCTGATCCATGCTCCGGCGGATGCGCGGCGCCGCTTCGGCCAGGTGGTGCAGATCGCCACCGGCGGCGCGGCGCCGCCCTCCACCGTGATCGCCGGCATGGAGGCGATGGGCTTCGCGGTGACGCATCTGTACGGCATGACCGAAAGCTACGGCCCGTCCACCGTATGCATGTGGCAGCCGGGCCTGGAAGACATGCCGGTCGAGGACAAGGCGCGTTTCATGGCGCGGCAAGGCGTCAACACGCCGACGCTGGAAGCTGCCGCGGTGCTCGATCCCGCCACCATGTCTCCGGTGCCCCCCGACGGCGCGACGATGGGCGAGCTGATGCTGCGCGGCAATACGATCATGATGGGCTACCTGAAGAACCCCTCAGCATCGGACGAGGCTTTTGCCGGCGGCTGGTTCCATACCGGCGACCTCGCAGCGGTGCATCCCGACGGCTACGTGGAGATCAAGGATCGCGCCAAGGACATCATCATTTCCGGCGGCGAGAACATCTCGTCGCTGGAGGTAGAGGAGGTGCTGTACCAACATCCGGATGTGATGGAGGCGGCGGTGGTGGCGCGGCCGGACGATAAATGGGGCGAGACGCCACAGGCCTTCGTCACGCTGAAGCCGGATGCGCGGGAGGTCACGGCGGCCGACATCGTTGCCTGGTGCCGCATGCATCTGGCGCATTTCAAATGTCCGCGCGTGGTGACGTTCGGGCCGTTACCGAAGACGTCCACCGGGAAGATCCAGAAGTTCGAGCTGCGCGAGAAGGCGCGGGCGGGCTGAGGCCGATCGCGCGGACGCACGCGGCATCGCTGTCATTGCGCGTTGGCCACCGGCGGCGGCGGCCGACCCGCCCTGAATGAAACCGCCGTCGCCCGTGTCATGCCCGGCCGGGCGGCGCAATCACCCACTCGTAAGCGTCTCAGCAAATTTTGTTCATCGGTGATTTTCTGCCCCCGCACCATGTAAAACCGCATTACCAGTTGCGGGAGCTCGGAATGCATCTGTTTTCGAGCGCCTTCGATGAGAGCGCCGTCGACTTTCTCGAAGAAATGAGTGTACCCGCTCATAAGGTGGCGTCCTTTGAGTTGGTCGATGTCGGACTCATCCAGAAGATGGCCCGGACAGGCAAGCCGCTCATCATGTCCACTGGGATGGCAAGCGAAGACGAAATCGTCGAAGCGGTTAGTGCAGTCCGAGCCGCCGGCGGGACCCAAATCGCTTTGTTGAAATGTACGAGCGCCTACCCGGCTTCCCCGCAGGACGCGAATCTCCGAACGATCCCGGCCATGGCCCATCGTTTCGGCTGCCCCGTCGGCCTCTCCGATCACACCATGGGCATCGCCGTTCCAGCCGCGGCCATAGCATGGGTGCAAATATCATCGAAAAGCATCTATGCCTCCGGCGCGCCGATGGAGGTCCTGACGCCGCCTTCTCTCTCGAACCAGAAGAATTCCGCGCAATGGTGGATGCGGTCCGCACGGCCAGAAATCTCTAGGCGAAGTTCAATTTTCTCCTGGACCCAGCGAATCCGGCAGTCGTAAATTCCGGCGCTCTCTCGTGGTCACAAAGATCAAGAAAGGTGAACTCTTCACGCGCGCTAACGTTCGTTCAATCCGTCCCTCCGATGGGTTGCACCCTCGATACTTCCGGTTGCTCGGCAAGCACGCCGCCTGCGACTTGGAAAGAGGAACGCCGCTAAGTTGGCCATTGGTGGTGCCTGACAATTTAAGGTAGTCCTCGACTTATGCGTGTGCTCCTCCTACATCCCGACGATCGGTTCGACGGTTCGTGGACAAAGCAGCGTTGGGATTCGATCATGGACCTCGGCCGAGCCCCCCACTCTTTTTACCAACAAACCAGTGCGACGTTGGGTTGTTCCCCGTATTCAGCATCTATGAGCTTGCTGTAGAGGTTGGCGATCTGCAGACCTTACGCGAGCTGTTTGGCCTTGGCATGGGGCAAGTCGTAGACCGGTTCGGCATCGACTGGTGGGACATTATCAGTTTGATGTTGCAACCGGAGTTGCAAAATGTGAGGCTCGCAATACGGTTCGCCAAGGGAATTCAGGGTTGTCGTACTCTGGCAGTGAGCCGTCCCTCAACCACAGCAGAAGCCGTGTCCCTCCACTTGGGAGTTCCGCTGCAAGTCCTCGATCGTGGTGTCGGAAGACGCCTGGCGTTTGACATCCTGCACCGCGGTAGTGCCGTCGCGAACCTGGGGTTCGTGCAAGCGCGACAGGTCATCTACGACAAATACGATCCTCTTTACGTCTGGCGCGAAAAGCTAGCCCAGGCACCGGATTCGGGGATTGCGCCCCCCTCTGAGCCTGTGATCTTGCTTCCGTCAGCATATTTAAATGTGACGAAGACCGCCCTTCATTACGCCGGCCTTTTGCCCAGCGCAAGAAATTTCTGTTGGTGCTCGCCAAGAATCGGGAGCCGTCTCGTCCATTCCTTCAAATGTACAAAGCGTACGCCTGGCGAGCTTTCGCCTCAGGAAAATGGGACAGGGCTGAATTGGACCAACTGAATGCCGCTTGGGAACGGATGGTCAGCTCGCTGAATGAGCATCCAGATCTGAGATTGTCGTGCACACCGGAATATTTCAAAAGAGGTGCGCGCTGGTTGCGCTGGGGATTAGTGGTTCGTGATGCGTGGCTTCGCGTGTACGAGACGCGATCCGTGATCGGTTGCCTGTGTGGAGACGATTCCAACCCGTACACCAGAATTCCGCTTCTTCTTGGCAGAGCGAAGGGGAATACCCCGCGGTGGCATGCCATCACGGAGCGCTCGATTGCCGGATGGCGTTTAAGAACCGTCGCTTCTCAAAATATCTCGCAAAAAGCCAAATGGAATGGGATTATTTGCAATCGACGTGCGGTGTCGACGCCCACCGGATCGTTATGGGCGAACCCTCGCCGCGCTCTGACAAGAATGCCTCGGTCTAGAAGTGAATCCTTCCTATAGATTACTTTTTTCACTGAGCCATACGAGGCTGATTTCTGGCGGGCGGACGCGATTTTTCGAGAGGTCTTGCCTCGACTTTGCGCGGTTGCCCGCCGGGCGCGTGGGACTCTGAGTTTTGAAGCTTCATCCATTTGAAAGCGCGCGTCAGCGTACCAAGCTCGTGAAACGGGTCTTGAGCGAGGCCGATCGGGAGTTGGTAAGTTTAAGCGATGCACCACTCTCCGCAGACATTCTCTCGCACACCTGGTGCGCTGTGACCGTGGAGGTATTTTGGCATTAGAAGTGCGACGGTAGGGCATACCCGCATTTCTTTGTGGATGGTTGCGGCACGCCTACGCCGGATATGGAGGACAGTACGTGCGCTTTGGTGCCGGCCACATGCTCGACTCTCCAGACGAGTAGTGCTGATCCCAGATTTCGTCGAGGCGTTTTCGCCCGACTCGAACCTGACTCACCAAATGCAGCGGCTTGTTTCTTCCAGGACGCTGTCGGATGCGCTCTGCACGACCGCAGATCGCTGTATCCGTTAAACGAACGCAGAATCAGCATTGGTCGAAGCTATAGGCGAGACAAGCCTTCATGATCACGGTCTTCACCCCATCTTTTGCCGACGAAGCAAACACGAATGCTCAAAACCTCACCGTGAAAGAGGTTGTTAGCCGCCTGCCACCGGATCGGTTCAGAGTGATCCTTCTTGGAGACGGAACACCTGATCCGCGAATCCGCGCACGCTCGAACACCGAAATCCTGCCGTGGTCCCGCCACGGTAATACCGCACGATGGCTGACCAGTCTGTTGCTCGCAAGAGTTGATCTCTATTTTTTCCCGCGTGAGGGACCCCTGAGACGCACTGTTTCTGTGGTGCAGGCGTTCTTTTCGGACTTGGTTACCGCTCTTGTTACCTACATCGTGATGGCTCTCGATGAAATCCATCTGGGGCCAACCCTGACCAGCGCCGTCCGTGAGGCTGATTGTGTTCTTGGCAACTCGCGATTTGTCTCGCAGACCGTTCAAGACAGCTTCGGCGTGGCAACCGGAACAATCTACTAACAGGTTCAAACTAGAATTGTTTTATCCA
>CAVXNH010000037.1:0-230246 GCA_963762885.1 uncultured Alphaproteobacteria bacterium
GAAGTCCGCCGGTATCCCGCGCGCCGCCAGCAGTGCCAGCGTCCGATCGAAATACCGGTCGAGCACGGGCAGCGGCTGGAACGCCGCCATGTGCCCCTCGTTCGCCACCGTCGAGGACCCGTCGTTGCGGCCGAAGAACGCTGGCCGCGCGCCGCCAGCGCTGCCGCGAACGCGGCCTGGTTGCGCCACCACCGCAGGAAGACGCCGCCATTCGCCAGGCTGGCGAAATACAGCGGCGGAAATCGCCACGCGTACAGCCAGCCGCGCAGCGCGGACGGCAGGCCGTCGCGATGCTTCGGGTTCGCCAGCGAGACGTCGCCGGTTTCGCCGCTCGAGCGCGCGCAGCAGTGCCAGATCGGCCGGTCCCGACGAACCCGAACTTCACCGTGCGTTCCCAGAACAGGTCCGGCGTCGACGAAATGTCCGGCGTCGAGCGAGATCACCACGCGCCGTGGCGGCACTGGACAGGTCAGGGCGCGCGCCACCGCGACATACGCCTCGATCGGCATGCCGCCGCCGACCGCGAGATTGGTGGTCTTCACCGGTAGCAGCGCCGGCATCACATCGACCGACGCCCGCAAATCGCCGACCACCAGCACCTCGCCGAGGTCGCAGCGTTGCAGCAGCGCCAGCTTGGCGCGCCAGTCGGGTACTCCGGGTCGAGATAGGCCAGCGGCATCGCCGCCACCCATGCCCAGACCAGGGCGAAGCCCGCCGCCATGACGCCTGCCAACACGCCAAGGTAGCGCGGCCATGGCAGGAATGCGCGCGCGCACCGGCACGTGGCTCAGAACTGGTAGTAGAGGAACTCGACGGTGCCGCCGATCGACAGCAGCCCCAGCGCCGCGGCGGCGCCGAACGCCACCGCCCAGGGCAGCGTCGGCTGCCACGCCAGACGCGGCCAGGATCCGCCCGCGGCCCGGCCTAGTGCCGGGGCATAGGCGCGCATGATCTGCTGCGTGTTCGGCGCCACCCACACGACGGCATAAAGCGCCGCCAGCCATAGCACATCGACCAACGCCCGCAGGTCCGGCGCATCCGCCATCGTCCCGTGCAGCCCCAGCATGCCGCCGAACATCGCGCCGGTATCCGTCAGCGACGTTGCGCGAAACGCCACCGATCCCACCAGCACGCAGCTGTACGTTAGGCAACGCGCCCTGCCACGGCATGCCACGCCGCCGAGCGTGTCCCCGGCCGCCAAAGCCGCCAGGCATGGTTGACGCACAGATACACGCCATGCAGCAGCCCGAACACGGCGAAGGTGAAGGCGCTGCCGTGCCATATGCCGGCCAGGCCGATGGTCACCAGGGTCGGCAGCGCCACCATCGACGCAAAGCCGCGCAGGCGGGTGCGCGCGGCGCGGTCGATCGGCAGCCCGCAGCGCCGCCCGGCGGCGGGACATGCGGAGGGCCAGAGGATTGTACAGATACGCCATCAGCCAGCGGGTCAGCGTCATGTGCCAGCGCTGCCAGTAGTCGATGATGCTCTGGCCTGGTACGGCGAATTGAAATTCAGTGGAAACCGCAGGTTGAACAGCCGCGCCAGCCCGATCGCCATGTCGGAATAGCCGGAAAAGTCGAAATAGAGCTGCAACGAATACGCCAGCGCCGCCTGCCAGGCGGGGAACAGCGTCAACGCCGCCGGGTGCGGCGTAGCCAGCCGAGGCGATCGGCGCCAGCGGATCCGCCAGCAGCGTCTTCTTCAGCAGGCCGATGAGAAAGATCGCACTGCCGACCGCCAGGTTTTCGCCGCGCAGCCGCCACGTCGCGGCATCGGCGAATTGCGGCATGATCTCGCGGTGGTGCAGGATCGGCCCGGCGATCAGATGCGGGAAGAAGCTGACGAACAGCGCGTAATTCAGCAGCGAAGGGTTCCCGCGCCTGGCCCTGCCGGCAATCCGCCAGGAAGCCGATCTGCGTGAAGGTGAAGAAGCTGATCCCCAGCGGCAGCACCGGATCGGCCAGCGCCACATCGGCGATACCGTGCACGCGCAGGAACCACAGCATCGCGGCGAGGTATTTGCACCAGAACAACGCCGCCAGATTGCCGGCAACCGCCGCCGCCAGGATCGCTCCCTGCCAGCGCGGCCGCGCCGACCAGCGCATGATCAGCATCGAGGCGGCGTAGTTGGCGGCGACCGAGGCCGCCAGCAGCGGCAGATAGCGCGGGTTCCACCAGCCGTAGAACACCAGGGATGCGAACAACAGGAACAGCGCCGCCGGCAGCCGGCCGAACCGGCAGGCGATCGCGAAGCCACCCAGCGTCAGCGGCAGGAAGGCCGCGACGAACACATAGGAATTGAACAGCACGCAGTGTGCCGGCGGTCAGATGCCACCGCCTCGAAGCTGCGTCTCCGGTTGCGGCCCCCCGGCCGAGCCCGGCCCTCGCTTCGCCTCGATCGCCCGCACCAGTTCGCCTACGCTCTGCAGCGCTTCGATTTCGGCGGCCTGGAACATGATGCCGAACCGGCACTCGGCCTCGACGATCAGCGTGATGTGGGTCATCGAGTCCCAGCCGGGCACTTCGTCCGCGGTGGAACGCGATGTCAGCTCCAGGCCGGGGTCGTTGAACACCGAGCGGAAGATCTCGGTGACTCCGGCCAGAACGGGATGATCGGGGGTAGCGATGGACGGCATGCTGCGTCACTCCGAGCTGGTGCAACAAACTGCACGCACAGCATGCGCCCGCACCGGCTACCGAAGAGTTAACGCCGCAGGGTCCCCCTCGTCATGGCCGGCCATGACGACGTCAGGCGTGCCCGGCGGCGCTGGACAGCAGCAGCGGGTCGATGCGCAACGTCGCCAGCGCGCGGTGCCACTTGGTGTCGTGACCCGCGTCGAACAGGATGGTTTCCTGCGCTGGCACCGACAGCCAGGCGTTCTGCTGGATCTCGGTGTCGAGCTGTCCCGGTCCCCATCCGGCATAGCCCAGCGCCAGCAGCCCCTCGCGCGGCCCACCGCCTCCGGCGATCGCCTTCAGCACGTCCAGGCTGGCGGTCAGCGCCAGAGTCTCGTTGACGCGCAGGCTGCCTTCGCCGGTCCAGTCCACCGTGTGCAGCACGAAGCCGCGGCCGTTCTCCACCGGTCCGCCGGCGCACGAACGAATCCGACGGACCGGCGGCACCGGCGCCACTTCCAACTGGCGCAGCAGCTCGTCGAAGCTGGGCTTCACGATCGGCCGGTTCACCACCAGCCCCATCGCCCCGTCCGCCGTATGGGCGCAGACATAGATGACGCTCTGGGCGAAGCGCGGATCGTCCATCGCAGGCATGGCCACCAGCAACTGCCCGGTCATGAAGCCTTCCGCTACCGGAGCAGCGGCCGCGGCAGTCTTCCCGGTCGATTGCATGGCCGCACGCGCGGCCGTCGAAATCTCCTCCGGACTCACGATGCCGGGTTCCGGGGAGGGACGCGCGCGCTTGCCAGGACTCTTTGCCATGGCGGCGAATCTGGGGCCGTTCGGCCGATCGTGCAAGCCTGCCCGCAACGCCCGTCGCAACGCTGTGCGACGGCACCCGCCCGCCCGCGTGACACCGGACGCCGGGGACGCTAGGAGTCCCGCCTGCAAGCCCATCAACCGGGAGCGAGGGAGCCCATGACAATCAAGGTCGGCGATACCATTCCGTCCATGAAGCTGATGATGGCCACGGCGGAGGGCCCGAAGGAGGTCACCACCGACGACATCTTCAAAGGTAAGAAGGTTGTGCTGTTCGCGGTGCCGGGTGCCTTCACCCCGACATGCAGCGCGAAACACCTGCCCGGCTATGTGCAGAACGCCGACGCCATCAAGGCGAAGGGCGTCGATACCGTCGCGTGCATCTCGGTCAACGATGCGTTCGTGATGGGCGCCTGGGGCAAGGACCAGGGCACCGACGGCAAGGTAACGATGCTGGCCGACGGTGCGGCGGCGTTTGCCAAGGCGCTCGGGCTGGAACTGGACCTCAACGGCCGCGGCATGGGCTGGCGCAGCCAGCGCTACGCCCTGGTGGCGGACGACGGCAAGGTGACGCACCTCGCGGTCGAGCCGCCGGGTGGGTTCGACGTGAGCAAGGCCGAGTCGGTGATGGCGGCGTTGTGATTTTCGGAATGCCGCACGGCCTCGGGGCGATGTGCGCCCCGATGGCCGTGCGGAACACGGCAATGTTGCGCCCATTCGCAAGGGCCAGGGTCCTACGAACGTCGCACTGCGCAGGGCAATGACGTTGCAACAGTTCCTCGTCTGGGAGGAGCGGCAGGAACTGCGCTACGAGTTCGACGGGTTCCAGCCGGTTGCCATGACCGGCGGCACTGCTGCGCATTCCGCCATCCAGCGGAACATAATTTATGCGCTGACGGGCCGGCTCCGTGGCAAGCCTTGCCGGCCGCACGGCAGCGCGCTGAAAATCGAGGTCGCCGGCCGCATCCGCTATCCAGACGCCTTCGTTGTCTGCACGCCGTTGGCGCCCAGGCAAACCGTCGTCACCGACCCGGTCGTCGTCTTCGAGGTGCTCAGCGACAGCACGGCCAACACGGACCCGGTGGAAAAGAACGCGGAATACCGCGCCACCGCATCCATCCAGCGCTACGTCATCCTGGAACAAACCCACGCCGCCGGCATCGTCTTCGCGCGCAAGGGCGAGGACTGGATTTCCGAAATCGTCGCCGGCGACAACGCGACCCTGCGCCTGCCGGAGATCGGCATCGAGATTCCCCTGGCGGAGATCTATATCGACGTCGAACTGGCAGGGACGCCATCCGAGGACGACGGCGAGCGATCGCCGCACGAGTCGCGCCCCTGATCACCTGGTCGCCGCGAGCCACGTAGCGCCCGGCGTCCCCGTGTCATTGCGAGCGAAGCGAAGCAATCTCCCGCCTGGGTTGGTGCGATCCCACGAGGGGGATTGCGTAGCTTCGCTAGCAGCGACGGAGGGGCCTCACCATGGCGCGTTTGCACCGTTGCGAACGCCCTTGCGCTGTCCATTGAAGCCTATTACACAAAGTGTAGCATAGGCTACAAATACAACGGAGGCCAAGACAATGGACGCGATGCTGGTGAGGCGGTCGCCCACCAATCGAACCCCTGTCTCGCGTCGTGAGAGCCAGCCTGCGCTGCCCCTTCGCAGCATGCCGGCTCGATCAGCATGGCATCATGATCCCGTTCACCCAAAGTCGTCTGCGCGATTCCACCAGGTTCCAGGAATACGGAGTTGTTCAGGTTCCCGAACCCATCGCGCTGGTGCAAATGCGACCGCCGGCAAAGCGCGCTCGCCGATGACTCTGACCGCCGCTGATTTCGCACGTGTCACACAACTATCGCACGACGCGAACGCCGCGGCTGCCTCGTAATGCCAGGCCTGTGACCTACCTCGTGGACACTCATGCTCCGTAGCCTGCCGTCCCTGACCCTCGCACTCGTACTGCTCGTTGTGCCGCTGAGCGCCGGCGCGCAGACCGCGCCGGCAACCACTGGCGCTCAAGCCGCACCTGCGCCAGCCGATGCGACGCCCGCGGCACCCGATGCCACGCCGGCTCAGGACGACACCGCCCCGGAGCAATGGGCCATCCACGGCCAGGCAACCAATGTCTGGTTGCTCCAGCCGGCATTCCGCTCGCCGTATCAGGGACCGCAAAGCCTGTCGCCCCCTGCGAATGGCCGCGAAACGGTGGACGCTACCGTCTATGCCGGCTTCCGCCCATGGCAAGGCGCGGAGATTTGGATCAATCCGGAGATCGACCAGGGCTTCGGCCTCAGCAACAGCTTCGGTGTCGCCGGCTATGTCAGCGGCGAGGCCTACAAGCTTGGCGAGACCGACCCGTATTACCGCATGGCGCGCGCGTTCTTCCGCCAGACCATCGACCTCGGCGGCGACGACCCAGAAGATCGATCCGGACCTCAATCAGCTCGGCGGCGCGCAGACCGCGAACCGCCTCGTGCTCACCGTCGGCAAGGTGTCCGTCGTCGACATTTTCGACACCAACAAATACGCCCATGATCCGCGCAACGACTTCCTCAACTGGGCGATCGTCGACGCTGGCACGTTCGATTACGCGGCGGATGCCTGGGGCACGACCTACGGCGCCGCGGCGGAGTGGTACCAGGACTGGTGGGCCGTCAGGCTCGGCGTGTTCGACCTGTCGAACGTGCCGAACAGCATTCATCTTGGCCTGCCGCTGTTCCAGCAGACCCAGTTCATCGCGGAACTGGAGGAGCGGCACACGCTGTGGGATCAGCCCGGCAAGCTCAAGTTCCTCTACTGGCTCGACACGCGGCGAACTGGGACCGTACGCGGATGCGCTCGCACTGGCCGCGGCGACCGGCACGACGCCGTCAACGGCGCTGCCGTCCGCAATTATCGCAGCAAGTATGGCATCGTGCTGAACCTGGAGCAGCAGCTTACCGCCGATCTGGGGTTGTTCGCGCGGGCTGGCTGGTCGCAGGGCAGCGTGGAGGAGGACGACTTCACCGACATCAACCAAACGCTGTCGATCGGCTTGTCCCTGGCCGGAACGCGCTGGGGCCGGCCGGACGATACGGTGGGACTGGCTGGCGTGGCCAACCAGATTTCCCATGCTGGGCAAGCTGTATCTCGCCGCGGGCGGCCTGGGTGGGATCATCGGCGACGGCCAACTGCCGGAGGCCGGCCCGGAACAAATCATCGAAACGTATTATAGCTTCGCCGCGTTCAGCTTCGCGCACATCTCCGCTGGACTACCAGTTCGTCAACAACCCCGCCTACAACCGCCAGCGCGGACCGGTTTCGGTGTTCGCGATACGCCTGCACGCCGAGTTTTGAAGCGCCACGAGCCCGCACCTGATACTCGCGCGGCATCGGCGCCCGCTGCCGTTGCCATCTCGGGGTCAGGCTCAGCAGCCCGCATTGTCCTGGACGCGCAGTAGCCGCATGATGCGGGCACTACCTTGCCATTGTCACGAAATCCAGGCGCGTTCGCCACGCGCCTGTCAGGTAAATGTAAGCAAATGGCGATACAAGCCTTCCGCCAGGGTTCTGCATCGCGTAACCCGATCGCGCCCCTGTTGCGCCGGCAAGCCTCGCCGGCAAGGCTCTGGAGACACTGGTTCAGGAGTTTGATTCGTGGATGTGCCTGAGCCGCCCGGCCGCAACGAACCCGCGCAGGAGGCCTCGGCCGGCGGGCACGAGCCGCGGCGCGCGGGCGGCCGACGCCTGGCGCGCGGGGTGCAGTTTGCGCTGCTCGGCGTTGTGGTGTTGCTGCTGGCCGCCCTGTTGGCGGGGCAACAGATTTGGCACGCGGTCCGGCCGCAGCCCGCATCCGAAACGGCACCGGCGCAGCCCGCGAGCGGACAACGTGTTCAGGCCGACGCCGCAGCAATGGGCCGGCTTCCGCATCCAGCCGGTGGAAGAAAAACCGTTCCGGCCGGCACAAGACACCGACGGCAAGATCGCCATCGACGACGATCTGGTAACACCGGTGTTCTCGCCCTATTCCGGCCGCGTGGTCAAGCTGTTCGCCGTGCCGGCGATACGGTGCGCCAGGGCGAGCCACTGTTCGCGGTACAGGCCAGCGAATTCGTGCAGGGGCAGAACGATCTGGTTGCCGCCGTCGCGACGCTGCGCACCACGCGCGCCCAGCTGGCTCTGGCCGAGACCAACGAAAAGCGGCAGCACGAGTTGTATCTCTCGCATGGCGCCGCGCTGAAGGACTGGCAGCAGTCGCAGGTCGATCTGGCGACCGCGCAGGGCGACGTCCAGCAGCGCGCAGATCGCGCTGTCGGCGGTGCGCAACCGACTGCGCATCCTGGGCACGCAGCGACGCCGAGATCACCGCGATCGAGAACGCGCCTGACCTGATGAAGCTCGATCCGGTGGCGGCGGTGACCGCGCCGATCGGCGGGATGGTGATGCAGCGCCAGGTCGGGTTGGGCAGAACATCGTCAGTGCCGCCGCGGGCGCGACCGCGCCGCTGTTCCAGATCGGCGACCTGTCCAAGGTCTGGCTGGTGGCCAACGTGCGCGAGGAGGATGCGCCGCTGATCCATCGCGGCGACGCGTCGAGGTGCATGTGCTGGCGTTTCCCGACCGCGTGTTCACCGCGCGGATGACGCATGTGGCGCCGACGATCGATCCCACCACGCATCGTCTGTCGGTGCGGGCGGAGATGGACAACTCCGACGGTGCGCTGAAGCCGGAGATGTTCGCGAGCTTCCGCATCATCACCGGACCGGGCGAAACGTCACCGGCCATGCCGGTCGGTGCGCTGGTTTATGAAGGCTCCGACGTGCACGTGTGGGTGGCGAACCCGGCGGACAAGACGATTGCGTCGCGCGTACAGATCGACGGATCGGCCAGCGCAGCTGGACGGCGGTGGGCGAACAGGTGCTGGAGGGTCCTGCAAGCGACGGGATCGAGACAGGTGGTCAGCCGCGTCCGGCATGCCGTTGTTCCTCGACCGCGCGGTCATGCGACGAGGCGGATCACGACTTGTCTTCGTGCAAGCGGCAACAGTCGTGGACGCGACGTTCGTCGGCATGACGGGGCCGCGGCGGGTGGCGCCAACCATGAACGCGATCATCGCCTTCGCGCTGAAACAGCGCGTGCTGATGATCATCCTGATGCTGGCGCGTGTTCGCCGCCGGCATCATCGGCTTCCTGCGCCTCAACATCGAGGCCTATCCCGATCCGGTGCCGCCGCTGGTCGATATCGTCGCGCAAAGCTCCGGCCAGTCCGCCGAGGAGATGGAGCGCTACATCACCATCCCGATCGAAATCCAGATGGCGGGCATTCCGAACGTCACCGCGATCCGCACGCATCTCGCTGTTCGGACTGTCCGACATTGCAAGGTGCAGTTCACCTACGACTTCACCTACGATCAGGCGGAGCAGTGGGTGATCAACCGGCTGTCGCAGATGCCGCCGCTGCCGAACAGCGTCACGCCGCAGATCTCGCCGGAAAGCCCGATCGGCGAGATCCTGCGTTATCGCGTGGTCGGGCCGCCCGGCTATACCGTGACCGATCTGAAGACCATCGAGGACTGGATGCTGGAGCGCCGCTTCAAGGCGGTGCCCGGCGTGATCGACGTCACCGGCTGGGGCGGCAAGACCAAGACCTTCGAGGTCTCGATCGACCAGGACAAGCTGCTGCATTACGGCCTGACGATCCCGCAGGTGCTGGCGGCGATCAACAACGCCAACATCAATGTCGGCGGCCAGACGGTGAATTTCGGGCCGCAGGCGGCGGTGGTGCGCGGCGTCGGGCTGATCCACGCGGTGGATGACATCGCCAACACGATGCTGTCAGCCAATAACGGCTCGCCGGTGCTGGTGCGCGACGTCGCCACGGTGACCGTGGGCAATCAGCCGCGGCTGGGCATCGCCGGCCAGGACAACGACAACGACATCGTGCAGGGCATCGTGCTGATGCGCCGCGGCGCCGAAAGCCTGCCCACGATCCAGCGCGTCGAGGCGCTGATGCAGCAGATCAACAGCTCCGGCATCCTGCCGCCCGGCGTGCGGATGGAGAAGATCTACGACCGCTCGGAACTGATCCACGTGACCACGCACACCGTGCTGCACAACATGCTGGTCGGCATGGCGCTGATCTTCGTGCTGCAATGGATCTTCCTCGGCAATCTGCGCAGCGCGGTGATCGTCTCGATGACCATCCCGTTCGCGCTGGCCTTCGCCATCGGGCTGATGCTGTTGCGCGGCGAATTCGGCCAACCTGCTGTCGGTGGGCGCGATCGATTTCGGCCTGGTCGTCGATGCCACCGTGATCATGGTGGAGAACATCTATCGCCGGCTTTCGCAGCACGCCGAGGGACCGCTTCGTCTCCTCGCTGGCCTTGCAGCGCGCGCGCTCGTCGATGGAACTCGCGCGGCAAGTTCGCGGTGATCGGCCATGCCGCGACCGAGGTGAACCGCGCGATCTTCTTCTCCGCCGCGATCATCATCGCCGGTTTCGTGCCGCTGTTCACCATGTCCGGCATCGAGGGCCACATCTTCGGCCCAATGGCGAAGACCTATGCCTACGCCATCGCCGGAGGATTGCTCGCCACCTTCACCATCGCCCCCGCGCTGTCGCGCGCTGCTGTTGCGCGAACAGGTGCAGGAGACCGAGACGGTGGTGGTGCGCGTGATCAGGCGCGGCTATCAACCGGTGCTGCGCTTCGCACTGGCCAACCGGATCCTCACTCTTGGCGCCATGGTGCTGCTGATCGCGTTCGCCGGTCTCGCGGTCCGCACGCTGGGCCTCGAATTCCTGCCCCACCTGGAGGAAGGCAATCTCTGGGTCCGCGCGACCCTGCCGACTTCCATCTCACTCGAGGAAGGCAACCTCTACGTCAATCGCATGCGCGAAGATCATGCGCAGCTTCCCCGAAGTCGTAACCGTCGTGTCGCAGGACGGCCGCCCGGATGACGGCACCGACGCCACCGGTTTCTTCAACGCCGAGTTCTTCGTGCCGCTGAAGCCCGCCGACACTTGGCCGAATGGCATCGACAAGGCGGCACTGACCGATCAGATGAACAGCGCGCTGGCAGCCGAATTCCCCGGCGTGGACTTCAATTTTTCGCAGTACATCGAGGATAACGTCGAAGAGGCGGCATCCGGCGTAAAAGGCGAGAACTCCGTAAAACTGTTCGGCGGCGACCTCGATACGCTGGAACGCACGGCGGACAAGATCAAGGACGCGATGGCGACGGTGCCGGGAATCGCCGATCTCGCGGTCCTGACGTCGCTCGGACAGCCGACGGTGCAGATCGACATCGACCGCGCCAAGGCGGCGCGCTACGGACTGGCGCCGGGCGACATCAACGCCACGATCCAGGCGGCGATCGGCGGCCAGGCGGCGGGCAACCTGTACGAGAATGGTAGCGACCGTAACTTTCCCATCATCGTGCGGCTGGCGCATAAATACCGCAGCAGCCTGGACGAGATCCGCCGCCTGCCGGTCGGCGTCGCGGGCGCAAACGGCGCAACCGTGTCCATCCCGCTGGCGGATATGGCCAGCGTGCGGCTCATCTCCGGCCCGTCATTCATCTATCGCGAGGGCCAGGAGCGCTACATCCCGATCAAGTTCAGCGTGCGCGACCGCGACCTGGGCAGCGCGGTGCTGGAAGCGCAGCAGAAGGTGGCGCAGAGCGTGGTGCTGCCGGGCGGCTATCATGTCGAATGGGTCGGCGAATTCGGCAACCTGGAAGAAGCGCTTGGCCGTCTCGAAGTTGTCGTGCCCATCAGCATCGGCGTCATCTGCCTGTTGCTCTATGTAAATTTCGGATCGATCGGCGAGATGCTGCTGGCGGCGAGCGTCATCCCGATGGCGCTGATCGGCGGCATCTTCACGCTGTATTTCACCGGCACGCCGTTCAGCGTATCGGCGGCGATCGGCTTCGTCGCGTTGTTCGGCATCGCGGCGATGGATGGCATCATCGTGCTGAACTATTTCAACCAGGCGGTGGAAGGCGGGCTGGATCGCGAGGCCGCCATCCTGCGCACCTGCCAGACGCAGCTTCGGCCGGTGCTGATGACCTGCATCGTCGCCTGCGTCGGATTGCTGCCCGCGGCGCTGTCCACCGGCATCGGCTCGCAAGTCCAACGTCCGCTGGCGCTGGTGGTTGTCGGCGGCATTCTGCTCGCTCCGGTGCTGATCCTGATCGTGCTGCCGGTTCTGATCGACGTATTCTCCCGCCGCACCGCCCCGCGGGAAGTGCCGGCGGAGTGATCGAAACCTCTCCCGCGCCCCTAACCTCTCCCGCGGGAGCGGGAGAGGTCGATGTTGCGAAGCAACGAGGGTGAGGGTGATCGGGTCGGCACACTTCGTTTCTCGCGTTCCGCAGCAAGACAGTGTGCCGACCCGATCACCCTCACCCGGCGCTTTGCGCCGCCCTCTCCCGCTTTGCGGGAGAGGGATAGACCCTGACCACCTGCCAACCGCCCGCCCTATCCCGGCACGCTTCCCCGTTCAGCGCATAGCGCCGCCCGTAAGCTCCGACGTTCTCCTGGAAGTCGCGGCACCAGCGTCCGTCGTCGCCGCGCGCCGTGCTCACCGGTTCGACCGAGCCCGAGACCCGCGAACCCGAATCCTCCCAACCCACCGCCGCTCCGCTGGCCTGCGTTTCCAACGCGCGCTGAATGGCAGACACCCGCTGCTGCAATGCGCTGTCCGGTAATGGTGGATCGCCGTCGGTCCACGCAGTCAATTCCACCGTGCGGGGCGGCGCGTCGCCGATGCGATCGATCCGCCGCACATAGTAGCCGATCGACGGCGCATAGAAGAAGCTGCGTTCCGCGTATTGCTCGCCCGGCTGCGACTTGATCGCACAATCCACGCGCACCGTATCGAACGATCCGGCCGACACGCGGATGTGCTCCGCATCACCGACCTGGCAATGCCAGCGCTCTTGCTTCGCCATGTCCGGGCCACCGGCGCCGGATTGTTGCGTGACGACAGTATCGACGGTTTCGTCGCCGCCAGCCCGCAACGGAAACAGGGTGTCGGGTACAGCGAAGCTGCGACGACCGCGCAAACTCGCATCTGCCCAGGACACCGGCGGCAACATCACGTCTCGGGTCGTGACGAAGCGCGACCCACTCGCGTTGTGCCATCGCACCGCATCGTCCGTGGCGCCGATCACCGTGTCCACCGAGCCGTCGTCGAACGTATAAGAATTGCCGGGCGAGTACATCGGCAGCGGAGCAGACGGAAATGCCACCAACTCCGCATCCTGTTCGCGCCCGCCACCACAGGCGGCGAGCGCCAGGATGAAGGCGACACAGGTGGCAGCTCCCACGTGACGCATGCCCGACCATGTATGGCACCGCGCGTCGGAAACGTGCGCAATCCGGCGTGAAACCCCGGCGGCCGCAGCAACAGTCGTGTGATCGGCGCCCTCGGGTCAGATGCCGGAACGGGCGGGCGTCCGCGAGTTTTCTGTCAACAGAAAGAAGCGTTCAAGGCTCCATTCGCCGCCGCCGGCAATGGCCAGGTACAGGAACACGAAGCAGTACAAGACCGCCGCGTCACCGCCGTTGATCAGCGGGAAGAAGCTCCTGGGGAAATGGAACATGAAGTACGCGATCGCCATTTCCCCGGACAACAGGAACGCCACCACACGGGTGAACAGCCCCACAGCCACCAGCGCGCCGCCGAAGCATTCCAGCACCCCGGCGAACCACAACAGCGCCGGAAACGACGGGTGCATGGTGCCCGGCGGGAAGTTGAACAGCTTGGACATGCCGTGTTCCATGAACATCAGCCCGGTCATGATGCGCATGACGCTGAGCATGCGCGGTTCCCAATCCAGCATCGAAGTCCTCCTTTGAAATAACCTCTCCCGCCTTCGGCGGGAGAGGTCGATGGTGCGAAGCACCGAGGGTGAGGGTGATCGGGCCGCACGTAAGCAGGTAGAGCGCACAGTGTGCCGACCCGACCACCCTCACCCTCGACGCTTCGCGTCTCGACCTCTCCCGCTCCCGCGGGAGAAGTTATGCCGCGGGAGCAGGAGAGGTATCTTACGCTTCAGGATCGAGATACAGCCGGCTCGCCAGGTAACGCCGCAGCCAGAAGCGGCACAGCACTCCGATCGTAGCGGCCACGGGCACCGCCAGCATCACGCCGAGGAAGCCGAACGCCGCGCCGCCTGCAAACAGCGCGAAGATCACCCAGACCGCCGGCAGTTCCACCCGGTCGCCCAGGAAGCGCGGATAGATCACGTAGCCTTCCAGCACCTGCCCGATCACCAACACACCGATCACTACGAAGACGCCGCGCCATTGCGGGAACTGCGCCAATGCCAGCGCGATCGCCGTAATCCCGCCGGTGATCGAGCCGACATACGGGATGAACGACAGCACACCCGCCGCCAGCCCGACGATCAGGCCGAGGTCCAGCCCCGCCAGGGTCAACGCCAATGCGTAATACAACGCGAGGATCAGGCAGCACATCGCCTGGCCGCGCACCCAGGCGGACAGAATGCGATCGACCTCGCGGGCCTGCGCGCGGAGCACGCCCGCGTAGCGGCGCGGCAGCCAGGCATCGACGCGCCTGATCACGCCCTGCCAGTCGCGCAGCAGGTAGAAGCCGACCACCGGCGTCACCACCGCCAGGCTCAGCACGTTGAAGATCGCCACGCCGCTGCCGATCACCCCGGTCAGCGTCGAGGCCACCACGCTCAGCATCGTCCCCGCCTGACTGCTCACCAGGTCGCGCAGCTTGTCGTTCACCACGTCGGAGCCGAAATTGTCCTGCAAGCGGGTGATCTCGTCGCGCGCCCAGCCTTGCAACAACTGCACGTATTGCGGGATGCGGCCGAGGAACAGGCCGATCTGCGACAGGATCAGCGGATACAGCAGCAGCGCGAACAGCAGCAAAGCAAACAGCAGGGCCAGGATCATCAGCAGCGCCGCCAGGCCGCGCGGCACGCCGAGCCGGGTCAGATACGAGGTCGGCGGATCAAGCGCATAGGCAAGCACCGCCGCCGCCACGAACGGCGCCAGGACCGAGTCGAACAACCGCAGCACCAGCCAGAACGCCACGAGCAATGCCACGCCGAGCGCGATGCGCTGCCCGCGCGTCGACGGCAGCGGCACTGCCGGCGCCGCCGCCACCGGGGCTTGTGGCACCGCCGGTATCGGTGGCGACGCCTTGGGTGCTGGCTCGGGCGTCAACTCGACAGCGGCACGCATCCGCGTCGGCCCCTTCGATTCATTGGCGGCGCACGGTCACCCAGACATAGGCGGCGCCGGACGCCAGTGTGCTGGTGGCCACCGCCCAGATCAACACCAGCATGGCGATCGGCGCCGACAACTCGAAGCCGGCGAGCAACAGCGTCAGCGCAACCAGCAGGATTTGCAGCGCGGTGTTGATCTTCGACACATACAGCGGCCTGATCGCCACCGCCTGGCCGAGCACCGCCAGCACGATCACGCCGCCGACGATGACCAGGTCGCGGAACACTACCAGTGTCGCCAGCCAGTCGGGCAGGTAGTTCACCGCGGCGAGAGTCACGTACATCGTCACCAGCAACGCCTTGTCGGCCACCGGGTCAAGCACCGCCCCGACCATGTTGCCGCCCCAGCGGCGGGCCAGGTAGCCATCGACCGCGTCGGAAATGCCCGCAGCCACGAACAGGAAGAAAGCGTACGCCGGGTGGTGGTCGATGATCAGCCAGAAGGCCAGCGGAACCGCACAGAGTCGCCCGAACGTGATGACGTTCGGCACAGTGAGCAAAGCCCCCGGCGCGTTGCGGCTGACCTGGGTTCCGTCCGGCATCTGCGGGCGTTCCTCCCTATCGTGCCCCGTTCGCGCCCCGCTGGGTTGCGCCGGAAGGGTCGGCCATGGTTCTGTCCGCCTCGGTATCTTCCGCCTTAGCGTATCGAGGGCCGACATGACCAGTGGGGACCCGCAATCGCGCGCGCCAGGCGGTAGTGGCCTGAGCTATCGGGCGGCCGGCGTGGACATCGACGCGGGTGACGCGCTGGTGGACCAGATCAAGCCGCTGGCTCGCGCCACGGGGCGGCCCGGCGTGCTGGGCGGCCTCGGCGGGTTCGGTGCGCTGTTCGACCCGAAGGCGGCCGGCTTCGTCGATCCGGTGCTGGTGGCGACCACCGACGGCGTCGGCACCAAGCTGCGCATCGCCATCGAGACCGGCATCCACACCACGGTCGGCATCGACCTGGTGGCGATGTGTGTCAACGACCTGGTGGTGCAGGGCGCCGAACCGCTGTTCTTCCTGGACTACTTCGCCACCGGTGCGCTGAACGTGGCGGAGGCGCGGACCGTGATCGCCGGCATCGCGTCCGGTTGCGCCGAGGCCGGCTGCGCCCTGGTCGGCGGCGAGACGGCGGAAATGCCCGGCATGTATGGCGGCGGCGACTACGACCTGGCCGGATTCGCCGTCGGTGCGGCGGAGCGCGAGGCATTGCTGCCGCGCGGCGTGGCGCCGGGCGACGTCGTGCTGGGGTTGGCGAGCGATGGCCTGCACTCCAACGGCTTCTCCCTCGTGCGGAAGGTGGTGGCGGCCAGCGGCCTCGGCTGGGACGTGACGGCGCCGTTCGCGCCGGAGGTGATGCCGCGGCCGACGCTCGGCCAAGCGCTGATGACGCCGACGCGGATCTATGTGCGCTCGGTGCTGGCGCTGCACCGGGCGGGGCTGCTGAAGGCGGCGGCGCATATCACCGGCGGCGGATTGCCCGGCAACCTGCCGCGCGTGCTGCCTCCGGGCTGCATTGCCGCACTGGAGCCGGGATGGCCGGTGCCGCCGGTGTTCGGCTGGCTGGCGCGGACCGGCGGCGTGGCGGCGGACGAGATGCTGCGGGTGTTCAACTGCGGCATCGGTATGGCGCTGGTGGTTGCCGAGGCCGACACGGTTGCCGCGACCGAGTTGCTGGAGGCCGAGGGCGAGCAAGTGACGCGGATCGGGAAGATCGAGGCGGGTGCTGGCGAGGCCGCGGTGCGGATCGATTTGCCGGCGGGGTGGCTAGTATGAAACCTCTCCCGCTACGCGGGAGAGGTCGAGGTGCGAAAGCACCGAGGGTGAGGGTGCCGCGGCACGCACGCGTCCTTTATCGTGCTACCCTGCAGCTTGGCCCTGGGCGGCCGCAACACCCTCACCAGCCGCTGCGCGGCGACTCCGGGTCAAGCGCCCGGGGGCATGCCTCTCCCGCGCAGCGGGAGAGCTTATTTGACCACCCCCGTCGGCATCCTGCTCAGCGGCCGCGGCTCCAACATGGTCGCCCTGCTCCGCGCGACACGCGCACCGGACTACCCGGCGCAGATCGCTCTCGTGGTGAGCAACCAACCCGCTGCCCCCGGTATCGCCCTCGCCGCCGAGGCGGGCGTCGCCACCGCCGTCATCGACCACCGCCGCTTCGGCAAGGACCGCGGCGCGCACGAGGCAGCGATCCACGCCGCGCTGCACGACGCCGGCGTGGAGGTCGTCTGCCTCGCCGGTTACATGCGGCTCCTGACGCCGTTCCTGGTGACCGCGTGGCAACGCCGCATGCTGAACATCCACCCCAGCCTGCTACCCGCCTTCCCCGGCTTGCACACCCACGCCCGCGCACGGGCTGCGGGCGTGAAACTGCACGGCTGCACCGTCCACCTGGTCACCGAAACGATGGACGCAGGGCCGATCCTCGCCCAGGCCGCCGTACCGGTATTGCCCGGCGACACCGACGAAAGCCTGGCCGCGCGCGTCCTGGTGCAGGAGCACCGGCTGTATCCGGCCGCGCTGGCAGCCTTCCTGACCGGCCGGCCAGGCATGGCGGCATCGGAGACCGCGGTCCTGGCCAACCCCTTGCCGCCGCCCGCCGCAGTCGAATAGAACGGGGTCAAATCCAGTCTTCCCCAACGCGGCCGGGACTTGCCGGCCACTGCCAAGCCGGAGACCGCATGTCTGGACACCACGGCACGACCACGCCCTCCACTGCGCCCACCACGCCGGAAGCGTACCTGGCGGATCGTCAGCGGATGTGGGCCGGCTTCACCACCGCGGCGATGGCCGGCACCATCTTCGTCGTGCTGCTGCTGATCGCCATGGCAGTCTTCTTGCTCTGAAGAGCCAAACGCTAGCGCAACGTTCGCGCCGGCCCCACGCCGCACCCGCGCCCGCTTCAGCCTGAGCACCGCGTGGCGCTACTGCACCGTACGTGTTTCCACCGGTCAGCGCGGTCGGCCGACCGGGTAGGCGACGCCCAACAATAGACGCATCATTTGCCGCCAGGACTACGCGTCCCCGTCATGGCCGGCCCACGGCCCCCGGGCGCTTGTCTCGGGGCCATGGGCCGGCCCTCCACGCCTTGCAATGCTGATGCGAACAAAGGCGTCGATGGCCGGCACAAGCCCCGGGACAAGCGCCCGGGGCCATGGGCCGGCCATGACGGGAGAACGGATCAGCGTGCCACCAGCCGACTCGTTCATTGTTGGGCGTCGCCATAGAGAAGCATCCCGACAAGACCTTCATCGGCCGGATCGAGCACGGCTTCGATTTCCTTGGATACCATTTCACCCCCGGCTGCCTCACCCTAGGGGCGGGCACCCTGGCCAACTTCGCCGACAACATGTCCCGGCTTTATGAGCAAGTGCGGGAGGGACCTGATCGTTCCTCCGCGCTCGGGTCGTATGTCAGGCGTTGGTGTGCCTGGGCGCGGGGTGGTTTGGCGACTGTCCTGACATGGCCAACGCCCTCGCCTGCGTCTTGGTGTGACTTCCTGGGTTCAGGGGGTGCCGAGGGTCCTTCGGCGGCACCGCGTCACGGCGAGGCCTGCCAGCCCGACGCCTAGTACGGCCATCGTCGTGGGCTCGGGTGTTTGTGTTGGTGGTTCGGGGACGGTCAACACGGAGGAGATGCCATACAGGGTCTCTTGGTCAGTCAAATAGTAACGCGCGTAGTTGATGCCGCTGGGGCCCGGGACGTCTATTAGTCCGGCCGTCGGGAATTGGCTTGCTACGGGGCTCGGTAATCCAGTCCAGGCAAAATCGATGGCATTCTGGAATGCTCCGGTTTCTGTCATGTCTATAGGATACTGCGCGCCGTACGCGGTAAGGTCAGCCCCGCTGGTGGCAACCTCTTTGCCCCGCGACGGTGGCGCCGTTGTAGGTGGTCAGCCCGGCCGCTCCCGCCAGATTCGTAACAAAATTATCGTAATAGCTGATATCTGAATTGGTTGCGGTCGTGGTCGTAGAAGTGACGAAGACGATTTGGAACGTATCGCCGGGGACCAAGCCGGCGGGAGTCATGACATCAGCCTTCGCTGGGGTGGAGGCGATGGCGGCGCAACCCATGAGAGCGGCGATGGCGCAGACGCGCGAGATGGGCTGGGTCCGCTGAGAGAGGAGCGCGGGCGTGACGTTCATGGCCGGATACCTTCGTTTGAGGTCAGGCAAGGTCAGGAGCGTAGTCATGGGCGGCGGTCGCTATTCGTTTCGCCGCCCGGAGCCCGGCCTCGGCGGGCAAGGCGGATCGCCTGCGTCGCGGATGGAGTTCGGCGCCCGGAGGGGCGGGGCCAGGGTGTTGGCCTACTGCCAGGGCAACGTGGTCTGCCGGAGACACATGCGTCATCGTTGTTGGTTCCTTTGACGCCGGGCAATTTCCCGGTAGTGTCTCAGTTTGAAATTCCCAAGAAGTAGACTTGTCCTGCGCGAACAAATCAGCAACCAGGGGTTGCAGGGACGGTCGGCCACCCCCATCTTGCAGGCGCAGTCCCATTCCGGTAGACTGTTTCGATTATGGGAGTTTGCTATGCCCAGCGGTCCCCGAGGCGAGAAGAGACCCGCTGATATGATTGGATGCGCCGTCTCGGTGGCGCGGCTCTCTGTTGGCCTGGAAAGCGAGACCTTGAAAGAGCCATCCGGCCGGGTGCGGAGCGGGCAAGCCGGATCGCGCGCACGGGCTGAAAAGCTGACCGCTGAGCAACGGCGAGAGATCGCGAAGAAGGCGGCTGGCGCACGGTGGCAGTGATGGCTAGGGCGCCGCGAAAAAAACAAACCTCACAAGCCGAGCCTAAGGTTGAAGCGTCTGCCACTAAGGCGTTTATGGTCGCCCCAGCTACGCCTCAGGCGTATCGGCCTCTTCCTGTCGTGGACAACGATACGGCGAAATACTACGCAAATTACCTTGAGATAACAGCTACGCCGTTCGATTTCGTCCTGACAATGGCTACTGTAACCAACAAGCACACACCAGAGCAAGACGAAGAAATCAGGCGAAACGGCACTCTTACTGTCAAGTCCCATTTGCAGGTGAGTATTCCATTGGGATTTTTGCCTCTCCTAATGCAAATGCTGAACCTTACAGCGCAAACTTCCTCGGCGATCGGAATCCAAGGACAAGAAAGTGAACGCTGAGACGCCCATACTTTTTAGACTCTCTGGGTCCGTTTCGATTCCAGCGCCATGCCGCTATGGGGCGTCAATGAGGTCGGCTGGAGACGATAAAACATCCAAGGAAATACAGTCCTTCTCTTCGCTTCCGAAGGGGTGGGATTACGGTGATGGAGGGCCTATCTCGCGCAAGGTGATTAAAGAAGCCTTGTTTTGGAATGAATTCTTAATCTCGCGCGGCATTTTGGATACTGAGACAGCCCCCAGTGCGCGCGGGGCAGTTCTGATCGCCGCTACTGTCGGAGGCCGTTATACTGAGGTAATTGCGGAACCGGGCGGCACGGTTACGATCACCCAAAGTCGAAAACCGTATCCGTCGCTTTATCGCGGCAGCGTGAGAAAGAACGAAGCAAAGCAACTGCTGTTAGAGCTAATGGGGGAAGTGTGGAGTACGTCCGCTGGCTTCACTCTAAATATTTCCTTCCCGGCAAAGGGAAGTTTGGGAGTGAGGCTTTCCGTAACATCACCAGCCGTGGTCGAACCGGTTTCTCGCTGACTGAGTGTGACTGTCTGTCTAAGCTAGGAAAGTCAATCTGCGAGCACGCGCAACTCTACCGAGAAAGGTGGAATTCGGTAGATCGGGAAGCGATGTACTGGAAATTCGACGCGGCGAAGCTGCCAAAGGGCGGCACGATAGAGGCCACACCCGGCCATCCCGATCCGTGCCATTTTAATGTTCTGAATACCCCCGACCAAGCCGTTAAAGACTTCTTTGACGCAGCGACTCTTGATGACTTTACGATCTGCGTCGAAGACGGCTCAACAAGGGCACCAACACAAGCTGATATAATGCGATTGAGAACTGAAAATAATGCTTGATATTGCCCCGGAGCGTGATATGCTCCGGCCCATGAACAAACTTCCTCACGCCAAGCGCGTTCTGATCCTCAATATGTTGGTTGAGGGTTCCTCCATGCGGTCGATCTCTCGCGTGGCGGACGTGTCGATCAACACCGTAGCGAAGTTGCTTGAAGACGCTGGCGAGGCTTGCGAGGCGTTCCACGACGCCACCGTGCGCGGCGTAAAGGCCAAGCGGGTCCAGTGCGACGAAATCTGGTCCTTCGTCTATGCCAAGGCCAAGAACGTAGAGACGGCCAAGGCCACCCCGGAAGGCGCTGGCGACTGCTGGACCTGGACCGCGATCGACGCAGACAGCAAGCTCATGATCGCCTGGATGGTGGGCAAGCGCGATGCGGACTACGCCAACGCCTTCATGCAGGACGTGGCGGACCGGCTGGCGACCCGCGTGCAACTCACCACGGATGGCCACGGTCCCTACTTACAGGCAGTCGAAGGCGCGTTTGGCATCGACGTGGACTTCGGCCAACTGGTGAAGTCCTACGGCACGCCAGAGGGCGCCGTTGGCCGCTACAGCCCCGGAGAGTGCGTCAGCGCCGAAAAGCGCCGCGTGGTCGGCAAGCCCGATCCCGACCATATCAGCACGAGCTACGTTGAACGCAGCAACCTCACCATGCGGATGAGCATGCGCCGGTTCACCAGATTGACCAACGCTTTTTCCAAGCGCGTTGAGGGTCACTGCAACACGCTTGCGCTGTTCTATGTGCATTACAACTTCGTTCGGATGCACAAGACCCTGAAATGCACCCCGGCGATGGCTGCCGGCCTCTCCAAGACCCTTTGGAGCATGGACGATATCATTGCCTTGATCGACGCTCGGGCTGAAGCGCCGAAGCGGCCCACCGTCTATAAGTTGAGAAATTCAAACTGAGACACTACCAATTTCCCGGCCCCCTGGCAAAACCCCATAAGTCTCGACGATGTGTCCCGGTTTTCGCGGAGCGCGGCCGGTCAGCCTCGGCTGGCCCGCGACCCGGAATCCCGCGATCGACGAAACATCCATCGCCTCGGGAACGCGGATGACGCCCGAGTCGCCTTTTCGGTACGCACGGATCAATCTGTCTCGGATAAGAGCGCAGATAGCAAAAACCGATACGTACCCGTTCACATTTTATGCCTTAGGTTTCTTTCGTGCGCAAGGTGTATTATTCTGGTACCGTAATTTTTGGTGCAGGAACAAAGTGCCGGCGAGGATGCTCCCGGCCGCCTGGGCGGATGATCACAGTTCGCCCGCGCGTTCAACAGATTGACCGCGTCAGAATTGGTTCCAGAGCCCGGGAGGTGCCCTGAAGATTCCCCGCCGTTTGAATTGGTACGCGGCGATTGACGCGATCCGATAGCCTGGAGCGATGGTCCGAAAATCCGCTCTGGGTCGATTCCGGGGCTCGGTGCTGGCAAATGGGAAGGACGGCTGCGGGGCTCGGCTACGGCAGGGGCGGCAAAGGCGATGACCCGCAACCCGGTCCGGTCGGTGCCTCCGAACTGCGCATCACGCCCGGCAGGCGGGGGAGAAATCCGCCCTTCCCGAAGCGGCCTCCCAGGCGCTATTGGATAGCGTGCTGGCCGGCCTCGCGGCGGCTCGGCGACGTACTGCTCGGACACAGGCCTGAAACGACCCGAACGCGCGACGATGGCCGTCGCGTCAATCCACAACGACGGAGAGAGGAGCAAGACGATGTCACTTCGAATCAACGCCGAGGCGCCGAACTTCACAGCCAACACCACCCAGGGGCCGATCGATTTCCACAACTGGATCGGCGACAGTTGGGCCATCCTGTTTTCGCATCCCAAGGACTTCACGCCGGTCTGCACCACCGAACTCGGCTACATGGCCGGGCTGAAGCCGGAATTCGACAAGCGCAACACCAAGATCATCGGCCTCAGTGTCGATCCGGTCGAAAATCACACCAACTGGGCGAAGGACATCGAGGAAACCCAGGGCCACGCTGTCAACTATCCGATGATCGGCGATACCGACCTCAAGGTCGCGATGGTGTACGACATGCTGCCCGAGGGCGCCGGCACCAGCTCCGACGGCCGCACCGCGGCGGACAACGCCACCGTGCGCTCGGTCTTCGTCATCGGCCCGGACAAGAAGATCAAGGCGATGCTGACCTATCCGATGAGCACCGGCCGCAACTTCGACGAGGTGCTGCGCTTGCTCGATTCAATTCAGCTCACGGCGAAGCATACTGTCGCGACGCCGGTGAACTGGAAGCCGGGCGAGGACGTCATCATCCCGCCGGCGGTCTCCAACGAGCAGGCTGCTGCGAAGTACCCGAACGGGTGGAAGACGGTGAAGCCTTATCTGCGCGTCGTTGCTTCACCGGGTTGATCGGGCGTCGATTGTGCCATGCCGGTCAGTCGGGGTGCGGGCCGGGCGGCTCGGCCCTGGATGACAGAGCTGCATGAAGTTCGTGGGCAGTCATACCAACCGCACGAGACATTGACGCTTCGGTGACCTGCACCGTTTGTACCGAGTCATGGCCGGTGAAGGCCGGCCACCCACGACTTCGCTGGCGGCAACTGCAAAAGTCGGGGGTGGCCGGGCCAAGCCCGGCCATGACACATGGGGTCACTCTTTGCGCGGTCCAGCCTCCGCCGGCGGTGACACAATGGGCGCCGCCCGAGGGCCGATCTCACGGGCGCCCGGTATAGGGCGATCCCTCGGTCAAGCCACGCGGGTTCGCTCGACTGTCCGCGGTGACCGAGTTCAGGCCGCACCCACCAAGGCAGTTTCGAACACCTCGCCGGTGGTGCCGTCGGTGATTCCGACATCGGTCACGTGCGGGCCGGGGTTGCAGGCCAGGCTGGCGCCGACCACCGCCTTGAAGGTCAGCAGGGGCGGGGCCCAATCGACGATCGCGTCAGCGGCAGCGCGCAACGCTCTGAACGCAGACGCGACTTCGGCTGCCGGCGCGTCCGACACCAGACCGCACACCGGCAGCGAGAGGAGGGCCGTTACGACACCGTGCGCCGCCACCGCCATGCCGCCGCCGGCCGCCACCACGGCGTTGGCGGCCGCCGCGAGGTCGGCGGGCTCGCGGCCGAACACCACAAGGTTGTGGCTGTCATGCGCCACGGTCGTCGCCAGCGCGCCGCGCCACGTGCTCCAGCCCTGCAACACGCCGAGCACCGGCCGCGCCGGCGCCTTGCCGTGGCGATGGATCACCGCCATCAGGATCGCATCGTCCGGCAGCGTTACCGTGCCGTCGCTTATGTCCGCGACCGCCTCGCCCCACGCGGTGAAGCGCGGCTTTACGACTGTGCGCAGGCGGACGCGGCCGGCGTTGACGCCGGGGGCGGTCAGGCGGAAATCGGCCTCGGTCAGGGGCGGCACGTGCACGGTGCCGGTGGGCGCGCCCGGCGGGTCCGGACGCAGCGGCGTCAGCAACCGGCCGTCGGCCGCGACCAGCTGGCCCGAGGCGAAGACGTGGGTCACCGCCAGCGTTTGCAGATCGGACAGGACGAGCAAGTCGGCGCGGCGGCCGGGCGCCACCTGTCCGAGGTCCCGCCGGCCCAACCGCATCGCCGCATTCAGCGTGGCGCAGCGCAGCGCCTGCATCGGGGGGAGACCGTAGCCGACCAGCCGGCGCAGCACGTCGATCATGCCGCCGACCGACACGAGGTCGTCGGGAAACACGTCGTCGGTGCAGATCGTCAGGGTCTGCGGGATTTGCGGCAGGGTGTTCAGGGCCTCGACCGCGCCCGGCAGCACGTAGTCGTGCGAGCCGCGCAGCTCCACGGTGAAGCCGGCGCGCAATTTGGCGAGCAAGTCCTCGCCCGAGGTTATTTCGTGGTCGCTTTCGATGCCGGCGGCGGCGAAGCCTTGCAGGTCTCCGCCGGCGAGGCCTCGGGCGTGGCCGCACACCAGCTTGCCGCTGGCGAGGCCGGCATCGACGATGCCGCGCATCTTGGCGCCGCGTTCCAGGACGCCGCGCATGTCCATCACTTCGGCGACGCCGGCGATCTCCGGCCAGCGCAGCATTTCACGCATCTCGTCCGGACCGAACACGGCGCCGCCCCGTTCCAGGCCCGGCGCAGAGGGCACGCAGGACGGCGCCAGCGGCAGGATGCGTAGCGGCAGCGCGGCCTCGATCGCCCAGCGCAGGCCGGGCAGGCCGGAGACGTTGCCGATCTCGTGCGGGTCCCAGCAGATCGTCGTGGTGCCCTGCGGCACCACCACCTCGGCGTAGCGCCGCGGGGTGACCATCGAGCTTTCGATGTGGAGATGCGAGTCGATCAGGCCTGGCGCGACGATCTGACCCGCCAGGTCGATGTGGGTGTTGGCATCGCCGCGGGTGGCCGGCGGGTGGACGCTGGCGATCAGCGGGCCGACCAGGCCGATGTCGGCGGGACGCAGTTCGCCGGTCGCGACGTCGGCCAGCACGCCGCCGGTCAGCAGCACGTCGAAGTGGGTCTCGCCGCGGGCGGCACGCACGGCGCGATCGCGCAGCGCCGGTTCGTTGAGGTCATGCGGTTCCATCAATGGCTCCTGACCACGGTCCAGGAAAAGGCGTGGATGGCCGGCACAAGGCCGGCCATGACGAGGGGGTGCACGGCCATGACGGAAGCGTGCGCAGCCGTGACGATGGCATGCACGGCGGCGACGAGCGCGTGTGCGGCCGTGACGACGGCGTGCGTGGCCGTGACGAAGGCGTGCGTGGTCGTGACGAAGGGGTGCGTGGCCGTGACAAACGGGCGCGCGGCCATGACGAGGGGGTGGGCGCGGGCTTCACTCGTGCCGGGGACCGCGTGAAGGATCCGTCTTGGCGGCCAGGGCGATGGCGTCGCCATCGCGTAGGATGTGGGTGCAGCCGAGCCGGCTTGCCTCGACGGCATCGTCGGGTTCCGGGACCAGGGCGGCGACGGTGGCGAGGCCTCGGGCGCGCAGGGCGGCGGCGGCTTCCTGGCTGGCGCCGAGGGGGATGAACACGCGCTTGCGGGCCTCGCGCGGCGGGGCGGCGCGCAGGGCGGCGTCGGGGAACAGGGTCAGGCCGGTGGCGGGCTCGGTTTCGCCGCAGACGTAGCGGCCGCCGCGGCCGAGTTCCTCGTGGCGGCCGGGGGCGTAGACCGTGACCGAGACGCCGGTCTCGTAGCGGAAGCCGCGGAACTCGACCGGGTCGATGGTCAGGCGCAGGAGTGGGGCGCGGGCGCGGATGGCGGCGACGGCCTCGGCGAGGCGGGAGGCCAGGTCGCCGGCGGAGTTGGGCAGCCGGGCGGCGGCCAGGGCGGCGAGCGCGCGGTCGGCCGGGCCGGCGGCCAGCAACAGCTCGGTCAGCACCGGGGCCAGCACGCCGCCATGGCGAGCGACGGCTGCGGCGTCCTTGCGGTCCAGCGCACGGGCCAGGGCCGAGCGCACCGCCCCGGCGATGCCGGCTTCGTCCAGCAGGGTGGGGGTCAGCATCGGCAGGGTGAGGTCGAAGCTGACGCGGGTGAGGCCGAGCGCGGCGAGGGCCTCGGCGGCGACCAGCACGATTTCGGCGTCGGCGCTGGGGCTGTCGCAGCCGATCAGCTCGATGCCGGCCTGGGCGATCTGGCGGTCGGGCGCCAACTGGGTGCCGCGCACGCGCAGGCACTGGCCGGCGTAGGACAGGCGTAGCGGGCGCGGGGCGCCGGCCAGGCGGGTGGTGGCGATGCGGGCGACCTGGGGGGTGGTGTCGGCGCGCAGGCCCATCATGCGCTGGCTGTCGGGGTCCATCAGGCGGAACGTCTGATCCGCGACCGCGGCGCCGGAGCCGGCGAGCAGGCTGTCCTCGAACTCGAGCAGGGGGGGCTTGACGCGCTGGTAGCCGTGCGCGGCGAACACGTCCATCAGGGCCTCGACGGCGGACGCCTCGGTTTCGGCGTCCGGGGGCAGCATGTCGCGCAGGCCGGCGGGGAGCAGGGCGGGGTTGGGGGGATCGTCGCTCATGGCGGGCGGAAGGTGGCACAGGTTCGGGCGTTGTCCCAGAGCGGCGGGGTGCGCGGCTGGCGATCAGGATTTCTTCCCGTCGTGGCGTGGCGCTCCAGGCGTGGGGCTATTGGTACATTATTTGCGTATGTTTGAATTAATGGCCAACTATCTCGAAAATGAAAGTTTACAAGACTGTTGCTGATGTTGCAGGGTCGCATTGGGAAAGGGAACCGGGGGAGCCGGCACCGCCATGCGCTGGACGAGACTGGCCGCTGCCGCGGTCCTCGGATCGTGCACAATTTTCGGCGTTGAGGGGATGGCTCGCGCCCAGGTGTATCAGCTTACAGCCTCCGGCACGGTCACCGATGGCAGCGAATATGGCCTTGAATCGATACCGAATTATAATGAGTTCGGTGGCCTGAACGTCAACAACGCCCCCTTCTCGACGACCGAGACCTTCTACCTTCCGTCGCCTCCGAGCACGACAACGACCTTCTTGCAGGATAATTCCGCCACCGCCGGGGTGACGCTGACGGTCAATGGCAACACCGCAAGCTTTTCGCCCGGAAACCCCAGCGACTACGCCAGCATCACGATCTCAAACTTCGACACCTCGTTGGCCACCCCGGGTTCCACGCAACTGAACGGGGTGTCCAGCACCATCCTGCTGGGCAATTCCGGCCTTAGCGACTTTCTGATCATCCAGAGCCCCGCCGCCAACGCTGTCCCACCCAATTCGCCATTGCCACCGACCCAACTCGGGCCGGTCACCGTGGGCACAAGCACCCAAGGCCCGTACAGCTACACGCCCGTGGTCGCGATCATCGCGAACAATCCCCAGGTCGTGGTCGATGGGCTCATAACGCAGTTCAGCATCAACCAAGTCCCGATCTGGACCAACCAGGACGCGTCGACCTGCATCAATTGGTATACCTGCAACGGCAGCTCGACCGTCACCGGTAGCGGCAACGTCACGACCGGCGACATCACGATCGGCAACGGCGGGAACGGCGGCAGCCTCGGCGTCATTGGCAACACCCTGACAACCGGCGCGCTCACCATCGGCGGGACGAGTTACGGCAGTGCATCCATTACGGCCACAGAGCCCGCAAATCCGGCGACGCTCAATGCTTCGTCGCTGACCGTGGGCGCCGCCGCCGGCGGCAGTCTCTCGATCTCCGGCACATTACCGTCGAGTGGAGCGTATATCCCGGCAAGCGCCACGATCGCCGGCCCAATCACGCTTGGCAGCCAGTCGAGTGCCTGGGGAAGCATGACCCTCTACAGTTCGTCGCTTGCGAGCGGGGGCATGGTCGTCGGCGACGCGGGGAGCGGCTACTTCACCAATTACAGCGGCAACCAGACAGTGAACGGCGACCTTGTGCTCGCCAATCAAGCCTACGCCAATGGCCAATACACCATGGCCTATGACCCGCAGAGCGGGAACACGACGACGCTGGGCGTCACCGGAAACCTCGTCGTCGGCAACGCCGGGTCGGGATACTTCGAGGCCGACTATGGCCAGGCCACGGTCGGCGGCAACCTGTCGGTCGGCGGACAATACTCCAGCTATTACCAGTTCAACGGCAGCGCGGTGACCGTCGCCGGGAATGCGACCGTCGGAGGGACCGGGGCGTGGGTGCAGCTCGGCGGAGCCTCGACGTTCGGTGTCACGGGCAACCTGACGGTCGGCGGGATGTATTCGACCTGGTACCAGACGGGTGGAACGATCACAGTCGGAGGCAACGCCACGGTCGGCGGCCCCGGCACCGTGGTTCGGGCGCAATTGACCGGCAACGCCGCGTTCAACACCACCGGCAATCTGACCATCGCCGCCGACCCGTCCAGTTCCACCGTGTTCGCCACCAGCCTGCACGCGGGCGACAGCACCTCCCTTGGCGTCGGCGGCAACTTCACGGTGGGGGATACCGAACTCGTGGCGTTTGCCCAGGGCGGCGGCACGACCACGGTCGGCAAGGCTCTCACCATCGGCAACCAGTCCGGGTCGCAAGGGCTGGCCACGATCGGCGGCCAGAGCACCGTGACGGCCGGCAGCCTGGAGATCGGATCGCAGGGTGGATCCTACGGCGAACTGGACCTCAACATCTATCAAGGCGATGCGGCGGGCATGACGGTGAATGGCAACGCCACGGTCGGCGATGCCGGCGTCGGCGTGTTGAACGCGATCGGTGGGACGGCCACCATCAAGGGCAATCTTGTGGTGGGCAACGCGGCCGGCGGCACCGGATCGGTGGGACTGGGCGGCCCCGCGAGCTTCGGGCTTTCGAACTTCACCGGCAGCAGCGCAGCCTGGCAGAACGGAGGGGCAATCCTGAGTGCCGGTGGCGGAGCCTCTCCGTCACCGGGAACGTCACGCTCGGTGCGCTGGCGGGTTCGACCGGCACCCTCAATCTGAACGTCAATTCAGGCGGTACGGCGTCGCTCGGCATCGGCGGCGCCTTCACGGTCGGGGATGCCGGGACCGGCACCTTCAACCAGCAGGCCGGCACGGCCACGGTCGGCGGCGACATGATCGTCGGCAACCAGAGCGGGTCGAACGGCAGCGCGGCGATCGGCGGCACCGCGAGTCTCGGCGTGACCGGCAACCTGACGGTCGCAGCGCAGTCTGGGGCGACCGGCATGCTCAGCGTCAACGCCAATGCCGGCGATAATGCGATGGTGACGGTCGGCGGCAATTTCACGCTGAATGGCGGCGGAACGTTGACGCTGGGCGCGCCCGCCGCGAGTTGCGGCACCAGCGGATCCTGCCCGGCTGGCGGCTCGGGCGGCCTGCCGTCGATCGCGGTCACCGGCAACGCCACCTTCGCGAACAACTCGAATACAACTCTGAACGTAAATCTCAGTCAGACGGCGCCGGACATGACCGTCGGCGGGGCGCTGACGCTCGGCGGCACGTATACGATCGACCTGAACAGCAACCAGATCACCTGCCCGACCTGCACGTTCATTCCGCTGATCGACTTCGGGTCGATCAATACCGCCGATGGCGACGAATACCTGCTGCTCAGCTTGCCGACCGACCAACAAGGCGCCGGTGGCACTACCGAATACGATTATCAAGTTACCAATCTTGCCGGCGGCGCGTCCGCCAGCTTCCTGGTCCCGCAAACCTTCAACGCCGGGAATGGCAGCGAGGAGGACCTGTTGCCGACGGTGGAAAACGTCAATGGGAGCTATGAGCTTGGCTTGGCGGCCTGTCCCGCCGGCGGATCCTCGACCGGGTCTGCGGGCGGCGGCGGCCCGGGGGATCCGACAAAAAGTGTGTACACCCCGCAAGGACAATTGATAGGCACGCTCAGCTACGGTCCGATATCAAATCCAGACCCGAACATCGAAAACTATAGGGGCGCGCCGAACGCGATCTCAGCGACTTTCACCCCTGCTAATGGACCGACTGGCAAGCCGTACACTCTCGCCCAGGCTGCGGCCACTCTCGCGCCGGCAGCAGGGGAAGGGGTCGAACTGTGGATTCGACTGGATACAGAAAATCACCAACCTTCCGTCGGAGGCGAAGTCGCAATTCACACCGCTCAGCCCCGCCCCGTCACCGAGAAACCCGCCCTGGGCGTACGATCCGCTGTATAACTCTCCAAATGACCCCCCGCCGGGCGGCTGGGCGAGTACTGCGGATGCCGGTGTGAACGCATGGCCGTTCTATTACGATCCCCAAGATACGAACACTGGGAGCCTCGCCAACTTCAACCTTGATGCGAACATAGGGACTGAAAATGGTCAGCAAATTCTGCGATTTTCGGACGCACCAACTATCCCATGTTACAACCCGCTGGTTCTCGTCGGCGTCACCTGCTACAATGGCAACGATGCGGTTAAATTCACCGATTACCTTGTCCCTTATGAGAACGGATATAACGGGGAGGTTTACTCTGGCCAAAATCCCTTGAATGCAGGCTTCAGTTGGCAGTCGACGGTAAGCTGCCTTTCAGAAAACATAACGGGCGCTACCGCATGCAGCGGCCTCATCGGGCTCCAAGATGACGGCGGCACTGGCGCGGTGGCCTATGAGAGCGGAGGCGTGACGCTCCTCGATGGTGTCAATGGCAATCCGATCGGGGCCCCTGAACCCGCCTCGCTGACACTGTTCGGGTCGGCCATTGCCGGTCTCGCCGGCGTGCACAAGTTCAAACGCTGTCGGAAACGCCAAAGGCGGTAATTGATCCACTGGCGACCTCATCCCAGCCGGTGCGGAAACCGAAGGAAGGCGAATACGCCCATGCGTGCCTCGACGGCTGACGCGTCGGTTTCGGCGTCCGGGGGCAGCATGTCGCGCAGTCCGGCGGGGAGCAGGGCTGGGTTGGGGGGATCGTCGCTCATGGCGGGCGGAAAGTGGCACAGGTTGGGGCGTTGTCCCAAAGCGGCGGAGTCCGTGGAGCTATGGTGGGCCCGGTGGTAGCCGCGGGGGCTGGTGGCCACTTCTTTCCAGTTGAGCAACGCGCTCTTCCAGGCTGCCCAGGCGCCGGGCAACATCGCCGATATGGTGCGACGCGACGGCGGATGCGGCCGATGCCGCGGCTGCTTCCGCCTTGGCAACCAGGATTTCCTCCCGCATCTCGGAGCGATGTTGCCGTTCCTCCAATGCCCTGATCATGTCGCCATGCTTTTGCTCGACCTCCATGAGGCCGTCGAACTTGCGAAGCGCACGGAAGACATCGCCATACCATGACATCGACGCATCACCCCGTCGTAGATTCGGATAGTTCTCCGATCTTGCAATCGGGGTGGTTAATTTCCGGTTGATGGTCCTCGCGGTGCGGGCAAAAAGAGCGCGCCGGCGCCTCGGCGCAGGGTTATTTCCGCATCACGTGCGTCCACAGGCGGTCGGTCTCTGCCTGGAGCAATGCCAGGTCGCGGTCGATGCGGTCGGACAAGGCCGCAATCTCACGACGTGCCTCGGCCTCGCGCTTGGACTTTGCCCGGGCACGCGGTCCTTTGGCGCGTTTCGTCGGCTTGGTGCTGGTCTTTTCGCTGGCGGCACTTTGTGCGGGCATGGTCAGGACTCCAACGTCGGGGATACTACGCCGACGGATCGAGAGAGGCCAGTGATGGGACCAGAGCCGTTAACAATTTACTAATCCAACCATCTCCCAACTTCTGCCCCGCTACGCGAACGCCTTGTGGTAGGCGTTCAGCGCCGGCGCGCCGCCAAGATGCACATAGAGGACCTTGGCGTCACGGGGGATCTCGCCGCTTTGCGCCATGGCGATCAGGCCGGCCATCGATTTTCCCTCGTAGACCGGGTCGGTGAGCATCGCCTCCAGCGACGCTGCCTTGCGGATGGCGGCGATCGTCGCTGCGTCCGGCAGGCCGTAATCGGGGCCGGCGAAGCGCGGGTCGATCTCGATCTCTTCGTCGCCGATGTCGCGATTGAGACCGATCAGTTCGGCGGTCGCCCGCGCGATCTTGGTCACCGCGCCGCGCGTCATCGCCGCGTTCGCTGCGGTATCGATGCCGATCAGCCGGCGCCGGCGGGACTGCGCGCCGAAGCCCACCACCATGCCGGCCTGGGTCGATCCGGTGCAGGTCGCGGTCACCACGGTGTCGAAGAAGGTTCCCACCTGGGCCTCCTGCGCCGCCACCTCGTCGGCGAAATGGGCGTAGCCGAGGCCGCCGAGCGGATGGTCCGACGCCCCGGCCGGGATCGCGTAGGGCTTGCCGCCCTCGCGCCGCACCTGGTCCAGCGCGCGTTCCCAGGTTTCCTTGACCGCGGTCGAGTAGCCCTCGCCTTCCAGCAAGGTCTCGGCGCCCATCAGGCGCGACAGCAGGATGTTGCCGACCTTGTCGTAGACGGGGTCGTCCCAGCTTGTCCATTCCTCCTGGACCAGGCGGCAGCGCACGCCCAGCACCGCCGCGACGGCTGCCACTTGCCGCGTGTGGTTGGACTGAATGTTGCCGATCGAGACCAGCGTGTCGCAGCCCTGCGCCACGGCGTCGGCGGCCAGCCACTCCAGCTTGCGGACCTTGTTGCCACCGAAGGCCAGGCCCGAGGCGATGTCGTCGCGCTTGGCCCAGATCTCGACCCCAAGCTCCGCGGACAGGCGGGGCAGGGGATGGACAGGGGAGGGCCAGAAGCCGAGCAGACGGCGGGGGAATTTGCTGTCGAGATCGAGCGGCATCGGATGGCTCCGGCGTGGGGCTGTGGACGGGCGATGTTTAGCGCGCCCCGGCGCCGAGGTGCTTCGTTTTTGCGGGCGGGGTTCCGAGTAAGCATTGGCTATTGGGCTCTTGATGTGAAGAATACCTTCTCGCTTGTCCTCCTATCTGATGATTCTTCCGATGCCCCCAGACACCCAAGGTGCCGAACTTACCGCCCAGGACCGCCGCATCCTGCGCGCGCTGCAACGCAACGGCCGCATGTCGAATGCCGAGCTGGCGCGCGAGGTCGGCCTGAGCCAGGCGGCCTGCTGGACCCACACGAAGCGCTTGTTCGAGCGCGGGGTGATCCGCGGCGTGCGGGCTTTGCTCGATCCCGCGGCGGTGGGGCGCGGCACGCTGGTACTGGTCGGCGTCGTGCTGGACCGTTCCACTCCGGAAAGCTTCGCGGCGTTCGAACAGGCGGTGCGCGGCCTGGATCAGGTCCTGGAATGCGTGCTGGTTGCCGGCGAGGTCGATTACTTCCTCCGTATCCGGGTGCGGGACCTGGCCGCGTTCAACCGCCTGCATAGCGAGCGGATCATCGCGCTGCCCGGGGTCAGGCAGGTGCGGACCTTCTTCGTGATGAACGAGATCAAGACCGAGGGCCTGCTGCCGGTTTAACCGTTAGGCGACCCCCAACAATTGCCGCGTCAGTTGCCGCACGGGCCGCGCCCTTCGTCATGGCCGGCCTTGTGGCGGCCATCCACGCCTTGCCTTTGTTCGCGCTGCAAAGGCGTGGATGGCCGGCACAAGGCCGGCCATGACGAAGGGCGCGGCCCGTGCGGCCAATCAATTCATACATTGTTGCGCGTCGCCTTGGTTGCGCGGCCGGTCGTTCCCGACCCGGTTCGGAGCTGCGGGAGATCCCAAACTTTCTCCACGAAAAGGCAGAAAAACGAATGCCCGAGGGAGAGCTGCCCCTTGACATGATACTAACCAAATCCAGTTACTGATAATGACAGACACCGAGCCCTGCCACCCGATCGATCCTGCCCACCAGTTCCCGCGGGACATCTACCTCATGGTGGTGGACCTCCTGCGCCGCGCGCTGCCCGACCCGGCGGAGGATACCCCGGAGGCCTGGGCGTTACGCCACCGGGTTGCCATGGGGGAGGTTGCCGCGCTGCTGCCGGCGGGCGGTGCGGAGGCCCACGTCGCCGCCAACCATGTGGTCGCCAACTGGGCGGCCAGCGAGTGCATGTGCGCGGCGGCGGCGCAGAAGGACAATCCAAAGCGGGCCGACCAGTTGCAGAACCAGTCGGCGAAGCTGGGGCGGGAGGCGCGGGGGTACCACAACACGCTGCTGCGCATGCAGAAGGAGCGGATGCGGCGGGAAAAGACGGAAGAGGGTGCGGTGCGGTCCGACCGGCACGAGGCAAGCGTGCTGGGGCTGATGACCGATGCGCTGGCGACGCTGCCGCCGGGGCGCCCGGTGCGGGCGGCGGCCGCCGCGCCGGTGGCCGAGGCTGCGCCGGCGCCGGCGAAGCGGGTGTTCATCGACTATGACGACCTGCCCGAGGAAGTGAAGGCGAATGACAGGCGCAAGGCGAGAGCCTCGCGCTTCTGCGTCGTGGACACGATGCGGGCGCAGGAGATCCGCAAGTGCGGCGGGCTGCCGCCGGGTGCGAATTATGAGATCGAGCCGGAGTTGCTGCACGACATCATCCACGGCGTCGGCGGCAACTTCGAGTGGGCGGACACCTACGTCCCGTGGGTGGCGCCGGAGGGCTACGTGCCGCCGAAGGATTGAGGCGGGGTGGTTGGTGCGGGTGGGATTCGGCGATTGCGCAGCTTTGAGGGCGGCCTGTGATTGGCTGCTGCTGCGCCGAAGCAAGGCTTAATGCAGATTCAAAGGGATGCCTGCAAAACTCGCCGACAGAATGTGGGTGGGTGGCCCTGGAAGCCTTGTTGCCGCAGCTTTTGCAGGGCAATCGCATTTGGCATTTGGCTGACGAAAGCAAGCAATCGAGCATTGAACACGGTGACCACGAAGAACCACGGAGGGGCACGGAGGGCCCTGTGCCTTCCGCGCTGTCGGAGTGAGCTCCTGGCCTCCGTGCCCCGCCGTGGTTCTTTGTGGTCTCCGTGTTCAATGCTTTGCGGTGCTGCCTGCATGCGCCTGCGATCCCAGGTTTCGCGGGCATCCATCACGGCAAACGCGTCGGAGCGGCGGGTGGCCGCTCTGTCAGGCGGGGGATTGTTTGCCGCGGCCTTCGCCGCGGTCGCAATGACAGCGCGCACGCGATGGCGCTGTCTCGTGCAAAAACTGCTGAGACGATTGTGAGAACTCGTTTGGCTTCCAACGTGTGCAGTTCTGACGGTCTGGCCGGGCCCAGAACCCGGCGGTGTCTCATGGGAAAAGAACTGAGATCCAAATGAGATTCAGGCCGTGCCGGCGGGAGCCCTCGCCTCGTTGCGGCAGGTGGTCTCCAACCATGGTATGAGAAGCGGCGCCAATTCGCGGGTTCCGGGCCGGCAAACCCGCAGCCTGTAACGGTTCCGCCGCTTGACTCCGCGGAAATGGCGCGTATCTGTGCGCTTGTCGCTCTTCTGACGAGCGTTTCCGACTAGCCCCGCAACCCGGCCCGCGGTTCCTCCGCGGGCAAGACGTGCTTCCCCGAGAAGTGCGCAAACCACGGCAACCCCCGGCTCAACCCCGGACATCCGTAACGGAAAACAACCTCCATATGGCAGCATCCGCCACGGCCCGCGTCATCGCGCCGGCCCCTACCCAGGACCACTTCCGCGGCGAAAACTTCTCCGCCCTGCTCGATGAAACCCTAGGACGCGATACCGGCTTCGACGGCTCCGTCGTCACCGGCCGCGTCCTGCGACTCACCGATGAATACGCCATCGTCGATGTCGGACTGAAGTCCGAAGGCCGCGTCATGCTGAAGGAATTCGGCCCGCCCGGCGCCAAGCCGGACGTCAAGCCCGGCGACCACATCGAACTCTACGTCGAGCGCTACGAGGACAAGGACGGCGCCATCGTGCTGTCGCGCGAGAAGGCGCGGCGCGAGGAAGCCTGGACCACCCTGGAAAAGGCGTTCGAGACCCAGCTCCGCGTCACCGGCACGATCTACGGCCGGGTGAAGGGCGGCTTCACCGTCGATCTCGGCGGCGCCGTGGCCTTCCTGCCCGGCAGTCAGGTCGATATCCGCCCGGTGCGCGACGTCGGCCCGCTGATGGGCTCGCCGCAGCCATTCCAGATCCTCAAGATGGACCGGGCGCGCGGCAACATCGTGGTGTCGCGCCGCGCCGTGCTGGAGGAGACCCGTGCCGAGCAACGGACCGAGTTGATCCAGGGGCTGAAGGAAGGCCAGATACTCGACGGCGTGGTGAAGAACATCACCGACTACGGCGCGTTCGTCGATCTGGGCGGCGTCGATGGGCTGCTGCACGTCACCGACATTGCCTGGCGCCGCATCAACCACCCGTCCGAGGCGTTGCAGATCGGCCAGCAGGTCAAGGTGCAGGTGATCCGGTTCAACCCGGAAACCCAGCGCATCAGCCTGGGCATGAAGCAGCTCGAGGCCGATCCGTGGGAGGGTGTGACGGCGAAGTATCCGCCGGGCGCCAAGTACACCGGCCGCGTCACCAACATCACCGACTACGGCGCCTTCGTGGAGCTGGAGCCGGGGGTCGAGGGGCTGGTTCACGTTTCCGAGATGTCGTGGACCAAGAAGAACGTCCATCCGGGCAAGATCGTCGCCACCAGCCAGGAAGTGGACGTGATGATCCTGGACGTGGACAGCTCCAAGCGCCGGATTTCGCTGGGCCTGAAGCAGGTGCAGCGCAACCCGTGGGAGCAGTTCGTGGAGGAGCACCCGATCGGCAGCGTGGTGGAGGGCGAGATCCGGAATATCACGGAGTTCGGCCTGTTCATCGGCCTGTCGGCGGATATCGACGGCATGGTGCACATGTCCGACCTGTCGTGGGACGAGTCGGGCGAGCTTGCCATCACCAAGTTCGAAAAAGGCGGCATGGTGAAGGCCAAGGTGCTGGACGTCGACGTGGAGAAGGAGCGGATCAGCCTTGGCATCAAGCAGCTCAAGGACGATCCGGCGGCGTCGGTGCTGGAAGGCGTGCACAAGGGCGACGTGGTGACGTGCGTGGTCACGGCGATCCAGTCGAACGGCATCGAGGTAAAGGTCGGCGAGGTGCTGACCGGCTTCATCCGCCGGGCCGAACTGGCACGCGACAAGGGCGACCAACGGCCGGACCGGTTCGCCGTCGGCGAGAAGGTGGACGCCAAGATCACCGCGGTCGATCGCGCGGCGCGCAAGCTGACCCTCACCATCAAGGGCAAGGAAGTGGAGGAGGAGAAGCAGGCGATGGCGGAATTCGGTTCGTCGGATTCCGGTGCGTCGCTGGGCGATATCCTGGGTGCCGCGATCCGTCGCCGCAACCAGCAGGCGCAGACGGAGAGCTGATGGGCGTGGTGAAACCTCTCCCGCGTTACGCGCGGGAGAGGCGTGCCCCCGGGCGCTTGACCCGGGGGTCGATGGTGCGAAGCACCGAGGGGGAGGGTGATCGGGTCGTCCCGCTGTATCGCTTTGCTGTGTCCCGACCTGATCACCCTCACTTGGCGCTGCGCGCCGTGTCGGTCCGCTTCGCGGCCCAACCCCGCATGGCGGGAGAGGGTTTTTCGTCCCGCGTTGCGGAAGGGGGCTTTGCTATCCAATGACCCCCGAGCTCGACCAATACTTCTACTTGCGCCACCTCAAGCGGCGCTTGTTCTGGTGGCGGATCATCGCGGTGCTGGCAATCGTCGTGGCGATCGTGCTGGCGCTGCACGGCAACGGGTTCGGCCTCGCACGGGCGCATGTCGAGCGGTTGCAGGTCAGCGGGCTGATCACCGAGGATCGAAGCTGACCCGGGCGGTGTACAAGCTGGCTGACGACGACAACGTGAAGGCGCTGATCGTCAGCATCGATAGCCCGGGCGGTAGCGTCGCCGGGGGTGAGAGCCTGCACGACGCCATCGCTCATGTCGCCGCCAGGAAGCCGGTGGTCGCCGTGATGGGCGGCCTGGCGGCCTCGGCCGGCTACATGATCGCGGTTCCGGCGGCGCGGATCTTTGCTCACGACGCGACGTTGACCGGCTCGATCGGGGTGTTGCTGGAGACGCCGGAGGTGTCGGGGCTGCTGGCCAAGATCGGGGTGGACGCGCAGACCATTGTGTCGGGTCCGCTGAAGGACCAGCCGAGCTTTACCCACGCGCTGTCGCCGCAGGGGCACGAGGTGATGCAGGCCCTGGTGATGGACATGTACGACCAGTTCGTCGGCATGGTCGCCGCCGGGCGGCACATGGACTCCGACAAGGTGCGCCAGCTTGGGGATGGGCGGGCCTATACCGGGCGGCAGGCGCTGCAACTCGGGCTGATCGACGCGATCGGCGGGGAGCAGGAGGCGCGGGATTGGCTGGCTTCCGCCAAGGGGGTTGCGGCGGATTTGCCGGTGCAGGACGTCGAGAGCACGGAGTTTCGCCGAGCGGACGCTGTCCGGGACGCTCGGGCCGATGTTCGTGGGGCTATGGAAAAGCGTGATTTCCCAAGGTGTTATGCTTGACGGCGGGTGGGCGGTCTGGCATCGTTCCGACGGCTGAAGACAGCGGCTTTGACAGGGAAGCGGGCGTGACCAGGTCGGAACTCATTGCCGAGCTCGCGAGCGCCAATCCGCATCTGCGTGCGGCGGACGTGGAGACGATTGTCGGCACGATTTTCGAGGAGATCTCCTCGGCACTATCGCGCGGGGAGCGGGTGGAGCTGCGGGGGTTCGGGGCGTTCACGGTGAAGCGGCGGGACGCGCGGACCGGGCGTAATCCGCGGACCGGGGAGTCGGTGCCGGTGGAGGAGAAGGCGGTGCCGTTCTTCAAGGCCGGGAAGGAGCTGCGCGAGCGGGTCAATCGCGGCAAGCGCGGACGGTAACTTGCTGTAAAGCTCCTGCTGCCATCCCGTCATGCCGACGAAGGTCGGCATCCACGACTTCGTGGCGCACCGCGGGACAATAGTCGTGGATGCCGACCTTCGTCGGCATGACGGGGAGGGGCGCCGACGCGTCGCGCCTTGACCTCTCCGGCGAAGCGGGAGAGTTATCCTGCCGTGCCATGCGCCTGCTGATCCTCGCTCCGTTCCTGCTCTTGCTGGTGTTGTTCGCGCTGTCGAACACCGCGACGGTGCGGGTCGGGCTGTGGCCGACCGGGTTGTCGCTGGAGGGGCCGCTGTCGTTGGTCGTGCTCGGCGGGATGGCGGTGGCGTTCCTGATCGGCGGGGTGCTGGTGTGGGTTGCCGAGCTGGGGCAACGGCGGCGCGCGCGGCGGGCCGAGCAAGCGGTGCGGTCGCTGGAGGCGCAGGTGCAGGCGCTCAAGGCGCGGCTGCCGCAAACGGCGTTGGGGCCGCCTGCCGGATGACCAATTCGCGCCTGATCGTTGCGCTGGACACCACGGATGCAGCCCGGGCGGCCGGCTGGGCGGCGGCGGTGGCGCCGCATTGCGGGCTGTTCAAGCTGGGGCTGGAGTTCTTCCTGGCGCAGGGTGCGGCGGGGATGCGGGGGATCGCCGGGCGGCCGATCTTCCTCGACCTGAAGCTGCACGACATTCCGAATACGGTGGCCGGGGCAGTGCGAGCGGTGCTGCCGCTGGGGCCCCGAATGGTGACGGTGCACGCGGCGGGGGGCGCGGCGATGGTCGCTGCGGCTCGGGCGGCGGCCGAGGCGGGCGGATCCGCGCGGCCGATGATCCTGGGGGTGACGGTGCTGACCAGTCTGGGCGCCGCGGAACTGGAGGCGACCGGGGTCGGCGATGCGCCGCCGGCGCAAGTGTTGCGGCTGGCTCGGTTGGCGGTGGCGGCCGGAGCGGATGGGCTGGTGTGCAGCCCGCTGGAGGTGGCGATGCTGCGCGAGGCGCTGGGAACCGGGCCGGCGCTGGTGGTGCCAGGCATACGCCCCGCCGGCAGTCCAGCCGGGGACCAGGCGCGGACCATGACTCCGGCGGAGGCGGTGGCGGCCGGGGCGGACTGGATCGTGGTCGGGCGGCCGATCACCGGGGCTGCCGATGTTGGGCAGGCGGCGGCGGCGATCGCTGCGTCGATCCAGTGAGCAAGGTGCGGGTCAAGATCTGCGGGATCAACGATGCGGCGGCGTTCGACACGGTGGTGTCGGCGGGAGCGGACTATGTGGGGTTCGTGTTCTTCCCGCCCTCGCCGCGGTTTGTGACGCCAGCGCAGGCGGCGGAGCTGTCCGCGCGGGCGTCCGGCGGGCCGGTCCGGGTCGGGCTGTTCGTCGATCCGAGCGTCGAGGCGATCGCGGCGGTGCTGGACGCGGTGCGGCTGGATGTCCTGCAACTGTATGGAAGGATGGATGTGCCCGGGCTGCGGGCGCAGTTCGGGCTGCCGGTGTGGCGCGGGGTTGGTGTGGATACGGCTGCCGATCTGCCGCGTGAGGCGGGCGGTGCGGATGCGCTGGTGCTGGAGGCGAAGCCGCCGCCCGAGGCGACGCGGCCGGGCGGCAATGCGGCGCGGTTCGACTGGTCTTTGTTGCGCGGGTGGGATGCGCCGGCGCCGTGGGTGCTGGCGGGCGGGCTGACGCCGGACAACGTGGTGGAGGCGATCCGCGCCACGGGGGCGGCGACAGTCGATGTGTCGTCGGGCGTAGAGCGCGCGCGGGGGGTCAAGGATCCGGGGTTGATCCGAAGGTTCATAAACCTCTCCCGCTGCGCGGGAGAGGTCGAGGGCGCGTAAGCGCACGAGGGTGAGGGTGATCGGGTCGGCACGTTAGCAGGTAGAGCGTAGTGTGCCGACCCGATCACCCTCACCCGCCACTTCGTGGCGACCTCTCCCGCGCGTAGCGCGGGAGAGGTTTTCTTACAGCCTTGTCGCCTCCCTTTCTCCGTGCCAGCGTCGGGTTATGGTCAGCCGCGCCGATATCGCTGCCGCCGCGAGGCGTATGGGCCAGCTACGCCCGCCACACGCCTGTGCTGCGCGTCGCCGGCGCTGATGTCGGGGTGACCTGTCCGGTCACGTTGAAACTCGAGCTGCTGCAACACGCGGGCAGCTTCAAGCCGCGGGGGGCATTCAATCGGCTGCTGTCGGCGCGCTTGCCGGCGGCGGGGGTGATCGCGGCTTCGGGCGGCAATCATGGGGCGGCGGTCGCCTATGCGGCGCGCGCCCTGGCGGTGCCGGCGGAGATCTTCGTGCCGATGCTGACGCCGGCGGCGAAGGTGGCGCGCATCGCCAGCTATGGTGCTCGGGTGGTGCAGGGCGGCGCGGCTTATGCCGACGCGCTGGCTGCCTCGCGCTTGCGCCAGGCGGAGACCGGGGCGCTGGAGGTGCACGCTTATGACCACGAGGACGTGCTGGCGGGGCAGGGGACGGTGGCGCGGGAGTTCGAGCAGGATGCGCCGGAGTTGACGCACGTGCTGGTGGCGACGGGGGGCGGCGGTCTGATCGGCGGCATGGCGGCCTGGTATGCCGGCAGTGTGGAGGTGATCAGCGTCGAGCCGGAAGGCTGTCCCACACTGCACGACGCGCTGCGGGTCGGGCGGCCGGTGGATGCGCCGGTGGGAGGGGCGGCGGCCGACAGCCTGGGGGCACGTCAGGTCGGCGGCCTGATGTTCCCGGTGGCGCAGCGCTATGTCGCGGCGGCGGTGCTGGTGCCCGACAGCGCGATCGTTGCGGCGCAGCAGCTGCTGTGGGAGCGATTCCGGCTGGTCGCCGAACCGGGTGGGGCGACGGCCTTGGCGGCGCTGCTGTGCGGTGCTTTTGTGCCGCCGGATGGATCGCAGGTCGGCGTGCTGGTGTGCGGCGGCAATACCGATCCGGCAAAGGTGGCGGCATGAGCAAACAACCGGCGAAGGACCTCGTCCTGGTGACCGTCGATGCGCGCGGGGTGGCGACGGCGACGTTGAACCGTCCGGAAGTTGGCAATGCCTACAACGAGGATTTGCTCGCCGAGCTGATCGCCGGATTGCAGAGGCTGGCGGTGGATCCGGCGGTGCGCTGCCTGGTGCTGCGCGGCGCCGGGCGGCACTTCCAGGCGGGGGCCGACATCAACTGGCTGGGGCGGGCGGCGAATTACGGGCCGGAACAGAACTACGCGGCGTCGATGGCGACCACTCGGGCGATGCAGTTGCTGAACGAGTTTCCCAAGCCGACGATCGCCCTGGTGCATGGCGCGTGCTTCGGCGGCGGCGCGGGTATGGTGTGCTGCGTCGATGTGGCGTTCGCCACGCCGGATGCGCTGTTCGGGCTGACCGAGGTGCGGGTGGGGGTCGCGCCGACGCCGATCTCGACGCACATGGTGCATGCGATGGGGTTGCGGCATACGCGGCGCTATGCGCTGACCGGAGAGCGCTTCGATGCGCAGGAGGCGTTGCGCATCGGGCTGGTGCACGAGGTGGTGCCGGCGGATGAGATCGAAGCGAAGCTGGCAGCGGTGCTGGACGCGGTGTTCCTGAGCGGGCCGGGCGCGATCGCGATGACGAAGCGGTCGTTTCTTGGCGCTAACGGGTTGCTGCTCGACGAACGGCAGATGGCGATGCTGGCGCATGAGAGCTGGACGCAGCGGTTTTCGTCCGAGGGGCACGAAGGGACGACGGCGTTCCGCGAGAAGCGCAAGCCGAGTTGGTATCGGCCGCCGTTATAGGCTCGCGCCGGTTCCCTTCAGCAACTGCCCGCTACAGGCGCCGGTGGCGACGCCGTTCTCGAACGCCACCTGGCCGTTGACGATCGTTGCGGCGATACCCTCGGCTTTCTGCACGAGCCGGCGCGCACCGCCGGGAAGGTCGGCTTCGACCACCGGCATGGTCGGCCGCACCGTGTGCTCGTCGAACAATACCAGGTCGGCGGCGAAGCCGGTTCGCACCAGGCCGCGATCGTTGAGTTCCCAGGCCGCGGCGTTGTCGAAGGTCAGCTTGCGCACCGCCTGTTCCAGCGTGAACGCCTGGCGTGCGCGGACCCAATAGCTGAGCATGTGGGTTTGCAGCGACGAACCCATTTCCTGGCAGACATGCGCTCCGGAATCCGAGAACGTCGTCAGCGTCCACGGGTGGCGCAGCATGTCCAGTACGTCGTCGCGGCCCTCGTTCACCAGCGGCTGCACGAACACCTGGTCCTCGTTCGCCAGCATCAGGTCGAGCATCACCTCCACCGGATGTTTGCCGCGTTCGGCCGCCAGCGAGGCGACGGTCGGATCGTTCCACTCCACGTCGCGCATGGCGAACAGGTTGGTGTAGTCGGGCTTGCGCGGATCGGTGGTTGCCGCGCCGCCGCCCTGGAACACATTGTCGCGCGGCTTCATCCGTGTCCTCGTCGGCGACCAGCTGCGCGCGCACCGCGGGGTCGGCCATCCGCCGCTTCTGCTCCGCCACCGGCAGCGCGCGCAGTTGCTTCCAGTGTGGCAGGGCATCGAACGGCAGGTACGACTTCAGCGCGAAGATCGCGTTGATCGACTTCGTGGTGGTCTGCCCGAACATCCGCGCGCCGGCGGCGATGCTGCGATCCAGGTAGTCGAGCTGGTAGCGATACGAATTCGGCGCCTCGCCCTGGCGGGTCGAAATCGTGCCGAACATCACCGGCCGGCCGGATTCCAGCGCCACCTGGCGCAGCCGTTCCAGGAACGCGCGCTGCGCCGGACCGCTGGAAACATCAGGCCCCACCTGGAAGATTCCGGCGTCCAGTTCCGCCATCGCGCCGACCAGAGCGTCGATCTCGCTCCAGTCCGCGATCCGGCTGGCGACCGGCGTGTCGTCCGGCGTGACATGCGTGCCGGCGCGCGAACTGGAAAATCCCATCGCGCCGGCGCGCACCGCTTGCTTCACTGCGTGCACCATGCGCGCGACATCGTCCTCGGTCGCCGGTTCGGTCAGCGCGCGCTTGCCCATCACGTACATGCGCAGCGCCGAATGGCCGATATAGGCACCGTAATTCAGCGCCTTCGGCAGCCGTTCGACGGTGGCGAGGTACTCCGGGAACGTCTCCCACTGCCAGTCGATGCCCGACGAGCATCGCCTCCAGCGGAATGTCCTCCACCGCGGTCAGGCAGCGGGCGAACCACTCGCGTTCGTCCGGCGGGCAAGGCGCGAGTGCGAAGCCGCAATTGCCCATGATCACGCTGGTGACGCCGTGCCAGCAGGAGCACGTGCCCTGGCGGTCCCAGTTCACCTGCGCGTCCATATGCGTGTGGCCGTCGATGAAGCCCGGCGCCACGATCAGGCCATCGGCGTCGATGCTGCGTTGCGCCGGCGCGCGAATGCGGCCGATCTCCACGATCCGCCCGTCGGCGACGCCGACATCGGCGCGATAGCGGCCCATGCCGGAACCGTCGACGATGGTGCCGTTCCTGATGACGAGATCGAGGGTCATGGACTTCCTCCGTCGTATTCTTCTGCGATGACGATATCAGGGTGTCCGGCCCGCGTCACTGCCGCCATGGACATTCACGGCGCGACCTTCCACCATGCTGCCAATGTTCAGCTCACAATTGGCGCTTAAATCGGTCATTGTCGCCATGGCATCGGCGCTTCAGGCATCCACCGGAATGGGCATGGCGCTGTTTGCCGCACCCTTGTTAGCGTTGGTCGATCCCGCGCTCGTGCCAGGGCCGACGCTGATCGCGGTCATGGTCCTGTCGGCTATCGTCGCATGGCGCGAGCGCGCTATGCTCGATTTGCGGATGCTGGCACCGGCGATGTTGGGCTTGGTCTGCGGCACCGCGATCGGCACAGGGGTTCTTGCGATCCTCGTCGGCTGGCATCTTGCGCGGCTGTTCGCGGTATTGATCGTGGGGGCGGTGTTGCTCAGCGTGGTCGGTATCACGGTTCGCGCGAGCAGATTGGCGCTGTTGGTTGGCGGGGCGGCGTCCGGTGTGTTGGGTACAATGGCCGGCGTGCATGGGCCGCCGATTGCGCTCGTGTTGCAGCATGAACCGCCGGAGCGATTGCGCGGCATGCTCTGCGCGTTCTTCACGGTCGGCTGTGCCATATCGTTGGCGGCGCTCGCCAGTATCGGTGTCTTCGGAACTGCGGAGGTTGGTGTCAGCCTCAAATTGCTTCCCGGCGTAGCGGCCGGTTTGGCGGTTGCGCCGATCATTGCCGGCCAATCGACCGGCGCCGGGCGCGCATAGCTGTGCTCGCCATCTCGGCACTGAGCGCTTTGGCGCTGCTGTTCCACTGAGCGGCGACCGGCGGGCGGCCCGATTGCGGGCACGGGCGGTTTGGGACCATGCTGTCCCGATTGGCGACGAACCGGGAGGATCGCCCATGACAAATGCGCCGCAGCTTCGTCCGTTGGGCGAGGCGCTGGGGACCGAGGCACTTGGCATCGATCTGTCGAGGGTGCTTGACGACGCAGAGTTTGACTGGATCGCCCGTGCCTTCGCACAGCACCCGGTGCTGGTGTTCCGAGGCCAGAACCTCGGCGCCGCTGAACTTGCCGCGTTCGGCCGTCGCTTCGGCGTGCCGCGCAAGCATGCGCTGATCAAGTATCGCCATGCCGAGAATCCGGACGTCTCCTGGCTGACCAATGTCGATGCGGACGGCAAGGTGGATTGGTACGGCGTCAAGCGTGCCACCGATTGGCACACCAATTCGACTTACGAAGATGCGTTGCCGTTGCTGGCAATTCTGCACGCGAAACAGGTGCCGTCAGTGAAGGGCGGCACGATGTTCGCCGACATGGCGGCCGCGTATGCGGCGCTGCCGGCAGCGACAAAGGACAAACTGTCCGGCCTGACCGCCTTGCACGGCCGCCATACTGGCCCGGCGGGCGAGAAGCTGTATGGCGATTTCAAAGGCGTGACGGAGAAGCAGTACAAGGAAGTGCCGTGGCCCGCAGTGGTGCGGCACCCTGTCACCGACCGGCCTATCCTGTTCGTCAACCCGATGCACACGCATGGCTTCGCCGGTATGGAGCGCGCGCAGGCGTGGCCGCTGATCGAGGAACTGTCCGCGCACGCGACACAGGACCGCTTCGTCTATTACCACGAGTGGCGGGTCGGCGACGTGCTGATGTGGGACGAGCGTGCGACCATGCATCGCGGCGCCGGCGACTCTCGCCCCGATGAACCGCGCGTCATGCTGCGCACGATCGTCTATGCGAATTGACGGTGGTACTGGTGGAGAGCGCGCTCGAATTTATCGGCCGCTTGGCACCGCCCGTTCCAACCGTCATGACCGGGCTTGACCCGGTCATCTGTCGCGGCACCGTGCGGCGTAGACGGCCGGGTCAAGCCCGGCCATGACGGTTGGGGCATGGTATAACATCGAATGGCCACGCTTAGCTTGCTCAGCGTGCGGGCCACTCCGGCTTGTTATAGCCTAGCGGCACTGACGGCCGAGCCCAATACGGTGGCGTCTCCGACAATCCTACCACCGGCTTCAAATGCCGCAGTCGGCCGCCGGGCGTTTCCGTAACCGTGGACCATTGCGCCAGTTCCTCCGGCGTGAATTCGGCCGGTGCATCGCGGGCTGCCTGTTCCGGCACCTCGCCCAAATCGACGATCCATTTTCCTACCTGTGCGAGCGAGATGCGCACCAGCCAACTGCCGCCTTCCCGCGCTCGCCGCTCCAGCGCAACCATCGCGCCGAACGCCATCAGATAGCCCGTGCAGTAATCGATCGCGGACACCGGATAGAATTGCGGCCCCGGCGTCTTCCCCGACACTACCTCCGCTTGGCGCGACGTGATGCCGCTTACCGACTGGATCACCGTGTCGAAGCCGCGGCGCGACGCCCACGGTCCCGCATGGCTGAACGCACACAACGACACGTAGACCAGTCCCGGGCGAATGGCGGCCAATTCCTCCGGCGAAAGCCCACGCCCGCCCAGCGTCCCCGGGCGATAGCCCTGCGAGAACACATCCGCCTCGCGCACGAGCCCGCGCAGCACATCGACGTCCCGTTGCTCGCGCAGATCGAGATGCGCCGAGAGCTTGCCGTGCCCGGTATCGAATTCCTGGTAGCCGAGATTCGGCAGATGCGGCGCGGTGATCTTCAACACGTCAGCGCCATGCTCCGCCAGCGTGCGCGCGCAGGTCGGTCCGGCGAGCACGCGCGTCAGGTCCAGCACACGGATACCCGATAGCGGGCGCGTCCCGGTGGGCAACGGTTGCGGCGGAGCGTCGCCGATGCGCAGGATCTCCAGCAACGGCAACGCGGCGATTGCGGCGCCCTGTGGATGGTCCGCCCACTCGGCATGCGTGCGCACCATCCCGCCGGCGCCCTTGGCGGCAATGATCGCCTCCTCCAGGTCGGCGGCGTTCCATTTCAGCACGGCTGCTGCTACCGCATCGCGATCTTCCGCCACTCCCAGCACGCTGAGCGCAGCGGCACGGTGATTGGGGAAATTGCAGTGCAGGTAGCTCCAACGGCCGTCCTTGGTGGGATACACGCCCATGATGGTGTTGCGGGCGTGCGAAACCTCGCCGTCGCCCAGCTTCATGTAGGTTCCGCTGCGCAACGATGCCGTGGCCTGGCGCAGATCGACCGAAACGGACTGGCGCCGCCCGGTGCGCAATTCCCATAGTGCGGCAGCGGCAAGTCCGGTTGCGGCTAACGTAGCCGTGCCCGCCACGCCGACACGGAACGGCGTCGGGATGACAGGGTCGGCGCCACCGGTGAACGTCACCGCATCCGCACCATCGGCGGACCAACCGGCAACCGGCAGGATCGTTCGCAGGGCAGCGTTCGGTGTCGTCATGGTTTCCTCCTGTGTCATGGCAGCGTGTCGGGATCATGCCGGGTTACCAGGCTGATGGGGAGTACCCCAAAAACCTCGTCCGAGAGAGCGGGAGAGGTCGAGACGCAAATCGTCTAGGGTGAGGGTGATCGAGTCCCCCCTCTCTACAAGCTACGTGCCGACCCGATCACCCTCACCCTCGGTGCTAACGCACCTCGACCTCTCCCACTTCGTGGGCGAGGTTTCAGGTCCTATGGATGGATGACGGTCACCGTGCGGCTGATGACGAACGCTTCGTGGCGGTCGAGGAAATCGGCGGTGACCTCGGCGAACGCCTCGGGGCGTTCGGTGCTCATCTCATGTCCTGCGTCGTAGACGAACACCAGATGGCAATTGGGCATGAGCTCTTTGTAGTGTCGTCCCATAGCGGGCGGCATCAGGCGATCGAGCGTGCCGAACAGCACCAGCGTCGGCGTCGCCATGCCACGCATCTGCGCTTCCAGCGCGGCGTCACGATCGGGTCCGCGCAACCGCGAGGTCAGCGCCCGGGTTTTCGCCTGGACTGCGGGATCGGGAGGCAGCAGCGGTGGAAGCTTCTCGGGGTGGGCGAACAGCAGGCGTGCCATTTCCTGCGGCGAGCCGGACGGAGGCGCGTGGCCGACCGGACGGATCGCTCCCGGTGACTCCAACACCAGGCCGAGCACGCGTTCGGATTGCTGCGCTGCCAGCCACAGCGCCACCTTGCCGCCGAACGAGGTGCCATACAGATTGAACCGGTGGATCTTCATGTTGGCAATCGCGGCTGCCATGGTCGAGGCCAGGTCTGCCATGGTCGCCGAACGGGTGTTTTCCGCGGAACGGCCAAAGCCGGGCATCTCGAATACGATCATCCGGTAATGCTGGCTCAGCAGGTCGTGCGCGCGCGTCATGCGCAGGCCGCCGGCGCCGTGCAGATGGATCAGCGGCGTCCCCTCGCCCGCTTCCATATAGCGGATGCGGAAGCCGTCGGCCTCGACATGGTGTTCGGTGAATTCGCTGGTTGGCACGGTCGGCTCCTGTCAAATATCGCGAATGCGCGGCAGGACTTTGCGTCCGAACAGGTCGAGGCTCTCCATCATCGCGGCGGTGTCGCCGGCGCCGGGATCCTGCAACGACAGGTCCAGCACGCCGGCGCCCATCACCTCGCGGCAGCGGCGGATTTGCTCGACGATCCGGTCGGGTCCGCCGCAGAAGCTGATCGGCAGCACGCCGCCCACATTGGCGGGCCGCTTTTCCCCGGCGATGTTGCGCGTCGTGTCGGCCGTGCGCAGCGCGTCGGCCAACCGTGCGCCCACTGGGAACGGCGCATGCTTGTCGCGGCGTTGGAATGCGGCTTCGGCGGCTTCGTCGGTTTCGCCCAGGATCATGTTGGCGCGATAGACGATGTCGTCCGGTCCCGGCGTCCAGCCGTATTGCGCACATTGCTGACGGTAGTACGCCGTCGCCTGGCCCATCGATTCGAAGTTGCCGTAGGAAACGCCAAGGCCGCAATGGTTGCGCGCAGCGAAGGCTCCGGCTTCGGCGCTGGTGCCCAGGACATAGACCGGCGCCGGAGGTTGCTGCGGGCGCGGCCAGATCGAAACCGTGCGGTATTGGAAATACCGGCCCTGCCAGCCGAACGGCTGCGGCTCCCCCAAGCCTTCAGGATGAGTTCCATGCCTTCGTCGGTGCGCTCGCGGGCTTCCGAGGGATTGAGATCGTAGCTGAGGTATTCGTTGGTGGTGCCGCGCAGCAGGCCGACGACGATGCGGCCCGGCGCCAGCGTGTCGAGCATCGCCATCTCCTCCGCGATGCGGATCGGGTTGGCGGTCGGCACGATGGGTCCGAGCAAGGCGATCTTGATGGTGGGGACGCGCGCGGCGAGCCAGGCGGCGGAGACGACCGGCGACGGGGTGAGGATGCGCGGCGAGTAGTGGTGCTCTGAAACGCTGATCCAGTCGAAGCCGAGCCGCTCAACGAATTGCACGCGCTCCACCATGCCGCGAAAGGCTTCGGCGCCGACGGCGGGGTCGTAGGCGGCCGGTGGAACCGGCCATTCGCGCGGGAGGTCGGGCGGCGGGACGTAGCGTCCGGTTTCGAAGTAGGAGACTTTCATCGTTTTCTCCCAAAGGGCGTGCGGCGCGGAGGTGTTGTTCCCGGGTGCTATCCGACATCCGACGGGATGTCGATGTTTGCGATCGATCAAGCTATCCGGTCGTGTTGGATGTCAAACGGCCAGTTCGAGGACCCTTCGTTCGGCATGCCGAGCACCGGGTGAAGTTCCGGATGGCGGGCTCCGGTCGGCATCTACGATCTTCTCTTTGCACGCAGCAAAGTCGTGGAAGGTGGGCCTTCGCCCACCATGACGGGGAGGGGGCGGCTAGGCCGGTGTTGCTGTTTGTGCTGCATTCCGTCGGAACGGGATCGCACGAGAGGAAACACCATGCGCATCGGTCTTGCCGCTGTCAGCGCTTTGGTAGGTATCGCAACAACTGCCGTGTCGGTTCACGCGGCGCCGTCCTGCACCGTGGATGCGCTCAACGCGCTGCACGTGCCGGACGTCACTGTGACCGACGCGAAGCCGGTGGCGGCCACCGGAACCGCGCCGGCTTACTGTGACGTGCACGGCACGGTCGTCACGCGGGGCGCGGGCGTCGGCGAGGGAGTCGCGCGCTTCGCCATGCAACTGCCCGAGGCCTGGCAACAGCGCTTCCTGTTTCTCGGCGTCGGCGGCAATGCGGGCAACCTGGTACCCTCGGCAAACGTTACAGACCGTGGCTCGGCGTTGGGCAAAGGCTACACGACGATCCTGACCGACACCGGCCATGTCGGCGACGGTACCAGCGCCAAGTGGACGCGCCTGCCGGATGGCAGCCCGGACACGGTGAAGCGGATCGATTTCTTCCATCGCGCCGCGCACGATGTCACCGTCGCCGGGAAGGCCTTCGCGCAGGCCTACTACGCCGCGAAGGTAGAGCATGCCTATTTCGACGGGTGCTCGACCGGCGGACGCATGGCGCTGATGGAGGCCGAGCGCCACCCCGAGGACTATGAAGGGGTGATCGCCGGCGATCCGATGATGAGTTTCCATACCTACACGGCGCGCGCCGTCGTGCAGAAGGCGGCGCTCGCATCCGCCGCCGCCTACATCCCGGAGGCGACGATCAAGGCGATCGACGCGCGGGTGACAGGGCGCTGCGATGCGATCGATGGCGCCAAGGACGGCCTCGTTCAGGACCCCTCGTCCTGCCCGATCCACGCCGAGGATTTGCTCTGTCACGGCGGCGAGACAGAGGCCTGCCTGAATGCGGAGCAGGTGCGCGTGCTGCAAAGCTATACTTCGCCGTTCCGCGATAAGCATGGGCATGTCGTGTTCGGCCCGTGGGCGATCACCGATCTGTCGGGGCCGCAGGGTCTCGCGTTCAACGTGACCGGGCTTACGGCGCCGGACCTGTCCGATCTGGCCTCGCCGTGGAAGGCGGACCCCAAAGCAGCGCCGCGGTCCGGGGCGCTGGTGAAGGAGATGTTGACCAACTGGCTCGGCCTGGGGCCCAGCGCGACGGTCACTGACCTGGACGTCGATCCGGCCACCAACACGGTGGGCGACAAGATGCTCGCGATGATCGATGCGACCTATGCCGAGGGGGACACGCGCGATCCGGCGCGACTGAAGCCGTTCATCGCGCAGGGGCGCAAGCTGATCCTCTATCACGGCGCGAGCGATCCCTCGATCCCGGCGTCGCAATCGATAGCGTTCTACCGGGAGCTCACGGCGCAGCAACAGGGCATGGAGCATACGGAGGAGAACGTGCGGTTGTTCCTCGTGCCGGGCATGCATCATTGCAGCGGCGGCCCCGCCCCGGACCGGTTCGACACGCTGTCCGCCATCGAGGCATGGGTGGAGCATGGCAAGGCTCCGGATGCGATCCAGGCGAGCACCAGGCCGGACAGCCCGGTGCTGCACCGGCTGCCGCTGTGCCCTTACCCGCAGCAGGCGCGCTATCGCGGGACGGGAGAGATCGCCGATGCTTCGAACTGGAGCTGCGCGGCGGAGTAGCAAGGCGACCCGGGCGAGGGCTCGCTGTGCACGTCCTCGCGGCCACACTTGAAAAGCCACCGCGATGCGTCAGTCCGCAAGCAGATGCACCACAAAGACACGAAGATTCAGACCTTCGTGCCTTTGTGGTGCATCTGCTTGCGGACTGACAGCCGCCGCGGTCGAAGCGTGAGGTTCACCCCGCTATCGCGTCGCCACCTCCGGCGTCAGTTCCACCGCGGGTGACGCGGTCAAAGTGCTGTCGATCTCCCCGATCGTGCGCCCCCTCGTTTCGATCCCGATGAACCAAATCGCCGCGGCGGCGACGAGATACCAGAACCCGAAGTAGTTCATCGCCGGCACCAGCGCGTCCAGTGTCGCCTTCGGCGAGACGAAGTTGTCCGACCCGGCAATCACCGCCAGCCCCGCCGGGCCGATGAATTTTCCCAGATTGCCAAAGCCATAGCCGATGCCCATCCCGCTGGCGCGCAATTTCGACGGCCAGACCTCGGCCATATAGGGACCGACGATCGCGTAGTTACCGCTGCCGAAGAAGCTTTGTGCCAGGATCATCGCATAGAAGATCGACACGCCGCCGATATAGGTGCTGTTCAAATACCCGGCGGCCGACATCGTCACAGCGCCGATCACGCAACTCACCACCACCGCGGGCCGGCGTCCCATCGCGTCGGACATCCACGAACAGAATAACCGTCCGAAGATCGACACCACGCCGACCCAGATGATCAGGAAGGACGCCTGGTTCGGATTGACCTTCAACACCAGCACGAACAACGTCGTCATCCACAGGCTCAACCCGACCGTGCCGGTCTGGCTGATGCCGGTCAGACAGGCGGCGGCCAGGCTGCGCGGGTATTTGAACACCTCGCGCCAAAGCGTCTTTTCGGCGGTCGCAATCGTTGTGGGCAATTGGATCGAGGCAGGATCGACCTGCAACGCCCACGCGAGCGACTTGCGCGCTTCGTCCACCCGCCCCTTGCCGATCAGCCAATGCGGCGACTCCGGCACCCAGGCCCGGATCAGCAAGGTTAGCAGCGCCGGGATCAGGCCCACTACGAACAGGCCACGCCAACCAACGGACGGCTCCAGGAAGGCTCCGGCCAGGGCGCCCAACAGTGTGCCAGCCGGCAGCAGGCTGGTTGTCAGGCCGGTCACCCAGCCGCGCTTATAGGCCGGCACGAACTCCTGCACGATCGCGATATCGACGGTGTAGAGACCGGTCACGCCCATGCCGACAAAGAACCGGCAGACCGACAGGAACAGCCAGCCATATTGGGGGGTCAACGCCATAGCGCCGGTGGCCAGGGAGAAGTTAAGCACGGTGAGGATCATCACCTTGCGCCGGCCGATCCGGTCCGCCATCCAGCCCCAGAACAACGAACCCAGCGGTGCGCCGATGCCGGATGACAGCAGGATCGCACCCGACTGGCCATAGGTCAGGTGCCAGCCACCGACGATGAACGCCAGCACGAAGCCGATCAAATAGAAGTCGAAGAAATCCAGCATGTCGCCGATCGTCGCCGCGGCGAAAATCTTCCATTGGTTCGCGGTCAGCGATTTCTGCCGCTCCAGGTGTTCCAACATTCGTGTTCCTCCCAGTCGAAAGCATTTTTGTTGTTTGGCAGGTAAGAGACGCTGAACGTATCCTAACAGCCCCAGCTTTACCGGACGTTCGACGGATTGTTCTCACCCGTCAAGTGCGGATTGGTGTGGCGCGATGCGACCGAATTTGCCGAGTTTACCGCGATGTCGAAGGCGCCGAAGATCGATCGCTTATTCGGCGGGCGCTTCCGGCACCACGCTATGCCGGTGTCCGTAGCCAAAGTAGATCGCCATGCCGATGACCAGCCACACCACAAGTCGCAACCAGGTTGCCAGCGGCAGACCAAACATCAGCAACAACGAAAATCCTATCCCAAGCAGAGGCACCAACGGCACGGCCGGCGTGCGGAAGGGACGCTTCGTCCGGGGCGAACTTCGGCGCAGGTGCATCACCGCGACGCATACCAGCAGGAATGCGAACAGCGTCCCGATGCTGACCATCTCACCCAGCAGCCCGATCGGAAACGCCGCGGCGATCAGCGCCACCACGATCCCGATCAGCGCCTGGCTGGCGAACGGCGTTCGGAAACGCGGATGCACGGTGCTGAAGAAGGCCGGCAGCAGCCGGTCCTGGGCGATCGAGAACAGGATGCGCGCCTGGCCGAAAAGCAGGACGAAGATCACCGTCGTCAGCCCGGCAAGTGCGGCGAATTTTACCAGCACGGACAGCCAGCCGATCCCGGTGGCGTCGATCGCCACCGCCACCGGATCGGCGACTCCGAGCTGTCTGGTACGGCACCATGCCGGTCATCACCAAGGCCATCAGCACATAAAGGATCGTGCAGATGATCAGCGAGCCGAGGATGCCGATGGGCATATCCCGTTGCGGGTTCCTGGCCTCCTGAGCGGCGGTCGAAACGGCGTCGAACCCGATATAGGCGAAGAACACCACGGAGGCGCCGCGCAGCACGCCGCTCCAGCCGAAATTGCCGAACGAGCCGGTGTTCTCCGGGATGAAGGGCGTCCAATGCGCCCGTTGCGACATAGAATGCGCCGACAACAATGACTACGCCGACAACGAACAGCTTGAACGCGACCATGATGTTGTTGACCCGCGTCGATTCCTGCGTGCCCACCATCAGCAGGCCGGTCAGCACCAGGACGATCAGCACGGCCGGCAGATTGCAGATGGCGGTGGCTCGAAGTCCCGTCGGCGAGCTTCACCGCCTCGCCGGTCGCCTGCGCCCATTGCGGCGGAACATGGATGCCGAAACTGCCGAGTAGGCTGACGAAATAACCCGACCAGCCGACGGCGACGGTTGCGGCGCCCATGCCGTATTCGAGGATCAGGTCCCACCCGATGATCCAGGCGAAGATCTCGCCGACAGTGGCATAGGCGTAGGTATAGGCGCTGCCCGAAGCCGGGATCATCGCCGCCAATTCGGCGTAGCACAGGCCGACGAACGCGCAGGCGATGCCGGACAGGATGAAGGACAACGAGATCGCCGGACCGGCATAGCTGGCGGCGGCCTTGCCGGTCAGCACGAAGATACCGGCGCCGATGATGCAGCCGATGCCCAACCCGACCAGCGACAGCGGGCCGAGTGTCTGCTTCAGGCCATTGCCGTGGCCGTCGGCGCTCGCCGCGATGGCCTGGAGCGACTTGCGGCCGGTGTATTGTGCGATCGACATGCGCCGTCCTCGTAGCTGGAAAGGCCGTATTGCAAACGAAGCCGAGCATGACACATCTGCTAACGGCAAGGCCCGCTGCCATCGATCACAAGCGAAGGATTGCGGCCGCGTGAACTCAAACTATGGTTACTTCAGCGCAAGGGAGCCGGCGGCTACGCGCAACGGTCCCGGGATGATGCGCCGGCTGCATCGGAACCGGATCACAGCAGTCATCGTCAGTAGCCCGCCGCCGGGCGATCTGGCAGCATGGGCGCAACAACCGAGGAAACCAATATGGCATCACGGGACGGCGCCGTGGCACGCGCCACGGACTACTTCGACTCGAACCGTTTCCGTGACCATCTGGCGGAACTCGTGGCTATCCCCAGTACCTCGCAGGATCCCGGGCACGCGGCCGACGTCCAACGCTATCTGGATGCGGCGATCCAGCCCTGGTTGGAGCAGATGGGCTTTGCGGTCGAAGTGCATCCGAACCCGGCTGCCGGCTTCGGTCCGATCCTGATGGCTGAACGCCTGGAGGACCCTGCGCGGCCAACCGTGCTGACCTACGGGCACGGCGATACAGTGCGCGGACTCCAGGATCAGTGGCGTGACGGCCTGGATCCCTGGGCGCTGACCGAGGAGGGGGATCGCTGGTACGGCCGCGGCACCGCGGACAACAAGGGCCAGCACGCGCTGATCCTGTCCGCGCTCGAAGCGGTGCTGGCCGAACGCGACGGCAAGCTTGGTTTCAACCTCAAGCTGGTGCTGGAAACCAGCGAGGAACGCGGCTCGGTCGGGTTGCGGGAGTTCGTCGCCGGGCAGCGGAAGAAGCTTGCGGCGGATGTGCTGATCGCCAGTGACGGCCCGCGGGTGATGCCCGAGGTGCCGACCATCGCCACCGGCACGCGCGGCACGTTCCATTTCGACCTGGTGGTGGATCTGCGGCCAGGCGGTGTGCATTCCGGCCATTGGGGCGGGCTGACCACCGATCCCGCCGTGGTGCTGACCCACGCGCTCGGTGCGATCGTGGATCGGCGGGGAAAGATCCTGGTGCGCGACTGGCTGCCGGCGAATGGCGTGCCGGCCAGCGTGCGTGCCGTGCTGGCGGGCTGTCCGGTCGGCGGCGGCGGCGAGGCGGCGACGATCGATGAGGACTGGGGCGAACCGGGCCTGACCTCCGCGGAGAAGATCTTTGGGTGGAACAGTTTTATCGTCCTGGCGATGGTGTCCGGGCGGCCGGAGAATCCGGTGAACGCGGTGGCACCGAACGCTCGGGCGCATTGCCAGATCCGATACACGGTGGACAGCGATCCGGCGGGGTTCGAACCGGCGCTGCGGCGGCACCTGGACGCCGAGGGGTTCGGTGATGTCCGGATCGAGAACGCCGGCGTGCGCATGCCGGCAAGCCGCACCGACCCGGCGGATGCATGGGTCGGCTGGACGGTGGCGAGCATGGAACGCACGCTCGGGCGGCACGTGCAGGTCATTCCGAACGCGTCGGGGGGCCTGCCGGGCGACGTGTTCGTCGATCATCTCGGCGTGCCGCTGGTGTGGGTGCCGCACAGCTATAACGGTTGCAAGCAGCACGGCCCGGACGAGCATTTGCTGATCGCTCCGGCGCGGGAGGGGATCGCGGCGTTCGCGGGGATTTGGTGGGATCTGGGGGAAACTGTCCCTCTCCCGCGGAGCGGGAGAGGTTAGGTGAGGGTGAAGCGTGCGCCCCGCGGCACCCTCACCCTCGGCACTGGCGCGCCGCGACCTCTCCCGCGAAGGGCGGGAGAGGTTTACTGGCCGCCATTGCGATGCATTTCCGCATGACCGACGGCAGCGCCGCAGTGTGCAACTCGCCGACCGGGTGCAGAAATCCGTCCGCGGCGACCTGATCCACGCGCGCGGCGAACAACTCAATCGTCAGGGCGAAATGGGTGAAGCCGTGGCGGACCTGGCCGGCCGCCCGCCAAGGCGCTGGCATTGGTGCCAGGGCCAGCGCCTCGTCAGGCGGCCAGGGAGTTGACCGCCAATCGGAGCCCGGCAGTTCCGCCATGCCGCCGAGCAATCCGGCCTCCGGGCGCCGCCGTAACAGCACGTTGCCGGCGGCGTCCTCCAGCCAGAAGTGTACCCCGTGGCGCAGCGGGCGCTGCGGTTTCGCGCTGCGCCTCGGTAGCTCCGCGGCGAGCCCGGCCAGCCGGCCCGCACAACCCGCCATCCAGGGACACAAGCCGCAGGCGGGCGCGGCCGGCGTGCATACCGTGGCGCCCAGGTCGAACAGCGCCTGGGCGAAGTCCCCCGGCCGTTCCGCCGCATCCGGATCGGTCCCCAATTGGTCGGCCAGCCGGCGTAGCGTCGGCTTGGCGGCCGGCAACGCATCGGTCACGCCGAACAGCCGCGCCACCACCCGCTCGACGTTGCCATCCACCGGCACTGCGGGCACGTCGAAGGCGATCGCCCCCACCGCACGCGCCGTGTATTCTCCGATCCCCGGCAGCGCGCCCAGCCCGGCGAGATCGCGCGGAAACCCGCCGGCCGCCGCGACTGCCCGCGCGCAGGCGTGCAGGTTGCGGGCGCGGGCGTAGTAACCCAGTCCCGCCCAGGCCGACAGAACGTCGTCCAGCGGGGCCGCGGCAAGCGACTCCACCGTGGGGAACCGGGTCAAGAAGCGTTCATAGTAGGGAATCACCGCCGTCACGGTGGTCTGCTGCAGCATGATCTCGCTGAGCCAGACGTGGTAAGGGTGGGGCACCTTGCCCGGCAGCGCGCGCCAGGGCAGACGGCGCCGGTGACGGTCATACCAGCGCAGTAGCGACTCGGCGGAGGCGATGGCGGACGAGGACAACACGAAAACCGGTATGACGACCCCGGATCGGCACGTCTACGGCCCTCGGCCGCTCGGCGCGCTGGTGCCCAAGGTGGCGCGGCCGGCTTTCCGGGCTATGGGCCCGGGCACCGGCCAGGTCATGGCCGACTGGGACTCCATCGTCGGGCCGCTGCTGGCCGCGGTCAGCGTGCCGCGCCGGCTGGCCGCCGGCACCCTGACCATCGCCTGCGCTGGCCCGGTGGCGATGGAGTTGCAGCACTACGCGACGGAGTTGATCAGCCGGATCAATACCCATCTGGGAAGCACCACGGTTCGCAGCCTGCGCTTTGTCCAGACCACGTCGATCGCGCCACAGCCGCCACCTCCGCCTCCGCCGATGCCCCCCTGGGTGTCCGCAGCGGCGGAGACCGCGGTTGCCGAGGTGCCGGAGGGGGAACTGCGTGCCGCGCTCGCCGCACTGGGCCGTGCCGTGCTGGCCGGCGACCCGCGCGCGAAGCCCTCGACAAACTGAACGCCCCGACAGTAATCTACAACATATAGAGGTCCCGATGCCGATTTACCGCCGTAGCCTACTATCCGTTGTTGCCGCCGGGTTGGCCTTGCCGGCCGTCCTGAGCCCGCGTCCGGCCCGGGCCGCGGACCCGCATGAGGCCGAACGCAGTATCGGCAAGTCCGATGCCAAGACCATCGTGATGGAGTGCTTCTCGCTCACCTGCACCCATTGCGCCGCCTTCGCGCGCGAAGCCTTCCCGCAAATCAAGTCAGAGCTGATCGACACCGGCAAGCTGCGCTGGGTGTTCCTCGACTTCCCGCTCGACCAGGTGGCGCTGACGGCCGCGATGGTGGCGCGCTACCTGCCGCCCGAGCGCTACGAGCCCTTCATCATGGCCCTGTTCGCCAACCAGGACCGCTGGGCCTTCGCCCGCGGGGTGAACACCACCGACGAGTTGTGGAAGACCGCGGCGCTCGCCGGCATGGGCCGGACCACCTTCGACCAGGCGATCGCCGACGACGTGCTGAAGGCCTGGATTCTACAGCAGCAGGCCGACGATCAGAAGAAGTGGAATATCGACTCAACTCCGAGCTTCGTGATCAACGGGCAGAAATACGCCGGGGAGATGAGCTTCGACGCGTTCCGCAAGCTTATCCCCGATAGCTAGGGCGTCGGGGGTTGGAGTTTCTCCCCCTCCCCTTGGGGGAGGGGGAGAAACTGAACCCCTGGCCAAGAGTGAGGAGTCCGCCTTTGCCCGTCAGCTTCCGCCGTTTGCGCCCCGCCAGCACCCGGTCATGCCGACCACCGGGTCAAGTGCCCGGTGGCAGGCTTCGGTCGGCATCCACGGCTTGCAGTGCCGCGCAGTGGAAAGTCGTGGATGGTGGGCCTTCGCCCACCATGACGCGGTCGGCAGCGACAGGAGGCTGATGTGCCTGTCAGCTTCCGCCGCCTCCGCATCGCCGGGTTCAAGAGCTTCGCCGAGCCGGTCAGCGTGGAGATTATGCCCGGGCTGACCGGCGTCGTCGGTCCGAACGGCTGCGGCAAGTCGAACGTGGTCGAAGCGTTGCGCTGGGCGATGGGCGAGAACAGTGCCCGCAGCCTGCGCGGCGGCGAGATGGATGACGTGATCTTCGCCGGAACCGTCGGCCGCGCCTCGCGCAACGTCGCCGAGGTGACGCTGTTCCTGGACGAAACCGCCGGCGTCGTGCCGCCGCCGTTCCATGAACAGGCGGAATTGCAGATCAGCCGGCAGATCGAGCGCGGCTCGGGCAGCACCTATCGGGTGAACGGCCAGGAGGTGCGGGCGCGCGACGTGCAGACGTTGTTCGCCGACCTGGCGTCCGGCGCGCGCGCCTCCGGCATGGTGAGCCAGGGCCGCGTCGGTGCATTGGTCGCCGCCCGGCCGGAGGATCGCCGCGCCGTGCTGGAAGAGGCCGCCGGCATCACCGGCCTGCACGCCCGCCGCCACGAGGCAGAACTGAAACTGCGCGCCGCCGAGGCGAACCTGGCGCGGGCCGAGGATTTGCGCGGGCAGTTGGAAGCGCAGCTCGCCGGGTTGAAGCGGCAGGCGCGTCAAGCCAGCCGCTATCGCAACATCTCCGGTGCGATCCGATCCGCCGAATCCGAATTGCTCTCGATCCAACGCGCCCGGGTGGAGACGACGCGCGCCGCTGCCCAGGCGGCGTTGCACGACGCCGGAAATGCCGTCGCCGCGGCCACCGAGACCGCCATCGCGGCGGGTGCGTTCGCCGCCGAAGCAGCCGAGTCGCTGCCGCCGCTGCGGGACACCGAAGCGACCGCGCGTACCAGCCTGGAACGCCACCGCGTCGTGCAGGAGCAATTGGCGGCAGAGGAGCAACGCGCCCGCGCGGCGCTGGCCGATGCGGTGCGACGACTGGAACAGTTGCGCCGCGACCTCGGGCACGCGGAACAATTGCGCCGCGACGCGGCCGCCGCCGAACAGCGGCTCGGCAACGAGGCGGCGGCGCTGGCGGCCGCGGATGCGGGTCATGCCGGGCGCGCGGAAGCCGCCGGGGCCGAGGCAGCCGAGGCAGCGGAGGCGGTGCGCGCGGCCGAAGCCGACACCAACCGCGCGACCGAGGCAGCAGCGAACGCCAATGCCCGAGTGCAGTCCGCCTCGCAGATGCTGCTGCAGGCGGAACAGCGGTCACGGCGCGTGGGCGAGCAATTCGGAAGGTTGCAGGAGGAACGCGCCCGCGTCGGCGCCCAGCAGGTCGATCCGGCACGGCTCAACGCGGCCCAGCAGGAACAGTCGGCGGCCGAGACGGCGCTGGTGGAGTTCCGCGACGCCCTGGAGCAAATCGAGCAAGTGCGGGCGGCGACCGCCACGGCGCTGGCGGCGGCACGGGCCGAAGAGTCCGGCGCCGGCTCGACGCGGGCGAAGCTGGCGGCCGAAGCGCAGGCGCTTGCAGAGGTCCTGGCGGTCAAGGATGGCGAACGCTGGCCGCCGATGGTCGATGCGCTGGTTGTCCCGGACGGCTTGGAAACGGCGCTGGGAGCGGTCCTGGGGGAGGAACTGACCTCGGCGCTCGACCCGGATGCAGCGCGGCACTGGCGAGAGCTGCCCGCCTTCGATCCCCCGCCGACTTTGCCGGACGGCGCCGTCGCGCTGGCCACGATGGTGCAGGGGCCGCCGGCGCTGGCGCGTGCCTTGTCACAGATCGGTCTGGTCGAAGACGAAGCAACTGGCGAGGGGCAGCAGTCCGCTTTGACTCCGGGCCAGGTATTGGTCTCGCGTAGCGGGGCGATCTGGCGCTGGGACGGCTATACCATTCGCGCCGGCACGCCCACCCAGGCCGCCGTGCGACTCCGCCAGCGCAACCGGCTGGCGACCTTGCGCGAGCAATTGGCGTTTGCGACTCGCACGGTCGAAGCGGCGCGCGGACGGCGCGAGGAGGCGGAGAAAGCTGCCCAGGACGCAGCTGCGGCGGAACAGCGCTGCCGGGCGGCGCGCCGCGACGCCGAACAGCGGCTGCAACGGGCCGTCGCTGCCTTGTCGGAACTGCGCAACCAGACGGAGGCCGCTACCGCGCGGCTCGCCGCGGTCGAGCAGCAGATCGCACATTTGTCGGCCGATCGGGATGAAGCCGAGGCGGGTTTGGCACGTGCACGCGAGGCGCACGCCGCATTGCCCGATCTGGCGGCGCTGCGCGCGGCCGTGGAGCATGCCCGCGTCGCGCTGTCGGCGGCCCGGACGCGGGAACAGGCGGCGCGCACGTCGGTGGAGACCCTGGTGCGCGAGCATGCGGCGCGCAAGCAGCGCCTCGAACGCATCGCCACGGAGGGTGCGGACTGGCAGCAGCGGGCGCTCGACGCGGCGGCCAGGGTCAGCGAGTTCCAGGCGCGCTGTGCCGAGGCGACGCAAGAGCACGCGGCGCTGGAGGCGGCGCCGGCCGAGATCGCCGCCCGTCGGGCCGAAGCCGTGGAAGCGCTGGGGGCGGCAGAAGCCTCGCATCGCCGTGCCGCGGCGGCTCTGACCGCTGCGTCAACCCAGGCCGCCGAAGCCGATCGCGCGCTGCGGGCCGCCGAAGCGGCGCTGGGCACGGCACGGGAGAATGCCGTGCGCGCGGAAGGCGCCGTCGCCCAGGCGAACCAGGCGTGGGGTGCCGTCGCAGAGCATATCCTGGAGCGGCTCGGCGTGGATCCCGCGCTGCCGGATCCTCCGGCGGACCTGACGCCGGAAACCGAGGAAAAGGCCCGCCGCCGTCTGGAGCGCTTGCTCAAGGAGCGCGAGGAGATGGGGCCGGTGAACCTGCGGGCCGACGTCGAGGCGGACGAGGTGGAAAAGCGCCTCGCCACCCTGGCCAGCGAACGCGAGGAACTCACCACGGCGATCGCCAAGCTGCGCGGCTCGATCGGGCACCTGAACCGCGAGGGGCGCGAGCGGCTGAACGCGGTGTTCCAGCAGGTGGACCAGCATTTTCAGACGCTGTTCACCCGGATGTTCGGCGGCGGGCGGGCGCACCTGGCGCTGGTCGGTTCCGACGATCCGCTGGAGGCCGGGCTGGAGATTTACGCCCAACCGCCGGGCAAGAAGCTGGCGACGCTGTCTCTGCTGTCCGGCGGTGAACAGGCGCTCACCGCGCTGTCGCTGATCTTCGCGGTGTTCAGGTGCAACCCGGCGCCGGTCTGCGTGCTGGACGAAGTGGACGCGCCGCTGGACGATGCCAACGTGGAGCGGTTCTGCAACTTGCTCGATGACGTGGTGCGGGAGACCGGCACGCGGTTCCTGGTGGTTACGCACCATCCGATGACGATGGCGCGGATGGACCGGCTGTATGGCGTCACGATGCAGGAGCGTGGCGTGTCGCGGCTGCTCTCGGTCGATCTGCAACGGGCGGCGGCGATGGCGGAACAGCCACGGCTGGCGGCAGAGTAGTGGGGTGAGAGCGGTCACCTGCTATCAAAACTGCCACGGCCACTCCGTCATGCCGACGAAGGTCGGCATCCACGCCTTGTCTTCGCGGGCGCGGCGTAGTCATGGATGCCGACCTTCGTCGGCATGACGGGAACGGTGACATTCTCAACGACCGCTCGCCGTTTTCATCCACGGGGACGCATCGACCCGGCCGATGCGGGGCGTCTCTCCCTACGCATCACGCTGCCGGCAGAGCGTCCAGTATCAGTTGCCCGAACATTGTCATCTCCGGACTGGTTTCGGCGTAGCGCTCGACCGCCGCCAATACCCGCCGTGTCGTGTCTTCGTCGGGCGGCGCACCGTCCGGCAATCCGGGCAGCTGCGCGACGATGGCGGGTGCGACGGTCCGGGCCGCCGCCTGGAAGGCCGCACGTGCAGCCACAGTCTCCGTGGCGGCAAACCGAGGCCCCAATTCCTCGGCCAGCCAGGCCAGCACCGGTGGCCAATGCGCGACCTGGCGGTACAGCGCCGGAATGAACGGCGTGCCGTCCACCGAGGTGGCGAACCGCATCAGCAAGCCGCGTTGATCCGCCGGCAAGGCGGCAGGATCGACGTTGCCGGGCATCGGCGGGAGCATCTCCGGCGGCGTCCACGCGGCCGCAAAGCCGGGGCCGGATGGCGTCGCGCCGGTGAGCACCAGGTTGAGGCAGGCCCCGGTCACCAGGTTCACCGGCGATACGCGCACGAAATTCGCGGCGATGTTGCGGATGGCGGCCAACCCGGCGGCGTCCACCCCCCAGTCGCGCAGGACCACCATGGGCAGATGATCCGCCGGGGGAAGCCGAATGTCCTGCCCCAGGCGCCATCCCGTCTCGGGAATCGCGCCCGACGTCATTGCCGGGCGCAGCGCTGCCCAGGCCCATTCGAGGACCCCGGGCAGGGTGGCCAAATAGCGCTGCAGCGAGGACACGTAGGCCACGCCGGAAAATTTCCGGATCTCCTCGTAGATGTCCGCAATCCGGCCGGTTGCCTGCGCTTCCGACAGTTCGGGAAGCAAGGCTTGTTTGGCGGTTCCCATCCGACCCGAAATCCCTGAACAAGAGTGCGTTATGTGTGGACCTCCAGACTGCGCTGCGATGGCTCGTGATGTCGAGAACACTCCCACCTCTCTAAGCAGAATTTCCACTGCAACCCGGACGCTCAGAAGAGCGTTACCTACGACGTTTGGTGGATGTCGGAGATATGGACAAGGATTGGGAATACCTGAGCTTGTCGAAACAATTCGAAAGCTTCGCGGAAAAGGCCGCGGACCCCAAACTTGCGGTGGCATACCGATCTTTGGCGCATCACTACCGAGCGCTCGATAATTGGCGGCAAATGGTGAAAGACCGCTACGAATTGGTCGATGCACCGCCGGACGCCGATACCCCGTCCGAGGCCGCAGCCCAGCCGGGGCAGCAGCGGAAGGCGACCTGACCACCACCTCATCCTGGGCGCTGCTTTTACAATCCGGATACACGCCTGAAACACGCCCAACCTATCTGTCGTGCATCGCTCGAACGTGCCCAAAGGAGCTCGTCATGCTCACATCGAAGCGTCTTGGAGTCATCGGTGCGGTTGCCGGTCTGGCCGCGCTCGGCGTCGCCGCAATGCCTGGTCAGGCAAATGCCTGGTGGCGCGGCCCTGGCATCGGCATCGGCATAGCGCTGCCGCCATTGGTCGTCGCGCCCGCGCCGGTCTATGTGCCGCCGCCCGTCTACTACGCGCCGCCGCCGGTGGCCTATTACCCGCCGCAGCAAGTCTGGGTGCCGCCGCATTGGCACGGTGGCTTCTGGGTCCCCGGCCGCTGGGCCTGACCGCAACGCCGCACCGGCAGCCGCCCAATTCTCGTGAACACCTGGCTGGATTGCCGCAGGCATGATTGACGGGCGGCTCCCTTAGGTTCACCGCTCGTCCATGCTTCGCTTTGCCGAATCCCTGCTCGATCCGACAGCCCGGCCGCCGGAGGAACCCCCGACCGGGCCTCCGCCGGGACCAAGCCGGCCCGCCCGAGGGTCGGCCACCGGCCTGCTGCGCTTTTATTGGCACTTCATCCGCCAGGAGAAGTGGCTCGCCGTCTCGCTGTTCGTCTGCGGCGGGATGATCGCCATGCTGGACGCGGCGGTGCCGGCCTTCATCGGCCGCATCGTCTCACTGGTGTCCAGTCACACGCCGGCGACGCTGCTGCCCGAGACCTGGCAGCAGTTCGCCTTCATGGCAGCCGTGCTGCTGCTGATCCGCCCCACCGTGTTCCTCTGCTACGCGGTGTTGCTGAACCAGATCATCAATCCGGCACTGACGAACATGATCCGCTGGCAGAACCACTGGCACGTGGTGCGGCAGAGCTGGACGTTCTTCCAGAACGACTTCGCCGGGCGCATCTCCAACCGGGTCATGCAAACCGGACCGGCCATGCGCGAGAGCCTGGTGATGACGTTCGACGCCGGCTGGTACATCGTGGTTTATGGCAGCAGCGCACTGCTGCTGCTGGTCTCGATCGACTGGCGGCTGACACCGCCGATCCTGCTGTGGTTCGCCGGCTATGCGGTCATGCTGCGCTTCGTCGTGCCGCGGCTGCGCGAACGGTCTCGCCGCGTGTCGGAGATGCGCTCGAACCTGACCGGCCGCGTGGTGGACAGCTACACCAACATCCTGACGGTAAAACTGTTCGCCCGCGCGCGAGACGAGGACGCCTGGGTGCGCGAGGCGATCGAGGACCACACTACGGCGTTTCGCGACCAGACGCGGATGATCACCGGCTACATCATGATCCTGGCGGTGATGAACGCCTGCCTGATCGTCAGCACCGCCGGGGTCGCGATCTGGCAATGGAGCGCTGGCCGCATCGCGCTGGGTGCCGTGGCGACCGCGATGCCGCTGGCCTGGCAGCTTACCAACATCGCCGGCTGGGTGGCGCGCAGCATCACCTCGATCTTCGAGAATATCGGTACGGTGCAGGACGGCATGCGGTCCATCGCTGTCGCGCGGCAGATGCCGGATGCGCCGGACGCGGTGCCGTTGCGTGTCACCGGGGGCGAAATCCGCTTCGACCACGTGCATTTCGACTACGGTCGGCTACGTGTGCCCGATCCGGATGGCGCCCGGCTGGCGGTGCTGCATGGCATCGACCTGACGATCGCACCAGGCGAGCGCGTCGGACTGGTCGGGCCGTCCGGTGCCGGCAAATCCACCCTGGTGAACCTGCTGCTGCATTTCTATGACCCGGAGCGGGGAGAATCCTGATCGATGGCCAGGATATCGCCGGCGTCACGCAGGAGAGCCTGCGCGCACAGATCGCCATGGTGACGCAGGACACCTCGCTGCTGCACCGCTCCATCCGCGACAACATCCGTTACGGCCGGCCGGACGCCACCGAGGCGATGATCGTCGATGCCGCGCGGCGCGCAGAAGCCGACGCGTTCATTCTGGGGCTGGAGGACTGGTTCGGGCGGACCGGTTACGATGCGCATGTCGGCGAGCGCGGGGTGAAATTGTCGGGCGGCCAGCGGCAACGCGTCGCGCTGGCGAGGGTGATTTTGAAGGACGCCCCGATCCTGGTGCTGGACGAGGCGACCTCGGCATTGGATTCAGAAGTCGAAGCGGCGATCCAGGGCCAGCTCGACACGCTGATGGAGGGCCGCACGGTGATCGCCATCGCGCACCGGCTTTCGACCATCGCACGCATGGACCGGCTGGTGGTGCTGGATCGCGGGCGCATCGTCGAGACCGGGTCGCACCGGGAACTGCTGGAAGCTGACGGGGTGTACGCGCGGCTGTGGGCACGGCAGTCGGGCGGGTTTATCGATCGCAGTAGCGCTGCCGCAGTGCGTGAGAGGTCGCCGAGCGAAGCCGGGGAATAACAAGACGAGGCGTGGCGGTGGGGCCACCTCTTCCGGGATAGAGGGGGAGAGACGCCGTCACATCGGCCGATGGCAACGGCCCCCGTCATGCCGACGAAGGTCGGCATCCACGACTTGTCTTCGTGGGCGCGCCATAGTCGTGGATGCCGACCTTCGTCGGCATGACGGGGATCTTACAGCGGGGAGTTTTGGTAGCAGGAATCAGCGACGCCGTTCTTCCTCCAGCGCAGCGCGGCCAATCATGCCCAGTGCGAGGTCATCTTGCGGTGGCTGGAACAATCCGCCGCGTGCATCGCGGAAATAGCGTTCCAGCGGCAGCGCACGCGTCATGCTGAAGCCGCCGGCAACCCGCAGCGCCGTTTCCGTCACGGAACAAGCGGCGTTGGTGCAAAGGAACTTTGCGGCGGCGATCGAGGGTGCCAGTTCGGCGGGCGAAGCGCTGTGCTCGACCCAGGCGCGCGCCGTATCATGCAGCATCGTCCGCGCGGCGCGTAGCTTCACATCCATGTCGCCGATCCATTGCTGGATGTGCGGCTGCCCCGCGATTGGCGCGCCAAGCGCCGCCGGCACGCGATTGTTGGCATAATGACAAGCCGCATCGCATGCCGCCTGGCCGATGCCGAGATAAACCGCCGCGAGCGGCAGATTCCATCCACTGGTCCCAGGACGCTTGCGTTCGCCGCCGACCTTCACCCGTTCGACGATACGCGACTCGGGCACGAACACGGCGTCGTAATTCACCGCGTAGTTGCCGCAGCCGCGTAGGCCCAGCGCACCGCTCCAGGTGTCGTCGAGCGACAATCCTTGCGACCCACCCTCGACAATCGCGCTGACCAGTTCGCCTTGGGGTGAGGCATCGCTCGGCGGCAACACAACGGCGGTGGCGAGGAAACGCAGCACCGGCGCTCCGGTTACGAAGATCTTGCGCCCACTGACCCGCCAGCCACCATCGGTGCGCTCTCCCGTCATGCTGGGCAGGCCGCCGCGCGAGATGCTGCCGAGTTCGGCCTCGGTAACGCAGTTATTGATGGTGCCGCCTTCTCGCGCGAGCGTGGTACAGATCTCGGCCAGCACATCCTTTGGCCAGGCGTTGCCGTCCATGACCCGGCCAAGCAGACTGAGGTGCATGCCGGTGACCAGGGCAGTGGAGGCGTCGCCGCGTGCCAGGATTTCCTGCGCCAGCACCATCTCGAACACGTCGGCGCCGTCGCCGCCGTATTCTTTCGGCAGAGCCAGCCGCAAATATCCGGATGCGTGCAGGTCGCGAAAATTCTCGTGCGGGAATACCGATTGCAGGTCGTTCTGGGCAACCCGCTCGTCGAACCGTGTCGCGAGGTCGCCGGCGAGCAGCATGATCGTCTGCTGCCGGGTCGTGGGGTTGCGCAAACCAGGCATATGCATCGTCAGGACACCTTTTCTCGTTCGCCGCCAAGATAGGCGTCGCGAATGCGCGGGTCGCGCATCAATTCCGCCGCCGGGCCGGCCAGCATAATGCGCCCGGTTTGCAGCACGTAGCCATAATCCGCGATCTGCAGTGCCAGGCTGGCATTTTGCTCCACCATGAACACCGTCACGCCCTCCGCATTCACGGTGCGGATCAGTTCCAGCACGCGATCGACATAGAGCGGCGACAGGCCCATGGTCGGTTCATCCATGCAGATCAGCCGCGGCTTCCCCATCAGCGCCCGTGCCATCGCTACCATCTGCTGTTCGCCACCCGACAGCGTGCCGGCGCGCTGGGTGAGGCGTTCCCGCACTCGCGGGAACAGCGTCAGCATACGCTCGAGATCCTGCACGACCTCAGCCCGATCCGAGCGGCAATAGGCGCCCATCAGCAGATTTTCTCGGACTGTCATGGTGGCGAACAACCGGCGCGCTTCCGGCACCGAGCCGATGCCGCGGCGGATCACCTGCGGCGTCGGCAGTCCGGTGATGTCGTGACCGTCGAACTGCACGGTCCCGGCGCGAGGCCGCAGCAGCCCAAGAACGATCTTCATTGTGGTGGACTTGCCGCTGGCATTGCCCCCCAGCAGGCAGACGATTTGCCCCGGCGACACCGACAGCGTGAGCCCGAAATGCACCTGCACCGGACCGTAGAACGTATCGATACCGTCAAGCGCGAGCAACGGCGCGGTCATGAACAGTACACCGGTCCCGCATCGCGTGAGAGTTCAACATGCGACAGCGCTGCCGCATCACCCTGATTGGCAATTCCGCCAACCTCGCGATGCCCAAGGTACGCTTCTATGACCGCGGGGTTGTTACTTACCGCTTCCGGCGGGCCCTCAGCGATTTTCGCACCGTCGTCCATTACGACAACCCGATCCGAAAGCGCCATCACCAGATCAAGCTTGTGTTCGATCAGTAGAATCGACAGACCGCGTTGCTTCAACGCACGTATGATATCAAGCATTTCCGCTGTCTCGGTCTCGTTCATTCCGGCGGTCGGCTCGTCGAGCAACAGCAGGCGCGGGTGCAATGCGAGAGCCCTGGCAATCTCCAGGCGTCGCCGATTGGCGTAGGACAAGCTGAACGCAGGGTGATCGAGGCGTGGCAGCAGACGATCGCCGAACAGGCCGACGATGTCGCGCACCTCGGCGTCGAGCGAGTGCTGCTGCCGGACAACGGCCGGGGGGCGCACCAACGCCAGCAGCAACTCGATCACCGGACCGACGATCGGCGGCGAACGCCGGACCAAATTGAGACGCGTATGCGCACCGACCAGCACGTTGTCGCGGACACTGAGATTCGCAAACACGCGGCCATGCTGGAAGGTGCGTGCGAGGCCCAGCGCGGCAATATGTTCGGGTGGCAGGCCCGCAATGTCTCGGCCGGCGAACAGGATGCGGCCCGCGTCAGGCACGTCGTGACCGGTGATCAGGTTGAATAGCGTGGTCTTGCCGGCGCCGTTCGGACCAATGATGGAAAGCAATTCGCCGTCGCCGAACTTAAGGTCGAGTTGTTTTACCGCCGTCACCCCGCCAAAACGCCGCATCACTCCCTGGACGTGCAGCAGATCCGTCATACCGTCCCCAGCATGCCTTGCGGACGGAACCGGATCATCAGCAACAGGACCAAGCCGTAAACCAGCATCCGCCATTCGGCAGTGAACCGGAACAATTCGGGCAAGCTTATCAATGCCACCGCGCCGACGATCGCGCCCGCGATGTTGCCCAAGCCGCCGAGGATCACCATGGTCAGCGCAAGAATCGAAATCTGCGAGGTGAACGTTTCGTAGTTGATATAGGAATAGAGATGCGCCGTGATGGCGCCGCTGATGCCGGCCGCGAAGCCGCCTACCGCGAACGCCAATCCCTTGTATCGGTTCAGGCTGATCCCATAAGCGCGCGCGGCCACATCGTCATCGCGGATGGCGCGGAACGTGCGGCCGAGATGCGAACTGAGCAATCGCACTTGCAGCAGCGCCAGAACGACCAGGACCGCAAGGCAGGCCCAGTATGAACTAACTGGTGAGTCCAGAGCCAGGCTGCCTAACTGGAGAGGCGGGATGCCGCTGACGCCGATCGGCCCGCGCGTCAGGCTCTCCCAGTTCAGAATGACCAATCCGACGATCTCGCCGATGCCAAGTGTCGCGATCGAAACGTAATGGCCGCGCAGCCGGAACGCCGGAAAGATCAAGGCGGTTCCGAGCAATGCGGTGATCACACCGGCTGCCAAAACGGAAAAGCCCACCGGCCAGTTCAGGTCCAGCGCCAATAAGGCGGACGCATAGGCCCCGATCGCCAGCAACCCTGCATGGCCGAGCGAAATCTGCCCGACCGTCCCTGCGACCAGGGTCAGGCTCAATGCCAGGATCGCGTACAGCCACGCCCCGGTCAGCGTCTGCAAGATGTACGAGATATTGGGCACCAGAGGTAGCGCCGCTGCCGCCACGACCGCGATTAATACAACGACCCACGGCACTGCGATCGGTTTGCTTGGCGCTATGAACGTGCCGGTCAGCGGCTCCGGCGGTGCCTGCCGCGACGATGCGAACAAGCCGTTTGGCCGTAGTACCAGGATTACCAGCAACAATACGAAGGCAAACAGGTTGCGGTATGACGAACCGAACAGCGCTACGCCGTAGCTCTCGGTGAGTCCCAGCAGCAGGCTGCCGAAGATTGCGCCGGGCACGTTGCCCATGCCGCCGATGACCTGCGCCACCACGCCCTTCAGCGTCGCCTGGAAACTCATCGCCGGGTCGATATGGTTGAAATACATGCCGACCATCATGCCGGAGAGTCCGCCGAGCGCTGCCGCAATGGCGAACACCGTGCGGTTCACCGCATCGGTGTCGACGCCCATCTGCTGGGCTGCGTCGCGGTCCAATGCGGTCGCTCGCACCGCCCAGCCGAGCCTGGTAAATCGCAGAAACCCGAACAGCACAGCGGCACTGACAATGCCGATGCCGGCGATCAGCAGATCCAGCGCCCCGATCGTGCCGCTGCCCACCTGCAAGCGCCAGTCCGGTAGCGGGTTCGGCAATGCTCGCGGATCCGGCGTGAAGACGATTTGCACCATTTGGTCGAGGACGAGGCTGATGCCGATCGTTGCCAGCAGCGGTGCGATGCGCGCGGCACCCGCCAGCGGACGCAAGCCGATGCGTTCGATGGCGACACCCAGCAATGCACATCCTGCCAGCACGATCACCATCGTCACCGGCAGCGGGGTGTGCAGATAAGTGATGCAGGTCCAGCCGATATAGGCTCCGACCGTATAGATCGAGCCCTGCGCGAAATTTATCAGATGCGACACGCCAAAGATCAACGCCAGCCCGACCGCGAGCAATGCATAGATGTTGCCGATGATCAGCCCGTTGATGGTGTAGTCGAACCAGGAACCCACGCTGTATCCTCAGATGTCCGGCCGCGCAGGTTTGGTGCCGTCCCAGACGGCGAAGGCGTCACCGGAGATCACCAGGTACTTGTAATTTGCCGCCTGCACCCGTCGCGTCTCCGGGTTGAAGCGCGCCTTGCCGTAGATCACGCTGGGCACGTCCTGGATTTTCCCCAGGCCTTCATGGATGCCCTCGCGCGTCGGGCCGAACTGCCGAGCCAATGCGCTGAACAACACCATCGTGTCGTACGATCCAGCGCAGAACGTGTCCGGATCCTGCGCGTATTTCGCGCGGAAACTCGCTACGAATTTCCGCACTTCCGGGCGCGGCTCTTCCGGAAAGAAAGTCGACATGCAGAACACGCCATTGGCCGCTGGACCTCCCAGTTCGAGGAACTTGGGAGAGTAGATCGAGGTTGAGCCGACCAACACCTGCTTCAGCCCGACATCGCGCGCCTGCCGCACCAGCAAAGCCGCGTCGGCATAATACGATAGCAGCACCAGACCATCCGGCTTGGCATCGCGAGCCCGCACCAGCGTCGGTCGAAAATCTTGCTCCGTCGGCAGATACCCCTCGGTTGCCACGACGGGGGCGCCCAACTCCGCCGCTGCTTTGGCGAACGCATCCTTCGAGGTGCGTCCCCAGTCGGTATTCAGATGCAGCACCGCGGGGCGTTGCAGTCCCAACGCTCGAATCGCATATTCCGCCAGTTTCGGTTGCTCCTCCGCCTGGCTGGTGGAGTTGCTCCACATATAATCGCCGCCCTTGGTAAAGTCCGGGTGCGAGTTGGTAAATCCGAATTGCACCAGCTTGCCACGTTGGTAGATCGGGCTTGCCGCCATCGAGGCCGGACTTGAAAAATCCCCTAGCTCGATGACGATCCGGGGATCGGTAACGAATTTCTGCGCGATGGCAACCGACTGGCGCGGATCGCTCTGGCTATCCTCGAACGTGTAGGCCAGCGGCCGGCCATCCACGCCGCCGGCGCCGTTGATTTCGTCCAGCGCCAGGTCGAAGCCGCGCTTCCATTGCGCGCCGTATTGCGCGTTCGGACCGGTTAGCGGACCACTCACGCCGGCCAGGATCGGTTCGGCCGCGAAGCCACGAACCGGCAGGGCGGATGCTGCGCTCAACAGCAGCAGGCGACGGGATAGAGACATGCGAGCTCCTCTTGTTGCTACGCGGCCGTGCCGGCTGGTCAACCGGTTTGCGGCTTTGCTCCCTCCCAGAGCATGAAGGTGCCATTATGCACAGCCACGTCAATGATGCTCGGGTTTTTCACTGCGCAGAACTCTCCGGCAGCACCGGCTCGCCAAGTGTCTGCATCAACCGGTTGGCATTGGCGAACATCGCGACGGCGTTGGTCAGGTCATGGATTTCCAGATCATCCATGCCCACGGCCCGCAGAGGCGCCAGATCGGCCGCAGTCATCGAGGCAGGGTCGCGCGTAAGCTTGGCGGCATAGTCGACAACCGCCCGAAGTCGTGGTTCCAGCGGCGTATCCACGCCTTGCTCGTACAGTGCGCGGATGATCTCCGGTTGCTTGGTCAACTCGACGAAGCGGCGGGCGTGAACCGACGAACAGTATACGCAGCCATTGATGATCGATACGACCACGGTTGCCAATTCGCGCTCGGCACGCTTCAGGCCGCGCGGCACGTACATCACTGCATGGAAGAGTGGCGAACGCTCGGCCAGGGAATCGACGTCATTCGCAAGTGTGCGGAAATACGCAGAATTTGCCTGCGGGCTGTCATCCAGCGCGGCCCGTTGTGCTGGCGTCGCGGTGTCCAGGGTTACGGGCGGCAGCCACGGTGTCCACTCGACAGCTTCCAGGGTGAAACGTTTAGCGTTCATGCGGCCTTCTCCTGCGAGAGCAGCCCAAGCCCGATTGCGGCGCGGACCTGGTAGCTGACGAACGCGACGATTTGCGTTAGTGCGACGATGTCCCGCGCGTCGAGTCCAACGGCGGTCAGTGCATGGATATGCTCGGGCAGCGCAGTGCCGGGCGCGATCGTCACTCGCTCCACGTGACGCAGGATCGTGTCCTGGCGTTCGCTTTGGACAGGATTGTCGCGTTCGGACAGGAGGCTGCGATAATGCCCCGTAAGCCCGGTATGGCCGGAGAGTTCCGCTACCCGCGCGGCAATCAGCGCGCGCTCGGCCAGCGACAATCCACCGGGATCGGCGGGAGACAGGAGCACGTCGTGACTGCCCTGGGTGTGGCGCACGATGTCGGGACGCAGCGCCCGAGTTTGGTGGAGTGCGGAGTCGGGCGTGGCGCCGATAATGGTCTCGAGAAGATCGGGCGGCTGCGGCGGTTGGGTCATGGCGTGTCCTGATGGCCGGGCGAGGATTTGCGCGGAACCGAGAAAGAGGCAAATTTCGGCCAACTCTGCAATAGCCTGCACGCACCGCCGGGAGCTCCACCGCATGGAACCGATCGTCGCCGCGCTGGAAGCCCTGTCGCGCCGGGTGCATGACGAGCTGTCTCTGTTCGAATATCCGACGAAAGATTGGGTGACGCCACGGCGTGGGCCGCATGGCGAGACGGTACACAACGTTGTCATCGTCGGCGGCGGACAGACCGGGCTTGGCATCGCCTTCGGCCTGCAACGCGAGCGTGTTAGCGGCGTGGTGGTGCTCGACGCGAACGCGCAGGGCGAGGAAGGTCCGTGGGTGACCTCCGCGCGCATGATCACGTTGCGGACGCTGAAATTCCTTACCGGTCCCGATCTGGGATTGCCCAGCCTGACGTTCCGAGCCTGGCACGAAGCGCAATATGGCAAGCGGTCATGGGAAGAACTGGTGCGTATCCCGAAGGACGAGTGGATGCGCTACCTGGTGTGGTTCCGTGATACTCTGCCCCTGCCGGTGCGCAACGACGTGTGCCTGGAGTATATCGAGCCGCAGGGCGAACTGTTGGCGTTGCGAGTTCGCAGCGGGGCCGGCGTGGAAATCTTGCTGACTCGCAAGCTGGTGTTGGCAACCGGCATCGAGGGCGCAGGACAGCGGCGGGTGCCCGATTTCGTGCGCAACAAATTGCCGCGCGAGAGCTGGGCGCATACCTCGGACGCGATCGATTCTTCGCAGTTGGTGGGTCGCCGTGTCGCGGTGATCGGCGGTGGCGCCTCGGCGTTCGACAACGCGGCAACCGCGCTGGAGCACGGCGCGGCGTGGGTGGACATCTTCGTCCGGCGTCCGGACCTGCCGGTGGCAAATTCATATCGCGCGCTGGAATCCGCCGGATTCTGGCGCAATTTCGGCGACATGCCGGATGCATATCGTTGGCGCTTCATGTGCCATCTGCTGTCGCTGGCGATGCCTCCGCCGCAAGACACGCTGCAACGCACGCTGTCTCACGCCAATGTGGCGTTGCATTTTGCGTCGCCGGTCGAGGATGCGGAAAGCACGGCCGGCGGCATCCAGTTGCGCACCCAAAAGGGATGGCACGCGGCGGATTTCCTGATCCTGGGCACCGGCTTCGGCGTCGATCTGCGCGCGCGGCCGGAATTGGCCGGGTTGGTGGACCACGTCGCGTTGTGGGGCGATCGCTATACGTCGCCGCCGGATGAAGCCGATCAGGCGGCGGCTCGCTATCCCTATGTCGGGCCGCATTTCGAACTTCTCGAGAAGCGGCCAGGGAGTTTGCCGGCGCTGCGCAATGTGCACTTGTTCAATGCCGGCTCGCTGATCAGCATGGGACCCGTTGCGGGTGGCCTGAACGGCATGCCGTTCGGTATTCCTCGACTGATCGCGGGCCTTTCGCATGACTTGTTCCGCGCGGAACTCGATGGCCTGTTCAGCGAATTCGCATCGTACGACGAACCGGATGCCTGGGAAGCGGTGCGTGCGGGCGGTTCAGGCGGCGGCTGACCGCCCGGTTTGCTGCCTGGGACGCCGAGCAGTCGGCAATGGCAGCGCAGTGACCAATGCGATGTCGTCGTAGGGATCGTAGGTGCGGCAGAACAGCGCGAGCCCCATCGCTGTCAGCGCATCGAACGCAGCGAGGCAAAGCGCCGGCGCAACGGGAAAATGTTTGTGGGCGAAACTGGCGAGGATGCGCGCGTAGTCGGCGCGGGTTAAACCGTAGGCCTGCGCGACAACAGCGTCGGCCGTCGCGCGCAACTCCCAGCGTAAATGCTGAGACGGGATTGCCGGCCAGGTTCCGGGGAATGCCGACTCACGCCATGCATTCCCAAGTTGCTCGTGCCACAAGGGCGCATAGGCGGCGTGATTGCACGACAGGCGTAGCGCGGCGTGCGCCAGCAAGCGCGCGGTGTCGGCCGCAGCATCGCACATGGGACAGGCGTCGAGAATGAACAGGTTGACCGTGGCCGCTGCCTTCTGGCGCAGCGCCCAATCGAAGACAAAGCTGTTGATGACGGCGCAGAGTTGCAGGGCTACGGCATTGCAGCGACGCTGCGGCGCGCGTTCCACCGGCGCGGTGTCGTTGAACAGATAGCCGGGCGAGGTGAACGCCGCGATCGCCGTGCGTTCGTCCGTGGAGCGGGAGATTTTTCGCAGTGCCAGCCGGAAATAGCCTGCGGCTTCCTGCCAGGCCGGCTTGTCCTCTATCGCCGAGCGCGCCACGGCGTAACGTGCACCGGCATCCCAGCGATCGTCGAACTGCTGGATGGTCTTGCCTTCATGCAGCATGAAGTAGTCGTGCCGGTCACGTCGCAGCCGGTTTACGGGCGTGACGCGATGGGCGTCGTCGGTGATGTTCATCTCCCGCCCCAGCACGATGCCATGCAGCGACATCCAATCCTGGAGCGATGGATGGGGCAGAAACACGCGGCGGCCGACCGCCAGATCTTCGGTCGAGCGCAGTTCCAGAAAAGTCAGATGCGCGCCGCCGGATTTCTCGATGAACGCGCGATCATAGCACATGACGCGGGCCGGATCGTCGATCTGTGCGAAGTCGTCGAGATAGAAGCCGCAGCGCAATCCCAAAGTCGGCCCGGGTCGGCGGGCAACCACGAGAGCGAACTTTTGCCGCACATTGATGTCGAACAGCTTGCGGCGGTTTTCGAACGACAGGCAGAGACGCAAGTCAGTCTCTTGCAGATATAACCGGCGAATGCCCGTGGCGCCTTCGTTGGCATGGAACGACGATGGAACCAACATGCCGGTCGTGCCTTGTGGTCCGGCCAACTGCAAACTGCGCTCGGCGAACACGCGGAAGGTGTCGAGTTTGCCTCCGGTCGGCTGGCCTGACACCGAGACCTTCTGGTGCGCGTAGAGTCGGTTCACCATCCGGTGTTGCTGCGCGAAGTTTTCCTGATACGCCTGGAATGCCGCGGCGATCGCCGGATCTTTCAGCAGACGAGCCTGCTTGCCCCGGGCCTCGCGTTTGGTTGGCGCATCCAAAATGGACAGATCGAAACCGGCGAGGAACTCTTTCGAATTCTGCTGCACGATGTCCCAGGGCGGATTGCCCAGCACAGCGTCGAAGCCACCCGTGCCTGCGCCATCCGTATCAGGTTGGAACACTTCGGGGAACGTCAGGTCCCAAGGTAGCGCAGCGGTGCCCGCGGCCAGCAGCATTGCCTGACGGCGCGTCAGCTTGGCCGGCCAGCTTCCGGTAGCGGCCACCAATTGTGCCAGTGCCAGGAATTCGTCGTCCGCACCTCGCTGATCCAGCATTGTCGCGCCGGACCATGCGCGCGCCAACTGCCGTAATGGATGCAGTGCGGCATCCAGGCGGCACTTCGCACCTTCCTTTAATGCCAGGTCGGCGGCATCCCGGCCGACCGTCGCCTGCAACGCCCGCACCTCGGTCAGCGCGGCGCGCAACGCGGCGGCGAGCAATGCTGTGACGTCACGCGCCAACAGCGGATCGAGTTGGCCGCCACCGACCGGCAGTGTCTCAAGCTGCGCGAAGAACGGCCCGGCAAGCGAATCGCCTTGCACCAGGCGATGATCCAGGAAGGTGAGTGGCAGTCCTTCAGCGTAGGATTCAAGCCACAGCGACAGCTTTGCCAGTTCCACTGCCAACGGATTGCGGTCGACGCCATAGAGGCAGTGCACTGCGATAAGGCGGCGGCAGAGAGCGAGCGCTCGGTCTTGTGAGACACCGGTGTCACCGCCCTCGCGGGCACGACTTGGCAGATAGGCGAGCAGCGTGCGGTCCGGGTCGGGCAGATCGGCTACACGAGCGCGCAACGTTGCTGCCCGGGCCAGGTGCCGCGCTCGCTCCTGCGGCGCGGCGTGCAGTGCCGCCGCTTCGGCGTCCGTGGCCTGTGTGTCGCAAAGCCGGCACGCTGCGTAAAGCGCGGCGCCGAGAAAGCGGCAGGCTTCCACCAGGAAATGACCGCTCCCGGTTGCCGGATCGACAATCTTGAGCGACAGGATCGCTGCGGGGTTTGGATCGTCGTCCGGACTGCGGGCAGACACCGTCTCGCCAAGTGCCTCACGCACCAGGAAGCGCACGAATTCATGTGGCGTATAGTAGGACCCGGTCGCCTTACGGCCCAGACCGACACGAAGATAGAAGCGTCCGGCGGGAATATCCTGCTTGCGAACCACGCTGCCGTGATCCGGCGCGTCGTCCGGATCTGTATCGTCGTCGTCAACGCAACCGCACGCGCGGTCGGCCGGCACGACCACTTCCAATCTGGCACGCCGAAGCCGCATCATCGGCTGGGTTGCAATTCCGGGCGCCAGTTCCAGCAGCGCCTCATAGACCCGGCCTAGCTCTTCGACGTCCAACGGACCGTATTGCACACGTTCCCGTTCGCGGCCTTTCGCTGTGGTCCACAGCAGCCGATCGAGCAATATGGCGGCCGCGTGGTCGCTCCAGTGAAGCGCGTCGAGCAACGGTGTCGAGTTTGTGCTGAACAGGGCGCCACCAAGCGGAGGAATGGCGAGTTCGCTGCACGACAGGCCATCGCGCATCACACGGAATACAAAGCGCAGTCCATCTGCCAGCATGCGCCCGGTTTCGTGTCCCTGGTCCAGATGGCGCCTCACCAGTTTCCCAAGAGCCTGATTGGGAGAAAGTGCGTGGCGCCACAGTGCGGTCGACGCAAAACTGAACGCACGTGCGGGATCGGCGGCACTTTCCAGTTTCAGGATGAACAGCAGTCGATAGACCAGGACGAGTCCCTCCTGCCACAAGTTCCTGGCCAGGTCGTTGCGGTCGGCCGGCCGCCGCAATCGATTGGCGTTGGCGGGATCGTCAAGAAGTGCCTGGAGGAAACCTTCTACCGCTGCGCGCGCCTGGATGCGCAGATCCTTGGTCACCCTGGCCTGGCTCAGTCGCGCCGCCTCCAGCATGTCCGGCAACGCGGCGAGCCCGGGCGGTCCTGCGAGTGCCAGCAGGACACGATACGAATCCGGCGCGAGGCTTCGCTCTTGCCAACCCGTCATGCCGGTCAACGGAATGGCAAAGTGGCTGTCCGGGCGCGCCGGATCGCATAACAGCAGTCTCAGTTCCGTGCCGTCGGTCAGCAAAGCGGCTTGCTCATTGACGCATAGCAGCACGCGTGACGCGCCGCGTGTCGCGCTGAAACGGTAGGCGCGGCCGCTGCGATGCGGTGCGTCCAGGTCGGTGTCGGTACCGACCGACCATGTCCGGAGTCGTGCGCCGTCAGGGCCGAGCATCAACCAGCCGCCGTCTTCAGGGCCTTCGCGAGTCACCACCTGCGGTTGGCGTTCGGCGGCGGCGTAGCCCAGGCATGGTGCCAGCGGCGCGACGACATGATTATGCACGCGCAATGGGCCGCCGGCACCGGCCAGGCCACGCAACTGCCGACGAAGTGCGGACCAGGATTTTTCGAGAGTCCGGCCGGGTTTCGGCAGCAGGCCGCGTTTGTCCAGCCAGGCTGTGAGTTCGAACCGCAAGAACGTTTCTGGCAGACCCGGCCCGGACGTCGTGCATTCGTGCAGATCGAGGCTCATGCGCTTACCGCATCCGGTACCAACAGCAGCATTCCAACCGGTCGCAGGGTGGGTGGCGACAAGGCTACGCAAGCCGCGCGTTCTTTGCCGCGGCACTGGAACAACGCCACGGCACTGTTTGCCTCGCGCCGTTTTGTCAGCGGGTTGTCCGGATCCGCGGCGAAGGCGGCAAGCCGGTCGAGTGGTGCGGACAGGGTTTTCCAATTCGGCAGGGTCGACGTCATGCCGAATAGATCTGCTGTCTGCGGCACGTGGATGCCGCAAATGTCGTCCGCGCGCAGGCGCAGCCAGCGTTGCAGGGTTAAGGTGTCGCGGTCGGCGCGGTCGCCCTGGCTGGCGGCGAACCCGGCTGCCACGCGATGCATGGCCGCAGAAGCGATTTTCTCAACCTGCGGCTTGCGTTTTGGCACCCAGCAAGCGAACAGACGCTGCCACACGCCATTGGCATCGGCGGCCCGGTCCGGCGCTGCCAGGCGCATCCAACTTTCCGGCGTAGCAAGCTCGGCCGGAGGGCCGGACACCGGCGACAGCACGGCGACGATCTGCTGGAATTCGACGCGGCGCGCGCTGGCGATCTCGATACTGAATGTGAACAGCACGGCGAGTGCTGCGCCGCGGTCGGCATGTGCGGCGCTGACCCGGAGGTCGCTGGTTTCGGCCGATGCGGCGATATCGCTGCGCCGCATGCGCGAAGCTGCGCGGCACACCAGTGGGTGGGCGCGGCCGAGGAATGCCAGCGACGCGCCGTCTGCATCGCGCAGCCGATCGCGATCGTGCGTTATACGCAGCGTTTGAGTCTGCGCGTCGTAGCCTGGGAGATTGTCCAGCCCTGCGGTCCAGTCGGCCGGAAGCCTCACCCGTGCAGGATCGGATCTGGCGCCGGGGGTTTCAGCCGCTATTGCCGCGGCGACAAAATCGGCGAGATCGATATGTCCAAGCAACGCCTCGCTGCGCTGCCGCACAGCATCGGCAGCCGCGGTCTGACGAAGGTCGGCGTTCAGCCCTTGTTCCACCAGCCAACCGTGGCGGACCGAATGTCGCTCGTGGCCCGCGAACGCACGATCGATTTCGTGCAGCAGATCGCGCAATGCCGCTGCGTTGCTTGCCTCGGCGGCGTGATCCAGGGTACGGATCGGCGGCGCATCTTCGCCGAACAACGCGGCCTGATCTTCTGCAAAGCCGGCGACCAGCCCTTTGCTCCACGCTGCTTCGTCTGCCGTCACACCGAGCGTGTCCGGCATGACAGCGAGGCACGCTCTGGCCTTTTCGTATTTCGCGATCAATCGCAGCAACAAACGTTCCTCGAATGTGCCGGCGAGATACAGGTAGCGAATTTCGGGATCGTGGGTTTGACCATAACGGTCGATGCGCCCGTTGCGTTGCTCCAACCGGTTCGGATTGTACGGCAGATCCAGATGCACCAGATGAAAACAACGCCGATGCAGGTTCAGCCCTTCTGCCATCGAATCGGTGCTGACCAGGATGATGGAGTTGTGTTCGGCGCAGCGCTCGGCAATGCGCGTGCGTTCCGGTTCCGGATCAAGGCCGCTGATCGCGAGCACTTCGCCCGCTATGCCCGTTGCGCGAGACAGCGCCCGCATCGCCGCTGCCTGGCTGTCGGCGTACTCGGTGTAGACCAGGATGTTGGCCGCCGGATGGGCCAGGCGGATCAACCGGACCTCATCGAGCATGGCGTTGAGCTTGGGGTCGTGCGGTTCACCCTCGATCCCCAGGCGGATCAAGGTTTCCAAGGCGTCCACCGTCGTGTCGATCTCGTAGCGGGACGGACCGCTGCGAAGGTTCAGCTCTGCCGCCAGATCGGTCGCGCCGAAGCTGCAAAGATCGGCGGCCATGTCTTCAACTTCCAGTGCCGCGGTCGCGCTTTCGGCGGCGGCATCGAGAACTCCGAATCGTAACCGCTGCCGCCGGAAGGCCCGCAATGTGCGGGCGCGTTCCTTGCGCAGGGCTTCCGCGTCATTGCCCTTCGCATGCAGCAACCGATAGCGCTCGGCGACCACTTGCAGCGTGTTGATGCAAGCGGCCACGGTCGAAACCGAGCGCTTCAGCAATCCGATGAACGCCAGTGCATCGGTATAGTCGCCACTGCTTTTCGCGCGCCGGAGCCGCGGCGCAACCAATGCGGCCAGTGCGGTGTGGAACGCCTGCACCAGCCTGGCGGAACTGCCGCGCAACTCGATGCGAACGGGCATCACCTGGCGCTCGCGGAACAGCGGCTCACCCGTCGCGGGATTACGGATGTGCGATTTCAGGCGCCGCACGACGTGGCGGCGATAGGCCAGTCCCGCCAGACCGCCGCGCCCGTCGACCAGGCTGGGATCGAGCAATTCGATCAGCGAGGCGAAGCGCGCGTCGTACCCGTCATGCGGAGTCGCGGTCAGCAGCAGCAGCCCGTCGCAGCGGCGCGCCACCACCTCGGCCAGGCGCCGGCGCAGAGTATCGTCGCGATCCGGGCCGGCGGTCCCGCCGGTGCAATGATGCGCCTCATCGATGATGGCCAGATCCCAGGAGGATCGCTCCAAAGTCTCCAGCACATGCTCTTGCTTGGCGAAGTCGAGCGATACCAGGCACAGCGCGATGCTGTCGAACGGATTGCCGCCGAGTTCGATCTTGCGGCGTTCCCGCTGCAACGCCGCGGCGTCCGTGATCGGTGTGAAGCGCAGGCCGAAGCGATGCCGCAATTCGTGTTCCCACTGCATCAGCAGCGGTCCGGCAGGCGACACCACCAGAATCCGATGGGCCTGCCGGCGCGCGATGAGCTCGGTTGCGATCAATCCCGCCTGGATGGTTTTGCCCAGCCCCACGCCATCCGCCAGCAGCAGCCGCGGCCTTGGCATTTCCAATGCGCGCATCAATGGGACGAGCTGGTACGGTTCGATCGTTATCCGTCCCGGTTCGGCAGCAAGCATGGCGTCGGCGCCAGGCACTTGCTCCAGCAGGCAAGCGATGTGATGCAGACGCCAGGACGCCAGCGATCCGGGAGTCTCGGGCCGCAGATCTGAATGCAGCAGTTCGACGGTTTCGTTAGGATAGAGGATATCCCACTCCAGGCCACGCAAATCGCCCGACGCGCACCGCAACCGTAAGTGCTGTTGGGCGCCGAGCGGCGTGACCTCCACCAAATCCCACGGCAGTCCGCGCGCGGTGACCCTGTTGCCTGCCACGAAGTCCATTTATGTTCCGCCGCGCGGAGCTCACGCGCCCGCGGGTCGGGGTGTAGTTGGAAATTACCAACAAATGGTTAGCACGCGGGCGACGATCGTTTTGCCTTTCTCCGCGCAACCGATCAGGATGATCGCAACACCATGATCGGGAGGAACAAGCGCATGTCGATGGTCCTTGAAACCCGCCCACCGGTCGGCCGGAACTTCTCCGTGCGACCGCTGTCGCCTGTGCTTGCCGCCGAAATCACCGGGCTCGACCTTCGCCAGCCGTTCGACACTGAGACGCGAGACGCGGTGTACGCCGCGTTTGTTCGCTACCACGTGCTGTGCTTCCGGGCTCAGGCGCTGAACAAGGACCAGCAGATCGCCTTCACACAGCAGTTCGGGACGCTGGAGCGGCATATCGCCAGCAACCGCGGCGCCGACAACCCTTGGGTTCACACCGTCTCCAACCTGAACGCCGAGGGCCGTCCCAGCGGCAAGGTCGGATCGCAAGCCTGGCATAGCGACAAATCGTTCCGGCCGGAGCCGTCGCTCGCCACCGTTCTGCACGCGGTCACGCTACCGCCCGACGGCGGCGACACCTGCTTCGCCGACATGACCGCGGCGTATGATGCGCTCGAAGCGGGGGAAAAAGCAGAATTGGACGGCGTTCGCGTGATCCATAGCTGGGAGTTGTCGCGGCAGAAGAGTGGAGTGCAGGCGACGCCGGAGGAAATCCGCGACGCTCCGCCGATGAGTCATCCCCTGGTTCGGGTCCATCCCGACACTGGTCACAAGTGCCTGTTCATGGGGGAGCATGCGTCGCATTTCGACGGAAGGCCGATGGCGGAGGGACGCGCGCGGCTGGCGGCGTTGCAGGGGTACGCGACGCAAGAGCAATTCGTCTATCGGCACCACTGGCGGGCGGGCGATGTGCTGATGTGGGACAATCGCTGCCTGCTGCATCGCGCCGACGCGAATTTCGACGCGGCGCGGCATCCGCGCGTGCTGCACCGCACGTGCCTGCGTGGCACGGCGCCCTGAGGCTTCAGATCCGGCGCTTGGTGTGCAGCACGCCGTCGCGCTGCAACGCGGCGATGTCGGCTTCGGAATAACCGTGTTGCGCCAGCACCGCGGCGCCGTCCTGGCCGAACCGCGGCGGTGGCCTGCGCGTGCCACCCGGCGTGCGCGATAGCTTGATCGGTGTGCCGAGGCCTTTGTACCAATCCAACTCGGTGACCATCTCGCGATGCACGGTGTGGGGCGCGGCGGTTGCCTCGTCGACCGGCATCACGGGGCCGGCGGGCACGCCATTGCGGATCAGCCGGTCGGCGAGTTCGTAGCCGTCCTGCTGTGCGAAAGCCGCCGCCAACTCCGCGCCAAGAGCATGGCGGTTGACGTTGCGCTCGCCGTTATTGGCGAAGCGTGCATCGTCGGCGAGTTCCGGCCGGCCGATCAGTTCGCACAGCTTGCGGAACTGGCCGTTATTGCCGCTGGCGATGAAGATGTCGCAGGTCTTCGTCGGGTATTTGTCGTACGGTACCAGGTTGGGATGCGGATTGCCGGTCCCGGTGGGGCGGCGGCCGTTGAGGAAATAGTTCGCCGCCTGCGGATGCAGCAGCGCCATGCCGCAGTCGTACAGCGTCATGTCGAGATACTGGCCATGGCCGGACTGCTTGCGCTCATGCAGCGCCATCAGGATGCCGATCGCCGAATAGAGCCCGGTGCCCATGTCCACGATGGCGGTGCCGAGCCGCATCGGGCCGGTATTGGCGTCGCCGTTCACGCTCATCAGGCCGGTCATCGCCTGCAAGATCGCGTCGTAGCCGGGCAGGCCACCGAGCGGCCCGTCGCCGCCGAAGCCGGAGATGCGGCAGTGGATCAGGCCGGGGAAGCGCTGCGACAGCACCTCGTGATAGCCCAGGCCCCATTTTTCCATGGAACCGGGCTTGAAGTTTTCGGTCAGCACGTCGGCGCCTTCGAGCAAGCGCAGCAGCACCTCCTTGCCGGCAGGCTTGCCGATGTCGAGCGAGATGGCGTGCTTGTTGCGATTGATGCCGATGAAGTAGCTGGCGTCGCCATCGTGGAAGGGCGGGCCCCAGTCGCGCACCTCGTCGCCCTGTGGCGGCTCGATCTTGATCACCTCGGCGCCATGGTCCGACAGGATCATCGTGCAATAGGGGCCGCCCAACACGCGCGTCAGGTCCACGACCTTGATGCCGGCGAGCGCGCCAGGGGATTTCGCCAGGCCCTTGCCGGCGGTGGCGGGATTTGTCGTTGCGTCCATCAGGCTGCTTTAACACTCCCCCACTCTTTGTGGGAGGGGGGCGGCGAAGCAGCCCGATCGCCTCAGCGTCGGGGTTCGCCTAGCTCCGCTTCGAAGCGGTCGCGCCAGCGTTCCAGGCTGTGCTGGCGCATCACGGCCAGCATCGTGGCGTGGCGTTCGCGCCGCTCCTCCGGCCGCATGGCCAGAGCGCGGTCCAGAGCAGTGGCAATGCCTGACTGGTCATAGGGGTTCACGATCAGTGCAGCATCCAGCTCGTTCGCTGCGCCGGCGAACTGCGATAGCACCAACACGCCCGGATCGTCCGGGTCCTGTGCGGCGACGTATTCCTTGGCCACCAAATTCATGCCGTCGCGCAGCGGGGTCACCAGCCCGACCTGAGCCTCGGCATAGAGCGGCATCAGCACGTTGCGCGAGAAGCCGCGGTTGAGGTAACGCAACGGAGTCCAGTCCACCTCGGCAAAGCGGCCGTTGATCCGGCCGGCCTCGCCTTCCAGTTCACGGCGGATTTCGCGGTAGGTCTGGATGTCGCCGCGGGATGGGGGCGCGATCTGCATGAAGGTGACATTGCCGCGCCACTGCGCAAAATCCTCCAGAAAGCGCTCGAACGCCGTGAAGCGCTGGCGCAGGCCCTTGGAGTAGTCCAGGCGGTCCACGCTGAGGATCAGCCGTTCCAGCAAATTGGCGCGCAGCCGGGTGGCGAAGCGGCGGTTGGCCGGGGCCTCGGCCTGCGCGCGCACCTCATCGACATGCACGCCGATCGGAAACACGCCGGTCTTCACCACGCGGCCGAAGGCTTTCAGCACGCCGCCGACGTGCGCCGTGCCGCCGGCGTGGCGTACCACGTAGTCGGAGAATGCGGTACGATCCGCTTCGGTCTGGAACCCCAGCAGGTCGAAGGCGCACATCGCGCGGATCAGTTCGGCATGCGCCGGGATGGTCATGAACACGGCGGGTGCGGGGAACGGCGTGTGCAGGAACAGGCCGATGCGCTGGGTGACGCCCGCCTCGCGCAGGGCTTCGGCCAGGCATAGCAGGTGGTAGTCGTGCGCCCAGATCAGGTCGCCGGGCTGTATGATCCGCACCAGGGCATTGGCGAATTGTTCGTTGACGCGGCGGTAGCCGGCGAACTCCGGCCATTCGAATTTGCTAAGACCGATCTGGTAGTGCAGCACCGGCCACAGCGCGCCGTTGGCGAAGCCGCGGTAGAATTCGTCGTAGTCCCGGCGGGTCAGGTCGAGGGTGACGATCGTGATCGGTCCCACCGTGCGTTCGGTTGTCTCGGCCGTCGCGGTGGCGACCTCGCCACTCCAGCCAAACCAGATGCCGCCTTGTTGTTTCAACGCATCCAACACGCCGGCGGCGAGCCCTCCGGCAGTGGGCTCGCCTTCCTGGATGGGGGCAACGCGGTTGGAGACGACGACCAGGCGGGACAACGGCGGACCTCACGAATCGCGTGGGCTTTGGGGGAGCAGATAGTTGCACACAATCAGGCGGTTGGCTCCTCGACGACGCCATTGGCCTGTTCGAGCCGGTGTATCGCCTATCCCTACCCGGACGCCGCGCCGCACGAGGACCTGCAACAGGCCCTGAGCGATGACGAGCAGCGTCACCTGTCGAAGGCATTCCTGCCGTAGGTCAGGGGCATTGCGCACGCGCTATTCCGATCCGGCGCAGCATGCGCCATTCTATCGCTCCTGCTCACGCGTCTGACGGAGATCTGACATGCCCGATTTCGACCTGGTGATACGCGGCGGCAACGTGGTGACAGCCGCGGACACATATCGCGCCGATATCGGCATCCGTGACGGCCGCGTCGTCACCATCGGCGAGGGACTGGACGGCGCCCAAAAGCTCGATGCGGACGGATTGCTGGTGCTGCCCGGCGGCGTCGATACCCATTGCCACATCGAGCAATTGCGTGCCGGCGGTGGCGTGGACGAGGAGAGCTTCACCACCGGCAGCACCGCCTGCCTCGCCGGCGGCACCACCACGGTCATCACCTTCGCCGCACAGTTCAAGGGCAATGGCATCCTTGACACGCTGGCCGAGTACCATCGCCGCGCCAAGCTGGCGATGGTGGATTACAGCTTCCATCAGATCATCACCGATCCGACCGACGACGTGGTGTGGAAGCAGATTCCCGAGGTCGTTGCGTCGGGTGTGCGCAGCCTGAAAGTGTTCCTGACCTATGAGCCCTCGCATCTCGACGACCGGCAGTTCCTGCGCGTGCTGTCCGCCGCGCGGCGCAACGGCGCGCTGGTCACGGTGCATTGCGAAAACTACGAAGCGATCGGCTGGCGGACCGAGGCCCTGATGGCCGATGGCCGCTCCGCGCCGAAATACCATGCCTGGTCGCGGCCGAAAGTGATCGAGCGCGAGGCGACCTACCGCGCCATTGCGCTGGCGGAATTGGTGGACCAGCCGATACAGGTGTTCCACGTGTCCTGCACGGAGGTCGCGGCGGAGATCGCCCGCGCCCAGGCGCGCGGATTGAAGGTGTGGGCGGAGACCTGTCCGCAGTACTTCGTGCTGGGCGCTGCGGACATGGATCGCCCGGGCTTTGAGGGCGCGAAGTTTATCTGCAGCCCCAGCCCGCGATCGCGTGAGGATGGCGACGCGCTGTGGGAGGACATCCGCCGCGGCACGCTGGACATCGTGTCGTCCGACCACAGCGGTGCAAGTTATGAAGGGGAGGAGGGCAAGCGCATTCACGGCAACAACGCACCGTTCCCGGATATTCCCAATGGCGTGCCGGGGCTGACATCGCGGCTACCGATCATCTTCAGCGAGGGCGTGGCGGCGGGACGCATCGACGCCAATCACTTCGTGCGTCTTACGTCAACCAACCCCGCCAGGCTGTTCGGTCTGTATCCGCGCAAGGGCACCATCGCGCCCGGCTCGGATGCGGACCTCGTGCTGTGGGATCCGGCAAAGCGCGTCACCATTACCAATGACCTGATGCAGCACGTGATCGACTACACGCCGTATGAAGGCATGGAAGTCACCGGCTGGCCGGTCGCAACGGTAAAGGGCGGCCGCGTGGCGATGCGCGACGGCAAGGTGCAGGCGGAACCAGGCAGCGGCAGTTTCCTCGCGCGTGCTCCGTATCCGCTGATCAAGCCACGCGGCATCCTGCCGGACGGATTCGACGCCGCGAAGTTCGTCTAGCGGGTTGGCGACCCAGACAAGTCATTGCGAGAAGCGGAGCGACGACGCAATCCGCTCGTGGTGAGCCGCGCTTTTCGAGACATGGGTTGTGACCATCGGGCGATCGCTGGTAGGACGGCAGCGATCCGACCAACGTGCTGCGTGGCAAGGGCAGCAAGAATCTGAAACACAGATTTCACGGATTTCACAGATTAAGTCACAGATCAGGTTAATTCTAATCTGTGCCTTAATCTGTGAAATCCGTGAAATCTGTGTTTCAAATTCTTGCTTTCGCCGGCGCGGTCGGCACGAACAATGCGAAGTGTGCCCAGCCACCGTTTTCGGCCAGACTTGCAGGTCCCACACATCAAGACGGCCAAGGTCCGAAAATCGTCTTTGTGAAACTGCGCTCACTTCCTGCACTTTGTGAGAGACCACGAACCGTGCAGCCCGCACAGTCGCCGCTATTCTCCCACAATCATGTGCGCCGCTCGTCTCGCTCTCGGTCATCAGAATTCGCACCGCTGCCAACAGCCGCACGCCATACCTCGATCGTCGCGACATCAAGCGTTGAACTTCTGGTCCGGCACCCCCAGGATTAGGGCCTATGCCGCACGACGATCGAACCGGCCTCCGCCGCCTGCACAGAGCACCAGAGCAAGACGTTCTGGCGCCCCTGGTCGCCGCCGCGACCTTGCCGCCACAGCAAGCCGCCGCCGTGCAAACCCGTGCCCGCACCCTCGTTCGATCGGCACGCGCCGCCTATAAACCCGGCGCCGACGTCAGCGACTTCCTGAAGGAATACGGCCTCGGCACAGCCGAGGGCGTCGCGCTGCTCTGCCTCGCCGAAGCCCTGCTGCGCATCCCCGATGCCGCCACCGCCGATGCGTTTATCGAGGATCGCATCGGCGGCGCCAACTGGCAGCAGCATCTTGGTCGCGGCAATTCGCTCGCGGTGAACGCCTCCGCCTGGGCCTTCATGTTGACCGGCCGCGTATTGACGGTCGAGGAAGCCCAACACGGCATCGCCGCGGCCATCGCGCGCATGATCCGCCGCATGGGCGAACCGGTGATTCGCACCGCGCTCCGCCGAGGCATGCGTGTGCTGGCACGGCAATTCGTCATGGGCCGCACGATCGACGAAGCACTCGCGCGCGCCAACACCACGGAAGGCCGCCGCTGGCGCTACAGCTTCGATATGCTGGGCGAGGCGGCCAAGACGCAAACCGACGCGGACCGCTATCTGCGTTCCTACACCGACGCGATCGGCGCGATCGGCCGTGCCGCCGCCGGACGCGCCCCGGCCGACACGCCGCAGATCTCCGTCAAATTGTCCGCGCTGCATCCGCGCTATGAAGAATTGCAACGCGCGCGCTGCGTGCCCCCGCTGATAGCGGCGTTGGGCACGCTGGCCCACGCGGCAAAAGAACACGCGATCGGCCTGACCGTGGATGCCGAAGAAGCCGACCGGCTGGAGCTCAGCCTCGACATTGTCGAAGCGGTGCTGGCCGACGCGAAGCTGGCCGGATGGAATGGCCTCGGTCTGGCCGTGCAGGCCTACCAGATGCGCGCCTCGGCGGTGATCGATTGGGTCGCCACGCTGGGCCGCCGCACGGCCCATCGCGTCCCCGTGCGATTGGTGAAAGGCGCCTACTGGGACACGGAAATCAAACTCGCGCAGGTCCAGGGCCTCACCGACTACCCGGTGTTCACCCGCAAGGCGGCAACCGACGTGAGCTGGCTCGCCAATGCGCGGAGCATGCTGGCGGCCGGCGACGCCATCGACCCCGCTTTCGCGACGCACAACGCTCACAGCCTGGCGTTCGTTTTGCAGAACATCGAGGCAACGACATTCGAAATGCAGCGCCTGCACGGTATGGGCGAGGCGCTGTACGACGGCATCGTCGGCCCCGCCTGTCCCGTCCGCGTCTACGCCCCCGTTGGTACCCACGAGGATTTGCTCGCCTACCTGGTGCGGCGTCTGTTGGAGAACGGCGCCAACACCAGCTTCGTGCACCGGTTGGTCGATGCTTCGGTGCCGGAAGAAACGATCATCAGCGATCCCGTGGCGCAATTGCACGCCGTGGGCCTGACGCGAAATCCGCGCATTCCTCTGCCGCGCGATCTCTACCCCGACCGTCGCAACAGCACTGGCGTGGATCTCGCGGACCGTGACACGCTGGCGGCATTGGTTGGTGCGATTGCGAGGTCGGCGGGGCGAGTCCTCCCCCTCCCCCCAACCTCCTCCTTCGAGGGGAGGGGGAGGACTCCCTCCCACACACCAACCCCACCCGCCGCCCGCGAAATCCGCTCCCCCGCTGACCAGCGCATCGTCGTCGGCAGCGTTACCGACTCCACCCAAACGCAAATCACCGCCGCCCTGCATCGCCTGCAAGCCGGCTGGCGCGCCTGGGACGCCGCCGGTGGCGATCACCGTGCCACGCTCCTGGAACGCACCGCCGATCTGATCGAAGCCGCCCGCCCCGAACTTCTGTCTCTCCTCGCGCGCGAAGCCGGCAAAACCCTCGCCGACGGCATCGCCGAAATTCGCGAGGCCGTGGATTTCTGCCGCTGGTACGCCGCGCGCGCCCGCGAACAGTTCGCCGCCCCGCGCGAACTTCCAGGACCTACCGGCGAAAAGAACACCTGGGCACTCGCCGGCCGAGGCATCTTCGCCGCGATCTCCCCCTGGAACTTCCCGCTCTCCATCTTCATCGGCCAGATCGCCGCCGCGCTCGCCGCCGGCAACGCGGTCGCCGCGAAACCCGCCGAACAAACGCCGCTGATCGCCGAACAAGCCGTCGCATTGCTGCACCAGGCGGGCGTGCCCCACACCGCCCTCGCATTGCTGCAAGGCGACTGCAGCGTCGGCCAGGCCCTGGTCAACGATATCAGCATCGCCGGCGTCGCGTTCACCGGAGGCACCGACACGGCCCAGGCGATCGCCCGCAGCCTGGCGCAACGCGGTGGCCCGCTGGTGCCGTTCATCGCCGAAACCGGCGGCATCAACGCGATGATCGTGGATAGCTCCGCGCTGCCCGAACAGGTGGTGACCGACGTGCTCTCCGGCGCCTTCGGTTCCGCCGGCCAGCGGTGCTCTGCGCTGCGGCTTCTGTGCCTCCAGCAGGATACTGCCGACCGGATGCTGCGCATGCTGCAAGGCGCGGCGGAAGCTCTGACGATCGGCGATCCACTCGATCCGGCAACTGATGTCGGGCCGGTGATCGACGCAGCCGCACGTCAGGCACTCCAACAATCGTCGGCCGGCCTCGGCGAGCCGCTGTTCGCGCTGCCCCTGCCGCCAGGCACCGAACATGGCACTTTCTTCGCACCGCGTGCGTTCGTCCTGAACAGCCCACGCGACCTGCAAACGGAAATCTTCGGCCCCGTGCTGTGCATCGTGCGCTACGCTGCCGACCGGCTCGACGCACTATTGGAAGCGATCGAGGCCACCGGCTACGGCCTGACACTCGGCATCCACACCCGGATCGAATCCACCCAGCGCCGCATCGTAGAGCACCTCCGCATCGGCAACGCCTACATCAATCGCAACCAGGTCGGTGCCGTCGTCGGCGTGCAGCCCTTCGGCGGCCGCGGCCTGTCAGGCACCGGCCCGAAAGCCGGCAGCCCGATCACACTGTATCGCTTCGCCGAAGAACGCGTCGTTTCCATCAACACTGCCGCCGCCGGCGGCAACGCCGCCTTGCTCGCCTCGGACGACGAATAACGCTAGGAACTCGACGCGCAGCGTCCCACGCGTCAGGGACAAAACAGGGACACAGGAGACGTCGCATGATCGGCATCGACTGGGGCACCACCAGCTTTCGCGCATTCCGTGTCGCCCGCGACGGCACCATTCGCGACCGCCGCGCCAGCCCGCGCGGCATCATGAACGTCCCCGACAACCGCTTCGCGGAGACGTTGCGCGAGGAGATCGGCCCCTGGCTCGCCGCCGGCGAGGATCGCGTCGTGCTGTCAGGCATGATCGGCAGCCGGCAGGGCTGGAAGGAAGCCCCCTACATCGCGTGCCCGGCCGGCGCGTCGGAACTCGGCGCCGCGCTGGTCGACGTACCGTTCGACTGGGGCAAGGTGAAGCTGGTGCCGGGCCTGTCCGCCACCGACGAAGCAGGCGTCGCCGAAGTGATGCGCGGCGAAGAAACGCAGGTGATCGGCGCTTCCGCCGTGTTCAACGGCGGCGGCGTGGCGTGCCTGCCTGGAACCCATTCGAAATGGGTGCGCGTCGAGCACGGCCGCATCGTCGGTTTCAACACCCACATGACGGGGGAAACATTCGCGGCATTGCGCGGCCACACCATCCTCAGCCGCATGATGCGCGACGGGCCGGCCGACGGCGCACCATTCGACGCCGGCGTGCAACGGTCCGGCGAGCCCGGCGGATTGCTGCACCACATCTTCGGCGTGCGTGCGTTGACCCTGGCCGGGCGGCTCGCCGAGACCGATTCCGCGGCATATCTGTCCGGCATCCTGATCGGCCACGAAATACGCGCCGCGTTGGCCGGCGCGACCGGCACGGTGGTGCACGTGATCGGCACGCCGGAGCTCACCGCGCTCTATGCCCGGGCGATTTCCGCCTGCGGCGCATACGCCGAACGCCACGACGGCGAGGCCGCCGCGCGCGGGCTGGCGCTGATCGGAGAGCATGCGTCGTGGGGCTGAACGACTGGCTCGACCGCTGTCCGCTGATCGCCATCCTGCGCGGCGTGCAGCCGCACGAAGTGGAGGCAATCGCCGCCGCACTGGAAGCCAACGGCATCGCCATCGTCGAAGTGCCGCTGAACTCGCCCGACCCGCTCGACAGCATCGCGCGTCTGGCGCGCGGCTTCGGAGCCCGCCTGCTGATCGGCGCCGGTACGGTGATGACGCCGACCCAGGTGCGGGAGATCGCCGCGGCGGGCGGCCGGCTGATCGTCACGCCGCATGCCGATCCGCGCGTGACGCACGCGGCGAAGCAGCACGGATTGCTGGCGGTACCTGGGTTCTTCACTCCGGCGGAGGCGTTTGCGATGCTGGAGGCCGGCGCGGACGGGTTGAAACTGTTCCCCGCCGAGGCGGCCAGTCCCGCGGTGCTACGGTCCTTGCGCGCGGTGCTTCCCGCCGGCGCTGCGGTGCTACCGGTAGGCGGCATCGATGCGTCGAACATACCCGGCTGGCGCGCCGCCGGAGCAGCGGGATTTCGGCATTGGATCGGCGATCTATAAGCCGGGGGATAGCGCGGAGACCGTGGCAGCTAAGGCCCGGGCGCTGGTGGGCGCGCTGGATTGGTGATGCGTAGGGACAGGTGGGCAGCGGTCCACCCGCAGGTGAGGTGCCGATTTATGAGTGACCGTTCCTGCTCATCGTCATCCCCGCGGAAGCGGGGACCCATGTCGCCTGGGTCCCCGCTTCCGCGGGGATGACGATGAAGGTCGTGCAGTGTCGATGAGTTGGTCTTTCGGCAGGTTGGTATGACACACGGACCGAGGCTGCCCCGTCATGCCGGCGGAGGCCGGCATCCACGACTTTGACGCACGAACAGTGCCACCCCGTCATGCCGACCTTCGTCGGCATGACGTTCAGGCCGTCGTCCATACGTCGATGATATCGCGGTCTGACATTACGTTGTTGGTCCGCACAGCCTGAGGTTCCAATATGGCAAAGCAACCGGCACCGCACCCGACACTCTCAACCCCCCGCCTGCGCCTGCGCCAGTTCCGTGCCGACGACGTGGACGCGATGCACGAATGCTTTGCCAGTCCCGAGGCGATGCGCTTCTGGAACCGGCCGATCCACACGAAACGCATCGAGACCGAGCGCGCGGTGCGCAGCTACATTGATTGCACCCCATCCTATTATCGATTTCTGGGCCGTGGCCGATGCCGGGACCGATCGCTGCCTCGGCCTGGTCAGTTATCATGACGGCCACATCCGTGGTAAGCGCGTGGCCATCGGCTATATCATCGATCCCGCGCGCCACCGGCAGGGCATCGCCACCGAGGCGGTCTCGGCAATGCTCGACTTCTGTTTTGGCGAACTCGGCTTGCACCGCGTGCAGGCCTTCATCATTCCCGACAACACCGCGTCGCGAGCGCTGGTCGAGAAACTCGGGTTCCGCAACGAAGGCCTGCTGCGCGACAATCTGTGCGTGGGCGACGTCTGGTACAGCGAGATGCTCTACGCGCTCCTCGAAACCGATCGTCGCAGCCACGCCTGACTACATACTATCCCAGCGCCTCCCCCACCGCCTCCCGCAAGGCCGGCAGCACCTCCGCGCCGAACCACGGGTTCCGCCGTTCCCACCCCGTGGTCCGCCACGACGGATGCGGCAGCGGAAAATATCCAGGCAGGTAGTCGCGATACGCCCGCACCCGATCGGTCATCGCCCCCGGCCCCAGAGTGTGCGTCAGCGCGTACATCCCCACCAGCAGGGTCAGCCGGATCGCCGGCATCGCCCGCACCAGCCGCTCGCGCCACAGCGGCGCGCACTCCGGCCGCGGCGGCGCGTCGCCCCCGTTCGGCAACCGGCCCGGATAGCACAGTCCCATCGGCACGATGGCGATGCGCGCCTCGTCATAGAAAGTGTCGCGATCCATCCCCAGCCACAAGCGCAGCCGGTCTCCGGACGGGTCGTTCCACGGCACCCCGGTCGCATGCACCTTGGTACCCGGCGCCTGGCCGACGATCAGCAGCGTCGCGGTGGTGGAGGCGCGGAACACCGGCCGAGGTCCCAACGGCAGAACATCGGCGCAGACGCGGCAGGCGCGCGCCGCCGCGGCCACCTCCTCTAACGTCTCGGCCCTCGTCGCCGTGTTCTCGCGCCGCCTGCGTAGCGCGCGGCCATCGGTGGATTGTATCGGCATGCCGGGCAATATGGTTTCCCCCCGCGGTCGGGGAAAGCCGGCTCGCGCTCCGCCTCAGGCCGGGATCGGCTGCACCCGGGCCACGATTTCCGCACCATGCTCGGCCTCGGCCAGCGCCAGGTCGTGCGCGGTTTGCAGCCCCAGCCAGAATTGCGGGCTGGTGCGGAAGAACCGCGCCAGCCGCAGCGCCAGGTCCGATGTCACCGGCGCAAGATCAGCAACCAGCAGAGCGATGCGGCCGACCTCGACGTCCAAGGCGCCGGCCAGTCCGGCGGCGTCCAGCCGCAGTGGCTCCATGTATTCCTCACGCAGCACCCGCCCGGGATGCATGCGGCGACTCGTGCTGGCCATGCGGCACCTGTTCTGAAGGATGCCTGACGTTACATGCCGACCATGGCAGCACGATGGCGGCCGGTCGCCCATCGCACCAGGGGAATCGGGTGAAGCAACCTACCGGGCGATGAGTTCCGCGAGGAAATCATCATCCCAGCCGGCGGCCTTGCGCTTGGCCCGTAATGAGGCCTTGCCTGGTGCCGTTCGGATCAGGTTGTAGGCCATGTGCCTGATGGTGGCGATATTGGCCGGTGCGTGATCGGTGCGCACCCGGCACTCGTCGTCGCGGAAGATCATGTCCAGCACCCAGTGGAGGCTGTTCTCGATTGCCCAGTGACTGCGGACGATCGGTCCCAGCAGGTGCGCCAGCAGCACCAGTGAGGTGATGTAGAAGCGTGTCTCCAGCTCGATCTTATCACCGATCTCCCGCGCGCTTTCGACGACAACAACAGCTTTCAGGCCAGGCCAGTTGTGACGTTCCTGTAGCCAGGCGACATCGTGAATGACGGTTGTGGTTCTGGTTTCGATGCGGCCGTGATCGCCATCGACCGTCTGATCCTGGCTGACCTCGGTGTCCTTGAAGCCTGCGGCCTTCTGCTCGGCCACGAAGGTCTCGACATCCTCGCGCAGCGATCCCTGATTGCCTTTCAGCGCGAGGACATAGTCGGCCTTCTTGACCACGACCTTCTGGGCGATGTCGCGCTGGCAGCCCATCGCATCGATGGTCACGATCGCGCCCTCGATCGCCAGCATGTCAAGCAGCTTGGGAATCGCGATGATTTCGTTGGACTTTTCCGCGACCTTCACCTGACCGAGCACGAGGCGCTGGCGTGCCGCGAAGGCCGACACCGTGTGGATCGCCGGATTGCTGCCCTTCTTGTGGCCGGACCGCCGCGAGGTCTTGCCGTCAATGGCAATGACTCCCTCCGGCGTCCCAGTCTGCGCGGCGACCCAGGCAACGAAGCAGCGCTGGAATTGCTCAGCGTCGAGCACGGCGAGGATGTCGCCGAGATGGTCGTGTGCCGGCGTGCCATCCTTGAACGGACGGAAGCGCCGCAGAAGGGCGAGCTTCTTGCAGCCGAACAGGGCGATCTCGGTGACCGCCTCGGCACCCGCCAATACGGCGAGCAGACACAGCAGCAGAATCTCGTCCAGCGGATAGGTCACCTTGCCTTGCTGGCGAGGGTCCTTCAGGTCCTTGAAATAGCGCAGAAAAACAACAGCTTCGTTGAATGCGGCGCAATCGGTTGTCGCGTCTTCCATGGCTACCCCCAGCAAGCGAATCGAGGGTTGCCATAGATTCAGCACTTTATCGGTTTGTCACCTACTCCTTCACCCGATTGCCCTGCCCATCGCACGCGCAACAATTGACCCTGGCACGCCGCTGGCCCTAGACCGGGCGCGATTGCGACAAGAGGCGGACGTGGCCGGCAGGATACTGATCTTGCGCTGGGCAGGCAGCGCATACGACTCGCTGGGCGGGTTGCTGGAGCAAATGGCGCAGGAATTTGCGGCCATGGGCCATCGGGTCGTGCTGTTCAACGCGAGCGGACAGGACTGGCCGGGCCAGCTCAACGCATTGCTCCAGCAAGGCGACGTCGCCTTCGCGCTCACCATGTCCGGCATCGCCGTCGACCTGGTGTTGCAGGGTAAGGGATTGCTCTGGGACGTCATGAAAGTCCCGATGTTCAACTGGAGCTGTGACCACCCCTGCTACTACCCGGTCCGGCACGGCATCCGCAGCCGCTTCCTGCTGCACGGCTATGTCTTCCCGGACCACGCCCGCTACAACATTCGCTACCTTAACCCGAACGGCATGGCGTTCGCCGCGCATATCGGCATGCCGCCGCAAAGCCTGTTGCCCGGCGCGCCCCTGCCGCCCGCGGAGCGCAACGGCCGCATCGTCTTCAGCAAAAGTGGCGCTGACACCAACACCATGGAGGCGAGCTGGCGTGGCCGCGTGCCGGTCATCCAGCAGACCATGTTCGACGCTGCCGAAGAGTTGCTTTACCGCGGCACCACCGCCGATTTCGTCCCGGTGTTGCAGCGTGTCGGCGAACGGCAAGGGTTGGTGCTCGACGGCAACAATCAACTGACCCTCACGCTGATCTGCGAACTCGATGCTTATATCCGTTTCCGGCGGGCCAACCTGGTGATGCAAACCGTGCTGGATCAGCCGGTGGATGTATTCGGCACCGGCTGGGATCACATCAAGTGGGACGGGGCGCGCGCGCAGTTCCGCGGCGCGCTGCCCTGGCGCGCCGCGTTGCAGGAGCTGCCACGCTATACCGGATGTCTGTCGATCAATCCGCTGGTGGAGCACTCGGTACACGACCGGGTGTTCTTCGCCATTGCCGCCGGCGTGGCGCCGATCACCGACGGTAATGCATTCTCGCAGGCCCACCTGCCCGGACTGAGCGATTACTGTTTCGACTTTACCAAAGAACGGATCGTGCAGGCGGTGGAAGCCGTGCTTGCGGATCCGGTGGAGGCGATCAACCGTACCGAGGCGGCGCGGGCGGCGCTCACGCCCGACTTTACAATGCGGCGGGCCGCGGAACAGATTCTGCAATTCGTAGCGCTGCACGGCTCGAACGCACGTACTGCCGCGTAGCAAACCAACGGAGGTCCGCCCATGCCCCTGCGCACCCTGCCTGCCGTGTTCATGCGTGGCGGCACCAGCCGCGCCATCATGTTCCACGCCCGCGATCTGCCGGATCGCGCGGAATGGGACCCGATTTTCCTTGCAGCGATGGGCAGCCCCGATCCGAACGGGCGGCAGCTCAACGGCATGGGCGGCGGTATTTCCTCGCTGTCGAAAGTCTGCATCCTGGCGCCGTCGGAACGCGAAGATGCCGACATCGACTACACCTTCGCCCAGGTGCAGATTCGCGAGGCGGCGGTGGACTACCGCAGCAACTGCGGCAACATGAGTTCCGCCGTCGGGCCGTTCGCGGTAGATGAGGCGATCGTGCGTCCCAACGGCGACACCGCCGTGGTGCGCATCTTCAACACCAATACCAAGAAGATCATCCGTTCGACGTTCCCCCTGGAGGACGGCCACGCCGCGACCGACGGCGACCTGGCGATCCCTGGGGTCGCCGGCACCGGCGCACCGGTGCGGCTGGATTTTCTCTCCCCCGGCGGCGCCACCACCGGACGGCTACTGCCCACCGGATCGCCGGTCGATCGCCTCGACATCCCCGGCATGGGGCCGATCGAGCTGTCGATGGTCGATGCCGCCAATGCCTGTGTGTTTGTGCGCGCCGCTGACCTCGGCCTGACCGGACGCGAACTGCCGGAGGAGCTGGAACGCGACAAGGCGGTGCTGGAGAAGTTGCAGTTTGTGCGCCGTGCCGCCTCGATCGCCATGGGCATCGCGCGCGACGACGCCGAGGCGCGCTCGATCGCTGCCGTGCCGATCGTCGGCTTCATCGCCCCGCCGATGGACGCGCCGACCCTGGCCGGCGAGCCGATCGCCGCAGCGCAGGTGGACCTGACCGCGCGGTTCATCTCCAACGGCCAGCCACACCGGGCACTGCCGCTGACGGCCTCGCTGTGCACCGCGGTGGCGGCACGCATCGCCGGCACGCTGGCGAACCAGGCGTTGCGGACGGGGGCGGGCGAGTTGATCCGCATCGGCATGCCGTCCGGCATTCTGACTGTCGGTGCCGACGTCGCGCAGGACGCAGCCGGCGCCTGGGTCGCGCATAGCGGCGCGTTCTATCGCACCGCGCGGCGGCTGTTCGACGGTCGGGTCTATGTGCCGATGCCCGCGAGGGGATAGGGACGGCACCGGGCGCCATGCTCGGTCCCGCTACCGATGAAGAGGTGCGCGCCGCGCAGATTTTGTCCGGTGCGGCCATGGCTGCGTGGCTCGCGTGCGGCTGGATCCCCGTTGTCCGGCCATACGCCACGAAAATCCGCACCGTATTGCTCGCCGCCTACTTGCTCTGCTGCGTCGCGTTCATCGGTTATCTGCTGGTCCGCTAATGCTCTGATCCTGACGGATCAATTCTGGGGCCAACCCCGTCATTTTGAGCGAAGCGAGGCAATCCCCCTCGTGAGATCCCGCGAACCCACGCGGGAGATTGCTTCGCTTCGCTCGCAATGACAGTGGTGCGCCGGGCACGAATCGGTAGAATCACATACACTATTCGCCTTGCCGTTACGCTCCACGCTCCCGCGCCGCCGTCGCCAGCGCATCCGCACGTTCGTTCATCACATCGCCGGCGTGGCCGCGCACCCAGCGCCACTCGATCTTGTGCTGCGCTGCCGCCGCGAGCAGCCGCTTCCATAGATCCATGTTCTTGACTGGATCGCCGGTCGAGCTGCGCCAGTTCTTGCGCACCCAGCCGGTGTGCCAGCGCGTGATGCCGTTCTTCACGTACTCGCTGTCGGTGTGAAGAACCACGCGGCACGGGCGCTTCAACGCCTCCAGCGCCGCCGCCGCCGCGGTCAGCTCCATGCGGTTGTTGGTGGTGGCGGGTTCGGCGCCCGACAGTTCCTTCTCCACGCGACGAAAGCGCAGGATCGCCGCCCAGCCGCCCGGACCGGGGTTGGGCTTGCAGCCGCCGTCGGTCCACACCTCCACCACCTCGGCCGAGTCCGGGCCGGGCGTGAAGGTAACCTCTTCCTCAGATGTCATAGCTACTCTCGTCTGTGCTGCGAGGTGGAGACGCAGGCGTTACAGGTATTCCAACCGGCTCTTGCCCATCACCGGTGCGCTCGCACATTGGAAGCCGCGATGGCGACGTTCGATACCCTCGGCTATGCTCGCTGCCTCCCGCTAAATCCCATACGCATGCTCGTCCGGCGCCGCGAGGTGGAAACGGAGCCGCCGCAGATACTCCAGCGGGTCCTTGCGCGTCACCAACGCCCCCTGCGGGGTATTCAGCCAGTCGTACAGCCGAGTCAGCAGGAACCGCAGCGCCGCCCCCTGGCACAGCACCGGCAGCGCCGCCCGCTCCTCGGCCGACAGCGGACGCGCCGCCACATACCCCGCCAGCATCGCCCGAGCCTTGGTCACGTTGAACGTGAAATCCTGCTCGAAGCACCAGGCGTTCAGGCACACCGCAATATCGTAGGCCAGGGTATCGGTCGCGGCGAAATAGAAATCGATCAGGCCCGACAGCCGCCCATCCAGGAAAAACACGTTGTCTGGGAACAGGTCGGCGTGGATGTGCCCGACCGGCAGTCCGGACGGCCACGCCGCCAGGATGTGCGCCAGCGATCCCTCCAGTTCCTTCCCCAGCCCCGGCTGCACGCCATCCGCCCGCGCCAGCGACCGCTCGAGTAACGGGCCCCAGCCGTCCGGCCCCAGCGCGTTGCGCCGCGTCGGGCCATAGTCCGCGCCGGCGACGTGCAGCGACGCCAGCGCCGAGCCGACCGGCCCGCAATGCTCCACCCGCACTCGGCGCGGCCACACGCCGGGCAGGAACGTCGTGATGGCCGCGTGCCGCCCGCACAGGCGCCGCAGTGCGACCCCGTCGCGCCCATGCACCGGCAGCGGGCAGACAATTCCCCGCCGCGCCAGGTGCTCCATCAACCCCAGGAACCACGGCAGTTCCGCCGGGTCCACGCGCTTTTCGTACAACGTCAGGATGTAGTCGCCTGTCGTGGTGCGCAGCGAGTAGTTGGAGTTCTCCACCCCTTCGGCAATGCCGCGGAAGGCGACCATGGTGCCCAGATTGTATTCCGCCAGGAACGCCGCCAACGCGTCGTCGGTGACCTCGGTATAAACCGCCATGTCAGTCGCGCGCTGCCAGAGCCACCGACGCCTCGCACTGTCCGCGGGCCACGCCGCCCACCGTCACGCTGCCCATCTTCACCCCCGCCGCCCATGGTCCCGCTACCGGCCTGGCGGCGCTTTGCCGCCCCCTATGCACGCCGAGTTGTCCTGCAAGCTGCCGCCCGGCACTATGCGGCCGGCTTGCCGCCTCGGCAACGCGTTCCGGAGTCCCTGATGCCCACTCGACCAAGCTTCCTGCCGCGCGCCGCGGCGTTCGCGGCGCTGCTGCCCGTGCTGTCCGCCTGTGCACCCGAACGCGATCAGTTCCCGCCGCCCTGTCCAGGCGTCGCCTTTCTCAAGCCCACCGCCGATCTCGCGGTGTTCAGTCCGGGCAGCGACGGGCGCGACCTGACGACACTGATGGTGGCCGGCCGCATGGTGGGCATTCAGGGCAAGTGCAAGACCGGCGACACGAAGAACTCCGTCGACGCAACGGTGGTCGTAGGCGCTGAACTGACCCGCGGTCCGGCCATGCCAGGCAACAAGGTCAACGTCCCCGTCTATGTTGCGGTGACCGAAGGCGACCGCATCCTCGACAAGCACATTTACACCCTGAGCGCGACGTTCCCGTCCAACGTCGACCATCTCACCGTCAGCACGCCGGAAATATTCATGGTGCTGCCGGTCACCGCGACGAAGTCCGCCGCCGCCTACTCGATCCTCGCCGGCTTCCAGCTCACCCCCGACGAACTCACTCACCAGTAACCGCTCCCGCGGGAGCGGTTTACGAAACCTTCGCCTCGGCACGGGCGCGGCGGCGCAGGCGGGCCAACGTGGCGTCCAGCTCGCGGATCGTGAACGGCTTGCGCAGCACTGCATCCAGCGGAGTCGCGTTGGAATCGGCCAGTTCGGCGTATCCGGTGACCAGCGCCACGGGCACGGTAACGCCATGCTCCCGCAGAGCGTGGGCAAGCTGCAATCCGTTCATGCCCGGCATTGCATAGTCCAGCAGGATCAGGTCCGGGCTCCGTTGCAGCTCCCCCAGCAGCGCCAGCGCGGCGTTGCCGTCGGCGGCCTGCACGGTCTCGCAGCCCAGGTCCTTCAGCATCTCCACGGTCACCGCGCGCACCGCGTGGTCGTCGTCCACCACGAGCACCAGCCCGCCCGGCACGCCACGCCGCACGTTCGAGCCGGACCGTGGCGTGGGCGCCGCCTCCGCCGGAGACACCGCGCGCGGCAGCAGCAGCGTAATGACCGTGCCTTCGCCCGGCATGCTCTCGGCACGCACGGTGCCGCCCGACTGCCGCACGGTGCCGTAGACCTGGCTCAGGCCGAGACCCGAACCGGCCGGTCCCTTGGTGCTGAAGAACGGATCGAACGCGCGCCGCAGCACGTCCGGAACCATGCCGCATCCGGTGTCGGCAACGCTGACGCGTACGAAGTCGCCCGGCGGCGGCGCGTCCGGTGCATCCTGCGCCTCCAGCACTTCGTTGGCCGTCGAGATGGTGAGTTGGCCACCCTCCGGCATGGCGTCGCGCGCGTTCAGGCACAGGTTGAGGATGGCGGCCTCCATCTGGCTCGGATCCACCATCGCCGGCCACAAATCGCCCGCAAGCTCGGTCGCCACCCGCACCCTGCTCCCCAACGTGCTGGCCGCCAGCGTCACCAACTCGGCAACCAGCAGGTTCAGGTCCGTCGGCCGCGCCGCCAGCCTTTGGCGGCGGGAGAACGCGAGCAAGCGGGACGTCAGCTTCGCGCCACGCTGCACCGCGCCGGTGGCCCGCTCGATCAGCGTGCGCAGGCGATCGGCATCGGCCGGAGCGCCGATCTTCTCGCTTTGCGCCACCCGGCGTTCCATCAGCTCCAGGCTGCCCATGATCGTGGCCAGCATGTTGTTGAAGTCGTGCGCAATGCCGCCGGCGAGCTGCCCCACCGCTTGCAGCTTTTGCGCCTGGTGCAGCACCGCCTCGGTTTTCTCCCGTTCGGCGATTTCGACTTGCAGGCGGTTGTTGCTTTCGGACAGCTCGCCGGTGCGTTTGGCGACCTCGGTCGCCAATTGCTCCACGTGCAGCCGCCGCTCTTGCTCGCGTACCTGCAACGCCGAGGCCATGGCGTTGAACGACTGCCCCAGCGCGCCGAACTCCGTTTGTGGCGGTCCGGCCGACGCCCGCGCGGTCAGATCGCCCTCGCGCCAGCGTTGCGCCGCGGACAGCAGGTCCTGGGTTGGCCGATAAATGAACCGCCGGGCGGTGATCCAGGCCAGCATGAGGGCCAGCACGGCAGAGAACCCCAGCAGCAGCGCATCGCGCCAGGTCGCCTCGGTCAGGTCGCTGGTCAGATCGGGCAGCGACAGGACTTCGATCGCCGCGAGCCCGATCGGCGGAATCGATGCCGGGACGACCGCAACCAGGGTTTCCCCCGCGTCGGGATTGTTCAGCCGGGCGACGCTGGTCGCGGCCCGCACGAGCAGCGGCAGCAGGTCGTGGGGCAGGCTATGGCCGATCCATTGCGGCCCGGGGGGTAGCGGGCCACGACCGTGCCGCCGCTATCGGTCAGGTACACGACGCTGTTGGCCAGCCGTGGAGCGTGGTGGAGGCGCAGTTGGAACTCCTCCAACCGGCGCCCGAGCCATTGCAGATCGATCCCGGCTACGATCACCACGGGTCGAGTCGGTGTCCTGCTGCGGCGGCCGAACGATGATCGGCAGGTAGGCGCCGTCGATCGCCTTGTTGGTGCTGTAACGCCCGATCGAGGCGTCAACCCCGGGCGGAGGCGCGGCGAGCGGCTCCCCTTCGGTCATTGCGGGAGCAGAGGTACAGAGCAATCGGCCTGTGGTGTCTTGCACGGCGAGGAAGCGGTAGCCTGGCAGGCCACGCAGCAGGATGGTCAGCCGCTGCGCGCATGCATCTCCGGCGCTGTGGACCTCCGGGAAGCTGTGCCACAGCGAGCGCGAACAGGCGCAGACCATCCAGCAGCCCGGCGATGTCGCCGTTGGCAAGTTCGGCCTGGCGCAAGGCCAGGTTGTCCAACTGCTTCTGGCGCTGTTGGTACAGCTTGTATTGGCTGACCGCCTCCGCGCCCATGACCGGCAGCAGACAGACCAGGATGAGAAATCGCAGGCGGGTGGAAAGTCTCACTGGCGCGGCCGGACCATTGGTTTTGCAGCAGCGTAGCACGAACGCGTGACCGGCACCCGGAGGCGAGGATGGCGGGCGGCGGTCACGAAACTGTGAGCGAAGAAGACCAGACCCCTGTCATTGCGAGGCGTGCAGCGCCTGGCAATGACAGGGAACTGAGCCGCTGCGGGCGCGCAGCTGGCGCCGACGGGCGTGGCGGTGAACCATGGCAGAGCAGGAGCGAGGGCACCGAAACGCCGTCTAACGGTCGTCTCGTATCCCGACGTATGGGACTGCCCCGCTGGGCATGGGTGTTGCCAAGCGGGGCACTACCGCTGGGCGTGCGTGTTGCCGATCGGCGCAATGCAATGGCGTGGCCTCCGCAGGCGAGTGCTGGGCGGCGACCCGCGCGGCGGTGACCCATGGCAAGCGTTGGGCAGGCGCGGCCGGACGGTGTCTCACGGTCGTCTCGTATCCCCACGTCTGAGACTGTCCCGCTGGGCATGGGGTGTTGCCAAGCGGTGCGCTCTCGCTGGGCATGGGGTGACGCCAACCGCTGGGCTCTTGCCGAAACGGCGGCCCGAATTGGTGCATGGGCTTCGTGCCACCACGACGCATGCCGGTTCTGGGCGAGAGCGGCTCCAGCTGGCCGAATTGGTGCATAGGGTCTTTGCGGCTGTGACGCGTAGGGGTCGGCGCCTGACCCGCATTCGCTGCGCTGTTCTGGTGTATGGGGTTCTTCCCGCCACGACGCATGTCGATCCGGGGTGGAAGCAGCGCCATCCGGCAGAATTGGTGCATGGAGTTCTGCCCGTGCTGCCGCGGGGACGTCAGGCGACGCCGGCGAGGCCGTGGGCGCCGCGGCCGCCGCCGGTTTTGGTGCAAGGGGTCTTGCCCGCGCTGCCGTCACCGCGTCGCCCGCCGCGTCCGGTCCGGCCCGGCGCGGCTCGCGCGCATCGCCTGCCGGGCCAGGGCGATCGCCTGCTCCCACGGTGCAAGGGCTTCCGTCTCCGCGCGCCGCAGAGCGCGGTCCTGCGCCCGGATGATGCCGCATGTCGGCCGGGGCGGGACCCGCAACTCCGCCGCCATCGCGGTCATGCGCGCAGCGAGCTCAGGCGGCAGCCGGTGGTAATGGAACCTCGCCAAGGTCGACACGCTGCTACGGCGAATGAACGTGACGTGGTGACGATTGAACGCACGGGTCTCGGCGCTGTAGCCGCCATGCATAGTGCGGGCGCGTAACGCGGGACGAGGGCGAGGTTGGGATTGCCGCGGCGTTTGGCGACCGTCGGGGGCGCCGGAGATCCGACCGCCGGTGGGCTGGCTGAACCGGCGGTTGCGCAGGCGCGTGAGGACGGGAGAGGCACGGGCTGCACTCCTGGAGGACTTCCGGAGGGGGAAGAGTATCATTTCCCAATTATATACTTGGCAAAACAGGTTAGGAAAATGATAAAAAGCAAGCGCGACAGGCCGGCGGAAGAAACGCTCAGCGTCCCGATGCCTTGGGAGACGGACCCTCGCTGGCTGGAGTGGGCCAACGAGGTCTTTGGCCAGTGGAAGGCCGATTACTCTGCGTCCTTTGAAGGCGGCGGCTGGGGCGACCTAAAGGATTTGTTGGATAGAATGCGCCCGATGTTCGAAAAAAACCGTTGATCCTCATCAGTGATCCCAAGAAACTCCCTCAACTCATTAGTCTTCTTGTCAATGCTGATGTTAAGGGTAGTAAAAGACTTGGCGTCCATCTCCTTCCATTTGCCTTTAAATTGTTGGTCTGTAGTCCGTTTCACGAACCCTAGCCTAACTCCGCCTTTATCTTGGAGGCCGATGGGGACGCCGTGTATTAGGTGATTTCTGTCGGCTTCCTGCGCTATCGAGTTAATGAGAGATATTGCTTTTTTGGCCGCCACATCGTTCGGGTCATCTGGGTCCGAGCGGATGTGCAGAAGGCTCCGCAGGATGCTGGCGCGCCGTTCAAACGCAAGGCCAGATGTCACCACCTGCGAGATGATGGGGTCCATCCCAGTTTGCTTCATTATTCCTAACTCGATCACAGCCTCGAATTCGGCCCAGACCAGCATAAAATGCCCGTAGGCCGCGAAGATCATTTGCGGGCCGAAGTGGTTCGCAATCGCGTCGATCAATTGCAGTGTGAACTTGCGGTCAGTTAGCGGGTCGCCTGACGCATTCTGCCTTTCGGCGGCGTCGTCCGGTTCGATAGCGGGCACCATGATTGACGATTTCCCTTCCGAAGAAGCCGAACGACGCGTCCGTCAGGTCGTCAGCGGGGGGCTGCCCCCGTCGCAACCCAACCTCACAGAAGCGCGAGGGGGAGTCGAGTCCAGGTCGGAACCGAAGCGCTGGTGCGGCAGGGGGCAAACGGGACGCTGCGGCGCGAGAAGGGGTTGGGGCGGATGGGAACTTGGTCGATTGTCACCTCTTAGTAGGCGTTCACGATCTTCCGGGTGTCGATGCTGACCCCCTCCGCAATCCCCCGCGCCAATTCATAGCTCCTATTCAACGCCAGCCAATCTGTCGCTCGGTCTTTCTCAAGCCGGTCGGATGCTTCACCTCCTCTCATCTTGAGGGCGAGTTCAATCGCCCCAACGAGAGGCAAAAACAAATCGCTAGGCAGGCTTTTTCCAGTAGCGGCCTTCAGGATCGCCTGAAGACTCTCGAACAGGAAACGAATTCCTTTGATCTTTATGCCAATTACCCGCTCCTCGTGAGGGTGCCAGAGGATCGTGAGGAACTGGTCAATGCGATCGGCCCGATAGGACTCATCCTCTCGGAGATAGATAATCTGGTCCATAGGGCCGATGTAGCTCGCGCATGGCTCGAAAGCCGCGAACTCGTAATCCTCCCTCCCGACGGGGAGAAGGTCTTCTATGGTCAACTGTCCCATGCGAGCCTCCTCTTGTAGCGTGTTGCGTGATCGATCGGCAATCCGGCCTGCGTAGGGGATTCCGGCACCCACTCCCACCCCAGGACTATGCCTCTAAACGGAGGATGTGACGAGTGGAAGCCAGACCGTATCTCCCCCTGCATAGCCCGGTTCAGGGTGAAGGTTAAGTTGCAAATACCGAATTCTTCGGGGCAATTAAGACATCCGCTGGGCGGCTCATGCCCGTAAAGCGGTACGTGACTTGCGGCTTGCAGCAATACGCAAACACAAAGTTGTCGATCCCTTCGCTATGTAACGGACGATTTAGTCCCTTGAATACCGCTAATGGGGTTTCCAGGGAGCAGTCTTGCACAATGATCCCAGCATACTCTCCAAGGGATGAATATTTCCTTTCATCCAACAGAGAGTTGATGACTGCCGGATGCACGATCGCGGTAACAAGAGATGAGGTCCGTGGCCCGAGCGAGACGGAAATCAGCCATCTGTCTCGAGGGAGTTGTTTTCCCCCTCGATTTTCTTGCTGGCCCATTTGCCCTCCTGGCAGGCCCTTAGCGATCAGATCGTTACCGTGTCAAGCTCTTCTGCCAATATCCAGCAATTCTCAATGCGATTGAGTCGCGTTTTGAGTTTGCCCAGGGGTCGTGGCCGAGCGGTGCCGATCCAGAGCGAGTTGCGCCTGGACTGAGTCTGATCTGCCACATGTTGTAGGCAAATGGACGCCCGCCCCAACATGCTGGCAGTTTTTTCTTGCATCGAGAACTCAGGCCTTGATTCTGCATCGACATGAGTATCGTCGGGGAGCTGATCGCCGAGCTGGGTACGGTCTGCGCCGGTCTGCCGGACCAGCGCAAGACACCGCCGCTCGACGGCGACTACACGATGGCCGACATCGGCCTCTCGGCCTTCTCGTTGTTCTTCATGGGAAGCCCGTCATTCCTGGCGCATCAACGGGCGCTGGCGCGCGGCCAAGGCCGGTCGAACTGCCAGACCCTGTTCGGCATGGCGGCCATCCCCTCCGACAACTACATCCGCCTCATGCTGGACGGCGCCTCGCCCGCCGCCTTCGATAGCCTGTTCATGCGGGCAATCGAGCAAGCCGGGCCGCTGACACGCTTCCAATGCCTGGGTGGGCGTGTGCTCATTGCTCTCGACGGCACCGAGTATTTCTGCTCGCGCAAGATTAGCTGCCCGCAGTGCTCGACCCGACGCCGCTCCGATGGCGGTGTGGAATGCTTCCACGCCTTCCTGGGCGCCACCATGGTTGCACCGGGCCATCACCAGGTGTTGCCGCTGCCGCCGGAGTTCATCGCCCCACAAGACGGGGCGGAGAAGCAGGACTGCGAGCGCAGCGCCGCCAAGCGCTGGCTGGCCCGGCATGGCCGCTCGGTCGCGCATCTGCGGCCAATCTTTCTCGGCGACGACCTGTTCGCCTGTCAGCCGATCGCCACCGCCATCCATCAGGCCGGCGGCAACTTCATTCTCACCTGCAAGCCGTCTTCGCATCAGACCATCACCGAATACCTGCACGGCGCCAAACTGGAGGAACATCGACAGACGGCCCGCAAAGGCCGCAACGTCACGACAACCATCTACCGCTGGCTCTCCGGCGTGCCGTTGCGCGGCTCGGCCGACGCCATGGCGGTCAACTGGTTCTCCATCGAGATCTGCAACGCTGCCGGCAAGCGCACCTATTACAACAGCTTCGTCACCGACCTGCCGGTGACCGCCGACAGCGTCGCCGAACTGGCCGCCTGCGGGCGGGCGCGCTGGAAGATCGAGAATGAGACCTTCAATGTACCTGAAGACCAACGGCTACCACCTCGAGCACAATTTCGGCCACGGCAGGCAGACGCTCGCCAGCGTCTTCCTGACCCTCAACCTGCTCGCCTTCGCCTTTCATACTGCCGCCTGGCTCGCCGCGCTCGCCTGGCGAGCGGCCGTCGCTGCCTGTGGCGCTACGTACCGCTTCTTCGAGGAGCTACGAACGATCACTGCCTATGTCGTGTTCGATGGCTGGGCCCATCTGCTCCAGTCCATCGCCGCGGCCGACCTTCGGCCGCCTTGACGGCCGACCGACCGCCCCCTTCCCACAGCCTACCAAGACCAGGAGACAAGCCAGAAAACGTCAGCCAACCCTCATTTAGAATCGCTGGCCAATATCCACACCACTGCCGGCTAACCGGATGCGCCAGCGCCGCGCCTATGCTAAGCTTCCCCGCATGGCAGACGATGACCTGACCACAGAGCAAGCGGAGCGGTGGGCCGGCCAAGTAGCCGCTCGCCTACTGACGACGCCCCCGCAGCCGCGCCCCACCCCGAAGCGCGACCCGAAAGCGCCGAAACGTCCGCGTGGCAGGCCGCGCAAGGAAGCTCAGTCCTCGAATAGCCGTAGCTGACCGGCAGGCTCCGCTTCCACCGGCCCGCGCTTCGCCATCGGACGGCGAAGCCGAGCCACCAGGTCGGGAACCTCCGACCCCGGCACCGTGATGCAAATCTCGCGGGCGCCATAGCGATCAACGATAATCAGATCGCGGCCTGAGCCTCGGGTCACGTAGTCCAGCTTCCCGAGGTTCGCGTGTAGCCGGAACGGTGGTGGCGTTGGCCCTTCCGGCTCAGACGGCGGCTGGGCCGCCTGCTTCTCGCCCACCAACCCGCCGATAGGTCAGGCGCTTGCCTCCCATCTTGCGGGTCGTGATCTGGGCGCGATCGGTATCTTCAGTCCCGAGCCTGCTGCGGTTGTTGTACCGGAAGGTGAATTCATCGAGATAGCGTTGCAGATGCTTCTCTGAGCAATGCTGATAGACCCCGGTCATGCCGCGCTTGAACACGCCGAAGAAACCTTCCGCGCTGTTGGTGGTCACGTCGCCGCGTGCGTATTCTTTGGCGCCGTGGTTGACCGTCTCATGCGTGGCGAACGTCTTGCCGATCGCGGGATACAGCGCGCTTTCGTCGGTATGCAGGCGAGACTTAGCGTCGGCGTTCTTGGCCATGAACTCGCGCAGGTTTTTGGCCGATACCTGCGGCATGTGTGTGACGCGCGCCTCGCCGCCACGCTCAACCAGGGCCACAATCGGGCGCTTGTTCTTCGACTTGCTGCGCTTCACATACATCTTGCTGAACGGGTTTTTGGTCGCTGCGGGGGCGGCGACGCGTCCGTGGTAGGCTTCGTCCGCCTCGACGATCTTCCCTTCGCCACCGATCGGGGCCGGGCTCGTCTCGCGCATGGCCTCCCTGATGCGATGGCAGAGAAACCAGGCCGACTTGTAGGTGATCCCCAAGCTGCGGTGGACCTGATGGGCGGAACCCCCCTTTTTGCTGGAGGTCATCATCCGGATCGCCAGAACCCACTTCGGCAGGGAGATGTGCGAGCTTTCCATGACGGACCCGGTCAGGACGGTGAACTGCCCCTTGCAGTCGCGGCAATACATCAGGCCGGCGCGGTGCGCGGTGCCACCCATGCGCTGCGGTGTGACCGATCCGCAATGCGGGCAGAACGGGCCATTGGGCCAGCGGTAGGTTTCCAGCCACGCACGGGCCGCGTCGTTATCGTGGAACTCGGGGGCTGTCAGATCGAGGGTCATGGCCGCTTTCCTCGCTGGCCCGGATCATGACGGGGCTACCCCGTTTTGTCAAGTATATAATTGAGTATCATTTCCTAGGAAAAAAGACCAGGGGATGGTCATGGCACCCGGCGGGTTCCGTGTGAAATGCCCGGGCGGCCGGGTGAGAGCACAATTTGTGCCGCTGTTTAAGGCAGGGTGTTGGACCCTTGCGGCCATTCAAACTGACCCACTGCCCTGCGCCTGGGTCGAGCTGCTCGTGGCCACGCCCGCACGCGGACGGATGGAGCCGGGCAACTTCCGAGATTGTCGCGCGAGCCAACATCGGACGGCTGCCGGACTTTCCGCCGGCAGGGCTCGCAGCTTGTTCAACCCCGCCCGGCGCGTGCTTTGCCAAGCAATAACGGCCGCTTGAGAAGTCCCTGCGCAATCGTGAGCAGACCTCGGCTGCCGAACCTCAACCAACGCCGTCGTGCTGCGTTCGCCGCTGGTGGATGGGGATATCTACCCAGTTTGGAGCCGTCACCATGAACAGGAATTCTCGGACAGGGATGATGCTTGGCGTCACGGTGGCCGCGTTCGTTGCGATTTCGTCGAGCAATGAGGCCGCCACGCTCGTTCAATACACCGTCGTGCCGGCGCCCAGCGCAGTGCCGGCGCCGCCGTCGGCGGCTCTTGCACCCAGCGATGCTGCCTTCATCAATTCGGCGGCGACCTCGGGCACCGAGGAGGTTTCTTTCGCTCAACTTGCCCAGACAAACTCGAGCAATCCGGCAGTGCTACGCTTTGCCGGTGAGATGGTGCGGGATCATACGCTGGCCAACCAGCAGCTTACGAAGCTGGCCGAAACCAAAGCCATGGGCGTGCCAACCGCTATGGATGCACCGCATCAGGCGCTGTACGACCAGCTCGTTTCAAGCAAGGGTTCAGCGTTCGACCAAGCCTATGTGAACGGTCAGGTTCAGGACCATGTGGTGGCGGTGCAACTCTTCCAGATGGAAGCGCAGAGCGGCGTGGATCCGGACTTGCGCGGGTTCGCCCAGCATTATCTGCCGATGATGCAGCAGCATCTGCAAATGGCGCAGGCGCTCGCGCAAACGGAATAGCCCGGGTCGTTACTACGCCGGCGTGTGATTCCAACCCACAAAGCAATTGACGTTTGGCACCGGCCGTCCCCAACCGTCATGGCCGGGCCTTGATCCGGCCATCTATGCAGCATGGTGCCGCGATAGATGGCAGGGTCAAGCCCGGCCATGACGGTTGGGGTGGTCCGTGCGATGCCACTGAGAGCCAATCGCGCGGCGGGTTGGTATGACGCGTCAGCCGCCGCTTCCGTCATGACCTGACTTCCGGCCACGACGGTTGGGTCTCACGCCACCTCGAACAGTCCCGCCGCGCCCATGCCGCCGCCGACGCACATTGTCACCACGACGTATTTCGCGCCGCGCCGCTTGCCCTCGATCAGCGCGTGCCCGGTCATCCGCGCGCCTGACATGCCGTAGGGATGGCCAATGGCGATGGCGCCGCCATCCACATTCAGCTTGTCCGGATCGATGCCGAGGCGGTCGCGGCAATAGATCACCTGGCAGGCGAACGCCTCGTTCAGTTCCCACAGGCCGATGTCGTCCACCGTAAGCCCATGCTTCGCCAGCAGCTTCGGCACGGCGAACACCGGGCCGATCCCCATCTCGTCAGGCGCGCAGCCCGCCACCGCCATGCCGCGATAGATGCCGAGTGGGTGCAGGCCGCGGCGCTCGGCCTCCTTCGCCTCCATCAGCACCGCGGCCGACGCGCCGTCGGACAGTTGCGAAGCGTTGCCGGCGGTGATGTAGCGGCCAGCCGTTATGGTCTGCCCGTCGGTGAACACCGGCTTCAGTGCGGTCAGCCCTTCCAGCGTGGTGTCCGGTCGGTTGCCCTCGTCCTTGCCGAGCGTGACCGGCTTCGGCGAGGTGGCGCCAGTGGCGCTTGATCCGTCACCAGCATGGTGGAGGGCAGCGGCACGATCTCGGCATCGAACCGTCCGGCCTGCTGCGCTGCCGCGGTGCGCTGCTGGGAACGCAGCGCGTATTCGTCCTGCGCGTCGCGGGAAATGTTGTAGCGGTCTGCGACGATCTCGGCGGTTTCGATCATGGCCATGTAGAGCGCGGGGATGCGCTGCGCCAGCGCCGGGTCCTTGGCGCGATGGCGGTTCGCCTGCTGGGTCTGCACGAGGGAAATACTCTCCAGGCCGCCGCCGACCACGATCTGCATGTCGTCGTCGATGATCTGCTTCGCCGCGGTGGCGATCCCCATCAGGCCGGACGAGCACTGCCGGTCCACCGTCATGCCGGCGACGCTGTCGGGCAGGCCGGCGGCGAGCGCGCATTGCCGGGCCATGTTGAAGCCCTGCGCGCCCTGCTGGAGCGCGGCGCCCATCACCACGTCGTCGATTTCGGCGGGCGCGACGCCGGCGCGCTGCACCGCCGCGGCGATGACGTGTCCGCCGAGCGTTTGGGACTGGGTGTCGTTGAACGCGCCGCGATAAGCACGCCCGATCGGCGTGCGCGCGGTAGAGACGATGACGGCGGTGCGCATGGTTTAGTTCCCCCTCTGTAAACCTCTCCCGCGCTGCGCGCGGGAGAGGTCGCCGCGTAGCGGCGGGTGAGGGTGATCGGGTCGGCACGGGCTATCTGCTGCCTGCCGACCCGATCACCCTCACCCTCGTGCGCTCCGCGCCCTCGACCTCTCCCGCAAAGCGGGAGAGGTTGTCTTGTTACCCATCGCCTTCTGCCGGTTCTTGTCAAGCTTCGCCAGGAAGACCTGGATGTTCATCCACGCCGCGTTGGGCGCGATCGACACCGACAGGCCGCCCCCGCTTGCCCTTCCCGCATGCTGGTGCAACAAGGTCCACCGAATTCGTGGATGGCTCAACTCAGCCGAAACCAGCCCGGCGCGCAGAGGTGCAAGCATGTCAGATCTCGAGATCGTTTGGACAAAGGTCGATGAAGCTCCGGCGCTCGCGACGTACTCCCTGCTGCCGATCGTCGAAGCCTTCGTCGGCACGGCCGGTGTGGCGATGAAGCTGAAGGACATTTCGCTGACCGGCCGCATCCTCGCCAATTTCCCCGAGAAACTGACGCCAGCACAACGGATCAACGACGAACTCGCCGAACTTGGCCAACTCGCGCTGCGGCCTGAGGCCAACATCATCAAGCTGCCCAACATCTCCGCCTCGGTCCCGCAGCTCAAGGCCGCGATCAAGGAACTGCAAGACAAGGGCTATGACGTGCCGGACTATCCGGACAACACCACGACCGACGCCGAGAAGGACATCCGCGCGCGCTACGGGAAAGTGCTCGGCAGCGCCGTCAACCCCGTGCTGCGCGAGGGCAATTCCGACCGCCGCGCCGCCGGCGCCGTGAAGCAATACGCCCGCAAGAATCCGCACAAGATGGGCGCCTGGAGCCCGGACTCCAAATCCCATGTGGCGTACATGTCGGGCGGGGACTTCTACGGCTCGGAAGTCGCGACCACCGTCGCGGCGCCGACCAATGCCCGCATCGAGCTGGTTGGCGGCAACGGCGATGTCACGGTGCTGAAGGCGAAAACGCCGCTGCTGGCCGGCGAGATCATCGACGCGACGGCGATGAGCCGCAAGGCGTTGCGCGCCTTCTACGCGGAGCAAATCGCGGACGCCAAGGACCAGGGGGTGCTGTTCTCGCTGCACCTGAAGGCGACCATGATGAAGATCTCCGATCCCATCATCTTCGGCCATTGCGTGTCCGTCTTCTTCGCCGATGTGTTCGAGAAGCACGCCGAGGTTCTCGCGCGGATCGGCGCCGATCCCGACAACGGCATGGCCGATCTCCTGACGCGGATCGAAACGCTGCCGGCCGCCGAAAAGGCAGCGATCAGGGCCGACATCACGGCCACCTATGCGGCCCGGCCCGGCCTCGCCATGGTCAATTCCGACCGGGGGATCACCAACCTGCACGTGTCGAGCGATACGATCGTCGACGCATCGATGCCGGCGATGATCCGTGAAGGCGGCCACATGTGGGGCGCCGACGGCCAGTTGCACGACGTCAAGGCCGTGATCCCGGATCGCAGCTACGCGCGCTTGTACCAGACGGTCATCGAGGACTGTAAGGCGCATGGCGCGTTCGACCCCACGACGATGGGCACGGTGCCGAACGTCGGGCTGATGGCGCAGCAGGCCGAGGAATACGGCTCGCACGACAAGACGTTCGAAGTTCCCACGGGCGGCACCGTCCGCGTCGTTGCCGACGACGGCACGGTGCTGCTGGAGCGTCCGGTCGAGACCGGCGACATCTTCCGCATGTGCCAGGTCAAGGACGCGCCGATTCAGAACTGGGTCGCGCTCGGGGTGCGCCGTGCGCGCCTCAGCAACACACCGGCGGTGTTCTGGCTGGACGCCAACCGCGCGCATGACGCCCAAATGATCGCCAAGGTCGAGAAATACCTGAAGTACCAGGACACCGCGGGGCTCGACATCCGCATCCTGGCGCCGGTCGAGGCGATGAAGTTCTCGCTCGATCGCATCCGCAAGGGACAGGACACGATCTCCGTCACCGGCAATGTGCTGCGTGACTACCTGACCGATCTGTTCCCCATCATGGAACTCGGCACCTCGGCCAAGATGCTGTCGATCGTTCCGCTGATGGCGGGCGGCGGGTTGTTCGAGACCGGTGCCGGCGGCTCGGCGCCCAAGCACGTCGAGCAATTCCAGCAGGAGGGCTATCTGCGGTGGGATTCACTCGGCGAATTCCTCGCCTTGTGGGCCTCGCTCGAACATATGGCGCAGAGCCACAAGAACGCCGACGTGCAGGTTCTCGCCGATACGCTCGACATCGCCAACGGCAAGATCCTCGAATTCAACCGCTCGCCGGCGCGCAGGGTCGGCCAAATCGATAATCGTGGCAGCCATTTCTACCTGGCACTCTACTGGGCGCAGGCGCTGGCCGCGCAGGACAAGAGCGCGGCGCTGCAAGCCCGCTTCAAGAAGCTGGCCGAAGTGCTCTCAGGCAACGAGGCCAAGATCAATGCCGAACTGATCGGGGCGCAGGGCAAGCCGGTGGACACCGGCGGTTACTACCTGCCCGATCCGGCCAAGGTATCGGCGGCGATGCGGCCGAGTGCGACGCTCAACGCCGCGATCGCCGCGCTCTGACGGGACGTCCCCGCGCGGGACATGCCGGCCATTGCCGGCACCGAAGGCAGCCGCGACATACAGCCCCCTCCCGTCCCAACCACTCCAAGTGAAAGGTCCCAAGAGCCTGCCCCGGCGAAGTCCCGGGGGCAAAGCCCTTGGCTCCGGCGTGGCACCTATTGGTTGTCATCGCCGGCCGGAACGAGCTAAGTGTCCGTCCGGGAACAAACGAACCTGCTGCTGGCGGATCGCAAATTCCGTGTCATGGCCGGCGAAGGCCGGCTACCCACGACTTTGCTTGTTGTAAGCGGCAAAGTCGTGGGTGGCCGGCCTTCGCCGGCCATGACACGGAATTTGCAGCGCGATCACTTGGAGGACTTGTTCCCGGACGGACACTAAGCACGCGACAGCCCGCCATAATCCGGCGCCATCACCGCATTCGACGGACACCAGACCATCCGAACGCCGGCCTACCGCAGAGAGACCAACACCCGGGCACGGAAGATTTTTCGCGCCGCCGCCATTCTGTTGCCGGCGGCCGCTCTCGTGGCTGTCGTCTGGATCGGCACGCTCAACGCCATCCACGCACAACGCGACGACGCGAGCGCCCGCGTCGTCGCCAGTGTCGTCAGTCAGGCCAACAGCTTCCAGGACCAGATCCACCGGCAGGTTCTGGACCTGGACCAGACACTGCGCATCCTGGGCAGCATGTGGGCTGCCGATCCGGCCAAGTTCGACCTCACGACCTGGCGCGATCGCGCGGTGTCGCTGTCCGGGATCAGCCGCGATTTGCTGCTGGCCGACAGCCACGGGATCGTCGTGCAGTCCACCGTGCCCGACACGGTCGGGACCGACGTCGGCAGCCGGGAATTCTTCGCCTACGCCAGGCAGCACGGCAACGTGGAAAAAGGCGACTACCTCAGCGTGCCGGATGAGGTCGATGCCGCCTATATCGGTCCCGCGATCTCCGACCAGATTCTGCACCCGTGGCACATGGAAGTGGCGCGCTCGCTGCGCCAGGCAGACGGCACCTTCGGGGGCGCCCTGGTTGCGAACTGGCGGGTCAGCGCCATTGACGCTCTGTTCAGCGCCACCGACCTCGGCTTGCACCCGCTTATGGCGCTGGTCGGCCTGAGTGACGGCAAGCTGCGTTCCATCGCCGGACGGACCGTCGGTACCCGGGGGAAAGCATCGCCGATTCTCAGATGTTCGCCATGCTCCGGGCATCGCCGGACGGCGTCTGGACCGGCCGTTCCTCCCTGCGCGGCATTGTGCGGGTACACGCTTTCCGCCGGATCCCCGGGACCGACCTCGCCGTGGTGGTCGGCGTCGACCAGGACGAAGCCTTGGCGCCATCGCAAGCCTGGGCGAGCGAGGCCATGCTGTTCGCGGGCTGCATCTCGGTGTTGATCATGGGACTCGCGGGCCTGCTGCTGGGCAGCATGGTGCAGTCGCGCCGGCGGCGCGAGGCACTGGCCTTCGAGCATACGATGCTGACCCTGGCCAATTCCCAACTCGAAATCACCAAGGCGAACGCCGACGCCAAGGCCGCGCAGCTCGAGGCAACGCTGGAAGGCATGTCCGACGGCGTGGCGATGACGGACTCGAAGCTCTGCCTGGTGCAGTGGAACCGGCGTTTCCCGGAAATCGCAGGTGTGCCACCCGAATTTCTGCGCGTCGGCCTGCCGATGGAGGAAATCCTGCGGGCCCAGGCGAAGGCCGGGCGGTTCGGTCCGGTCGACGTGGAAGCCGAGGTGGCGCGGCGCATGGAGCAGCTGCTGTCGGGTGGCCCTATCGGAATCACTGAACGGATGCGGCCGGATGGCAGCACCATTGAGCTGCGGCGCAACCGGCTGGCGGACGGCGGTTTTGTCACGCTGTACGCCGATGTTACAACACGCAGGCAGGCCGAGGACGCGCTGCGCGATGCCGGCGCCATCGCCGAGGCGGCGACCGAGGCGAAGTCCCGCTTCGTCGCCATCGTCAGCCACGAGATCCGCACGCCGCTGAACGCATTGCTTGCCACGTTGACACTGCTGCACGACGCCGGGTTGCCGCCCGCGCAGCAGGCGCTGCTGGATATGTCCCGGCAGTCCGGTGACGCCTTGCTGGGGCTGATCAACGACATCCTGGAGATGTCGCGCATGGAGGCGGGCCAGCTCACGTTGCGGCCCGGCGCGTTCGAGGTGCGCGGGCTGCTGGACAGCGTGGTCGAGATGTTCCGTTCCCAGGCGACGGAGCGGGGCATCGTCCTGCGCCTCGCCGTGTCCCCGGAGCTGCCGCGGGAACTTTACGCCGATTCCGGCCGGCTGCGGCAGGTGCTGATCAACCTGCTGTCCAACGCCGTGAAATTCGGTCAGCCCGGCGCGGTCGGCATGCTGGCCGGGCAAGAGTCCGACGGGAATGGCCGGCCGGTGCTGCAATTGGCGGTGCGCGATCGTGGGCCGGTGATAGAGCAAGCGGGCCGGGAGCGGCTGTTCCGCCCGTTCTCGCGCCTTGAGGATGGCGATCCCGACGCCGAAGGGGCGCTTGGCTCCGGCCTCGGATTGGCGATCTGCCGCCAGCTTGTATCGCTTATGGGGGGAGAGATCGGTTGCGATCCGTGGATGACCGAGGACGGCCATGCCGGCAATGAGTTCTGGGTAAGGCTGCCGCTGGCGCCATTGCCCGACATGCAGCACCGGTCGCCCAGCGGAGAGCTCCCCGCCCGCCGCATGCTGCCGCGCACCCGTATCCTGGTTGTCGAGGACATCCTGGCCAACCAGCTTGTCACCGCCACGCTGCTGCGCCGCGAAGGCCACCTGGTCGACATCGCCGCCGATGGCGGGGAGGCGCTACGGGTGGTGAGCGACGTACCGTACGACCTGGTGTTCATGGACATCTTCATGCCAGGGATGAGCGGCTTCGACGTCGCCCGGCGGATCCGTGCCATGCCGGCGCCAGCCGGGACCGTGCCGATCGTCGCCCTCACCGCGAATGTGTCGCCGGACGACCAGGCGCTCTGTCGCGAGGCCGGAATGAACCGATTGATTGGCAAGCCCGTGGCGCTGCCGGACCTGGTCGAGGCGCTGGCCGAGTTGGTCTGGCACGGATTGCCCGAACGCCGCGCGGGGGTGCGTGCGACAGGGGCGTCGGCGCCCCGCAACCCAGTGCTGGCGGCCGACCGGATCGACGAACTGCGTAACAGCCTGCCGGGCGAAATGCTGGGCGGGATGGTGGAGGAATGCCTGATCGACCTACAGGAACGCCTACCGACGCTGCGCCGCGCCATGGAGGCGGGCAATGCCGAGGAAGTGGCGGCGCAAGCCCACGCCATGGTCGGCATGGCTGCGGGTTACGGCATGGCGGCGCTGGAAACCCGCCTGCGCGCACTGATGCTGGCTGCGCGCGGCAGCGACACCGCCCGCGCCGCTGCACTGGCGGTTGAACTCGACACCGAACTGAGCATGGCGGCGAGCGCACTGCGCGAGGCGCTGGCGATCGAGATGGTATAGCCGCCGGCCGGCCATGACACGGGCCTTCCCCGGGGTGGCAATGACGGAATAGGACGCAAGCACGCGGACCGCGCCAGCCCTCTCGAATTGAGCCGGCGGAACGGGTAATGCCTGTGCCATGGTCGAGCGAACGACACGCATCTCCCTGCGGCTGGATTTCGGCGATACCGTTCGTCTGGGACCGGGAAAGGTCCGGCTGTTGGAACTGATCGGCGAACTCGGATCGATCAGTGCTGCCGGGCGAGCCATGGACATGTCGTATCGCCGCGCCTGGTTGCTCGTGGACAGCCTCAATCAGGCGTTTGCGCAGCAGCTCGTCACGACCCGGCCGGGAGGCAAGGCCGACAAGCGCGCCGAGCTGACACGGTTCGGCCGGGAGGTAATCGACCGTTTCCGAACCATGGAGGCAGCGGCGCGGAAAGTCGTGGTGCAAGATCTGCAAATTTTGGAGAACGCCATAAAGCCGGAGGCGGAGCCTCCCAGGATGCGCGACCCGGAAATCGGGCGGGCTAATGCCGGGCGCTCTGAAGACTAATACCAGCCCGCAAAACGATTGACGTACGACAACGGCCGTCCCTAACCGTCATGGCCGGCACAAGGCCGGCCATGACGGGGACGGGTGGTCCGTGCGAAGCGGTCGAGAGTCAATCGTTCGGCGGGTTGGTATGACTCGCCATGACTTCAATCGACGGCAATCACTGCCGTTGTGGGAACCCAACAATTCCAGCGAGCCTGAAACTGCTCCAGGTGCGATATGCGAAACGTGGTCTCGATGGTTTGGCCACGTAAAATTCGAAGGCGATAGCACTGCATGGCGGCTGGTGACAGGACTCTAGCCTCCGCATAAACTGAGCCGAACCGACGCAACCACTCCTCCCTTGTGCGCGCCATGCAGGGCAGACATCGCTATGGAACTACGGAATGTCTGAAATAAATCCGGACGCATCTCTGCTACGGACCTGGAACGCGTCCGGCACCGACCTTCAGGCGCAGTCTGCGGTTGCTGTCGTAATGCCGACGATCCTGCGGCCAAGCCTGGCCCGTGCGCTTGCCTCAGTGTTCGCGCAGGAGGTTGCAGGCCGCGTGCAGCTTCTGATCGGGATCGACAAGCCGCAAGGCTCGATCGAGATGCTGGAGGCGATCTGCCGGATGGCGCCGTCCCACTGCGTCGTGCAGGCGCTCTATCCGGGCTATTCCACATCGGTGCGCCACGGCGGCCTGTGCGATGCGCGCGACGGCGGTGCACTGCGCACCATCCTCAGCTACATGGCCAATGCGCCGCTGATCGCATACCTCGACGACGACAACTGGTGGGGGCCGCGGCATCTCGCCACTCTGGCGCGAGCGATCGCGCAGGTGGATTGGGCGTTCTCGTTGCGCTGGTTCGTGCATCCCGAGACGGCGCGGCCGATCTGCATCGATCAGTGGGAAAGCATCGGCCCTGGCGGTGGCGGAGTCTATGAAAACAGCGGTGGTTGGGTTGACCCCAATTGCCTGATGATCAAGCGCGTGTCGTGCGCTCAGGTGCTGCCTTGTTGGACCGTGCCGCTGCCCGGTGACCAGCATGGCATGAGCGCGGATCGCGTGGTCTTCGAGTACCTCAGGCGGCATCGCAAGTACGCCGGGACCGGCGAGGCGTCGGCGTTTTATGTGCTGGACCCGGCCGATGGGCTGCATCCGATGCGTCTGGAGCTGATGGGCGACGCTTACCGCGAGAGCAGCGGTGAGCGGGTTGGATTGGAAGACGCTGATGGCGGGGCCGCCATCAGCGTGTAGGACAGTATCGAGGAACGCGCTGCCCGACGCCTTGCCTCTCTGGCTGGGATTTGGCATGGTCACGATATACTCCGCTATATCGTGACCACGGCCCCGCGACGGGCCGCAAATCCGGCGAAGCCACCGGAACCGGGGGAACAAACGCCATGATGAGATCCCTGCATCTCGATGCCACCAAGTGCACCGGCTGCCTGCAATGCGAGATGGCATGCTCGTACGAAAACTACGGCGTGTTCAATCCGTCCAAGTCGCGCATCAAGGTGTTCGACTTCCACGAAACCGGCCGCAAGGTGCCCTATACCTGCACCCAGTGCGACGAGGCGTGGTGCATGCACGCCTGCCCGGTCGAGGCGATCACGCTCGACAAGGCCACCGGCGCGAAGATCGTCAACGAGGCGACCTGCGTCGGCTGCAAGGTCTGCACCATCGCCTGCCCGTTCGGCACCATCAACTACGTGGCCGACACCGGGAAGGTGCAAAAATGCGATCTGTGCGGCGGCAAACCCGCCTGCGCCGACGCCTGCCCGACCGCCGCCATCACCTATATCGACGCCGACTGGACCGGGCTCGACCGGATGCGGCAATGGGCCGGCAAGCTGGATAACCAGCCCGCCGCCGGCCACGCGGACTAAGGAGAGAATATCATGGCCTGGCAACGCAAACTGCTGCGCGTCGATCTGACCGCCGGAACCTGCAAGTCCGAGCCACTCAACATGGAGTGGGCCAAGGCGTTCCTCGGCCAGCGCGGTCTGGCAACGAAATATATGGTGGAGGAGGTCGATCCGAAGGTCGATCCGCTGTCGCCCGGCAACAAGCTGATCTTCGCCACGGGTCCGCTGACCGGCACGATGGCGTCCACCGGCGGCCGCTATTCCGTCATCACCAAAGGCCCCCTGACCGGCGCCATCGCATGCTCTAACTCGGGCGGCCATTTTGGCGCCGAGCTGAAAATGGCCGGCTGGGACATGATCATCCTGGAGGGAGCCTCCGCCAAGCCGGTCTACCTGCATATCGAGAACGACGACGCCGAACTGGTGGATGCGTCCGATCTGTGGGGCAAGACCGACGTGGGAGACGGAGCCGGCGCTGAAGCGCAAACACCAGGATCCGCTGATGCGGGTGTCCTGCATCGGGCGCGCCGGCGAGAACCAGGTGCTCTATGCCGCGGTGATCAATGATTTGCATCGCGCGGCGGGACGCTCGGGCGTCGGCGCCGTGATGGGATCCAAGAAGCTCAAGGCGATCGCCGTGCGCGGCACCAAGGGGGTTGGCGGCATCAAGGATCCGATGGCCTTCATGAAGGCCACGACGGCGGCAAAGCAGGTGCTGGCCGGCAATGCGGTGACCGGACAGGGGCTGCCGACCTACGGCACGCAGGTGCTGATGAACGTCATCAACGAGGTCGGCGCGATGCCGACCCGCAACCATCGCGACGTGCAGTTCGAAGGCGCCAAGGACATCTCGGCCGAGGCTATGCTCGAACCGCGCGCGACCGACGGCAAGCCGAACCTGGTGACCAACCAGGCCTGTTTCGGCTGCACCATCGCCTGCGGCCGCATCTCGAAAATCGACCAGACCCATTACACCGTGACCAACAACCCGAAATACTGGGGTGCGTCGGGCGGTCTGGAATACGAAGCCGCGTGGGCGCTGGGGTCGGCCAACGGCGTCAACGACCTGGAGGCACTGACCTACGCCAACTTCCTCTGCAACGAGGATGGGTTCGACCCGATCTCGTTCGGCGCCACCGTCGGCGCCGTGATGGAACTTTACGAGATGGGCGTGCTGACCAAGGAGCAAATCGGCATCGAGGCGCCGTTCGGGTCGGCCAAGGCTCTGACCTTTCTGTGCGAGCAAACCGCGCAGGGCGAAGGGTTCGGCAAGGAGGTCGGCCGGGGTTCCAAGCGGCTCTGCGCCAAATACGGTCACCCGGAACTGTCGATGACGGTGAAGGGCCAGGAGTTCCCGGCCTATGACGGGCGCGGCATCCAGGGCATGGGCCTGGCCTACGCCACGTCCAACCGCGGCGCCTGCCATCTGCGCGGCTACACGGTGGCCAGCGAGATTCTCGGCATCCCGGTGAAGACCGATCCGCTGGTGACCGACGGCAAGGCCGATCTGGTCAAGGCGTTCCAGGACGCCACAGCGATCTTCGACAGCGCCGGCATCTGCGTGTTCACGTCGTTCGCCTGGTCGTTGCAGGATGTCGCGCCGCAGTTGGAGGCGGCGTGCGAGGGCGACTGGTCGCTGGAAAACCTCGGCGTGGTGGGGGAGCGGATCTGGAACCTCGAGCGTCAGTTCAACCTGGCCGCCGGCTTTACCGCCGCGGACGACACGTTGCCGAAGCGTCTGCTGGAGGAACCGGCGAAGACCGGCCCCGCGAAGGGCAAGGTCAACGAGTTGGGCAAGATGATGCCGGCCTACTACGCGGCGCGCGGCTGGAGCCCGGACGGACGTCCGACGCCGGAGACATTGGCCCGCCTCAGCCTGTGACGGTGCGCTCATGACCACCCCCGTGTCATGGCCGGCTCACGGGTCGGGCCGAAGGCCCGCCCGAGGACAGGCTCCGGCCGGCCACCCACGACTTTGCTGGCACCACGAAGATAAGTCGTGGGTGGCCAGCCTGCGCCGGCCATGACACGCGGGACCCTGACGTGAGCCCGATCCGCCACGTCATTATCGGCAACGGCCCGGCCGGGGTGATCGCGGCCGAGACGCTGCGCGCGCAGCGTCCTCGGGATGACATCGTGCTGGTGGGGGACGAGCCGGAGCCGCCCTATTCACGCATGGCGATCCCGTATTTGCTCAGCGGCAACATCGCCGAGCAAGGGACGTATCTGCGCAAGGGGGCGGACCATTTCGCCGGGCTGCGAGTCACGCTGCGGCAGGCGGCGGCGCAGAGCATCGATCCACAGGCGCGTTCCGTCACGCTGAGCGATGGCAGTGTGCTGAACTACGATCGGCTGCTGCTGGCAACCGGATCGTCACCTGCCGATCCGCCGATCCCCGGCATTCACTCGCCCGGGGTACTGACCTGCTGGACCCTGGCCGACGCCCGCAAGATCGCGCAGGCGGTGCAGCCGGGGGCTCGGGTTTTGCAACTCGGGGCGGGGTTCATCGGCTGCATCATCATGGAGTCGATCACCGCGCGCGGCGCCACGCTGACCGTGGTGGAAATGGGCGATCGCGTAGTGCCGCGCATGATGCCGCCGGGCGCGGCGGCGCTGATAAAGCGATGGTGCGAGGCCAAGGGTGTCCGCATCCTGACCGGCGCCAAGGCGACGCGGATCGAGCATGACGCCAGCGGTCTGCACGTAACGCTGGAGCAGGGCGAAGTTTTGGATGTGGATGTGGTGATCTCGGCGACCGGGGTGCGGCCGAAGATCGGCTTCCTGGCCTCCAGCGGCATCGCGACCCACACCGGCATCCTGGTGGACGACCGGATGCAGACGAACGTAGCGGACGTCTACGCGGCGGGCGACTGCGTCGAGGCGGTGGAATTCGGCACCGGCACGCGTTTCGTCAACGCGATCCAGTTGAATGCGGCCGACCAGGCGCGCATTGCGGCGCTGAACATGGTGGGACGGCCAACGCGTTCGCAGGGGGCGCTGGCGGTCAATGTGCTCGACACGTTCGGGCTGATTTCGGCGTCGTTCGGTCAATGGCAGGGCGTCGCCGGCGGCGATCGCACCGAGCTTAGCGACGACGGCGCGTTCAAATATCTGCGGCTGGAGTTCGATGGCGACGTGCTGGTCGGGGCGACCAGCCTGGGGCTGACAGAACACGTCGGGGTGGTCCGCGGCCTGATCCAGTCGCGTACAAAGCTGGGGCTGTGGAAGGCTCGGCTGATGCAGGATCCGACGCAGCTCATGGCCGCTTATCTTGCGTGCGCACAAGCTGCGGCTTGAGGAAAGCGATTGGCCGCACGATCCGTTCGCTCGTCATGGCCGGCACAAGGCCGGCCATGACGAGCGAACGGATCGTGCGGCAACTAACGCGGCAATCGTTGCGGTCCCCTTGGGGTTGAACAAAGGCGAATTGGCACAGGGCTCATGCCATCCAGCATAACCACTGCGGGCAAGGTTCGGATGACGCTGAAACTCTACGCGTCGCTGACCCAATATCTGCCCGAGGCGTTCCGCAAGAACCATGCGATGCCGATGGAGGTCGATGCGGGCGCGACCATCGAGTCGATCATCGCGCCGCTCGGCATGCCATCGGCATTGGTGAAGCTTGTTGTGCTGAACGGGGTGTTCGTCCCGCCCAGCCAGCGCGCCACGAAGCGGTTCGTCGATGGGGACGTGCTCGCAATCTGGCCACCCGTCGCGGGCGGCTGATGGACGCCTCGCCGGCCGAGGTGAGGCTGCGCTTCGAGATGGGAACCGTTGCGGAGGAGTTCCATCGGCGGTTACCCGCCATCGCGCCGGTGCAATACGACCCCGAGCGGGTGGAGTTCAGCCATGTGGAACAGAACCGAAGCTGGCGCCTGCGGCTGATCGATCCACGTCAGCGGAAGATCGCGTCGGTGCGGCTTCCTGTGGTGGATGTGGAGTTCGTATTCCAGGGCTATGCGCAGGGCGATATCGACGCGGTCATGGCGCGCTTCTTCGCGCATTTCCGGCGTGGGGGCGGGTGAAGATCGCAAGCCTCAACCGGCCCATCACAAGACCGGAGCCGGAGGCTGGCGCGACTGTCGGCAATGGGTCGATTCCGGCGGTAGCCGTCGCAGTCGGCCTGCCACCGTTCCTGCTGATGGCTTGCATCCGCCTCATAGTCAGGAAACTATGCCGCGCTTGGCAATTTTTCCGGACAGACGCTTATAGCAGCCCGCCGAACGATTCGACTCTCGTTTGCCTCGCACGGACCGGCCCAGCCGTCATGGCCGGCGCAAGCCCCGGGACAAGCGCCCGGGGCCATGGGCCGGCCATTGTCGTACGTCAGTCGTTTTGCGGGCTGGTATTACTGATTGAATACGCGGGCGCTTGCAGTAGCCTGGCGACCTGGTCGCCCTTGGGTGGCAACCCGACCGAAGCTTCTACTATTCCTTGCAGCCGAAGCTTCGTTATGATCTTCCGATGTCCGGCGCCCGCTACAGCACCCCGCCCAAGGATCTGATCGCACCCGTCGGGCGCGACGTTGGCGAGATGCTGTCGAAGACGCCGTGGGACGATGCGACCGGCAATACCGATATCCCTTCGGTTTGGCGGCTTGGCGACCGTACCTGGGCAACTCTGTCATTCCCCCGGCGAGGCGAAGACGTTGTACGCGGTGGTCGCGACCTCGCCGGCTGGTATCGGCTCGCTGCCCACGACAAGTTTCGTCGCCCGTAACCATTGACGCCCCCGTGTGGAACCCGCGATGACGCCGCAAGCAAACTTCCTGATCTTGGCACCAGTCCGGCCGGAGCAGGAAAAGCCGTTACGTGATCTGCTTGCCTCGATGAACCAAAGCGTGGGTGTCGTCGATCCGGCCAACGCGCTGATTCCGTTTGGCCGCTTCGATCGGCTGCATTTCGCGCGCCTGCTGATCCTCACGGACCCGAATGCGGCTGACATCGCCGTATATAACGTTCCGGTACCACAGCTTCCGCCGACCCTGGCGTTCCTCGTCGATTGCGATGGGTCCGGCGATGCGGCGTTGCGACAACTCGCCACCAGCGCGGCGGCCGGCCTGCGCCAGATTTTCTCCTGTTGCGAAGGCCTCGACGACGATACCGATCTGCTCGAATGGATGCTGCGGCACCAACGCAAGCCGGCCGCCAGCTATGTCAACACGATTGGCCGCACGGTACGTCAGATCCGCGAGGAAGCCGCACTGTACCAGGCGCTCGCGAATTATCTGAGCGCCCCGGCCCGCGCCCTTGCCATCAGCAACCCCCGGGACCTTTGGCGCAATCTGGTGGCCCATGCCGATGCGCTTGTCGCGTCCGGCTCGCTCACCCTGAGCGAGCCCGAACCAACTCCGTTCGGCCGCTGGCTCGCCAATCTGGCCATTGTGGTGGGTGGGGCCTTACTGGCGCTGCTGCTGCTGCCGTTCATCATACTCATCGCGCCGCTGTATCTTTATCTTCTGCGCCAGCACGAACGCGCCGATCCGCAGATCATCCGGCCGCCCGACCCGGCGCGTCACGCGGAGATCACGCAGCGTGAGGATCACGATGTGACCAATCCGTACATCGTCATCGGCTGCCTGAAGCCCGGTCTGTTCCGCTTGCTGACGGCTTCCGTCCTACTTGTCGTCACCAATTACGGGGCGCGGCATATCTTCAATCGCGGCCATCTCGCGCGGGTGCAAACGATCCATTTTGCACACTGGGCTTTCCTGAGTGGCCGCCGGCAGTTGATTTTCGCCAGCAACTACGACGGCTCGCAGGAAAGCTACATGGACGACTTCATCAACAAGGTCGGCTGGGGATTGAACGTGCTGTTCAGCAACGGAGTTCGGCTATCCGACGACGAACTGGCTGATCTTCGATGGTTGCTCGAACGAACAGGCCTTCGAGGACTTCATCTTTTCTCATCAACTGCCGATCGACGTCTGGTACAAAGCCTATCCTGGGCTCACCGCATTCGACCTCAGAAGAAACAGCCTAATTCGCGACGGGCTGAAGAACACCACCATGTCCGATGAAGAGATCAGCGAATGGCTCAGCCTGTTCTGACCCCCACAAGCGTCGCCTTCGACGATGTCCAGGGCCTCTTGCGGTTCGCGCATGGGCACCTGACCGAAGCGTCGTTCATGCTGGTAACGATTGCCGATGCCGCCGCGGCGAAACATTGGTTGCGGACCGCACCGGTTACCAGCGCCGCCGCCGTCACGCCGCTTCCGCACATGGCCTTGCACGTCGCGTTCACCTGCGAAGGCCTGCGTCATCTGGGTTTGAGCGAAGCCGCGATCGCCGGGTTCTCCGCCGAATTCATCGCCGGCCTCGCAGGCGACAGCGACCGTTCGCGCCGACTGGGCGATATCGGCGACAACGACCCGGCACAGTGGCGATGGGGCGGGCCGGGTCGCACGCCGCACATGCTCGTTATGCTATATGCCCGGGCGGGCGAGTTGCCCGCCTGGACCGAGCGCGTGACGGGCCCGCTCTGGACCGCCGCATTCGCGCCAATGGAGGTGCTGTCGAGCAAGTTGATGGGCCAGGAGGTCGACGGCCACACCCGCGAGCCGTTCGGTTTCGTCGATGGCATCAGTCAGCCGGACATTGACTGGGGGCAGACGTTGCAAACCACCAAATCGGCGCTGGTTTACGGCAACCGTGTCGCATTGGGCGAATTACTGCTCGGCTATCCGAACGAATATGGGAAGTACACCGCACGGCCCTTGCTCGACCCCGCAGCCGATCCCAACAACCTGTTGTCACCAGCCCAGGATGATCCGGCCAAACGTGATTTGGCGCGTAACGGGAGCTTCCTTGTGCTGCGGGACCTACGGCAGGATGTGCGAGGCTTCTGGCAATATCTGGACCGCCAGGCGAACGATCTGCAACGGGATCGCCGGCGGCTGGCGGAGGCGATGGTCGGGCGCACGATGGCGGGCGGCCCGCTACTCCCGCTTGCAGAGCACCCCATTGCCGGAGTCGATGCGGATGATCGACAAAACCAATTCATCTTCCGGGACGACCCGCTTGGCTCGCGCTGCCCGCTCGGCGCCCATATTCGCCGTGCCAATCCGCGCAATGCCGATATGCCGGACGATGTGTCGGGATTTCTGTCGCGGGCAATCGGCGAATTCGGCTTCGGCACGAAGCGTCCGCGCGATGACCTGATCGCCTCGACCCGCTTTCATCGGCTGGTCCGGCGCGGCCGCGCCTATGGAACATTCATTCCGGATGACGCGGCGCTGCAACCTGGTCCGCCAGACGAAGACATCGGCCTACGTTTTATCTGTCTCAACGCGAATCTGTCGCGCCAGTTCGAATTCGTGCAGACGGCCTGGATCAACAGCACGAAGTTCGACGGCCTCACGGGCGAGAGCGATCCGCTGCTGGGAAATCGGCAACCAATCGCCGGATGCCCTGTTACCGACACGTTCTCGCTGCCGCAGCCGAGCGGCGCGGCCGTGCGGCTGCGCGGTGTACCATCATTCATCGCGGTGCGCGGTGGTGCCTATTTCTTCCTGCCCAGCCTGCGCGCGATCCGGTACATCGCGGCGTGAGTGGATTTGGCCGCTGAGCGGAACGCCGCCGAACCAGCCGCAAGGCCAATCTCACCCGCCCACAACGCTTCAGGCTCCGCGATCTGCTGCGTTATACCAGCCCGCGAAATGGCTGACGCACGGACAGTGCCTACCCCGTCATGCCGACGAAGGTCGGCATCCACGACTTCGCAGCGCTTTGCAGGGGAACAGTCGTGGATGCCGACCTTCGTCGGCATGACATTCAGGCGGTCGTCCATGTGTCAATGATTACGCGGCCTGGTATTACAACCTGCAGATGGTGCGGGCGTACTTGCTCAAGGAAGGCTTCCAGTAATTCTGGGACTACAACTCACCGGCCTGGGGTTTGGCTGCCAATCCGCCAGCTACCACCCCTCGTCAGGTCAGCGCCTCGTAGGACAGGAAACTGACAGTATCGCCAGGTGCGACCGAGGTAACCGCTTCCGGCAACTCCACCAGCCCATGTGTCGCGGTGAGCGACGACAGAATGCCGGCGCCTTCCTGGGCATGCTTGTGCGCCTCGATGGCGCCGTCCGCACTCGTGACCAGTCGCACCCTCACATACTCCCGGCGGCCGGTCTTCTTGCGATAGGCAAAGGCGGAGCGCACCGGGAAGCTGGCTGGCTTCTCCCAACTCTCGCCCGCCAAGCGGGCGAGCAGTGGACGCACGACGTTGGCGAATGTGATGAAGGCGGCCACCGGGTTGCCCGGCAGCCCCGCCAGCGGCACGCCGCGTATCACCCCCATGGCGACGGGGCGTCCCGGCTTGATGGCGAGCCGCCAGAATACCAGCCGTCCGATCGCCTCGACTGCGGTCTTGACGTGATCCTCCTCTCCCGTCGAGACGCCGCCCGACGTGAGCAGCAGGTCGTGGCCCGAGGTGGCGGCATCCAAGGCCCGCGCTGTGCTCTCCGGGTTATCGGCGAGGATGCCCAGGTCGGTCGCGGTGGCGCCAGCGCGGGCAACCAGGCTGGCGAGCAAAAATCGGTTGGCGTCGAAGATCTGCCCGGGCCCCAGGGTGTGGCCGGGCGAGACGATCTCGTTACCGGTGGAGAAGATCGCCACCCGCAGACGCCGGCGGACCGGAAGCTGGGTCAGCCCCAAAGCCGCCGCGAGGGCGATGTCCTGCGGCCGCAGGCGGCGTCCCGCCGGCAGGGCGATGATGCCCGCCCGAACGTCCTCGCCCCTGGCGCGCGTGTTGGCGCCGCGCTTCAGGCCTTGTGGCAAGCGGACGCGTGATCCGAGGGCTTCCACGTCCTCCTGCATGAAGACGGTATCGGCACCGAGCGGCAGACGCGCACCGGTGAAGATGCGGCGTGCCGTGCCGTTTGCGAGCGGCGCCGAAACCGATTCGCCCGCCACGTCACGCCCATCGATCGGCAGGACGGTGGGATCGGTTGCCGTCAGATCGGCGTATCGCACCGCGTAGCCGTCCACGGCGGCGTTGTCGCTGGGTGGCAGATCGATCGGCGCGACAACGTCGGCGGCGAGGATACGCGCGTCAGCGGCCAGCAGCGCGGCAGTCTCGGCCTGTGCCACGGGTTCGACATGCTCGGTAATCCGCCGGATGCCGTCCTCGATCGCGAGCAGCGAGCCGCCGAACGCAAAGCAATCGTCGGAGAGTTGGGTCATCGTGAACCGATGGACTGTGGTCTGGCCGGCAACAAGCCGACGGTACCGCCGACTATCATGCAGTGTGCCAGGGTCGGCAAGCAGCCCGTCGCAACGGTCGGCGACTTGCTCCTGCTGCGGAAAGTTCAGGCGTTATGTAGCGAACTCCACAAAGAATTGTCATCTCCGAAAGAATCGTCATCCCCGCGAAAGCGGGGACCCAAACGGCTGGGGTCCCCGCTTGCGCGGGGATGACGGTGTGGTTGCGGTGATTGACGGCCAAGTGGCGATTGCCGCATCGGCCAAGTGGCGTTTGCTACATCGGCCAAGTGGCGTTTGCTACATAGTGCCGGAACATTCAGGCATCCTTAACCGGTTCGCGCGATGATCGCCCCATGTTGTCGGTCGCGTCCCTCGCCGCCTTTTCCGCCGGCGGTATCAGCCCGGTCCACCCGACGCCCATCCGAGCGCCCGGAAGTCCGCCGCCCGCAGGAACGCCGCCGCCGCAGGCGCCCCCTTCCGGCAAGGGAGAAGGCGGCGCGGAGCCGACACGCTTGCTGCCGCGCGGATCTTTGCTCGATCTGTCGGTCTAAAAGCATTGCTCCGGCGCGGCGAAGGGGTCACCTTGCTCCCATGCCGGAGTTTGTCCGCCGCATCCCGGAGGGTGACAACCGTGAGCGCCTCGTGTGCGCCCCGTGCGGCTATGTCGCGTACGACAATCCCAAAATCGTCGTCGGCTCCGTGGTGGTGGCGGACGGCGCGGTATTGCTGTGCCGGCGCGCCATCGAGCCGCGCCGCGGCTACTGGACCCTTCCCGCCGGTTACATGGAATTGGACGAGACGCTGGAGGAGGGTGCGGCGCGGGAGGCGATGGAGGAAGCCCAGGCGGCGATCGCCATCGACGGGCTACTGGCGGTGTTCAGTATCGCTCGGATCGGCCAGGTTCTGATGATTTTCCGGGCGAGGTTTGCCGACCCGGGGCCGCCGCGCTTCGCCGCCGGACCCGAAAGCCTGGATGTCGGGCTGTTCGCCTGGGACGCCATCCCCTGGGACGAGATCGCATTCCCCTCCGTTCGCTGGGCGCTGAACGCGTGGCGGCAAAGTGGCGATGGAATGCTCGGCGCTCCGGTGGGCAACCCGCCCGACGACCGGCGCGGCGTGCAGAGGATGGGCGCGAGCCCAGAGGCCGGACTGTGACGCGCGCGCTGGCGGTATTGCTCGGCAGCCTGTTGTTGTCCGCTGCTGCTCCGCGACCGACGGTGCCGTTGCCACCACCTGCGCCGTTGCCGCTGCCGCCGCCACTCCCGATGGATCCGCCCACCGACCTCGCTGCTCCGATGCCCGACAACACCGTGCGTGCGCCCGGCACGGCGACGGAAAACCTGAACACTGCATGGGCGTTGCGGGTCTATCGCATGCAGGACCTGGGCGCGGGGGACGGTTTCATTCCCGGCTCGGCCTATCAGTCGCCGGAGCAACGCAAGCCGATGCAGACGCCCGGCTTCATGGTCACGGTGCCGCTGCAATAGCGCGCCGCGACACCGTTTTCGGGCGGCGGCGTTAACCATTGATTAGGAGAACAATTGTAGACCAACGGCGGCGCTGTTGCCCGATGAGCTGACCAGAAGGACTCTTCCCATGCGCGATTCCCGATCCGTTGCTCCGGCCACGTCAACCGCCGAACCGTTCGATTCCGAGACTATCGTGTCCGATGGCGGCTTGAGCGCGATGCGTGTTCTGTCATCGGCTGCCCGGATCGATGGATCCCGCGTTGCCTCCGGATCGAAGCGGCCGGCTGCCCCGGCGCCGACTGCGCTCGGTCGTGATGACCGGAGCGAACGTGGGGGCCTGACCGCGGGATCGCCGCTGAACGGCCCGACGGTTACCGGCGCGGGAGGGGGGCGGGCCGGGAACCATGTCGGCGGCGCCATGCTGCCGCCGCCCGCGAATATCGTGGCGCTGTCCGATGGCACCCGCATCAGTTTCGGCGCCGTAGCGGAGCTTCCCGCGTTCGAACACGCCTAGGCAGCGGTTGGGGTGGCCGGGAAACTCACTGAAAAATGTTGTGTCTGCACACCGAGTTACCCTTACCTTCGCGCACCCGATTGACGGGGGGAGGGGTAGATGCGCTTGGTCGGTATGATACTTCTGGCTGTGCCAATGGTCGGATTGGGCAGCACGTCGTTCGCTCAACCGGCGCCGGCATCGCCGTTGTTCGGACAGACCTGCACCGGCGCCGTCGGAACCTCGGTCGTACGCCACATGTTTTTCGTGCGAAATGGAGCCCCCTTCGTTCACATCTGGGCCAAATTCCCAAATGGCAAGAATGAGTTCGGTGACGGCGGCGAGGCTCCGGTGACCGTCACGCCGAACGGGGCGCTGGAATTCACCAGCGCCAGGGGCTTCAAGTCGACTGTCGTGCCGGATGGGAAAGGCAAGGGGGAAGTCACCACGTCCCTGACGCTGGGCCGTTCGCAGACCGGCGACTACGACGAGTGCCACCCGTCGAGCTGACACCCGCCGCACCCGCAAATCAGTGAACACGCCGGTTTCGGTTGCAATGCCCCGCATCGGCCTGCTCGGTGCGCCACCGGGGATGAAAACGGCGAGCATTTGGTGCCGACGCCACTACACCTCGTCATGCCGCCCTTCGTCGGGGTGAGGGGGCGGCGGAGTTTTCATTGCAGGCAGTGAGTAGTATTTCGTGACGCCGTTTCAGCCGTTTCGTCGAGGCTCTGAGCGGGGTTGACCCAATCTTGACCTTTCAGGAAATCCGCCCGTGTTACATTGAGGCGTATCCGATGATCAACTTCATCGCGCTGCTGCGAAAGGACGACAATAGCGACTACGGCGTGGATTTCCCGGACTTTCCCGGCTGCGTGACGGCGGGCCGGACACTCGAGGAGGCGCGCCGCATGGCCGAGGAAGCATTGGCGTTTCACGTCGATGGCATGATCGCGGGCGGGGAAGCGCTTCCTGAGCCTTCCGACCTCGATGCGATCATGGCCGATCCGCAGAACCGCGACGCGGTTGGGTTTGTTGTGCGGATCGCCGCCCACCCCGGCCGTGCGATACGGATCAACGTCACGCTGCCGGAAGACCTGGTGCAGGAAATCGATCGGGTCACCACCAACCGCTCGCGTTTCCTGGCCGACGCAGCCCGGCGCCGGCTGATCGCCGAGAAAGTCTGACCCGGCCGCGGGGTGCGCGGCTTCTCCGCCCAGCCCGGCTACGCGGTTGCGCCGGCCGCCGGCAATGGCTCACGGGTCGCGGCGTACCGCCGGGCCAAGGCGGCACAGGCCATGAGCTGGATCTGGTGGAACAGCATCAGCGGAAGAATGATCAGCCCAACCGGCTGGCCGGCGAACAGCACGGTCGCCATCGGCAGGCCGCTCGCCAGGCTCTTCTTCGAACCGCAGAAGACGGTGGTGATCGTATCCGCGCGGCTGAAGCCGAGCGCCCGGCTGATGCCTGCGGTGGCCAGCAGCACCGCGCCGAGCAATGCCGCGTTCAGGACCATAAGGGTCGCAAGTTGCAAGGCGTCGAGCTGGTGCCAGATGCCATGCGTCACCCCTTCGCTGAAGGCGACGTAGACCACCAGCAGGATCGAACCGCGATCGACCATCCCGAGCAAGGTCTTGTTGGCGCCGGCCCAGGTGGCAATCCACGGCCGGGCCAACTGTCCGGCGGCAAACGGCACCATCAGTTGCAGCACCACGTCGCCGACGGCGTGGAGGGAAAACCCTCCCTGGGCGTGCAGCAGCAGGCCGCACAGCAATGGGGTGAGAAGGATGCCGAGCAAATTGGACGCGGTGGCCGCGCACAGGGCGGCAGGGACGTTGCCGCGCGCGATCGAGGTGAAGGCGATCGACGATTGCACGGTGGAGGGCAGCACGCAGAGCAGCAGCAGACCGGTCCACAGCGGCGGGGTCAGCAACGACGGCGCCAGGGCACGGGCGGCGAGGCCCAATGCCGGAAACAGCAGAAAGGTGCTGGCGAACACCACGACGTGCAGGCGCCAGTGCCGCGCTCCGGCCAGCGCTGCCTTCGGCTGGAGGCGAGCCCCGTGCAAGAAGAACAGCAAGGCGATCGCCATAGTGGTCGCGTAGCCGGCGGCTGTGGCGCCTCCGCCATGCACCGGGATGAGGGACGCCAGCACCACCATCCCGACGATTGCAAGGATGTAGGGGTCTACCGGCAGCCGAGACAGCAGCTTTTGCATGGCGTGGGGCCTTTGCGCGTTCTGGAACACACTGTGGCGAGATGGGCGGTTATTGTGAAGCGCGCTTGACATGCTTATTGTAATCGCTCGTCGTGATAATAGGAGGCCGCGTCATGCTGGACCCGGCGTTATTGGATAGCTTTCTGGCCGTGGCGCAGACGCGGAACTTTACCGAGGCCGGGCGGCGGCTCGGCCTGCGCCAGTCCACCGTCAGCCAGCACGTGCGCAAGCTGGAGGACGCGACAGGCCGGCGCCTGTTCGTGCGCGATACCCACCACGTGGTGCCAACCGCCGACGGCGAGGCGATGGTTGGGCTCGCCCGATCCATCCTGGAGGCCAACGAACGCGCGCAGCAGTATTTCGCCGGCTCGCAACTTCGCGGGCGGGTGCGGTTCGGGACGTCCGAGGACTTCGTGTCGTCCCGCCTGCCGGAGGTGCTACGCGACTTCGTGCAGCGCCATCCTTTGGTGGATCTGGAGCTGACGGTCGATCTCAGCGCGACGCTGAACACCATGGTGGATGACGGCGCGCTGGACGTGGCCCTGTGCAAGCGGCGCGCGGGCGATGATCGGGGCCGGCTGGTGTGGCGCGACCGGCTGGCCTGGATCGGCACCGAAGCGACGCGGATCGATCCCGCGCTGCCCTTGCCGCTGATCCTCTACACGCCGCCCAGCATCACCCGGACCGCGGCATTGGAGACGTTGGAAAGGGTGGGTCGCCCGTGGCGCATCGTGTGCTCCAGCGGCAGCCTGAGCGGGTTGCGCGCGGCGGTACTGGCCGGGTTGGGGGTCACGGTACACGCGCGGGGGCTGATGCCGGAGGGATTGGCGGAAATGCCGGCAGCGTATCGGCTACCGGAACTGGGCGAGGTGGAGTTCGTCGTGCAGGGCGGCGGACGGGATCGGCTCGGGCCGGCGGCAGCGCTGGCGGAGACCATCCTGGCGAATGGCGATCGGCTGCAGCGGCGTGAAACGTCGTCGAGCGCTGCACGCGACCGGACGGTCTGACGATCGCGACGCGCAGCCAGGGTTCTGACTCCGACGGATCGATCCCACGTCCAATCCCGTCATTGCGACCCCGGCGAAGGCCGGGGGAAGCAATCCCCACGAGAGATCCCGCGAACTCACGCGGGGGGTTGCTTCGCTTCGCTCGCAAAACCACCGGGACGCGTGGCACGAAGCGTTAGGCTCGCAACACTAATACCAACCCGCAAAGCGATTGACGTACAACAACGGCCGTCCCTAACCGTCATCGCCGGCCCTGTGCCGGCCATCCACGCCTTTTGTCGCGTGCACGAAGGCAAGGCGTGGATGGCCGGCACAGGGCCGGCCATGACGGTGGGGGCGGTCCGTGCGAAGCGGTCGAGAGGCAATCGTTCGGCGGGTTGGTATAACGTGCATCGGAATCGAAGCAGCCCCGGCCGCCAGCCAGGGCCATGCTGGCCGAAGCCCGAGGGTGTACGCAATACCTCAAGGTTGCCGGCACGGGGCGTCCTTGCCGGCCTCCCGACCAAAACCACATTGCCCAAACCGCCATTCTCGCCAATCCTCCGCCCCGCGCACCAACACGGGGGGACCCACATGAACGACGTGTCTGAACTGGCAGGCCTGCACCGCTACCCGCTCGCCCGCCGCGGCTTGGTCATGACCAGCCTGATCAGCGGCTTCACACTCGCCACCCAGCGCGTGGACGCGCAGGTGATCACCACCGACACCAACGGGCTCGACGCCGGCGAGACGCAGGTGCCGGTGAAGGACGGCCACCTGCCGGCCTACTACGCTCGGCCGGCCAAGGGTACCGCCTTCCCGGTTATCCTGGTGAACGAGGAAATCTTTGGCGTCCACGAGCATATCAAGGACCTCTGCCGCCGCCTTGCCAAAGTCGGCTACCTGGCGGTTGCCACCGAATACTATGCGCGTATCGGCGACCTTTCGAAGATGACCGACGTTCCGACGATCTTCAAAGAGGTCATCAGCAAGAAGCCCGATGCCGAGTACATGGCCGACCTCGATTCCACGGCCGCCTGGGCCGGCGACAACAAGGGCGACCTCGGCCGCCTGGCCGTCACCGGCTTCTGCCGCGGCGGCCGGCAGACCTGGCTGTATGCCGCGCACAACCCCCATCTGAAGGCAGCGGCGGCGTGGTATGGCCCGATCAAGGGCCCCACCAGCGACATCCAGCCGAAGACCGTCCTCGACATCGTCGACCAGATCAAATGCCCGGTCCTCGGCCAGTACGGCGGGCAGGATACGAGCATCCCGGTTGCCGACGTGCGCGAGGCCGAGGCCAAGGCGAAGGCTGCCGGCAAGACGGTGGAGATCGTCATCTACCCGGACGCTCCGCACGGCTTCAACGCCGACTACCGTCCGAGCTATCGCGCCGCCGACGCGACCGCTGCGTGGGCGCGTATGCTGGCCTGGTTCAAGACCTACGGGGCCGCACCGACAACCTGACCACCCCGGTGAATCGGCGCGGCATGTTGCGGCCGCGCCGACAGCGCCAGCCAAACCCGGCGGATGCACAGGACCAGCACCGCGCCGCTGATCACCGGGCCGAGCGGCAGGTGCAGGCCGGTGCCGACTACCCATGTGACAAGTGAGGTGGGCCAGACCAGCAGCAGCACCAGCTTCTCCCATGGCAGGAAGCCGTGGGCGCTGGCCTCGCGCACCAGCCAGCCGATCGCCACCAGCAGCAGCAGCTTGTCGTAGAGCAAGGCCAGCGGTACGGCGAGCAGGGTTGCGGTCAGGAGGGAGGCGCAGCGCAGGGGTTGGCTCATGCGGCGCTGCCAGATCAGCGCGGTCAGACCGGCCATTGCCACAGCGGCGACGAGTTGCAACGCATAGGCGGACCCGGCCGGGAAGCCTAGTAAACGGGCGGCACCGAACGGCGTTTCGATGCCGGCGAAATCGATGCGGCCGGAGTTGTACACGTTGTTGGAGCCTGCGAAGGCTGTCAGGTAGGCCTGCCAGGTCCCCCAGCCGAACAGCAGGACGGAGAGGCCGACCAATGCGGCCAGGGTGGCGACAGCAGCGCCGAACGCTTTCCAGCGCTGGCCGGCCGCCAGGGCTATCGGCGCCAGGAGGCCGAAATGCGGCTTGTAGCAAAGCATCCCAAGCAGCATGCCGGCAGACATTGGGCGGCGGTCGATTAGCAGTGTGAAACCGCCGAACAGCGCCGCGGTCAGGAACGCGTTCTGACCGACTCCCAGCGGTCCAGAACACCGCGGGGAACGCCAGCAGCGCCGGCAACCACCGCCAGTTGCGCGCTTGGACCACCGCGCGCATGACCAGGATGAACGGGACCAGCGTGGCGACCTGGAACAGCACGTAGGACGCGTAGTACGGCAGTGTCGCCAGCACGGCACACAGCAGCAGGAACACCGGCGGGTAGAAGAAATACTGGTAGTCCGCCCCCGCAAACGTCGCCTGTTGCTCTGCCAGGTAATGCGCCGCGTGGTCGTAGGCGAGGGCCGGCGTCCCAGCCAGCGCCAGCTTGCCGGCGGCGTAGAAGCTGACGAAATCGCTCGAGTGCAGGTTGTGCACGGCGACGAATACGCCATGCTGCCACAACGCCAGGAACCCGACGATCAGCAGTTCCTCGATCAGCAGGATGATGCTCCAGGCGACCACCCGGTCCCCTGTCAACCAGTCGGCCGAGCGAAGTGAATCCAACAGGCGGCGCGCGGCGCGCGGGTCGGGCATGATGTGGATCCTGGTAGCGAGCGTGGGCCAGGGTCTATGCGGGGTGCCGTTGTGAAAAGGTTTCAGGGACAGAAATATGATGCATGACGCTGGCGCTGACCGGCCGGTGCTGCGGCTGGGCCCGGGACAAGGGCGGCGGTTGCGCGCCGGGGCGCCGTGGGTGTTCTCCAACGAGATCGCCATGCGCCCGGAATACCGGCGGCTGCCGCCAGGTGGGCTGGTGCGCCTGGAGGCCGACGATGGCGGCCGGTTCGGCACCTTCATGTTCAACCCGCACTCGCTGATTGCCGCTCGGCTGCTGGATCGCCATCCGGACGCCGTCATCGATGCGGATTGGCTGCGCGGCCGGTTGGCGGCAGCGACGGCGTTGCGGGCCCGTGTGTGCGATGGGCCGTTCCATCGGCTGGTGCATGCCGAGGCCGATCGGCTGCCCGGGCTGGTGATCGACCGCTACGACGACGTGGCGGTGCTGGCGGCCAACACCGCCGGGATGGAGTTGCTGACGCCCCTGATCGTCGAGGCGCTGCGAGGGTTGCTGCCGTTGCGGGCCATTGTCGGGCGCAATGACTCGGGCGCCCGCAAGCTGGAAGGCTTGCCGGAGGGTGTCACGCTGCTGCACGGCTCCGACGCGACCGCTGTGGTGGTGGAAGGCGGCGTCCGGTTCGCGGTCGATCTGCTGGCCGGACAGAAGACCGGCTGGTTCTTCGATCAGCGCGACAATAGGGATCGCGTCGCTGGGCTCGCGGCGGGCGCGCGCGTGCTCGACGTGTTCTGCCATACCGGCGCTTTCGGCCTGCGTTGCGCCGCGGCAGGGGCGGCGTCCGTCCTGCTGGCGGATGCCAGCGCGCCGGCGCTGGACCTGGCGATGCAAGCCGCCGCGCTGAACGCTCTGGCGGATCGCGTCACCGCGCGCCGGGGCGATGCGTTCGAGACCATGACGGCGCTTGCCGCCGCGGGGGAAAAATTCGACATCGTGATATGCGATCCGCCGGCTTTCGCACGCTCGCGCAAGGATGCCGAGGCCGGCTTGCGCGCTTATGGCCGCATGGCGCGGTTGGCCGCGGCGCTGGTGGCGCCGGGTGGGTTCCTGTTCGTAGCGTCCTGCAGCTATCACGCACCGCTGGAAGCCTGGACGGCACAGATCGCGTTCGGCCTGCACCGCGCGCGGCGCGAGGGGCGTATCCTGTGCACCTCCGGCGCCGGGCCGGATCATCCCGTGCATCCGCAATTGCCCGAGACGGCGTATTTGAAGGCGCAGTTGCTGCAGGTAGAGTAACCACGGGTTGTAATTATAGAAGACTATCCCTTGCAGTTGCATGTCAGATGCATATATAACTGAAACGATTCGCACGGTCAGGGTATGCAGTGAGATGAGCGCGAAGAAGCAAGTCGGGTCTAAGCCGAGTTCCCCAGCAAATGCTGCGATACGGCGTACTGAACCTCGTCGTGCCGAAATCGAGGCCGAGATTGCAGCGCTCAACGAAAAGCTCAAGCGGACGCTTCCAGAACTGGAGGCGCAAGCTGACCGGTTGCTCAGCAAGGCGTAAGACGCGGCGGCTCTGTCCCGTTATCAGATCATTAACCTTTCAATGATAGAATGCCGGCACCGGCAAGACGGCGGGGTTGGCGATGAGTTGGTTCACGGGCCTGCGCGACCTGTTGCGCGGTGTCGATGCGCTCATGCAGATCGAACAGAAGCATGGGACGGCCATCGAGGGTTTGAAGGATCGCGTGGGCAAGCTGGAAGTGGGCGGTGCCGTACTGATAGCCGAGGCGAAGAGCGCCGCGTCTTCGGCCGCATCGGCTGCGGTCATGCAACATATCGCTGACTTGGCTCGCAGGATCGGCGCGCTAGAGGAGTTTGCGCGGCAACAGGGTCGATCCGAACATCCGCGACGCATTACCGACCGTTGACCTCTCGCGCGGCCGGCGCAAGCCTCTCCTCCAGCCCTCCGCATCTTGCGTTCCCCGCGCATCCGGCGACACTGACCGCCTGACGCCGAATGGGGAGGAACCAGATGGGCTACAAGATCGCGGTCATGGGCACCGGTGCGGTGGGTGGCTATGCCGGCGCGCACATGGCGCAAGCGGGCGAGGACATCACCTTCATCGATCCCTGGCCAGAGCACGTTGAAACCATGCGCGCCAAGGGCCTGCGCATCACGCATATCCGTGACGTGCCCGAGTTCACCGCCAAGGTGCGCGCGCTGCACCTGACCGACGCGCAGCAACTGGCGAAGGAAAAGCCGATCGACATCGCCTTCGTCTGCATGAAGTGGTACGATACCAAATGGGCGACGACGCTGATCGCACAGTACCTGTCGCCGAACGGCTTCGTCGTGTCGCTACAGAACTGCATGAACGAGGAGACCATTGCCGACGTGGTCGGCTGGGGCCGTGTCGTCGGCTGCATCGCCAGCTCGATCACTGTCGATCTTTGCGAGCCCGGCCACGTGCGCCGCGCCGCCGGAAAGAGCGGCGACAAGCACACTGTGTTCCGCACCGGCGAGGTGCACGGCCGCATCACCGACCGCGTGCAGGAAATCCGCCGCCTCGTCGCCTATTCGGACTCCGCGTTGGCGACGACGAACCTGTGGGGCGAGCGCTGGTCGAAGCTGGTGACCAACGCGATGGCCAACGGCATGTCGGCCAGCACCGGCCTGATCAGCAAGGCCATCCTGACCAACGACGCCCTCCGCCGCTTCGGTGCCCGGCTGGGCAGCGAGGCGATCCGCGTCGGCCAGGCGCTCGGCTACGAACTGGAAGACATCCACCACATCGATCCCGAAATCATCGCCAAGGCCGGCGAGGGCGATGCCGCCGCGGTGCGCGAATACGACGAACATCGTCTGGCCGAGGTCAGCAAGGCGGGCGGCGGCGAGCACCGCCCGTCGATGGGCCAGGACATGGTGAAAGGCCGGCGGACCGAAATCGAGTTCCTCAACGGCCTCATCGTGCGCAAGGGAGAGGAAATCGGCATCCCGACCCCGGCCAACGCGGCGCTGACCGATATCGTCAAGCGGGTGGAGAAGGGCGAGTTGCAGCCGGATCCGAAGCACCTGATCGACCTGCGGCTGAACTGAACCGCCGCGGCGAACTCCGCGCGTTTGTAATGATTGGCTAAGGTTTGCCGGCGTATCCTGGCGGCGGACAGCGCCTCCAGGGTCACGTCGGCATGGCCCAGGCGCGAAGCGACAACGTCGGAGACTGACGTGAACCATATCCTGCGCCGTGCCATCGCCACCGCGGCCGCTGTCGTGCTGTACGGCTGGATCAACTTCGTGCTGCATCCGATCGGCACGATCGCGTCGGGCGACGTGGCCGGCGAGCAATTCGCCAACAGCAACGTCTCCTACGTCACGTCGATGGTCGGCATGAATCTGTTCAGCAATCTGGGCATCCCTGCCATCGTCCTGCTGGCCGTGGTGCTGGCGATCTGGTGGACACCGATCCGCCGCTGGTGGGTCACCGGAGCCACGGCGGTTATGCTCTGCGTATTGCTCGCTGCGCCGCAGGCCCAGGCCTACTACGACAAGACCGACTACACCGAGGCCTACACCATCCTGCCGAACGAATCTGCCTTCTGGATTCCGGACGCCGGCGCCAACAAGGACAACCAGGCGCAATTCGATTCCGAGGCTTACCTGCAAGCCAACAAGATAGCGGTGAAGCGTTTCATCGTTCCCCACAACAAGTTGCAGGGCTCCGGAAATTTTTTCGACTTCTATGTCCCGGCCGGCCGCCTGATCATCGTCGATCGCACGCCGTTCAGCCGTGAATGGGTGGAAGCGCGCGAGCGCGGCACGTCCCCCGCAACAAGTCCTTTCCCTGCCAAAGCAAGGAGGGACTGAACATATCCGTCGGCGTGTCGATCGGCGCCTCGGTGCTGGAACCGAACGCAGCGAAATACCTTTATCGCTTTGGCGTGCTGCCGCCGGCCGGCGACCGCACCGATCCAAAGGTCATTTTCAACTCGGTGTTCTTCAGCCGCAAACTATCCGATGTCATGGACGATGTGGGACGCAAGAAAGTCCAGACCCTGGTCTGCAACGAGATCGCCGGCCGCAGCTTCGACAAGGCGAACGAGGAGGCGAACCAGATCATGGACTCGGTCGCCAAGGCGGCGACCGACTACTTCGCCTCGGTCGGCATAACGCTGGACTTCATCGGCTGGGCCGACACCTTCACCTTCGATCCGGTGGTGCAGGATGCGGTCAACCGGCGCTACATCGCCAGCCAGGATCAGGCCATCGCGGCGGCGCTCGCGCCCTACGCTTCGACGATACAGGCGCTGGCGGCGGCGGACGCTTTGCGGTCGTTCGGCCGCAAGAGCGATGGCCGCCTGCCCTCCACCATTGTCGGACTGCCGACGGACCTCGGCACCCTGCTCGGCACCCTGCTGCGGTCCGGGTCCGGTACGCAAGCGGCCTCGCCTGCGCACTGAGGCACGCGCTGTCATTTCCTGCGTTCCGCTGTCATAGCGAGTTGGCCACCGGCGGGGGACGGGCGACCCGCCCTGGATGAAACTGCAGCGGCGATGCCACCTCCTACGTCATGCCGACCTCCGTCGGCATGACGTAGGAGGCAGGCACCGCCGGTTGTTTCTTGCGAGCGAAGCGAAGCAATCTCCCGCCTGACGATCCTCCGCACGCTCGTCAGGCGGGGGATTGCTTCGCTTCGCTCGCAATGACAGCAATTCAATCAGGGTGTGCTAATAGCCGGCAGTAGCGTTTCAGTATAACGTTGTCCCGCATAACCGGGGCGAACGGAACGGCGATGGCAGAAGTGGCAGCCGACGGCAATGCGGTCGATTGGTTCGTCGATCGCCACCTGCGCGAGGGCCACGGCGATGCGCCGGCGTTTCTCGACCCCTGGCGGTCCCTGACCTACGCCGCACTGGCGCATCAAACGAACCGCTTTGCCGGTGCGCTACGCGCTGCCGGCATTGGACCGGAGCGGCGAATCGTCCTCTTGCTGCTGGACACCGTGGATTTCCCGATCGCCTTCTGGGGGGCATTACGGGCCGGCGTCGTGCCGGTGCCGGCCAATACCCTGCTGACGCACGAGGTGGTCGGCTACATCCTTGCCGACAGCCGCGCCGAGGCGGTGGTGATCTCCGCGCCCTTGCTCGCGCCGCTGCTGCCGGTGCTGCAAAGTCTGCCTGGCTTGCGCCGCATTATCGTTGCGCAGCCGGACGGCGGCGCTCCCCCGGCAGCGAGCAGCGAGCCACGCGCCGTGGGTTTCGCCGATTTCCTGGCCACCGGCGATGCGGACACGCCAACGGCACCCGCCTCACCGGATGAAATAGCATTCTGGCTGTATTCCTCCGGGTCGACCGGTGCGCCGAAGGGCGTCCGGCACGTGCACGCCAGCCTGCGCCATACCGCTGAGACTTATGGCGCGCAGGTGTTGGGAATTCGCCGCGACGACCTGATGTTCTCTGCCGCCAAAGCGTTCCACGCCTATGGCCTCGGCAATAGCCTGACCTTTCCGATGTCAGTCGGCGCCGCTTCGGTGCTGTTGCCCGACCGGCCGACGCCCGACGCGGTGCTGGGCGTGATGCAGCAGCACAACCCCTCGATGTTCGGTGGTGTGCCGACGCTGTACGCCTCGTTGCTGGCGCATCCGCGCATCGGGCCCAAGGCGGGCTCGAACCGCCTGCGCCGCTGCATCTCGGCCGGCGAGGCGCTGCCCGAGGCGGTGGGGCAGCGCTGGTTCGACATGGTGGGCGTGCACATCCTGGACGGCATCGGCTCGACCGAGATGCTGCACATCTTCATCTCGAACCGGCCGGACGACGTGCGCTACGGCACCTCGGGCAAGCCGGTGCCGGGCTACGAGGCGCATGTCCTGGACGAGCATGGCCGCCCTGTGCCGCACGGCGAGGCTGGCGAACTGGTGGTGCGAGGTCCCTCGGCCGCCGACGGCTACTGGAACCAGCGCGACAAGTCCCGCCGCACCTTCCGTGGCGAGTGGACCCACACCGGCGACACCTATATCCGCGATGCCCAGGGCTACTTCCGCTATTGCGGCCGCAGCGACGAGATGCTGAAGGTGAGCGGCATCTGGGTGTCGCCGTTCGAGGTCGAGGAAGCCCTGGTGTCCCACCCCGCGGTGCTGGAAGCCGCCGTCGTCGGCGCGCAGGACCATGATGGCCTTACCAAACCCAGGGCATTCGTCATCCTTCAGGAGGCGGCGAAGCAGCAGGATGCGGATACGGTGAAGGAACTGCTGAAGACGCATGTGAAAGAGCGCATCGGCGTCTGGAAATACCCCCGCTGGATCGAGTTCGTGGACGGACTGCCGAAGACCGCGACGGGCAAGATCCAGCGCTTCCGCCTGCGCCAGGAAAACCTCTCCCGCGAGCGGGAGAAGTCGCCGCGCAGCGGCGGGTGAGGGTGCCGCATGCCACTCGGTACTATGACACTCGACAACCGCAGCCTGGAAACCGCGTGGTGGGGTCCGGCCCCCACCGAAGCGCCGACGTTGGTCCTGCTGCACGAAGGCCTGGGCTGCGTCGCCCTGTGGCGCGACGTGCCCGCCCTGCTGGCCGAAGCCACCGGCTGCGGGGTGTTCGCCTATTCGCGCTTCGGTTACGGCCAATCTGCCCCAAAGCCGCTGCCGTGGCCGCTGACCTATATGCAGGACGAAGCGCACGACGTTCTGCCACGCGTATTGGACGCTGCCGGCATCGCCGAAGCAATTCTGATCGGCCACTCCGACGGCGGCTCGATCGCCGCGGTCTACGCCGGCAATGCGCGCGACAGGCGGCTGCGCGGCGTCGTGCTGATCGCCGCGCATCTCTTCGTGGAAGACCTCAACATCCGCAGCATCCGCGAAATTCGCGCCGAGTACCAGCAAGGAGCGTTGCGAGAGCGGCTGGCACGGTATCATCGGAACGTGGATGTGGCGTTCCACGGATGGAATGACTCCTGGCTGCATCCGGAGTTTCGCAACTTCGACATCACCGCCGACGTCGCGGGCATCGACGTGCCGATCCTCGCCCTGCAAGGCGCCGACGACCCCTATGGCACGGCGGCTCAGCTTGACGTATTGCAGCGCCACGCGCGTGCGCCGTTAGAAACCGTGCTGATCCCGGGTGCCCGCCACGCACCGCACCTGGAAGCAAAGCAGGCGACCCTGGATGCGATCGTGCGTTTCGTGGGGAAAACCCGTCATTGCGAGGAGCGCAGCGACGCGTCAATCCCCCGCCCGATGAGTATGGGCGACTCGCGAGGCGGGGGATTGCCGCGTCGCTTCGCTCCTCGCAATGACCCAGGGCCAATGACATGATCGACTGCCAGACCGACCCGTCGCGGTATCGCCATTGGAAGCTCGGCTTCGACGGGCCGATCGCCACGCTCGCCATGGACGTCGATCCCGCCGGCGGTCTGTTCCCCGGCTGCGAGCTGAAACTGAACTCGTACGACCTCGCGGTCGATATCGAGCTTGCCGACGCCGTGCAGCGTCTGCGGTTCGAACATCCGGAGGTTCGCACGGTCGTCCTTTGCTCCGGCAAGCCGAACGTATTCTGCGCCGGGGCGAATATCCGCATGCTGGCGCAGGCCACCCACGTGCATAAGGTGAACTTCTGCAAGTTCACCAACGAGACGCGACTGGCGATCGAAGACGCGGGGGAAAACTCCGGTCAGCGCTGGCTTGCCGCGGTGAGCGGCAGCGCGGCCGGCGGAGGCTACGAACTCGCGATGGCGGCCGATTGGATCATGCTGATCGACGACCGCCGCTCCAACGTCGCGCTGCCGGAACTGCCATTGCTCGGCGTGCTGCCCGGCACTGGCGGGCTGACGCGGCTCACCGACAAACGCAAAGTCCGTCGCGATCGTGCCGATCTGTTCTGCACCACGGAGGAAGGTGCGCGTGGCCGGCGTGCCGTCGAATGGCCCTGGTGGACGAAGTGGTGCCGCCGTCCACCTGGGACGTGAAGCTGCGCGAGCGTGCCCTGGCACTAGCCGCATTGTCCGACCGGCCCGCTACCGCCGAGGGGATCGTGCTGCCGCCGCTCGATCGCACCATCACCGGCGACGCGCTGCATTATCCGCATGTGCGCGTGGCGCTGGAACATGCGGCGCATCGTGCGACGATCACCTTGTGCGGACCTCGATCGTTGCCCGCCGGCCTGGCCGGAATTCATGCCGCCGCCGCGGCGTTCTGGCCGCTGGCGCTGGCGCGCGAACTCGACGACGCGATCCTGCATCTGCGGTTGAACGAGCCTGAGTTGGGGCTGGTCGTGTTCCGTTCGGAGGGCGATCCGCACGCGGTGCTGGCGGCGGACGCGCTGCTGGAGACGCATCGGGCCGACTGGCTGGTGCGCGAGATCCGTCTGCTGCTGAAGCGGGTGTTCAAACGTGTGGATGTCACGTCGCGGTCATTGGTCACACTGATCGAGCCCGGAAGCTGTTTCGCAGGTTCGCTGGCCGAACTGGTGTTCGCTGCTGATCGTACGGTGATGTTCGCCGGCACGCGCGATGGCGACAATCGCGGCCCGGCAACATTGCATCTTTCACTATTGAATTTCGGCGCCTATCCGATGGGCAACGGATTGACGCGCCTGGCAACTCGGTTCCTCGGCGAGCCGGGCAGCGTCGAGGCCGCACGCGCCCGGATCGGTGCGATGTTGGACGCTGAAACGACCGAGGAACTCGGACTGGTCACCACGGCGCTCGACGACAGCGACTGGGACGACGAAGTGCGGCTGTTGTTGGAAGAGCGCGCGTCGTTCTCGCCCGATGCCCTGACCGGAATGGAAGCGAATCTACGCTTTGCCGGTCCGGAGACGATGGAGACGCGTATCTTCGGCCGTTTGACCGCCTGGCAGAACTGGATCTTCCAACGGCCCAATGCGGTCGGTGAAGACGGTGCGTTGAAGCGTTACGGCACCGGCCAACGCCCCGCATTCAATCCGGTGCGGGTATGAAGATTGTAAACCTCTCCCGCGGGAGCGGGAGAGGTCGAGACGCGAAGCGGCGAGGGTGAGGGTGATCGGGTCGGCACGCTCTACCTGCTACGTGCCGACCCGATCGCCCCCACCCGGCGCTTCGCGCCGACCTCTCCCGCGAAGCGGGAGAGGATTCCAGTGTTGGAGTACCCCGATGTCCGACGCAATGACCATCGACTACGACGGCCTGATCCCGAACAACGTCGGCCTCAACGAAGACGCCCGCGTTCGCAAGGCGCTGGAGACCTGGTATCCCGGCTACATCGACTGGTGGAAGACGAAGGGGCCCGTCGGCTTTCAGGACGCACTGATTTATCTGCGCACGGCAGTCGGCGTCGGCGCCGAAGGCTGGGCCCGCTTCGACCATGTGAAGATGCCCGAATATCGCTGGGGCATATTGCTCGCGCCTCAGGTCGAAGGCCGCACCATCCCGTTCGGTGCGCACAAGGGCGAGCCGGTCTGGCAGGAAGTCCCCGGCGAACAGCGTGCGATGCTGCGCCGTCTGCTGGTGATCCAGGGCGACACCGAGCCCGCGTCGGTAGAGCAACAGCGGCATCTCGGCGCGACGGCCCCCTCGCAATACGACTTGCGCAACCTGTTCCAGGTGAATGTCGAGGAAGGCCGCCATCTCTGGGCAATGGTCTACCTGCTGCAAAAATACTTCGGCCGCGACGGCCGCGAGGAAGCCGAGGAACTGCTCCGCCGGCACTCCGGTGATCCGACTCGCCCCGCATGTTGGGCGCATTCAACGAGCGCACGCCGGACTGGCTGAGCTTCTTCATGTTCACCTTCTTCACCGACCGCGACGGCAAGATGCAGCTCGCCGCGCTTGCGCAGTCCGGCTTCGATCCGCTGTCACGCACTTGCCGCTTCATGCTGACCGAGGAAGCGCACCACATGTTCGTCGGCGAAACCGGCGTGCAGCGCGTCATCCAACGCACCTGTGAGGCAATGCACGCGGCCGGTATCGACGATCCCACCGACATCGAACGGGTGCGCGCTCTGGGGGTGATCGACCTGCCGACCATCCAGCGCAAGGTGAACCTGCATTTCTCGCTGACGCTGGATCTGTTCGGTTCGGAGATCAGCACCAACGCTGCCAACGCGTTCAACGCAGGGCTAAAGGGCCGCTACCGCGAGGACAGGCTGGCCGATGACCATCAGTTGCTGAGCGACACGTATCCGGTGCTGCGCCTAAGGGACGGCGCGATCGTGCGCGAGGACGTGCCGGCGCTGTCGTCGCTCAACATGCGGCTGCGCGACGATTTTATGATCGATGCCGCGGCGGGTGTGGCGCGCTGGAACCGTGTTCTGGAACGCGCGGGCACAGAGTTCCGCATCCGCCTGCCGCATGTCGCATTCAACCGCCGCATCGGCGAGTTTGCTGCGGTGCATGCGGACACCGATGGCAACCTGCTGAGCAAGGACGCATGGACAGCGCGTGCCGACGCTATGCTGCCGACCGTTGAGGATTATCGCTTTGTCGATAGCCTGATGAAGCCGGTGCAGGAGCGTGGGGCCTATGCCGGCTGGATCGCGCCCCCGCGGATCGGTATCGACAACAAGCCGGGCGATTTCGAGTACGTTAAGATCGAGGGGTGAATGAACAAAATAACCTCTCCCGCTACGCGGGAGAGGTCGAAGGTGCGAAGCACCGAGGGTGAGGGTGCCGCGAGCCCCACCTAACCCATACTTCGCACGTGCCAAAAGCTGCTGCGTGCCGACCCGATCACCCTCACCCTCGCCGCTGCGCGGCTCGACCTCTCCCGCTCCCGCGGGAGAGGTTTTAGAAAAGCTGCTTCGTCGCCGCCGCCGCACCCTCCGCCAGTGTGCGCAACTTCGCCCAGGCGATCTCCGGATGCACGCGCCCGCCGAGCCCGCAATCCGTCCCCGCCAGCACATTCTCCCGCCCGACCAGCTTGGCGAAGCGCACGATCCGGTCAGCCACGAGGTCAGGATGCTCCACCACGTTGGTGGCGTGGCTCACCACTCCCGGGATGATCAGTTTTCCCGCCGGCAGTTTTACCCCCTCCCACACGCGCCACTCATGCTCGTGCCGCACATTGCCGGCCTCGAACGAGTAGGCTTGCGCGTTGATCGCCAGCATCACACCGACGATCTCCCGCATCGGAATATCGGTGACGTGCGGGCCGTGCCAGCTTCCCCAGCACAGATGGAACCGGATGCGATCCTGCGGGAGCCCCTTGATGGCGTGGTTCAGCGCCTCCACCCGGATCATCGAGAACTTGCGATACGCCTCCACCGTTGGCGCCGGATTGATCTGGTCCCAGTTCTCGGCAATCGAAGGATCGTCGAGCTGCAACACCAGCCCGGCATCGATGATCGCCTTGTACTCCTCGCGCATCGCGTCAGCGCAGGCGTAGATGAATTCTTCCTCCGTCTTATAATATTCGTTGCCGATGCGCGAGCAACTCCCCGGCGCGATCGAGGTCATGAAGCCTTCCTCGACTCCCGCCGCCTGCAACGCCGCCTTGAAATGCGCGATGTCGGCGGCGATCGCGTCGTGCCCGGTATAGGTCAGCTTGTCCACGCAGACCGGCAGCCGCATGCCGGGACCGCCGCGGTTGGATGACACGCCGGAATCCGGATCGGAATAGGCAGTGGGAAACAGGTTGCGATCGCGCCGGTCCGGGAAGGCGGTCAGGACGATCGCATCCCCCTCCCGGCGGTTCGGCGGCATGCGATACATGTAGTCGCCCAGCCGCAATCCGCCGAGGCGCTGGAACGAGTAGCTCCACCACGCACCGTAGTTGATGCGCTGGCCCATGCCCTTGCCGTATTCGCCGTCGCCCGCGATATCGATGCCGCATTCGCGCTGCCGCCGCACGACGTCCTGCACTGCCGCGGCAAGCTGCGCCTGGTAGCCGGCCTCGTCGTTCGTTTCGCCTTCCTGACGGGCACGTGTCAGCTCGATCAGATCGTCCGGACGCGGCAGGCTGCCGGCCTGCGTGGTGAGGATGCGGTGCTGGCTGTTTTTCATGCTGGCGTTTCCTTCGGCGCGGAGTCAAGATCGATGCGCGGAAGGTTAGCCCAGGCCCAGGCCCTCGGCTATTCGGGCCGCCACAGCGAGATGGCTACATCCCGCGTCCCAGAGTCATTGCGACCCCGGCGAAGGCCGGGGAAGCGATCTCCCGCGTGGGTTCAAGGGATCTTTCGGGGGAGACGGCTTCCCGCGGCCTTCGCCGGGGTCGCAGTGACGGGGTCGGACCAGTCGTGCCCTCGCTTCGCGCGTCAGTGCACCGTTGTGGGAAGCGCCATCTCCCAGATCAGCCTGATCTGGACCGCACGCAGGATATCCGCCCATCCTCGGTGGTCGCCGAGCCTCTGATATGCGTCGCACCGCAATTCGTCGAGGTGGAAGGCCGATGCATCTCGCGTACACGATCAACGTCGGATGGATCACATCGTCAGGATCCTCCGGCATGATCACGATGACCGCCTCGCCATGCTCGTCGTGATGCAGCTCAACCGACCACTCCGGCCCGAATTCGGCGATCGCTGCCGCAAGATGTCGGCAGCGCCCGGCGCCGAGGGGTTCGGAGCCATAAGTGGCAAGTTGGCGCAGGTGGTGTTCCATATATCCGGTTGTCATTGACGTCTTCCTCGTCGGCTGCCTATCAGGCCCGCCAATGAGCGAGGTGGTAAACCTTTTTTCGACAATGCGCGAATATTATTACACTCGAATTTCTAAAAATATGTCACAATCGTTACCGGCCGGTTGCAGCCGGTTATTCCAAAAGCGGCCATCAACCGACGTTCCCAGCAAGCCGGACATCTGCCACCATCGGCCGTATGACCGACCCAATCACCGTAGCGGTTCTCCAGAACCGCCTGAACGCCATCGCGGAGGAAATGGGCGAGGCGATGCTGCGCACCGCCTACTCGCAGATCCTGAATTCCTCGCGCGACTTTTCCATAGCGCTGATCGACGCACGCTGCCGGTTGGTTGCGCAGGCCGACCATATCCCCGTGCACGTCGGCGCCATGCCGTGGGCTGCGAAGGCACTGGCCGCGCGCTTTCCCAACCCGGCGCCGGGCGACGTCTATCTGCTGAACGACCCGTATCGCGGCGGCTCGCATTTGCCCGACCTCACCGCCTTCGTACCCGTGTTCGCCGGGGACGAAAAACTGATGTTCTGGTCGGTGGTGCGCGCGCACCACTCCGACATCGGCGGCGCCACGCATGGCGCCTACAACCCCGCCGCGACGGAAATCTGGCACGAGGGCCTGCGCATCCCGCCGATGCGCCTGACGGAAAACGGCGTGCTGCGCGAGGACCTGCTGGAGATGCTGGCGCTGAACGTCCGCCACCCGCGCGATTTCCGCGGCGACCTGGCCGCGCAGATCGGCGCCGCCAAACTGGGAGAGCACCGCCTGAACGCGGTGATCGCCGAATTCGGCGCCCCCATCCTGGCCGACGCAACCGAAGCCATGCTCGACGCCGCGGAACGTCACGCCCGCGCCATCGTCGCCGCCTGGGCCGACGGCATCTACCAAGGCGAAGCCGTGCTGGACGACGACGGCTTCGACCGCACCAACATCGTCATCCGCGCCCGCGTCACCAAGCAGGGCAGCGACGTCACGGTAGACCTGTCCGACTCCGATCCGCAGGTGACCGGATTCATCAACTCCTCCTTCGCCAACACCCAATCCGCCGTCGCCATGGCCTTCGCCTTCCTGCTCGATCCCGACATCACCAAGAACGAGGGCGCCTTCCGACCGCTGAACGTCGTGCTGAAGGAGGGCACGATCGTCTGGGCGCGCGAGGGCGCACCGGTCACCATGTGCACCAGCCATTGTTCCAACGAGATCATCGAGGCGATCATCGTCGCGCTCGCCCCCGCCTGCCCTGAGCGCGCGATGGGTGGCTGGGGCCGCCGGCTGCGCATCGCCCTGAACGGCACGGACCCGCGCAACGGCCGCCGCTTCATCTGGCACATGTTCCAGGCGCGCCCCGGCGGCGGCGGCTCGGTCGCCGGAGACGGGTTCTCCACCATCGGCGAATGGCACTCCGCCGGCGGCATCAAGTTCGGCAGCGTCGAGGTTGCCGAGGAACGCTTCCCGCTGGTGTTCGAGACGCACGAATACCGGCCTGGGTCGGCGGGCGATGGCCGCCACCGCGGCGGCTATGGCGGCGACATGCGGCTGCGCGTCGAAACCGACGGTCCCGCGCTGGCCAACACCGCCGGCGAAGGCATCGTGCACGGCGCCCGCGGCGTGCTGGGCGGCCACGACGGTGCCCCGCACGATTACACCCTGCTGGCGCCCGGCGCGGCGCCGCGCAAGCTGAAAAGCAAGGAGGTCGGCGTCGTGGTGCCGGCGGGCAGCGTCATCCACGTTTTGTCCGGCGGCGGCGGTGGCTGGGGACCGCCGGAGGAACGCGATCCCGCGGCACGTGTGAAGGACGCAGCCGAGGGGTTGGCGAGGTGACCAGCCTCCCAGACGTACCGCAGGGCATAAACCGTCATTGCACCATACTCCGTCATCCTTGCGATGCGCGAAGCGACGAAACAATTGCCGCCCAAGCCGACGCCCAACAATCGAGCGAACCGATTGATGGCACGCCGCTTCGTTTCCCTCCGTCATGCCGACCACCGGGTCAAGCGCCCGGTGGCAGGCTCCGGTCGGCATCCATGCCCGCAAAACGATTGACGTACGACAGCGGCCGTCCCCAACCGTCATGGCCGGCACAAGGCCGGCCATGACGGTTAGGGCGGTCCGTGCGAAGCGGTCGAGAGTCACTCGTTCGGCGGGTTGGCATTAGCTGCTCCCCCGCAAGAAGGCCAAGCAGAAGCCCGCATCGATCAGCGAGTGTCACTAACGGCGAATGCGCGCCTCCTGTCACCCATCACTTTGAGAGGCACGGAGCGAACACAACCTGACACATAGACTGGTTGCCCGAAAATGCCGCGCTGACCAGCCGTGAGTTTTCAAACACGGCATTCACCGAACATGACGCGGTTGGGTCGGCGGTCGGGCTCGCGATACCGATTGCCTCGCCACGCTTCAAGTTCGTCAGGAACGCCATGCGATCCTGGTCGCCCTGAGGCATCTCCAGAATCGGCGGCCCGGAACAGGCGAGAAAGCGCGACTTGTCGATGCCCTTCAGCGCAGCCTGAAGATCTGGCGGCGCCTGTTGTGCACAGCCACTCAACATAAGAACCAATGCCAAAGAAAAACGCTCGACATGCATCACCACATACTCCAGTCGGCTGTCGTATCATGGCACGCGCCGCCTCGCGACGCCCCCCAACATGGCTAGCGTGACATTACGCTGATTCAGGGTGTCGGCACCACCCGGCAATAAACACCATTGGCGGCATAGATGTTGGTCTGTTCCGTGCCGCCGCCGTACATGTAATACCAACCCGCAAAACGATTGGCGTACGACAACGGCCGCCCCTAACCGTCATGGCCGCCCCTAACCGTCATGGCCGCCCCTAACCGTCATGGCCGTCCCTAACCGTCATGGCCGGCCTTGTGCCGGCCATCCACGCCTTTTGTTGCGTGCACGAAGGCAAGGCGTTGATGGCCGGCACAAGCCCCGGGACAAGCGCCCGGGGCCATGGGCCGGCCATGACGGTTAGGGCGGTCCGTGCGAAGCGGTCGAGAGTCGAATCGTTCGGCGGGTTGGTATAAGCCTCCTCCAGGCTGTGCGCATGGCCACCCCCCGGCCTTGTCTGCCGCACGCCGTCACGCCACCCTTGCGCAATGACCTACACCATCGGAATCGACGTCGGCGGCACCTTCACCGACATCGTCGTCTCCACGACTGACGGGCGCACCGTCACGGCGAAGGCCGCCTCCACCCCGCGCGACCAGTCGGACGGCGTGCTCGACGGCCTGGCGCTCGCCGCGCAGTCGCTCGGCCTGGACACAACCGGACTGCTGTCCGCTACGTCCCGCATCGTGCACGGCACCACGGTCGCCACCAATGCGCTGCTGGAGGGCAAGGCCGCGCGCGTCGGCATGCTCACCACCGAGGGCCATCGTGACATCATCGAGATGCGCGAGGGCCTGAAACCCGACCGCTACAACCTGCGCATGGCGCCGCCAGATCCGCTGGTGCCCCGCCACCTGCGCCTGCCGGTCCGCGAGCGCACCCGCGCCGACGGCTCGATCGAGACGAAGCTGGACCTGGCATCGCTCGACCGCGCCGTGGCGCAGCTTGCCGCCGAGGGCGTGCAGGCCGTCGCGGTGTGCTTCCTGCACGCCTGGCGCAATCCGGAGCACGAGCAAGCGGCGGCAGCCGCGGTCCGCGCGCGCATGCAGCAAGCCTACGTGACCGCGTCGTCCGACGTCCTGCCGCAGATCAAGGAGTTCGAGCGCTTCTCCACGACTGTCGCCAACGCCGCAGTCGGACCGGTGATCGAGAACTATCTCGGCCGGCTGCAATCCCGCCTCGCCGAAGCCGGCTATCGCGGCGAACTGCTGGTGATTCTCTCGCATGGCGGCGTCGCCTCGGTGCCCGAAGCGATCCGCCTCGCCGCCGGCACCGCGCTGTCCGGCCCGGCGGGCGGCGTAGCGGCGGCGGTGGCGTTGGCGCGAGCCGGGGTCGCGCGCGACCTGATTGCGTTCGACATGGGCGGCACCTCGACCGACATCGCCCTGGTGCGTGGCGGGGAACCGGCGCTGTCCGGCGGCAAGACGGTGGCCAACGCGCGCATCGCGCTGCCCGGGCTGGACATCGTCACGCTCGGCGCCGGCGGTGGCTCGATCGGACGCATCGACCGCGCGGGGTTGCTGGCGGTGGGACCGGACAGCGCTGGCGCCGATCCCGGACCCGCCTGCTATGGCCAAGGCGGCGCGGCAGCGACGGTGACGGACGCCAACCTGGTGCTGGGCTATCTCGATCCGGCGAACTTCCTGGGCGGGCGGCGGCGGTTGGACGTGGCCGCGGCCACCGCGGCGATACAGCGCGTCGCCGACGGACTGGGGCTGTCAACTCGCCGAGGCGGCCGTTCGGCATTCATCGCCTGGTCAACACCCGCATGGCGGACGGCGTTCGGGTGGCGACGGTTCGGCGCGGCGTCGATCCGCGAGGCTTCGCGCTGCTGGCGTTCGGGGGCGCGGCCGGACTGCACGTGTCCGCCGTGGCGGCCGAGCTTGGCATCGGGCGGGTGGTGGTGCCGGTGGCCGCGTCGGTGCTCTCGGCCTGGGGCATGCTGAACACCGATCTGCGGATCGAGCTGATGCGCAGCCAGTCGCAGACGCACGGCATCGACGTCGCCGCATTGCGCGAGGCGTTCGCCGAAATGGAACAGGAAGGCCGCGCCCGGCTGGCGTGGTTCGACGGCGAGGTGACGGTGCGCCGCTCCGCCGACATGCGCTATGGCGAGCAGGTGTTCGAGATTGCGGTGGATCTGGATGGATGGATTGGGAGGCGCCGGACCTGGCGCATCGAATTGAGGCAGCGTTCCACCGGGCGCACGAGGCGCTTTACACCTATTCGTCGCCCGACCAGGACGTGGTGCTGGTGAACGCTCGGGCCTCGGTGATCGGGCGGCTGCCGGCGCCCGTCAGTCGTGCGGCGGAGAAGGCACCGGGGCTCGCGCAGCCGAAGCAACGGCGGCGGGTCTGGCTGGGCGGCTGGACGGCGCTGCCGGTGTTCGATTTCGCAGCGCTGAGCGCCGATCAGGCGCTGACCGGCCCGGCGATCGTCGAGTCCGATAACACGACAGTGCTCTTGCGGGCTGGCGACGTGGCGCGGTTCGACGCAAGAGGCTGGCTCGAGATCGCGCTGCGGTAGTCAACCCGCCCAAGTAACGAGATCGACAAAGCGCAGCCTGGTATCAGTAAACTGGGTAGTACGGGTATCGCTGGTAATAGGTACGCATAGCCTGGCTGATACGCCGGATACCCGGGATAGGCGTTGTATGGGATCGATGGCGGCGGCAGAGGTTGGGCATAACCGCCATAGGGAGGCAAGCTCGGCGCATATTGATTTAGGCGTGGGTACGGCGCCTGCGGCGGCGTCGCGGTTGCAAGTACCGGCTGGGTGACGCGGCGCGCGTGCGGCTGGCACCCGCGAGGTTGATTGCTGGGCGACGCGCCTCTCGGCCGGCCAAGCGCGACTATAGCCGGCGCCCGCTGCGGCAATGTGGGGGCGGAGCGGTGGCAACGAGAGCGGCAAAGCGGCGGTACGCCGGTGCGGCGACGATGCGGCGGGGTTCGGCGGACCGTTGGAGGCCGCCGGATGTGGCGCCTGGACCAGGTCGCCGTTCGGCGTGAGCGGCTGCACCGCTGCGATCGCTGGGGTCACGCTTATGGCGGATGATGGCTCCGGTGTCTCCCGCGCTGCGACCTGTGCGCGATGTCGCGCCAGGAGGTGGTATCCGCTGGCTCCCGCGGTACCGACCAGCAGGACCGAGCCGAGATAGCACAACAGGAATCCGCGAAGGGTCATGCGCTGGCCTCCTTCACTCGGGCGAATCGGTCATTCTCGGCGAGGCTACAGCACGCCAGTGGCGATGGGTATCTTTATGCCGGCTTATCGCGAAACAATCTGCTTCGGACGCCGAAGCGGCGGATGGCTGATTGGCGCCCCGCGCGACGCCCCAGCACCCGAATTGACACGCCACAGCGATGCGTCCGCGTTGTAGGTCCGCCCTTCCCCGGCGTGAATTCTCGGCAAGGTCGGGTCGGCAACTGCATTCGGAGCTTGCCCCGACACCCACGTGCGTACGACAATGCAGCTATGATGCCGCAGGAGGCTCCTTCGGCGGACTCCGCCGCCATTCGGACGACGCAGACGCACCGGCTTCCCGGTCCGGCCTTTGCCGCGCTCGACCTGGGCACCAACAACTGCCGCATGCTGGTGGGCGCGCCGTCCGGCGATAGCTTCCGCGTGCTCGACAGCTTCTCGCGCATCGTCCGGCTCGGCGAAGGCCTGCACCGCACCGGTGCGCTGAGCCCCACCGCCATGGACCGCGCCCTCGCCGCCCTGCATGCCTGTGCCGCCCGGCTCGCCCGCCGCCCCGTGCGCCGGCTGCGCGCGATCGCCACGGAAGCCTGCCGCCGCGCCGTCAACGGGCGGGAGTTCCTGGCCCGGGTGAAACACGAAACCGGCCTGGACATCGGCGTCATCACCGCCCGCGAGGAAGCCGAACTCGCCCTCGGAATCCTGCACTCCCCTGCTCGAGGGAGGCGGCCGGCGGGCGCTGCTGTTCGATATCGGCGGCGGCTCCACCGAACTCGCCTGGGTGCGGCTGACCGACGGCCGGCCGGCGCTGATCGGCTACGACTCGCTGCCGGTCGGTGTGGTGACGCTGGCAGAACGCTGGGGCGGCGCAGGCTTCACCCCGGACGGCTTCGCCGCCATGGTGGACGACGTCGCCGCCAGGTTCGCCGCCTTCGAATCCATCCACTGCATCGGCCGCGAGATCCGCCACGGCGGCGTCACCTTGCTCGGCACCTCCGGCACGGTCACCACGCTGGCCGGCATCGCCCTGGAACTGCCGCGCTACCGCCGCCCGCTGGTGGACGGTGTGGTGCTGAGCGCGGAAGCCGCCGGCGCCGCTCTGGCGAGCCTGCGGGCGATGGGGCGGGAGGGATTGGCGGAACACCCCTGCGTCGGCCCCGATCGGGTGGACTTCGTGCTGCCCGGCTGTGCCGTCTTCGCGGCGATCACCCGGTTGTGGCCCGCGCCGCAGGTGATCGTGGCCGACCGCGGCCTGCGCGAGGGCATGCTGCTGCGGATGATGCGCGGCGACGGTGCCCGCGGCGGCCGGCGGGCAGGATCGCACCGGCCGGCATGAGCCTGGGCAGCGGCAAGGGTCCGGGGGCGCCGCGTGGCCTCGCGGTGTCGGTGCGGACCACGCGCAATCGCAGCGCGGCGTCGCAGCGCTGGCTGGTCCGCCAGTTGAACGACCCCTACGTGGCGGCGGCAAAGGCGCAAGGCTGGCGATCCCGTGCCGCATTCAAGCTGATCGAGCTGGACGACCAGTTCAAGCTGCTCCGGCCGGGGATGCGCGTGGTGGACCTGGGCGCCGCGCCGGGCGGCTGGACCCAGGTGGCGGTGCAGCGCGGCGCCGGGCGCGTGGTCGCGCTGGACCTGCTGCCGATCGACAAACTGCCCGGAGCGATGCTGCTGCAAGGCGACTTCCTCGACCCGGCGGTCACGCCGCAGGTGGTGGAGGCTTTGGGCGGCAAGGCCGACCTGGTGCTGTCGGACATGGCCCCCAACACGACCGGACACACCGCGACCGACCATCTGCGCATCATGGCCCTGGCGGAGGCGGCGCTGGATTTTTCCTCCGAGGTGCTGGCAGACGGCGGCGCGTTCGTGGCCAAGGTGTTCCAGGGCGGCAGCGAGCGGGAGATGCTGCTGCGGCTGAAGCGCTCCTTCGCCTCGGTCCGGCACGCCAAACCCCCTGCCAGCCGCAAGGAGTCCAGCGAGCTGTACGTCGTAGCGCAGGGGTTCCGATAGGCCCTCCCGCAGAAGCGAAGGAGATCCTGCCCCCGGGGGCGCGTGACCTGGGGGGCGAGCCCAGCGGCCACAACCGGCCCTGCCCCGTTGCGGTCCTTTCCAACGGCCGGCGCGACGTCCGGTAGCGATGCGGGAGCGAGTGCCAGGGCCGTCTCACTGTTGTCTCAAAATCCCGATTAGCGCGACGCAGTGCTGCATTTCCGTGCCGGTCCCGTCACGCGGCCTTCGCCAGCGTTTCGCCGCCGATCTCGTCGAGCGAGGCCAGCAGGTCGCTGGTGCCACGCACCAGCGCGTCGATCACCGCCGGATCGGCCGGGAACGTCACCGCATGGAAATGCGCCTTGCTATCAGGCGTGACGCCGCCGTCGCGGCGGATCTGCGCGGCGGCGACGCATTCCTCCACCGCGAAGTCCTCGGCCTGGACGATCGCCTCGGGTGAGGGCGGCCGCGCGGACCCGGCTGCCTCCGGCTGTGGCGCGGCCTGGGCCGCGGTCGGGCGCGGCGGCGTGGCCTGGAGTTCGGCGGATGGCGCGGGGCCAGCCGTCATCGCCGGCCGCGGCTGCGCGCTGCCCGCCACGCCTTCCATCTTCAGCCGCTCCTTCTGTTCCCGCACCAGGATGTGCATGGCCGCGCGTTCCTCGCGCTGGAAGCTGTTCGCCTGGGAGCGGCAGCGGGACCGTTTCGAGAAGTCCTCGCGGTAGATGCTGGCTTCGTACAGGCATTCCACGGCAAAGGCGCCGCACAGCACGATCCGCACGGCGAGGCGGCCTTCGTAGGCGTCGCCCGGGCGCAGGGCCTGGAACGTCTCGATCGCGGTGGAAAGGCGGCGGTGGCGGAGTTCCGGGTTTTCGGGGATGGGCGCCGGCAGGGACCTGGCGAGTTCGTCGTAGTATTCGAGGGTGGCGGGGGTGGAGAGGTCGGACATTGGCGTGGCTCCCGGGTTGGTTAGTGTGGCGGACCTTGGGGAGGTAATATATCTAACCTAACTAACGCGCGCAAGTGGCTGGATGCGGCGGTGCGGCGATTTTTGCCGGGGTTTCCGGTGCGGGTGATGCAAGCCGGCTGTCCCGGTGCATGACGCTCTCACCCGCGTTCACCAGCAAGGCGCCAGCATGCAATCAGGCGATATCCACGGGTCCTGCATCGTTGCGCAGCCAACCCGGAATATACGTCGCATGGTCGCTGCGCCTGGCTTCCGCCGTATGGGGCCGCTCGTAGCGCCCGCCCGGTAGTGGGTCAGTATCAAAGTAAAGACTGACGTGATGGTTGACGGTACGACAGAATTCCTATATGGTGCTGGGGTGGTGATTCGAGAGGGCGCCGTGCCACAGCCCGCAGGAGTGGCGATGCTAGGGGTCGATACTGTTAGCCTGCAAGAAAGCCCGGAGATCGCCGCCCCATACGGCATGACCGACGACGAGTTGTACTTGCTGCCGAAGCTCTTCAAGGACCATCGCGACGACTTGGCCTTCGGAAAAGCTCCGGGTAGTTCCGTCCGGCATTTGGGCGCTGTAGGTAAAGCCCGATTGCTGTTGCGTCAACGCGGTCAAGGCGGACAACGCGGTATCCGACAGTGGGACAATTTTATTGTCGGCGACCCCGACCACCTCTCCGGTTTCGACCAGAACAACGGGGGCGCCAGAGTCGCCATGATTGACGGCTGCGTTCACAACCATCTGGCCAACCATCTCGCCAGTTTTGATTCTCACAGCGTCGGCGCCAGAGACGTAGCCGACGCTGACCATCGGCAGAACACCAATGTAGCCGGCCGGGAAGCCCCAAATAGCGATCTGCTGTCCAGCACCAAGTGTCTGAGTCGAAGAAATGTCGAGAGGAATGCCGGTCAACGTGGACTCGGGCTTTATGACGGCCAAATCAAGTCGCTCATCCACTTTAGTAACGGACGCCGGAACGAGCGTCTTATTGTCTGGCAAAGCAATGATGATCTTAGAACAATTGTCAACCACATGAGCGGCAGTTATTACGAGTCCGCTCTTATGCAAGAAGCCGGTCCCATAGGAGCTTTGCTCGGGACATATAACGCGAAATACGGAACTACCTGCGATCACCCCAGCCCGTCCAGCGGAATCGGTAGCTAAGGGGGCTGACGTGGGCATGTTCTGCGCCAAACCAAAAGCTGGCAGAAAAATTGCAGCCACGGCGCTCGCCAGTGTAGTGGCCGCTTTGATCTGCCACATATCGAATCCCCCAGCCGATGTTTTGTGTTTCGAGACAACCGGCAACAGCGTGACCCAGCTTGAGGATGGAGTCACTCCCCGCTTGAGAGACTATGTTATTCCCACGGACACGGCCGCCAACCCACCAGTCTTGACCAAGCCGCTGATCACGCCGCAGACACGTCTTGTGACTGCCTCGCCTCCCATTCCTCCAGGACCTTAATTCTACTTTGTCACATGTGATTCGTTGTAATAGTTGGCAGAATTCTGTATAGTCCCGGAACATTAGTAACAGCCAAGGAGACAGGCGGGTGTCGCAAACCTCGCTCGTAGGGCAAAAGCCGCCCTTCCGACGCCCGCTCTTCACCTGAACCATTCGACCAACTGGCCGATCGGTTCGTTGCTATCGTCGGACGTTTCGCGCCACATTTCCGTTCCTGCACCCGAAGCGTGCTCGGCCAAGCGGAGCAATACCTTCGTGGCCTGGCCCAAGCCGGGCGCAAGAATATGGAGCGGATGGTCGAAGCCGTGCCCGACACCGACTACCAGCGGCTACAGCATTTCCTGAGCCATTCGCCCTGGGATCATCAGGCGGTGATGCGGCAGGTGGCGTCTGAAGCAGATCGCCTGCTCGGCGGCCATCCCGACAGTTGCCTGCTGATCGATGAGTCCGGCTTCGTGAAGAAGGGCAAGGACTCGGCCGGCGTCGCGCGCCAGTGGTGTGGCCGACTGGGCAAGCTGGAGAATTGTCAGGTTGGCGTCTTCGCCGCACTGTCCCGCGGCGAGCGGCACATCCCGACCGACGGCCGGCTGTATTTGCCGAAAGAGTGGGTCGAAGACCGCCAGCGCTGCCGGCGCGCTGGCATCCCCGAGGCGGAGATCGTCGCCCGCTCGAAGGCCCAGCATGCCCTGGCCATGGTGCAGCAGGCCCGCGCCGACGGCCTACGCTTCGCCTGGGTGGGATTGGACGGCGGATATGGCAAGGAACCGTGGCTATTGCGGGCTTTGCACGCCGCGGGCGAGACCTTCGCCGCCGACATCCATAAGAGCCAGATCATCTACCCGACCGATCCGCGGCCGCGCATCCCGGACCGCGCCGCCGGGCGCGGCCGTCGTCCCGCACGGTTGCAGGCACAAACCCCTGGTATCCGGGTCGATCAGTGGTTGGCACAGCAGCCGCCAACCGCCTGGCGGCGCATCACTCTGCGCGACAGCACCCGCGGCAAGCTGATCGTGGAGGCGTTGAGCCAGCGCGTTTGGCTGTGGGACGGCGAGGAAACCACCGCGCAGTGCTGGCACCTTACCGTCCGCCGTGAGATCGGGGCGCGGGACGAGATCAAGTTCACACTCAGCAATGCCGCGGCCGAAACCCCGCTCGAACGCCTCGCCATTATGCAGGGCCAGCGCTTCTGGGTGGAGCGGTCCTTCCAGGATGGCAAAGGCAACTGCGGCATGGCGGATTATCAAGTCCGGCTTTGGTCCGGCTGGCATCACCACATGGCCATGGTGATGATCGCCATGCTGTTCATGGCGGAAGAGCGCGCCGCCCGGCACGACACCGAACCTTTGTTGAGTTGCGCCGATATCGTGACTCTGCTCAAGCACTTCCTGCCACAGGCCGCGGTGTCACGCGACGACGTCATCGAGCAGATGCACGTCCGCCATCGTCAGAGGCAGGCTGCAATCAATTCCGCTTACGCCACCCAGGCCCGCCGGCTGGAGTGAACCGATCTCCGCGCCGCGGCCAAAGGAGGAATGTGACTATGTAGAATTAACCATGTCACTCATTTCCCACAGCTTCGTGGTGACGCCAGCGGCCATAGCCGGAGTGCAACGCAGCGAGCCGTGAATTTTCACGAAGTTGTAGTGCATGAAAAAGATCGCCACGCCGTAGGCGTGGTTCTCGGCTTTCTTGCTGAACCCGTTGGTCAGTCTGGTAAAGCGTCGAATGCCCATCCGCATCGAAAGGTTCTGGCGCTCGGCATAGGACGTGCTGACGGGATCAGCTTCGTGTCGGCATCGATCGCAGTCCAAGTCCAGATATCGCTAGCCTGATCCGGCGCGGCCTTGGCCGTGGCGACGTTCCGCTGCTTGCAATGAACGAAGCTCCAAATTTCGTCCACCTGTAGCCGCTTGCAGGTCAGGTTCCTGGACGCCTGGTCCTGGTATTCGCTGAACGCCTGCCCGGCATCCTCCAGCAGCTTGGTGATCGTGTTCTTGCTGGCGCCGGTCAAGCGAGCGATGGCACGAAGGGAGACGCCCTCGGCCATCATTCCGAGGATGTCGGCACGCTTGGCGGAGGGGAGCTAGATTGCGCAGCCTCGGATTGCACAAGTTGCGCGGAGATCGGGCCGGCGCCTGGGCGATGACGATCAACGGCCCATGGCGCCACGTCTTCCGCTTCAAGGACGGCGACGCCCACGATCTCGAGATTGTCGATGACCACCAGAGGAGCAAACCCGTGATCTTCGAGGAGGTTCACCCCGGCCGCATTCTGAAGCGCGAATTGGAGGCGCGCGGCCTGTCCGCCGCTTCCCTGGCGCTCAAGCTGTGCGTCGCGCCGCAGCGCGTGCAGGAGATCGTGGCAGGGAAGCGAGCGATCTCGCCGGAAACCGCGCTGCGCCTGGGCCGGTTCTTCGGCAATGAGCCGGAGTTCTGGCTGGCCATGCAGGCAAGTCATGATCTGGCGATGTTGCGGGCGACTGTTGGACCGAAGATCGAGACGGAGGTGGAGGTCGCCGCGTAGACCTTCCGGTGCCAACGGCCGATGCACCACGTCTGGTTGGCACTGCGCTGACGGCCTGGATGCCTGCCGTCCGGACGCCTCGCTCGGTCCGTGTTCGGCAGTCATCCAGGCCGTCTGATAACCCTTAAGGAAAGCCGACCTCCGGCTTCCCGAAATCGATGCTAATTTCAGCCAGACCGTGTGGGAACACACGGTCTGCCTGAATTGTGCAGCATCGCGTAGCGCGCGGGGATTTGGGTGGCGTCGGTTAACCGGCCATCGCGGAGTTCAAGCCAGCAGTCAGCTCACCCGCCGAGCCGTCTCGATCCACCAGCACCGAACAGGCGTCGGCGGTCGCGACCCGAACGCGACCGCCTGCCCAAGTCAGGCCATTGCGCCAGACAGCACCGGACCGAACGAAACGTAGCGCTCGCCGTTGAAGCGCCGCATCTGGGCCTGCTTGATCAACTGGAAATCGTTGGGGCTGGCGTTGAGCGCGACACCAGGTATCAGCATCGGCAGTTGGACGTTTTGCAGACCGGCCGCCTGCCTCATGACATTCTCGCGGGTCAGGTCGTCGCCGCACCGTGCCAAAATCCGCACGGTGGTGTCGGCGATCGAATAACCGTAGACAGTCTGATTATCGTTCTTGTCGCCGTCCGGGTAGTACGTGTCCATGAACGCGAGCCACTGCTTGTAGCCAGCGTCGTCGCTCCATTGCGGATCGGTGGGGTCCTTGAAGGACGTGTCGCTGATGATCCCTTTCGCGTTGTCGAGACCGGCCGGCTTCAGCGTCGCGCCGACAGACGAGGCGATGCCATTGAGGATGTGCAGCGGCTTCCACTCGAGGTCCGCCACCTTGCGGATCGCCAGAGCGCCGAACTTGGGGATCGCGATCGTGATGAGCACATCGCAGCCCGCCGCCTTCAGTTGGATGATCTGAGAAGTCGACGGTCGCGTCGCTGGTCTCGTAGCTTTGGGTGGCCTTGATCAGCGACGTGGCCTTGGTGCCGAGCCCGTCCACCACCCCCTTCAAATAGTCCTTGCCGAAATCGTCGTTCTGATAGAGGACGGCGATCTTGGCATCGGGCTTGTCCTTCAGAATGTATGCCGCGTAGATGTGTCCCTCGGCCTGATAGCTGATGAAGAAGCCCATGGTCCACGGATGACCCTTGGGGTCGTTCCATTTGGAGGCGCCGGTGCCGGGGAACAGTTGCGGCACGTGCTGTTCGTTCAGATAGTGCCAGACCGCGCTGTTGGTCGGAGTGCCGATCGAACCGGACAGCAGCAGGACGCGGTCCTCTTCGACCAGCCTGCGTGTCATCTCGACCGTCTTGGGCGGTGAGTAGGCGTCATCGTACGAGATCCAGGTGATCTTGCGCCCTTTCACCCCGCCCTGGGCATTGATCATGTTGAAATACGCTTTCATCGACAGCGGGATCGGACTGGCGTTCGCCAACGGCCCACTATAGGGGCCGGTGTTGCCGATCTTGATCTCGGTGTCGGTAACGCCCGGCCCGTAGTTCTTGGCGGCTCGGGCAGGCAGCGCCGCGGCAGCGAGTGCACTTGGCGCGGCGGCAAGGATGGTGCGTCGTGTCAGTTGTGTCATTGGAAGCTCCCTGTTTGTATGCCTAACGTCTGTTGTCCAGATCGGCAACTTATCGCTCCTGACCACGGGTCGCGCCGTCAGGGCGGACCCAGCATGAACTCACAATGCGTGCTTGCCAAGGGTTACTTAAGAGCGTGGCTAGCTCGTGATCTGACCGGGTTTTGAAGCTCGTAAAGTGTCCGGTCCTTTTGCCCCCAACAATGGGGGTTTTGCATGGACCGGGCGCGCATTCACGAGGGGATACGCCGGATGCGTTTCACGGACCTTCTTGGCCGTTCGGAACGGTCGGAGCTGAGTCAGATGGAGGGGGGAGAGATACTGGGGGTCAGCGAGCACACACTCCGCCGCTGGCGCGTCCGCCATCGCGAGGCGGGCGAGGCGAGTTGGCGATCCGCGCGAAAGCCGATTGCCGGCGAGCATTGATAATTGTGCACAGTTTTAAATGCCCCCGACGTCAGTATAGCCAATCAGCGACGCCCGCCGGTCTTGTGCCGTTCCTTCCGCCGCGCCTCGATCCGCGCAAGCGCCGCGCGTAGCTCCTCGTGCACGACCGATGCGGGCACGACCCGCCCGGCGGCAACATCTGCCTCACTACGGGCGAGGGCGGCAAGCAGTTCGGCCTCGCTCGGCATGGGCGCGTCCGGGTCGGCCGGTTGCTTGTGGTGCGGCGCGTCGTCCATGGGGAGAGAACAGGCAGCATCGGCGGGGCATTCCAGCGTCACGCGGCCGGTCCCCGTGCAGCCTGTCGCCCGACTTCCTGTGTGCGGGCCAAGCCTCGCGCCGAGCGCGTGGTCGGGGCGCGTCGCGTGCTCCATGCTCACCCCACGTGGATGGCGCCGGCGACTTCGAATGCGCCTTCCCAGATCATGCGCACCGCCACGAACAGCACAATCAGCAGCCCGGCCCAGGCGATCCAGCGCTGGCGCTCCAGCAGGTTGGCAAGCAGGTTGGCAGCGACGCCCATCAGCACCACGGACAGCACCAGGCCGGTGACCAGTACCCACGGGCTCCCATAGGCCGCGCCGGCCACGGCCAGCACGTTATCCAGGCTCATCGACAGGTCGGCCAGTATGATCTGCAACATCGCCTGCGGCAGGGACTTGCGCGGAATGGCGCTGCCGGTGGCTTTCGCGCGGTGCCGGCGCAGCTCGCGATACATCCGCCAGCAGACCCAGAGCAGCAGCAAGCCGCCGGCCAGCAGCAGGCCGATGAGGGCCAGCAACTCCAGCGCGATGGTGCCCAGCGCGACTCGGATCGCCGTCGCGCCGGCGATACCCAGAATGATCGCCGGCCGCTTTTGGCGGGGCGGCAGCCCGGTCACCGCGAGGCCCACCACGACGGCGTTGTCGCCAGCCAGCGCGACGTCGATCAGCACCACCTGTGCGAGCGCCGTCAGCTCGTGGATCAGCATTGCCTGGTTCATGGGAGGGAAGCACCTGACGCAGACGTCATCGCGAGAATCGAAGCAGCGCCACCCCTGCTCCGCTGCGGGCAATGACAGGTGTGGACGTGCTTGCCAAGCGCCGGGGCCGCGGTCTAACTGGCGCCTTACCGGCACAGCGGGACATGGCAGCGATGGTTCCCCGTTACACTCGACCCGAGATGGCCGCCATCTGGACGCCCGAGAACCGCTACCGCATCTGGTTCGAGATCGAGGCGCTCGCCGCCGAGGGCATGGCGCGCATCGGCGCCATCCCGGAATCCGCTGCGCGCACCATCCGCGAGAAGGGCGGCGCGGCGCTGAAGGTGATCGGCCCGGCCGACATCGACCGCATCGACGAGATCGAGCGCGAGACGCGACACGACGTGATCGCCTTCCTGACGTGGCTGGCCGACTCGATCGGGCCGGACAGCCGGTTCGTGCACCAGGGCATGACCAGCTCCGACGTGCTGGACACCTGCCTGTCAGTGCAGCTTACCCAGGCGGCCGATCTGCTGCTCGCGGATCTGGATGCGGTGCTGGCGGCGCTGAAGGCGCGTGCGTTCGAGCATAAGTTCACCCTGACGATCGGCCGCAGCCACGGCATCCATGCCGAGCCGACGACATTCGGTTTGAAGCTCGCCGGGCACTATGCGGAGTTCGCGCGCAATCGCGCTCGGCTGGTGGCGGCGCGGGCGGAGATCGCGGTGGCGCAGATGTCGGGGCCGGTGGGCACCTTCGCGCTGCTGGATCCGCGGGTGGAGGAGTATGTCGCCGAACGGCTGGGGCTGGCGCCGGAGCCGGTGTCCACGCAGATCATCCCGCGCGACCGGCACGCCGCGTTCTTCGCCACGCTGGGGGTGATCGCATCCGGCATCGAGCGGCTGGCGACGGAAGTGCGCCACCTGCAACGCAGCGAGGTGCGCGAGGCGGAGGAGTTCTTCCATCCGGGCCAGAAGGGCTCCAGCTCGATGCCGCACAAGCGCAACCCGGTGCTGAGCGAGAACCTGACCGGGTTGGCGCGCGTGGTGCGGGCCGCGGTGGTGCCGGCGCTGGAGAACGTCACGCTGTGGCACGAGCGCGACATCTCGCATTCGTCGGTGGAGCGGGTGATCGCGCCGGATGCAACGATCGCGCTGGATTTCGCGTTGGGGCGGCTGGCGGGGATGATGCAGCGGCTGGTGGTGTATCCGGAGCGGATGCGGGCGAACCTGGAGAGTCTGGGCGGCGTGGTGCACTCGGGCGAGGTTCTGCAGGCGCTGACGCGGGCGGGTATTCTGCGTGAGGACGCGTATCGGATCGTGCAGCGTTGCGCGATGGCGACGTGGGAGAAGTTGGGAACGCCCGAAGGACGCAGCTTCCGCGCCAACCTGCTGGCGGATCCGGAGGTGGCGGCGCGGATTTCGCCGGCGGAGGTGGATAAGGCGATGGACCCGGCGCTGCACTTGCAAGCCGTGGACCGGATATTTGCCCGGGTGTTCGGGGAGAACGGTTGACGAGGTTGGTGAGTGGTGCGGTCGGGACAGGGATCGTGCTCCTCTCGCAGCAGTAGACCGCTTCACGCGTGGGCGTGGGTCCGCCGGGCGATCGGTCCTTGCGCCGCCAGATCGTAAGAACGCAGCAGGCAGCGTTCCGAGATGTGCAACCTTGCCGCAACTACGCGCATCATCTCGATCGTCAGGCGGCGCTTGCGGTTCAGGATCTCCGATACGCGCCCACTGGCGATACCCAGGATTTCCCCCAATCCGGCGCGGTCGATGCCAAGTTCCGCCATGCGGATTTCGATCGCCTCGATCGGATCGGGCGGTTCTATCGCGTCATGCTCTGCCTCATAGGCGTCAGCCAACACCATCAGCACATCCAGCCGGTCACCGTCCGGAGTCCCGGGTGCGCTGCCCCAAAGCCTGCGGATTTCAACCAACGCCTGCTGGTGGGAGGCTTCGTCCCGGATCGGTGCGATGTCGTGCATAATGCGTCTCTACAAGGCCTTCAGGCCTGCTCCATCATTTCTGTTGAGCCGGTCTGGTACTCGGCATGGGTTCCGATCCACAGGACGAGAAAGCCATGACGAACGAAATCAACGACGCAGACAAGGCGATACCGGTTGCCCCGGATGTCGAAAATATACTTGCCATGCACCAGATCGACATTGCCGCCATAATCTCTCTTGACATCGGCATAACTCATCCAGCGCGCTGCCGAAACGATGTCGAACCAGGTCCGCAACGCTGACTCGCTGTCCGACCGGCCCGGCATCTCCCAGAATTCCCGAAGCTTTCGACGGGAAACAATCCGCAACAGGGCGTCCTCAACGCGACTGCTCCCAATATGGGAGGAGCAGGCGACCGCGTCAATCGTTCGCACGAAGCTCGCGGCGTGTCGGCGCGAGGCGGACGCCGCAATGGTGGCCGCGTTGCACCACCGTCGTGAACTATTCTTAACGCGACCTCGGGTTGCCTGGGCAGCCATTCGGGTATCCAACAGGGGCGCGACCGCGCGCGTTTGTGCCACCAACGGCTACGTGAGCGCGCACAGCATTCCCAAGCATCCGCCGTGGGCTTACGTCGGAGTGACTAACCGGAGGACTGGCATGGCCTGGAGTGAGCAAGTGGCATTGGTGACCGGCGGCGCACGCGGCATTGGCCGCGCCATCGTGCAACGTCTGGCGCGCGAGGGCGTCGCGGTCGCGGTGAATTACGTCGCCCGTTCCGATGCCGCGGAATCGTTGCTGAACGAGATCGAAGCGGCGGGCGGCCAGGCGATTGCCATCGCCGCCGACGTGTCGGATGACGCGGCGGTCGAGGCGATGGTGGACCGCGTCCACGCGGAACTCGGACCTGTCACCATCCTGGTGAACAATGCCGGCGTGTCCCATCCGGCCACGCTGGAAACTTACGATCGCGAGCGGCTGGCACGCATGCGGCAGGTCAATGCCGACGGGGTGATCCATACGACTTGCGCGGTGATGCGTAGCATGCGCGAGCGCGGCTATGGGCGGATTGTCAACGTGGCGTCGAATGCGGGCATTGGCACGTCGTTGCCGGGCAATGCGTTCTATGCGGCGTCGAAGGCGGAGGTGATCGTGTTATCCCGGCGCTTCGCGATGGAGCTTGGGCCGCACGGCATCACGGTGAACGTCGTCGCGCCTGGCTTCGTCGAAACCGAGATGTCGCGGCGCGACCGCAGCAAGCCGGAATGGGACGCGGTGGCGAAACAAATCGCTGCGCTGGCGATGACGGGGCGCGTCGGCAAGCCGGAGGATATTGCCAACGCGGTGGCATTTCTGGCGTCTCCCGATTCCGGATGGATCACGGCGCAGTTGCTGACAGTGGATGGCGGGCGGATGGATTACATCGCACACTGACGTTCGGCGCTGAATCGCTGTCATTGCGGGCCTCGTGGCGATGCGGCAATCGCCTCGAAATTGGGTGCCAACGCTGACGAAGCAAGCAAGCGTTCAACACAGATTTCACAGATTGCTCAGATTAAGTCACAGACAGAAAGAATTCTTGCTGTCGCCTGATCTGCGCAATCTGTGAAATCGGTGTTGAACCCCTTGCTTGCTGTTTTGCAAGATGCTGTCACTCCTCGTTAGGAGTCGCCGGCCATGACGCATCGGTCCTCGTCGAAGCCGCAATTGCTCAGCGTGGCGCGCAACCCGGCCCGGGGCTATCGTCCAACCCGCAGCCTCGCGGAGCATGACCCATGCCGACCTATGAGTTCGTCACCGTCGATGTGTTCACCGAACACCGCTTCGGCGGCAATCCGCTCGCCGTGTTTCCCGACGCGCGGGGGCTGAGCGACGCGCAGATGCAGGCCCTCGCGGGCGAGTTCAACCTGTCGGAAACCACCTTCGTGCTGCCCCCCGACAACCCGCAGCACCATGCCCGGGTGCGTATCTTCACGCCTCGGGCGGAGCTGCCGTTCGCCGGCCATCCGAATGTCGGCACCGGCTACGTTCTGGCGCGGCGCGACCCCAACCCGCCGGAACACTTGGTGTTCGAGGAGATCGCCGGGCTGGTGCGCGTGCATATCCAGCGGGATGCCGCGAAGCAGATCATCGGGGCGCGGATTTCGGCGCCTCGGGCGCTGTCGATCGATGTCGCCATCCCCACGGACGTGATCGCCGCCTGCACCGGCCTGACCGAGGACGACGTGCTGACCACCGCGCACACGCCGCTGGTGGCGTCGGTCGGCACGCCCTTCGTGATCGCCGAGCTGGCGAGCCTGGAGGCGTTGTCGCGCGCCAGTCCCGACCTCGGCGCGTTCCGTGATGCGGTGGAGCGGTTCCCCGGGATGCAGTCGCGGTTCGCGGTGCACCTGTATGTGCGGCTGGACGGCGATGCGACCCGGCTGCGGGCGAGGATGTTCGGTCCGCTGGTGGGCGTGCTGGAAGATCCCGCCACGGGCAGCGCCAATGCCGCGCTCGCCGCCCTGCTCACCTCGATGGCGCCGGGGGAGAACGTGGACCTGACCTACGACATCGCGCAGGGGGTGGAGATGGGGCGGCCGAGCAGGATCGTGGCGACGGCGCGGAAGACGGCGGAGGGGCCGGTGACCGCGACGGTTGCCGGGAGTTGCGTGCCGGTGCTGAAGGGGACGGTGGATTTCCCATAACCTCTCCCGCGGGAGCGGGAGAGGTCGAGACGCGAAGCGGCGAGGGTGAGGGTGATCGGGTCGGCACACGACGCTCTACCTGCTACGTGCCGACCCGATCCCCCTCACCCGGCGTGCAAGGGCACGCCGACCTCTCCCGCGCGCAGCGCGGGAGAGGTTATCTAATAGATATCCCGCTGGTAGCGGCCTTGGCGGGCTAGGGCGACGATCCAGTCGGTGACCTGGGTTTCGGTCAGTCCGCCCTCGGTGCGGGCGATGCGGCGCAGCGCGGCGTCCACGTCGCGGGCCATGCGGGTCGCGTCGCCGCAGACGTAGAAGTACGCGCCCTGCTGGAGCCAGCGCCACAGGTCGGTGGCGGCTTCCAGCATGCGGTGCTGGACGTAGATCTTATCGGCCTGATCACGTGAGAACGCCGTGTCCAGGCGGGCCAGCGTGCCGTCCGCCTGCCACGCCGTGAGTTCGGGGCCGTACAGGAAGTCGCTGGCGCGGTGCTGGTCGCCGAAGAACAGCCAGGCTTCGGCCGCGAATGCCCTGCGCGGCGCGCTCCGCCAGGAAGGCGCGGAACGGGGCGATGCCGGTGCCGGGACCGACCATGATGACCGGCGTGGCGGGATCGGTTGGTAGGCGGAAATGGCTGGTCTGGATGTAGGCCTGGATCGGCCCGGCCTCGGTCGCGCGGTGTGCCAGGAAGCCGCTGGCGATGCCGAGGCGCAGCCGGCCGCGGCGTTCTTCGCGCACCACGCTGACGCAGAGGTGCACCTCGGTTGGGCGTGACCCGTGGCGAGGAGGCGATCGAGTAGAGCCGTGGCCGCAGCGGCGGCAGCGACGCCACGAGGTCGGCCAGCCGCGGCCGTGCCGAGGGGAACGCCGCCAGCAAATCGAGCAGATCGGCGTCGGCGGGTTCGGCGCCGTCGGCACCCTCGGACAGCAGGCGGAGGGCGGCGGCGTGGCGCGGATGGGTGGCGGCCATCGCGAGCAGGTCGGTGGTGCGGTCCAGCGGGCGGGCAATGTCGAACTGGCTGGCGAAGGCATCGCGCAGGGAGCGGGCGATGCCGTCGGGACAGGGCATCGGCTGGTCGCCGTCGGCGTCCAGGGCGGCGATGCACGCGGCGACGAGGTCCGGTTCGTTGGGTGCGGCGAGGCCGATCGAGTCGCCCGGTTCGTAGGTCAGCCCGGAGTCGGTCAGGTCGATCACGACGTGGCGGACGTCCTTGGCCGAGCCGCGGTCCGGTCAGCGGCTGCGCGGACAGCACGCGGACCGGGGCGGCCGGAGGGTTTGGCGGGCGCCGGCTGCCGCCGCGGCGGCTTGGGCGGCGACCGGCGGGCGCCTCGGCGAGGAACTGCTTCAGCAGGCGCGCGGTGGCCTTGCCGCCGGGCACGCAGAGCGAGGTGGAGGTTTCGCGGCCCTCGGCGAGCGCCTCGGTGTAGGTCTGGCAGAGGTAGCCGCACTGGCCGCAGTCGAGCTGTGCGGTGGCGGCCATCATGCGGCGCGCGAGCGGACGGCCCTCCGCCAGCTTCAGGCGATCGGGCAGTTCCAGGGCGGGGTCGTGCCAGGGGAAGTCTTCCTCCGGCTCGGGCGTCGGCGCGGCGAGCGGTGCGCCGACCGACATGCCGGCGCCGGAAGCGCCGCCGTAGAGGCCGGCGAGGAAGCCGTTCAGCCACGCGCGCTGCGCCGGCGAGAACGGCGCATTCTCGGGGATCAGCGGTAGGTTCACCTCCCCTGCCTACGGCGGGAGAGGTCGGCGCGCAGCGCCGGGTGAGGGTGCCGCAAACAGCACGGTCCACTTCGCGGCACCCTCACCCGGCGCTGCGCGCCGACCTCTCCCACTTCGCGGGCGAGGTTTTCTCACGCCACCACCTCGCCACTCTGGCAGCGTTCGGACAGTGCGGCGTCCGATAGCCGCGCGGTGAACGCCTGGAAGGACTCCGCCGGCGACTCCCGTTCGCGCTGCCACGCCTCCAGCAGCGCCAGCACGCATCGGCGGCAGGTCGTCGAACGCCACCTTCGCGCGCACCAGCCGGCCCAGCTTTTGCTCCGCCCCGGCGCCACCGCCGACCAGCAGGTCGTAGCCTTCGACCTCGTCCTCGCCGACCTCGACCTTGGTCGCCGAGCAGGCCGATATCGGCGACGTAGTGCTGCGCGCAGGAATGGTGGCAGCCGGTGAGGTGGATGTTGATCGGCTGGTCGATCTCGATGCGCGCCTCCAGCCAGTCCGCCAGCGCCGCGGCGTGACGCTTGGTGTTGCCGAGCGCGAACTTGCAGCCGGCGTTGCCGGTGCAGGCGACCAGCCCGCCGCGGATCGCGCGTGGCGCGCCAGTCCAGGCCCAGCGCCGCGATCGCGCCCAGCGCCGCGTCCAGCGCGGCATCCGGGATGTCGGTGATCAGCAGGTTCTGCCAGACCGTCAGCCGCAGCGTGCCGGAGCCGAAGCGGGCGGCGATATCGGCCAGGCCGCGCAGCCGATCGGAGGTCAGCCGGCCGACCGGGCAGACCACGCCGACATAGTTCATCCCCGGCTGCTTCTGCGGATGCACGCCGATATGGCCGTGCTTGTCCTGCGCCGGCCGCGGCAGATCGCGGCCGCATCGACCCGCATCAGCGGCGCGCCCAGCTCCTTCTCGACCTCGGCCAGGAACGCCGGCAATGCCCATCCGGTCGAGCACGTATTTCAGCCGCGCCTTGGTGCGGTCTGTGCGGTCGCCGTGGCGCGATGAACGCGCGCAGGATGGCATTGGCGACGGGCGTGGCGTCGGCCGGCGGCACGATCACGCCGGTTTCGCGGGCGAAGTCGCGGTGGCCGGTGATGCCGCCCAGGCCGAGCCGGAAATACACCCCCGGCGCGACGCCGAACCCGTCCGCCACCTGCACCGCGGTGAACGCGATGTCGTTGGTGTCTTCCAGCACCACGACGCGGCCGCCGCCGTCGAAGGCGATGTTGAACTTGCGCGGCAGACCGTAGAGTTCGCGATGGTGCAGGATGAAGTGGTGCAGTTCGCGGGCGTAGCGGGCGTGTGTCGATCAGCTCCTGGGGGTCGATGCCGGCGGTGGGACTGCCGGTGACGTTGCGGATGTTGTCGGCGCCGGCGCCGCGCGAGGTCAGCCCCAATTCGCTCAGCCGCAGCAGCACCTCCGGCGCGTTGCGCGCGGGGATTTCGCGCAGTTGCAGGTTGGCGCGGGTGGTGACGTCGGCGTAGCCGCCGGCCAGGTCGTCGGCCATGTCGGCGATGCCGCGCAACTGGTGCGCGCTCAGGATGCCGTCGGGAATGCGCAGCCGGCACATGAACGCGTCCTGCGCCGGCGCGACATAGAACAGGCCATGGAACTTGGTCAGGAAGACATCGAGCCCCTTGGGAAATTTTCCGTCCGCCGCCAGCGCCGCGATTTCGTCGAAACCGATCCAGCGGATGCTTCTTCCGCTTCGCCTGCTCCTCCGGCGTCAGTTTCCACCCGCCGCCACCGTGCGGTCCTGCGCGGCTCGGTTGATGTCGGCGGGGTCAGCGGCCGGCGCGGCCTCACCAGGCGGGGCCAGCGGCAGGCCGAGCGCCGCACGCCGCGCCTCCACCCCCGCCATGAACCCTTTCAGGTATTCCTGCTGCTCCCCGGAGAACGGCGCGTCCGTCATTCAGCCGCGGTCTCCACGCCGGCCGGCAAGCGAGCGGCGGCGGGGGCGGTGCGGCCATAGGTGACGTACAGCGCCAGGCCGGTGAACAGCAGGCCGCCGACCAGGTTGCCGAGCGTGACGGGGATCTGGTTCCACACCCACCATCTGCACCAGCGACACCTTGGCGCCCAGCAGCATGCCGGCGGGGATGACGAACATGTTGACCACGGAATGCTCGAAGCCCTGGGCGAAGAACATCAGGATCGGCATCCAGGCGCCGGCGATGCGGCCGATGGTCGAGGTCGAGCTCATCGCCATGACCACGCCGAAGCAGACCATCCAGTTGCACAGGATCGCCTTGACGAAGACGGTCAGCATGCCGGCGGCGCCGAACTGCGCGTAGCCGATGGTCTTCGCTTCGGCGGCCTTGATCAGGAAAGCGGCGAGGCCGGCCGGCTCGATGCGCCAGGCGTCGGTCAGGGCGATCACCAGCAGCAGGGCGTAGAACATGCTGCCGATCAGGTTGCCGAGGAACACCCAGGACCAGTTGGCGAGGACCGTGCCGAGCGTGGCCTGCTGCCGCAGGGCGGCCAGCGGCAGCAGGCGAAGCTGCCGGTCACCAGTTCCAGCCCGAGCAAGACGATCATGACGAAGCCGACCGGGAAGATCACCGCGCCTACGATCGGCTGGCCGGTCTGCACTGTCGGCGCCGAGAGCGAGGCTGGTGGCGAACCCCAAGAGGGCCCCGGACAGGAAGCCTCGGACCAGCAGATCGAACGGTCCAAGCTGCGCCTTGGCGGCGCCGGCCTGGATCATGGTGGCGACGATATCCGGCGGCTTGACGGAGTCCATGTGGTGATCCTTGGGCAATCAGCGTTGGCCTAGCGCGGAGCAACGGCTGTGCCAAGGCTGCCACCGGCATAATTCGCTGAATATCGAGGCATTATGTCAGGACGACCTTCGGAGTTCTGCTTAATAATTGCGCGATTTGCCTAGTTTTCACCCGATGATCGGCAGTCCTGCGGCCCAACCCCGTCATTGCGACCCCGGCGAAGGCTGGGGAAGCAATCTCCCCCGAGCGATCCCGCGAACTCACGTGGGAGACTGCTTCGCTTCGCAAGCAAGAAACAACCAGCCGAGATCGCCCCCGCGTCATGCCGACGAAGGTCGGCATCCATGAATTTTCTTCGCCGTGTGGGGCAAAGTCGTGGATGCCGACCTTCGTCGGCATGACGCGGGGGCGACGACCGCCGCAGTTTCATCCACGGCGGGTCGGCCGCCGCCGGCCGGTGGCCAACTCGCAATGACAGCGGTGGCGGCGGCCGCAAAGCGCTACGGTTCGGTACACCAACGCCGCGCCATCCATTTGCTTCGATAAAGAAATCTTCACCCGCTCGCGCCATACACCCGGTAGTCTGCCGCCCGGGCGACACAGACGCGCCACCCGGGGAGAACGCCATGATCGCAAGCGCCATAATCGCGCTGATGCTGGCCGGCCTGATCGTGCTGTATCTGCATGACCGGCGGCAGACCGCGCATACCATCCTGCGCAACTATCCGGTCGTCGGCTATTTCCGCTACTTCGCCGAGACCCTCGGCGAATATATGCGGCAGTACCAGTATCTGCCGGACTGGGCCGAGCGCCCGTTCAACCGGCTGGAACGCGCCTGGGTGTATCGCTCGGCCAAGGGCGTCTCCAACCTGCGCAGCTTCGGCGCGGAGAACGTGCCGGCCTTCGTGTTCCGCAACGCCGCCTTCCCGGTGCTGGACGAGGAGAAACGGCCCTGGCCCGGCAAGCAGATCGGCACCACGAAGGTCCCGGCGCCTGCCTGCACCCGTTTTCGCCCGCAGCTTCTTCAACATCAGCGGCATGAGCTACGGCGCGCTGAGCCGCGCCGCGGTTACCGCGCTGTCGCGAGGCGCGAAACTGGCGGGCATCTGGATGGCGACCGGCGAGGGCGGCCTGGCGCCGTACCACCTGGAGGGCGGCTGCGACGTCATCATGCAGATGGGCACTGCGAAATACGGGGTGCGCGACGCCCAGGGCAACCTGTCGGAAGCCCGCCTGCGGGAGATTGCCGCGCACGAACAGGTGCGGGCATTTCGAGGTGAAACTGGCGCAGGGCGCCAAGCCGGGTAAGGGCGGCATCCTGCCCGGGATCAAGGTGACGCCGGAGATCGCCCGCATTCGCGGCATCCCGGCGGGCAGGACAGCATCAGCCCGAACCGGCACCATGACATCGGCAACGTCCGCGAACTCGGCCGCTTCGTCGACCGGGTGCGCGGCGTCAGCGGCAAGCCGGTCGGGGTGAAGTTCGTCGTCGGCCATGCGGAATTCATCGAGGAATGGTTCCACGATTGCGTCGCGTTTCCCGAAGGCTGCCCCGACTACGTCCACGTGGACGGCGGCGAGGGCGGCACCGGCGCGGCGCCGGCCCCGCTGATCGACTATGTCGGGCTGCCGATTACGGAGGCGCTGCCTTTGGTGGCGCAGGTGCGCGACCGGTTGGGCCTGAAGCCGCGCATCCGCATCGTCGCCGCGGGCAAGCTGGTCACCCCGGACAAGGTGGCCTGGGCGCTATGCATGGGGGCCGACTTCGTCTCATCCGCCCGCGGGTTCATGTTCAGTCTGGGGTGCGTTCAGGCGATGAAATGCGGCACCGGCCGCTGCCCCACTGGGGTGACGTCGTCGCAGGAACGGCTGATCGCCGGGCTCGATCCGGCCGACAAGGCGCAGCGCGTGGCGCGCTATGCGAAGCAGGTGCGCGAGGAGGTGGAGATCATCGCGCACTCCTGCGGCCTGACCGATCCGACCGGGTTCCTGCCGAAGCACGTGACGGACATCGAACGCGGCGTCGGCGGATTCCGCGCTGCGCAGGGGTGAAACCTCTCCCGCGAGAGCGGGAGAGGTCGAGACGCGTAGCGTCGAGGGGGAGGGTGATCGGGTCGGCACGTAGCAGGTAATGCGAGGCGACCCGGTCACCCTAACCCTCGTGCGCTCCGCGCCGACCTCTCCCGCTTCGCGGGAGAGGTTTACTTGGGTAGAACGTCCCCGTCCCAATTCACAGGGAGGTTTCGATGCGTCGCCTCGCGCTCGGTCTGTTGTGCGCCCTGTCGATCACCGTTCCGGCGACAGCGCAGGAACGCACGCTGCATATCGGCCTGCGACAGGACCCGGATTTGCTCGATCCCACCCTCGGGTCGTCCTATGTCGGACGCATCGTCTTCGCCGGTCTGTGCGACAAGCTGTTCGACATCGATGCCGGGCTGAATATCGTGCCGATGCTGGCGACCGGCTACGAATGGCAAGACGCGACGCATCTGGTGATCCACCTTCGCGACGGCGTGCAGTTCCAGGACGGAGAAAAACTCGACGCCGACGCGGTGAAATACAAGCTGCTGCGCGATCTCAACGCCAAGCGCAGCATGCGCCGGGGCGAGGTCAGCTCGATCGACAGCATCGACGTCATCGATCCGCTGACCGTGCGGCTGAACCTGAAGGCGCCGGCGGCGCAGTTGTTGGCCCAGCTTACGGACCGTGCCGGCATCATGATCTCGCCCAAGGCGGCCGAGGCGGCGGGCGACAAGTTCGGCCTGCATCCGGTATGTGCCGGTCCGTTCAGCTTCGACAGCCGCATCGCGCAGGACCGCATCGTGCTGAAGCGCTTCCCCGACTACTGGGATGCCAAGAACATCCATTTCGACCAGGTGATTTATCTGCAAAGTCCGAACTCGGCTGTGCGGCTGGCCAACTTGCAGGCGGGAGCGCTCGATCTCGATGAATATGTGCCGCCGACGGATGTGGCGGCAGTGCAGCGGGATCCGAAGCTGACGATCGTGATGGACGAACTCGCTGGCGTATAACGGCATCGCCATCAACACGGGTAACGGACCGGCGCAGGACAGCGCCATTGGCAAGAATGCGCTGGTCCGCCAGGCGTTCGAACTTGGGCTGGATCGCGCGGCGATCATCCAGGTGGTCTATAACGGGATGTTCGCACCGGTGGCGCAGGCCAACCCGCCGGCCTCGCCGTATTATTTCCAGGACGTGAAGCCGCCGGCGCGCGATCCGGACAAGGCGAAGGCACTGCTGAAACAGGCCGGCGTGGCGATCCCGGTGCCGGTGACGCTGACGGTCACCAATCAGTCGGACGATCAGCAGACGGCCGAGGTGATCCAGTCGATGGAGCGCGACGCCGGGTTCGATGTGAAGATCAAGACGATGGAGTTCGCTGCGTCGTTGCAATCGGGCTACGCGGGCGAATTCCAGGCCTACATGATCGGCTGGTCGGGCCGTGCCGACCCTGACGGCAACATGTGGCAGATGCTGCATACCGGGGGCACGTTCAATTACGGCCACTACAGCAATCCGGATGTGGACCAGGCGCTGGACGATGCGCGCACCGTCGCGTCGGTCGATCAACGCCGCGCGTTCTATGCAAGGGTCTGGACGCAGGAGCGCACGGACCTGCCACTGATCTATTTGTGGATCAGCAAGAACATCGTCGGCATGAAGAAGACGATCACCGGATTTCAGCAAGTCCCCGACGGGCTGATCCGGCTGCAAGGGGTGGCGATGCGGTAGCGGCTCTTACATTCGATGTTGCTGGTCAGCGACTGTCAGCGCGTCGGACTCAGGCCGCCAGCCGGATAGAATTCGCCAAGCGGAATGATAATCCCAGGCGGGTCCAACGTGACATCGCCCTGTGACACCACCCGTGTCTCGATCCGGTCCCCCGACCGCCGATGATGAATGGCCCGCACACGGTCAGCGAACAAAATCAGATAGTGCTGGACCGACGGCAATTGAAAATAATCCGCCAGCTTCCGGCTGACATCGATGCGACGTGTGGTCGGCGACAGCACTTCGACAATGATCGTCGCGTCCTGCACCGCGAGGCTGTCGCCGGAGAGGGCGTTGGACCCACACCGCACGATCACGTCCGGCTCGTAGTCGCTTTCGCCGACCTCGACCGTGGGGCCGACCACCAACACCTCGCACGGCAGACCGGCGGCTTCCACCGCCGCCGTCAGCGCTATGTAGGCCCGGCCCTTTATCCGAGTATGGCCGACACGTTCCGGCGCCATGGCGACGACCCGGCCGTCGATCCGTTCGAACCGGCCAGGGCGGCCCTCCGCCCAGCGCAGGTAATCGGCACGGCTCATCCACCCGTCCGGTTCGTCAACTGCTGCCAGAACGGCCATTGCGCGATTTCTCCGCCAACACGCAGGATAGATTGGAAAGACAAGTGGGGGCAACAAGCCTTCAACGCGAACGCTTCCGACAATGCACCTGGGGCGCGCGCCATCATAACGCTTCATCCCGCCGTTGCATCCCGGTCATGCGCGGTTAGAGTGGCAGCTTCACGCTCGCCAGGAGACTGCCCCATGGCCCCGCCGACCTTTGGCGCCAATTCCGCCGCCGCCCGCGACATTGCCACCGTGCTGCACCCGTACACCGACCTCCAGGCGCATCAGGAAATCGGACCGGTCGTCATCACCCGCGGCAAGGGCGTGCGCGTCTGGGACGATGCCGGCAAGGAATACATCGAGAGCGTCGCCGGCCTGTGGTGTGCCGCACTCGGTTTCGACAACGAACGGCTGGTGCAGGCCGCGGTCGCCCAGATGCGCAAGCTGCCATTCTACCACGCCTTCACGGCCAAATCGCACGAGCCGATGATCGATCTGGCGGAGATGCTGCTGGAACGCGCTCCGGTGCCGATGAGCAAGGTGTTCTTTGCCAACTCCGGCTCCGAGGCAAATGATTCCGCCATCAAGATGGTATGGTATTTCAATAACGCGCTCGGCCGCACGCAGAAGAAGAAGATCATTGGCCGGCTGAAGGGCTATCACGGCATCACCATCGGCTCCGCCTCCCTGACCGGCCTACCGGTCAACCATCGCAGTTTCGATGTGCCGCTGCCCGGCTTCGTCCATACCATGACGCCGCATCACTACCACGGCGCGTTACCGGGCGAATCCGAGGACGATTTTGCTTCCCGCTGTGCCGAGGAACTGGACAAGCTGATCGTCGCCGAAGGTCCCGACACCGTGGCGGCGATGTGGGCCGAGCCGATCATGGGCGCCGGCGGCGTGATCGTGCCGCCGCGCGGTTATTTCCCGAAGATCCAGGCAGTGCTGAAGAAGCACGACGTTCTGCTGGTTGCCGACGAAGTGATCTGCGGCTTCTGGCGCACCGGCAATTACTGGGGCTGCCAGACGCTCGACATCCAGCCGGACATCCTGAGTCTGCGCCAAGGCGCTGTCGTCGTCGTATCTGCCGATCAGTGCGGTGATGGTGAATCAGCGCGTGTTCGACGGGCTGTGCAAAGAGAGCCACGAGATCGGCACGTTTGGCCACGGCTATACCTATTCCGGTCATCCGGTGCCGGCGGCGGTGGCGATCGAGACGCTGAAGATTTACGACGAACTGGACATCGGCACGCATGTCCGCGCAGTCGGCGCGTATATGCAGCGCGAACTACAGCGGCGGTTCGCCGGCCACGAGCTGGTGGGCGAAGTGCGCGGCGTCGGCCTGATCGCGGCGATGGAACTGGTGGCCGACAAGGACGCGCATAAGAACTTCGACCCCAAGGCGAAAGTCGGGCCAAGGCTGACAAAGCTGATGGAGGAGCATGGCGTGATCGGCCGCACAGTGGTGAACGACACGCTCTGCTTCAGCCCGCCGCTGATCATCACCGAGGCGGAGATCGACGAGATGCTGGACCGTACCGGCAAGGCGCTCGATGAGCTGACGGTGCAGTTGCGGCGAGAGCAGATTGCCGTGGTTCGGGTAGAGTTGGGGGGGGCGCCTCGAAGCGACCCTTGCCAAGTCTGTGCCGGCCAAATTTGTCATTGCGAGTTGAACACCGGCCGGCGTGGCCGACCCGCCCTGGATGAAACCGCTGTCCCCCGTGTCATGGCCGGCGCAGGCCGGCCACCCACGACTTCGACCCCGGCGGCACTGCAAGACGTGGGTGGCCGGCCTGCGCCGGCCATGACACGGGGGACTGTTTCTTGCTGGTTGGTCACCGTCGGGCGGAGGCCGACCCGCCCTGAATGAAACTGCGGTGGTGCCCGCCCCCCGCGTCATGCCGACGTAGAGCCTGCCCCGAGCGAAGGCCGGGGTCGGCATCCACGACTTTTCTCGCGGCACGCAACATAGTCGTGGATGGCGGGCCTTCGCCCGCCATGACGTGGGAGCCGGGCAACACGGGTTGTTTCTTGCCAGCGAAGCGAAGCAGTCTCCCACGTGAGTTCGCACCAACTCACGCGGGAGATTGCTTCGCTTCGCTCGCAATGACGGGGTTGGCCGGCAACCCGAAACCGCCGCCGTCAGGCCCCTAGCCGCTCGGATTGCAGCGACGAGAACCGCCCGTCCGGATCGAAGCGGCGGCGCAGCGCCTGAAATTCGCCCAGCTGCGGATAGAAGCGGCGCAGCATCCCGGCGCCGGTGCGGGCATCCTTCGCCAGGTACAGGCGCCCGCCATGATCCGCGACGATCGCGTCCAACTCCAGCAGCAGCCCGAACGTCGCGGTCGTCGCACGGAAGTCCAGCGCCAGGGTGTAGCCCTCCATCGGGAACGACAGCAGCCCATCCTGCGGCCCGAACAGCTTCAGCACCGCCAGGAAAGAGCCGGTGCCAGCCAGGGCGATGCGGTCCAGCAACGCGGTCATGCCGGCCGCGCTCGCCGTCTTCGGAATGACGCACTGATATTGCACGAAGCCGGAGCGTCCGTAGATGCGGTTCCATTCCAGCAACGCGTCGAGCGGGTAGAAATACCGGTCGTAATCGACGATGGACTGCCCGGGCCGGCCGCGCCGGTAGTACAGCGCGTTGAATGCACCCACGCTCCAGCGGTTCAGCGCGAAGCCCGGAAAATCCATCGGCACCCGCCGCGTGCCGTGCCGAGGCAACGCCAAACCCGCCGGCGCTTCGCCGGGTTCCGCATGCTCTCCAAGATAGACCAAGGACCGCCCAAGCGATGCTCCGTGCGCCAGGCAGTCGATCCACGCCACCGAATAGGTCCAGCCGGACGCGGCCTCGAACAGCGCCATCGCCTCGGCCAGGTTGGCGGCGCGGCGGGTTTCCTGGCGAATGAACACGGTTCGGATCGGGATCAGCCGGAACGTCACCGTCAGAATCACCCCGGTCAGTCCCATGCCGCCGCACGTCGCGTGCAGCAGATCCGCGTTCTCGGTCGCAGAGCATTGCACGATGCTGCCGTCGGCCAGCGCGATGGTCAGCGCCTCCACGTGATTCCCGAAGCATCCGGCACGATGATGGTTCTTGCCGTGCACGTCGGTCGCCACCATGCCGCCGATGGTGACGAACTTCGTCCCGGGCGTGACCGGGACGAACCAGCCGGCGGGCACGATCAGGTCGAGCAAGTCGCTCAGCAGCAGCCCGGCCTCGCAGGTCACGCGCCCGGCTTCGGCGTCAAAGTCGAGGACGCGGCGGCACGGCAGCATCGACAGGGTGGCGCGCAGGTTCAGGGCGGCATCGCCGTAGGAGCGGCCATTGCCGCGCGGGATCAGGCTGGCGTTGGCACGAATAGCGGCACTGACCGCATCGGCGCTGGCCGCCTCGATCTGGCGGACGTCTACGCGGGGATAGTTGCCCCAGCCCGACAGGATCACGCCGCCACCCCGCGCGCGGTCATGCCGGTGGTTCTCGGGTTCGCACGGGCCGCCCCTATCGTCATGGCCGGGCTTGACCCGGCCATCTATCGCGGCGCCGCGGCTGCATGGATGGCCGGGTCAAGCCCGGCCATGACGGCAGGGGCGGCCGACAATATGCCAATAGCTCCATCCGCGGGCGCGGTCAGATGCTGATGGCCACCACGGCCACCATCAGGACCGCGCAGACCAGGCTGACCCGGTCGCGTGCCGCGAACAGCACCGGATCGTCGTGCATCTCGCCACGATGGGTCAGGATCAGCACGCGGCTGATCCAGTACAGCAGGATGGCCGGGATCACCCACAAACGCTCCGGCGAGGTGTACTGCGCGGCGACCTTGGGGCTGCTGATGTAGAACGCGAACACCAGCACCGACACATAGCCGCTGGAGATCGCCATGTTCTGCAGCATCGCGAGGTCGGCCAGCCGGTAGCCGCGGCCGGACGGATCGCCACCCCCTCTGGTGGCGCGGTCGAGCAATTCCGTGCTCCGCTTCACCAGCGCCAGGCAGAGGAACAGGAAGGCCGCGAAACTCAGCAACCACTGCGATATTTCGACACCGATCGCGACGCCGCCGGCGAACAGCCGGATGCCGTAAAGCCCGGCAAGTGTCAGCACGTCCAGGATCGGTTGCCGCTTGAGGTTGATCGAATAGGCCAGGGTGAGCACATAATACGCAGCCAGCACCGCCAGGAATTTTGCCGGCAGGAACAGCGCGACGCCGATCGACAGCAGCAAGGCAACCGGGAACATCAGGCTGCCGTGCAGCATATCCACCGCGCCCGACGCGAATGGCCGGTTGCGCTTGGTCGGATGCTGGCGGTCGTGCCGCAGGTCCACAAGATCGTTGAGCAGATAGACGCTCGACGCGCACAGGCTGAAGCTGACGAAGGCGAGCAAACAGGTGACCAAGGTAGCGCCAGTGAACTGGTGCGCTGTCAGCGCCGGCACCAGCAACAGCAGGTTCTTCAGCCACTGATGCGGCCGCATCGCCTTCACGTATTCGGTGATGCTGGTGGTGCGAGGGGTCATCACCCTGGCGTCAGGGAACCCGTGCGAGCGCGGTTCGGATCAGGCCCGGTGATGCACTGACGACGATAACCCCGCCGGCCGCCTTCCATACCTCGAGATCAGCCGAGGAATTGCCCGCGTAGTCGAACCCGCCGCGGCCGAACGCGTCGCACAACGCCTTCGCCTTCGCCGCGCCCTTGAGGTTGTGGCCGGCTTCGGTGGCGAACACGCCGTCGAACAGGCCCAGCCGGTCGGCAATTGTCTTCGCGTAGCCCACGTCCGCGGCCGAGGCGAGATAGATCGGGCGTCCGCGCGCCTTCTCTGCGCGCAGGAAAGCCAGCATCTCCTCGTTGAACGGCAGCGCGTCGACGTCCAGCACCACCTCCGCCGCGACCGCCGCCTTGAACGCCGCGCGGCCGCCCCGCAGCGCCGCCAGTGCCCGCCACGGCCGGGCGACCAGGAGGATGAAGAAGGCCTCGACCAGCACATCGGTTCGGATCAGCGTCCCATCCAGATCGACGACCAGCGGGCGCTCGGCCGCCGCCTGGCCTTCAGGCACAGCCTGCGCCTGGGGCGACCCTTGCGCGTCGAGCATGTCCACCGCTGCCGCTTCGGCCGCCATCAACCGCGCTCGATCAACGCGAGAGGCCGGTCCGCGGTCGCGTGCGCGGGACTGGTGACCGCCGGCGACGCATCGCCGAGCACCATCCGGACCATCGAGTTCGATTGCCAGCAGCAGCACAAGCGGCAGAACCTCGAACGCGGTGCGCAGTTCGCGCGGCCAACCACCGATCATGAACAGCACGAACCAGGGGGCCAGCACGATGCTGGCGCGCCGCAACACGTGGTTCTTCTCGGGGAACCGGTAGAACACCACGATGAAGGCGAACGTCATGAACAGCAACATCGACAGATAGATATGCTCTGACAAAAAATAGATCTGTAGCGGCAGGTAATACTCATGCCCGGCGCCGGGATTATCGGAAAAATACCAGACGATGGAGCCATAGACGATCGCGTACAGCAGCATCTGAATGCCGAAATACACCAGGTTGCGGGCCAGCTTCATGCGGCCGAAATTCACCCACAGGAACACGCCGGCGTACAGGATCGACGTCTCCTTGTTGGCGTATGCCAGGGCGAGCAGTACCCGTGTATAAGACGAATTTGCGGTATTCCAGTGCCAACAGCAGCAGCACTACGAACATCAAGAGTCCGAAATCGTAAATATGCGACAGGTCCAGCAGGATGATGGCATTCACCACCTCGTAAACGAACCCCACAGCCATCGCCGCGATCACCGGGCGCCCGAACAGCCGCAGCGTCATGGCGTACGTCGCGATCAGGAAGACAAAGAAATACCCATACGCCACCGCGAAATAGGACGTGACGTTGTCGCATGTCGGCGCCGGTTCGGAGATAGCCCTGGTGCAAAATCCCGCCATCTTTTGCTGCATGCCCGGCAGCATGCGAACCAGCGCGGGAACATGCAGCACGTTCTGGGCGAAGCGGACCAGCACCGGTGTCAGCACGCGATGCACGAACGGCCGGTCCGCCGTGCCGTCCAGATAGCGCGCCAGGCTCACCCGCGATTCGACCAGCACATTGGTTTGGGTGATCTGATTGCCTACCGCCTTGAAGGAGAGATAGGCGGACAGCAGAACCACGATGATGAATATCAGGATGGCGAACGACCGGCTGGCAACGAAGCTGCGCCAACGATCCGTTAGCGCATCCGTCAAGCTGTCCGCTGGGCGGGCATCCCCGGCGAACGCCGCATCCGATCGAGCCATATGTAACGAATTCCTTTGCCCACTCTTAACAATTGGTGCCCGAGCCACAACCACCGGTCGATATTATCGCTGATTTGGACGGCATGGTGCAAGAAGAAGTGATGGCGATGCAGGTTGCAACGCGATCCGCGGGGCCGGGAAGGCGTCAGTCATCCCGAGCAGCCAGGCGCCGGCGCGACCGCCGCCACTTTACCGGCCCGGCAACCTAGGGCACGCGGGATCAGCACGACAGCCAATCGAGGCCCCCGCCATGACCAGCGCCGCCGCCCGCTTCGCCGACCACGCCCTGACCACACGTTTCGCGGACCTTTCACCCGAGGCGGTGCGGGCAGCGAAAATCTTCATCCTCGACAGTATCGGCGTTGGCATCGCCGGCTCGTCCGTTCCCGGCGCGGAAGGCTTGCTGGCCGTCGCATCCGGCTGGAGCAATCAGGCGGAAGCCCAGGTCTGGGGCCGCCCGGACCGCCTGTCTGCTCCCGCCGCCGCATTCCTGAACGCCTGGCAGATGCACAACCAGGAGTTCGACGGCCTGCACGAAGCCGCGGTAGTGCACGGACTGGCGTGTGTGCTGCCCGCGTCGCTCGCCGCCGCGCAGCGATGCGGCGGCATCGACGGACGCGCATTGATCACGGCCGTCGCCGTTGGCGCCGACATCGCCGCGGGCCTCGGCCTGGCCTCGCGCGCCGGCCTTCGCTTCTTCCGCCCAGCGACCGCCGGCGGCTTCGGGGCGGTCGCCGCCGCCGGCCGCATCCTCGGCCTGGATCGTCCGGCGCTGGAGGCAGCCTTCGCCTGGCAACTCGCCCAGGCCAGCGGCACCATGCAGGCGCATACCGAGGGCAGCCCGATCCTGCCAGGTACAGGTGGGTTTCAACGCCCGCGCCGCGTTGCAATCCTGCGAACTGGCCCGCACAGGCTTCGCGCCGGCGCGCGAGGTGTTCGAAGGCGCCTACGGCTACCTCGCCTTGTTCGAGGGCGCGTTCGACCTTGCTCCCGTGCTGCACGACCTCGGCCGTGTCTGGCGCATCGCCGAATTCAGCCACAAGCCGTTCCCGGCCGGACGCGCCACCCATGGTGGCATCGAAGGCGTCATGACGCTGCGCAACGCCCACCGCTTCGATGCCGGCGACGTGGCGGAGATCGTGGTGTCCGCGCCGCCGCTGATCCGGCGTCTGGTCGGCCGGCCGCCGGTGGCGAATCCGGACGCGAGCTATGCGCGGCTCTGCGTGGCCTACACGATCGCCAAGGTCCTGCAATACGGCGAGATTACCATTTCGCAATTTTCCGATGTCGCGCGTGCCGATCCAAAAACCCTCGCGCTGGCTGCAATTGTCCGTGTAGAGGACGACGGTAATCCGGATCCGAATGCCCTGGCGCCGCAAACGGTGAGCGTCCGCCTCGCCGATGGCGCCACGCTGACCTGGCGCGGCGAAACCATGCTGGCGCATCCGTCGCGCCCGCTGAGCCGCGATCAGTACCTGAAAAAGTTCAGACAATGCCTGGAATTTTCTGCGACACCCCTGCGCGCGAATGCCGCTGCCCAATTGATCGAGCACACCGACGCGCTTGAGGGGCTGGAGGACGTCCGGCTGCTGGCGGCTCTGACAGCGGGCTCTGCCGTCTGACCCCCCTCGACGGCGGCGCTTAGAAATGCAAAACCTGCGCCGCTTCCAGGGGAGCACGTAAGGCGGCGCCTGGCGCACAGTAATGAATTGGACGGGCCGCTCACGCGCCCTGACCAGGGAGAGGACGAATGAAACACCTGAAACTACCGGCCGTGGGCCGGCGTACGCTTATCAAGGGCGGCGCCATGCTCGGCGCAGTGCAGCTTGCATCCCCCTTCATTATAAAGGCGCGCGGCGAGACGTCGATCAAGATCGGCTTCGTCGATCCGCTGACCGGCAGCCTGTCGGCACTGGCGCAGACCGAGGTGGAAGGCGCCAAATACGCCGTTGCCGAGGTCAACAAGAAGAATGGCATCCTGGGACGCCAGGTCGAACTGCTGGTTGAGGACTCCGCCAACGACGTTGGCACCGGCGTGCAGAAGACCAACAAGCTGATCGACCGCGACAAGGTGGACGTGATCTTCGGTGACGTGAACTCCGGCATCGCCTACGCGATGTCGCAGGTCACCGCAGACAAGAAAGTCTTCCACATCGTGCCGGGCGGCCATACCGACCCGATCACCGGCACCAACTGCAAGTGGAACGTGTTCCGCATTTGCAACACCACGACGATGGATGCCGCGGCGATCACTCCCGAGCTGGTCAAGCGATTCGGCAAACGGTGGTTCTTCATCACCCCCGATTACGCCTACGGCCACACGCTGCAGGACGCCTTCGTCAAGAACCTGAAGAAGGCCGGCGGCGAGTTCGAAGGCGACATGCTGCCGATCGCCAACACCGAGTTCTCCGCCACGCTGATCAAGGCCAAGGCGTACAAGCCGAACGTGCTGCTGAACAACATGGGCGGCCTGGCGCAGATCGACTGCATGAAGCAGTTCGTGCAGTTCGGCATGCAAAAGGACATGGCGCTCGGCGGCGCGCTGTTCGAACTGGAGAGCGTCAAGTCGGTGCCGAAGGAGGCGCAGGCCGGCTGGTGGGACTTTGAGTGGTGGTGGAACCAGCCGAACGTACCGGAGGTTGCTCCGTTTGTCGCGGACTTCCGCAAGGTGGTGGGGAAGACGCCGACCGCGCGCCACTGGTTCGGCTATGTCGCGGTGCACTCGGTGCGGCTCGCGGCCGACAAGGCGAAGTCGATGGAAGGCCCGAAGCTCGCCAAGGCGATGGAGGGCATGGAGCTGCCGCCCGAAGTGGCGCTGCAGCCGGGCAAGGTGTTCTACCGCGCGGGCGATCATGAATTGATGGCCAATATTTTCGTCGGGCAGGTCCACCCGCCGACGGCGGGCGGCAATCCGGACGACCTGTTCACGGTGGAGGCGCTGGTGCCGGGCGAGCAAGCCGCCGGGACCGTCGAAGACACCGGCTGCAAGATGCAGCCGCCGCCGGCGTAACACCAGGCTGATCAGTTCCCTCCCCCCGCAAGGGGGGAGGGAATTGTTAAGCTGGCTCGACCTTCGCCACCCCTCGCGCCAACCGTGCCACGTCATCGCAAGAAAGCGGGCAAATGCTGCAAGTCGTCCTGTTCAACATCACCAACGGCCTGATCATCGGCGCGTTCTATGTGCTGATGGCGCTGGGCCTGTCGCTGATCCTGAACCTCAGCAACGTCATCAATTTCGCGCATGGCAACTTCCTGGCGCTCGGCGGCTACACGGCCTTCGTCCTGACGCCCTATATCGGCTTCTGGGGCGCGTTGCTGGTGTCGCCAATCATCACCGCGATACTGGGTCTGGTCATCGAACGTTTGATGATCCGCAAGGTTTACAGCCGTGATCCGGTGTACAGCCTGCTGCTGACGTTCGGCCTGGCGTTCATCATCCAGGACGCCTGCCGCTACTTTTTCGGGCCGAATGGCCTGCCGCTCGGCGTGCCCGACGCCCTGGCCGCACCGGTCAGCGATCAACTGTTCTTCATCACCTGGTATCGCGTTTTCAACGTCGCCGTCGTCATCATCGCGGTCGTGGGCCTGTTCGCTTTCCTGCGCTACACCAGGGTTGGCGTGCGCATCCGCGCCGGCACGCTGGACCTGGAGACCGTCTCCGCGCTGGGCGTGAACGTGCGCTTCCTGCGCAGCTTCAATTTCGGCCTCGGCTGTTTGCTGGCGGGCCTCGCCGGGGTGCTGGCCGGAGGACAGATCGGCCTGAACCCCAATATGGGTGACGACCTGCTGATGCCCAGCTTCATCGCCATCATTGTCGGCGGCGTCGGCAGCCTGACCGGCACGCTGATCGGCGGCCTGTTGATCGGTGTCGCCGCGGCGCTCACCACCGTGGTCTGGCCGTCCGGCAGCGAGGCGGTGATCTACATCATCATGGCCGTGGTGCTGATCATCCGGCCACGCGGCCTGATGGGCGAAGAAGGCATGCTGACATGAACAGCGCGACCACTGCACCGATCGCATCCGGTCGCCGCGCGTTCGACTCGCGCTGGACCAAATTGCTCATCATCTGGCTGGTACTGCTCACGGTGCCGCTCTGGCTACCAATGCTCGGCGGCTACACTGCTTTGGCCGGCCGCGTCCTCGTACTTGGCCTCGCCGCGATGTCATTCAATCTACTGCTCGGTTTCACTGGCGTAATGAGCTTCGGCCATGCGGCGTATTTCGGACTTGGCGCCTACGGTGCGGGACTGACGCTGAAATTCCTCGCCGCCTCCACCTCGCTTGCACTGCTGATGGGCACATTGCTCGGAGGCGTCGCCGGCGCAATCGTCGGCCTGTTCATCGTGCGCCGCCGCGGCGTGTATTTCGCCATGGCCACGGTCGCCTTCGGACAGATCGGGTTCTATATCGCCTACACCTGGAACGACTTCACCGGTGGCTATGACGGCCTGCGCGGCTTTTCCCGCCAGCCGCTGGATCTGGGTTTCACCACGATCGACATCACCAACAACAGCACGCTGTTCTACTATTTCCTGCTGTTCGTCTTCGCCCTCGCGGTCGCGGCACAAGGCCTGATGCTGGCGTCGCCGTTCGGCCGCACCTTGCTGGCGATCCGCGAGAACGAACGCCGCGCCCGCTTCCTCGGCATCCCGATCGAGCGGCATATCTGGCTGTCGTTCACTATCTCCTGCTTCTTCACCGGGTTGGCTGGTTCGCTATACGCGCTGCTGAACAACTTCGCCGATCCGATGGCCATGCATTACTCGCTGTCCGGCGAGATCGTCATCATGGCCGTGATGGGCGGGATGCGCGCGTTCTGGGGGCCGCTGGTCGGTGCGGCGGTGTTCGTGGTGTTGCAGGACCAGATTTCCTCGATGACGGTGAACTGGATGAGCTTCGTCGGTCTGATTTTCGTGCTGGTGGTGTTGTTCTTCCCGCGCGGAATCCTCGGCATGTTCCAGCGGCGGGGTGCGGAATGAGCGCGATGCTGGAAGTGCGCGACGTGTCGAAGCATTTCGGCAGCCTGCGCGCGGTGCAGAACGTGTCGCTGACCGTGGCGAAGGGCGAGCTGCGTGCGATCATCGGCCCCAACGGCGCCGGCAAGACCACGTTCTTCAACACGATCTCTGGTTTCTTCCCGCCGACCACGGGTGAAATCGTGTTCGACGGTGAGGTGATCACCAAACTGCCGGTCGCGGCGCGCGTTGCCCGCGGGATGGCGCGCACCTTCCAGATCACCGAGATCTTTCCCGAGCTGACCGTGCGGGAGAACGTGCGAATCGGTGCGGAAAGTGCGGCCGGCATGAAGCTGTCGCTGTGGCGCAGCAAGAGCGCGGCCGCGCAGGTGGAAAGCAAGATCGACGAAATGCTCGGGCTCACCGGACTGACCACAAAGGGTGACCGGTTGGTGGGCGAGTTGTCGCATGGCGACCAGCGCGCCGCCGAGATTGCGATGGCGCTGACGCTGCAACCGCGCTTGCTGCTGCTGGACGAGCCGACCGCCGGGATGGGCGAGCAGGAGACGTATCAGATCGCGGGGCTGATTCGCAGGCTGCATCGGAACAGCAATTACACGATCGTGCTGATCGAGCATGACATGCGGGTGGTGTTCAACCTCGCGGACCGGATCACGGTGCTGGATCAGGGCAAGCTGCTGGCCGACGGCACGCCGGCGGAAATCGGCGCCGACCCGCACGTGCAAGCGGCGTATCTGGGGAAAGCTGAATGATTGAGCTGAAAAAACCTCTCCCGCTGCGCGGGAGAGGTCGAGACGCGACAGCGGCGAGGGTGAGGGTGCCGCGTTTAGACTCGGTGCTGTCTCTTGCTGGCGCGGAGGTTGGTGGTGTGCGGCCGCGGCACCCTCACCCGGCGCTGCGCGCCGACCTCTCCCGCAGGGCGGGAGAGGTTTTATGACCGCCGCACTGCACGCCGAGGGGCTGAACACCTACTACGGCAAGAGCCATATCCTGCATAACGTGGGCCTGACGGTGGAAGAAGGCCGCATCACCACGTTGCTTGGCCGTAACGGTGCCGGCAAGAGCACGACGCTGCGCAGCCTGGTCGGACTGACGCCGCCGCGTAGCGGACGCGTGCAGATTTTCGGCCAGGACACCACGGGGCTGCCGCCGTTCCGCGTTGCGCAGATGGGGGTTGGGTTCGTGCCGGAGGGGCGGCGGATCTTCGCCAACCTGACGGTGGAAGAGAACCTGCAAGTGCCGGTCGAGCGGCCCGGTCCCTGGACGATCCCCCGCGTCTACCAATTGTTCCCGCGCCTCCAGGAGCGCCGCAACAATCGCGGCCGGCAGATGTCCGGCGGCGAGCAAGAGATGCTGTCGATCGCGCGTGCGTTGCTGCTGAATCCGAAGCTGCTGATCCTGGACGAACCGTCGCAGGGTCTGGCGCCGCTGATCGTGAAGGAGGTGTTCCGCATCGTCGCGCAGATGCGCGACGAGGGCATCTCCGTGCTGCTGGTCGAGCAAAACGTGCGGGTGGCACTGGAGATCGCCGACGACGCGTACGTGCTGGAGAACGGCGAGATCGTCTATTCCGGCAAGGCGGCGGAACTCGGTGCCGACGAGGAACGCATCCAGGCGTTGGCCGGCGCTTCGGCGGAAGAGTGGCATCTCGACGAAATGCTGCCGGCATGACGAGGCGGCCCGCGTTATAGATCGAGTGACCGAAGGAGCCGTCGATGAATGTCGGCCAACAATCGGAAATGATCGTCCCGGACCTGCCGCGATGACTTTGCCACGTACGCCATCGTTGCGGCTGGACGGACGGCGGGCGTTGGTAACCGGTGCGGGCCGCGGTATCGGCATGGCATGCGCCGCGGGATTGGCGCAGGCCGGCGCGCATGTCGTGCTGGTGTCGCGCAGTGCGGATGAAATCGAGGCGGTCGCAGGCGAAATTCGTGCGGAGGGCGGTAGCGCGGAAGCGCTGGTGCTTGACGTTACCGATACCGATGCGGTGCGCGCGGCGATCGAGCGCGCAGCGCCGTTTGACGTGCTGGTGAACAATGCCGGCACCAATCGGCCGCGCTCGTTTCTCGAAGTGACCGAGGACGATTACGATGCGATCACCATGCTGAACCAGCGCGCGGCGTTCTTCGTCGCGCAGACGGTGGCTCGGCGCATGGTGGACGGTGGAGTGCGTGGCTCGATCATCCACATGTCGTCGCAGATGGGGCATGTCGGCGGAGCGCGGCGAAGTGTGTACTGTATGACCAAGCACGGCATCGAGGGATTGACCAAGGCGATGGCGATCGACCTGGCGCCGCATGGCATCCGGGTGAATTCGATCGGGCCGACGTTCATCGACACGCCGCTGACGCGGCCATTCTTCGAAGATGCGGCGTTTCGCGACGACACGCTGCGGCGGATCAAGCTGGGGCGGTTGGGGACGGTGGAGGATCTGATGGGGGCGGTGGTGTTCCTTGCGTCGGATGCCGCGGCGCTGGTCACCGGTACGGCGTTGCTGGTGGATGGGGGGTGGACGGCGGAGTGAGGCCGATAAAACCTCTCCCGCTTCGCGGGAGAGGTCGCCACGAAGTGGCGGGTGAGGGTGTTGCGGCACGCAGCGTCGAGAAGGCTGCGCGCGGCCCGATCACCCTCACCCTCGACGCTCCGCGTCTCGACCTCTCCCGCTCTCGCGGGAGAGGTTAGGCCGCGCGAAGCGGGAGAGGTTTCCTCGCTTAGAGCGGTGACCACCGCACGCGTTCGCGCTTGCTGAGTCGCGGCAGTGCCTCTTCCAAAATCATCTGCTTGAAATGCGGCGTCTGCTGATGGGTCTCGAACGCCGCTGCATCCTTGAACACTTCATAGAACATGAACTCCGACGGGTTCGTTGCGCACTGATTTACCATCAGCAATTCCAGTCCCGGCTCCTTGCGCGCCTCGGGCGCGAAACGCGCGATGATATCGGCGGCAGCTTTTGCCTCGCCGTCGCGGACCTCCCACATCACGGTGAATGCGAGCTTGCCCTGGTGTTGGTTCGTCTGCATGTCGTCCTCCTCAGTGGCTTAACACACCGGCCAATCTAGGGCTCCCACGCACGAACGACATCGTCCGACGCTTCGGCCGCGATCGAAGCGTCGCTGCGCTGCGCCACCGGCTTCATCGGCACACACCGTTTGGCTATGCTCGGCGAGACGGCACGGGTATCCGGCCGGCCACGGATGACCCATAGGGAAGGACCCTCGCGATGATCCGCTACCTGAAGCAGGGCGCATCGGACGCTGAAAAGTTCGAGGCGGACCGCAAGGTGCGTCAGACCGTCGAGGCCATCCTCGACGACATCATGCAACGCGGTGACGCTGCCGTGCGCGAATTGTCGGCCAAGTTCGACAACTGGCAGCCGGCATCCTTCCGCCTGACACCGGCGGAAATCCAGAACCTGATCGACAGCCTGCCGCCGCAGGTCATCGAGGACATCAAGTTCGCCCAGGCGCAGATCCGCCGCTTCGCCGAGGTGCAGAAATCCGCGCTGCGCGACGTGGAGGTGGAAACGCTGCCCGGCGTGGTGCTCGGCCACCGCAACATCCCGGTCGCCAGTGTCGGTTGCTACGTACCGGGCGGCCGCTATCCGATGGTCGCTTCGGCACACATGTCGGTGCTGACCGCGAAAGTCGCCGGCGTGAAGCGCGTCGCGGCCTGCACGCCGCCGCTGAACGGCGTGCCTCCGGCTGCCACCGTCGCCGCCATGTCGCTCGCCGGGGCCGACGAGATCTACCTGCTTGGCGGCATCCAGGCGGTGGCGGCGATGGGGCTGGGCACCGCGTCGATCCCCGCGGTGGACATGCTGGTCGGCCCCGGCAACGCCTTCGTCGCCGAAGCCAAGCGCCAGTTGTTCGGCCGTGTCGGCATCGATTTGCTCGCCGGCCCGACCGAGACGCTGATCATCGCCGACGACACCGCGGACGCGGAGATGTGCGCCACCGACCTGCTGGGCCAGGCCGAGCATGGCCCCACGTCACCGGCAATCCTGCTGACCACGTCAGCGAAGATCGCCGACGGCATCCAGGTGGAGATCGAGCGTCAGCTTACCCGGCTGGCGACCGCCGACGTCGCCGGCGTGGCGTGGCGTGATCACGGGCAGATAATCCTGTGCGATACGGATGAGGAGATGGTGGCGGAGGCCGACCGCATCGCGTCGGAACATGTGCAGGTGCTGACTCGCGAGCCGCGCTGGTTCCTGCAACGGATGACGAACTACGGTTCGCTGTTCCTCGGCAAGGAGACCAACGTCGCATACGGCGACAAGGTGATCGGCACCAATCACACGCTGCCGACCAAGCGCGCCGCGCGCTACACCGGTGGGCTGTGGGTGGGAAAATTCCTCAAGACCGTGACCTATCAGGAGGTCAGCCCGGAAGCGACCGCAATGATCGGCGAATATTGCTCGCGGCTCTGCGCGATCGAGAATTTTGCCGCGCATAAGGAGCAAGCGGATCTGCGGGTGCGGCGGTATGGGGGGAAGAACGCAACCTAGCGGCGGGGTCGTATTACCTTCCTGTCCGGAGCATGCGTTCGACCTCGGTGAGGGGGATCGTCAACGGCATTGCTGTTGCGCGCAAACCAGCGGCAACACGGTCGGGTAGCGCTCACCTTTTCAAGGCGGGCTTGCGCTGGAGCAATTCACGCAGGCCCGGATTGTCGGCAGGCGGCGCGTCGAGTGCGGTGACCAACGCGTGCCACCGTTCATCATCCAGCACGAATGTGCGGCGGTCGGCCAACATGTTGGCCGCGGCTTGGAGCCCGCTGTCCAACAAGAATCCAGTCAACGTCTTGTTGGCCACCTTATACCAGCCCGCGTTGACGCCGACTCACTCGTATCATGGCCGGCCAAGGTCCGTCCCCCACAACTTTGCTGGCGGCAACTGCAAAAGTCGTGGGTGGCCGGGCCAAGCCCGGCCATGACACATGGGTCACTCTTTCCGCGGGTTGGTATTAGCGGCCTGCATCAGCGTCTGCCTGGCTGTGGGCGTCATGCGCAGATCGACTCGTTCGGATCGGCTTTCGGGCGCGTTGGACATGGAAATCCCTCTCAGTCCGGCAGGTCGCGGTTCCCATCATGTATAAAGGCGCCCCTGTCGGCGACGGCTTCAAGGCCGATATCATCGTTGCCCACGAGCTTATCCTGGAAATCAAAGCCGTCACCACCATCCTCCCGATCCATGAGGTGCAACTCCGTACTTACCTTCGCATGAGCGGCATCCACGTCGGTCTGCTGCTGAACTTCAACATGCCACGGCTGATGGACGGATTCCGTCGCTACGTGAACCAGCCCCAGCCGACACAAGCCGCCTTTTCTCCGTGATCACCGTGTTCTCCGCATTTCCTCCGTGCTGAAAAGGCCGAGCAGCGGGTCACTCCAGGCCGTGGTCATGCGGACGAAACGATCTCCGCCAGCAGCGCCTCGGTCGTCACCTGCCGGCAATAACCCCGGTTATTGCGCAGCGACCACTCGTGCCGCTCAATGCTCTGCGTGGCGCAGGCATCGGTCGGGACGGTGACCAGGTAGCCCAGGTCGCAGGCATCCCGCACCGCCGAATTCGACGCACTGGTCCGTCAGCACGCCAGCCACGATCAGCGACCGCACGCCGAGATTGCGCAGCACGTAATCGATGTTCGTCGATATGAACACCGACGACGAGGTCTTCGGCAGCACGATCTCGTCCCCGGCCGGCGCGATATCCGACAGCACCAGGGCGTCCCACGACCCGCGCGGCACGAACAGGCCGCTGATCTTGTAATCCAGGCTCTGGTCGCGGCCGTCCTTCGTCAGCGCCTCGATCACCGTGTACAGCACCTCGATCCGAGCCCGCCGACACGCCGCCTGCAACTTCTGCATATTCGGCACCGCGGTATCGCGCAGCGTGCGAAAGAACGCGCCATAGCGATCCTCGCGCTCGGCAGCGCTCAGTCCGGCGTATTCGCCGCCATCCGGGCGGCAACAGTAGTTCTGCACGTCGATGATCAGCAGCGCAGCATGCGCCGGATCGATCGGGACGTCGCGGCTGAGCCCGGCCGGGTTCATCCTCCCGCCCCCCGCAACGCGGCATCCGCCGCCGGCAGCAACCGGGCGAAACGCGCCGCCCAGGCCGCCTGGCCTGCCTTATCCGCAATCAGATCCTGCCGTATCTCGAGCTCCACATGTGGCAGCCCACGCTGCTCGCCATGCACGGGAACGCCGTAGTCGCTGGTGTCGCTCACCGCATACGGCGCGTTCTCGCCTACCTCGATGTCGCCCTCGGCCCGCAGCAGAGCCAACAGCGCCAAAGCCAGCCGGTCGTCGCGGTTGAACAGCACACCGACTTCCACGTCGCGCGACTCGCCTTTGAATACGGGCGTGAAACTATGCATCGCCACCAGCACCGTGCGGCGCCGCGCCGCAGCCCTGGCGTCCAGCAGCGCCGTGATCCGCGCATGATAGGGGGAAAAAATTTCGCGCACCCGCACGGCGCGATCGGCGTCGGACAGGCCGACATTGCCGGGGATCGGCGTCGTCTCGCTGACCTCCGGCATGGCGCTGTCCACTGACGGATTGCGATTGCAGTCGATCACCAGCCGCGAATAGACCTGCAGCACCGCAGTGGCATCCAACATGGCCGCCAAGTGCTCCGTGACACCGGCAATGCCGATGTCCCAGGCGATGTGGCGCTCCAGCTCGCTGTCGGGCACCCCCAGCGTGCCAAGACGGCGCGGTATCCAGCGTCCCGCATGGTCCGCGGTCAGCAGGAAGTCGGAGGCGCCCGCCGCCCGCAGCACGCGCACCGGCGAGGGCTCATCCGCTGCCAACAGGGTTTCGTCCGCTGCCGCCATTGCCATCTTTCCCGGATTAACCGCCCCCGGGGACAGGCCCCGAGTGCTCTCTCGTTCGCAGAGGACCGGATGCCGCAGGTGCTCTGCCCTGTCCAGAGCCCTATGGCGGAGCGGCACTGCCCATCGGATTATTGGGGTCCAGCGCACGCAGGACGTAAGCGCCCATCTCCGGCGCGTAGCGGTTCCAGAGCGCTCGCAATTCGCCAACCGGCTGGTCGTGCCAATCGACCCGTAAATCCACCAGTGGGAAGCTCTCGGTATCGACCACCAGCAGATGCGCGCTCCGCACCGGACCATGCTCGCCCCCGGCGGCAAGTCCCTCTTCCAGGGCGCGCATAAGCCGCTCCGCTAGTGGCGCCGTTTGATCCGCCTGGAAGCGCCGCAGCATCGCCGCGGGAACCCGGGCATTGGCCAGGATATTGCCGACAGCGCAGGCATTTTCGGCGTTGGCGGCGCTCATTTCCGGCCGTGTGCGGGCGCCGGAGAAGGCTGCGGACCGCCCGGCCGCATCCACCACCGCAACCTGCCGCCATTGCGCGTGCGGGGTGGACGCCACCAACGCGTCCACCGTCTCCTGCGCCGAACACCCCGATCGCAGCAGTTCGAGGCCGCGTGGTCCCAGGCGAGGATCGGTGCGATGCTGGGTAACGATGGCACCAATGCCGGCTGCACAATGGGCGACCCGGGCGCCGACCGCGATATTGGAGGTAGCGGTCACGGCGCCGAATTGCCCAGTGCTTGGGCAGCGGCCAACGATCGAAAAGGTCATATAGCCCTTATGTCAGGATATATTGGGACTTCGCAACCAGAGTGCGGCGGAATGCCGGCAAATAATACTCCGCTGCCTTCGGCCGGCGTCGTCCAGCTTCTGGCCTCGGTGGTGCTGCTGTCGAGCGCCTGGCCGTTGACGAAGATCGCGCTTTCGCTGGGCGCCACGCCGCTGTGGTTCGCCGAGGGCCGCGCCGTGCTGTCGGGCGTCACCGCGGCGCTGATCGTCGCGGCGCGGGGACGCCTGCTGCTGCCGGGCCGCGCCGACATGCCGGCGTTGTTGGCGATCGGCGGGCTGCAGATCGCCGGCTATTTCGCTTTCGCTCATGCGGCGGTGGCCTGGGTGCCGGCAGGCCGCACCGCGATCCTGGCCAACACCACGACGATCTGGATCGTGCCGCTTTCGCTGGTGTTCCTGAAGGAGCTCATCCCGCCGCGGCGCTGGGCCGCCGCCGCCATCGGGCTGGGCGGCGTGGTGGTGCTGATGAGCCCGTGGGCGATCGACTGGACGTCGCCCCCGATTCTGCTCGGCCACGCCTTCCTACTGTTGGCCAGCCTGTGCTGGTCGGTGGCGATCATTGTCACCCGCGCGGCACGCCCGTCGCTATCGATGTTCGAACTGCTGCCCTGGTGCTTCGGCCTGGCGTCGCTGCTGCTGTTGCCGTTGGTGATGGCCGACGCGCCGCTCGGCACGCTGGGGACGCGCCCGGCGTGCTGGCTGGCGCTGGCGTATATCGGCTTCGTGGCGGGACCGATCGGCACCTGGTGCATCGTGGAAGCGACAGCGAAGCTCCCGACCATGGTGTCCTCGATCGGCTTCCTGACCACGCCGGCGGTCAGTCTCCTGCTGGCGAGCCTGCTGCTGGGAGAGAAAATCACCGCCGACCTGTTGCTCGGTTCGGCACTGATCGTTGGCGGGGTCGCGATCGCCGCGTTTCCCGCAGGGGCAGTGCGGGCCTGGTCCATGGCCGTGGTAGAGCAGAGGATACGTCGATGATCCTGAACGCGGTGGAAGGCGGCCAGGGGCCGCCGGTCGCGCTGCTGCATGGGCTGTTCGGAGCAGCGCGTAACCTGGGCGTGGTGCAGCGCGCGCTGGCGCCGCGGTTCCGCGTCCTCGCGCTGGACATGCGCAATCACGGCGCCAGCCCGCACGCGGCGGCGATGGACTACCGCGCGATGGCGGCGGATGTGCTGGAGACGCTGGACCAGCGCGCGGCGTTGCCGGCCGCGCTGGTCGGACACTCGATGGGCGGCAAGGCGGCGATGATGGCGGCGCTGTCGCAGCCGGACGCGGTGTCACGGCTGGTGGTGGCTGATATCGCCCCCGTCGCCTACGAACACCACAACACCAAGATCGCCGCCGCGCTGGCGGCGATCCCGCTATCGCCGGGACTGACGCGGGCGGCGGCCGATGCCGCGCTCGCGGATGCGGTGCCGGACCCCGGGCTGCGGGCCTTCCTGCTGCAAAACCTGGTGCCCGGCGCGCATCCGCACTGGCGCATCGGGCTGCGCGAGATCGCCGTGGCGATGCAGGTGATCGAGGGTTGGGACCCACCCGCGGAGGGTGCCGTGTATCCTGGGCCGACCCTGTTCGTTGCCGGCGCCGGGTCGGACTATGTGCGGCGGGAGGATCGCCCGGCGATCCGCACGCTGTTCCCGGCGGCGCGGTTCGTCACGCTGAAGAACGCCGGCCATTGGCTCCACGCCGACAATCCGGCGGGGTTCGTCGCGGTGCTCGATGCGTTTTTGAAGGACTGGAACGGGGGCTGAAGGATGGCAGTGCAAACCACGTGGTCATCCCCGCGCACTACACCGTCATCCCCGCAAACCACACCGTCATCCCCGCAATCTATACCGTCATCCCCGCGAAAGCGGGGACCCAAGCGGCATGGGCCCCCGCTTTCGCGGGGATGACGATTTATTGTGACGTTTGCCACGTTATTCCCTGTTTTTGTGAGGAGCGAAGCGACGACGCAGTGACCGGGGGCTGCGCAGCATTTTCACTCAGGGCGAAGACGCTCTGGCCCAGCCGAAGACCACTCCGCCGTCTCAACTTCCCCGGCGATTTGCGCACCTTTCGCGTTACGGAGCTGTGTCAGGCCGTATTGTGCCTGCAAATTCGACCAGAACTCCGGCTCGTTGCCGAAACAGCGGCCCAGACGCAACGCGGTTTCCCGCGTGACCGACCTGCATTGCGTGCCCTGCCTCAGTGATAGTCGACGATTGATACCGTACGTTCAGCCAATCCCGGGATCACCGGATCGCCATATACCATGGTTGGACGCTTGGCAGATGGGCGACGTCAGGCTCGCTTCCAGTAGCGATCAGTCGTCGGAGGAAAGCAGCAATGAGTGACAGGACCACCGATCAGACTGTGCTCGACCATATCCAACGCCTCGTGGCGGAGGAGGAGCGGATCCTCGGCCAGGGCATGAGGTCGGATAGCGACCACGAGCGGCTCAAGGACCTCGGCGTCGCGCTCGATCAGGCGTGGGATCTGCTGCGCCAGCGGCGCGCATTGCGGGAGTTCGGGCGGGATCCGGCCGACGCGCATGTCCGCCCAGCCGAGGTGGTGGAAAAGTATCTCGGGTAGCCCATCCGGTTCCGTCCGACAGGGCGCATACCAGGCTCGCTCAAGCAAGCGCCCGCCGAGTCACGCCTCCGGCCGCGCGGCAGCCCTGCTCATCCCCGAGTCCCCACTGTCCCAGCGCTACGGCGGCACGAACGAAACGGCCGGTCTCGATCGCTGCGACGAGTCTCTCGACGCTTGAGGGCGGTGGCACCGGCTATTCTGAAATCCGGACTTTTGCTCAATCATAATCTGATCCAGACGCATTCAATGCGGGAATAGCCGCGTGGGACAGGTGGTTCCGGCAGGAGAATAACCATGCATGCAATCACTGGCATTACGGGTCAGGTGGGCGGCGCGGTCGCCCGCGCGCTGCTGACTGAAGGGACGAATGTGCGGGCGGTTGCGCGCGATGCGAGCAAGGCCGCACCTTGGTTGAAGCGCGGCTGCGAATTGGCGATTGCCGAGATGACCGATGCCTCCGCCCTGGCTCGCGCCTTCGCCGGAGCGGATGGCGTGTTCGTGCTGATCCCGCCGATCTTCGATCCATCGCCTGGATTTGCTGAGGCCGCCGCGGTGATCTCCGCCGTGCGCGAGGCGCTGGCCGAGGCTCGGCCTGCCCGCACCGTCTGCCTCTCGACCGTTGGCGCGCAGGCGAGGCAACCCAACTTGCTCGGCCAGCTGGCGATGATGGAGCGTGCGCTGGGCACGCTCGATTTACCGATCGCGTTCATTCGCGCGGCTTGGTTTATGGAGAATGCAGCCTGGGATGTCGCGTCCGCGCGTGAGGGCGCGATCCAGAGCTTCCTGCAGCCGCTCGACCGCGCGATCCCAATGGTCGCCACGGCCGATATCGGCGCGACAGCGGCACGGCTGCTGCGCGAACGATGGACGGGCCGGCGCATTGTTGAACTCCGAGGCCCGGTGCCGGTGTCGCCAAACGCACTGGCCGCCACGTTCAGCCGGTTGCTTGGCCGCCCGGTAACCGCACACGCGGTGCCGCCAGCAGAGTGGGAGCCACTGTTCCGTGCGCAGGGCATGCGGAATCCGGGCCCACGCATGCAGATGCTCGATGGCTTCAACCAGGGCTGGCTGGAATTCGAGGGTGGTGAAGGCGCCGAGGCGATCACCGGCCCGACAACGCTGGAAACGGTGGTGCGCGGCTTGCTGGCACGCGATTGAACGCGGTTTCCTGTTGGTTCGACCGTCCGCTGCGAGCTTTTGTGGCTTGACCGGAAGCCGAAGCCACCTGTCATTGCTTCGTCGCTACGCGCCTAGCAAGAAACAACCGGCCGAGATCGCCTCCCACGTCATGCCGACGAAGGTCGGCATCCACGACTGTGCTGCGCGTGGCCTAGCAAAGTCGTGGGTGGCCGGCCTGCGCCGGCCATGACACGGGGGACTGCGGTTTCATCCAGGGCGGGTCGGCCGCGCGCCGGCGGTCAACTCGCAATGACAGCGGCACTCGCGGCACTGCTACCGGCTGGCGACTTCCCGCGCTTCCGGGCGCAACACCACGCACGGTGTGCCGTGCCGGGACAGCGCAGCACAGGCGCCTTGCGCTTCAGGCGCGGTGAGCCCGGTAACCTGAGCGCGCCATGCCGGCCGGCCACGCGCGGTGGCCAGTTCGATCCGCGGCTCGCCATCATCAGCGAGCCGGCGGGCTGCGGCGGCAGCGTCACGGGCGGCTTTTTCCTTGGCGTAAACGCCAACCTGGATACCCCAGGCCTCGTGCCCGCCTGCCCTCGCTCCACTCGCCCGTGCCCGCACGGCGGGATGCGGTGCAGGATCGACGGTCGCGGCATGCGCCACCCCGACCAGCCCGACCGTGCCCGCCACTCGGGTCGCGCGATGGTCGATCGGCACATCCATTTCCTCGAAGCCCTGGTTCAGCAGCGCAGCCATGTGCACGTCGCGCTCGGCGTTGGTGCCGGCGCCCAGCACCACGCCGATCAGCCGCACCCCATCGCGCACCGCGCTGGTGACCAGATTATGGCCGGAAGCTTCGGTGTAGCCCGTCTTCATGCCGTCGGCCCCCGGATAGGAGCGCAGCATGCCGTCGTGGTTGAAGATCGTGCAGCCCCGGAACACGAAGCTGGGGGTGCTGAAATAGCGGGATACTCCCGGAAAGTCGGTCACGATGTGACGCGCCAGCACCGCCAGGTCTCGCGCCGTGGTCCACTGGTCCGGGTCGGGTAGTCCGGATGCATTGGTAAAGGTGGTGTTCGACATCCCCAGCGCGCGCGCCCGCAGCGTCATCATCTGGGCGAACCGGTCCTCGCTGCCGCCAAGCAATTCGCTCAGCGCCGCCGCGGCGTCATTGGCCGACTTGGTCACCAGTCCCAGGATCGCCTGCTGCACCGTCAGGCGCGAGCCGGGCAGCAACCCGAGCTTGGTCGGCTCCATCGAGGCGGCATGGGCGGAGACCGGAACCGGCGTATCGAGCGTGATGCGCCGATCGCGCAGCGCCTCGAACGTCATATAGAGAGTCATGAGCTTGGCGAGGCTCGCCGGGTGACGGGATGCGTCCGGGTTGGCCGTCTCCAGGATCTTGCCGCTGCTCGCCTCCACGACCATCGAGCTGTAGCGGTCCGAGCCGATTTGTGCGTCCGCCCGCCCCGGCCAAAGCACCGTGAGCCCGAGGCTACCGAGCCCCACAGGACCAAGTATCGGCAACACGATGAGCAGTGCGTAAGTCCGCGCAAGAAAATTGCGTCCCCAGCGCGGCGTTGCTGCCATCCAAACCCCCAGGCCAAGCGGTCAACGCAACCCTAAGCGGTAGGGGGAATGTCTGTCCAGCCAGAAACCGCAGAAAAGCGAAAAAAGTGAGTGAGTTACGGGACGATGCTCGGGTGACCTGGCGGCCAGCGGCACAACCCAGGCGTGAGATTTTTTTGTGCACTGCACAATAATCGCTTGATCGACGACCTGCGCTGGCCTATATCCGCTCTGTTGCTGCAGTGCAGCAAAGAATTCCAACCGGCTCGCTGCCCACTCCGACATATGGGCGCAGTCAAGCAGGGAAGAACAGGATGAGCATGAAGCCGAAGGCAGTGGAGGCAGGCACGATGACCGAAGATACGGTAGCTGCCACCACAAAGGGTATCGAGGCAACCGTTTCGAACCTCAAGGAAGGCATGACCAAGGCGGCCGCGGGGTTCAATGAGACCCAGGCCAAGGTTAAGGAAGGTATGGAGAAGGCAATGAAGACCGCGGAAGAGCTAGTGTCGTTCGGGCAGGGCAATCTCGAGGCAGTGCTGAAGTCGAGCCAGATCTGGGCAACCGGCATTCAGGACCTGTCGAAGCAGGTGGCCGCCACGGCGCAGGCATCGTTCGAGGAGACGATGTCCACGTTCAAGGCATTGAGCTCGGTGAAGTCGCTGAAGGACGCCATGGACCTGCAAGCCACCCTGGCGCGCGCCACGATGGAGAAGACGCTGGCCGAGTCCGGCAAGCTGACCGACGCCTCGTTCAAGCTGACCGAGCAAGCCATTGCGCCGATCACCGCGCGGGTGAGCCTTGCGGTGGAAAAGTTCGCGAAATCGGCCTGAGCGCCGGTTGAGGATGATCGGGCGAGGCGGCGGCGCGCTTCCTCCCCCAAGTCTCTGCTTCGTTCCGATCGTACGGCAGGCCCGGGCATTGTCCCGGGCCTTGTCATGTCCGGGGCCTGGCGTTGGGATATTCTCCCCCTCCCACAAGGGGAGGGGGAGGCTTGTCGTCCCCGATCACAATGTTCCGTCCGAACTTTCCACTTTATGATCTCAGGCCACTGTAATCTGCCGCAGACTGCGCTAGGCTCTTTTAACGTGCCCCCGCGATCCGATATGGTTCAGTCTCCGGATGTGGCGGGCCGGCGGGCGGATGTGCCCAGGAAGGCGGGAATGCGGCGCGGCGGACAGACGCGGAAGAACGATGAGCGATAACGACAGACGCACCAACAATCCGGAAGGCCCGAACACCGGGGTGGTCGTCAAGGCCCGGCCGAAGACCCGCAAGCCCGCCATGTACAAGGTGTTGATGCTGAACGACGACTACACGCCGATGGAGTTCGTCGTCCACGTGCTCGAGCGCTTTTTCCAGAAATCCCGCGAAGAGGCTACTCGCATCATGCTGCACGTCCATCGGCGCGGAGTCGGGGTGTGCGGCGTCTATACGTACGAGGTTGCCGAGACCAAAGTGACCCAGGTCATGGACCTGGCCCGGCAGAACCAGCATCCTCTGCAATGTACCATCGAGAAGGAATGATGCCCTACCCCCTGGGCATCGTATCCATATCAAGCCGCTCGGCAAAATCCGCGCGGGCTAGCCTGTCTCAAGACGACCCGGTCCGGTTGGCGGACCGCAGCGCCTAGGAGCGTCGACGACCATGCTTTCACGGAATCTCGAACAGACGCTGCATCGCTCGCTGTCCCTCGCGAGCGAACGCCGCCACGAATACGCCACCCTGGAGCACTTGCTGCTCGGTCTGGCGGACGACACCGATGCGGCGACCGTGCTGCGGGCCTGTGGGGTCGACCTGGACAAGCTCCGTACCGATCTGGGCGAGTTCCTCGACAAGGACCTCGCCGGCCTGGCCACCGACCGGCCCGGTGATCCGAAACCCACCGCCGGCTTCCAGCGCGTGGTGCAGCGCGCCGCGATCCACGTGCAGTCCTCCGGCCGCGACGAGGTGACCGGGGCGAACGTGCTGGTCGCGCTGTTCTCCGAGCGCGAGAGCCACGCGGTTTATTTCCTCCAGCTCCAGGACATGACCCGGCTGGATGCGGTGAACTTCATCAGCCACGGGATCGCGAAGGCGCCCGGCCGCTCCACCCAGCGCCCGGTGACCGGGACCAGCGGTCAGCCGGAGGCGCACCAGGAGCAAGAGCGGGAGGAAAAACCGAACCGCCGGAACCAGGACGCGCTGTCGAACTACTGCGTGAACCTGAACAAGAAGGCGATGGCCGGGAAGATCGACCCGCTGATCGGCCGCGAGTCGGAGATCGAGCGGACCATCCAGATCCTGTGCCGCCGCACCAAGAACAACCCGCTCTATGTGGGCGATCCCGGCGTCGGCAAGACGGCGATCGCCGAGGGTCTGGCCAAGCGCATCGTCGAGGGCGACGTGCCGGAAGTACTCGCCCGTTCCACCATCTTCGCGCTTGATATGGGGGCGCTGCTGGCCGGCACCCGCTACCGCGGCGACTTCGAGGAGCGGCTGAAGGCGGTGGTGTCAGAGCTGGAGAACCAGCAGGGCGCCATCCTGTTCATCGATGAAATTCACACAGTGATCGGCGCCGGTGCGACATCAGGCGGCGCGATGGACGCGTCCAACCTGCTGAAGCCGGCGCTGGCGTCCGGCAACCTGCGCTGCATCGGCTCCACCACCTACAAGGAGTTCCGCAACTACTTCGAGAAGGACCGCGCCCTGGTCCGCCGCTTCCAGAAGATCGACGTGAACGAGCCGAACATCGAAGACAGCGTGAAGATCCTGCGCGGCCTGAAGACGAACTACGAGAAGCACCACAAGGTGCGCTACACGGATGAGGCGATCCGTGCCGCGGTGGAGCTGTCGGCCAAATACATCAACGACCGCAAGCTGCCGGACAAGGCGATCGACGTGATCGACGAGGTTGGCGCGTCCCGGATGCTGCTGCCGGAGCACAAGCGGCGTAAGACCGTCACCCTGCGCGACGTCGAGGAGATGGTCGCCAAGATCGCCCGCATTCCGGCGAAGAGCGTGTCGGCCGACGACAAGGAGACGCTGCGCAACCTGGAGCGCGACCTGAAGGCGATGGTGTTCGGCCAGGACAAGGCGATCGAGGCGTTGTCGGCGGCGATCAAGCTGGCTCGGGCCGGGTTGCGCGAGCCGGAGAAGCCGATCGGCAACTACCTGTTCTGCGGCCCGACGGGCGTGGGCAAGACCGAGGTGGCGCGGCAGTTGGCCTCCACCATGGGCATCGAGCTGATCCGCTTCGACATGTCGGAGTATATGGAGCGGCATTCGGTGTCGCGGCTGATCGGTGCCCCTCCGGGGTATGTGGGCTTCGACCAGGGCGGCCTGCTGACCGACGCGATCGACCAGCATCCGCATGCCGTGCTGCTGCTGGACGAAATAGAGAAGGCGCATCCGGACCTGTTCAACATCCTGTTGCAGGTGATGGACCACGGGAAGCTGACCGACCACAACGGCAAGACGGTCGATTTCCGCAACGTGATCTTGATCATGACGACCAACGCCGGCGCGTCGGACCTGGCCAAGGAAGCCATCGGCTTCGGCCGCGAGAGCCGCGTGGGCGAGGACGAGGACGCGATCAAGCGGCTGTTCACGCCGGAGTTCCGCAACCGGCTGGATGCGACGATCGCGTTCGCCGGCCTGACGCCGGAGATCGTCGGCCGCGTGGTGGAAAAGTTCGTCATGCAGTTGGAAGCGCAGTTGGCCGACCGCAACGTGACGATCGAGCTTTCGTCTGCGGCGAAGGAGTGGCTGGCGGAACGTGGCTACGACAGGCTGTATGGTGCTCGGCCGCTGTCGCGGGTGATCCAGGAGCATGTCAAGAAGCCGCTGGCGGAGGAGTTGCTGTTCGGGCGGCTGGTGAAGGGCGGCTCGGTGAAGGTGACGATGAAGGACGGCAAGCTCGACTTCGAGATCATCGAGGCGGCGCTGCCGGCTTTGCCGAAGCCGGACGACGACGGCGGCGACGGCTCCGACAAGGAGCAGGAAGTCGAGGTGTAGCGGACGGACGACGCGCGGGCGCTCCCGGGAGAAACGGATGCCGGGCGCGCCGCGCGATTGCAGCGGGGAGGCAGCGCTGATCGCAGAGGCCGAGCAAGACCTTGCCGAAGGCCGGTTTATCAGTGGGGCCGAGCTTGAACTGTTCCTGAACTGGTTCGTTAGCGGCGTGGGCGGACCGGGACCTCTGCGCAAGCTTCAAGTCCAGAGGCGCTAGCCTGCGCCAAGCGCAGTCAGCGGACGCGGATCATTCTCATCGACGGGCGCGTTTCTATTTGAGAGCGATCGTGCCATCCTCGATCGTCCGAGTGTGTTCGCGGATTCAAGAAGAAGTATTTGGAACACAGATAAGTAGGGATGAACACAGATAAGTCCGGATGACCGAATTTGTGGGCCCGTATGTGGCCCCACTCGTGGCACAGCCGCCGAACATCCGCGCTTATCTGTGTTCATCCCTTCTTATCTGTGTTCCAAATACTTCTTTGATCGGATGCCACCGAACCGTCGCAAGTGGCAACATATGATTTGGCAGGCCGAGTGGTGGGTTTGGTTCGCAGATCGCCCCGTCACATCCGCGGTTCACTCACATCAATTTTGCCAGCAACCATCAACGCGCAAGCCGGTTGATCTCGATCCGTGACCGTCCGAAATTGATCAACAGACCTAACGGCAGGCCGGTTGCCGAGAGATAATTCAGTACCTGGGCCCTGTGGCTCGCATCCAGCGATGCCACTGCCTTCAGCTCAACCGGCACCGCGCTTTCCACGAACAAATCGGCGGTATAATTCCCAACGACCACTCCATCGTATTTGACCGTGACAGGATGCTGCTGCGCAACCATCATGCCCGACTTGCGCAGCTCGTGAGCCAAGGAATTTTCATAAACTTTCTCCGGAAATCCCGTTCCCAGCGTGTTGGCAACGGTAAATGCACAGCCGATGACGCGTTCTGTGATCCGATTGAATTCATCGCCATTCATTGTGGGCTGACTTCTCAAATGCGCACACCGCATCAAAACCGCCGCTCGAACACCGTGACCACATCGCCCGGCTGCAAGTACGTCTGCCGCAGCGCCTTGCCCTCTACCGCGTGTCCATCCACCGTTCGCACCACCGACGCGTAGTCGTCGATCGCGCGATAGGTGAAGCCGCCCGCCACCGCAGCCGCGGTCACCACCGTCATGCCGGGTTGATACGGGTATTGCCCCGGCTTGTTCACCTCCCCCAGCACGAAGATCGGCCGATACGCGGTCACTTCCGCGGCGACCGATGGGTCACGCAACAGCTTCGCGCTTTTCAGCTTTCCGGAAACCGACGCTTCCAGTTCCGCCGGCGTCAGACCCTCGGCGCGAACGCCCCCCAGCAGCGGCACCGCGATGGTGCCGGCATCGGACACCCGGAATTCGCCCGTCAGCCCATCCTCGCCAAAGGTGATCAGGCGCACCGCATCCCCCGGCCCCAGCCGATACTCACCCGAGCCGGCCGGCACCGGCGGCAGGTCGCCGCCCGGCGTGCAACCGAGCAGTAGCAACAGAGCGAAGCACTGGCGTAACAGGCGCAACGGAGGACACCTCCTTTTGGGGCGAACGGGCAGGCCGGTTTTCGGCGCCGCCATCATGCTCGCGGCGAATAAGGAAATGGTTAACGCGGGCGCCTGTTAGCCGGCCATTAATCAGCAGACCGGTATGCAGGGGCCACACGGAGATTCCCGGGCAGGACGTCTGGGATCCGCCCGAGGTCAGGACCACCGATGCTGGACAGACCCGCCGGACCGGCGACTGCCGAGCCCGCACCGCACCGGGGGCAAAATGGCGCCGGCGACCGGCCCGGCGTGCCCGCCACCGCGGTGAGCCCTCGCCTCCTGTTGGCGACGATCCGCCGGCATCGCTTCGCCTTGCTGGCAAATATCGTGCTGTGGCCACTGTTCGCGTTCATCGCCGTCAGGCAGGTCACGCCGCTGTACACAGCGGTCGGTGCTCTGGTCTATGAGCCAAGCGAGTACAAGGTCCGCGAACTGCAAAGCATTCTGCAAGCGGATCCGACCACGGAAGCGGTGATGGCCAGCCAGGCGGAAATCTTGCGCGGCCTGCGCGTCGTGCAGCGCGTGGTGGAGCGCGGCAACCTGTACGACGATCCCGACTTCAATCGCTCCCTGCGCCCGCGTGGCCATCTTCAGCGGGCAATCGATGCCATCCGGGCACGGCTTGCGCCCTCGCACGTCGCTGCCAACCCTGAAGCCGGACTGCCCGGCCCCACCCACGATCCCGCGCGCGACGCCACCTTGCTCGCCGTGCAGGAGGCGTTCGAGGCCCACACGGTGAAATTCTCCCGCGTCCTGGAGGTGAGTTTCACCGCCCCCAATCCGCAGATCGCCGCTACGGCGGTGAACAATGCGATGGACATCTACATCAAGGACCAATACGCGGCGAAGCATCGCGCGGTGGATCGCGCCACCGAATGGCTGGACAAACGCGTCGCCGTGCTGCGGCAGGAAGTGAGCGACGGCGAGGACCGTATCGCCGCCTACCGCGCGCACCAGGGGCTGGCGCAAGGCATGCACGCCGGCATGGATGCCGAGGAGATCAGCAACCTCGCCGAGGACCTCGTGCACGCGCGCACCGCGCTGGGTAACGCCCAGGCAAAGCTGGATGCGGCGCGCGGCGGCGCTGGCGCGGCGGCGCAAGCGGCCATCGCGCCCAGCGTCGCGCAGCTCCGTACCTTGGAAGACCAGGTATCGGCGCAGATACAGTCCCAGCAGGGGCGGCTTGGTCCCAACCACCCGGAGGCGCTTGGCCTCAAGCACCAGTATGCCGACGCGCAGCGCGCGGTGGCGGCGGAAATTGCCCGAGTCGTTGGCGCGACCGAAGCCGAACTCCGCGCTGCCCGCGAACGCGTTGCCACGCTGGAGCAAGATTTGCGGAACGGGGAACAGGCGGCGGATCGCAGCGCGTCGGCACAGGTGGCATTGAATGCGATGCAGCGTGATGTCGATGCATCACGCCAGCAGCTTCAGGCGGTGCTCGACAGCATCCAGCAGACCGGGCAGCAGGCCGCGCTCGAATCGTCAGAGGCGCACGAGATCTCGCTCGCCTTGCCGCCATCCACGCCCAGCTTTCCGCGCACTGTCCCGCTGATGGCCACGGCGACGGCGTTCGGTCTGCTGGCTGGCGCGTTGCTGGTCTACCTGCTGGAACTCGCCGACACCACGCTGCGGTCCGGCGAAGCGGTGCGCGCGGCGTTCGGCCTGCCATGCTTCGCGCTGCTGCCGGAGATGTCGCGCCGCCAGGTCGGCCATCTGAGCATGGACGAATACGTCGCCCGCAAGCCGCTGTCTCCGTTCGCCGAGCAAGTGCGGGCATTGCGGGCCGGATTGTGGATGGGGGCGGACCGGCCGCGTGTGGTCGCGGTGACCGCGGCCCGCGCAGGTGAGGGGAAGACGACGGTCGCGCTGGCCTTGGCACGATCGGCCGCGCTGAGCGGGGAACATGTGCTGGTGATGGAATGCGATCTCCGCCGGCCGACCTTCGCGTCGCGGATGAAAGCCACCGCACCGGCGGGGCTGGCCGATTGCCTGCGCGGCAAACTCACGGCAGAGGAGGCGATCAGCACCGACGCTGCCACCGGCATGGACGTCATGCAGGCCGGGCGGGTCGGCACCGATCTGCCGGATCTGTTCCTCTCCGGCACCATGGCGCGGATGCTTGCGGACTTGCGCCAGAAATACGACCTGGTGTTGCTCGACTCCCCGCCGGTGCAGGCGATCGCCGAAGCCCGCATCCTCGCCGGAATCGCCGATGCCACACTGCTGTGCGTACGCTGGTCCGCCACGCCACGCCTGGTAGGTACAGCACACGTTGGAGCTGCTGGAGGAGGCGCACGCGCATGTGGTCGGCTGCGCACTCACGCGGGTTGACGCTCGCGTCCATGTGCGTTCGGGTTATGCAGACGCGGACGTGTATCATCGCCGCCGACACAAAGTGCGAGGATAGCGGATGCCACGACGTTTCCTGGTCACCGGCGGCGCCGGCTATGTCGGCAGCCACGTGGTGGCGGCATTGCTCGACCGCGGTGATGACGTGGTGGTGGTGGACAACCTGCGCACCGGGCATCGGGCCGCGGTGCTTGCCCCTGCGCGCTTGGTCGAAGCGGACCTCGCGGACGCCGCCGCGTTGGATGCGGTGCTGGGGGACGGACCCTGGGACGCGGTGTTCCACTTCGCCGCCATGTCGCTGGTCGGCGAGAGCATGCGGTATCCGTTCCGCTACCTGGCGGAGAACGGCATCACCGGCTTCCGGCTGATCGAAGCCTGTGTGCGGCATGGGGTAGGACGGTTCGTGCTGTCCTCGACTGCGGCGCTGTACGGTGATCCGGAGGAGATCCCGATCCCCGAGACGGCGCGGATCAATCCCGGCTCCCCCTATGGCGACAGTAAATGGATGATCGAGCGCGCGCTGTTCTGGGCCGAGCAAGTGCACGGCTTGCGCGCCGCCTGCCTGAGGTACTTCAACGCGGCCGGGGCCGATCCGGCGGGACGGCTGGGTGAGGCGCACGATCCCGAAACGCACCTGATCCCGCTGGTGATCGACGCCATGCTGGGCCGGCGGCCGGCGGTGGAGGTGTTCGGCGACGATTATCCGACGCGCGACGGCACTGGCATCCGCGACTACGTCCACGTGACCGACCTGGCTGCCGCCCACCTGCTGGCGCTGGATGGATTGGAGGCGGGCAGCGTGACGTGGAACCTGGGCAACGGTGCGGGTCACTCGGTGCTGGAGGTGATCCGTTCGGTGGAGCACGTGGCCGGGCGGCCGGTGCCGCACCGCATCTCGCCGCGCCGGCCGGGCGATCCGGCGGTGCTGGTCGCGAGTTCCGCGCGTGCGATGGCGGCCGGATGGAGGCCGAGGTTTGCCGAGCTGGACGAGATTGTGCGGACGGCGCTGGAATGGCGGCAGGCGAACCCCCGGGGTTACCGGGAGAATGAGACCGGGGCTGCGGGAGAAGGATAACCTCGCCCGCGAGAGCGGGAGAGGTCGAGACGCGTCAGCGTCGAGGGTGAGGGTGATCGGGTCGGCACACTACGCTCTAACTGCTACGTGCCGACCCGATCACCCTCACCCTCGGTGCTGCGCACCATCGACCTCTCCCGCTCCCGCGGGAGAGGTAGTGCTCCTTGACTTTCGCGCGCGCACTCTTGATATCCCCCCAATCGCGCTCGCTCAGGCGCTCGTCGCCATACGCGCGATCGTTGCGGCAACGGCTGCAACCAGGCAATCGACTGGACCCGGTTTGACAGACACCACGACCGCCACGGCGGACCCGACCGACGATGCGCCCTTCGAAGCTGCGTCCTTACCTGACGTTGGCGCCGACGCACCGCGCACGACTTTTGCCGATCTTGGCCTGTCCGAGTCGGTGCTGCACGCCATCGCCGACATGGGATACCGCCATCCGACGCCCATCCAGGAGCAAGCGATCCCGTTCGTCCTGATGGGGCGCGACGTGATGGGCACCGCGCAGACCGGCACCGGCAAGACCGCCGGCTTCACCCTTCCGCTGCTCGACATCCTGTCGGGCTCGCGCGCCCGGGCGCGCATGCCGCGCAGCCTGATCCTGGAGCCGACCCGCGAACTCGCGCTCCAGGTCGCGGAGAACTTTGTCCAATACGGCAAATACCTGAAGCTGACCCACGCCCTGATTATCGGCGGCGAGAGCATGTCCGACCAGAAGGACGTGCTGATGCGCGGCGTTGACGTGCTGATCGCCACGCCCGGCCGGTTGCTCGACATGTTCGAGCGCGGCTCGATCCTGCTGTCGGACGCCAAGATCCTGGTGATCGACGAAGCCGACCGCATGCTCGACATGGGCTTCATTCCCGATGTCGAGCGCATCGTCGCCCTGCTGCCCCGGCAACGGCAGACGCTGTTCTTCTCGGCGACCATGGGGCCGGAAATCCGCAAACTGGGCGACGCGTTCCTGCGCAATCCGAAGGAGATCGCGGTCTCGCGCCCGGCGTCGGTGGCGACCACCATCACCGAGGGCCTCGTGCTGGTGGCAGAGCATGACAAGCGCGAGTCGTTGCGCCGGCTGATCCGGACGCAGAAGGTGCAGAACGCACTGATCTTCTGCAACCGCAAGAGCGAGGTGGACATTCTGCACCGCTCCCTGCTGCGGCATAAGTTCGACGTCGGCGCGCTGCATGGCGACATGGCGCAGACGGTGCGCTTCGCCACGCTGGAGAAATTCAAGGCCAACGAACTGCGCCTGCTGGTCTGCAGCGACGTCGCGGCGCGCGGCCTGGACATCGGCGGCCTGTCGCACGTGTTCAATTTCGACGTGCCGCACCACGCCGAGGACTACGTGCACCGCATCGGCCGCACCGGCCGCGCCGGGCTGGAGGGGAACGCGTTCACCATCGCCTCGCCGGAGGACCGGTTCGCGGTCGAGGCGATCGAAAAACTGGTCGGCCACCCCATTCCGCCTTTCATCGTCGAGGGCCTCGACCCGGTAGACTGGGCGGAGGAGGACGGCCGCAAGCGCCGCCGTGGGCGCACCAGCGCCAAGCCGGGGCAGCGGACGAAGGAGCCGTCGCGCCGCGCCGCCGAACCGAAGCGCTCCGCCGAGCCGAGGCGCGCCCCGGCAGCGAAACGCGCGGCGGAGCCGGCGGCCCTGATCGATGAGCGAGGCCATCGAACCTGTCGCCGGCACCGAACTGGCGGAGCCCGCACGGGAGGCGAGGCGGCCGCGTCGTGCTGCCAGGCCGGCAGCCGGGTCGCGCGCCGTCCCAAGAGCAGACCGAGGCGCCGCGGGAAGCTGGCCGCGGGAGTCGCATGGAACGAGCGCGCAGTGCGGCTTCGCGTGAGCCAGCGCGCCACGCGGCGTCACGTGATGCACCGCGCCACGCGCCGGCGCGGGAGGCGGTGCGTGCCGCTACGCCAGCCAGGGAAATGTCGCGCGGCGCGCCGCCGCGGCGCGACCGCGGTCAGGGCGACGAACATGGACCGTCGGTGCGCGGCTTCGGCGATGACGTGCCGGCCTTCATGCTGGTGCGCGTGCGGGCGCCGCGCCCCGTCGCCGCGGCGGAGGATCAGGAGAGCGAGGCATGAACGACGCCCCCGTTGTGCGGAAGAGCCATTTTCCCCGTTCCAATGGGACGACGCGCTGCGCCTCGAGGCCGAACTCTCCGAAGATGAACGCGCCATTCGCGATGCCGCGCGCTCGTATTGCCAGGAGAAACTGTTCCCGCGTGCCTTGCTGGCGAATCGCGAGGAGAAGTTCGATCGCGCCATCATGAACGAGATGGGCGAGATGGGTTTCCTCGGCGCCACGCTGGAGGGTTATGGCTGCGCTGGGGTGAACTACGTCAGCTACGGGCTGATCTCGCGCGAGATCGAACGGGTCGATTCCGGCTACCGCTCGGCGTTTTCCGTGCAGTCGTCGCTGGTGATGTATCCGATCTGGGAGTTCGGTTCGGCGGAGCAGAAGCAGAAGTTCCTGCCGAAGCTGCGCACCGGCGAATTCGTCGGCTGCTTCGGATTGACCGAGCCGGATGCGGGTTCGGATCCGGCGTCGATGCGCACGCGGGCCAAGAAAGTGGACGGCGGGTTCGTGCTGAACGGATCAAAAACCTGGATCAGCAACTCGCCGATCGCCGATGTGCTGCTGGTGTGGGCGAAGGACGATGCCGGCGACATCCGCGGCTTCCTGGTGGAGCGCGGCATGGCCGGCCTGGCGACGCCGAAGATCGAGGGTAAGTTTTCGCCTGCGGTGCTCCGTCACCGGCATGATCATGTTGCAGGACGTGTTCGTGCCGGCGGAGAACGTGCTGCCGCTGGTCAAGGGGCTGCGCGGCCCGTTCTCGTGTTTGAATAACGCGCGCTACGGCATCGCCTGGGCGCGCTGGGCGCGGCGGAGTTCTGCTGGCACGCGGCGCGCGACTACACACTGCAGCGCATGATGTTCGGCAAGCCGCTGGCGGCAACGCAGCTGATCCAGAAGAAGCTGGCCGACATGCAGACCGAGATCACGCTGGGGTTGCACGCGGTGCTGCGGCTCGGGCGGTTGCTGGATCAGCACGAGGCGGCGCCGGAGATGATCAGCCTGCTGAAGCGTAACAACTGCGGCAAGGCGCTGGATATCGCGCGCATGGCGCGTGACATGCACGGCGGCAACGGCATCGTCGACGAGTATCACGTGATCCGCCACGTGATGAACCTGGAGACGGTGAACACCTACGAAGGCACGCACGACGTGCATGCACTGATCCTGGGGCGGGCGCAGACCGGGCTTTCTGCGTTCGGGTGAACGCGTGGTTGCGTGCCGAGTAACGCCTCGGCTGTTGTGCGGTTGGCAGCAAAGCAAGTAAGCGTTTGAAACACAGATTTCACAGATTTCACAGATTAAGGCACGGATCAGGAATTTCACTTTCTGTGCCTTAATCTGTGAAATCTGTGAAATCTGTGTTTCAAACGCTTACTTGCTTCGCCAGGCGCCACACCGCAATCCGTAGCAATACTCAAGGAGGAGCCGATGCCCACCACACGCTCCGCGAAGCCGGTCATCAAGTTGTTCCTGCTACCCGCGTGGAACGAGACGCAGTTTCAAGCCTGTTCCAATCGCCTGGTAAACGCCGCCAAATCCGTAACTGCGCTGCACGTCGATGATGCGGACGACCTTATCATCCTGTTTTCTGAAGATGCGATGGTCTATGGAGCCGGCTCCAAGATCCTCATCGAGGTGAACCTGCCGCAGGATCTGGTTACCGATAATGCCGCCGCGCAAGCGACAGCGGATGCGGTGTTCGCCGCCATGCAGGGGCTGCTGCCGGACGCCTATGTGCAATGTTCGGTCTCCGCATTCAGCGTCTCGCATGGCTACCGGGCGACGGCGCGACGTGATGACGCGGCGATGGCGGCGGCATAATTGGTCCTACCGCGCTTCGACGGTGCGGCGTCTCTGACCGTCACGATCGATCGCGTCGGCGCCGAGGGCGACGGCATCGCCACCGCGCCCGATGGCATGACGCTCTACATCCCGAACACCCTGCCGGGCGAATTGGTGCGCGCCGAGCCGCTGCGCCGCCAAGGCGACGGGTGGTTTGCGTCGTGCGAGGCGATCCTGCGGGAGAGCGACGCACGCATCGCAGCGCCCTGCCGGCATTTCGGTGCGTGCGGCGGGTGCGTGCTGCAACACTGGCGTGACGCGGACTATCGCGCCTGGAAGACCGGTCTGCTGGAGGCCGCGCTACAGCGTGCCGGGTTTAGCGATATCCCCATCGCACCGATCCAGGTGACGCCCGCGCACAGCCGCCGCCGCATGGATTTCGCTGCGAAGCGCACGCCACAAGGTATCGTCGTCGGGCTGAATCGCCGCAACATTGCCGCTCCCCCGGCGCGGACGAAGGGGCAGCAAACCGGCGCCGTGATTTGCGACCTCGCCGAGTGCCACGTTCTGCACCCCACGCTGTTCGCGCTGGTCGCCCCGCTTCGCGCCCTGCTGACCCGCCTGCAATCGCTTCGCCGCGACGCCTCCATAATCGCTAATCTGCTCGATCACGGCATCGATTTTCTACTGCGGACCGACACCTTGCTCGACCGCCACGATCGCGAGCGCCTGATAGACTTCGCCCGCACGCATCGCTTGCTTCGACTGGCCTGGGCGCCGATGCGCGGCGATCCCGAACCAATCATCGTATTGCAGCCGCCCGTCGTCAGCCTGTCCGGCGTTGCGGTCGAGCCGCCACCGGGCGCCTTCCTGCAAGCCTCGCGCGAGGGCGAGACCGCAATCGTGCAGGCGGTGTTGGCGGGATTGCCGGATAAGCTGCCGGCACGCGCGCGCGTTGCCGAACTCTACGCCGGCAGCGGCAGCATCACCTTCGCCCTGGCGCAGCGTGCCCGCGTCGCGGCGTGGGAGGGTGATGCGGCGGCGGCGGCAGCGTTGCGGCAGGCGGCGAACCGCGGCGGCCTGGCCGGCCGCGTCACGGTCGCACAACGAGACCTTGCACGACAGCCCATCCCCGCTGCCGAACTCGCGGGGTTCGCAACGGTGGTGCTGGATCCACCGTTCGCTGGTGCCGCGCCGCAAATGGCGCACATCACCGCTGCGAAACTCGCGCGCGTCATCTACGTCAGTTGCAATCCTGCGGTGTTGGCGCGCGACGCAAGGATGCTGCACGACGCGGGTTACAAGTTGCTAAGCGCTGCGCCGGTCGATCAGTTCCTCTGGTCGGCGCGGCTTGAGAGCGTGGTGACTTTCGCACGCTGACCGGCGCACCGCCGCCCCCCGTGTCATGGCCGGCGAAGGCCGGCCATCCACGTCTTTGCAGCGGACACAAGCAAAGACGTCGGTCGCCAGCCTTTTCCGGCCATGACGGTCGGGGCGGGTCATTCCGACATCGTGTCCGAGTTCTGCAATGTCCGGATGATCGCCGCAGACCCGTGGTCCATCATCATGCGGGAGCTGTCCGCCATCGTATCGGGCAGCATGTCGGTGATCCAAACCAACCGGCAGCCACCCGCGTGAGGCAACACCTGCGCCGAGGCGTGATGGTAGGCGAAGCGGCCGTTGACGTGGGTGTAGGCGATACGCATCGTTGCTTCGTCGATCCCGACCAACCTCTCGCGGGTTACAAAGCCATTGAAGAACGTGAGGATGCGGTCGTCGCCATCGCGCGTCGCTGCGGTCAGGAAGCCGGGCGCGACGCGTTCATGCACCGCGTGGAAATCCCGCAGCGCGTCCCACACTTTTTCCGGACTTGCCCGCGATGAAGAAGTCCTTGATGACTGTGGCCATGGCAACCTCGCACGCGTTGTTTGAAACCGCAGGCACGAGAATGGGGTGAGGTTGATGCGTTGTCTGGCCGAATCCGGACTCGGTCATTCGAGATCGGAGACGGCGGACGCGGTCGCTGAACCATGGTCACTGCCGCCGCCGCGCGTTGCCGAAGCCAAACCCGCGGTGCCAGTGCAGTGACGTGGCATTGATTTTCAGCACGGAGGAAGTGCGGAGAGCGCGGTGAACACGGAGCGAGCGATGTTGTTGGGCGGCGCCATTCACTGGTCGGGCAATCGCGCTGGCGCTTATGACGGACTGCGCTCTCTCCTGTGTTCACGTGCTCTCCGCACGTCCTCCGTGCTGAAAAACTAAGCCGAAGCCGCACCAGGCAGCGAACGTGTAATTTTTCGCTGGCCGAGTATTCGTCGCCATAACCCGAGAAGGCTGCTGGGCAGGCGTTGCCACTCGCACTCGATAGCGAAGCACCGAAAAAGACTTCGAATGCGCTGCGTGTGTGGGCATCGATCTGCTTCGCGCGAGTGCCGCAAAATCCGCACTCGGTGACAGCGAGGCTCGGCGCTTGACGCCAGTTGCTGCCGGGTCACAACCTCCCGCAACACCTGGCAAACGAGAGGAAACAACATGACAGTCCGACTGGTCGTCACCATCACCGCGGCGCCCGGCAAAGGGGCGGAACTCGCACAGGCATTCAAGGGGCGCTGCGCCGAGGTCATGCAAGAGCCTGGCTGCGAGCAATTCGAAATCTTCCAGAGCGCACTGAACCCGGACAAGCTGGTCTTGCTCGAACTCTGGGAGGACCAGGCCGCGCTCGACGTGCATGCCAAGGTCAACACGACGCGGGCGCCGATGCCGGCGGGATTGCGCGCCGGTGCCGGCGAACGCGAGGACTACGAGTACCAGTTGACCCGGTGATGGCTGGCCTCACGGTCCTGAATCGTGCCGCGGCACAGCGCACGCACGGCGCGAGATCATAAACAGCCGAAAATGGCCAGACCATCCCGCCGCCAACCGGCTAAACTCAGGCCCATTCAGGAGGGTCTGACATGATCGCGCGGGGCACACACGCTGCCGTCCCAATCGTCACTGCCACAGTCGGCGCATCGGGCGAGTCCTGCGCGATCCAGGCCGGCGGCCTCGATCTTGACCACGCCGCCTGCTACCGGGCGATCGCCGTCCGCGATGCGCGGTTCGACGGGCGGCTGTTCACCGGCGTCAAGACCACCGGCATCTACTGCCGGCCGATCTGTCCGGCCCGCACGCCGAGGCCGGAGAATGTCGTCTTCTTCCCCACCGCCGCGGCGGCGCATGAGGCCGGGTTCCGGCCCTGCCTGCGTTGCCGGCCGGAGACCTCGCCCGACCTCGGCGCCTGGCGCGGCGCTTCCAACACCGTGTCGCGGGCGCTTGCACTGGTGGAGATGGGCGCGCTGGACGAGGGTTCAGTGGATGACCTGGCCAGCCGCGTGGGCGTCGGCGAGCGGCAGCTTCGGCGGCTGTTCCAGCAGCATCTCGGCGCCTCGCCCATCGCGGTCGCGCAAAGCCGGCGGGTACTGCTGGCCAAGCAGTTGATCCACGAGACGCGGCTGCCGATGACGGAGATCGCCATGGCGGCGGGTTTCGGCAGCTTGCGGCGGTTCAACGACACGTTCCAGGCGCTGTTCAAGCGCCCGCCCACCGCGTTGCGCCGCGCTGCCGCCGGCCTGGATGTGCCGGCCGGCCCCAGCGGCGAAATCAGCCTGAAGTTGCGCTACCGGCCGCCGTACGACTGGCCGGCGATGCTTGGCTTCCTGCGGGCCCGGGCGATCTCCGGGGTGGAGAGCGTCGAGGGCGACGCGTACCGCGCGCGCCATCGGGCTGGACGGCGACCAAGGCACCGTTACGGTCCGGCCGGCGACGGGGAACGCGCCTGAACGCGACCGTGCGGTTTCCCAAACTGTCCGCCCTGCCGCAGATCATCGCGCGGTTGCGGCGGGTGTTCGACCTGGCGGCCGATCCGGACGCGATCGCGCTGCAACTGGTCAAGGACCCGACCCTCGCGCCTCTGGTCGCGGCGCGGCCGGGCCTGCGGGTGCCGGGCGCCTGGGACGGCTTCGAACTGGCGGTGCGCGCGGTGCTGGGCCAGCAGATCACCGTGCCTGGGGCGATCCGGCTGGCCGGCGCCCTGGTGGCCCGGTTCGGCGAAAGCTGCGCGAGCCGGACGGGGCCCTGACCCACGTGTTTCCCGATCCCGCGAGTGTTGGCTGATGTCGATCCGGCGAGCCTGGGCATGCCGCGAAGCCGCGGCGTCGCGCTGCTGGCGGTCGCCGCGGCGGTGGTCGCCGACCCGCAGATTTTCTCCGCCGGCCGGGGCCTGGAGGAGGCTGTGGCGCAACTGCGCGCGTTGCCCGGCATCGGCGAGTGGACCGCGCAATACATCGCGATGCGCCAACTGCGGGAACCGGACGCGTTTCCGGCGGCGGATATCGGCTTGATGCGGGCGATGGCAGACTCCGGAAGGCGTGCGGCCGAGCGCCAGCGCCTTGCTGGCACGAGCAGAAACCTGGCGGCCGTGGAGGGCCTACGCCGCCCAACATTTGTGGGCAAGCGCATGAGCGACATTTGTTTCTTCACCGAGCTGTTCCCCAGCCCGATCGGCACGATGCTGCTGCTGACCGACGCCGAGGAGCAGGCGCGTGCGCTGGACTGGGAGGATCATGCGGCGCGCATCCATCAGTTGTTGCGGTTGCAGTACGGCGCCGTGCGGCTGGAACCGAAGGCCGCAGCCTCGCCGCATTCGCCGGTCGATCGAGGCGTATTTCGACGGCGACCTGGCGGCGGTGGCGGATCTCCCGGTGATCACCGCCGGCACCGCGTTCCAGCGCGAGGTCTGGGCGGCGCTGCGGCGGATTTCCACGGGCGAAACCACGACCTATGGCCGGCTGGCGAGCCAGCTTGGCCGTCCCAAGGCGATGCGGGCGGTCGGGCATGGCCAACGGCTCCAACCCGATCAGTATCATCTTCCCTGTCACCGGGTGATCGGCGCGAACGCAGCCCTGACCGGCTATGGCGGCGGAATCGAGCGCAAGCGCTGGCTGCTCCGCCACGAAGGCGCGCTGCCGGAGTGAACGGCGGCGTGCGTCCCACGAAGACGCCCGTCATTCCCCCGATCGCGCCGATGCCGCGTGGAAGCGCGATAGACAGGGGGACCACTGGCCTCCGGGCCGCCATCCGGCGGGGTCAGGTCCAGATCCTTGCTTAGCCAGGGCATATCCGCCGCGGTCAGTGCGGCGAGCCGCCGCGCCACCACCTTCATGCTCGGCACTTTCGTCGCAGGCGTGCGCGTCGGCTTCGGCGCCACCGTCGGCGTCGATCGGGTCGCAGCTTGGTTTCTGAGTGCCCGCGTGCTCATGTGACCTTCCGCCAGCAATATGGGGCCATGCGCTTGGGGCGGGCAAGCGCGAATCCCAGGGCCTCATAGCAGGGCACGACCGCCGGGATCGGATCGACAAGGCGAACTTCTCCCCTGCCCAAGGCGGTGGCGTAAGCAACCGCTGCACCGATCACTATCATCGCCACGTGCCCTTTGAGCGGGTGGGACGGTGTTGGTGCCCCCTCAAGGTAATCCACACGGCAGAACTCGTTCCGGCTCCATCCAATGGCGAGGCCGCACAACGTCTCGCCGCTCCACACGGCGACTTCGAACCGGTCCGGCTCATTCTTCCGGGCATCGTCGACGATCCTTTCCCAGGGCCACGGATACCGGCGCCTCGGATGCCCGTCCCATTGCGCAACGAAGGCTGCAATCGCAATGAAACCGATCACGTCCAGACAAACGGCAAGAGGCGCAAGCTGCGTCGAGGCTATTTCCGCCGCTGTTCGAAGGGCCGCGAGGCGAATGGCGCGGTATCGCGCTTCGGCGGCACCTCGGGATGCCTTTGCTGGTCTCATGGCCAGCGGACATCATCGGACGATATTCTGAATTTTCCGTTAAGGCGCATTCAACGCGACGTGCCAGGCACATCCGCGGTCGCAGCGTTGTTCCCGTCGCGCCTCAGGCGCTGAGCGGCGACCAGGCCGGGTCTGACGCGTCGGTCGGCGTCGGCGCAACCCGTTCGTTGAACCCGGTGATGTCCACCGACACCAGATGCGAGGGATACCCCGATCCGCGGGAATCCCGCGCCCGCGACTGGCTCTCGAACATCATCACACGGCCGTTCGGGGCGAAGCTCGGACCCTCGACGTCCCAACCCTCCGACAGGATGCGTTCGCCACTGCCATCCGGGTGCATGACGCCGATGGTGAAGTTCCCCTCGTTCCCGCCAAACTTGGTGAAGGCGATCAGGTCGCCGCGCGGCGACCACACCGGTGTCGCATATCTCCCGCTGCCGAAGCTGATACGCTTCGCCCCGCCGCCGCCCGCCCCCATGACGTAAAGCTGCTGGTCGCCGTCGCGGTCCGAGTTGAACACGATCTGCGACCCGTCCGGGCTGTAGCACGGGCTGACATTGATCGACCCCGCATCCGTCAGCCGCCGCGCCGCCCTGCTCCCCAGGTCCACCACGACGATCTCCGAGCCGCCGCCGCTGGTGACCGCCATGATCACGTTCGCCCCGTCGGGTGAGAAGCGCGGCGCCAGGGTCATGCCGTTGAACTCGCCCAGCACGCTCTGGTGCCCGTTTTGCAGGTCGAACAGGTACACCCGGGGGCGGTTATTGGCGTAACTCATGAACGCGATCTCGTCGCGTGTCGGATGGAAGCGAGGGGTCAGCACCAGCCAGGCCCCGTCAGTCAGGAACCGGTTGTTCTCGCTATCCTGGTCCATGATCGCCAGACGCTTGGTGCGCCGATCGCGCGGGCCGGTTGCCGAGATGTAGCAGATGCGGGTATCGAAATAGCCCTTCTCGCCGAGCAACCGCTCGTAGATGACGTCGGCCATGATGTGCGCGATGCGGCGCCAGTTGCTCTGCGACGTAGTGTAGGCGGTGCCCTGGATCTGCGCCTGCGGCAGCACGTCCCACAGGCGGAACTCGACGCGGATGTTGCCGCCGCCCTGCACCTCGGCCCGCCCGGTCACCAGCGCCTGGGCGCCGATCGAGCCCCAGTTGCGGAAATTCGGCACGCCCCCCGAGGCGGGGGCCCCCTGGATGAATGAGGCTGGCGGCAGCGGGCGGAACAAGCCGCAATTCCCCAGGTCGTTGGTGATGACATGGGCGATGTCGCGGCCAAGCTGGGCGGAATTGCCGTCCGCGCCGTCAAGGTCGGGGATGGCGATAGGGATCGGGGCGCTGCGCGCGTGGTTGACGTCGATCACCGCGGTCGCCCCGCCGCCGCCGGGCCCTGCCGGTGGCGGGGCGGCCGGTTGTGCGTGCACCGGAACGCGGGCGGCCAGGGCCATGGCAGTTCCGGCCGCGCCCAGGAGCAGGGGACGGCGGCCGATGGCGGGACGAGGAAGGTTCAGCATGGCGCAGTCTTTCAGCGTTGACGGTGAGGAGGCAAGTCAGGGGAATGTTACGGTCTGAAGCGGAACGTCAGCACGTTGGTCTTGCCGAGCATCGACTGCGGCAGCGGCAGGCTGGCACATTGCGGGGACATCACGGCGCGCACGGCACGCTCGGAAAACACCCGTAGCCTGGGATCGGCACCCACGCGGCCGGCATCCTCGGGCGCCACCCGCGCATCGCGCACCACGCCAGTCCCGTCGGTGGTGACTGTCAGCAGGACCTGCATCTTGTCCAGGTCGAGCATGCCGGGATCGCTGGTCCAGCATGGCCGGACGTGGTCGCCAATGGCGCCGCGCTGGTCGGCGGACAGTGCCGCCGTGTCATTGCCCAGCGGGTTGCCGCCACCGTTCGGCGCGCCGCCCGCCTGCGGGTTGTAGCGCGCCTTGGGTGGCTGGGTCTGCTGGGCGAGCTGGCGCAGCTTCTCCAGCGTGTTGTCCAGCGCCTGGCTGTTCGGCGCCGGGTTCTTCGTCGCGTTGGGCTGCGAGGTGGCGCTCTCCGGCGCTGGCGGCGTCGGCGCCGGAGGCGGCGGCAAGGGGAGCGGCTTCGCCGGCTGGGGCGGTGTCGGCTGCGCCGGTGTCGGGGGCGCCGCGGGCGGCGGCGGCGTCGGGGGCGCCACGGCCGGCGTGGGCGGCGGTGTCGGCAGCGGTGGCGTGGGTGTCGGCGGCGCCGGCGTTGCTTCGGGTGGCGGCGGGGGTGGTGGCGGAGGCGGCGGCGGGGGCGGCGGAGCCTCGGTCGGCTGCGGCTTCGGCGGTTGTGTCACCGGCGGGGCGGGCGCCGCCGGAGGGGCGTTCGCCGGTGCCGGCACCTGGGCCGGCGTCGGTGCCTTCATCGATGTCGGGGACACACCCATGAACACCATCGCCACGGTGTCGTCCTGTGGCGGCTCCGGCGGGCGCGCGAGGGGGATGCCGATCAGCAGCGCGGCGAGGATGAGGATGTGCAGGGCGGCGGACACGATGACGCCGCGACGTAGCGCAGGCGGCATGCCGGTACGGCCGCGGCCAAGCCGATCCTCTCCGTGCATCACCCGTTGCAGCACGGTGCGGCAGCCCTCAGCCGGGTTTCGGCGCGGCGGCGCCGGACGGGGCGGCAGGCGTTGCGGCAGGGGCTGCCGGCTTGGCTCCCGACGGCGTGGCGCCGGATGGCGGCGAGCCGCCGGTTTGCTCCGCCAATAGCGCGACCTTGGTGAAGCCACCCTGGGTGATGGTGCCCATCACCTGCATGATGCGGCCGTAGGCCAGGTCCTTGTCGCCGCGCACGAAAATCCGGCGTTCCGGGTTGTTCTGCGCGATCGCCTGAAGCTTGGCGACCAGGTCGGGAAGATCGACCTGCTGGTCTTGCAGGAAGATGTCGCCGCCCGCGTTGATCGACACCGTCAGCGGCTGGCTGTCGCTGTTGATTTGCTGCGCGTTGGTCTTCGGCAGATCGACCGAAACCCCGGAGGTCATCAGCGGCGCGGTGACCATGAAGATGATCAACAGCACCAGCATCACGTCCACCAGCGGCGTGACGTTGATCTCGGATAGAGGCCGGTAGCGCCCGCGCCCGGTCCGCGTGTTCAGGGCCACTTAATTAACCTCTCCCACTGCGCGGGAGAGTGCGCGCCGAGGGCCTGCCGCACTCACCAGAACACGGAGCCGGCTGCGTGCCGACCCGATCACCCTCACCCTCGACGCTGTCGCGTCTCGACCTCTCCCCTCTCGCGGGAGAGGTTACGCGCCCATCACGCCCGCTCCTCCGTCTGGCGCGACAGGATGGCGCTGAACTCCGACCCGAACCCCTCCAGCCGTGCGGCGAACCGCGACAGGTCGGTGCTGATCTTGTTGTACGCCAGCACCGCCGGAATCGCGGCAACCAGGCCGATCGCGGTGGCGAACAGCGCCTCGGCGATGCCCGGCGCCACCACCGCCAGGTTGGTGTTGTGCATCGCCGCGATCGCCGAGAACGAGTGCATGATGCCCCACACCGTGCCGAACAGGCCGATGAACGGCGCCGTCGCACCCACCGAGGCGAGGAACACCATCCACCGCTCCAGCCGGTCCATCTCCCGCTGCACCGTCACCTGGATGGCGCGGTCGATGCGTTCACGGACGGAGGTGTGGCTGACATCGGCGCCGGCAACCCGCACCGTGCGGCGCCACTCGCCCATCGCCGCGGCGAACACCGCGGCCATCGGGTGGCTCGGGCTGGTGCCTTCCTGGTCGAACAGCTCATCCAGGCTGCCGCCGGACCAGAACCGGTCCTCGAACCCGTCCGACGCACGGTTCACCTTGCGCAGGCTGGACCATTTCTCGAACACCACGGCCCAGACCCAGATGCTCGCCCCCAGCAGGCCGAGCATGACCAGCTTCACGACGATGTCGGCCTCGAGGAACAGCCCCCACAGCGACAAATCCCCTCCAGCCGTACCCAGGCTCACCGCATCAACTGCTCGATCCACCAGAACCCCCTATCCCGGCCCCATCCGAGACAATCCTGTCCTCGGCGGCGCCCACGTCGTTTCCGCCGACCCTGCATCGCGCATGGCCTGCAATAGCGTCCGCCAACGTGGCGGCAACCGTCCCGGCTTGTTTCCCCGGCCCATTCCGGCCCGATACACGCAAGCTTGATCGTCAGCACGGCGCAAGCGACGCCTCTTCCCGCCCCGGCGCGACACGCCGTCTGGCGCAGCGTCGCCGAGGCGGCCCCGCCGCCAGCACCTGCGTCTCCACGACCAGCGAATCGTCGAGCCGGGCAGGACGCAGATAGTCCACTTCGACGCGCCGCACCACGAACATCAGGTTGCACGTTGCACGAGCTCGGCATGTGGGATGCCCAGGTCGCGCAGGGCTTCGGTACGGGCACGTTCGGCGAAACGCAGGTAGTTGGCATGGTAGACGATGCCGCCGGCATCGGTATCCTCGTAGTAGACCCGGACGGCATAACAATGGCGGCCCTCCGGCGGGATGGAGGCAGGATGTTGGTTCATCCATCATCCCGTAACAGGTCGAGTTGCGCAGCGATCCCCTGCGGCGGCGGCGCCATGCCGAGATGCCGCCAGCCCGGCTCGCCCAGCATGCGGCCGCGGCTGGTGCGCAGCACCAGGCCCTCCTGGATCAGGAACGGCTCGACCACGTCCTCCAGCGTGTCGCGTGCCTCGGCCAGGGCGGCGGCCAGCGTCTCAACCCCGACCGGCCCGCCGGCGTGGTGTTCGGCGATGCGGCGGAGGTAGCGGCGGTCCATCGCGTCCAGCCCAAGCCGGTCGACCTCCAGCCGGGTCAGCGCCGCGTCCGCCGCTGCGCGATCGATCGGGCTGGTGCCGTCCACCGCGGCGAAATCGCGCACCCGGCGCAACAGGCGGCCGGCGATGCGGGGCGTCCCACGGGAGCGCCGGGCGATCTCGGCGGCGCCCTCCCCGGTGAGGTTGACCCCGAGCTTCTGGGCGCCGCGGTTGACGATCAGTTCGAGTTCCTCCGGCGTGTAGAACACCAGGCGGAGGGGAATGCCGAACCGGTCACGCAGCGGCGTGGCGAGCAAGCCGGCGCGCGTGGTGGCGCCGACCAGGGTGAAGGGCGGCAGGTCGATGCGGACGCTGCGCGCCGACGGGCCCTCGCCGATGATCAGGTCGAGCTGGAAATCCTCCATTGCCGGGTAGAGCACTTCCTCGATGGCCGGCTGGAGGCGGTGGATCTCGTCGATGAACAGCACGTCGCGCGGCTGGAGGTTGGTCAGGATGGCGGCCAGGTCGCCGGCGCGCTGGATCACCGGCCCGGAGGTGGCGCGGAAGCCAACGCCCAGTTCGCGGGCGACGATCTGCGCCAGCGTGGTCTTGCCGAGGCCCGGCGGGCCGTGCAGCAGCACGTGGTCCAGCGCCTCGCCGCGGGCGCGGGCGGCCTCAATGAAGATGCCGAGGTTTTCCCGCGACGCGCGCTGGCCGACGAACTCCGCCAGGGTTTGCGGACGCAGGCTGACCTCGACGGCGTCCTCGGCGCGGCGGGCGGGGGAGACGGTGCGGTCGTCGCTCATGGGGCGTCGGCCGCTGACCGGGCCTTGGCGCGCGGAGCCCAAACGTCGGCTGCCTCTGGTGCATGAGACGCCGGCTTCCGCGAGCCTGGCAGCTTGGTGCAGTTCGCAGGGAAGCAAGAAATTTTTGCCGCAGATGCACGCAGATGCACGCAGATTGGCCTGAATGCGGCATGCTCGTTCACAGTAGAAAACGAGCTACCGAACAAGGCGAGCCGCGTGGATGCGGCCGCGCCAGTCCCATCTGCGTGCATCTGCGTGCATCTGCGGCAAAAAATTCTTGCTTCCCCGCGCACCGCGCCGTCGCCACCAGTGATGTTCACGCCGGCGACCGTCACCCTGACACCCGCTGCGCCAGTTCCTTCAGCGCTTCGCGGATTACCGCGTCCAGCGCCGCGCCGTCGCCTAACCGCTCGATCACACGTGCCACCGCCGGCTGCGCCTCCGGCCGCCGGTAGCCGAGATTGGTCAGCGCCGAGACCGCGTCCTCCACCACGCCGGCCGGGCGACCGGCGGGCGCCGCCAGGCCGGGCGCCGACGTCGGCATGCCGCCCGCCTTCTCCTTCAGTTCGGTCAGCAGCCGCACCGCCAGCCGAGGCCCCACCCCCGGCGCCCGCGTCAGGCTGGCCCGGTCACCGGATGCGATGGCGCCGACCAGATCGCGCGGCGACAGCGCCGACAGCACCGACAGCGCGACCTTCGCCCCCACGCCCTGCACGGTGGTGAGCAAGCGGAACCAGTCGCGCTCGGCCGGGTCGGCGAAGCCGTAAAGCTGGATGGCATCCTCGCGCACCACCGTCTCGATCAGCAGTCGCGTCGTCGCCGGTGGTTGCGGCAGGGCGCCGAGCGTGCGGGTGGACGCCTGCACCAGGTAGCCGACCCCATTCACGTCGAGCACGCAGGAACCCTCGGTCAATTGCTCGACCCGGCCGGTGAGAAGGGCGATCATGCTGAGGCGGCTCTGGAGATGCGCGGCATGGGGCGACTCGGATTCCGATCGCTGGTGCGGTGCAGGATAGGGTCGATTGGAGGTGGTGGGAATCGGCGAATAACCTCAGGAGGGGCGACGGCTCGCACGGGATAATTGCCGGCGGTTGCTACTTGCGACGCAACCGCGCACGTATTACCTCACGTATCTCCACGCGAGGCTCGCCTCATGCCCAGCTTTTCCGGATCGATCACAACGACCGGCAAGTCCGAGGCCATCCGCCTCGACAAGGCGCTGTTCCGCGCCCACCCGGAATTCCGCCAGCGCGCCAAGGTTCGTGCCCATGTCATCGGACCCGGGCCACCTGCTCGTTACACTTGCCGACGAACCCACTTTGCAGGCGGGGAGAGACGGGATGCGAGCGCGATCCGGTTGTTTCGGCCTACCTGGCGTTTCTTCGGAGCGTGACATGCAGACCCATCCGGAACACATCGACCCCATGGTCCGCCGACGAACTTGCCCACCTTCGCCGGGGCTGACAACGACGGAGTGCAGGCAAGCGATGACGACGTCATTCCAGAGATGACGAATCACTTTGATGAACTCCCCTCCCGCCCATTTGCTGAATGTAACGGATGGCGTCTGTTCCAGCCACGCTCGTTCCGCCGCACCGGTGGACGCGTTGATGGACGACGTGGAGCGCCTCGCCGGACAACGCCTGCAGGACTGGCAGCACGTCCAGGAAGGCGAAGCTGCTGCGGCGCATCCGCGACCTGATCGAAACGGAAATCCCACGGGGGCGATACCGAATGCGCCCGAATATGGGCAGGGTAATACGCTTGGTCCTGCCTATCGCCACTGGCGCCGCGCAAAATTCCTTCCGCC
>CAVXNH010000038.1:0-164962 GCA_963762885.1 uncultured Alphaproteobacteria bacterium
CTCCCCTTTGCCGCCACCCAGCCGCCGGTTACAAAATAATCATTTGGCAATGGACTCCCGCTAAAACCGCCATTCGCCTTGAATTACGCCGTGCATGGACTCTTTTGTTTCATGTCAATTGATGAGTCTGACATAAATTTTCGACTGGTTAGTTCAATGGATGAACAAAATTGCACCCGCAAAATCCGGCCGAAACCCTTGACAAATCGTGTTTTCAGGTAATAAATCCTTACCATGAAGATTATGACCATAACGATGACCTTGACCTCGAAACGCCAGACGGTATTCCGCTGTGGTGGTGCCGCCGTGAAGGATTGGAAAACGGCGGCCGAGGTAGGTCCCTGTGGAGACGGTATGAGTAAATAATTGATTCTAAAAGTTTTAGATAGGTCTTCACGGTTTCACAGAATCCAAGGGTTTGTGTTGCTGTGAGGATGGCCTTTGGAAACTTTTGATTCTAAGAGCGTTAGGTATAGCCTCACAGTTTCACAGCCTAAATGCGGTGTGTTTTTTGCAGCAATGCGGTGGAAAGAATGTGGAGAATGAAGCACTTGCGCGCCCGGATGGCGATGATTTTCACGGTTGCTGGTCTCGAGAGGGAGTGAGGATTTTCCGCTCTTGCTTTCTGTTTCAATTGTGCGCCGGGGGTGGGATATTCTCTGCAAGGTTTGGCGGGAAAAGTTTGTGGATTCCGAGTAAGGCTTCAGTAGAAGCGGACTCGTGCGGACGGGCTCTCAAGTGTGTGCCACCGCAAATAGGATCATTTGCCGATGCCCGCGAATGGGATGAATTCGTAGAAGAGGCTTCTCTCAGGAGCTGAAGCCGAGCTCGTTTTGGGGCCGTTCACGGCACGACTGAAGAGGCTGCGTCCGGCCGACTACCGCGTGTCGATCACCAACGCGCCGGGCGCGGACGCGTATCCGATCTCAAGCTTCACCTACCTGCTGATTCCCGAGCATCCGAGCAACGCAACCAAGGAGAAGGTGCTGGTGGATATGCTGAGCTGGATGGTGAAGTCGGGCGAGGGCGAGGTTCCAACGCTGTCTTATGCTCCGCTGCCGGACGCGCTGGCGCAGAAGGTTCTGCAGACGGTCTACGCCCTGAAATAGAAACAGACGGGACGATTCGGCTGATGCGGCCGGATCGTCCCGCATTCTGATTGGACCGTGGCGCGGAGAAGCTGCTAGGATGCTGCGCGACGGAGGGACTGGTATGTGGAAAGCGGTCCGGCTACTGTTTGTGTGCGCCCTGGTGCTGATGCCAGGGCTTTCGATTGCAGGGGAGCAGTTCGACGGCAACTGGCTGACGACGCTCACCTGCCCCGCCAAAGGGAATACCGAGGCTACACCTGGAAGATTCCCAGCGTGATCCAGAACAGCAATTTTCATGCGGAACGCGGGACCGCGGGGCAGCCGGGTTATCTGCTGATTGAGGGCCCGATCGCTCCGGACGGCACCGCAAAGCTGAGCGCGAACGGGGTGGTGGCGTCGCGGGATATACGCGCGCGGGCTGTTTGCCCACAAGGGCGCGGACTACAGCTACACGGTCAATGTGCAATTCAAGGGGAGCGCGGGCAGCGGCACGCGCGATGCGGGGCTGGGCATTGTGGGCCGGGCCTGCACCTTTGATTTTGTGAAGCAATAGGCCCGGCGGTTGGTGAGCAGCTAAGAGGCGAGGTGCTCGGCGATGAGGCGATCGATGAGCGGGAGAAAGCCTCAGCCTGAGCGGGGCAGAATCGAACTGGCTGCGGCCGCGGCGTCCGTCGAGCTGGGAGCTGGTGGAGCAGGCAGAGATCCAGATTGGCGGATGGGCGTATCGGGGTGATGACGAACTTGCCCGGGGGCTGTTCCGAAGAGGACGTTGAGGACGCCGCCCTGCTCCTCGACCTCGAAGCCGGCATCGTCAGCTTCCTCGCGGAGGATGAGGTGCTTCATGAGGGCTTCAAGGGCGGAGTCGGCCAGGCCGCGGAATTTCCGAGTTCATCGAGCATGAACCCAGTTTAGCAAGGCGCGGATGGCCCGGGCCGGCGCGGCCGTGTGGCGATCCGGGAGGGGGCGCGGCCGCCGAGGCCGGCGAGCAGGTAGAGGACAGGATAGGGCTGCTTGCGGGGAGAGTGTAGCGGAACAGGACAAGATCAAGCTGAAGATTAAAGACTTGGCGGGCTGCTGCCGATGAGAGGTGCAGGAGCGGTTATGGAGATCGCACCCATTCCGGGAATCCGAGCCGTGCCGGCGGTGCAGCCGCGGGGTAATGGGCTGGATCTGCCCGCGGTGTTTCCATGCAGCCCTTCGCGCTCCGGCGCCGACACGTATAACGGCAACGCCAAGGCTGCAACCGGCGGGCAAGACGACGAAGAAGCCGAGCTCGATGAAGACGTGGAAGCCGAAGAGGCCGCATTCAGCGAAGAGGATGCCGCCGAGCCTGTGGCACCGCGCGCTGCAGGCAGCCCGATTGATTTTTTCGCCTGAAACCCGGAGGCACGGCGAGCAGGGAAGTGGCGCACCGGGAAACATCTGAGGCCTGAGGCGAAAATCTGCCGTGATGCGCGATGCGCAGGAGATGCTGCGCTGCGGGATATGAAGAAGCGCTGCGCTGCGCGTTACAAAAAGCGATACGCTGCGCGGCGCGAAAAGTGCTGCTCCGCGCGCCTAGAGCGTTCGCTTGAAGAGCGGCGTGGCGATCAGCAGCGTGCCGATGCCGAAGACGAACAGGAAAAACAGGTCGTACTGGATGGCCGACGAAGCCGCCGTCTTTCAGCAGGATGGCCTTGAAGCCGTGGATGCAGTAGGTGAACGGGTCGACGACGGCGATGGCGCGCAGCCAGCGCGGGAAAGGCGGCGATGGGATACATGCGCGCCCGAGGGATAGAAGAGCAGCGTGTTGAGCACGCCGAACATGGCGCGCGGAACCAGCGGGTCGTCGACGCGGACCATCATCAGGAACATCATGCCGTTGAAGGCAATGGAGGTGACGATGATCAGGCAGAGCAGTTCGAGATCGGCCAGGGGATGAAAGATGATGCCGAGGCCGGCCATCAGCGAGCCGATGACGGTGAGCAGATGCCGGCGAGCACGGCCTTGATCGCGCCGGCGATGTTCATGCCGAAGACCAACTCGAGCTTGGTGATGGGAGTGACAAGATAGCCCTCGTGGACGCCGCGGGCCTTGTCGTCGATGTACAACATGCCGCCGCCGATCATGACCGAGATATACATGGCCAGGGCGATGGTGGCGGGCAGCAGAAACTTCATGTAGTTGACGTAGGGATATAGCTCGACGATTTCCAGGGCGATGTGGTTGGCCAGGCGCGGCTGGATGACGGGCGCGTTGAGCGCAGTCGACGAGCGAGCTGCATCTCGGCCTCGAGTGCCGGAGGTGAATTGGTCGGAGTTATCGACGACGAGGCCGATGACGCGGCGCGTCCTGCGCATAGACGCGGCGCGAGTACTGCGCGGGGATGATGACCGCGGCGTCGATCTTGCCGGTGCGCACGTCTTCGCGGGCCTGGATCTCGTCGGTGTAATCGACGGTGGTGAAGGTCTTGATGTTGACGGCGATGGCGTCGAAGGCCTCGCGGATCTTAACGGCCTGCGGGCCGTGATCGTAGTCGACGACGGCGACGCGCGCGCCGACGATCTTGCCGCCGAAGGCGTTGCCCATGATGAGCAGCTGCAGGATGGGCATCATCAGCGACATGATCATCAGCGTGGGCGAGCGGAAGAACTTGCGCATCTCGCGCTCGACAATGGCGAACATTCTGTTCATGGCTGCGCTCCGGGCCGGGGCGGCAAGGTGAAGACGGGCGGCTTGACCTGCTCATCGCGCAAGCTGGCGGCCGGTGTAGTGGACGAACACGTCGTCGAGCGTGGTGTTCTGAACGCTGAGCGAGGTAAGCGTTTCGCCGAGGGAGGCGGCTAATTCGACCAACTGCATGGTGGTTTTGGAGCCGGAGGAAGTGAGCACGCGATAAAAGCCGGCGCTTTCGGCCTGCACGCTGGTGACTCCGTCGAGACCTTCCAGGCGCGCCTGCCACTCCGCGCGTCTCGCGGTCGAAGTGCACCTCGACGACGTTGGCGCCGGGAACGCTGTGCTTGAGCTCGATGGGCGTGCCGAGGGCGACGAGCTTGCCGTGATCGACGATGGCGATGCGGTCGCAGAGCTTGTCGGCCTCTTCCATGTAATGCGTGGTGAGCAGCATGGTGAGATTGCGGGTGCGTCTGCAGGTTGTTGAGCATCTCCCAGACGGCGATGCGGGAGACGGGATCGAGGCCGGTGGTGGGCTCGTCGAGGAAGAAGATCGCGGATTGTGGACCAGGCCGCGGGCGATCTCGACGCGGCGGCGCATTCCGCCGGAGAGCGTTTTGACCTGCGCGCCGCGCCACTTGAGCAGGTCCACGGCTTCGAGAACTTCGTCGATGTTCTTTGTCGCGCTCGGCTCTGGGCACGCTGTAGAGCTTGGCGTAGATGCTGAGGTTTTCTTCGACGGTGAGGTCGGGGTCGCTGGTGAGCGCCTGGGGAATCACGCCGATCATGCGGCGCACCGCGTCGGGCTCCTTGGCCACGTCATGGCCGGCGACGATGGCGCGTGCCGCCGGTGAGCGGAATCAGCGTGGTCATCATGCGGATGAGCGTGCTCTTGCCCGCGCCGTTGGGGCCGAGCAGGCCGAAGATTTCGCCCTCGGCGACCGAGAAGCTGACGTCCTTGACGGCTTCAAAGTCGCCGTAGCGCTTGACGATATGCGCGACTTCGATGGCCGGCGGCAGCTGTGCTGGCTGGACGATTGGGCTGGCGCGTCATTCCTTCACCAGCTTGCTCTTGGGAATGTAGACTTCGGCGATCATGCCGGGAACATAGCGTCTCGCCGGGATTGTCGATGAGCAGCTTGATCTGAATGGTTTTGATGTCGCGCTTGCGGCTGCCCACGTCGCGCTGGGTGGCGAAGTCGGCCTGCGCGGCTTTGTTGATGACCTTGCCCTGGAGGGTTGCGCCGCAGGGCATGACGACGCGCAGGATGTCGCCGAGCTGAACGGCGTCGGCCTGCGTCTCCGGCAGAGGCGCGTAGACCCAGGTCTGCGTCAGGTCCATGATGGTGACGATGGCGCGCGCCGGCGGCTGACGACCTCGCCCTGGCGGGCGGCGCGGACATTGACCCTGCCGCTGACCGGGGCGAAGACCTGCGCATAGCCGAGCTTGCGACCTTGGCCTGATCGGCGAGAGCGCGGGCGTTTTCGACGCTGCGTCGCGGGTCTCGTCCACGGTGCGGGCGGCGACGGTCGCGAGCAGCTCATGGGCGCGGGCCTGGCGCAGGGAGGCTTCGGCGGCGGCGACGTTCTCGCGCGCGGCGTCGACGGCGGCTTTGTGCGGCCTGGAGGCTGGTGACGCGTCGTCCTTGGCCTGCTTCGCTCATGATTCCCTGCTGGGCCAGCGCGACGGTGCGGCTGGTGTCGGCCTGCTGGTGGTCGTAGTTGGCCTGAGCCTGGGCGAGCGTGGCCTTGGCGGCCTTGACCTGGGCCTCGGCGTTGACGGTGGCGCTGCTGGTTTCGCCGCGGGTCTGGCGCTCGGTCTCGACGGTCTCGCCCAGCTTGCGATTCTGGCTGGCGGCGGTGGCCTCGGCGGCCTTGCGCGCGGCTTGCAGGTCGTCGCTCTCGATGACGGCGATCAGTTGGCCGGCCTTCACCTCCTGGCCTTCATCGACGGTCAGCGTCTGGATGCGGCCGGGAATCTTGCTGCTCACCACCACCTCGTTGGCGTCGACCGTGCCGATCAGTTGCAGATCGGTGGAGGGCCGCACCGTGACCAGAAGTACCAGATCAACGAACCCATGGTCAGCAATGCCGAGGATCAGAAAAACTCGATTGCGTGCGTTCACTTGTGCCTCACTTGGACTTCGATAGTTGCTTCATGGGCTGCGTGGTTCGCAGCATTCGTGATTGCGGGACGATGTGCGCTGGCTTTGGGCATGGGCGTTCTGGCCAGCACTCGCGCTGCCACTCGCGCGCCGTGTTCACGGTCGATGAAGATGGTCTGTCCCAGGTACTCTACGGCCGACTGGCGGCGAAACTTCAGTTCCCGCGGCTCCAGCGGATCGGTGCCCATGGCCAGCTTGGTGAGCGGCGCGGAGAGATAGTAGTAGAGATTCGCGCCCAGCGCGGCGTAGCGCATTTGCGTTGGATCGACGGGGACCAACTCGCCGGAGGCGATCCCCTCTTCGAGCAAGCGATCGACCATGAGCCACAATGGCCGGAAGAAATTCTCGGCCATCGAGGCAGAGCGGTTCTCCTCGCCCCGGTGCAGGCGGACCATCTCCTGCTGAATCATGGTGTGGAAGGCGGGGTGGGAGTGGGAGCGGTCGAAGTTTTCCAGCACGAACTGCAGAAAGCGCTCGCCGGCCGAGGCATCGGTCTCCAGCACGTTGACGCTGTCGGCCCGAACGCCCTCGACAACGGGCTCCAGCGCCGCCGCGTAAAGGTCTTCCTTGCTGTGGAAGTAGTAGTAGATCAGAGCCTTGTTGACGCCGGCTGCCTCGGCAATCTGTTCCGTGCGCGCGCCGGCCAGGCCGTTTTCACTGAATTTGCGGATGGCGGCGTCGAGGATGCGTGCGCGGGTCTGGTCAGAGCGCTGAGACTGTTGTGGCCTGGCGACTACCGCCATTTTGGTCGCCAGGCCCGCCATTCCTTTCGTCCTCGCGCCTGTCCTGTGAGCGCCAAGCCATGAAACGATCACCCGACCCTGTGGTACGGTTCTATCGCTTGATCGACCAAGCCCGACCACCCCAGCGCGCCGATCGATCGGCCGCCGGAACCCTGCCGACGCGCGCGTACCGCTATTGCGAGGCCGTAACCTCTGCAACAGCCTTTGGATGGTGGGCGTTTCCACCGGCTGACCTGATGCTGCTGTGGGACGGAACGGAAATCTTTTGGCAACATGGGGGAACTTCCGATTGGCTACCATTGATGCCATCGGCGCAATTTCCGGGTTTCGCGGCTCAATTCAATACCGCTGCGCCACCGGCTTTAGAGGGCTGCTCACCGCCGTTTCTGACGGCGCTGCCCGAACCCGGCTTGGTGCAACTCTGGACCGGCCTTATTGCCCGAACCGCACCAGGGTGGCATCTGCTGCTCCGAGCACCGCCCAATCTTCCGCCATCAGGCGGTTTTGTCCTCTATGAGGGTATCGTTACAACCGATCGATGGTTTGGCCCTCTGTTCACTAATCTCCGTCTCACTCGGACCCACACCCCAGTAAGGCTGCGTGACAATTTTCCACTGCTACATATCCAGCCGGTACAGCAGAGCGCGTATTCGGACGAAATATTGTCCTCCATGAATGTCGTTAACGATATGCACGGGCTTCAGGATAGTGATTGGGATGACTATCGCTCAACCATTGTTGTCCCGAACGAGGATCAGGATCGAAAATTTGGAACATATGCGGTCGCGGTCCGCAAGCAGCGGCCCGCTGTCTGTCCTGCCGCCGCTGGTGTATAGGTACAAGAGGTGCAGAGCTACGCTGGCATCAACCGAGGTACACCGCCCCTTGCGACCAGCACGAAAGATGAAATCGACGATCGCGCCTATGCTTGGCAATCTAGGAGACTTCACTACCGCCTCGAGCTCCCACAGTTCCTCGACGGCATCGGCCGCGCCAGCTAGCGACGGGTCATCGCCGGTGAGCAGTAGAATCGGCAATCCACGATCGTGCTGCGCAACAGTCATCATAATATGGCAGCCGTCCTGTCCTTGACAGTCCAGATGGGCCACAACACCCATTGGCCGATAATCGCGTAGAGCTCCGGCGAGGTCATGCTCACTGGGAATCCGCTCGACTGCGATATCAAGAAAGTCGCATATCGGTTGGAGGGCGCCAACGATCCCATCGCCATCTTCGACGATCAGCAGCAGCGGGTGACGCTGTGTCGGCGCTGAATTGTGAGCGCTATCGTCAGATCCAATTTCGATCAAACGCTGCATATAGGTCATTGCTATCTCCAAGATCACTCATTACGGCGGGTTTTGGGACGCTTCGCGGTCCATGTCGGTGGCATCGACGAGTGTGCAACCAAAGCAACGATTGTCAAAGCTCCCCAACGGTCAGTTCGCCGTCAGTTTCCGGGAAAAAACCGTAAATATCCGTGAATAGTCAGCACAACCCGACGCTAGCCACGACTCAGGGCAACAGCCCAGTGGCATCGTCCCGATGTCAGCATTCCGATGATTCTGTCCGTGGGCTCGGTGTGCTGGACGCGGCCTACAAACCCTATCGTGACCGACTTCCCTCCGGAGATCTGTCGAACTGCTTCTCCCGAGACATTGCCTGCGGGATCAATCGTACCGTGCAACACGGTTGTGCTTTGGAACGGGTCAAAGGCAAAAGCACCGCCGCCTATCGACAGCAGCCCCTCGGATTCCGGCCCACAGCCGGAATCGATCGGTGAAACGGGGCCGACCCACCGCCCCTCCGGGCCGGCCCAAGGTAGCACACGGCCAGACTGAAGTGGCTCGCCAGGATCACCAGAACAGGCAGCGAGAAGCAAGAGACACACGACGCCAGCCGCGTTGCTCAGACGGAATCCGCGATCACTAGGAAAAAAGGCTTGACCAAACACCCCAATCTCCTGTATAAGTTTGGCTATGATGGCGAGTTCAAGGCACAACGCCAGTGCGGTGTTCTGCTTGGGTTGCCATCGGCTAGCCCTTCAAATGAGGCCCCCGCCCAGGCGCATGATTGTCGCCGGGATCACTTCGACCTGCAATGCGCACCGTATATTGTGCAATTATGAGTAATGCGACCAAGCTGATCAGCAACGAGAAGGCCTGTGCGTTGCGATGCCAGAGCCCCAAACGCATCGGATTTTGGCTAGGTGCTATCAACGCCGGACCAATGCCCACTGACGCTCTCGAATTGGGCCAAAACAGCAGTCGGCATTAATGGGCAGCAACCAGCAAAGCACCATCGCCTGCTGATCGAGGAGTTAGAGGCACTTAGCCGCGGAGACACGGACCGGTTGATGGTACAAATGCCGCCGGGCTCGGCGAAGTCAACCTATACATCGGTCCTTCTACCTGCATGGTGGTTTACGCAACACCCCAGACACTCCATCATAGCGGCGTCGCATACTGCAAGTCTGGCTGGCTATTTTGGCCGCCTGGCCCGCGCCGTGATAGCCGAGGAAACGCAATTCCTAGGTTACGACATCGCAGGTCACGCCAGAGCCAGCGCACACTGGTCGACATCGTCGGGTGGAGAGTATTACGCTGTCGGAATTCGAGGCGCAATGATTGGTCGGCGAGCAGATCTTGCGATAATAGACGATCCCGTCAAATCGCAGGCCGACGCAGATAGTTCAACCTTGCGGGACCGAATTTGGGATTGGTTTCGCGCCGACCTGATCCCACGCTTAAAGCCGAAAGCAAGAATTATCCTCATCATGACTCGTTGGCATCAGGACGATCTTTGCGGCCGCCTGCTCGAGCAGAACTCGAACGAATGGCGTTGCCTCAAGCTGCCAGCGTTGGCAGAGGAGGAAGATCAACTTCAACGCTCCTCTGGTGAACCTCTCTGGCCGGAATGGGAGGATATCCAAGCGCTGCTCAGACGACGAACCGATGTAGGGGAACGCACCTGGTTGGCGCAATATCAGCAGTCGCCGCGGCCGAGCTCAGGCATGTTGTTCAAAGTTGATCACCTGGAATTTAGCGACGGTCTGCCGACGGGACCACTCGGACCAGTGGTGCGGGCGTGGGACCTGGCCGCTACGGCTGACACAGGCCGCAACGATCCTGACTGGACGGTGGGCGTCAAACTGACCCGCCTCACAACAGGGCGATACCTCGTCCTGGATGTCGTGAGATTGCGGGGAAGCATGCTCGAAGTGGAAAACGGAATTGGCGAAGCCGCTCGTGTAGATGGACACGGCGTCACCATCGGCCTGCCAGAAGATCCCGGCCAGGCAGGAAAGAGCCAGGTTTCCTACCTCACCAGGCAGTTGGCTGGCTATCGCGTGGTTTCTTCGCGGGAAACCGGTGCTAAAGCGACCCGAGCAAGCCCGTTAGCAGCCCAGATCGAAGGCCATAACATTATACTCCTGCGAGCAATCTGGAACCATGCATTCATCGAGGAGCTTCGTGATTTTCCATACGGACGGAAGGATGACCAGGTCGATGCATTATCGAGGGCCTTCGGCCTGCTTACCGATAGCGCCCCTCCAAGCCGGAGCCTGACTATCGCGTACATGGGCCGATAATCTGCCAATCCAGAGCATCAACTACCTACGTTTTATGCAAGGTCACGATGTTCGATACAATCTGCGATCTAATACCTCGAGACCCGGATTATTCATCACGGACTCGAATGCTTGACATCCTGCATCGGGTTCTTGAGGGGACACTTTATGACGTCTTACCGTATCAATTCCACGAGGAACGCAGTCTCGGGGGCGACTATATCCCATTGCGCAGCCGCCGCCCAAGCGTGCGATATGGCCTGTCGCGGGTCGTTGTAGAGGACAGTGTCTCTTTACTTTTCAGCGAAGGCCACTTTCCGACCATCGACTGCGCCGATCCGACGATCCAGTCGGTCATTGCCGACATCGTCAAGGAGACACGCCTTAATCAGGTTATGACCGAGGCGGCGATTAGTGGCTCGGTTGGCTCCGTCGCAATTCTGATGCGAGTCCTTCAAAAGCGAATTTTCTTTCAGGTCCTGGATACCACGTTCCTGGCGCCAGTGTGGAACCCTGAAGCGCCCGATTCGCTATCCCGAGTCACCGAGCGGTACAAAGTCGCAGGTCAGCGGTTGATCGATAGCGGTTATGACGTTACCCGAGCCGGAACTGGAATATTGGTTCCAACGTCAGTGGGACGTCGACTATGAAACATGGTTTACTCCGGTCGCCGTAAACGGTCCCGAGATATCCAGAATAGACGAGGCACGCAGTGTCAGGCATGGACTAGGATTTGTGCCCCTTGTCTGGGTGCGCAATCTGCCGGGCAGGTCGGCAACTAACGATCTCAACGATGGTGCTTGTACATTCCGTGCTGCTATCGAAACACAGATAGAGATCGACTATCAACTAAGTCAGGCTGGTCGTGGCTTAAAGTACAGTAGTGACCCAACCCTACTGATCAAGGAGCCCGCTTCAAGCGACACGCAGATAGTCAAAGGTGCCGGCAACGCTCTCGTTGTTAGCGAAAAGGGTGACGCCAGATTACTTGAAATCGGTGGTACAGCATCTGCGGCGGTCATGGAATATGTCCGAACCCTGCGAGAACTCGCTTTGGAAAGTGTGCACGGAAATCGCGCTAATGCCGATCGCCTGACCGCAGCGCAATCCGGGCGCGCGCTCGAGTTGATGAATCAGGGACTGCTTTGGCTTGCAGATAATTTGCGCGTGAGCTACGGCGAGAACGCGATTCTTAGTCTTGCGCGAATGGTCCTGCGGACGTCACAAGTCTATCCCTTACGAATAATGGATAAGGATGTTCCGGCCCTGGACATATGCGCTCGGCTATCTATCAAGTGGCCGCGCTGGTACCCACCTACGGCTGATGACCGCCAAAAGGACGCACTGACACTCACCACGCTAGTGACCGCCAACTTGATCAGCCAGAGGACTGCGGTAAAGGCCATCGCTGATACATTTGATATCGAGGATATTCCTGGTGAACTGGCCGACATCGAAGCGAATTCAGACACCGGAATGAACTGATGACAGAGAATGAGCCTTTGGCCGAACCGATCGCCGACCCGGTTGACGAACTACGGGCCCGAGCTGAGAGTCTTGAACAGAAGCTGGAGGACTTTCAGCGGCAATCAGATATGCGCCTGGTGCGTGCCGAAATGAAGGCCGAGGCTATCCGTGCCGGGATGATAGATCTCGACGGTCTGAAGCTGTTGGATATCTCCGAACTTAAACTAAATGAACGTTCAGAAATAGACGGCGCCGCGGAGCTAATGGGACGATTCAAAAAGTCTAAACCATGGCTGTTTGGGACGGTGTCGTCGTCTAGTCCGCTCAGTGCGCCCGTGGCACAAAACCCCCGCCAGAAGCATGCAACCGAAATGACCAGTGCGGAATATGCTGCTGCCCGCACGGCGCTTTTGAAACAGCGCTATTAAGCTACTGATCGTGCCGCCACAGGTATATAAGGGAACCTTCTATGGGGATTCAGAATTTTCCACTAGCACTGCAGCCGATCATCCAGCAAGGATTCTTGGAACGCGAATTTGAGCAAGCACTGCGCTCGCGCCTTGGTTACCGGGCATGCGCCGACCGAGAGTCATTCGCCGTTGGCATCGGTGAGACACTCACCAAAACACGGGTTGGACTTAAGCCTACAGTGATCATACCGTTGGCCCCAGCTACGAACACTAATTTCGATAACGGCCTTAGCCCGACGACGTGGAGCGTGGAGCAGTACACGATCACCATAAATCATTATGCGGCAACGACCGATCTGAACATGGTAACCGCCCGTGTCGGTATTGCCTCCCAATTCCTCCAAAATGCCTACGTCAACGGTGAACAGGCGGCTCGCAGTCTGGACGAGTTGGCCAGAAATGCTTTGTTCAACGCTTATTTCGGCGGAAACACGCGCGTACGCGTCACCCTTGGAAGCGCGGGCACGTCAGTATCAGTGGACGATATTCGTGGCTTCCAAACAGCATTTGTCAACGGCGTTTCACAGTCTATCAACGCATCGAATTCCCTAGCCACGACCGTAGGGTCTAACGTATACACTCTGGTTGGAGCGGCAGCAGACGCTACCAATGTTTCCACCGCACCAAACGGGGTATCCGGTGTTCTGACTTTTTCAACCAATGTGTCTGTCAACGACGGCGCCCTAGGCAATACCATAATTGCCGCTAACGCGTGCATGATTGTTCGACCATCTCAGCGTAGCAACACCTCGCTAATTGTCGCAACCGACACGCTCGCTATGTCTAATCTACTTGATGCTGTCTCTAAGTTGCGTATGAATGCCGTGCCCGAGATCGATGGATCGTACAATTGCTATCTTGACCCCGTATCAGCACGTCAACTGTTCTCCGATCCCGATTTCAAACAGCTCTTTCAAGGTGCAACTTCAGCGAACCAGGTATTTCGACAAGGCATGACAAACGATTTCCTTGGTCTACGGTTTTTGCCAACCACCGAGGCTTTCGTACAACCACATCCCACCTTGGCAGGCCTCATGGTCCGACGGCCGATCATTTGCGGGCAAGGGGCATTGGTAGAAGGCGACTTTGCTGGCATGGCAGCTGAAGATGTTGCTCCAGCGGATTCGATTGTTGTCGTTGTCGATGGAGTGGCGATGGTCACGCGCGAACCTATAGATCGTTTGCAACAGATAATCGCCCAGTCTTGGTATTGGATGGGTGGGTTTTGTGCACCGTCCGATACGACGACGAACGCTGCCACAGTACCTACCGCAACCAATGCAGCATTCAAGCGTGCTGTGATGGTTGAGCACATTGGTTGACATTACAGACTACCGATCCAACACCTAAGTCGGAGCCACCGGTTCAGCCCCATCAACACCAAGGAACCGCCGGTACAAGACCGGTGCCGTCAATCCCATCGGAGATGTGGCCCAGCCGGTGGAAACAGACCTCCAAAACTTCTTGACCCGGGATTCAGCCGATATAGAACCGTCGATGACGGCATCGCGGGAGATATACTGCGGCAAAATATACCGCGTCCGGATGAGCGATTGTCCTTGATCGGTGATATTGCTTCCTTACTGCCTTGTGGCTGCCGCAGGACTTGCAACACATACGATCATGGATCAGCCTGATAATGCCAATGACTGATGCCGAGAAGACCGATGTCCGACGCTTCTGCGGCTACCCGGCTTACGGCGCCGCGCCGGTCGGGTTCCAAACATGGCGATTCTATCAAGTCTACGGCTTGTTAGAATTCCGTCTCAACAATCTTTCCGAGGAAGAGATTCGGGTAGTACGGCGCTACCTGGCGACGTTAATCGTATTAGAGATTGCGATACCTCGTTCGGCAGACAATCTTGATACGGATATCGCTGCGGTCTGGACTCGAAATCGCGACGAGCCACGCGATCGGCTTCGGCTCTTTGACGACTGGCGCCGGCGGCTCTGTGGCTTCCTTGGAATTCCATCGGGGCCTGCATTGGTTGATTATGGAATTGCATTGGTGGTTTGAAATGGATCCCGCCCGACTGGAAGATCGTATCCGCTGGGGGTTAAATGTCGCGGCACGAGCAACTGGGGTAACAACAAACGCATATAGACCACGTAGCGCCGAGTCTCCCATTGTGCCTCAAAACCGGTTCCTGCGTCTTCCTGCCACGTTTAGCGGCATCGACGGAAAGTTTGCACGGCCAAACGGCTACGGCAACGCCTTAAGGGTCGGAATATTCGACGCTGCCTACACCCGCCCTGGAGACTACTTGGTCCAGGAAGATGTTGGTACCTGGTTCATCGCTGCACAGCAACGGCTGTTACCCGTCCTATGCGTGCAGACCAACCGCACGATCTCGCTTACCCGCCCCGCGGCCCAGCCAAGTTCGGGCGTTAATTCGTATGGTGGGGTTACCGCGGCAAACGTCGTTCCACTCATGACCAACTGGCCTGCAAGCATGTTGACGGAATCGCGCGAAGTCCGTCCCCTTGCAAACCTCCCCAACGAAACATCCGCGTCTCTCTGGACAGTATTGCTCCCTGCGTGCTCCGGCGTCATTTTACAGACATCTGACCTGATGACCGACGATCTCGGACGCGCCGGCATTGTTGCTACTACTGAGCTAACAGAGTTGGGCTGGCGATTGGCCGTGCGACAGGCGACTACCTGATGGCAGACCAGTCGGATGTAGAAAACGCGTTAGTCACACTATCCGCCGATGCACTATATCCCAATGGGCCTAACACCACTAGCCTCCCCGGACCAGACTGTAGGGTATACCGAGGTTGGCCGAATTCAGCCGCTCTTAACTCAGATCTTGCAGCCGGGGTTATCAACGTTACAATCTTCCCACAGGGTGAACCTGGCCGCAACACGACCCGGTATCCGCAGCAATGGTTTAGCTGCGCTGCGCAACCAACACTTACCGCAATCGCTTCTGGCGTTTCCGTCACGATTGGGGGAATCCCCGGTCCGCCGCAACTCGTCGGAATACTGGTAAACGGCACTAGTTATGTGTATCTCCGCACAAACGGGCGATACCCCGGAGATTGTGGCAGCAAACCTAGGTACGTTGGCTCGTTCCGAGTGGATTGTCAATCTCTCTGGATCAGCACTGACAATTCCCGGTGCCGGGGATATAACGGCCCGAGTCGTCGCTGACGCTTTCTCTACAATGGAAACACGTCGTCAGGAACAGGGATTCAGGATTACATGCTGGTGTCCAACACCCGCTACTCGGGACGCTTCGGCATCTGCTATCGATCTTATGCTTGTCGCGTTCCAGTTCATCTCCTTACCCGACGGATCTCAAGGTCGGCTTCAGTATCGTGGAACGCTTGTGTTCGATCAATCACAGGACGCTTTGCTCTATCGCCGTGATCTGCTTTATGACGTGGAATATGCAACGACCGCCACTGCACAGCAGTCTGCGATGCTATTCGGCGATCTGGTCCTAAACGCTGCCACGATTATCGCCTAAACCTAGGAGCTGTCATGGAAATGCATTTGGTCGTCGTAAAGCCGTTTAGCGGGTTCTCGCGTGGTGACGTTATAACAGATGTCGCACGCATCGCCAGTATCGTTGCCAGTGAGCACAATCGCTATGTTGTTCGAGTGGCAGCGCGGATGCCAGGAGGGACCTGAAAGCAATGCCTATTGTTCAGCAGGGAAGTATCAACACGACAGCACTCGTAGTACCGGACCTTTACGTCCAAATAGTACCACCGCAAAATCTGGTCCTTAATGGTGTTCCAACCAACGTGGTGGGAATGGTGGGCACCGCGACCTGGGGACCGGTTGCACAGCCTGTTATCGTGGCTACGATGGCCGATTATGCACGGAGTTTCGGTTCTATCATCGCTCGAAAGTATGATATGGGAACCCAGATCGCCACGGCGGTCCAACAGGGAGCCCAGAATTTCCGATGCGTACGCGTAACAGACGGAACCGACACAGCCGCACAAGTTGTCGTGCCCGGAACGACTGCATCATTCACCGCTCTTTACACGGGCTCGTTGGGGAACCAAGTCAGCCTAACCCTGCAGTCTGGCTCGGCTGCAAATACCTGGCGGCTTATTGCAGCCCTGCCGGGGATGCAACCTGAGGTTTATGACAATATCGGAGGTACCGGCGCGACCTTTTGGGTGGCATTGGCAGCAGCCGTAAATAGGGGCCAGGGTCCGCAGAGTGGTCCGTCGCAACTCGTGGTCGCGAGTACTGGTGGCACCACTGCGCCTCCCACTGCCTTTGCAACGACACTTGGCGCTAGCACACCGGGGTCAGACGGCAATTTCGGTGTCGCATCAGCGCAACTGATTGGCTCAGATATTCCACCTCGCAGTGGCATGTTCGCTTTGACAGGACAGGGCTGTGGCATCGCTGTTTTGGCTGACTCCGACGACCCAGGCCAGTGGACGACCCAGGTGGCCTTCGGCCTTCAGGAGGGGATATATATGATCCTAACTGGACCAGCTGGTGACACAATAGAAAATGCCGTAACTGTGATGCAGCAGGCCGGCATCGATAGCTATTCTACGAAGATGATGTTTGGTGATTGGTTGTGGTGGTCAGATCAAACCAATAACACAATTCGTTTGGTTTCGCCCCAAGGCTTTGTTGCCGGTCGACTGGCCAACCTGTCACCAGAGCAATCAAGTCTGAACAAGCAGATCTATTGTATCATTGGCAGTCAGATGTCGGGAACCCCTGGCTCTGGCCAAAGCACTTCCTATTCCGCCGCGGATCTCGCTGTCCTTTTTGGTGCGGGGATCGACGTAATTTGTAATCCACAGCCAGGCGGAAGCTATTGGGGAGTCCGCGGGGGCTTCAACTCGTCCTCCAACCTGGCGATCGACGGTGATAATTATACCCGCCTCACCAACTATATCGCTGCTACGCTCGCCGCGGGAATGGGCCAGTATGTAGGGCAGGTCATCAACGCAAACCTCTTCCTCAGCATCCGCTCATGCCAGCTTTTCCTTCCTGCAAAACATGCTTAGTCAGGGCCTGCTCGGCAGTAGCGATGGTAGCCTGCCATTTAGCGTAATTTGTGACACGTCGAATAATCCTCCAAGCAGGACCGGCCTTGGTTACGTCCAGTCCGACGCACAGGTACAATATCAGTCTATCAACGAAAAATTCATTGTTAACGTTGAAGGGGGGCAGACAGTTCAGGTGTCAGTCCAAACTCTACCCAGCGGGCAAGCGACCTAACGAGGTATTCCGATGTCATTTACAGCCTTCTCCGTCGGTCGTGATACCCAGCTTGTCGTCATGGGGCCGAACGGTCGTATGGACCTGGAGCATGTCACATCCTTCGAAAGCCGTCAGCTAACCCAGTCTGTACGGGTCAGTCGATTGGATGGCACCCAGTTAGGTACCGAGCTACCGAAAGGCTGGGAAGGAAGCTTCGAGCTCGATCGCGGAAATTCAGTCGTCGAAGACTTCATCGCATCCGCCGAGTTGGCATATTTTACCAGCGGAACCTTGGGCACCATTACAATGTATCAGTATATAAACGAGACAGATGGATCAACCTCTACCTACCAATACGCAAACGTCACATTCAAGCTTGTCAACGCCGGGATGTGGAAGGGAGAAAGCAGCGTGAAGCAAAAGCTTGAGTTTTTTGGGGTCAGTAGGACCCGAATTTGATGACCCCCTCGGGAACCATCATTGCCGGGGCAAGTGAGTTACAGGAGGTCGTCGACGCACTGGGCCGACGTCTTACATTGCGCAACTTGACCGCGCTAGACAAACTCCGACTGTTTAAGGCGGCGGGATCGGAGCTCGCCTTAAACCAGCCGTGGCTTGCAATGGCGGTGTTGGCGAGTTCGGTCACTGCCGTAGATGGAATTCCCTTACCTCTCCCATTAAACGAAAGCCAGATAGAGGCGCTGGTCGCCAGGTTGGGTGACAGTGGGATCGAAGCAGTCGCCCAGACTTTGGATCCCCTATCTGATCCCGACCATAGCCAGCAGGTCACAAGCGCGGGAAACTTGTCCGGCACCTCGAGCTGACCGACTGTCTCTACTTGGTCAGAAACGGGGTGCCATTCGACGTCGCCTTTTCGCTGCCGGCGGATGAACGCATGGCATTCGTCGTTATCTTCGGAACTCTGGATGGACGGGAGTTCGACTGGACTGCGCTGCAGTGGAGGCAACCAGGATAGAAGTATCCAATTACCATTTCCAATGGATGAGAGGTGGGCGTGGCAGGCCGATATGTGGACATCCGGCCAGGCAGCGGCGAGGATGCCGCGTAACAGGAAGGGAATATGCCGATACGTGCACGACGCAACTACCGCCAAGCCTGCGAAGCAATGGTCTCTTTGGTCGCCACTAAGGGCAGGAAGACGCTGGCGGAGTTGGTGCAGATATGCGGCACGGATGCGACCCAGATCACCGCATGGAGGGCACAGTTGATTGAGGGTGCAGTCAGCCCGACTGTTACGATACAGCAATAGAGCAACCGGGCCGAACCTGGGCGACGGATATGCACTATATATCTATGGCCCGTGACTTCGTGTACCTCGCCGCGGTTATGGATTAGGTTAGCGGACGAGTGCCGGGCTGGCGGGTGTCGATCACAATGGACGTCGATTTCTACCTGGGCGTCATGGACGGAGCGCTGTCCCGTCGTGGCCGGCCGGAGGCCTTCAACACCGACCAAGGAACCTATTCCGCAACCGCAACTTCCACAGGATTGCTGTCGGAGAACGCAAGCTGGATCTGCGTGGATGGCCTAGGGCCTGGCGTGACATTGTGTTCGTCGAGCAACTGTGGCGTTCGGTGAATCATGAGGAGGCATACCTGCGAGCCGATGACAGTGTGGCAAATGCACGGCGGTCACTTGGCGACTATCTGGGGTTCTGTAATGGCAAGCGACCGCATTCGGGCGTTGACGGGCGGACGCCGGACCACGTCTATTTCGCCGGTCTCGCGGTAACTGGGGCGGCGCGAGATTCGCCTCCGTTGCAGGGCATTGCGTAGGGAAGACATAGGCGGACCGAAACGATGCCCTGCAATGGCAATTGATGAAACGAATCGGCCAAGAATCTGGAGGGGCCTGTGAGGTCGCGCGACACCGATGTTCCGGTGCGCTCGGAACGTGGCCTCATTGAAGCCGGATTGAACTGGACTGCCTGTGCCACCTGCTATGGCGATTGTGGCGGACGGTCGATGGATGACCGGCTGTGTCGCGTGGCTGTGGCAGTCACGTGACTGAGCCGAACCGCAGATAGTTAGGCGATGATCTGCGCTGCGGGTCGCCGCATGGTGCTGGCAATATCGCTGACAGACGTTGCGTTATTGATTGCATCGGCAATGCCAGCATGCGAGACAGGCTGGACCGCACCGTCATCGGCGTTGCCTGAGGCGGCGGGCGGCGGGCGTGCGAGGGGCGTCGGTTCATCAGCTGTCGCACCACATGGGGGCCGCGGTGGGGGACGGGGTTGCAACGTGCCGCAGGGCAGCATCTTGCCGCCGCACTCCAGGCAGACATCGATCGGTTGGCCGGTTAGTTCGTGCATGCGGTCCTGCCATCGGCGCAGCGGCGGATCGTCCGGCGGCGGTGCGGCAAGCAGGCTGCGGCAGGGCGCCAGTCTGGCGGTGCGATGGCGGTTGGCCAGGAAGCCGTTGTGACGGATGCGATGGAAGCCGTCGGGTACTGTGTGCTGGAGGAAGCGCGGATGAACTCGTCAGCCGTCAGGGCCATGAGCTTGGCCTTGCCGCGCTGGTAGTAGTCCCCCCGGGTCGAGATAGCCTGGGGGCTTGACCTGGCCGTCAGCGAGTCCGACCAGACCGCTATTAGCGATGGCGACACGGTGGGTGTAGTGGCCGAGATAGCCGAGCACCTGTTCGGGCCCGACGAAGGGCGGTTTGACGTAGACGACCCAGGCGGTCCGTGCCAATGCATCAAGCTGACAGGGCAATCGGGTGAAGGAGTAGGTGACAAACCGATAAAGTGCTGAATCTATGGCAACCCTCGATTCGCTTGCTGGGGGTAGCCATGGAAGACGCGACAACCGATTGCGCCGCATTCAACGAAGCTGTTGTTTTTCTGCGCTATTTCAAGGACCTGAAGGACCCTCGCCAGCAAGGCAAGGTGACCTATCCGCTGGACGAGATTCTGCTGCTGTGTCTGCTCGCCGTATTGGCGGGTGCCGAGGCGGTCACCGAGATCGCCCTGTTCGGCTGCAAGAAGCTCGCCCTTCTGCGGCGCTTCCGTCCGTTCAAGGATGGCACGCCGGCACACGACCATCTCGGCGACATCCTCGCCGTGCTCGACGCTGAGCAATTCCAGCGCTGCTTCGTTGCCTGGGTCGCCGCGCAGACTGGGACGCCGGAGGGAGTCATTGCCATTGACGGCAAGACCTCGCGGCGGTCCGGCCACAAGAAGGGCAGCAATCCGGCGATCCACACGGTGTCGGCCTTCGCGGCACGCCAGCGCCTCGTGCTCGGTCAGGTGAAGGTCGCGGAAAAGTCCAACGAAATCATCGCGATTCCCAAGCTGCTTGACATGCTGGCGATCGAGGGCGCGATCGTGACCATCGATGCGATGGGCTGCCAGCGCGACATCGCCCAGAAGGTCGTGGTCAAGAAGGCCGACTATGTCCTCGCGCTGAAAGGCAATCAGGGATCGCTGCGCGAGGATGTCGAGACCTTCGTGGCCGAGCAGAAGGCCGCAGGCTTCAAGGACACCGAGGTCAGCCAGGATCAGACGGTCGATGGCGATCACGGCCGCATCGAAACCAGAACCACAACCGTCATTCACGATGTCGCCTGGCTACAGGAACGTCACAACTGGCCTGGCCTGAAAGCTGTTGTTGTCGTCGAAAGCGCGCGGGAGATCGGTGATAAGATCGAGCTGGAGACACGCTTCTACATCACCTCACTGGTGCTGCTGGCGCACCTGCTGGGACCGATCGTCCGCAGTCACTGGGCAATCGAGAACAGCCTCCACTGGGTGCTGGACATGATCTTCCGCGACGACGAGTGCCGGGTGCGCACCGATCACGCACCGGCCAATATCGCCACCATCAGGCACATGGCCTACAACCTGATCCGAACGGCACCAGGCAAGGCCTCATTACGGGCCAAGCGCAAGGCCGCCGGCTGGGATGATGATTTCCTCGCGGAACTCATCGCCCGGTAGGTTGCTTCACCCGATTCCCCTGATCAAGCTGATCAGCGTAGATGGCTGCATCCGCCAGGCCGGCGAGAGCGCCGGAGAAGCGGAGTTCGCCACCGGCGAACGCCGCACGCAACTGTTGGAGAAACACCTCGGAAGCGGCGGGAGAGCACGCGGACCGCCAGCAGGAAGTCGGGCGGACAGGCATCCAGCGGGTCTGGTCGGGCGAGATGCCGCCGCCGGGGACGATACAGTGCAGGTGAGGATGATGACGCAATGCCTGTCCCAGGGTGTGCAGCATAGCGACCGCGCCGACTTCGGTGCCGAGATAGCGTTTGTCCGCAGCGACACCACGCAAAGCCTCTGCCACCACTCGGAACAGGATGGCAAAGAGCAACGCCTTGTTGCCCTCCGTGCCAATGAAGATGAGACACCGACCTCCCGGGTCCGGCCAAGGCCCCCCGAGGGCAGGCGTCCGCGGTAGTCAGCGCAACGCGATGCTTCAGGTTTGTCCCCGCATCGAGGAACCTCGCCGCCTCCCTTGGCGGCGAGCACCAGCTGCAGTTTGCGTGGTTCGCGCGCATACGCGATCCGCTCCGGCAGATCGGGTCGACCGAACGTGGTTCCGCAGAAGAACCGTAACGCACAGACCATCTGGTTCAGCCACGCCCTGGAAATGCCGCGGTCGGCCAGATGCAATTGAAACGTGCGCACCTGGTCGAGGCCAAGCCGGTCGGGCGAGCGGCCAAAAATCGGCTGAACTTAGCGATCGTATGAATGTAGGGTCGCTGGGTCGCCGGCGATAGGTTGCGGACCGTCATGTCCTCGATTATTTGGCGGCAGAGAGGGCTTCCATCGGCCATCTTGGGGGGCTCCTGTCTCTGGGGTGGGTTGCAATCCCACAACCCTGACAGGCGGGAGACCGCTCACCTCACAATCGACAGCACCTCATTTCCCAAGCGGTTTAGTTCAATCCATTTATTGGAACCGACATGCGGTTGCGACCAAGCCGTCGACATCTGTGATATTGAGCCGTGATGACATCGCCCAAGCGTGTTCCGGGGTAGCTCGACAATGGTATACCAATTGCGCGACGGTATCTGGCCAGATGGCGGTTCAGGACCGCGGCGCACCTTGGGCGGGAGCCGAATTCCTGCGGAGTCAGGGTATAATACCTTTGGTGTCTGTCCGAGAACATACCGAGTCTTTAAAATCGGTTAGCGCGTCCCCGTTGAAGCCGTTGAACCGGTTACCATTTTGCTTCCCCGGTGCTGTTTTGGGTGCACCCCCTGTGGACCAAGGAGAACCGCGGCCGCTATGACCGCAGCGGCCTGCGGTAAGAGATCGACCTGACCGAGGAAGAGTGGGCGGAGATCGCCCCCTTGCTTCCGCCCGCCAGGCCAGGCGGCAACAAACGATCAGTCAACCTGCGCGAGGGTGAACGGCCTGATGTACGTCCTTAGCACCGGCTGCCAATGGCACGCGATCCCAAAGGATCTGCCAGCGCGCAGCACGATCCATGACTACTTCGGCGGCTGGCAGTGGAATGGAACGTTGGAGCGCATGCACCACGCGCTCTACGTCTAAAGCCGTGAGCAGGCCTCGCGCGAGGCCAGTCCGACCGTCGCGATCATCAATGTGCAGAGCGTCAATAGCGCGGAAAAGGGCGGCGAACACATCGATCCCCACGGCTACGATGCAGGCAAGACGATCAAGGGCAAGAAGCGGCACGTTCTGGTCGATACGGAGGGATTGGTGCTGCACGCCATCGTTACAGCCGCCGATGTTCAGGACCGCGACGGAGGGGCTTGGCTGCCGGGCACCCTGGTCGGCATGTATCCCTTCTTGCTGAAGCTGTATGCCGACGGTGGCTATCAAGGCCCGGAGTTCCGCAAGTCGGTCAAGGCCGTGCTGCCACAGGTGCCGGTGGAGACCGTGAAGCGCTCAGATCAGATCGAAGGATTTGTCGCGCTTCCCAAGCGCCGGGGGGGGGTGAGAGGACGCTCGCCTGGCTCAACCGCTGCCGCCGCTTGGGCAAGGATTGGGAGAACCTTAATCACAAGGCACGGGCATTTCAACTGATGGCGTCCATCCGTCTTATGGTCAGGAGGCTATGCCGGGCTTAGGGATGTTTCCGGACAGACCCTTAGGGAGATCACGGTGCGAAGCAGAATTGGGGCTATTGAGCATGCTATTGAAAAATTGCTGCTTAATCTATCTAGGCTGGCTCGGATTTCTGAGAGCATATCTACCCTTGGATCCAAGGGTATTTCCTGGACTGGTCCTGCGCATCGATTGCTTAAGCCGCGGCACCCAACGTCAGCGACTGGAGTTACAAGAAGTGTCTCATGCTCCACAGAAGTCCAACCGCGTAATCTGCGAAATGTCCCAATTTTGCGTGACTTACAACCTCTTCCGTCTCCTCTTCTAGATAAATGCCTGCCGATACTTGCCAGGGTCCACTTACCGCGACCAGGTGCTTCTGTTTTATCGGTCGCTCGAATTCGATCACAGCTCCACGAGGGTAACATCAGGGTCCATAGTCGCGACGGCGCGATGGCACGATCGGATTCACAACATCATCTGATATTAACGGTCGGACGGGTCGCCCGAGACGCCATTGTCCGGTTTCCTATATCTCGGCATCCCGTATCCAATGGAACTGACGGGAAGTCTCGGTTCGTGAACGGGGATATGAAGCTTGTCAGGCGTCGATATGTTGGCGCGGTCCCCCCATTCTGTCACGACCATAGTCGTAAGCATAAATTGGGCTCTATTGTCCTTCCTGTAAATACCGCTACTAGAAGGTTCCTCCCATCGTCACCATTCCAAACATTTCCTGCGGCTGACCCGAAAAAGTCACGTAGCGTACAGGGGAAGGATCAGGATGTCCATGGCAGGAAAGCCACGCCCGAAGGGGGTGATCTCTACCTCGAAAGCTCCATCCTTCGGCGCTGGCTATTCCAAAGTTTGGACAGGGAGGTTGTTCGCCCTCGTTCTGGTATTATAGCAGTCGACCCACGAGTTACTCCGCCTTGGGCCGGTCCATCCTTTGCCACTTAATCTGAGACTCCGACTGACCTGCAGCTCACGCCGTTGAAAGAACGTCGGTTTTCGTTAAAACCGGATCAAAACGTAGCCACGTAATTTGAGCGGTTGACGACCGATAAAGCTGCTATAACATAGTCGTATTTGGGAGAAGTCGAGGGGCTGCCTTAAAAACGTGCTATTAGAAAGGAGCCCATGCGTACTACTTCTCGTATGGCGACAGTCTTGCCACCTTTTTGGCCACATTCTGCTTGCTTCCCTTTGTGCCGGGCATCGGATTAAATTGTTAACCGAGGAACCGAATGGCGGGTATCAGACTAATACTGGGATCGGTCGTTTTTCGTGATTTCGAGATCCCTTCCGGAATAAACTTTGGTGGCCGGCAGAGACTTGCGATTCACGAATTGGCCAATGGCCGAAGGGTAGTCGATAGTATCGGACCCGATGAGTCTGAGATCTCCTTCTCTGGCACGTTCTCCGGAGCGGATGCTACACTACGCGCCAGGTTGCTGAATTCCCTCCGCGCCACTGGTGGCGCGTCGAAACTCACATGGGATGTATTTGTCTACACCGTCGTGCTAAGTAATTTTGAGGCGAGCTATGAAAATCCTGCATGGATACCCTACCATATCTCGTGTACTATAGTACGAGACGAAGCTTCATCGGACCCGTTTGCCCCGATTCCGATTGGCAGTTCAGTGCAAGCCGATCTCGATGTCGCTGTCAACATGTGCACCAACTCTAATATTGACTTTACTGACGCCAAAAGCTCAGTTGTCGACTCCGACGCCACAACTCTAGGAACGGTCGAGTATATAGATGCAATGTCGTCTATCCAACTGTTGCGATTAGCTATGAGCCAGGAGATTGGGTCAAACGAGGCCACTCTTCTGTCGAACAGTTTTAACTCAACCAATGGCCTGATATCCTGTTTGGCTATATCTGCGACAGGTGCAGAGCAACTGGCGCACTTGACTATTTCTAGTGGCTATGTTGGGCGCGCGGCCCGAAACCTAACCAATGCCGGGACGTAATGAAAACAATTCAGGTGGCCGGAGGCAATTTGTTTCGCATTGCGGCAGAGCAATTAGAAGACGCAACGCAATGGCTAAGAATAGCTCAGTTGAATCGGATTAATGACCCGATGCTGTCCGGTGTCCTAACGCTTCTGATTCCTGATCCAAATCCTAACGCAGGAGGAGGCATTGCTCCTCAGTGAATTCCCTTGCTCGCATCGTTCACCGAAGCTTAAGGTTCTAGTAAACGGGGAGCCACTGCTCGGCGGATATGAGGCAGAAATCATTTCCAGCAACTACTTTAGCGCCGATCGTTTCGATGCGGTCATCGCATTAGGCGCGGACCGAGCTATGAACGAGTGCTTTTGGTCTTCTGAAACTAATCTTCTAGTCGATATTCAGCTCAGTGTTAGCGGCGATGTAGATCTGACCAGCGTCATCCAGGGTTTCGTTGACAGGGTATCGATCGACGCGGTAGGCGGTGTGGTGCATATCAGTGGAAGAGATTTGACCACCGCGTTAATCGCAGCACAAACGCAGGAGACCTTCTCAAATCGAACGTCAAGCGAGATCGCTGCTATCTTTGCTCAACGCCATGACCTTGTTCCAAACGTGGTAAAAACGGTCACCCCAGTTGGCAGATTCTATCAAAATGATCACGAGAGTCTAATACTCAATAGGTTCTCTGGAGCGACGAGTGAGTGGGATCTCTTAGTATATCTAGCGCGCCAGGAAGATTACGATGCCTTTATAACGGGGAAAGATCTGCATTTCCAACCATCCGTACAGCCGTCGGCACTCGACCAGGTGTTGTACCCCGCGGATATGATAGAACTCACCATGGAGCGGGCCCTGCCCCTCGCTCAGGACATCCGAGTAACCGTTCGAAGCTGGAATTCGCTTCAACAGATTGCTTTTACTGAGAGTGTCAACAGCACTCTCGCAGGAGGTTCTGCTCAAATCGCCGAATCCGGAACGAATGCACTCAAACAATACGTTGTTATTCGCCCGAATTTGACCCCAGACAAGGCCCTGTCCGTCGCTCAACGGTGCCTATCTGACCTAACGCGTCACGAACGCGTAATCGAGTTCACTATGCCAGGGGAACTCACTCTGAGCCCGCGCAGCACAATAAAACTGGAAGGCACGGGGACTGATTTTGACCAGTCTTATTATATCAACTCCATAGAGCGTACATTCCGGACCCACGCCGGGTTCATTCAACGTGTCCGAGCAAGCAACAGTTCACCGCGGGCGTCCTCGATTATTAACCAAGTGAGCTGATATGGAACGCTTTTTGAATGTTCTTAAGACGCAAGCTGATGCCCTTGTACAAACGCAAGCTCAGCCTAGATTTGGCATAATCTCCTCGGTTGACACAACAACAGGAGCAGCTCGTCTGACACTACAGCCCGAGGGAGTGCTAACCGGATGGCTTCCAATCTTGTCTCCCTGGGTGGGTGTCGGCTGGGGCTTGGTATGCCCTCCGACGCCGGGTGACCAAGTCCTTGTTCTTGCACAGGAGGGCGCTGCAGAACATGGGATCATCGTTGGTCACATCTTTTCAAATAGTGTGCGTCCCCCAACTGCGTCTAGTGGTGAATTCTGGCTGGTGCATCAGACCGGGTCATACCTAAAATTGCTAAATGACGGGACTGTACAAATTGGAGGAGATTTGCACGTGAGCGGGGATGTATATGATAGCCAGGGTTCGTTGTCGCGCCTTCGCGGGCACTATGATGCACACACGCACACCGATTCCCGCGGCGGCATTACAACTTCGAGCAGTCAGCCAGATTAGGGGCTGCCATGTCTGACATTGCCCATCAATGGGGTTCGGATCTGGAGTTTGGTCCCACTGGCGATCTCGCTGTCGTGGCCGGTTCGGTGCTCGGTCAGCAACGTGTTCTCCGCCGGCTTCTGACCAACAATCTTGATTACATATGGCAACCAACCTACGGTACTGGGCTGGCTAGATTTGTTGGCCAACCCATAAATATTTCGCAAATCCAGGCCATGATTCGTAGCCAGATATTCAAGGAATCCGCTGTTTCTCAAAGCCCGGAGCCATCCATTGATGTATCTCCTCGTACCGGAGACGCATCAGACTATGTCGATGTATATATTCTTTATGTGGATGCAGACACGCGGCAGACCCAGATTTTGACCTTCTCTGTGGGGGCATAGGCGATGCAACTTCCGCTTCAGACCTTCACGAATCTGGTTCAAGGTATGGCTGCATCGGTCCAATCAACGGCGGCACAACTCCTCGACCTTACGGTTGGCTCGACCCTTCGCGCGATATTGGAAGCGACCGCCTCAGTAGCACTGTGGATGCAGTGGCTGATTCTTCTAGTGCTCCAAATGACCCGCGCGGCGACAAGCGTAGGACCCGACCTCGATAGCTGGATGGCCGACTTTTCCCTGACACGACTACCGGCAAGTCCAGCATCTGGCATCGTTACCTTCGCGCGATTCAGTCCGAACCTTCCAGCACTGATACCATTGGGCTCTCTTGTCCGTACGACAGATGGGACTCAAACCTTTGCTGTCACAAGTGACGCGACAGCTCCTGGATGGAGCCCGATCCAAAACGGCTTCATCTTGAACGTGGGGACCAGTTCACTGAATGTACCCGTGATAGCACAAACCGCAGGGGTTGGTGGAAATATACAAGCTGGAGCAATATCTGTTATTGCATCAGCCCTAGTAGGCGTAGACAGTATTACTAACCCTTCGGCGTTTACCAACGGTATCGATGCCGAGTCCGATCCTGCCTTCAGACTTCGATTTCAGAATTTTATGGCAAGCCTGTCACGGGCTACGCTTACGGCGGTAGGCCATGCTGTCGGCAGTGTCCAACAGGGGCTGAACTACACGGTACAAGAAAACCGGAGCCCTTCGGGAGCCTTCCAACTCGGAAATTTCGTAATTGTTGTGGACGATGGATCCGGATATCCGTCTAGCACACTTCTATCCCTCGTTCAGAATGCTACCGAATTAGTCCGTCCAGTCGGGTCGACGTTTGCTGTTTTTCCGCCAGAAGTCACGTTGGTCAACATTTCCCTTACAGTTGCGGCGGCCGTCGGCAGCAGCGTAACGCTGCTTATCCCGCCAATTGTAAACGCCATCTGCGCATACGGAAACGCTCTTTCGGTTGGCGCACCTCTTCCTCTTACTATGATTGCACTTACTGCCTATACGGCAAGCTCTAGCGTCACGAACGTGACGTCAATACTGCTGAATGGGCAGACATCAGATGTTGTTGTTCAACTTTCCGGGGTCATCAAAATCGGAACGGTAGTGGTGAGTTGATATGACCGGAGACCAGCAGGATATTCTGTTCCGTCTGAAGCAAGTTCTACCGCTGCGGTGGTTTCCAGATGATACTCCCGTTCTGGACACGCTACTGAATGGTGTCGCGTGGGGCTGGGTGTGGGTATATCAGCTGCTCGGTTACGTTAGAAGTCAGGCTCGCATTTCGACTGCCGAGGACATCTGGCTCGATTTGATCGCCACCGATTACTTCGGAGCGGCTCTTGTTCGGCAAATCGGCGAGAGTGACAATACCTATCGAACGCGGATCGCCGCGGAATTGATCAGAGAACGAGGGACCCGACGAGCAATCGTCCAATCGCTATTGGACCAAACCGGTCGGTCTCCTGCTGTGTTCGAGCCGGCGAACACGTCAGACACTGGTGGATATGGCACCAGTAATGGAACGTTACTATGGAGCCGCTTATACAATTGCAGGTGGCTGGGGAAGCCTGAGCCTGCCATTACAGTTCTTTGTTACAGCGTATCGGCCGGCAAGTGCTGGCATCGGATCCGTATCAGGCTGGGATTGCAATGATGGTGGATATGGTCAAGGTTCATTAGAATACGGAAATTCGAGTATGATGCAATGTCAGACAACAAACTCGGATATTTGCAACGCAATTACCAGTGTTTTACCGATTAGCGTGATCGCTTGGACCCGCATATGTAGTTAGCGTCGCGTTTGATAGCATGAGGACCATATGGATCGGATTATAGTATATCCAGGCAGTATCCCACTCGATACCGATTTACTCTCGGCCAATCGCAATGTAATGGTGGCGCTTGGCTATCTCGCGCAGGCGGTACTTGGCAGCGGTCCTGTGGTGGACGGGCTCGCGTGTAGCCCGACTGCTCCGGCTTCCTTGACGATAACGGTCGGACCGGGCTCAATTTCCCAACTGTCCGTTATTGACATGCTCCCTTACGGATCGCTGCCGGCAGATGCGGCCGATCCACTCCTCAAAATCGGGGTCAATATCGCAGCTATTTGCTTTACGGTTGTCGCCCCAACTACATCGGGTCAGTCGACGAATTACCTTATCCAAGCGGCATTCCAGGAGAGCGATACCAACCCAATTGTTTTGCCGTACTACAATGCAGCGCAGCCATCTCAGCCTTACAGTGGACCGGCAAATTCCGCATCTGCTCAGAATACCGTTCGGACGCAGACTGTCGAGCTCCAAATGAAATCGGGTGCGCCGGCTACCACGGGAATGCAGACAACCCCTCCTGTCGACAATGGATGGATTGGCCTCTACATTGTTACCGTCACTTATGGACAGACATCGGTTACGTCCGCAAACATTACTACAATTCCGACAGCACCCTTTCTAGCGTGGAAACTGCCATGGCTGCGTCCCGGCTTCGGTTCAGGAGCTCAAAGCCTCACTACATCTGGCATTTTCATTGTTCCAGCAGGCGTGACTCAAGTTGAGGTTGAGGTCTGGGGTGGTGGTGCTGGGAGCTATGCCTCAGTCGCCGGTGCCCTCGTCGGTATCGCCTCGGGCGGTGGTTCGGGGGGCGGCTATGCACGAAAGAGAGTTACTGGTCTAACACCCGGCCAGTCTGTCCCCGTTGTCGTTGGCTCAGGCGGCACTTGGGGAACCACAACCGGCACCGCCCCGACTTCCGGTGGTCCATCCAGCTTTGGGTCTGGCGTCAGCGCTACTGGAGGTGCTCTAAATTGCCTTGCCAGCATCTCGAGCCCTCAGAACGGTGCTACACCCGCGGGCATTGGCGTCGGCGGGGACGTCAATCTCAGTGGCTCCGCCGGCCAGGCCGCCGTTTTGAGCCAGGGGGGTATGGGCGGCGGCGCTCCAATGGGCGGTAGCCAGAACAGTGGAACGAGCGGCGTCGCCGGGGCGTTTCCAGGAGGAGGAGCCGCTGGAGCTGGCACAGGCTCCAATGGTAACACCCCGTACAATGGAGCAGCCGGGGCACCTGGTTTGGTGGTCGTGCGGTGGTAAGAGTCTGTCCGGAAACATCCCTAAGCCCGGCATAGCCTCCTGACCATAAGACGGATGGACGCCATCAGTTGAAATGCCCGTGCCTTGTGATTGAGGTTCTCCCAATCCTTGCCCAAGCGGCGGCAGCGGTTGAGCCAGGCGAGCGTCCTCTCACCCCCCCCCCGGCGCTTGGACAGCGCGACAAATCCTTTGATCTGATCTGAGCGCTTCACGGTCTCCACCGGCACCCGTGGCAGCACGGCCTTGACCGACTTGCGGAACTCCGGGCCTTGATAGCCACCGTCGGCATACAGCTTCAGCAAGAAGGGATACAGGCCAACCAGGGAGCCCGGCAGCCAAGCCCCTCCGTGGCGGTCCTGAACATCGGCGGCTGTAACGATGGCGTGCAGCACCAATCCCTCCGTATCGACCAGAACGTGCCGCTTCTTGCCCTTGATCGTCTTGCCCGCATCGTAGCCGTGCGGATCGATGTGTTCGCCGCCCTTTTCCGCGCTATTGACGCTCTGCACATTGATGATCGCGACGGTCGGACTGGCCTCGCGCGAGGCCTGCTCACGGCTTTAGACGTAGAGCGCGTGGTGGATGCGCTCCAACGTTCCATTCCACTGCCAGCCGCCGAAGTAGTCATGGATCGTGCTGCGCGCTGGCAGATCCTTGGGGATCGCGTGCCATTGGCAGCCGGTGCTAAGGATGTACATCAGGCCGTTCACCCTCGCGCAGGTTGACTGATCGTTTGTTGCCGCGTGGCCTGGCGGGCGGAAGCAAGGGGGCGATCTCCGCCCTCTCTTCCTCGGTCAGGTCGATCTCATACCGCAGGCCGCTGCGGTCATAGCGGCCGCGGTTCTCCTTGGTCCACAGGGGGGGGGCCAAAACAGCACCGGGGAAGCAAAATGGTAACCGGTTCAACGGCTTCAACGGGGACGCGCTAACCGATTCTAAAGACCCGGTATGTTCTCGGACAGACACTAAGATACCAACTTATACAAGAATCCGCGACTGGCGAGTAGTCGAATTGATGACCGCTAAATCTGTGATCTCTACCATCGCCTGGCACTGATATGGACCGACGCGTTCTCCGTGATCGAGTTTCCAAAATGATGGTTTTGTGACGGGTCGGTCTAATCGAAGGCGATGGTTTCAGGGAATGTTCCCCTGGCATGATCGAGCTCCGGTATGCAAGAAGAAAGACCGATCACTTTGGCCGTCAAGTCGGCTATAACGATCAGAAAATCTGATTGTTTTATACGGAACAGGGTCTGCAGAGCCTACTAAGAATGGTCGGTTGTCTTTTTGGACAAATTAGGGTCCTCGGCACGACAGTCGGATTGTTCTGACTGAACCGCGTCTCATAGCGTAATAGAGGAAGGGTTTTATGGCCACTCCAGCTATTCATGTATCTAAGCCCAGCACCGCGCGCACAGTCGTTCTCGACGCCTTTATACCAGTGCCGCGGGGGTCGGTCGCGGTCGCGCCGCCACCATTGAATTGGCCAACGAAGGATCCCAATGATGTTCTCGACTATAAGTTTGATATATCCTCGGGTCTTCTGGGCAATGAGGGAGATTTCATAGCAGCCCTAGATGTGTCCATATCACCCAGCAACCCCGGTGATCTGGTTCTAAACGAAGCGATGGCGGATGGCCCTTCGGCTGTGTTGTGGTTATCTGAGGGTCAGGCGGGCATAGTTTACACTATTACGGTCATCATTTCGACGGTCAATGGCCGAACAATTCAGCGCAGCATATTGCTGCCGGTTCTTTTGTTGTCGGTCGCACCCATTCCACCAAACGCAATTGATATAACCGCAGGCACGGTTTTGACTGATCAAAACGGCAACCCAGTGCTCGCGTAGGCGATACGACCACATTGTTCCGCTATCTAAGCGCCGTCTTCTCGCGCCAAGCATTTATTGTTTATCAACGATTAGCGGCAAATCGCCGCGGAGAACGACCTTAAATGCCGACGATCGATGAACTTGCGCCGGCAACGGCTGCGGCAGATACTGACGAGCACATCGTCAGCCAAGCGGGCACAGCGCTAAAGATGACCCGCGCACAGATACTGGCCGGGGTCCAGCCGCAGTTGGCTCTAGCGAGTGGTGTGCTGCTGGGACGCTCCAGTGCGGGAGCCGGCGCTCCCGAGTCGTTGACGGTAGGGGCGAATTTGACTCTGGCAGGTGGCACGCTTTCGGCATTAGCGGTGCCCTACATGATCAACGCGCTGCCGATGGGGACCGTGCCCGCTTCGGGTGATTTGATCCCATTTGGTCAAGCTGGCACTAACGTGGCAGTGCCATATAGCCAGTTCCTGAGCGGTCTGCCGGGGGTGGTCGGTTTAGATGCGTCTCAAATGCTTATTAGGGCTACGGGATCGACGACCGGCGCTCGCCTTGCTGATTTCGCCGCGGGCACCCTGCCGCTTACCGGAGGTGCGCTAACTGGCATTCTGTCACTTAGCGCCGACCCGACGTCGGCTCTACAGGCTGCAACGAAGCACTACGTGGATAGCCAGTGTGCAACGAGTTTACCGCTTGTCGGCGGTATCTTGACCGGGCCTGTTACGCTTTCTGGCGACCCCGCGACTGCGCTGCAGGCGGCTCCTAAGCAGTATGTCGATGGCGAGATTGCGACCGCACTACCGATCAGTGGAGGGACATTGACCGGCTTGCTGACACTGGCAGCCGCTCCAATGAACCCATTAAATGCCGCTACAAAGCAGTGACGTAGAACTCGAATCCCGGAAGCCTGACCGGTGTCATCAATGTAAAGGCCTCTCCCTATAACGCACAACTCAATGGGACGTCAAATGACACTGCGGCATTTATTGCGGCATACCAGGCGGCTCCTGCCGGATCGGTGATTTACGTTCCGAATGGCGTAGCAAATATACAGAGTCCAGCCACTTGGGGGGGACGCTTACCAAAAGGGTCAAGTGGATCGTTGATGGTACGACACTTCCAGATGGGACGTCGCTGGCGAATGCAATACCCGGCGGAACCGGACCGGCTGAATTGGTGCTCCCTGGTGTAGTTGTCGGAAATAGCGACGTCAGCGCCGAAGCTTCACAAGGTACCTCACAGGCAACCGACTTCGCGGTTTCCCATTCGGCATACATTGTGAACCATTCCGGAGGAGCTAGCACAGGTATTGTTTCCGCAAATTCGCGCGCGGATACCATTATTTACAACAGCCCCAATAACTACATTTGGGGTGGTGTCGACAGTCTGCAATGGTGTGGCACTCAGACGGGCATTGCCAGCGCTCCGGCACAACACGTCGCTCGTTACGTGCAAACGATACGTCAGTCCGTAGGAACGAATGCGTCCGGAGCAGCGCTGCCTCAGCCTCAGCTCTGGGCTGCTCGTATGGTATACCGCGACACTACATCGCAACTTTCAAGCATTACGAACTCCGGCGTAGCCGTAGAGTTTGACTGGCTTGGTAATGGCCCCGATGATGGTCACAATCGGCAGGTCCAATCCCTTGTAATAGGGCAGAACAGCATCACTGGGGCTCCGGTACAGATTTCGACAGTTATAGGCGTGTCACTTGCCGCAGAGTCTACTGGATATGCTTACACCGTTTTCGGGGTGAATATACCTTTCTCAACATCCGCGTTTGATACGGCGAATGCGACACAGATGGCCGGTGCAGCGGCCATTCGCTTAGCGGCTGGGCACCAAATCGCTTTCGAACCGACGGTAACATATCGGCTAGCATATGATAGTACTGCCAGTGTCCTTAGATGGTATCAAGGAGCATTGTCATACGTCGTCGGCAAGGGCTTATCAGTAGGATTTCAAACTAGCTGCGTGGCTAACACAACGTTGCCTAGCTATATCTCCGGTAATATTGTGTTTCTCTCAGGAACGGGCACTTATGTGATCACGCTTCCAGCTGCGGCGACAGTAGCTGCAGGAACGGGTTTTACTTTTTCGGTTATTAGTACGCCTGTGGTGTCAGTCGTTACGAGTGGTACGGATACGATTGACAACGGCCCGGTAATGCTCCGCCAAAACGACCGCTACCATATCATTTCCGACGGAAGTTCCTCTTGGCACGAGGTATTCAGGTCGAATTCTGTCAATCCGCACTTTGGAGGGACTCCTGTGCTTCCGTCATATACTGTCGCCGGGTTGCCGGCTAGTGCGACCGCTGGTGCAAAGGCATTTGCTTCGAATGGGCGTAAACCCACCGAGGCTGCGGGTGCCGGGTCAGGCGTTGAGGTGTTTAATGATGGTGTTCGCTGGATATCAGTTTGTGCTGGATCGCAGGTTCTAGCCTAGCTCGGACAAGCCGAATTTTCTGTCGCGATCGAATTGAGTGCCTCCGGGGCGCAAAGTCGAGCCAACGGCCAATGATGTCTCCTGGTGTCTCCTGGCAGATCGTGGAATCACCCACGGTCTGATTTGTTTGTAACAAATTCGGTGATATTCTGCCGAGCGACAGAGGCTGACGATCTCGTTCCATCGGCATTTAAATTAGCGATTATGTCGCGACCAGTCCCGCCTCCGAAGCGGCTCTTGGGGAGACCATTGGTAATTCGGAGTGATTATGCCAACAATTGCCCAACTTCCTGCTGTCGCACAGGTCACCGCTGCTGACCAAGTCCCTATTAGCCAAGGCGGGGCAGCATGTTCAGTAAGTGTCGGGACGCTGTTATCCAGCGCTCAGCCAGCTATTCTCATACAAACCGGAAACCTTTTCGGTCGATCAAGTTTGGGACCTGGTGGTCCTGACCCGATAAGTGTCGGGATTGGGCTACTCCTGAACGCGGACACCCTCGCGGCAACTGGTTTAGATCATGCGGAATTTCCGGTCCAGAATAGTCTTACGCTCAGCGACGAAGCGGTTCTGAGTAGTGACGGCAATCCCAAGCTTTTACCACTCTCTACGTTGCGGGGGTTATTTTCTCCCGGACTCAACATAGCTATTGACCAATCTGGCACTATCTCTGCGACGTTGTCTGAGGCCTCCTCCGGATATAGCATCACCGACCTTCCTACGGTGACCGGCATTTCAACATCTGACCTCGTCGGAATCAGTCAGGGTGGATCGGACCACACGATCACCTACGGCAATCTTATAGATGGACAAACGATTGATGAAGTCCCGGCCGCCGCCGCAGCTTCTGACACAGACACGCTGCTTGTGGCGCAAGGCGGAAACGTTATAGCGCGCCAGACTATGGCGGCCGTTTGGGTGTGGTTGACTTCTCGGCAACCAAACTATCGAATTCCAACGATGGAGCTCACAACAGACTCTACTTTAGACGCGAGCGCTCACAATGGTCGGATTCTGATTTGTAGCCAGCCCATTACGGGTGACTCTGGGGGCCACCGGTGTAGGAAATGGCTTCGAATGCTTTTTGATCAATGTCAGTTCGGGTAATGTGACACTGGGAGGTGGGTTCACCACCTCTTCGAATTGTTCGGTTCTGGCTTCGGGGCAGGCAACAACCTTAATAGGTATCGAGTTTTCAAAGGGGGCCCTCGTCTATGCATGGGTGAGCACAACGGGCTCCGAACTCAGCGCCCCCGAACAGGTTTGTGGTATAACGATAGTTTCGATAACCTCATGCGCCATTTCGCTGTTGTGGACCGCGTTACAAGTCTCTTCCATAAGCTACACGGTACAGTATAGGCCTAGCGGCACGGCGAACTGGTCGGCAGCGCCGTTGGTGACCGCGCCCAGCTGCGACGTCGGCGGTTTGCTTTCGGCCACAAGTTACGATTTCGTTGTATCTGCCTCCAATGCCACAGGCGTAGGAGCACCATCCTCGATTGTCAGCGCGACCACACTCGCTGTTGCTGCTCTACCCGGTCAGGTAGCAGGTGTCGCGACAAGTAACGCGTCCCCTAACGGTATCTCCTTGACCTGGTCATCCCCCGAATCAGGTGGTGCACCAAGTAGCTATGCTGTACAGTATAGGGTTACAGGAACAACGCCCTGGTACAGCGGCGGATCTGGCCTAACCTCAACGTCCTATGCTGCAACAGGCCTGTCATCTGGCACTAGTTATGATTTCGAGGTCTTTGCAGTGAACGCGCTCGGATCTGGACCAGCTTCAAATGTGGAGACTGCGAGCACAACAACTGCGGGTGTTTCCGTAACGTCGATCACCTGGAACGTCACTCCCTCGGGAACCTATACGCACGGCAGTGGTGCTATTGGCGTTAATGCCCAAGTCTCGCCGGGCAGTGTGGCAGTACAATTCGGCTTCTGCACGTCTCAGACTGTTCCGCCAACCGAGTGGACCGATGGCCTACTCGTTAATTCGAATCTTTGGGGGGCGTACGTTGCAACACCTCCGGTGGCGGGAACATGGTATGCTTGGGTTGAGGGCACAGACGGCAGTATGCCCACAGTTTACCCTTCTGGATTCCTGGTTATCTGAATATTGAAATAGATATCGTGATTGACTCAAGTTCTTGAACTCATGATGATTTAATCCGAGCTTCCTACTTTCAAATACTGCAACCCACTGGCCCAACACGATATTTGTCGGTTGGAGGGGGCTGCCACTGGCTACACTCGGCGCAGCAGGGTTTGGAGCGCGCATTTCCGGATCACGGAGAGCAAATCATAGCATTTTTTCGTTCTTCATAAGTCTCACGAACGCGTGATTTACATGGGCACATTTTCGACCAATTTTATTAGAAAGTCTCGTAGTATCAGGCGCTTGAAGTAATTCGAAGTAGGAAGCTCGGTTTAATGTGCGTGGCGATCATGGATTTTGGACTTTTAACCTTTCTCTCTCTTCTGGGCTGATTGCAAGTCCTAGCCTAGCGGCTCGTCAACGCGAAACCGCGCATGCCGACCGCATCCGCCTCGCATGCCGGTAGCTCTCTGGGCAATGACCGGCCGAATCTGGAGCATCGTTTCTTGACAACCGATACATTTGGGTAACCTGCAGCCGCCTGTCGCCGGTCATTGCAGCGAGCGTATCATCAGGCGTCATTGGAGCAGAATCCCCCATTTGTTCGCCACCGAGATCGTCAACGGGTTGATCGTGGGGATCATTGGTCTGGCACAAGTAGTCAAGAAAATGCGCAAAGCGTAGCGATCTACCCGGAGGCTCAACGGAACCACCTAGCAGCTCGGCGGAGGGCGCAGTCCCGGATTGCTGGTCTGGACAGCGTTTCCAATTAGGCAACGAAGCACCGTTTCTAACGAATCTTGAAGGGAATACCAGTGACTGGGCAAATTCAATCATTTAGACCGAGTGGCTGCGTGTCTGCGGCGGCGACGACTGCTACGCAGGACGTCCCGCTGCCAGCGGGAGGGGACACAGTTGTAGTTGATAATGCGGGCAGTGACTTTTGCTTCGTCAACTTTGGTGGATCGGCAGTGGTAGCGAGCGGATCGCCAAATCCGAGTTTTCCGGTCCCTGCCGGACAGCATCGTCAATTTGCGTGTCCAGTGACAGTTACTACGGCAGGTGTGATTATGAATAGTGGGACCGGGACGGTGTTTTTTACACGAGGGGATGGAACAGCGATATGAAACGGGTCATATTATTGTGGATTATGTCAGTTTGCGTCGCATTCCCGGCCGCCTCTCAATATAGTGGACTTAATTCCGGAACCCAAGCACCAACGTCAATTTGTCAGACTACTGGTTGCACGTTCTCCGGGTTGCTAACAGCAGCACCACAGGGCCTGACCGCACCGAGCGGTGCGAGCTTAATTGTGGCATCGGGAGGGGCCGCAAATCCTATTCTGTTCAAGACGGGTCCTAATGGCAACGGTCCTATCATGATGGAGTTTGGTGGTAGCAGTAATAATATTGCCCCACAGACTAATATAGCTCTGCCTGGCGGAACGTGGGGTTCAGGAACTCTCGCAAACAATGTGGCCCCTATATTCCAAAACGCTCTCTTTGGTGGAAGCACAACCGGCGGAGCTGCATCGTTTGGCGCATTCCTCCAGCAGACTGACAATTCGTCGAACTCCGGAAATGGTATAGGATTTCAAGAGAATCTTATTCTGAACGGTTCCGGTGTATTTGGTAGCCGCCAAGGCGGCGCAGTTACCCTAAATATCAATTCTACTACGGGAAACACCTCCGGGCAGGATTACGTCGGACTGACATCTAAATGCAATATGTGGGCCACTGATGCCTCTGGTGCCAGTTCATGCTTTGGATCGAATACGGTTTCGACCATTGGCACAAATGTTACCGCCCTGCAAAATGTCGGCCAGGAGGTCGATACCTGGGAAGAGGCCGGTGCCACAATGACTGATCGTATTGGCCAGCAGATAGTCGATGTCAGCGGCGCAACCTATGGAACGCAGGCAATCCGCGATGACGTTGCGCTGTCACTAAATAACCAATACGGTCCTTCTTCAACGCTGGGGTTCAGGGTTGGTTTTTCGTTTGGACGCGCCGGTGGTATGTTCCCCGTGTCCACCAACGGAACGCTAATAGCCGCGCAAGGTAGCCAAGGTAGTACTTTCACCGTTGCGGGGGGTGTGGACTGGCATCTGGGTAAGTTCATCGGAAATACTTGGAATGATGGCCATACCATTTTGACGGGTGGAGGCGAGGTCATAATATCTAAGATCGCCGATCCGGGTACGGCGCCAGGGGCCGGAGCAGTAAAACTGACCGCTGAAGCGGGCACTAATCCGGGCACATGCAAGATTGTGGTGCGCGCTGGCGCCAGTTCGGTGCCCACCACCTTGCTGGATAATATCGGTGGTTCTTGCTGATAAAGTCGTCGGTTGTTGAGGAGGCCGCTAGAACTACGCCGTGACGGTCATCGTGTCCACTACGTCTGACCCGGAACTTCATCCGAATGATGAGAGCGATTTGCTAAATGGGGCACTCGCACTACGCTGTCGAGCAAGGCGGTGGTATAGGGATGGCGGGGTCGAACCAGCACTTGGGCAGCATCGCCTTCCTCGACGATGCGGCCGTTCTGCATCACGGCGGCGCGCTCGCATAACAGCCGGACCACAGCGAGATTGTGCGACACAAACAAATATGCCAGCCTGTGGCGCACTCGTAGCGCAGCCAGCAGCTCGATGATCTGCGCCTGCACGGACACGTCCAGTGCCGAGGTCGGCTCGTCCAACAGGAGGACGCTCGGCTGCGGGGCCAGCGCGCGCGCGATACACACCCTCTGTTTCTGTCCCCCCGACAGTTCGTGCGGGAAACGTGCCATGAATTCGGCGCCCAATCCCACATCGCTCAGAAGTGAGGCAACATAATCGCGCAACGCGGTTCTGCTGTGGCGGCCAAGCACGCGCATCGGCTCAGCGACGCTGGAGAGCACGCTCATGCGAGGGTCAAGCGCTGAGTGCGGGTTCTGAAATACCACCTGGACGTGGCGGCGCAGAGCTTGCAGCGCCGTGTTTTTGCCGTGGGTAATGTCGACGCCCTCGAAGAGTATCCGCCCCTCGGACGCATCAACCAAGCGCAGGAACAGTCGAAGCATAGTGGTCTTGCCGGAGCCGGACTCGCCCACGAGGCCGAGTGCCTCACCTGGGTGAAGTGCCAGGCTGACACCATCCACCGCGCGGTGGCTACCGAACCTCACCACTACCTGCTCGGCGGCAAGCAAGGCCATCATGTCACATGACACGCGACGCGATGTTGGTCGCTCCCAAGCGGCGGCACCTTGCTGAGACAGATCGGCATCACCAAGGGGCAACGGGGATGAAAACGGCAGCCGGACGGCGGGTTGCGCAGCGAAGGGATGCTACCGACAATGCCCTTCGGGATTTGATCCGGACGGTCGAGGTCGGGCACCGCGGCCAGCAACCCACGCGTATACGGGTGGCGAGCGGCAGAAAGCAGCCGATCGGTAGGCGCGTCTTCGACCATGGTGCCAGCGTACATAACTATAACGCGGTGGCATAGCGTAGCGATCACGCCGACATCATGACTTATCAGCAATAAGGTCAACCGCAGCCGGGTTACCAGGTCGGCTACCAGGGCCAGTACCTGGCGCTGCACAGTGACGTCCAGGGCGGTCGTCGGCTCGTCTGCCACCAGCAGGCGGGGATTGCCGGCCAGGGCTTGGGCGATCAGCACGCGTTGGCGCATGCCACCGGACAGCTCGTGCGGGTAGCGGCGCAGCAACGCTGCGGCGTCGCGCATTTGCACCGATTCCAGCAGTGCCACACTGCGATCAGCGATGCCGCGCCGATGGCCGTGCGCCCGCAGCACGTCTTCCAGTTGCCGGCCGATGGTGAAAACCGGGTTGAGATAGGTTGCGGGGTCCTGGAAGACCATACCGATGCCGGAGCCGCGTAACCGCCGCAACGCCGAACCCTGCATGCGCAGCACATCCTCGCCGGCGAAGCTGATACTGCCGGAGACGATGCGGGCCGGCGGCTCCGGGTTGAGACGGAGCAGACTGCGGGCCAGCACCGACTTGCCGCAGCCGGTCTCGCCGACGATGCCGACGGCTTCGCCTTGTTCGACGGAAAGGTCGATGCCGTTGAGCACTTGCGTGGTGCCCTCGTAGCCATCGAAGGCCAAGCGGTAATCACGCACCTCCAGCAGGCTCATCCGCGCGCGCTGCGGGGATCGAGGATGTCGCGCAGGCCGTCGCCGAACAGGCTGAAGCCGAGCACGGTGAGGAAGATGAACAGTCCGGGGAAGAAGCTGTACCACCACTGGTCCGGCATGTAACTGCGCGCCACGGAGATCATTGCGCCCCATTCGGGGGCCGGGGGTTTCGCTCCAAGGCCCACGAATCCGAGCGAGGCCGCCGCCAGGACCGCCAGCCCCATGTCCATGCTGGCCTTCACAACAAAGGGCGAAACAGAGTTCGGCAGGATGTGGCGGGTCAGGATCCAGGCGTGGCCGGCGCCCATGGTTCGGGCGGCTTCCACGTAGGGCTCGCCGCGAAGGGTCAACGCCTTCGACTCGATCAGGCGGACATAGCCGGGCCACCACACCAGCGACAGCGCCACGACGCCGTGCAAGGTGCTGGGGCCGAGTGCGGCGACGATGGCCAGAGCCAGAACCAGGCCGGGCACCGCCAGGAAGACGTCGGTCACGCGCATGATGACGGTGCGCAGAACGCCGCCTCGGTAGCCGGAGACGACGCCCAGCGGCACGCCGATCAGAGCGGCGATACCTGTGATGGTGAGGCCGACCCAGAGGCTGGTGCGAGTTCCGATGATGACCCGGGTGAAGATGTCGTCGCCCATCTCGTCGGTGCCGAACCAGTGCGACGCCGACGGCGGCCGCAGGCGCTGGGCCAGATGCATCGCGCCGGTGGCATCCGCCGGATCGGGCACCAGCCATGGGCCGATCGCCGCCAGCAACAGGAACGCCACCACCAGCGCCAGGCCGAACAAGGCCGACGGGCTGCCGCGGAAGGTCCAGACCAGGAAGCGAAGCCGGCGCAGTGCCACGCTCGGTTCCGCTTGCGGGGCGGCGACATCGCTCATGCCGACTTGGTCCTCGGGTCGAGCCAGCCATAGGCCAGGTCGATCAGCAGGTTGGTCAGCATGAACGTGAGACCGATAACCAGCGTGACGCCCATCACCGGTTTGAAGTCGGACGCGATCGCCGAAGACACGGCGTACAGGCCGAGGCCCGGCCAGTCGAACACTGTCTCTACCAGCACGGTGCTGCCCAGGGTCCAACCGAAACGCAGGCCGATCATCGCGAGCGTCGGTAGCATGGCGTTCTTCAGCGCGAGCCAACCGATTACCCGCCAGGCCGGCACGCCATGCGCGCGGGCGGCAGTCACGTAGTCGGAACCCAGCACCTCGATCATCTCGGCGCGGTTGACCCGGAGGATGGCGGCGAGCGATGGCAGCGCGAGCACGAAGGCGGGCAGCACGGCGTATTGCAGCGCTTCCGTGAACACGTCCCACTTGCCGGTGAGCAGCGCATCGACCAAGACCATGCCAGTGACAACCTGCGGTGGCGCGGTTGCGACGGAGAGCTGCCCGCTCGTGGGCAGCCAGCCAAGCCGGACGCTGAATAGGAGTTGTAGCAGCAGCGCTGCCCAGAAGGCCGGCAGCGCCACACCGGACACTGCCAGCATACGCACGGCATGGTCGAACGGGTGGTTGCGCCGCACTGCCGTCAGCATCCCCAGCGGTACGCCCACCACAACAGAGAACACCATCGACAGGAGCACCAGCTCAAGCGTGGCAGGGAAGTAACGCGCGAGGTCGTCGGCCACCTGGTCTCCCGTCTGGATCGATCGGCCCAAGCGGAGTTGGGCCAGATCGCCGACATAGCGCAGGAATTGTAGCGGCAGCGGTTGGTCCAGGCCGTATTCGTGGCGCACCGTCGCGATCATGTCGCGTGTCGCATCGGGGCCGGCGGCCAAGGCGGCAGGGTCGGACGGCGCGACGTTCGAGACGACGAACGTGATCAGCACCAGGCCACCCAACATGATGCCGAGCAATCCCAAGCGGCGCAGGAGGTAGGTCAGCATGGGCTAACGAGGCACCGCGACTACGCCCGTCATTGCCAGGCGCGCCGTGCCAAAGCGATCCCCTGCCTGACGAACCGCCGGCTGCTCGCCACGCGGGGGATTGCTTCGGCGCTGCGCGCCAGGCAATGACAAAGGGGGCGAAGGCATCGCGGACTATTCGAGTCCTACGTCTTTGCTGCGTGCACAGCGTGTAGAGATCGGCCTCGCCGGTGAGCCGCACCGGGCAATACTGGAAGCCTTTGACGTAGGTCCGCATCGCCCACCGGCGATCCTCCAGCATGCCGAAGATGGCTGGCTGCAGTGCGACAATGCGGGTCTGGATATCCGCGTACATTTCCATCCGTTTCGCCTGATTCGTCTCCAGCCGCGCCTTTTCGATCATGCCGTCCAGCTCCGCGTCGTGCAGGTGATGCATGCCCCAGAACTGGCCCTCGGCGGTGGAGGCGTATTGCGCCGCGGCGACGTCGGGATCGGTGCTGACCGGGGTGACATAGACCGCGACCGTATCGGCGGCGGTTTCCGCCTTGGCGCCGCGTGCGATCAGGGTGGGCCAGGGCTGCGCTACCACGTTCACCTTGATGTTCAGTGGCTGCAACGATTCCAGCAGCGCGAGGCCGATGCGCCGCTCCACCTCCAGGCCGGCGACGTGGAGGTATTCAATTTCGATCCCGCCCTGCGGCGTCTTGGTCTTGGCCAGGTATTGCTTGGCCAGTTCGAGGTTTCGGCGTGGAATGCCCGTCACCGCGATGTGGCCCGTCATCGCGTTGGGGAACGGGCTGTCCATCAGAGTCGCGGCGTTGTTCTCGATCTGCAACAGAGCATCATAGTCGAACGCGTATGCCAGCGCCTTGCGGAAGTTGATGTCCGCGGTGGCGCCCTTCTGGGTGTTCATCTGGATTGTGAAGGGCGTCATGCCGGTGTTCGAGTTGATGACGATGCCGGGCATTTTGCCCATTTCGTCGTAGTCGTCCGGCGTCATCTCGGTGGCTATGTCGATCTCGCCACGTTGCAACGCGGCCTTACGCGGGGCGGGTTCGCGAATGACGCGGTAGATGATGCCAGCGGGGCGGTCCGCGGCGTCCATCGGCCAGCCTTTCCAGTAGTCCTCGACCGCATCGAGAGCCATGACCGCCTGGCCGTCCCATCGCTTGATCCTGAACGGCCCGGAGCCCGCGTCGCCGTCGGTCAGGAACTTCTGGCCGTAGTCATCGTTGATGGTATTTGCAGCGATTTGTTTGGGATTAATGATGTACCAAAGAGGCATGAATGTCAGAAAGGCGGGATAGGGCACCGTCAGGGTGAACTGGATGGTGCGTGAGTCCACCACCTTGATGGCCTCCGGCTTCAGGTGATCCTTCAGCATCCAGGCGACGCCCTTGTTCAGCTTCAGCGCACGCTCGAAGGAGTAGCGCACGGCTTCGGCGTCCAGCGGATCACCGTTGTGGAATTTGCCGTTGCCGACGAGGTGGAAGGTCCAGGTCAGGCCATCCTCGCTGGTTTCCCATGTCTCGGCGAGCCAGGGGACGATCTTCGGCGGGTTGCCCTCGTATTTAGCCAGGGCGTCGTAGATGGCCTGCTGCATCATCCGGGTGGACCAGTCGTATTTCACGTGCGGATCGAGCAATGGCACGGGCTGGCCGCCGGAGAAGACGAGCATGCGGCGGTCGCCGACGTGTTCTACGGATGCGGCTGGCTGGATGCCGGTTGCCAGGCCTGCGACGCCAGCGGCGCCCGCCAGGAAGGTTCGTCTTTTCATGCTCAGTCCCCCAGACCCGCGCAACGGTCACCGTGCTGCGGTGCAGCGATGTTATACGGGTGGGGTGGGGTGTCCAGTCATAACGAGAGGCCGCGATGCCAGGGTTTGCACCGCAGTGGCAATGAAATATCGATGGGCATCAGCGTGCCGCAGTTCCAACGTGACCAGTGGGAGGCCGCAGCGCAACCGAAGCTTCCCGCCGCGCTCCTGACGTTATCCCCCCTCGATCTTCGGAATGAAAAACACCTCCGCTCCCGGCTTCACGGGCGCCAGGAAATCGATCTCGTACAGCTCCCCATCAATCGCGACAGTTGTCTCGTCTTCCAGCGTCTGCCCGAGGCCGGGGAACCTCGTATCCATCGCCTTGATTACGCCGCGCAGGTTCTTCGCCTCGATCTCGAACTCCCGAACGCCGCCGGTATAACGCGCGCTGAAGCCGCTGGTGAACACCACCCGTGCCGGGATCCCACCAGCGGCCATCGCGCGCTACCCCCGTTACGCCGTCGCCTTCGCCGCATCCAGCGCGGCCGCGACCCGAGGCGGTGACATCGGCAACTCCTGCATCCGCACGCCCACGGCGCGGTCGATCGCATTGGCGATCGCCGCCATTGGCGGGCAGATGTTGACCTCACCCACGCCCTTGGCGCCGTACGGATGTGCCGGGTTCGGCACCTCCACCAGTACCGCCTCGATCATCGGCAGGTCGGAGGCCACCGGGCAGCGGTAATCGAGGAAACCGGCGTTATCCAACTGACCCTTGGCGTTGTAGATGTACTCCTCGTTCAGCGCCCAGCCGATGCCCTGCACCACGCCGCCCTGGATCTGTCCCTCGACATACGACGGATGGATCGCGCGGCCCACGTCCTGCGCTGCAACGAAACGCAGGATGGTGACCTTGCCGGTTTCCGGATCGACTTCCACGTCGCAGAACTGCGTGGAGAAACCCGGCGCCTGGCCACCGGCATTCACCGAAGCCGCGGCCGTAATTGGTCCGCCGGTCGCCGCCGCCTTCGCCGCGATCTCCTTCAGCGATAGCGGCTTGAACTCGCCGACGTTGGAGCCAGCCGGCTTGGCGTGGCCGTCTTCCCAGATCACGCCTTCCGGATCGACGTCCCAGATCACGGCCGCACGCCGGCACAGGTCCTTCACCACGGTCTTGGTGGCATTCACCACCGCGGTCCCGGTCGCGAAGGTGACGCGTGAACCGCCCGTCACGTGCGTGTATCCCACCGACCCGGTATCGGCGACGATCGCCCGCACCTGGTTGTAATCCACGCCCAAAGTCTCCGCTGCCATCAGCGCCATCGATGCGCGCGACCCGCCGATATCCGGGCTGCCGGTCGCCACTAGCACGGTGCCGTCGGCATTCACCTGGATCGTCGCGCTTGATTCGCCGCCGCCGTTAAACCAGTAGCCGGACGCCACGCCGCGCCCTTGGTTTGGTCCCAACGGAGTCTTGTACGCAGGGTGGTTCAGCAGCGCCTGCAACGTCTCGATGTAGCCGGCATGGGCGTGCTTCGGTCCGAAGATGGTCGGCGTGCCGATCTTCGAGGCATTCTTCAAGCGCAACTCCAGCGGGTCCATGTCGATCTTCTGCGCGCACATGTCCAGCACGCTCTCGACCGCGAACGCGGAGATCGGCGAGCCGGGGGCACGATACGCTGCCGCCTTCGGCCGATTGGACACCACGTCGTAACCCACTGCGCGCTGGTTCGGAATGTCGTACGGTGCGAACGCGCACAGGCAACCGTTCATCACCGGCGAGCCCGGGAAAGCGCCAGCCTGGAACTTGAAGATGCCGTCGGCGGCAACGATCGTGCCGTCCTTCTTGACGCCGATCTTCACCCACATCGACGACCCCGATGTCGGACCGGACCCTTTGAACACTTCCTCCCTGCTCATCATGATCCGCACCGGCAGGCCGGACTTCTTCGACAGGAGCACTGCGACCGGTTCCAGATACGTCACCGTCTTGCCGCCGAAGCCACCACCGATCTCGGCCGGATAGAAGCGCAGGTCGCCGATCTTGATGCCCAGGATCTGCGCCGTCAGTGCACGCATCTGGAAATGGCCCTGCGACGACGACCAAACCTCGCCCTGACCGTCGGCCTCGACACGGGCGACGCAGGCATGCGGTTCGATATAGGCCTGGTGCACCGCGGCGGTCTTGAACTCCTTCTCGATGACCACGTCGGCCGAGGCAAACCCGGCGTCCAGGTCACCGATCTTGAACTCCAGCCGCTTGGAGATGTTGGACGGCTTGGTGGGTGCCGGCTCGACGCCGCGGGTGATCATGTCTTCGAACAACAGCGGCGCATCGGGCGCCATCGCCGCATCGACGTCGATGACGTGCGGCAGCACTTCATAATCCACCTCGATCAGCGCCAGCGCCTCTTCGGCGATACGCGGATTGATCGCCGCGACGCCGGCCACCGCATGGCCTTCGTACAACGTCTTCTCGCGCGCCATGATGTTGCGGCTGACGTGCCAGAAGTTCACCGCCACCCGCTCCGGACCGATGTATTCGAATTTCTGCTGCGGGAAATCTTTCGCCGTCACCACGGCCTTCACGCCAGGCAGCTTTTCGGCCTTCGAGGTGTCGATCGACTTGATCTTCGCATGTGCATGCGGCGATCGCAGGATGCGGCCATACAGCATGCCCGCCATCTTCATGTCGGCGCCATACAGCGCGCGGCCGGTTACCTTGGGCACGCCATCGGGACGGATCGGGCGCGTTCCGACCCACTTGAAACGCTTCACCGAATCGGTAATGACTGAATTGTTCACGGCTCCACCCTCGCTACTGTCTGTCGGGGACTGTCTTGCTGATGGGCAGGGTTGCCCAGCGGGCGCGCAAAGGCAAGAGCCGGTGGCTTTCCGGTTGCGCCAAGGGAACGCCAAGGGTTTTGTCCGCCCGACCCGCCAAGAATAATTGCTACCTTTCCGGCCAGAAATGGAGCCGTGACGTTCCCCGTTCCCCCGGTTGCCTCACGGCGCGGGCCTGCTCCGGTACAGGATGCGGTAGTCTTCGGCTGTCTCACCGCGATTGGCCGCGGCAAGATCATGCGCCAGCCGGTCAGCCACCCCGGCGCGGTAATGCTGCCCATCCCAGTAGTTGGTATCGACGTCCGTGATCGGGCTCGGCAGGAAGAAATCCAAGACCAGACTATCCGGAATCGCCCGTGCCATCGACGCCATGCGGTGCTTGCATTCATCCCAAATTGCCGCGACCGGACTTCCCGGCGGTGAAATCATCCGATGATTGTACGGCACAAACAGCAGTATCTTCAGCGTTATATCGGGCAGTAGCGCGAGGTTGCCGCGTAATGCTTCCAACGCCGGATAGTGCCAATCCGCTGGACCGCCAGAGCGCTCGCCTGGCGGCACGGCCGGCCCCTCCAGTTGCAAGTTCGCCGCCGCCCGCGCGACATCGTACCGCGCATCCGGTGGAACGAAGCTGGTGTAGCCATCGCGCCCCATGTCCTCCGCCTTCAGGCCGGTGAGCACGCCGAAGGCCTTGCCTGCTTCCTGCACGGCGAACAGGTTGAACATCTCGGCGTAGCCTCGCCATAGGTCCCGGCGGTACATCCATTCTGGAAACGGGCGTGGGGTGAACTGCTGGTAAGTAGCGCCGGTGGCGCACGAGCGTACGTCCAGCCCCAGGATGACGACTTTAGGCGCCGGGTGTGCTCGTACAAACACCTGAAACAACCGCGATATTTCGTAAACTGTCGCGTCGTTCATGGCCAGGTTGGCGAAGCGCGCGTGGAATTCGGGATCGAGCGCTGCTGGCCGCAGCAATCGTAAAGTGGAAGCGCCAAAGATGGCACTGTCGAATTGTGTCGAGCGAGCCAAGGATGGGTAAGAGAAACGTTGATTGCCGGTGACCGGGGCGCGATCGAATGGCGGTGAAAACGGAAGGATATTCCATGGATCAACCAGCACGACAAAGGCGTAGATCAGGCCTGCTACCACTGCCGCCGTGCCCGCGGCGAGGCGGAAGAAGCGGCGCCACCGAACGCGCCCATCCGGATCAGAACTGGAAATAGATGAAGACATTCGGTAGACGTCCCCCGACCAGCAGTAGCAGGAAGGCCAGCGCGACGCCGCCAGTTACCGCGATCCAGGGTTCGGGCCATAGCCAGCGCAGAGCAGTTTCCTGACTTGTCGAACCTAGTGTCGCAACGGCCGCGCCGACGGCGAGAACCACCACGTATTCGCGATCGAGCACGACGTGCCCGACCCCGTGCGTGCCCACCATGCTCGCAAGCACCTGCCCGGCATGGCTGAAATCTGGCGAGCGGAAAAGCACCCAGCCACCGATGACGAACAGCAGTGTCAGCGCCCACGCGATCGCTCGCGGCAGTCGCACACCTTGCGTTTCCCAGACATGGTTCACCGCCAGCGCGACGCCATGCAAACCACCCCAGGCGACGAAGGTCCAGTTCGCACCGTGCCACAGGCCGCCAAGCAACATCGTCGCAATCACGTTGACCGCCTGTCGCACCGGGCCGCAGCGGTTGCCGCCGAGCGGAATGTACAGATAGTCGCGCAGGAATCGGCTCAACGTCATGTGCCAGCGCCGCCAGAAATCGCGCACCGAAAGGGCACGGTAGGGGGCGTTGAAGTTGAACGGGATCCGCAGGCCGAACATCAGGGCCAGGCCGATCGCCATGTCGGAATAGCCGGCGAAGTCAAAATAGATCTGCAACGTGTACGCACCGGCCGCGGTCCAGGCCTCCATGGCGGACAGCGGCATGCCGAGCGCCTTGGTGAACAGCGGATCGGCGACCATCGCCAGCGTGTCGGCAAACACTACCTTCTTGGCGACGCCGATGATGAACAGGGCGAAGCCACGCGACAAATTCTCCCACATGTCGGCCCGACGGGGATCAAGGTCGAACTGGTGGATGATCTCGTTGTGCCGCACCAGCGGCCCGGCGATGAGCTGCGGAAAGAACATGACGAACATGCAGAAGTCGAGAAATCCGTAGATGTGCCGGTCACCACGGCGTAGGTCGATCAGATACGAGATCTTCTGGAAAACGAAGAAGCTGATACCCAACGGCAGGATCAGATTCCAGGGACGCCAATTCCCCCCCAGCAGATCGAACACCGTGCCACGGAAAAAGTCGGCATACTTGAACAACCCCAGCACGGCGAGATTGAGGACGACCCCGACCACCGGAATCCACTTCGCACGCCAGGCGCCGAACCACTGCGCCAGCAGCCAGTTCGCCACCGTGAGCCCGACGAGCAGCGGAACGAAGCGGACGTCCCACCACGCGTAGAAGGCGAGTGACGCCAGCACCACCACCGACTGCCGCGCTGCGCGATGCTCCGCGAACAGATAGTACAGGCCCAGCACGACCGGCAAAAAGAAGACGATGAAGACCTGCGAATTGAACAGCATGGCGCGCGGCCGGCCGGCCTGCCGTTCACAACGTCTCCAGCAGCCCCGCCATCAGTGCCGCCCGAGGTGCCAGGTCCCGCCACAGGATATGCTCGTGGCTGGCATGCGCACCCGCGCCGGGACAACCTAGTCCATCCAGTGTCGGCACTCCCAGCGCCGCGGTGAAGTTGCCGTCTGACCCGCCGCCGCGATGCTGCTTCGGCAGGGCGATGCCGACCCGGCCAGCGATCGCCCGCGCCGTTTCGTACAGCGAGCGGATCGCCTGGTTCTCGGCGAAGGGCGGCCGGTTCATGCCGCCTTCCACCGTCACGCGGCAACCGGCGGTGACCGCGGTGCGGCCAAGGATCGCCTGCTCCATACGCTCCCCGTCGACGATCGAGTTCACCCGAAGGTCTATTTCGCAGCCGGCCTGGGACGGGATGACGTTCGGGCGGGTGCCGCCCCAGATCGGTGCGACGTTCAGCGTGATGCCGTCGTCGAGATCGACCATCTCGTGCAGCGCCAGGATCTGATGCGCCAACTCGACGATTGCCGAAGCGCCATCCTGGAACGCGCCGCCGGCATGCGAGCCCACGCCTTCGACGCGCATGACGAACCGCCCCACTCCTTTGCGCGCGGTGACGCAAGCGCCACCGGGGCCGGCCGGCTCGGGGATCAGCACCACCGCGGCCTGGGCGGCCTCGCGCTCGATGAGGTCGCGGCTGGTGGGGCTACCGACCTCCTCATCCGGCGTCAGCAACAGGACAATAGGGCGTGCCGTCTTCACCTTCTGGTGCAGGATGGTGCGTACCGCGTGGAAGGCCAGGAAACTGCCCGCCTTCATGTCGTAGATGCCCGGTCCGTGGGCTTTCTCGCCATTTACCTGGTAGGGCATGCCGTCCAGCGTGCCGTGTGACCAGACGGTGTCCAGGTGCCCGGCGACCAGCACCGGGGCGCCTTCGCCCGCCGTGCGCGCGACCAGGTTGTCGCCGAAGCCGTCGCGACCGGGGATACGGGTCAGCGCCGCGCCGGCGCGGGCAAGTTCCGCCTCCGCCACGTCCATCAGCCGATTCACCGCTACGGGATCGGTCGTGGGGGTTTCCAGCCGCACCCAGTTTGCGAGTTCGTTGAGCAATTCATCGGAACGGCCGACCTCGGTCTGCGGCATGCGGTTCACCTATTCGTGTCAGGGACAGCTTCGTATTTGCACCGGGGCCGCGCGCTTGTCCATTGATCCGGTCAGCCGATTCGCGCCATATTGGTTACTATATCGTAACATACATTTTCGAATGACGGAGGTTCTTGACCATCCCGGTCAGCATCGAAATGGTCTAGTCCTCTGGTTGGACCTTCAGGCTATCAACCAGAACCTTCTGCTTGTCCGATTGGTGGGGACTGCCCTCGATCTCCACGATCGCGTAAGGCACCAGCGTTGCGGGATCGAGGCCGTGCTTCAGCAACTCGTTCCGCGCCGGCAGGAAGGCACAATTTTCCTCGTCCACCACGCGCACCACCACCATTGTATAGTCGGGCTGAAAGTCGACCCGCACGATCGGGCCGCCCATCGAGACGGTCTTGTTTTGGTCATATGCGGAGGCCGGCTCGGACTTGTCGTTCTTGCAGGGGACGATTGCGGCTGGATCGCCGCCGAAAATCTGATCGTCGAACGCCCAGCCAGCCGCCTGCTTCACGAAATTCAGCGTCACCTCGCCACGCTGCGTGCTGCCGGGAGGCGGTGCTCCGGGGACTGGCTTGCCCGGCGGGAACGTCTTGACGATCAGTAACAGCAGATGAGCATGGTCGCCCGTTGCGTTGATGCTGGCGTGGCGCACTTCGATGGTGTCGGGCACCATGGCCTGGCTCATCGCCATGAAACTCCGACGGTCGTTCGCGGTCTTGAGTTCTTTCTGAATCTCGGCACGCGTCGCGGCCGAACGAAACGCCAGGGCGTCCGGCAACTTGCCGGCTGTGATGGCGCGATTGTAGCTGTCGTAGATGCCGAGCAATTGCTGCTGCAGCGACGGATCCAGTGGCTTGGCGAAGCAGGGCGGCGCCGCGGCGAGCCAAAGCGCCGCCACTGTGATGAAGAATCCGCGCATGGCAAGCGTCCCCGCTGATAGCCGTGCGGCAGGGTAGGCCTGCGGCGATGCCCACACAATGCGCGCCGAAAGACCGCCCGGTAGCCATATCGTCAAGGCGGGATTATCGCACCCTGATTCGCGTTCTCAAGCAGCGGCATGACCCGTATGGACTCCGCGACAAACAGGTAGCCAATCGTTTGCGGATCAGGCAGCCGCCACGTATTCACTGCTGACTACCCAGGGGATCCGCAGCGCCGTTCCGGTCCATGCCCGCGTCATAGGGTGGCGGCACTGGAGCCCAGATACGCACCGGAAGTCCGTCGATCGTCCACAGCGGCTCCGGATTGTTATCGGGTCCGATCTGATCGGGCAGCACAATCGGCGCGCGGGCCGTGCCGCTGATCTGCGGCGTGTCCGCATACCCGGCCGTAGCTATCAGAAATGGCAACGCGCCAACGATGAATGCGCCTGCCCAGTGCATGGCCTGATCCTTTTCGAATTGCGCCGGCACCGGGGTGCAAAACCCGGCGTCGAACGCCCGTTGCTTCCCGTCGGCATATGGTGCCGAACGGCGCGAATGGGCCAACACGCATTGTTGAGGACCGAGCGCGCCCGGCCGGGGCGCGTCCGCATTCCGTCCAGGTCCAGCCGACCCTGGTTGCTTCGCGGGTCCACATCGCTCAGAAAGCCCCCGCGCAGCACAGGCGGACCCCGCTCATGACCAACGGCTATTGCTTCGAGGATCTGGAGGTCGGCCAGTCGGCCAGCCTCGCCAAGACCATCACCGAGGCCGACATCCTGATGTACGCCGCGGTCAGCATGGACACGAACCCGGTCCACATTGACGCCGAGGCGGCGAAGGCCTCGATCTTCGGTGAACGCATCGCCCACGGCATGCTCTCCGCCGGCCTGATCTCTGCCCTGCTGGGCACGCGGCTACCGGGACCGGGCACGCTCTATATGCGCCAGTCGCTCCGCTTCGCCGCGCCGGTGAAGATCGGCGCCACCGTGAAAGCTACGGTGACGATCGCATCGCTGAATCCCGAGAAGAAGCGCGCCACGCTCAGCACCGTCTGCACCGTCGGCGATGAGGTGGTGATCGACGGCGAAGCCTACGTGCAGGTCCCGTCGCGCGGCTGAGCAATGCGGATCTTTCACGACTGGCGCGACCTTCCGCCGGACGCACGCGGCGCCACTGTTGCGCTGGGCAATTTCGACGGCGTGCATCTGGGCCATGCCCAGCTTCTGCGCGCCGCCCACGCCGCGCGGCCCAAGGCTCCTCTGGCGGTGCTGACCTTCGAGCCCCACCCGCGTGAAGTGTTCCGGCCGGACGATCCGCCCTATCGCCTGACTTTGTCGGCCGAGCGGGCCGACTTGCTGGCTGGGCTGGGCGTCAGCCTGGTCTACGAACTGCCGTTCAACCACGTGTTCAGCCTGATGCCGGCCGAGGTGTTCGTCACCGACGTGCTGCACCAAGGGATTGGCGCACGCCACGTGGTCTGCGGTCCGGACTTTGCCTTCGGCCACCGCCGCCGCGGCGACACCGTGTTGCTGGAGGCGCGCGCCGAGGCGCTGGGTGTCGGCGTCACACTGGTGCCGCTGGTCAGCGACGCGCAGGGGCCACTGTCGTCCAGCCGCATCCGTCGGGAGTTGCAGGACGGCTATCCGAACCGCGCGGCGGCGGAGTTGGGCCGCCCCTGGGCGATCCGCGGCGAGGTCGCGCATGGCGACAAGCGCGGCCGGACCATCGGCTTTCCCACGGCGAACATCGCGCTTGGGCGTCACCTGGAGCCGGCAAGGGGCGTCTATGCCGTGACGGTGCGGCTGCCGGACGGATCGATGCATCGGGGCGTGGCAAATATCGGCCGGCGCCCGACCGTGAATGCGGGGACCGAGAGCCGGCTGGAGGTCAATATTTTTGACCTCGACAGCGACCTCTACGGCGCGGAACTGACGGTTGCACTCCATGACTATATCCGCGAGGAGCGGAAGTTCCCCAGCCTGGACGCACTCAAGGCGCAAATCGCCGCGGACGCGGTGGATGCCCGCACATTGCTGGGCCGAGCTTGATCGCAACGCTCGCCAGAGCCCCCTTCATGGTCATGATCCAGCAAGGCTCTGGCTGGCTGTTGCCAACCAACGGTGCTTGCCAACAGTCAGCGATAATCGGACGATACGGTACTTGATTTGTGCCTAAATCGGAGAAGTCATGGATCTGCTCCATGCCCTCGTCACCTTCGTGCGTGTGGTCGAAACCGGCTCGTTCTCCGCAGTCGCCCGCGAGACGGGCACCAGCCACTCGGCCGCCACCCGCCTCATTGGTCAACTCGAGGACCATTTCGGGGTGCGGCTTTTTCACCGCACCACCCGTCGCCTCAGCCTGACCGAGGACGGACAGGACTTGCTCGGCCAGGCCCGTCACCTGATCGAGACGACGCAGGAAATGGAAGCCACGTTGGGGCGCCGGCGCGCCTCCCCGACCGGATTGGTTCGTGTCGGCATCCCTCCCGCCGTGGCCACACTGCTCGTTCCGCAATTGTCGAGTGTGTTCCAGCGCCATCCTGGTTTGTCGGTCGAGTTGGTAGTCGGCGACCGGTTCGACGACCTGGTGGAGGAGCGGCTCGACCTGGCGTTGCAACGTGCGCAGCCAGGCGATTCCTCCCTGGTCGCGCGCGCCATCGGCACGTTTGGCCGGGTTCTTGTGGCCGCGCCCGCCTATCTCGAACGGCGCGGAGCCCCGCAGCAGCCGGCAGACCTCACAGCGCACAGTTGCGTCATCCACGAGAACGGAGCGGATAGCACCCGCTGGCGGTTCACTGGGCCGGATCGACCGATCGACGTGGCAGTCACCGGACCATTTCGTAGCGATAACAGCGAGGTGGTACACCGCGCTGCTCTGGCCGGCCATGGTATCGCGTATCTTCCGGAATTGCAGGTGGTTGACGATATTCGCGCCGCCCGCCTGTACCGGTTGCTGGCCGACTACCCATCCGAGCGGGGACAGGTGTTCGTCGTTTACCCGTCGCGGCGGCATCTTGCGCCGCGGACCCGCGTGATGATCGACTGCCTCGTGGAAATGGGTCGCGCGCTGGAGGCCTGGCTCGCCGACGCACGGATCTGGGGCGAAAACGACACCACATGGCTGGTCTAGCCATCTGTGCGGCGTAAGCAAAAGAGCTGTGCATCCGGTAGGGATACTGGTGAGCCGTCGCGGGAACCATGTGTCCCCGTGTTCCGGGCAGGCACCGCTCGGCAGGGAGAAGTTCTGTGACAGTTGCTCAGCTCGCTCATCCTGCGCGCGCCTTCGGATGGCACTCGCGTCGCGGGTTTTTTCTTCCAACTCGTGGGGCAGCTTTCCGCCGCTGGTCCCGTAATGTGGCGCTGTGGCGTGCGATCGGGACCGGGTTGGGTTTCGCGGCGATCGGCCTGATCATCATCTCGCTTGCGATTGGCGCGGCAGGCGTTGCAGCGCCGGCATCGGGGGCGCGCGTTGACGCGCCCGTGGCGGCGCGTGCGATACCGAATCATCGAGTAGAGTTCTATCAGGAACCGCCCGAGGCCTTGACCGGGGCAATGCCGGTGCCCTGAGTTGCCGCGCGGTCGCTGAGTGCCATCACGTCGCGCGTCCCGTCGTCGTAGAGCACCGGCACGCTTGCTCGCAGCTTCAGTAAGACGGCTTGCACTGCGGCGGCCGAAGCCGCGAGGCGCTCCTGATAATAGCTTGGCCCATTGACGCGCAAGAACGCCTGGTCAAGTTGGGCAGGCTCGCCTGCCTCGTCGCCGTACTGGTACGCCAGGAAATCCACACCGGCCGAGCGCAGATACGGCAGCCACGCGGCGACCGTCGCTGATTGAGGCGCTCGTGGTGGAGGGCCACACAGGCCTGGGTGATCCATCACCCAGATCGGGTTACGGCGGAAGTCGAGAAGAAACGGGATCTCGAGCCGAACAAGAAGCCGACGGCCTGGTGGAACGGCATCCTGCATTGCTCGCAAAGTGGCGCGGATTTTGTGCTGGTCGGCTGTCGCATCCATCTGCGCATAGGGGTTGTACGGTGCGCCTGCCGCCCAGACAAAGAGCTGGCCGAAAGCGACGGTGTCCGGATGCCAGGATTCGTTATGCACCAGCGCGACAGCGAACAGCGCAAGAGACACTGGCATAAGGGTTCGGCACCACCGCCGGGCGGCCGGTGCGGCCAGCAGTTCGACGAACAAGAACAACGGCAATGGCGTGACGGCGACATAACCATAGCGCCAGCCGAACACGGTGTATTTGGTTTGAGCCAGCACTGAGAGTGCCAGCAGCAGTGGTGTGAAAATGCACAGGAAGATTTCGGTCTCGGTTGCGGCCGCTCGGACGATGGTCCGCAGGCCCAGCGCCACCAGGGCATAGCAAAACAAGATGCGGCCGACGTTTTTAACCAGGATGGCCGGCGCGGTGAAGCCCTCAACTTCGGTATGCGTCATGGTGCCGAAGCCGAGCAGGGGATAGAGCGGCGTACCGGCGATGCGGTGCAGGACCACCATCCAAGGTGGGGCGAATAGGGCTACGACAAGCACGCCTGCAACGGCCGCCTGGAAGACTCGCGCGTTTCGGTTGGTCCATAACATGGCGAGATAGAGCGACGCGGCGACCGCAAAGGCGGGCACGATGTAGCTGATGCGCAAACACACCAGGGCGTACAGCAAGAAGCCGAACAGAACGTGTTCGCCGAGATGGATCACCGGCTCGCGTGACAGACGCCTGGCCTTGCGGATCGCCGCATATATCACGGCGATCGCCGGCAAGTCCGGCGCGAGGTTGATGACGGGCGTGAAGAGGACGATGGCCAGGGCCATGGCCACCGATGCGGCAAGCACGCGGCTATTGCGCGGAGCAGAATTCGCCAGCGTGATGGCTGACCAATAGCCCGAGCAACAGACTGCCCAATCCGAAATCGGCAATGTGCGCGGCTGGAAAGTCGAGCAGAGCTGTCGGCAGCACGTAGAGATAGGTGTTGCCGCCGAGTCCAGCCTCAACCCGCCGGAACATGAACGGATCGGTGCCGGTGCTGCCGGTTTGCAACGTGCGCAGCAGCAGGACGAGGTAACCCTGGGTGTCGTCGTTGTTGACGAAATGCCACCACGCGGCGTTGATCAGGAACGCCAGGTAGAGCGCGAGCAGTAAAAGGAGGATCAGGCCCCAGCCATGCCCTGCGTCGCTGTTGCCGCGCCGGAGCGCCGGTAGATAGGGAAAACCGCGCATTGAGACATGGATCGCCGCCAACAGCACGCCAATGGCGATGATGCCGATGAAAAGTGCCGGGCTGGCGCACGCGGTGAGTTCGATGAAGCCACAGGCGGCGAGATAGGTCGCCAGTCCGACGCACGCGGTTGTCCCCACATCGATAGGCGCCACCGGAGCGCACAGAAGCTGGACCGTGCGCCCATAACCCCAGAACGCGACAGCCATCAGCAGCATCACCGACAGAGCACCAGCGGTGTACATCGTGACGAACCCTCGGAGTGTCAGAGGTCGTTATCACCGGCGCCGAGCGGCGGTCGACTCGCCTTGACGTGATGGTATGTGCTGGTAACGCACGATTCTGCGAATACGTCTCGCCTCGTCGTCATGGCCGCCGCAGCATTGCGAACGGCGCAAATCGATTGACAAACGGCACGGACCGCCCCAACCGTCATGGCCGGTCTTGACGGTTGGGCAGGCCGGTGCGAAGCGGTCGAGAGTCAATCGCTCGGCAAGTTGGTATCAGGCGGGAGATTGCTTCGCTTCGCTCACATTGACTCCGGGGTCACCGTGCACAAAGCGTTCCCTTCGTGCGGCCTACTTCCGAATGCGTCGCATCACCGCCAAACCCTGATCCAGGTCGGCAATCAAATCGGTAACGTCTTCAAGCCCGATATGTAGCCTCACAACCGGGCCATCGAACTTGCCACTACCGGCGGTGCGCGTAATGAACCCTGTCGTCGGCAGTGCGAGGCTTTCGAACCCACCCCAGGATGCGCCGATACCGAATAGCTCCAAAGCCTCGACGAAGGCATGCGTGCTTTCAGGGGAAAACTCCGGACGGAACTCCACCCCGAACAGGCTGCACGCGCCGGTGAAGTCGCGCCGCCACAGAGCGTGGCCGGGCGCGCCGGGGAGTGCCGGATGCAGCACGCGCGCCACCTCGGGTCGCTTCGACAGCCAATGCGCGACCTCGATGCCGGCGTCCATCTGCGCCGCCAGCCGCACAGCCATCGTGCGCATGCCGCGCAGCGTCAGCCAAACATCGTCCGGGCTCGCGTGCTGACCCATCCCGCGCGTCGTCGCGAACAGCGTCTGCCAGTCCGCATCGCTGTTCACCGTGATCGCGCCGATGATTATGTCCGAGTGTCCAGCTGGGTACTTCGTTGCCGCCTGGATCGACACATCGACGCCGTGTTTGAATGGCTGGAAGTGATGGATGCCCCAGGTGTTGTCCATCAGCAGCTTCGCTCCATGAGCATGCGCTGCGCGGGCGAGTGCCGGCACATCCTGCACCTCGAAGGTATGACTGCCGGGACTTTCGGCATACACGACCTTTGTATTCGGCCGCAGCAATGCGGTGATGCCGGCCTCGTCGATTTCGGGGTGATAGAATGTCGTCTCGATACCGAGACGCTTCAGCATCGCCTCGGCGAAGCTGCGGGTCGGGCCATAGACGTGGTCCGGCATCAGGCAATGGTCGCCGGCGTTCAGGAACGCCAGTAGCGGAGTCGTCACCGCTGCGAGGCCGGAACACACGATGGCGCAACGCGTGCCGCCTTCGACCTCGGCGATCACGTCCTCCAGCGCCCAATGTGTTTCGCTGCCGCCCAGACCGTAGGTCAGCACGCGCTCGCCGCGTCGGGCCGCCATCGCGCGCCGGTCGGCGACTGTCGGATACAGCACCGTGGAGCCCCGCAGCAGCGGCGGATTGACGAAGCCATGCGTGCGCTTGCCGGCACGGCCGGTGTGCGACAGCCTGGTGCGGAAACCGCGCGGAGGCGTATCGGTCATTCAGCCGGTCTCCACCGGCGTGTCGGCGCGGCCGCCCCATTCGGTCCAGGATCCGTCATACACAGCGCCTTCCGGCAAGCCGGCGAGGCGCAGACCTAGCGTCAGGATGCAGGCGGTGACGCCGGAGCCGCAGCTCGTCACCGGCAAACGCTGGTTATCGACACCGGCCTGGGCGAAGCGAGCGCGCAACTCCGAAGCGGGTCGGAATGTGCCGTCTTCGTGCAGCAGGTCGGTGTACGGGATGTTCGCCGAACCGGGGATATGGCCGCTGCGCATGCCAGCGCGCGGTTCCGGCGTGGCACCGGTGAAGCGGCCCGCGGCGCGGGCGTCCAGCACCAATTCCGCGCGAGTTTCGACATTCCCCAGCACGTCGCCCACCCCGCGCAGCCGGGCCGCGCGATAGTCCGGGCGGAATGTGGCGGCCGGCGGCGCGGCGGGTTCACCGGACTGCGTGGGGCGACCTTCCTTCAGCCATTTTGGCAATCCCCCGTCCAGGACGGCCGCGTTGTCATGACCGAACAGCCCCATCAGCCACCAGCCGCGCGCTGCCGAAGCCAGGCCTTTCTGATCATAGAACACCACACGCGAGTCATTGCCGACGCCGAGTTGCCCCATCAGCCTGGCGAACCGCCCCGGCGCCGGAACCATGTGCGGCAGATCGGTGTCGATATCGGCGACCAGGTCGATATCGAAAAAGCGCGCTCCGGGAATATGCGCGGCGAGGAACTCGGCGTGCCCGTCTTTCGGTTCGTTCGGCAGGTATTTCGTCGCGTCGAACACAATAAGGCCCGGCTTGCCGAGTTCTTCGGCAAGCCAGTCTGTCGTCACCAACGGTCCCATAACGTCCCCCAACTCTGCGGCGGCGCCAGTGTCGGCAAGCGACGCGACAAGTCAATTCGGCGCGCTGCGCGTTTATGGTAAGGGGGGGTTAACCGGAGGCTTCGGCGGCCTCGATGGCATGACAGACGACGGCGGCCAGTGGTCACAGGGTTGCGGATACCATCCGCGCCCAATTCGACTGGGCTCGGTCACCGGGGGCACTCCGAGCCTTCTCGACAGCGCAGATAAGGTGGCTTTCAAGGCAACCGCATCCACATGATCCGCCGTCATCACGGCGATCGTCATCGGATCATCGAGCAGTTCTACAAGTGTCAGTTGAGAGTAATCCATCGCAGAATCCTTCGTCTCAGGCATGGAAATCGGATCGCACTCGCACCTGGCCGGAGGCACTGAACGGCAGGTCCCGTCCAGACAGACCTGCATGGGTTCAAATTGCCAAATCAGTGCGCCTTGGGCTGGCATCAGCACTGATGCCGGAGGGGAGCGATTGTGTGGAACAGTTGCCCGCCGCCGGCGCCCAGGACCCGATAGAGCAGCAGGGCGAGGACGCCGAGCGCCGGAGGAACGCTGAATACCAACCAGCGCGACCAATCCGGGGTATCGAAGAAGAATACGTCAGATAGCCAAAGCACGACCCAAGGCAGAATCGCCTCGAGCATCAGGCTGGCGCAAAGGGTCAGCATGACCGCGTCGGCCCATCCGCGACGCGCTGCATTCGAGGCCGGCTCATATCGGTGCGTCAGAATGTGGGCTCCGGGCTTCCCGTCGGACCAAGCTTTCGGGTCAATTCCGCCGAAGTGGCGAACCTGGCTGCCCGATGGGTAACCCCTTCCGCGTGCTGGCCCGAGCGAAGCGGCGGCCGCTCGCCTCAGGCTATGCCCTGATCCCGGGCTATCCATGCCTGGCCTCCTCGCCCCACCGAGGGCGTTATTCCCGCTCCTTTTTTTGGCTATTTCGGGGAACGAAGACTATAGCCGTTTTGAGGCCAAGACCTGTGCGGCATCCGTGCAAAAGTCGGCGCAGCCTTGACACTGCCTGGTGACATCGCGCGCATCACGCGGGCCTGCATGCCGTTTTGCATCGTGTCGCGACTGTCGGTTGCGTAACGTTGCTTTGCCTGTGGCGCGATGTGCTGCCTCCGCGCAGGCTGTCTTATACCGAGCGCCCTTGAGACTGACACACGGACCGCGGCAGCACTGCCTTGCAGGCGAAGCCCGTCATCCACGACTTCGCGGCTTGTACAAAGCAAAGTCGTGGATACCGGACGGAGCCTGTCACCGGGTACTTGACCCGGTGGCCGGCATGACGCGGTGAGCGTCGTTCGATGCAGCGTGTGGTTGTGAGTGTTCTCCGCGTCGGGCGTCAGCGAGGGTGGCGCACTATCGTCAATTTTTGTCCCGCTCGGAGCCGATAGGATGTTGATTCCGAAAAGGGGTGGGGCCGGGGCAAGGCCCCAAGTGGCTGGCGCAATCGCGGGAGATTCGACGACGCGCGGAGCAGCCACCGCGGGTTGCTGCGTGCCGGCAACCGCGGCAGCAAAAAGCCAGGCCGCAAGCAGTGTAAGGTCTCATCGCATGATCGAGAATGCCTCAGCATAACGATCCCCTCTTTGACAGTCCGACAAGTGAAGCGCGCCGTTCAGTCCGGCGGGGAAACTCCCATGATGCGGGCGAAGCGTTCGCGATAGGCCGGCCAGACCTCCGGATTTACCAGCCGCGGCGGCCGCTGCCCATCCAGAATCTCCAGCACCTGCTCTGCCGCGAACCGCGCCATGTTCTCACGCGATTCCTCGGTGGCACCGGCGGTATGCGGACTGACCAGCACGTTGTCGAATTTCAACAACGGATGGTCGTGCGGCGGCGGCTCATCTTCCCACACGTCCAGGCCGGCACCGGATATCTGCTTCGTAGCCAAAGCCTCGGCCAGCGCACGTTCATCATGAATGAAACCGCGCGCGGTGGTGACGAACCATGCCTCCGGCCGCATCAGCGCGAATTGCGCTGCCCCCATCATGCCGCGCGACTCGCGCGTCAGCGGACAGTGCACGGACACAAAGTCCGCCGAGCGAAGCAACTCGTCCAATTCCACCTTCTCGGCCCCGCGCGCCTTGATCTGTGACACGGTAAGATACGGGTCGTAGGCGAGCACGCGCATGTTGAACAAGCCGCCGCAAAGCTGCGCGACACGCCCGCCGACATTGCCGATGCCGATAACGCCGATAGTGCGATTCAGCAACTCGCGGCCGATATACTGATTGCGGGGGATATCAGGGCCGGCACGCATGCGGCGATCGGTCTCGATGATGCGCTTCGACAGAGTCAGCATCATCGCCAGCGCGTGTTCTGCCACGCCTTCCTTGTTGCCGCCAGACTGGTTCACCACGGCGATGCCCTGGCGTGTGCACGCATCCACATCGACGGTGTCATAGCCTGCGCCGTTCGACGACACCGCGACCAGATTTGGCATACGTTCCAGTAGAACATCGGCGACCTGGAAATGCGGCGCAATCACCTGGCGTGAGGCGCCGATCTGATAGACATGCGCCTGGTCGAGGATCGGCGTCACGATGTCGTCGCGCGATTCGTTCTCCAGCCGGTCGAGCTGCACGTTGGGCCGTTGCGCCAGGATCTGGTTGAACAGCGGCGACGACACGTATTTTACGTAGAAGACCCGCTTGGTGTTTGGAGCCATGGTTTCCCCCCAATTGACTCCCCCTCCCTCATGGGGAGGGGGAGTGTTCCGATCCAGTCAACTCTCCAAGAAATTCGCAACCGCCGGCACGGACTTCAACGCCGCCAGTTCCTGTTCGGTCGGCAATTGTGGACGATCGCGCTGCTGGTTGACCATGCACAGGAAACCCAGAGGCTCGCCCTGTGTTGCGCGGAACTGGTGCCAGGTCCAGGCGGGGATGGTCACCAGGTCGCACGGCTTCACCGTCACGACCTCATCGCCGAGCAAACAGTGGCCGTGTCCGCGCAGGATCATCACGGCGTGGGCATGTTCGTGCCGCTCCAGCGTCGAATAGCCGCCGGCGTCCATTTCGAAATAGCGCAGCTCGCAGCCCATGTCGGGTTCCTGGAACAGGACCTGGCGCGAGATATCTTTGAACGGCGCGCTGCCGTCCTGTTTGTAAGGCATGTGCGCAACGGCATCCCAGCGGAAGTTTTCGTGGAAGGCGCGTTTCTGAGCAATCTGTTCGCTGTCCATGGTCTTTACCGATAAACATGTGCCGCGACGGCGCGTGTGAAGGCGGCGGTTTCCTCGGTCAGGCGCTCACGCGCCATCAGCAGATTACCGCCGATCAGCAACATTGCGTCGGCGCCGTAGAAGTCAAGCAACTCCGGTGTGCGTTGCAGGGTCATGCCGCCGGCGGGGACCGGCAGGCTGGAGCGCATGCCGTCATGCGGTGTGCGTGCGTTGTCTGCCAGCAGGCGGCAGGTGACCGGTGAATAACCGAAGCGACCGCCGAAGTTGGGAAAAATCACCGCGTCGGCGCCGATCAGCCGGAACAGCGTACCGATCAGCAATGCGGGAGCGATGCGTGCCGCGCCACCCAACGACGGATGCGCGAAGAACGCCACATCGGGGAATTCCGCAACCAGCGTCTGAACATTGGCGAGGCCGGCGATCAGCGGCGCCAGCAGCACGCAATCGACGCCGATGTCCCGCGCCAGGCCGATCTGTTGCCGCATGGCGTTCAGGTCGCCCGAGAGGCTGGGCACGTAGCGTGTCGGATGGCCCGTGGCCACGACCGCACGCTGGACGCCGGCAACGCATGCGCGCACGCGGTCGGCGAAGCGGCTGTAATCCTGGTTCGCCAGGCCGTGATCGTCCTTGATGTAGTCGATGCCGCCGCGTGCGAAGTGCTCTGCCAGCACGCCCAGCCGTTCTGCCGTCAGACCCTGCGGTTTCAGGGCAGAGCATGTCAGTGCACGATGCTCGTCGCCGACGCGCCGGCGCAGGCCGGATATGCCGTGATTGGGTCCTGCAAACGCCGCGACAAGGTCGTCGGGGAACGTCACATCGTGCAGCACCACGTCGTCGTGCAACGAGGTATTGCCGAACAGCATATTCAGCAATTGCCCAGCGTCGCGGCCAATCGTTGCGGCGGCCAGGCCGATGCGCACGGCGAAACGGTCATCATCGATGCGCTGGATCGATTGCACCTCGCCGACGATGTCGCGCAGCACGCTTGGTTCGTCGATCGCCTCCAGCGGCATTTCGACGCTTTGCTCGACGGCGATCGCCTGGGCGCGCGCCTCGATTGAAGCGGCGTCGCTACGCACGTGGTAGGTGACGCCGAGCCGCGCGGTCATGCTCGCGGCACCACCAGCGCGTCTACCGCAACGGCGCCGGCAGCGCCCAACATCACCGGATTGATGTCGATCGCTTCCAGCCGATCGCCCAGAGCGAGGGCAAGCTGCTGCAATGCCAGCAGCAGGTCTATGAAGCCGGCCGCCGCCTCTGGATGCGGCCAGCGCGCGCTGGCCAGCACGCGGCCAAGGGTGCTCCGCGCCAGCTTCCGTTCGATCGTCTCGCGCGACACCGGGACGGGCCAGATGCACACGTCGCGCAGCGCTTCGGCGTAGATGCCGCCGAGACCGCACAGCAACACCAGTCCGACGCCCGGCGACCGGCTGATGCCGGCGATCGCCTCCAGTGCCGCCGGCACCGTCGGCTGCACGATCGAATGCGTTGTGCCGAGCGTTTCAAAGGCCGCCTGCAGGGCCGCCGCATCGCGCAGGTTGGCGCGCACCAGGCCGAGTTCACTCTTATGCGCGACCCCTTCGGCCACGCCCTTCAAAACCACCGGCCAGCCGACACGTTCGGAGGCGTCGAGCGCCGCTGCGAATGTCGCGCATTCGATGGTCTCCACCGCGTTGACGCCGAACGTGCCAAGCAAGCGAAGGCTTTCCGGTTCGGACAGCGGGCGTTTCGGCAGGGCAGGCGCCGCGGCGGCAGACTGGCTCGGTATCGCATCGGGCGACGGCGTCAGCACGGCACCGATTGCTTCCAGCACGATGTCGGTCTCGGTGAACACGGGCATGCCGTGCGCGTCGTACCAGGCTCGTTCGCTGTCCGGCATGCCGCCAGGCGCGACGATCAGCAGGGGCTTGCCGGAGGCCTCGCGTGCATGGGCCAGGGCGGCGCGGATCGGATCGCCCTGCCACGGGTTCATCGAATGCACCAGGGCCAGCGCGGCGCCCACGCCTTCGTCGTTGGCCAGGAGCGATGGCACCTCACCGGCGCGACGCATGCCGCCGAAGATGCCCAGGTCGAGCGGATTGCCGATGCGCGAGAACATGCGGTGAGTGTCGATGCGCCGATGCGTGTTCTCAGACAGCGGTGCCAGCGAAACTCCCAGTGCAGCACAGCGATCGGCGAGCAGGGATGCGCCAGCGCCGGAGGTGGACATGGCGCCGAGGCCGCCGGGGCGGCGCCCGTAGCGGTCCAGCAACGCGGCCGCGGTCATGAAGCCTTCCAGCGAGGCGACGGTGGCGACGCCGCTGGCCTCGGACAGGGCCGCATAGGCCGCGTTGTCGCCGGCGATGCGGGAGGAATGGGCGACGGCGGCGCGGGCGCCCGCTTCCGATCCGCCGATCTTCAGCGCGACGACGTGCTTGCCGGCGGCAGCGGCCTGCAATGCCAGGCGGCGGAAGCGCGCACCGTCGTCGAGCGAATCGATCAGCAGCGCGATCACCCGCGTCGGTGCGTGGCCGATCGCGTATTCCATGTAGTCCAGCACGGACAGGTCGGCCTCGTTGCCGGCGGAGGCAAACAGCGACAGACCGGCGCCGAGCATGCGCAGCCGTCCTGCCATGGCGTCGAACAGGGCGCCGGAATGGGAGAAGATCGAAGTGCCGCCGGCCGGCTGGCGCTTGGCATGCGAGGTGTTGAAGCCGATCGAGAGCGGCAGGTGCGCGTTGTAGATCCCGTTGCAGTTGGGGCCGACGATGCGGATGCCCTCCTCGGCGGCGATGCGGGCGAGTTCGGCCTGGCGTTCGGCGCCGCCGGCTTCGAGGCTCTCGGCATAGCCGGCGGAGCCGACGATCGCCGCGGTCAGGCCGGCGCGGGCGCAATCGCGCACTGCTTGCACGGCCGCCTCCGCGGGGATCGCCAGGAAGGCGACGTCCACCTGTTCCGGGAGCGATGCGAGATCGGCGTGGCGCGGAATACCGGCGACGTCCTTCAGGCGGCGGCTGATGCCGTAGATGCCGCCGGAGAATCCCGCTTCGCGCACGTTGTTCAGCACGATGTAGCCGTGCTTGGTGGTGTCGTCGGAGGCTCCCACCACCGCCACGGCGCGCGGATGGAACAGCGTGTGCAGCGCTTGCTGTGTGGTGGTCCGATCCGGCATGTGTCATGCGTCTCCCTGGTGGCGTGGCCGTGCCGGGATTGCGAGAAGGGGATTGACCCGGGCATCCACACTGGCACGGTGCAGTGATAGCCGGGTCGGGCCGGCCTGTCAGGAGCGGGGGTCACGCGGGAAAGCAAGCAAGAATCTGGAACCACGAATGCACAACGATAGGTTCGTGCGGCACATTCGATCGGTGTGAATCGGTGGGAATCCGTGGTTCCAAATTCTTGCTTGCTGACGCGACCGCCACGCTGCGTCCCTTGGCCCTCGCGGTGACGATTGCTGATGGAGACATAGCGTGAGCGAGACGGGAAACATCTTGCTGAGCGAGGATCGTGGCCATATCCGCGTTCTGACAATCAACCGACCGGAGCGCATGAATGCGATCTCTCCCGAATTGGGTGACGCGCTGATCGAGGCGTTCGTTGGGGCGAACTCGGACGATCAGGTGCGGGCGGTGGTGCTGACCGGTGTCGGCGACCGCGCGTTCTGCGCCGGCGCCGATCTGAAGGCGCGCAAGGAGGAGGACGCAGCGGGCAAGCCATTCCAGCCGCTGTTGTCACGCGTGCGCCGCTATTTGTATGAAGTGGTGTTTGAAACCTTCAAGCCAACGATCGCCGCGCTGAATGGGCCGGCGGTGGCGGGTGGTTGCGAGTTGGCGCTCGCCTGCGACATCCGCATTGGCGCGGAACACGCTAAGCTGGGGCTGCCGGAGGCCAAGCGCGGCAAGGGTGCGCATTTTGCAAACGTGCTGCTGCCGCGCCTGGTGCCGATGGGGATCGCGCTGGAGATGCTGTATCTCGGCGAGTACATCGATATGGAAACGGCACAGCGCTGGGGCCTGGTGAACCGAATCGTGCCGAAGGGTCAGACGCTGGCGGAGGCGCTGCGCATGGCGGAAGCGATCTGCGAGAACGCTCCGGTGACAATCCGCCGCATGAAGGAGACCGCGGTAAAGGCGTCCGGCCTGCCGATGGCCGCCGCGCTGCGGCTGAACGAGGGCATCAGTCCGTATACGAGCGAGGACCGCGTCGAGGGCGTGCGCGCCTATGTGGAGAAGCGGAAGCCGGTGTGGAAAGGGCGGTAGGGAAGCTCCCCTGTCATTGCAAGGCTTAGCGCCGAAGCAGTCCCCCGCCTGACAAGCCGAGGAACGCTCGTCAGGCGGGGGATTGCTTCGGGCGTTGCGCGTCTCGCAATGACAGGGGGTGGACGCGCCTCGCAATGGCAGCGACTGGCTACCGGCGGAGCTCCATCTGGATCGGGCCCTCGCGGCGGCCGTGGGTGAACTGGTCCACCTCGGGGACGCCGCTGTCCATCAGGTTTGCCGCCGGACCACTCCAGACGATGCGGCCCTTGTAGATCATCGCCGCCGTGTCTCCGATGCGGCGCGCGCTGGCCATGTCGTGGGTGATCGCCACGGCGGTGCTGCCCAGGTGCTTCACGCAATCCACCAGCAGCCCGTCGATCACCGCGCCCATGATGGGGTCCAGGCCGGTGGTCGGCTCGTCGAAGAACATGATGTCGGGCTGGGCGGCGATCGCTCGGGCGAGCGCCACGCGCTTCTGCATGCCGCCGGAGAGTTCCGCGGGATAGAGTTCGCCCACGCTGGGGGCGAGGCCGACCTCGGCGAGGAAGTCGGCAGCGCGGGGGATGGCCTCGGCGCGGGCGAGCTTGCGCTGGGCGAGCAAGCCGAAGGTGACGTTTTCCCAGACCGGCAGGCTGTCGAACAGGGCGCCGTTCTGGAACAGCATGCCGATGCGGGAGCGGAGGGCTTCGCGTTCGTGGCGCGGCAGGCGGAGGATGTCCTGGCCGTCGATCTCGATGCTGCCGGAGTCAGGCTCGATCAGGCCGAGGATGCATTTCAGCAGGACGGATTTGCCGGAGCCGGAGCCGCCGATCACTACCATGGAGGTGCGCGGCATGATGTCGAGGTCGATGCCATCGAGCACGACCTTGTCGCCGAAGCGCTTGTGCAGGTTGCGGAGGCGGATTTTCGGGGTGGTCTCGGTCATGCGGAGGGTGATGCCGTGGAGTGGCGTTGGTGTAAACCTCTGGATTATGGCGCGGGTGGTGGTGCCGGGCAGGGCGGGCGTAGATCGGCCCGGAGCAGATAGGCCCGATCGTCGACCGTGACGCGTTATACCCGACACCGCCTGGCCAGACCGTGCTGAGCTCAGCTACCACACAGGAGAAAGCCATACAGGACACACCCATGGGTACGCATCCCTGCTTCACCTCTGATGAATTCTCCGCCCGCGTCGCGCAGTTGCGCCAGCACATGCGCGCTGCCGAGGTTGACGTCGCCCTGTTCGACGAGATCGAGGCGATGGCCTGGCTGACCGGATACGGTAATTCGGAAAACCGCTGGCGTTGCGTCGGCATTCCGTTGGCGGGGGAGCCGTTTTTCCTGATCCGCGCCCTGGACGCGACGCCGTGTAGGCAACGAAGCTGGATCGACGACGTGCCAACCTTTCGCGACTGGGAAGATCCGATGCCGGTGCTACGTGACGCGTTGGCGAAGCGCGGCCTGGCACAAGCGCGGATCGGGCTGGACTTCAACTCCTACTGCATGCCCGTGGCGCGGTTCGCCCGTATCCAGGCTGCCCTACCTGGGGCTCGGTTCGTCGATCTCGGCAACCTCGTCTGGCGACTGCGGCTGATCAAATCGACCTCGGAGATCGCCCTGCTGCGCCAATGCGCCGGCATCGCCGACGAGGCGCTGCGACGCGCCGCTGCTGTGTGTCTGCCCGGCGTGTCGCAGCGCGAAGCCGCGCGCGTGGCGGTCAATGCCTTCGTCGAACTGGGGGCCGATCCCGGTCCGCCCGGCCCGATCACCGCCGGCCGCGGCTGGGACTTCCTGCACGGCCACCTGGAGGACACGCTGCTCAGCCAAGGCGACATCGTGCATATCGAACTCACTCCGCGCGTCGCCGGCTATAGCGCGCGCACGATGCGCTGCGTGTCGGTCGGCGCGGCGGACCCAGCGCTGGCGGACGCCGGCAAACGCCTTGCCGCGATTCAGGACCGACAGATTGCCGCGATGCGGCCTGGTACTATCGCGCGCGACGTGGACGCGATCCTGCGCCAGGGTGTGCTACAGGCCGGGCTGCGCGACAGCTACGACAACATCACTGGCTACACGCTGGGCTACTACGCCTATCCCGGGCCGCACACGAGCGACTTCACCCGCATCTTCCATCCGGAGGCGGACTGGACGATCGAGCCCGGCATGGTGTTCCACATGTACGCCTCGGCCGGAGGTGCATCACTGAGCGAAACGGTGCTGGTGACGCAGGATGGTCCCGAGTTGCTCACCTCGCTGCCGCGCGAGGTCCTGGTCAACGCCTGACCGCGGGACGATTCCTTGCTGACGACCGGCGGCGGATGCGTCATGCTGCCAGCACAGGGTGATCGGGCACAAGGAGAGGCGCAAATGCTGATCGGGGCGACCCCAACGCGGCGCGGCGTGTTGCTGGCAGCAGCTTCGACTGCACTTGCGGCACCGATGATCTGGACGCGCAACGCCAGCGCAGCGCAGCAGCTTGTGGTCCGCACGCCCGGTGGTGCGTTCGACGAGGTGAAGAAGAAGACCGTGTACGATCCGTTCCGCGAGGCCACCGGGATCGAGATCGTACCGGTCGCCTCCACTGCCGCCAAATTGCTGGCGATGTTCAAGGCGGGGCAGGTCGATATCGACGTGATCGATACCGGCGACGACGTGCTGCTGCAACTGGAGCAGGCAGGCGCTTTGGAGCCGATGCCGTATAAGGAGTTCACGTATACCAACCCGGACGATATCGATCCTGGTGTGCGACTGACATACCAGGTCGGTTCGTTTGTCTACGCGTTTGTGCTCGGCTTCAACACCACCGCCTATCCTGTCGGCAAGGAGCCCAAGAGCTGGGCCGAATTCTGGGACATCAAGACGTTCCCCGGCACGCGCACCCTGGCGGACATGGCGTCCGGCGCACCGAACCTGGAGATTGCGCTGATCGCCGACGGTGTGCCGATGGACAAGGTCTATCCGATCGATATCGACCGCGCGTTCAAATCGATGTCGCGCATCAAGCCGGCGGTACCGAAGTTCTGGGATACCGGCGCGCTATCGGCGCAGATGCTCGCGGACAAGGAAGCCGCGATGGGCGTGATATGGAGCACGCGTGTGCAGGTTGCGGCGGATGGCGGCGCTCCGGTCGCCGCGCAATGGAACCAGAACCAGATCCTGGCGCAGGCTTACGGCTTGACCAAAGGCACGAAAAACGCCGCGGCGGGCGTGAAATTCATCGATTACAGCCTGAGCCCTGAGGTCCAGGCGCGCTGGTTGGGCGCCTACAAGGCGATCCCGGTCAACCAGAAAGCCTACCCGCAAACCGCGCCGCAATTGCTGGATCCCGCAACCAAGCTGCCGTGGACCAAGTCAAAGGGTTTCGCAACGATATTCGCTGGTGGGCGGAGAATCGAACCAGGGTGAGCGACGCCTGGTCGAAGTGGGTCCTGCAATGAGTGCCGCACCCTTGCCGAACCCGGGCAAGGGTGCGTTGGAACTCGACGGTCTGACCAAAAGCTACGGCGAGGAACGTGTCGTCGACGCGATCACCGCCGCCATCCTTCCAGGCGAGTTCTTTTCCCTGCTCGGTCCGTCCGGCTCCGGCAAGACGACGACTCTGATGATGATCGCTGGCTTCGTCGCACCGGATGGCGGCGTGATCCGCATGGACGGCGCCGATGTCACACGGGTACCGCCGCAGCGCCGCGGCCTGGGCATGGTATTCCAGAACTACGCGATCTTCCCGCATCTGAACGTCTTTGAGAACGTGGCGTTTCCCCTCCGCGCGCGCCGGGTGCCGGACGCGGAGCTGCGGCCGCGCGTGCAGGCAGCGTTGGAGTTGGTGCAACTTCAACGCTTCGCGCAACGCTACGCACGGCAATTGTCCGGCGGCCAGCAGCAGCGCGTGGCGATCGCCCGGGCCATCGTGTTTCAACCGAGCATCGTGCTGATGGACGAACCGCTCGGCGCGCTCGACAAGAACCTGCGCTACGACATGCAGGTCGAAATCAAGGACATCCAGCAGCGGCTCGGCATGACGGTGGTGTATGTCACGCATGACCAGGAGGAGGCGATGAACATGTCCGACCGCATCGCCATCATGAACCATGGTCGCATCGAACAACTCGGTCCGCCCGGCGAGATCTACGAACGCCCGGCCAACGCGTTCGTCGGCCGTTTCCTGGGCGAGGCGAACCTGATCGAGGGGACGCTGGCGGAGATCGCCGGCGGCGAGGCGGTGCTGCACACCAGCGACGGCATCGCCCTGCGCGCGCTGATCAATCGTGCGGCGACGTCCGGACGGGCGGCGTCGCTGTTCGTGCGCCCGGAACAGCTTGAGTTCGGGGACGGCGCCGCCAATGCCAATCGAGTGGAAGGCACGGTGCGGCGGCGCTCGTTCCTAGGCAGCATGATTCGCACTGTGGTGGAAGCAGGTGCGGCCACGGTGCTGACCGTGGATCAGCCTAATGTGGGTGACGGTCGCAGTCCCGAAGTCGGCGAGCGCGTGACGCTAAGCTGGCCGGTGGCGCAGAGCCTGATCCTGCTGGATTGAGCATGCGTCAACACCTCACGGGCAGGTCGCCGTGCTTTCGTGTCGCGGCCAGGCGGTCGTGCTTTTGTGTCATGGCCGGCGAAGGCCGGCCACCCACGTCTTTGGCGCATGCAACACCGCAAGCCGTGGATGGCCGGCCTTCGCCGGCCATGACACAAAGCGCCCGATGCTGAACCGCAGCGCCCTGCTGATGCTGCCGGCGTTCGCCATGCTGGCAGTGGTGTTCCTTGCCCCGCTCGGCTGGTTCTTCGTCCACACGCTGTTCATCGACAGCGATCCGTCACTGATCTGGCCGCAGATCGCCGCGGTGATCACCTCGCGCCCGATGCTACAGGCGATCCTCACCACCAACTGGATCTCGCTGCTGGTGACAGTCAGCGTCCTGCTGATGGGCTATCCGATTGCCTATTATCTGGCGAACCGCGCCGGCCTACGCTTTGCCCTGGTGGTGTTCTGTATCGTCGTCCCGTACTTCACCAGCATCATCGTGCGGACCTATTCATGGATGGTTTTGCTGGGCCGCACTGGGCTGATCAACCAGGCGATGCAGGCGCTCGGCCTGATCGATGCGCCATTGCCCTTGCTCTACAACAAGATCGGCATCGTCATCGGCATGGCCTATGTGCTGCTGCCCTACATGGTGCTGACGCTGTTCGCGGCGATGAAGTCGATCGACCGCAACCTGCTGCTGGCCGCGCGCGGCATGGGAGCGACCGGCCCGATGATCTTCCGGCGCATCTACCTGCCGCTCAGCCTGCACGGCGTGATCTCCGGCGCGCTGATCGTGTTCATCCTGTCGATCGGCTTCTTCATCACCCCGGCCCTGATGGGCGGTCCATCCGATGTGATGGTGGCGATGCTGATCGAACGCTCGGTGGAGATCACACTGGACTGGCCCACAGCCGCGATCATGTCGCTGTTCCTGCTGGTGGTGACCCTGATCCTGTATGCGATCTACTACCGGGTCACCGACGTGCGCCGGCTGATGGGAGCCTGAACGATGCATCGCCTGCTGCCCATCTACGTCGCACTGATCTGCGTGCTGCTGATGGCGCCGATCGTCATCGTGGTGATCCTGGCGTTCAGCGGCGCTGGGTACTTGCAGTTCCCGCCAACATCTTTCTCGCTACGCTGGTTCGTGCGGTTTCTCGGCGATGCGCAATGGCAGGCCTCGCTTTGGTATAGCCTGGTGATCGGCATCGTTGCCTGCGTGCTGGCCACCTCGGTCGGCTTCTTCGCCGCCTACGCCTTCGTGCGTGGAGCCTTCACGGCCAAGAAGCTGCTGCTGTCCTTGCTGCTGTTGCCGATCATCGTGCCGACGGTGATCACCTCGATCGCGATGTATTTCCTGTCGGCCCGATTGCACCTGGTCGGCAACCTGCTGTGGATCGGCATCTGTCACGCGGTGATCGCCTTGCCGATCGTGCTGCTGATCCTGCTGTCCACGCTGCAAGGTGTGGACGTCAATCTTGAACGTGCGGCGCTCAGCCTGGGTGCCAGTCGGGCCCGCCTGTTCCTGCGCGTGGTGGTGCCGCTCGCCGCGCCAGGCCTGATCTCCGCCGCTTTGTTCGCCTTCCTCACGTCGTTCGACGAGCTGATCATCTCGCTCTTCCTGACCGGCATCAGGGCGCAGACCCTGCCGGTGCGCATCTGGAACAGCCTGCATCTGGAGATCGAGCCCACCATCGCCGCGGTCAGCGCCTTCCTGATCGCGATCACTGGGGTCGTGCTATTGCTCGACAGCTTGTTGCGCGGCCGGCGCGCGGCCACGATGAACGCGCAACGCTAGGGGGCGGGAACGATGACCATGGCGCAGCACGGGGCGATCGTGATCGGAGCCGGCGTGGCGGGCCTGTCCACGGCGCTCTACCTGCAACGCGGCGGCGTTGCGGTCGCGGTGATCGACCCGCTGGGGCCTGCCGGCGGAGCATCGTTCGGCAATGCCGGCTTGCTCAGCCCTGACACCGCGGTGCCGATTGCGCTGCCCGGCATGCTGCGCAAGGTGCCGGGCTGGCTGACCGACCCGCTCGGTCCGTTGTCGGTCCGGCCATCGTATTTCCCGCGCGCGCTGCCGTGGCTCTTGCGCTGGATCGAGTTCCGGGCGCTTGCAGCGCGTGCTGGCGATCTCCGACGCCATGCGCGCGCTGCATCGCGAATCGTTGGACTGCTGGCAGGAACTGTTGGGACCGGCGCCGTATCGCGACCTGATCCGCCCGGTCGGTCAGGTGCAAGTGTGGGAAGGCGAGGCTGACACCGCCAACGCGGCAGTGGAACGCCAGGTGCGCGAGCGCCACGGCATCCGCGCCGAGGAACTGAACGCCGACGACCTGCGCCAGATGTTCCCCGGCATCGCGCGCGAGGTGACGCGCGGCCTGCTGGTCCCCGGCAACGGCTTCACCGTCAGCCCGCAACGCAGCGTGCAGACGCTCGGAGACCTGTTCCGCCAGGAAGGCGGCGTGCTGATCAACGAGCGTGCGATGAAGCTGATCCCGCGCGAGGGCGGCGGCTGGATGGTGATGACCAACACCGCCAACCGCTCCGCCGAACACGTGGTGGTCGCGGCTGGTGCATGGTCGCGGCAATTGCTCGATCCGCTCGGCGTCAAGGTCGCGCTGGAAACCGAGCGCGGCTATCACGCCATGCTCTTCGCGCCGGAAGTCATGCCGGCGCTGCCGATCAGCAACAAGACACGCGCGTTCGGCGTGACGCCGATGGAGGACGGATTGCGTGTCGCCGGCACGGTGGAAATCTCCGGCCTTGACGCGCCGCCGAACGAGGCACGCGCGAAGATTCTGGTGCAGCACGCCCGCCGCATGTTCCCCGCGCTGACCGGCACACAGGTGCGCTACTGGATGGGTTTCCGCCCGTCCACGCCTGACAGTTTGCCGATCCTGGGCGACGCGCCCGGCCGGCCCGGTTTGCATCTCGTGTTCGGGCACGGCCATTTCGGCATGACGGGTGGCCCGCCCAGCGGCCGTCTGGTGGCACGGCTGATCACCAGCCAGGCGCCGGGCATGGATCCCACGCCGTATTCTGCGCAGCGCTTTCGCTGAAGCATGTCCAGGCGCGTCCTGTCATTGCGAGGAGCGCAGCGACGAAGCAATCCCCCGTCTGACGAGCCGAGGCGCGCTCCTCAGGCGGGGATTGCCGCGTCGCTGCGCGCCTCGCAATGACGGAATCAAGCTCTAACGGAGCACCATAACATGGCGGACAGCAGCATCTTCCACCCCGACTTCAAACCGATGCCCTACTGGTGGGAAGCTTATCAGCCCACCGCCCAGGATCCGGCCGACCTGCCGCCTCGGGTACGTGTCGCGATCGTCGGTGGCGGCTATGGCGGACTTTCCACCGCGTTGGAGGCCGCGAAGCACGGCATCGAGTGCATGGTGCTGGAAGCGGCGGAACTCGGCTTTGGCGCCAGCACGCGCAATGGCGGCGGCGTCAGCGGCGGCGTGAATATTGGCAAGAGTTTCTCCGGCAAGACGCTCGATCCGGAATCGGACCGGGCGCGTGCGGTGCTGACGGATGGCGCCGATGCGTTCAGCCTGATCGAGCGTCTGATCGCGGAAGAAAACATTGCCTGCCATTGGAACAAGACCGGCCGCTTCGTCGGTGCCTGGACGCCGGTACATTACGCCAGCCAGGCGAAGAAGATCGCACTGCTGAACGACGCGGCGCGTTCCGAGGCCTACATGGTCCCGCGCGACCGCCAACGCGAAGAGATGGCGAGCGATTATTACTATGGCGGCATGGTGGTCGAGCGCTCCGCCAACCTGCACCCCGCACTCTACTATAAAGGATTGCTCGACGCGTGCCGCGCGCGCGGCATCCCGGTCTGTGCCCGTGCCGGCGTGCAGCGCATCAACCAGCGCGACAACGGCTGGGAGGTGGTGACCGCGCGCGGCTCGGTGCAAGCGGACGAGGTGGTGATCGCCACCAATGGCTACACCGGCGACATCACGCCCGAACTGAAACGGCGCGTGGTGCCGCTGGCCAGTCACATCATCGCTACCGAGGAATTGCCGCCCGACCTCGCGGCGTCGCTGATTCCGAAACGCCGCACCCTGGCCGACACCCGGCGCGTGCTGTGCTATTATCGAATGTCGCCAGACGGCAAACGTATGATCTTCGGCGGCCGCGCGCGCTTCACCCCGGTGACGCCACAGCAGAGCGCGCCAATCCTGCATCGCTTCATGACCGATCGCTTTCCGCAATTGCGCGGCACGCGGATTACCCATGCCTGGACTGGCAACGTAGCGTTTACCCTCGACGCCCTGCCGCATATGGGCCGCCAGGACGGTATGCACTATCTGCTCGGCTGCAACGGCAGCGGCGTCGCGATGATGACCTATCTGGGCTGGCAGACAGCACGCAAGATCGCCGGCGTCGCGAACCTGCCCTGCATCTTCGATACCGAAGAGTTTCCCACCCATCCGCTTTACACCGGCAATCCCTGGTTTCTGCCTGCGATCGGCGGATGGTATCGGCTGCGTGACGCGGTGGATCGCCGGCTGGCGTCGCTGGCGGCGTAACGACGCCTGGACAATCCATCCGAATCAGGGCGCCGGAACGTTACGCGGCGTACCCTGTGCGCCGCACGCAGAAGCCATTCGCCTCGACCTCGGCTCGGGTCTTGGTAAAGGCGCCGAATTTTGGTCCAGGCGGCAGTATGGCGCCCCAGAGCGATCGCCATGGTGCAAGGTCCGCTGGCAGGTTTGCTCCGTACCGGTCGTTGGAGAAGGCAAGCGCCAAAGGATCACGTCTCGATTTGAACACATAGATCTGCATGTCGGTATCATTGCCCCGCATCCCGATGGATGCAAGCACATGGGCGTCGAGGCGCTCCGTGCAGGATGTCGCCGTTGTGGACCAACTAGGCAAACGCATGAGACTGCGTCCGTTTCGAATATCGTGCGCTGACCTCACAGCATGGCCGTGGTTGCAACGTCGTTACTGCATCCGAGTCCTACCAACTCGTAATACGATTGACGTACGGCACGGACCGCCTCCACCGTCATGACCGGGTCAAGTCCGGCCATGACCGTTGGTGCGGTCCGTGCCGTACGTCAATCCTTAAGGCGCTTGGTATTCGACCGCGCGCCGTACATGATTCCGCCAGTTTTGCTCACTCATAGGGGAAACGCCGCATGACCGAGAACCACGAACAATCATGGTCCGGCCGCATTGGCAGAACGATCCAGGATTCAAGGCCATATTGGCCGCCGCCGCCAAGCGCGCCGAAGGACGCGCCTAACATCCTCGTGATACTGTTCGACGACGCCGGGTTTTCCGACTTCGGTTGCTACGGGTCGGGCATCCACACACCGACGATCGACCAGATCGCCGCACAGGGGCTGCGGTATACCGGATTCCATACCACGGCGATGTGTTCCACCACGCGTGCCGCGTTGCTGACAGGTCGCAATCACCATTCGGTCGGCGTGGGTTGTCTCGCCAATTTCGACTGCGGATTTCCCGGCTATCGCGGCAAGATCGCCAGGGAAGCCGGCACGCTCGCCGAAATGCTGCGCCCGCATGGCTATCGCAATTACATGCTCGGCAAGTGGCATGTCACCCCGCTCACCGAGGCCGGAGCGACCGGTCCGTTCGATGGCTGGCCAACCAGCCGCGGATTCGATCGCTACTACGGTTTCATGGATGCCGCGACGGATCAGTACACGCCCGCGCTGGTGCGGGACAACTCGACGATCGAACCTCCTGCGACAGAGAAGGACGGCTATCACCTCAGCGCGGATCTGGTCGATCAGTCGATCCGCTTCCTCGCCGGCCATGTGGCGGAACGGCCGGGTGAGCCGTGGTTGCTGTGGCTGGCGCTCGGGGCCGTGCATGCGCCGCATCAGGCGCCGCGAGATCTGATACGAAGCTACGATCCGATGTTCTCGGATGGTTGGGATGTGGAGCGCGAACGGCGCTTTGCCCGCCAGAAGGCGATGGGGATCGTGCCCGCAGCAACGGCGATGCCGCCGCGCAATGACGATGTCAGGCCATGGATAGACCACTCGCCGGACGAACGGCGCGTTTTCACCCGGCTGCAATCCGCGTTCGCCGGGATGCTCGATCACGCCGACCGGCACATCGCCCGTTTGATCGGCTTTCTCGAACGTGCCGACCTGCGGGACAACACGCTGGTGCTGGTGCTGTCCGATAACGGCGGCAGCCAGGAAGGCGGGCTGTTCGGCGGCGTTAATTTGCTCGGTCCGCGCAATCTCCGAAGAGAACCGATGACCGAGAAACTGGCGCGGCTCGATGATATCGGCGGCCCCGGCACCTATGCCAACTATCCGCTTGGCTGGGGCATGGCGTCGAACACGCCGCTGCGGCGCTATAAGCAGAACACCCATGGCGGCGGCATCCGGGATCCGCTGGTGATCTCCTGGCCCCGAGGCATTGGCGCCCGTGGCGAATTGCGCCACCAGTTCGTCCACGCCAGCGATCTTGCCCCCACCTTGCTCCAGGTGATCGGCGTTACGCCGCCGGCGGAAATCGATGGCGTGCCGCAGATGCCCTTGGAAGGCACCAGCTTCGCCGCGAGCCTCAACGATGCCGCCGCGCCGTCCAAACCCACCCCACAATACTTCGAGATGTTCGGGCACCGCGGCATCTGGCACGCGGGGTGGAAGGCGGTTGCCTACCATCCGCCGGAAACCTCCTATGAAACGGATAAGTGGGAGTTGTTCCACCTTGAATCGGATTTCTCCGAAACCAACGATCTCACCGCGAAAGAACCGGCGAAGCTGGCGGAACTTATAGAATTGTGGTGGGCGGCAGCGGAAAAGCACAATGTGCTGCCGCTCGACGACCGGTTCCGGCAGCGCTTCATTGAGAATGCCAGCCGCTTTCACGGCTCACGCACGCACTATGTGTTTCACGCTGGCATCGGCCATGTTCCGACCGAGGTCGCACCCGACCTACGTAGCCGCAGCTATCTGATCGAAGCTCATGCGGACTTCGATACCTCTTCCAATGGCGTGCTTATCGCACACGGCGACGCGACGACCGGCTATAGCCTGTACCTCAAAGACGGCCACCTCGTGCACGACATGAATATCGGCGGCGAGCATGTGATCGTCACCGCTGAACGGCCGATCCCATCGGGAGAGCACCACGTGGGCATCCGCGTCCGTCGCCTGACCCGCGAGCCAGCTCCGACCATCGCGACGGGACCAGGCGTCAGCACCCTCACGCTATTGTTGGATGGCGAAGCTGTCGGCCGCATCGAAACGCGACTTGGCTTTTTCAATTTCATTGCCTGGGCCGGCTTGGACATCGGCTGCGACCGGGGCTCGCCGGTGTCGCATTACGACGCGCCATTCGTATTCAGCGGCCGGCTGTTCAAGGTCACCGTGACAATGGATGACGATCAGGTGCTGGAAGGCGAAGGTATCGGCCAGGCGATCATGGCGCGGGAATGAAACCGGCGTTCTACGGTTCCTGGCCTCACACGCTCATTGGGCCTCTGCGGAAGCCGTCGCTGGCGAACGTCGTTTCGGTCAACGCAAATCCCATCTCGTCAAACAGTGCGTGCCGCTCGGAGCGACGGACCGTCATGAACCGTTCGCCGAGCATCGTGAGTTTCGCAAGTGCAGGAATGCTCTCGACGCGATCGATCCACGCGGTTGTTCGCGGCCACGGCGAGAGGTCCGCCGCAGTGCGCGACCAGCGCAGGTTGGCGAAATAGACCGCGATGGCGATATCGGCGATCGCGAGGTCGCCGCAAACGAAGCCGTCCTCCGGAGCGATGGATTCGAGATAGTCCATGACCGGCGGCAGCTGGTTGCGCAGGGCATCCACGATCGCGGCATCGTCGCGCGGTTCCTTCCAGACGCCCGGACGAATCACTGCAGCGTTGAAAATGCGCCAGATGAAGACGTCGCCCATCCTGGTATCGGCAAATTCCTCGAGCCATCGCGCCCGGGCGCGTGCGGCAGGCGTCTTTGGGAACAGCGGCGGATCCGGATAGCGCTCATCGAGGTATTCGCCGATCGCCGTGCTGTCGGCGAGCGTTACCTGATCGTCGATCAAGACGGGAATACGGCGCAACGGACTGATATGGGTAAAGTCATCGTTGCCCTGGAAGGGAATGATGGGGTCGACCCGGAAGGGCACCCGCTTGATGCCGAAAATCGCCAGCACCTTTCGAACATAAGGCGAACCCGGCCCGCCAACGATTGTCGCGACTTGCATAACCGGCGCCCCCGATCGGATTTCTTATTCGTGCCAGATCGTCAGTCTTCTGTCATTGCGAGGAGCGACGCGGCAATCCCCTGCCTGACGAACCACCAGCGGTTCATCAGGCAGGGGATTGCTTCGTCGCTTCGCTCCTCGCAATGACAGGAGGGTCACGCTTCCAATTATCACGAAAACGTTCCAGCACTGCATTTACGACTGCCTGTCCCTTCCCGGAATCTCAAAGTCACGGGTCTCGCCGAAGCCCAGAACGTCGAAATCCCGTTCCGCCACACCCGCCGCAACCTGCGCCTTTCGTAACGCCAACACCGGAGCGTCGATTGCTTCGTCGGTCAATTGGAACGTGCCGAAATGCATCGCCAGGCTGCGGCGCGCGCCAAGGTCCAGATGCGCGCGCACTGCCTCATGTGGGTTCACATGTTGCTGGTGCATGAACCAGCGGGGCTCGTAGGCTCCGATCGGCAACAGCGCGAGATCGATGCGCGGAAATTCCCGCGCGATCTGGGCGAAGTGCGGGCAGTATCCGGAATCGCCGGCGAAGTACACCACGGCGCCGCCGGCCTCGACGACGAACCCGCCCCACAGGCAACGGTTCCGGTCATACAGTCCGCGCGACGAAAAATGTTGCGCTGGTACGTAAGTGACCCGGGCGCCCGCAAGTTCGACACTCTGCCACCAATCGAGTTCGACCGCCGACCGGATGCCCGCCTTCGCAAGATGCCGTGCATTGCCAAGCCCCGTCGCCGTCGGGGGCGCCCAACGCCGCCGCACCCGCCGCAACGTTGGCAGGTCCATGTGGTCGTAATGGTTGTGCGTGACCAGCAGCAGATCCACGCTCGGCAGCGCATCCAGGCTCTGGCCTGGCCGTCGCGCACGGCGCGGACCGGCAAATGACACCGGGCTGCACCGCCTCGACCAGATCGGGTCGGTCAGCACGCAGATGCCGCCGACCTGCACCAGGAATGTCGAGTGTCCGATGAACGTCGCCGCGATGCGGTCCGCGGCGGCGCTGATTGGCGCGGGGAAGGGCGGATCGACGACATGGGCCGGCCACGGCTGCTTCTGCCGCTCGCGCCGCCAGCGGCGCACGTCCTGGATGCTCTTGCCGTGCGGGGCGTGCGGGTTGAAGAACCGCTCGCCGTCGAAGTGATCGCTAGCAGCCGGTCGTACGGCCAGGTCCGCGGTTCCGTGCATATGTTCAGTCCTATTCTGCGCATGCCAACCGTTTGCCGAGCGGAGCCTAGGCGGGCACGCAAGCGCCCCGTTGAACGCTACGAGAGGCGGGCTCGCAAGATCAGCGCATCGCCGCCATCGGCATAGTAGCGGGGACGCCGTCCTGCCTCCACGAACCCGGCGCGTACATACAGCGACCGCGCGGCAGCGTTGCCGATCGCGACCTCCAGCACCATCGTCCGTGCCGCTTGCTCGCGAGCCGCTGCCATCGCGCCGGCCAGCAACGCCGTCGCGACGCCCTGCCTGCGGATCTGCGGTGCGACCGCCACAGTCAGCACCTCCGCCTCGTCCTCGGTCACCCGCGCCAGGATCATCCCACCCCTCTGGTCCAGCAGGCCAAACACGCCCGGCATGGCGAGTTGTAGCGCGATCGCGTCCTCGCCCCAGGCTTCGCGCGGAGGAAAGGCTGCCGCGTGGATCGCCGCCAGCGGCGCGACATGTGCCATGGTGGCGCGCTGAATCGCCTCGGTCACGCGACGGGCGCCGGCCGCAGCCCGCCCTGCGGCAGCCGTGCCTCAGGGGGATCGACATAAAGCGGCTGGGCTGGAAGCTGGGCCAATGCCCCAGCGAGGCGGCGGGCCCCCGCCATCGCGACGTGACGCGCGGTGGGCAGCCTGGCGTCGGTCAGCATCACGTCGGTGCCGCGCGCCGCCAGCCGGGCGGCAACCGCAATCGCCGCATCACCAGCCACCGCGATCCGCCCCCGCGCCGCCGGCAGCTCATCCAGCCCGCACGCAAAGATCGCTCCATCTTGCTCTAAGAAGACGCGGCCGCGCCGGCTGTCGATCGCCGTCCACAGCCGCCGGCCCCCCAAATGCGGTAGCGCATCGGCCAACGCCTCGCCGACCGTCACGCCGACAACCGGCACGCCGGCCGCCAACGCGATCCCGTGCGCCAGGGCGAGCCCCGCGCGAATGCCGGTGAAACTGCCGGGGCCGACAGTCACTGCGACCAGGTCGAGGTCGGTAGCCGCGATCTCCGCCTCATCCAGCACCGAGGCTGCCATGACCGGCAGCAGTGCGGCTTGGCCTCGGCCGGCGTCCTGCTGACGGCCGGCGCTCAACACGCCGTCGGCCACGACGCCGGCGGAACAGCGCGCCAGTGCACAATCCAGAGCGAGGATAAGCATGCCGAACGTCTGCTCCTGCTGGTGGGCTTGGGCCCCCCTTCGTCATGGCTGCCGCCCCTTCGTCATGGCCGGCCTTGTGCCGGCCATGACGAAGGGGCGGCAGCCATGACGAAGGGGTGGCCGGTCGAACGGACCCTGGCCGTGGGTCAGTCTTTATGGCGCTTGGCATTAAACCAAGTCGATCGGTGCGAGCGCGGACGGCAGTTGTGCACCAACCGGGAATCGCATCAAGCTACGCGCAGGACCGGATGATCGCTCAGCCTCGCCGCGTATTCGAGCGCGGCCTTGATGTCGCCCGGTTCAAGCAGAGGATAATCTGCTAGGAGCTCCGCCCGGCTCGCGCCGACGGCGAGCAGATCGAGGACGTCTTTTGCGGAGGCCTCACAGGCAAGGACGCCCACCGCATTGGTTCGGATCGACTGTGATCCGCCTGGTTTCGCACATCGCTAACCTCCTGATGTGCGCGTGCCTGCCATAGAGCCCATGATTGCACAAAAGGGACCTTCCCGCGTGGGGAAGGGGGGTTAAAGCAGCACGCAGGCCTCGTCGAAGCTCAGGCGGGGCGAGCGCGGGAACACACCCTCCCAATCGCCGCGCCCGAGATTGACCAGGAAATTCGAGCGCCAGCCGCGACTGGAGAGGAATTCCTTGTCAACCTTGTCGTTGTCGAAGCCTGACATCGCCCCGGTATCCAGCCCCAGTGCCCGCGCCGCCACGATCAGCCACGCGCCTTGCAGTGTACCGTTGCGGAATGCCGTGGTCGCCGCCAGCGCATCGTTGCTGGTGAACCAGGACTGGGCGTCCGGATTGTGCGGAAACAATTGCGGCAGCTTCTCGTGGAATTTCGGATCGTAGGCGACGATGACGGTGACTGGCGCCGCCATCGTCTTCGCAAGGTTGCCGGACGACAGCGCCGGCGCCAGCCGCTCCTTGGCTTCCTTGGTGCGCAGGAACAGGAACCGCGCCGGCGAGCTGTTTGCCGACGTCGGACCGAATTTCAGGATGTCGTAGAGCTGGTGCAGCGTCTCGTCGGAGATCGGCTCTTCGGTGAACTTGTTGTGGGTACGCGCCTCACGGAACAGCAGGTCGAGCCCTGCGTCGTCGATCGCCATCATGCACTCCCAATTTGCCAGGCCAGGGGTCAGCCGCGGATGTTGCGGCGCAGCATGAAAAGCGCGCCCGCCCGCGTCGACGGCCGGCAATCGCCAGCTTCCACTTGCTCGACCGCGACCACTTCCGGGACGTAATGGCGCAGCATATTCTCGATGCCGTGTTTCAGTGTGGCGCGGGAGGATGGGCAGCCAGAGCATGCCCCTTGCATGTGCAACCGCACGACACCGTCGCGATAGCCGCGGAACACGATATCGCCGCCGTCGCCGGCCACCGCCGGGCGCACCCTGGTGTCCAGCAACTCCTTGATTTGGTCGACGATCTCCTGGTCGGCGGGATCGACGTCTTCCTCGTCGAGGTCGGCGGCGTCGCCCTCGATGGTGGCACGGCCGGCGACGAAGTGTTCCATGATCGAGGCGAGGACTTGCGGCTTCAGCGCCGGCCAGTCGATCTCGTCGGTCTTGGTCACGGTGATGAAGTCGTTGCCGAGGAATACGCGGGCGACGCCCTCCAATTCGAACAGCGCGGCGGCGAGCGGGCTGCGCTCGGCCGAGGCCGGCGAGGCGAAGTCGGCGGTGCCGGCTTCCATCACGTAGCGGCCGGGCAGGAACTTCAGGGTGGCCGGATTGGGAGTACCTTCGGTCTCGATGAACATGGCTGGCTGCCTGACCTCACGATCGGGGGATAAACCGGACCAACGCGGTCCGGACCGCGTCTATATCGGACCATCAAGGGCGATTGACAAGGCGGCAGGTGGGTGGGCTGCGTGATTGCAGCGGGGTCAGGTGATGCGAGGGAAGGGGTATCAGCCGGCTGGCCCAGCTTTTCTCGCGCGGCGCGGCAATGATTGATTCACATCTGCATAACGCTGTCCTGCCGGGCGTGCTAACTCAAGAGACACCGGCGATGGGACTAACTGTGGTGCAAGGCGATCGTATGCAGGCGGACCGAACGGGGCAAACAACGCGCCGCCGTTCGCGCGCGCCCCGCGACGAGATCGGCTGGGACGAGATGACGCCATATCAGCGCTGGATCGTCGAGGCCGGCCGGGCGACACCGCGCGTGCAAGTGCCGGATACCATCCGCACCGCGGACGAGTACATCGCCTGGCAGATGGCGCGCATGGCGGACCTTGAACCGCACGGCGATTGATGAGTCTCTCGAGCTCGCACGCAGCCATCTCGCTCTGCCCAAGCGGCTTCACACCGTCGACCTGCGCGAAGTCTGGTGGCGCGTATTCGAGTTCCGCTACTTCAAGACCACGCACGGCAATGTCCCGTTTCGCCGCTACGGCTTGGACAAGCCCTCCTGGCGGAACGGCGAGGGGCGCCTCGTCGCCGCTTACCGGGACGACGCTTTCCACCACTGCCACCTCGGGGTTGTCGGGGCGGACCCGATCCTCGCCTATCGCGTGGTCGCACCCGATCATCTGGTGATGGTCTGCGTCACGACGCACAAGGCCATGTTCAAGGGGGATCGGCGTGCGTTCGTGCGGGCCTATGCCGCGCACTTCCCCAATACGCTCAGGCGCCGGCCGAGCTGCGTCTCCGCCCGCCTCTCGAGGGTGACGACCCAGCCTGAGACCATGCGGAATGTGCCCGTCCGCCCAACGCAAAGGCACACCGGCCATGCCGGCGGGCCACAGCCAGCCGAAATGCGCATCAATCCCGCCGTCGCTGCCAATCGTGCACCGAACGTTAAGACACCGGTGCGCACTCTGTCCCCCGTAGCCGCAACCTCGAGGGACAAATGGCCAAGGCCAACAGAAAGGGCGCCGGCAACCGCCCGAACGTCGTGATCAAAAAGGAGGAGGTGGTCGAGGGCGAGGGCCACGGCGGCGCCTGGAAGGTCGCCTACGCCGATTTCGTCACCGCCATGATGGCGTTCTTTCTGCTCATGTGGCTGCTGAACGCCACCACCGAGGACCAGCGCAAAGGCCTCGCCGACTATTTCAGCCCGAACAATCAACTCAGCCATGCGTCGTCGGGCACCGGTGACCCGTTCGGAGGTCACACAGCCTTCGACGAGGGCGCGCTGGCGTCTGACCGTGGGGCTGTTCAAGCTGTCCCCGGGACCCGGCCGACCCCGCTCGATCCCTCGGACGCCGATCCGCCGCCCGACGCGCGGGTGAGTGCGGGCTTCACCTACGGGCCACAACAGGCGACGAACCAGCCAGCCGGCGCGCCGGTGACGTCGCCCGGCACAGCGGCCACCGCCGCTGCCGCTGCGACACCAGCGCCGGGAACCGCGGCGGCGCTGGCCCGCTTTAGTCCCGACCTTCCGCCCGAGGCAGCGGCACCGGGCTCGGCACTCCGCGCCGACGTTGCCGTCGCACAGTCTCGTGCCCCGACCGAGGCCGATTTGCGCGCAGCCCAGGCGCGTCAGGAAAAAGCTGCCTTCGACCAGGCCGCGCAGCAAATTCGCGAGGCGGTGCGCGGCGATCCAGCGCTTGCGGAACTGGCCCGGCAGCTTGTCATCGACATCACGCCGGAGGGGCTGCGGATCCAGATCCTCGACGAGGAACGCCAGCCGATGTTCCCGCTGGGGTCGGCGGCGCCGAACGATCGGGCGATGCTGCTGCTGCAAAAGGTGACGCCGGTCCTGACCAGGCTGCCCCAGGACATCTCTATCGCCGGCCATACCAACTCGGCACCCTTCGCCGGGCGCGACCGCACCAACTGGGAACTGTCCACCGAACGAGCAAACGCGACGCGCCGGCTGCTGGTGGATGGCGGATTGCCCGATAGCCGCATCCGCAGCGTCACCGGCAATGCCGACCGCGACCCGCTGCTGCCTGCCGATCCACTGGCGGCGGCCAACCGGCGCATCGCCATCGTCGTGCTGCGCGCAACACGCCCGCCAGACCGAACTGCGGGGACAGGCAGCCCGGCAGGCAACGCGGCGGCCGGCTCCATGGTTGCGGCGCCCGGCGCCCCGGCTCTGCCGACGAGATAGCCCCAGGCCATGGTGGCGATCGGCGCTCTTATCTTCCTGCTGGCCTGCGTGTTCGGCAGTTACCTTGTCTCGGGCGGCGCAATCGCACCGCTGGAGGAGGCGCTGCCGTTCGAGTTGTGGACGATCGGCGGCGCCGCGATCGGCTCATTCGCCATGAGCAATAGCATTCACGACATGAAGCACTCGGTGTCCGGCTTCGGCAAGATCATCAAGGGCGCCGCCTTCGGCAAAGCCGACTACATCGACCTGCTGTCGCTGCTATATTTCCTGGTGCGCCTTGCCAGCACCAAGGGCAACATGGCGGTCGAGCCGCACATCGAGAAGCCGCAGGAAAGCGCGGCGTTCCAGAAGTTTCCCCGCATCCTCGGCAACAAGTTCGCCACCTCGATCATTTGCGACTATCTGCGCATGGTTGGGATGAATGCCGACGATCCCAACCAGATCGAAGACGTCCTGGCGCGCGAACTGAAGAAGACGCTGCACGAGGAACTGCACGGCGCGCACGCCTTGCAGAGCATGTCGGATGGACTGCCAGCGCTGGGCATCGTCGCCGCGGTGCTGGGTGTGATCAAGACGATGTCGCATATCGACCGTCCCCCGGCGGTGCTGGGAGCGATGATCGCCAGCGCGCTGACTGGCACGTTTCTGGGTGTGCTGCTGGCCTATGGCATGGTCGGACCGTTCGCCGGACGCCTGAAGGGTGTCGTGGAAGAGGAGGCGAAGTTCTACGAGGTCATCCGCGCCGTGCTGGTGACGCATCTGCATGGCAACGCACCGCAAGTCAGTGTCGAGTCCGGCCGCAAGATGGTGCCCAACCAGCACATGCCGAGCTTCGAGGAACTGGAGGCGGCCGTGAGCGCCGTGCAGATAGCGTGACCTTCACCTCTCCCGCCTTCGGCGGTCGAGACGCGAAGCGTCGGGGGTGAGGGTGCCGCCCACCGTACATACTTCACTCGCTCCTTTTTCCGCCACCCTGGCTCCGCCAAACCCGGATTCGCCCTCCGCCCCATCGGCCTGCCACACTCCAACCCCGATGCGCGGCCTCATCTCCCTCCTCCTACTGCTCTTCGCTGGTCTCGCCGGCTGCGCTGCGCCGGAGTCCTGCGACCTGGTGCCGCTGGCGGAGACGCCCTTGGATACGCGTGCGAATCTGATGTTTGTGACCGTGATCATCAGCGGCCAGCCGATCCGCCTGCTGGTGGATACCGGAGCCGAGCGCACCGTGCTGACCGAGGCCGCGGTCGCCCGCCTCGGCCTGCCGCACGACAGGCAGCACCTGACCCGCAGCTTCGGCATTGGCGGGTCGAGCGCCAACTGGGACGCGGACATCCCCGGCATCGTGATCGGCCAGACGCGATTTCCGATAGAGCATGTCGCGGTCGGCAACTTCAGCATTGACCATGTGAGCGGCCCGCGCACCGACGGTCTTCTCGGCGCCGACATCCTGCTGGCGTTCGACCTGGACATCGACGAGGCGGACCACCAACTCACCCTGTATCGGGTGCGGCGTTGTCCGGACGCCGTACCGCCGTGGCACGAACCGGCCATCCGAATCAACGGCTTGGAGGCGCGGCGGGACCGGCTGCTGGTGCCCATCACGTTGGACGGCGTAGCCGGCATGGCGATCCTGGACACCGGCGCGCAGGCGACAACGATCGGCATGGGGATGGCGCATCGGCTCGGCCTGTTCGAGGCGTCCCTGGCGACCGACCGCACGATCATGGCACACGGTGCCGCACCGACCGCGGTTGCAGTTCATGTGCACCAGTTCCGCGAATTGCTGGTCGGCGAAGCGCGCATCCGGGAGCCAACCCTGGCGGTGGTGCCGAACGACGCCGCTGTTGGCGACGCCTTGCTCGGTGGCGACTTCTTGCGTGGGCGGCGTGTCTGGCTGTCGTTCGTGACGCGGAAGCTGTTCGTTGGGGCCGGCGATGTGCCGGAATTCGCCCTTAACCGAAAATAACGCCGTGCTTCGCGGCGACGGCAACGGCCGCCTCGTGCGCGGACTTACGCCCGGCGGCGACCCGGCGTAAGCTCCCTCCAATTCCTCACTTCTTCAACGGGAGCGTCCGAGAATGAGCAATGGTGCGGAGACTTGCCTGACAGGCATGAAGGTCCTTGACCTGACGCAGTTCGAAGCAGGACCGTCCTGCACCGAGGCGCTCGCCTGGATGGGCGCAGACGTGGTAAAAGTCGAGAATCCGAAGGTCGGCGATCCCGGTCGCACTGCTGGTGGCAAGCCCGGCCAGGATGCCAACTACTTCCTGCAATACAACGCCAACAAGCGCTCGGTCGCCATCAACCTGAAGGACCAGCGCGGTGTCGAATTGGTGAAGGATCTCGCGAAACACGCCGACGTGTTCTGCGAGAACTTTGCCCCCGGCGCCATCGAACGGCTCGGCCTCGGCCCCGACGTGATCCGCGCCATCAATCCCGGCATCATCTACTGCCAGACCAAGGGCTTCGGCGAAGGCAGCCCGTTCGAGAAAAACCTGGCGTTCGACATGATCGCCCAGGCGGCCGGCGGCCTGATGAGCATCACCGGCGAGGAAGACGGGCCTCCCTGCAAGCCAGGCGCGACAATCGGCGACACCGGCACCGGCATGCTGATGGCGATCTCCGTGTTGGGCGCCTACGTGCGCAAGTTGCGCACCGGCCAGGGCGACCATCTGCAACTGGCGATGCAGGATTCGATCCTGCATTACATTCGCAACGCCTTCACGTTCATGGAACGCACCGGCAAGCCGGCGCCGCGTGCGGGTTCGAAGACCGTGGGCGGCGGCAATCCGCCGATCGGCGTGTATCCCTGCAAGGGCGGCGGCCCGAACGACTACGTCTACATCTACACCAGCCGCGCCAACCCCGAGCATTGGACTCGGCTTTTGAAAGTGATGGGGCGAGAGGACCTGATCGGCGACGCGAACTACGCCACGCCGGAAGCGCGCACGGAACATCGCGAGGAAGTGGACGCGATCGTCGCCAACTGGACCCGCCAGCACGACAAGCACGAGGCGATGCGCCTGGTTGGTAGTGCCACCATTCCGGCCGGCGCGGTGATGGACACGATGGAACTGGCGAACGACAAGACCTTCGAAACGCGCGGTATCCGCCAGACGATGCATCATCCGAAGGTCGGAGAGTACAGTATGAGCGGCTGGCCGGTGCGGTATTCCGGCAAGACACTGCCAATCAGCGCCGCGCCCATGCTCGGCCAGCACAGCGACGAGGTTCTGGCCGAATGGTTGGAGCTGGATGGCAACACACTGGGCAAGCTGCGCAACGACGCGGTGATCAGCGGTTAGAAAGCTGGCTTCCCCTCCCGTTGTGGGAGGGGGTGGGGGAGGGGTCACGTGCCGCACCAATACTGCATCGTCCACGACGAGGGCCACGTTCGAATTGTGACTTTGAACCGGCCCGAGGTTCTCAACGCCCTGCATGCCGACGCCAACGACGAACTCGCTGCGGTTTGGGATGAGTTCGCCGCACGCGACGATTTGTGGGTTGGCATCATCACCGGTGCCGGCGATCGGGCGTTCTCCGCCGGCAACGACCTGAAGGTGCAGGCCGCCGGCAAGCGCCGCCCGAACGGACCCAATGGGTTCGCCGGCATCACGCATCGGTTCAATCTCGACAAGCCGCTGATCGCCGCGGTGAATGGCTGGGCGATGGGCGGCGGGTTCGAGACCGCGCTGGCCTGCGATATCATTATCGCCGCCGAGAACGCGCTGTTCGCGCTGCCTGAACCGCGCGTCGGCCTGATCGCCGGCGGCGGCGGGGTGCATCGGCTGCCTCGCAGTATCCCAATAAAGCAGGCGATGGGCATGATCCTCACCGGCCGGCGCGTCACCGCGCGCGAGGGCTTCGAACTTGGCTTCGTCACCGAAGTGGTGCCGCAAGGCCAGGCACTCGAAGCGGCGAAGCGCTGGGCGGGCATGATCCTGGAATGCTCGCCGAAAGCGGTGCGCGCGTCGAAACAGGCGGTGTATCGCGGGCTGGATACGCCGACCTTGGAACAGGCGATGCGCACGGTTTTCCCGGCTCAGGGGGAAAATATCGAAAGCCAGGACTACATCGAAGGGCCAAAGGCCTTCGCGGAAAAGCGCCGGCCGAATTGGCGGAACAAGTGAAAAATTGTCATTGCGAGGAGCGTAGCGACGCGGCAATCCCCCGCCTGACGAGCCACCATCGGCTCGTCAGGCGGGGGATTGCCGCGTCGCTGCGCTCCTCGCAATGACAGATGGAGGTGATCACATGGCGCTTCACGTGCACAATCTTTACTGCGATGCCGACGGCGAATCGCATTGGCGCGATCTCCAGATCGAATGGGTGGAAGAAAACGACGCCGGCAAGCTTTCGGCGCACCAGGCTGCCAATGGCATCATCTTCCGCCAGACCCAGGCAGAACATGATCGCCCCTGGCATCCGGCGCCGCGGCGGCAATACATCATCAACCTCGACGCCGGGGTGCAGTTGACGGCGAGCGACGGCGAGGCGCGGGTGATCGGCGCCGGCGAGGTGGTGTTGGTGGAAGACATCACCGGCAAGGGACACCTGTCGAAGTCGGTGAACAACCAGATGCGGCACTCGATCTTCGTGCCGATAGAATAAGGAGGAACCAGGCAATGCGCATTCATAACATCTATGTCGACGACTCCGGCGAGACCCATTGGCGCGACATCGAGGTCGAGTGGGTGGAGGAACGCAACGGCAGCAAGCTGTCGAAGCGTCTGCCGGCAACCGGTATCATCTTCCGCGAGACGTCAGGCGATTATGACCTAAGCTGGCACCCGGCGCCGCGGCGGCAATACATCATCAACCTCGACGGCGGCGTGCAGATCACCGCCAGCGACGGCGAGGTGCGGCAGATCGGCGCTGGCGAGGTGATCCTGGTCGAAGACGTGCGCGGCAAGGGGCACCTGTCGAAGTCGATCGGCGGCAAGATGCGGCACTCGATCTTCGTGCCGGTGGAGTGACCGCGAGCGACAAGCAGTGCCTTAGTAGCCCCCGCCGCTCGCCCCAGAGGAGGCGGGTGGTGGCTTGGAGTTGGCCTGTTGTGGGACCGGGTTGTTGGGGGGAGCGCAGGCTGACAAGGCGCCCGCGAGGGACGCCAGGACCAACATCACCGCCGATACTGACCTCATAGCATTGCCCTTTCCGTCATGGATGCCACGATACGAAGGACGCTGCCCGATCGCTGTTATTCCCTGGCGGATGGCTCGGGCGCTGCCCACGCAAAGACAACGACGCAAGGAAACCGGATGTCCTGGCATGGGCAGGACGCAATCTTGTCATAGTAACGGAGTGCAAGAGAGATGCCCAGTTTCGAACATAACGGCGCGCATATCTACTATGAGGAGTTCGGCCAGGGATTCCCAGTCCTGACGTTCGCTCCCGCCGGCCTGGCGTCGATCATCGACGTCTGGAACCAAGCCATGGCGCCGATAAACCCGACCACCGAATTCGCAACGCAATACCGTGTCATTGCCATGGACCAACGCAATGCCGGCGGGAAGTCGCACGCCCCGATTACCGCACAGGATGGTTGGGACACTTACACGGCCGACCACATCGCGTTGCTCGATCATCTCGGTATCGACCGCTGCCATCTATACGGTCAGTGCATTGGCGGATCGTTCATCCTGAATCTGATCAAGGCGCAGCCGGCGCGTATTGCCTCGGCCGTACTGGCGCAGCCGATCGGACGCGTGGGCGCGCCGGCAACCGAACGCACGCCACGGTTCCAGGCGTGGACGGAATCGCTGAAAGACCACCCCGAGGCGACCCAGCCGGTGCTGGACGCGTTCTATCGTAATCTCTATGGCCGAGGCTTCGTCTACTGCGTGGACCGCGCCTTCGTATCGACGGTTCGGACCCCGTGCCTTGTGCTGGCGGGCAACGACGAAGCGCATCCCTATCCGATCGCCGAAGAACTTTCCAAATTGCTCTCGAACTGCGCGTTCATCCCGGAATGGAAGACCGGTGCGGCGCTGACAGCGGCAAGAGCGCGCGTCATGGAATTTTTCTCAAGGCACACGTCGGCCGGGGCGTGATGCGCAGGGCGGCCGTGCGGGAGCGGCTGGCCGCCCGCCTCAGTTCGTCAACGTCAGCCGGTAGAACCGCGCCGCCGTGCCATGGAACAGCGCGGCCTTCTCGTCGGCAGAGCAATCCGCTGCCAGGCGCTTGAAGGCGTTCCATACCACCGGATAGCTGCACATGCCCTTGTCCACCGGGAAGTTGCTCTCGAACATGCAGCGCGCCGCACCAAAAGTTTCGATGCACGTTGCCATGGTCGGCCGCCACGCCGTTGCCAACTCGCCCGATGATGGAGGCAGCTTCTGATCGTGCCAGGCGAAACCGCGTATCGTCATCGCCTGTCCGCCCAGCTTCAGCGTCACGTTCGGGCACGCTGCAAGTTCCCGCAGCGATGCTCGCCAGGCAGCGAACGCATCCTCGGGATTGGCGGCGTACGGCCCGATACGAATTGGACCGCCGCAGTGGTTCGCCAGGATCGGCAGGGCAGGGAAAGCGCGGGCCAGGTCGGTCAGTTCGGGAAGCTGCGGATGATACAAAGAGCATTCGTAGCTAAGGCCGTGTTTTCCCAACCGCGCGAGACCGGCGCGGAACGCGGCATCCAGCAGCAGCCCGCGCGGCGGCACTGCGGAGGTGGTGGAGACGATCGCGGCATCCCAGCCCGCGCTTTGGCGAATGCCGCGGAAGCGCCCGTTGCCGGCGGCAACATGCGCTTCCAGCACCGCGTCCACGCGGTCGCCGAGGCGGAAGTCGCAGTAGCCAACGATGCCAGCGCAGACACCAGGCACGCCCTGGGCCACCGCCTGCGCTGCGATTGCGGCAACGCGTTCGGTCTCGCCGACCGGGCGTTGCTCGACCGGGCCATCGTTGCGATAGGCGTACCCGCATTGGATGAACACGGTGGCGCGGACGTTATGTCCGGCACCCAGGTCGGCGCGCAGCTCGTCCAACAGATAGCGGCCGGAAGGACGCTCCCACAGATGATGATGGGCATCGATGATCGGCAGGTCCGGCTCGATGATGTCCTCGCGCAGCCGGGTCAGCCACGCCGCATCGACATGCGGATGCGGGTATGGGCGCGCTTCGCCGGATGTTGTGGACATGATGGCTTCCCCCGACATTCTTCAACGAAGCGAAAGCAAGACCCTACCGATGGTGGCACGCGACTCGATCAGACGATGCGCGTCGGCTGCTTTCTCGAGCGGCAACGTTTCCGCCAGCGCCAGTCGGAGCCGGCCGCTGCTGATGGCGTCGAGCAAATCGGTCATGCGTTTGCCCGCCTCCGCCGCATTGCGCATGTGATTTGCCAGGCGAGGACGCGTGAAAAACAGCGAGCCGGCATTTCCCAACGCCATCGGCGAGATCGTTTCTACCAAGCCGGAGGTATTGCCATACAACACCACCAGCCCGCGTGGCCGCACGCACTGGATCGTCTTGTCCAGCGTCGCCGGTCCCACCGCGTCATAGGCGACATCGACACCCTTGCCATCGCCCCAAGACTTCACCGCAGCGACGAAATCCTCGTCCCGATACAGAATCACCCCGTCGGCGCCCAGGCCTTTGACGAACTCCGCCTTTGCGGCGCTGCCCACCGTCGCCAGCACGGTCGCCCCGCACTGTTTCGCAAGCTGCACCAGCACATGCCCGACGCCCCCGGCCGCGGCGTGGATCAGGCAGGTCATGCCAGGTGCGAGCTTGCCAGTGTCGTACGCCAGATAATGTGCGGTCGCGCCCTGCGACGGCAGTCCCGCGACGTCCTTCAGATCGAGGCCATCCGGCACCTTGGTGGCTCGCCATGCGGGCACCGCGACGTATTCCGCATACGACCCAAGCTGTTCGCCATAGACCACCCGATCGCCAGCCTGGAAATCGGTTACCTGGTCGCCTACCGAAACGACCGTTCCGGCACCGCCGCCACCGATTTTCAGCGGTGCTTCGTTCGCGCCCAGTGTCTTGTTGGTGCGGTAAACGCCCTCTCGTTGGTAGACATCGGCGAAGCCCACCAACGCATAGTCCAGCTTCACCAACAACTGATCGGCCGCCGCCACCGGCATCGGCGCATCGATCAGCGCCAGCACATTGGGTCCGCCGAGCCTGGGCACCACGATCATTCGCATCGCGTCAACCTCCCCCCGTTCATAGTGTTTGGCCGGCCGTTCAGCGTCGGATGATCAGGCGCCGCCATCGCGTCGACCGAGGCGCCCGAAAACCTATGCCGGCACCGCGCTCAACCATTCGGCAGGGATCGCCTGAGCCCGCTGGTCGCCGACCAATTGCTTCCGCCGCATTTGCTCCTCCGCGCTGATCGACGCTGGGTCTTCCCGGAACTCCGGACCTAGCGCCATCGCCTTCTTGACGGCCGGGCGTTCGCCGATTTCTTCCAGCCAGCGCTTCACGTTGGGGAATTCCTCGATATCGATCTTGCGGGTCGCCCAACTCGAAGCCCAGGGATAGCAGATCATGTCCGCGATGGTGTATTCGCCGGCGGCAAGATAGCGCTTGTTGAACAGGCCCAGATTCATCACCCCGAAGATGCGATGGGCCTCGTTATCGAAGCGGCGGATGGCATAGGACAGGTCGCCATTGGTGCCGCTTTCGAGTGCCCGCCGGAAATGCCCTTGCTCGCCCAGCTTGGGACCCTGATTGGCCATTTGCCAACTGACCCACTGGGCGACGTCGTATTTTCCGCGCGGGTCGGTCGGGCAGAACCGTCCGGTCTTCTCAGCGAGGTAGGTCATGATCGCGCCGGATTCGAAGATCGAAATCGGCTCGCCGCCGCCCATCGGCTCATCATCGACGATCGCCGGCATCCGGCCATTGGGGGAAATCTTCAGAAACGCGGGCGTTAGTTGGTCGCCGCGGCCGATATTGATCGGCTTGAAGGTGTAGGGAAGACCAAGCTCCTCGAGCAGTATGACAACTTTCTTACCGTTTCCGGTGGGCCAGAAATACAGATCGATCATTGGTTTCCTCCTGTTCAAACTGAGGGTCTGCGGCTGCCCTGCCGGGCTGCGATCCCGTCGATCATGGGCGTGCGGCCTGCCGCCAGCAAGCGGCCATACTACCGGCCCGGCCGGCGCAGGTGTAGGCTGTAGCCCATCGGCAGCGCAGGAGATATCGACCGGATGAGCGCGACCAATCGGCAGATGCACATGGGCGTTTTCGTCCTTGGCACTGGCAACCACAGCGCCGGCTGGCGTTATGAAGGTGCCGCGACCAGCCACATGCCAGCTTTCCGTCATCCAGGAGATCGCCCGCATTGCAGAGGCGGGGAAATTCGACCTGTTGTTCATCTCCAATTCGATGGTGATGGAACCGACGGACCACCCGTCGTTCATGTGCCGCTTCGAACCGACGACGCTGATTACGGTGCTCAGCGCCACGACCACTCATGTCGGGCTGGGTGCAACGGTCTCCACCAGCTTTTCCGAACCCTTCAATGTCGCCCGCATTTTCGGCTCGATCGACCATATCAGCAACGGCCGCGCCGCGTGGAACGTGGTGACGAGTTCCAACCCCAAAGCGGCACTCAACTTCAATCGCGATGAACACCTGGAACACGAGCTGCGCTATGAGCGGGCCAATGAGTTCGTCGATGTCGTCAGAGGATTGTGGGATTGCTGGGACGACGGCGCGATCGTCGCCGACAAGGCGACCGGCCGCTACATCGATCCGGACAAGGTCCGGCCACTGAACCACAAGGGACGGTTTTTCCAGGTCAAGGGTCCGATCAACATGGCGCGTTGCCCGCAAGGGCATCCGGTCATCATCCAGGCCGGTGGCTCGCCTTCCGGGCTGGAACTGGCGGCGCGCACCGCCGATGTGGTGTTCTCGGTGGTGCAGGAATTGGAAGCCGCCAAGCTTGCCTACGCCGATCTCAAGGGACGCATGGCCAAGTACGGACGCTCGCCGGATGAAATCGCCGTGCTACCGGGGATGATGCCGATCATCGGCGCAACCGACGCCGAGGCGCGGGAAAAACTGGCGAAACTGCAAAGCTGGTTGACCCCGACGAATGCGGCGACCCTGGTCGCCAGCCGGATCGGCTATGACGTGTCGGGGCATCCGCTCGACGGCCCGGTGCCGCCGCCGCCGCCCTTCCAGGGCAGCCGGACGTTCTCGCACGTGCTCTATGAAACCGCGCTGCGCGAGAAAATGACCTTACGTGATCTGTATAATCTGACTGCGGCCGCGCGCGGTCACTGGGTCGTTTGCGGCACGCCGCAGGGTATCGCCGACACGCTGGAAGAATGGTTCGTCAGCCACGCGGCGGATGGGTTCAACATTCTGCCACCATACTTTCCCGGTGCCTTCGCTGATTTCGTCAACCTCGTGGTGCCGGAGTTGCAGCGACGGGGCCTGTTCCGACAGGACTACCAGGGGAACACGTTGCGCGATCATTTCGGCCTCGCCCGCGTCACGGCGCCCGTCGAGCGGCGGGAAGCGGTGGGCGGTGCATGAGCGCGGCAACGAAGCGGCGTGGAGACAAGGCAATGTCCCCCGCAATCCGCCGGATCCATCCGGTGTTTGTAGGCGAGGTGACGGGCGTCGATTGCGCACAGCCCCTGTCGCCAGGCGAGGTCGCGGCGATCGAGTCCGGCATGGACGAATACGCGGTGCTGGTGTTTCGCGATCAGCCGCTGACCGATCAGCAGCAAATCGACTTCACCCGCCATTTCGGAGAGCTGGAGGGCTACAACACGCCCGGCCACATCCGGAAGCGCGAAGACTCGAGGCTCGGGCCAGGCATCGCGGATTTCTCGAACCTCGACCGCTCCGGCAACATCATGTCGGACCAGGACCGCGTCTGGTTTTTCAAATTGGGAGACCGCCTCTGGCATTCCGACAGTTCGTTCCGGCCGGTTCCGGCGAAGTATTCCCTGTTGTCCGGGCGTGTCCTGCCATCCTGGGGTGCGAACACCGAATTCGCTGACATGCGCGCCGCCTACGACGCGCTGGACGACCGCACGAAGCAGGAGATCGAACATCTGGTCTGCGAGCACTCGCTGATGTTCTCGCGTGAGGCGATCGGCTTTACCGAACTGACACCGGAGGAACGTACGGCATTCCGTCCGGTGCGCCAGCGCCTGGTGCGTACCCACCCCGTGACTGGCCGGAAATCGCTATTTCTGTCGTCGCACGCGGGAACCATCCTGGGCTGGACAATCCCCGAGGCACGCATGTTCCTGCGCGACCTGACGGAGTTCGCAACCAAGGACCACTTCGTCTATTCGCACGAATGGCGCGTCAACGATCTCGTCATCTGGGATAATCGGACGACCATGCATCGCGCCCGCCGGTTCGACCGCAACGAAGTGCGCGACGTGCGCCGCACGACGCTCGGCGGTGACGTGGCGACCGTCGAACAAGTCTGACCGGGCCTTCCGTCCGTGCCGCCGCTTCCGTCCGTGCCGACCGTCCCCTCGTTATGGCCGACCGCCTCTCGTCATGGCCGGCCTTGTGCCGGCCATCCACGCCTTCGCTGCGGTAGATATCGAAAAGGCGTGGATGGCCGGCACAAGGCCGGCCATGACGAGGGGCTGCTTGGTATCAATCGAACAGCGTCGCCAATCGCTGCTTGATGCTGTCGGCAACGTAAAGCGCCAGTGCCTGGATGGTCCGCGTCGGATTGACCCCCGCCGAGGTGACAAAGATGCTGCCATCGACGATGAACAGGTTCTTCACGTCGTGGCTGCGCCCCCATTCATTGACCACCGATCGCTCCGGGTCCGTCCCCATGCGCGCTGTCCCCATCAAATGCCAGCCGCCATCGGCAATCGGTACTTCAGAACCCACATCGTGCGCGCCGGCGGCCCGCAGGATTTCGGTGGCCCGCCCGACCGCGTGATCCAGCATCCGACGGCTGTTCTCGCTCAACGTGTAATCGAGCTTTGGCGCTGGTATGCCATTTGAATCCTTCAGCACCGGATCGAGCGTGACCGTATTATGTTCCTCCGGCAGATCCTCGCAGATCGCCACCATGCCGGCGCGGTGACAGAACAGGTCGCGATAGATGCGATGGTGATCGTTGCCCCAGGGCAGGCGGCCCGTCGCCATGCCCTGCACGGCGGCCATCACGGCCCCCTGGCCGCGGGAGAATTCGAACGTGTAACCGCGCACGAAACCGCGCGACCGGTCGGTTTCATAAAACTCCTGGCTCCAGATGCAATTGCCGGGACCGCGATAGCCGTCGAGCGTCTCGTCGAAATACCCGAAGATCCGGGCATACGGATGGAACATCAGGTTCTTGCCGATCAGGCCGCTGGAATTGGCAATGCCATTGGGAAATCGCGACGACACCGAGTTCAACAGAAGACGCGGCGTGCCGATGCCGTTGCAGGCTACGATGACCACCTCGGCCGCCTGGAAGTGTTCGACTCCGTCCGCATCGTAGTACACCACGCCGGACGCCATGCCGTGTTCGTTGACCGTGATCTCCCGTACCCGACAGCGCGTGCGAAGCTCGACACCGGCACGAATGGCGACGGGCCAGTAGGTGATGTCGGTGCTCGCCTTGGCACCTTGCGCACAACCGGCGGTGCAATGCGCCAGGTTGATGCATTTCGCCCGCCCTTCATAATCCATGGAGGCAACGGTGCTGTCCGAGGGCCACCAATGCCAGCCGAGCTTGTTGACCCCCCGCGCCAGCGCCGCACCCGACTTGCCCAGCGGCAACGGCGGCATCATCGGTTTATGCGGCGGGTAGGCTGGGTCGCCCTCCAGGCCGGACACGCCCATCATCCGGTCGTTCTCGTCATAAAATTGCTCAAGCGTCGCGTAGTCCACCGGCCAGTCATCCGCGACGCCGTCCAGCGAGCGCACCCGGAAATCCGAAGGGTGGAAGCGCGGGAAGTGGCCAGCATACAGCACCGTACCGCCACCGACGCCGTTGAAATTCGCGACCTTGATCGGCGACTTGTCCTCGTTGATCGGATAGTCCGTCTCTCGGGCACGCCGGTTCGGATTATAATGGAAGTCGCTGAGTTGACGCGCTTCCCAGTCTCGGCCGGTGCTGGGATATTCGGATGGCTTCATCCAATCGCCTTGTTCCAGACAGACGATGTGCATCCGTGTCTCGGCGAGGCTCCAGGCCACGGCGGCGCCGGACGCGCCGGCGCCAACGATCAGAACGTCAACCGGTGCCGTCATCTCGAATGTCCCATCGATTTCACCGCCCCAGTCCAGGCTGCGCTGCCCCCGGCTGTCAATATGGGGCTGCGGTTCGCTGGTCGCTTGCTGGATGTGCAGGTTGCCGGACCGGGCAATTTTGGCTTGACCGTTAGCAAAAATGTGCCGAACGTAAGTATTACAGGACAGGCGTTCTGGGGCAGCGTCCGAGGGGCGGCCGCTGCGCTTCCGAGAGGAGTGACAGTCAATGCCTGAAACCGATCGAAACGAAGAGCAGTTTGTTCGCGATAGGGCGTATTTCCTTTGGGAGCATGAGGGACGGCCCAATGGCCGGGCGCACGATCATTGGTATCGTGCGGTCACCGAGGCAGTCAGCCCGGCACCGGCACCAGAGGACCCATCAATGCTGGATGAGGAAAAGATATTGGCGGGCCGGATCGACGTGAACATGCCGGCGCTACTGACCCGAGATGTGCCGGGCGGATGAGCGCCTGCAACGCTAATGGCGGAACTATCGATATTCTGATTTTGTCGGATCGATTCCACGTCCAAATTCCGTCATTGCCTGCGGAGCGAGGCAATCTCCACGAGAGGTCCCGTGAACTCGCGCGGGAGACTGTTTCGCTTCGCTCGCGAGAATCAAAGGTCCTCCTCCTACCCTTGTGGGAGGGGGAGCAGTTTGCCCCGTGCAACCGCCGCAGTTTCATTCAGGGCTGGTCGGCCGCCTCCGGCCGGTGGCCAACTCGCAATGACACCGGGACGCCGGGCACGGGGCGCTAGGGTCGCCACGTTGGTCCGCGCCCCTCTGTTGTGACGACCGCAAGTTACGGAGGCCGATGCATGGGCAAAAACCAGCAGGGCATCGTCCCGGCGACCGCGAGCTGCCACCGACGTTGTCCTCGTCCCGGTCAGGCCAATGCGACCCGTGTGCCTCCATGCCCATCGGACGACACCTGGAAGCTGCCCCCGGCGAGTAGCCCCGCCAAATAGAGTTCCCCGCCCTGCGTCCCGTCACTCAGGGTACAGCACCCCCGCGCTGCCCGACCCGGCAAAGCTTGCTGTCACGTGCGGGCCGGCGAGATCGGTGATGTCGATCAGGTCCTTGGCGGAGAAGCCGGAGATCAGCTCGTTCGCCAACTCTGACAGAGTGCCCTGGAACGTCACGCCAAAGCCCCCGGCGTCGGACAAGTCCGCCACACCCGGGGCCGCGTTCAGCACCTGGCCCGTCGCCGTCGCCTGTACCATGGGCTGGGCGCCGGCCCCGTCCGCGTACCCGTCCGCGTAGATGAACTGCGTCGTGTCGCCGGCCGTGGCGCCGATGCCGATCGGCGTGACCGCTGGATCGGCGCCGCTGTCCGCCCCGATCGCATCGCCGTCCAGCAGCGAGTTGGCTGGCGTCACGCTCCAGGCCTCGGCGAACGTGCCGTACAACGCACTGCCGCTGAGCGGCTGCGGCAGCACGCTGCCGTCGGGCAGCGTGAAGTCATATTGCTGGCTGATGTCTGTGCCCAGCAGCCCCTGCATGCTACCCCGGCCAACCGCCGCATCCAGCGCCACCGAGGTGTCGAGATGCGAGCCCGCATCGGCGATCGTCGCGGTCTCGCCTGTCGCCCACGTCAACTGGAGGGTGCCCGGTGACAACTCGGTCAGCACACCGCCATCCAGCGCCTGCACCTGGCCGGCAGCGGTCAGCGTGGTGTCCGGCGTGCCGTCCACCCACACCGTGGTGTCGCGCCCGATGGCGAAGGTCACCACGTTGGACCCGACCTGCGCCGCGGCTTCCGTCGTGTAGCTCACGGCGCCGTTCGCCGCGTCCGGCGCGGTCGCTATCTGGATCTGGAAGCTGTCGCCCGCCACCGTCGAACGGGTGAGCACGTAGTCGCCGTCGGCCTGGAAATCGTAGCGCAGGCCGTCATAGGTCACGATGTGCACGTCGCCCTGCGCCACCCCCTTCGGCGCGATCGTGCCGGTGACCGTGACGGTCTGCGCCGGCATGATCTCGTCGAACGCGTCAGCATTGGTGTCGGTCGGCGTCAGCACAATCGTTTCACTGTACGTGCCGACCTGGTTGGTGGCCAGCGACACGCCGCCGGCCGCCAGCGACCCGCCGGCGCCGAGCGTGCCGAACGCGCCGAAGCCGGTATTGCCGAACTGGCTGCTGCCGGTCACGGCGTAGGTGCCGTTCAGCCAGTCGGCGGGCCCAGCCACATCGTTCAGCACGCTGAGGTCGGCGGACAGCGCCGCGCCGCCCTCGGTCGCGGTACCGAGGTTCAGCGTGTAGGCGTCCGGCCCGTTGGAGGTCAGGTTGCCGCCACTGGTCAGTTCGGCATTGGCATAGTTGTCCACGGTGATGCTCACCGGCACCGTTGCATCGGCCAGCACGGTGGTGCCCAGCCCGTCGATGCTGCCCTCGCCGGTGCCGCCGTCGGAAACCAGCCCGATCGTGCCGGTGCCGGTAATGGTGCCGGCCTGGGCGGTGGAGAAGCCGATCGCCAGCGCGGTAGTGTTGGTTTGCCCCGCGGCGATGTCGCTGGTCGGGCCGCCATTGGCGATGACGATATCGCCGCTGACGCCGGCCACGTAAGCGATCAGTCTCTCGGAATATCCGTCGTCGGCGTCGGCGTTCGACACGGTGATCGCAGCGGTGCCGGGATCGCCGACGTGGACGATCTCGTTGATCGGCAGCAGCGCGGCGGCCGCTTCGCGGTACACCGATCCGGTGACGGTGATGTCCTGGTTCGGCAGGCTCGCCGTGCCCAGCGTGCCGGCATCCGAGACGAACGCCAGCGTGGCGGTCCCGGTCTGCGCGCCGGCGGTGCCGGTGTTGATCCCGAGGGTGATGTCGGTCGAATTGGTGCCGCCCGGGGCGAGGCCGGTGAACGCTCCGCTGCCGGTCGTGTCCCCGCTCAGCGACAGCACCGACCCGTCGAGCGACGCCGATCCGGCCGTGGCGGTGTTCTCGATCGACAGCGCCTGCCGTGCCGTCGCGCCGACATGCACGGCGCCGAAATCGATCGGGCTGCTGGTCAGCACGCTGGCGATGGCAGGCGTAAACGTGGTCGGCGCAACGGTACCGGTGACCGTCAGCGTCTCGCCCGGTAGCGTTGCCGAATAGCCGCTATTGTTGGAATTGGTCGCCGCGAGCGTGAACGTTTCGCTGAACGTGCCGGGGCTGGAGGTGGACAGCGTGACGGTGGACGCGACGGCGGATTGCCCGGCGACGAGGTCCGGAAACGTCTCGGGACCGCTGACGCTGAAGGCGCTCGCCCCGGACGCCTGCAAACTGCCGGAGGCAAGATCGGCCGGCCCGATCACGTCATTCAGCACGCCGAGATCGAATACGAGCGAACCCGAGCCTTGTGAAATCGTGCCAAGATTGAGCGCGTAGACGGTACCGCTGTTGGTGAATGTGCCGATGTTGGATACGTCGTCGAACACCGGGTTGGCGTAGTTGTCCACCGTGATGTCGACCGGCGTCACTTGCGGCGTGAGCGTGGTGACTCCCAGACCATCGATGCTGCTCGGTCCGGTACCGCCGTCGGACGCCACGTCCAGTGTCGCCGAACCCGTGATGGTGCCCGCCTGGGTGGTGGAGAAGCCGAGCAAGAGCGAGGAGGTGTCGCTGCTGCCGGCGGCGATCTCGCCGGTCGGACCGGCGCTGACGATGCTGAGTGTGCCGGTGACCGCGGCCAGAGTGCCGAGCAGGTTCTCGGAGAAGCCGTTGGCGGTGGCGGTGTTGGTGATGGCGACCGCGATCGTGCCCGCTGCGCCGACATGCACGATGGTGCTGACGGGGGCGACGGAGGCGGTTGCCAGGTTATAGACGTCGCCGAACACGTCGACGGGCGGATCGCTCGAACCGAAATCGACCTGGACCTCGCCGCTTTGCGCACCGGCGGTGCTGGTGTTCACGCCGACCGTCAGGTCCTGCGTGTCGGTGGCGCCCGGTGCCAGTGCGGCGATGGTGCCTTGCGCCGTGATCGAGCCGGACCCCGTGACCGACACGCCGATCGGCGCGGACCCGGTATTGCTGACGCTGAGGTCCTGGCTTTCCGGCGTGCCGACATGCACGTTGGGAAATACGATGGTCTGCGGCGTGTTGAGTTGCCCGACGCCGGGCGCCTCCACCGTGTCGGTGATCGTCAGGGTGATCGGCGTCACCACCGCCGAATAGCCGCTGTCGTTGACGTCCTCGCCGTCGAAGCTGAGCGTGACGCTGTTGGCGCCCACTTGGTTGGTCTTCACCGTGAAGTTGAGGCCCTGATACATCTGGCCTGCGGCGATAGGCGTGGTCAGATAGTCGCCGGTGACGCCAAAGCCGCTGCCGAGCGGTGCGGTGAAGGCGCCGCTCAGCGAGTCGCCGGCGCGGTGGCGGCGTTGAGCACGGCCATTTCCACCGTGGCCGGTGACGCGCCTTCCGCGATGTCGCCGAGGGCCAGCGTGTAGGTGTTGGTGCCGGCGTCGAACGACAGCGTGCCGCCGCCGCCCAGTTCGCTGAATTCCGCGATCGGCGGGCTGCCCGCGGTCGACACGCTGTTGACAATCTCGGTCTGCGCCAGCGGCGCGAAGACTGGGACATCGGCGGTGTCGCTGACCTGCACTTGCAGGTCTTCGCTTGGTGTGCTGCCCAGCGCGCCCTGCGGCAGGTCGATGGTGAATGGCACCAGCGTCTGGCCGGCGACGATCGTCACCTGGCCGGACGGCAGCGTCCCGCCGAACGCACTGGCGCCGAAATACCCCGCGCCCGCCGCCACGACGGTGTAGTCGACCACCGTGTCGCTGGTGTCCAGCGATGTCAGGTAGGCATCGAAGGTGACCGGCGTTACCCCGCTCGCCGCCGCGGTGACGGTCTGCGCCACCGCGGACACCGCGAGCGCCGGCGTCGCTGCGACCGGCATGATGTTGGCGATGGTGGTCGGCGTCACCTGGTCCTGGATGGACTCTGCCGAGGTGATGAAACTGGCATCGCCGGTGGCGAGGTAGTCGAGCTCCGCCGCCTGCGCGACGCCGGGATCCTGGATGCCGGCCGCGGCAACCATCGCCGCCGCCTGCGCCACGGTGCTGGCCGGCAGGTTAGCCAGGGTCACCGCGTCGGCGGGGAAATTGGTGTCGGTGAAATCGCCGGTGCCCTCGCCGTTCGGATAGTTGAACAGCGACGTGGCCTTCGACACGCGCCAGGAGTTGGCGTATTCGCCGTACAGTTCGGCGGTGGACAGCGGCTGCTGCAACACCGTGCCGTCGGCAAGCTGGAAGTCGTTGGACTGGCCCTCGTCCTCGCCTTGCAGGCCGCCATACGAGCCGGGCAGCGCGGTGCCGGGAATGCCGTCGATGATGTTGTCGTAGGCGCCGGCATTGGTGACGGTCATCGTCTCGCCGGTGTTCCAGACAACCTTGTACAGCGATGGCGAGACCTCGGTGATCGTACCGCCTGGCAGGATCAGCGTGGGATCTGCCTGGCTGATCGACGATTCGTTCCCGTCCTCCCAGACTGTGTCGGTGCGGGTCCAGTCGAAGGTGACGCTGTCGGTGCCAAGCTGGATCGCGACCTGGGTGATCACCGTCACCGAGGCGCCGCTGTACCAGGGCTGCAAGCGCATCTGGATTTCGAAGCTGTCGCCGGGAATGCGCAACTCGGCCAGGACGAATTCGCCGATCTGCTGAAAATTGTACTCGAGCTGGTTGTAGGTGATGATATGAACGTCGCCCCACGCCTCGCTGTAAACCATGCTGGGCAGTTCGAGCGTGTCGGCGATCGTCAGCGTGATGGGTGTCAAATTCGCGGTGTAGCCGGTCGGATTGGTGTCCACCGGTTCGAAGGTGATGGTCTCGACGTTATCGCCGAACTTGTCCTCGTTGGCGGTGACCTCCAGCCCGCTATAGCTGTCGCCCGGATTGATCGGCGCCGGGATCGTCGCACCCGTCACGGTGAAGCCGGTCACGTCCGCGACCGTTAGCGTGCCGGTAAGCTGGTCGGCCGGTGCGTTCGCTGCGTTGACGATGGAAAACTGCAGCTCCGGCAGGATCTGCGTGACCTGCACCGCGCCGAGATCGAGCGTGTAGTCGCCATCGCCGTCCTGCGTGAAGGTACCGAGCGTGCCCAGATATTGCAGTTCGGGAACCGGCGCGGCGCCCGGCGTCGGGCCGGTGATCTGGGTTTCCGCCGTGCCGGCAAAGATCGGCAGCACGCCGTCGTCGTCGATCTCCAGGTTGAGATTCTTGTTGGTGGCGCTGCCGATGGCGCCGATCGGCAGGTTGACGGTGATCTGCCCCGTCGTCTGACCGGCCGGGATCGTTACCGTGCCGGACGGGAATGCCCCGCCGAAATCCGCTGCCGCGAAATCGTTGGTCGGGTCGGGCGCGACGACCGTCCAGTTCACCGTTGTCGGGGTGGTGGTCGTGCCGGTGAGATAGACGTTGAACACCACCGGCGTGACCGCGGTCGGCGATTCCGCTTGCTCTGTCTCGGCCGCATAAATCCCGAGCACGACCGGCGTCGAACTGGGTGTGGCATTCGCCGTCGTCGGGGTCACGGTCTGCGTCGCCGCCGCATCGCTGGCGACGAAATCCGGGTCGCCGGTGACCAGGTAGTCGTATTCGGCGGCCTCTGCGGCGGCGGGATTGGTGATGCCGGCATCCGCGACGATCGAGGCCGCCTGGGCCACGACGGCAGCGGGCAGATCGGACACATTCAGTGCCACGGCCGGCGGCGTGAGCGGGAAACTGGCGGCTGACTGATCCGATGCGTAATCCATCAGCGAGTCGGCGGACGTCACCTCCCAGGCGCTGGCGAAGGTGCTGTATAGCGTGTTGGTGCTTAGCGGCTGCGCCAGCACGGTGCCGTTGGGCAGCATGAAGTCGTTCGCCGCACCCTCGTCAGGGCCCATCAACCCTTCGACGGAGCCCGGCTTCTGGCCGGCGCCCAGGCCGACGCTGGTGTCGAGGTAGGTGCCGTTATTGACGACCTCCAACACCTCGCCGGTGTTCCAGGAAATCTCGTAGCCGTTGCTGCCGGACTGGGTGAGCGTGCCGCCGCTCAGCTTGATGGTCTGGCCGGCCGTCAGGGTTTCGGGGTTGCCGTTCACCCACACCGTGTTGGTGCGATTGATCGCGAAGGTGACGCGATCGGTGCCGACCATCGCCGCGGCCTGGGTGATGACGGTGCCGGAGGCGCTGTTCTGATACGGCTGTAGTCGCACCTGGACCTGGAACGTATCGCCGGGATTGGTCGATTTCGCCAGGATGAATTCGCCGCTGGCGTTGAAGTCGTACATATCGCCGCTGAACGTGGTGATATGCGCGTCGCCAAGTTCCAGCGCGAGGTCGATGATCGAACTCGCCGTATCATCCGTCAGCGCGTCGTAGATCTGGTCGAGCGCCGGCGCGATTTTGCCGACCAATTGGTTGAACGCGGCGACCTGCGCGTGGGTCTGCGCCGCCGACCCGCCGGTCGCGGCCGCGGCGACGTTGGCGAGTTCGTTGGTGATATCGCCGAACAGCCCCGCATCCGGCGTCAGGACGGCAAACAGACCGTCGGCGAAATCCGCGTTGATTTGCGGCACGGTGCCGGTGATGGACAGGTTGCTGGTGCCGTTGCCGGTGATCGTGGGGCCGGGCGGTCCGGTCAGTGTCAGGTCACCGCCCGGCAGGTTCAGGCTGAAGGTGACCTGCGCGCCCGTCGCCTCGGCGGCAGGATCGGAAATGCTGTACCCGCCGACACCAGTCGGCGTGCCGGCGATCAGTTGCACGTTGGCCGGCGAGTTGATCACGGGCGCGGTGTACGGCACGGGCGTGGCCACGGCGGTGATCTGTTGCGTCACCGAGGCGTGGTGCTGGTCCTCCACGGTGACGGTGATCGCCTCGGTGCCGACCGAAGCCGCGGTGTAGGCGAGGGTTTGCAGTTCCTCGTTCAGGTCGTCGATGTCGCCGGTCAGCGTCAGCACGTTGCTGCCGCTGCCGCTGACCGTGGCGGCGCCGGCGGCAAGCGCCGTCAGGGTGCCGGTGGTGTCGGTGATGGTGACGGTCAGCGGCAGCGTGTCAGTGTTCGGATCGCCAACCGTCAGCGGGATTGACTCCGGCACGCCGTCCATCGACGCGAGTGTCGAGGACGCGGTGATGGTGGGTGGCGGCAGCACCGCGACCGTGCCGGTGATGTTCAGGATATCCGGCGTCAGTGCCTCACTGAAGCTGCCGGCGCTGTCGGTCGGGTCCAGCGTGATGGTCTGGCTGACCGGGCCACCCGTGCTGGTGCTGAGCGTGACGCTGTCCGAAGTGGACTGGCCCGCCGCCAGTCCCTGGAACGCGGCGAGCGAGGTCAGCGTGAAGCCGCCGGCAGCGGTCGCGACGAAGCTGCCGGAGAGGAAGTCCGCCGGGCCGCTCGCCGCGTTCACCACGCCGAAATTGATCGCGAACGGGCCGCTGTTCTCGGCGATGGTGCCGAGATCCAGTGTCGCGGTGTTGCCCGAGGTCGTCAGCGTACCGACGTCGGCCGGCGGCACGATCGCAGCGGTCGCGTAATTGTCGATGCTGACGTTGATCGGCACGGTTACGGTGCCAAGTGCGACGGTGCCGAGACCGTCGATGCTGCTGGGCCCTGTCCCGCCGTCGGAGGTGAGCGACACCACCGCGTCGCCCGACACGACCCCCGCCTGCGCTGTGGAAAAGCTCAGCGTCAGCGCGGCGGTGTTCGATGCACCCGGCGCGATGTCGCCGGTGGGGCCAGTACCGGCGACCGTCAGGTTCCCGGCCGCACCGGTCAGCGCGGCGATCAGGTCCTCGGAGTAGCCGTCGGTGGGCGCGATGTTGGCGACATCCAGCGTCTCGGTGCCGGGATCGCCGATATGCGCGTACAGCAATAGCGGCGTGATCGCGGCGACCGCCTCGCGATAGATGGTGCCGGACAGCGCGACCGACTCGCTCGGCAGCGGCGCGGTGTTGCCGCCGCCAAGATCGGACGAAAAATCGAGCGTGACGGTGCCGGTCTGCGGGCCGGCATAGTTGGTGTTGAGGCCGACGGAGACGTCGATGGTGTTCGTGGCGCCGGGCGCCAGGGCGGTGATGGTGCCGGAACCGGTGGCGTCGCCGGTCAGCGCGCCGATCGACACGTCGAGCGCGGCGGACCCGGTCGGCGCATTGTTGGTGATGCTGAGCACGGTGGTGGCGTTGGTCGCGCCCTGCCGGATGATGCCGAGGGCAATCGGCAGCGTGGTGTTGATATCGCCAACCGCGGCGCCGACCGCGGCGACCTGGCTGGACGAGCCGGTCACGTTGGTGCCGAACGATTCGCCCGCGTAGTCGCCGGCCAAGGTGAAGTACAGCGTGCCGCTGCCAACAGTGGTGACGGCAAGCGTCGAGGTGTCGGTGCTTGAATCGAAACTCGTGATGCTGGCGCCGGTCGCCTGGACGCTGCCCAGCACCAGCGTGTCGCCGATCGCCAGGCCGGCGATGGTGCCGGTGAAACCGAGCGGTTCGTCGAGCGTGAGGATGCCGCTCGAACCGGCGAAGGTGACGTTGCCGCTGTCGGGGCCCGCAAGTTCCAGCGCCGCGGCGGTGTCGATCGTCAGCGCGGCAGGCGCGGCGAGACCGCCGGCGAGGTCGAGGGTACCATTGCTCGCCGCGATGCTGCCGGCGCTGTTGATGGCCGGCGCGACGGTGCCGAAACCCAGCAGGGTCGCGCCACTGGAGATGCTGATTTCACTGGCCTCGATGCTGCCACCCGCCAGGTCGATCAGCCCGTCGGCGAGCGTTATGGTGGAGGCCGCAAGCACGCCCCCCACGCCGGTGGAACCCGAGGTCTGGGTGAACGCGCCGCTTGATGCCAGGGTCGCGGCGTTGCTGAGGTAGATGTTGGCGGTGTTGTCCACCGTGCCGGTGACCGAAAACAGTGCCTGGTGGGCTCCGGCAAACAGATCGATGGCGCCGGAATTGTCCACCGCGCTGGCGACCAGCGTGACGTTGGCGGACAAATTGCCGGATGGTGGGCCGACGGTGATGGCGTTGGTGTTGGTCAGGGTCCCGGCGATCGTAAGGGTCGAGTTGCCCTCGGTCGCGTAGGGGTCGCCATCCAGTAGCAGGCCACCGGTGTTGAGGAAATTGCCGGTGAGGCCGACGCTGGCGCCGTTGAGGATGCGTAGCGTGCCGTCGTTCTCGGCGAGGCCGGTCAGCGCGCTGTTGCTGGTGGTGGCGGACGCATCGGCCACCAGCGCGTTCGGGCCGTCCAGTACAAGCGCCGCGCCGCTGGCAATTGTGCCGACCTGGCCGCTGCCGAATTCCAGCAGCGAGTCGCCGAACAGCGAGGCGTTGAACGCCAGGACGGTGGGGGCGGCGGCGGCGATATCGAACACCGCCTGCGTGGTGCCGCCGCCATACAGTCCGACGCTGCCGGTTCCGGTCAGCGCCGCCGCGATCAAGGTGGTGTTGGCGCTCAGGTTGCCCGACGGCGGGCCAACGGTGATGGCGTTGGTGTTGGTCAGCGTGCCGGCAACCGTCAGAGTGGATCCGCCCTCGGTTGCGTAGGGGTCGCCATCCAGCAGCAGGGCGCCGGCGTTGAGGAAATTACCGGTGAGGCCAACGCTTGCGCCGTTGAGGATGCGCAGCGTGCCGGCATTGTCCGTCAGGCCGGTCAGGGCGCTGTTGCTGCTGGTGGCCGACGCGTCGGCGACGAACCCGTTCGGGCCGTCGAGTTCGAGCGCCACGCCGCTGGCGATCGGTACCGATCTGGCCGCTGCCGTATTCCAGCAGCGAATGGCCGAACATCGAGACGTTGAACGCCAGCACCGCCGGCGCCGCGGCAGCGATATCGAACACCGCCTGCGCTGTGCCGCCGCCAAATATGCCGACACTGCCGGTGCCGGTCAGCGCGGATGCGATCAGGGTCGTGTTGGCGTTCAGATTGCCGGAGGGTGGGCCGACATTGATGTAGTCGGTGTTGGTCAGCGTCCCGGCAACCGTCAGGGTCGAGCCGCCCTCGGTCGCGTAGGCGTCGCCGTCCAGCAACAGGCCGCCCGTGTTGAGCAAGTTGCCGGCGATGCCGACACTGGCACCGTTGATGATGCGCAGCGTGCCATCGTTCTCGGCCAGGCCGGTCAAGGCGCTGTCGCTGGTGGTGGTGGACGCATCGGCGACCAGCGCGTCGGGGCCGTCCAGCAGCAGCGTGACATTGCTGGCGACGGTGCCGATCTGGCCGCTGCCGTATTGCAGCAGCGAATGGCCGTACAGCGACAGGTTGAACGCCAGCGTCGTGGGTGCGGCGGCGGCGATATCGAACACCGCTTCCGCTGTGCCGCCGCCAAAGAGCCCGACGCTGCCGGTGCCGGTCAGCGCGGACGCGATCAGGGTCGTATTGGCGTCCAGGTTGCCGGAGGGCGGCCCGATATCGATATAGTCCGTGTTGGTCAGTGTGCCGGCGACCGTGAGGGTGGAACCGCCCTCGGTCGCGTAGGAATTGCCGTCCAGCAGCAGGGCCCCGGCATTGAGCAAGTTGCCGGCCAGGCCGACGCTGGCGCCGTTGATAATGCGCAGCGTGCCGGCGTTGTCGGTCAGTCCGGTCAAGGCGCTGTTGCTGCCGGTGGCCGACGCATCGGCGATGAGCGCGTCCGGGCCATCCAGCAGCAGGGTGATGTTGCTGTCGATCGTGCCGACCTGGCCGCTGCCGTATTGCAGCAGCGAATGGCCGTACAGGGAGAGATCGAACGCCAGGGTCGTGGGCGCGGCGGCGGCGATATCGAACGTCGCCTGGTTGGTGCTGCCGTACAGCCCGACGCTACCGGTGCCAGTCAGCGCCGCTGCGATCAATGTGTCGTTGGCGCCGAGGTTGCCGGAGGGCGGCCCGATATTGATGAAGCCCGTGTTGGTCAGCGTGCCGGCGACCGTGAGGGTGGAGCCGCCCTCGGAAGAATAGGCGTCGCCGTCCAGGAGAAGGCCGCCGGTGTTGAGCAAGTTGCCGGTGAGGCCGACGCTGGCGCCGTTGACGATGCGCAGCGTGCCGTCGTTCTCGGCCAGACCGGTCAAGGCACTGTTGCTGGTGGTGGCCGACGCATCGGCGACCAGCGCGTCGGGGCCGTCCAGCAGCAGGGTGACGTTGCTGGCGATGGTGCCGATCTGACCGCTGCCGTATTGCAGCAGCGAATGGCCGTACAGGGAGAGGTCGAACGCCAGGGTTGCAGGCGCGGCGGCGGCAATATCGAACGACGCCTGGTTGGTGCTGCCGTACAGCCCGACGCTGCCGGTTCCAGTCAGCGCCGCCGCGATCAAGGTGTCGTTGGCGCCGAGGTTGCCCGAGGGAGGCCCGACGCTAATGTAATCCGTGTTGGTCAGCGTTCCCGCGACCGTAAGGGCGGAGCCGCCCTCGGACGAATAAGCGTCGCCGTCCAGCAGCAGGCCACCGGCGTTCAGCAGGTTGCCGGCGATGCCGACGCTGGCGCCGTTGACGATGCGCAGCGTGCCGGCGTTGTCGGTCAGGCCATCCAGCGCGCTGTCGGTCGTGGTGTCGGACGAATTGGCGAGCAACGCGTTGGCACCGTCCAGCAGCAGCACCGCGCCGGAGGCGATGGTGCCGATCTGGCCGCTCCCGAATTGCAGGGTCGCGCCGCCGGCGTCACCGATGATGGAGTAGGTGCCAACCAGCGTGCCGGGCGCCGCACCGGCCACCTGCATCTGCGCAGCCGCTCCCGCGTGGCCGCCATAGAGATCGAGCACGCCGCCGGTGTTGTCGAACGTCATGCCGACGGTGAGCAAGCTGGCGGCGGTCATGCCGCTGTTGCCGACCTGGAGATAATTGCTGTTGGTCAGGCTGCCGCCGACCGTCAGCGTGCTGCCACCCGCGCCGATGGCGTCGACGCCGACGCTGCCGTCGTTGTCGAGCGCGCCGGCGACGGTGTCGTCGCCCCCGGCATCCTGGATCTGTAGCACCGCCGAGGCGTCGCTGATGGTGAGCGACGCGACGGTGATCGTCGCTGTCAGCGAAACGGTGTAGGAACCGGCGATTGCGATAAACGCGTCGTCGCCTGAACCCGGGACCGTGTCGGTGGGGCTCCAGTTGGAGGCAACAGACCAGCTACCGCCCGAGGCGTTGTTCCAACTTACCGATGCCATTGATCGACCCCGTGACGTTCCGGTGGTGATATTATGTATTCAGGGGAGGACATCCGCCGGCAATCGGTTGCGCGATGTATAAAGCGCGACGACCCCGGCGATCACCGTCCCACTGGCGGGTACCCAGCAGAGGACACCAACGTTCAATTGCTTAGGCCATTCTCATTTCATGTTACAGCTCTCGATCCTCCGGCCCTTTGCATCAAGAAACCGTCCGCATTACGACGCCGATGAGATTATCCCAGTTTTCATCCGACCGGTCACTAAGCCGTGCAACATCGAGGTCACGATTTCGTTATTTCGAGATCGACATCAAAATGTTGCGTTTACCGATTTATGGTCGGCGCCGTCAGGCAGGGAAACCATTATTCGGCCTGTCCGGTTTTGTCCGGCCACCTCATACGTTCTGGTGGCGTTTCCTTCCGGCCGATTTGCGCAGCGTCAGGCCGGATCGATCGTTCAGCGCCCCCGGAGTTGCGTCAACAATCGGCGATGTTGTTCGCCATCGACGATGCGCCCGGGCTGGTTTATCGGGGTGATCGTTCACGACGCCCGACCATCACCCGTGGCGAAAGCGACCCATTTCGAAGAGAGGCAATCTCCGTGCGCGCAGTTGGAGTGATGGTTCACGGAGGTCCCGAGGCCTTGGAGGTCGTTGATCTCCCGGAAGTCCATGCGGGGCCTGGCCAGGTGCGCATTCGCGTGCACGCCGCAGCGGTGAACCCGACAGACATATTCGTCCGGGACGGTTCCCGTGCCGCGCAGCAAAAGGCTGATCCACCGCCCTATGTGCCCGGCATGGATGCGGCAGGCATCGCCGATGAGGTCGGCGACGGTGTGTCAACCGGCGTTAAAGTCGGGGACGCCGTCATCGCCATGGTGATCCCCAAGGGCAGCCACGGCGCGTACCGTGAACAGCTTGTCCTGAACGCTCGCGCCGTGGTTCCCGCTCAGCGAGGTACCACGCACGTGGAAGCCTGCACGCTGCCGATGAATGGACTGACGGCTCGCCAGTCGCTCGATCTGCTCGGGCTGCTGCCCGGTCAGACGCTTGCTGTAACCGGCGCCGCGGGCGCGTACGGCGGCTATGTCATACAGCTTGCGAAAGCCGATGGGTTGACCGTGATTGCCGACGCGTCCGAGGCCGATCGTCAACTGGTGAAGGCGCTTGGGGCCGATATCGTGGTCCGTCGGGGTGACGACGTCGCGGCACGGATCAGGGAGCACTTTCCAAATGGCGTGGACGGCCTCGCCGATGGCGCGGTGTTGAACGAGCGTATGATACCAGCCGTTCGCGACGGCGGTGCGTTCACGTCGGTGCGCGGCTTCACGGGGATAGCGCAACGCAGCATCCGATTCACCACGACATTCGTAAGGAATTACGATTGCGAGTTCGAGAAGCTAGACCGGTTGCGCAGGCAGGCGGAGGCTGGAGTCCTGACGCTCCGAGTGGCGGTTACTACCCGCCGACCGTGCTGGAGAGGCGCATAGGCGACTGCAAGCAGGTGGAACCCGCGGGCGGCTTGTCATACAATTTTGATACGTGAAGCCCCGGACTCCCGCAATGAAGCTCAGATTTTTGTTATTGTTGGACGGCCGACCGGGACTGCTTCGGTCGGCGGCACTTGTTCGGCTGGCAGCGTGCAAGAGCGACCTGTTGCGCGCCCGTCTGCTGTCACTTCCAGGCTGCGCCCGGACGGTCTGAGGCAGACCCTCATGCGCTAATCAGGGATCGGCTCAGGCTGTCCGGCCAGGCCCAGGCGGCTCCAGATAGCGAGGATCAGCATGGCCGCCGCTGCCGCCATGGAAATCCGTAACGATAGCCGGCTGCCGCTAACAATCCGCCGAAGACCAGTGCTCCAATGCCTTGACCGAGAAACAATGCAAACGCGAACGCTGCAACGGCGGTGCCTCTCGCTTCCGGCAGAGTCTCTGTTGCGCGCGCTTGCAGTATCCATGGAACATGTAAAACGTGAGTCCCATTAACATCTGCATGGCGGTCGCGACCGGCCAGTTCGGCGCCAGCGCCAATCCCCCCAACCCGCCTGCCACGCCAATACCACCGAGCAACAGCAGGTGCGCCTCGCCAACGCGGCGCACCAACCGTCGAGCGAAGCGTGTGTAAAGGAAGGAACCCAGGCCAAACACGGCAACGATCAATCCGGACGTCGCGGCATCCAGATTGAAATCCTGGATCAGGAAGGCTCCGACATAGGGAAAAGCCCCGCCGAACAGGCAGAACCCGTCGAAGAAGGCAGAAATCAGCAGCCACCGCCCGGCCGGCCGCAGCAGGAAACTGAGATAGGTGGCCAGGCCAGGAACCGCCGCCGGATCCGGCGTCCCTGATGTCTGCCAAATAGCCTTGCCGAACCGTGCGGTCAGTGTACCGCCGACGACGATCGCAAACAAACCCAACGCCACAAAGGACATACGCCATCCGGTCCGATCGCCGATCAGGCCGGAGATCGGTCCGGTCAGCATCTGTGCCATTACCATGCCGGTCAGCAGGCGACCGAGGGTCGCCTGACGCTCCGCATAGGGAACAACATCGCCAACATAGGCCATCATCAACGGGATCACCGCGCCGGCGAACAGCCCCGATACCGCGCGCAGTAAAACCAATGCCGTGAGGCCAGAGGCGGCAGCGCAGGCGGCGACGCAAACGCCGTAGAAGGTGATCGCCACGCAGACCACCCGAAGCTTGCCGAGGCGGTCCCCGAGTGGCCCGAGTACCGTCTGGCCAAGCCCGTACGGCAGCATAAAACTGGCTATCAGCACCGATGCACGCGCCACTGTCACGTGAAGGCTGTCGGCGACAAGCGGCAGCAGCGGATCGAGCAGCCGCATTCCGGACCCGGACGCAAACCCCGCCAGCGCCAGAATCCCGATCGGAATTCCCGTTGCCAGCCGGACGCGTGCAGGCCAAACCGACACGCCGCGGATCAGCGTGATGGACATGCCGTCTGCTCACACGGCGCTGGAGCAGACGGCATTGATCCAGGTCAAATGCGCCTGTCTCGGGACGCCGGCGGCTTCGATCTGGCCCAAGGTTGACCTGAATCAAAGTGGCCCGGACGCTGCCATGATCCAACACCATTGGACGAGGCCAGCGGCTTGCGGTCGCGTGCTGGGTCGGACGTTCCACATTTTCGCCGCGCGTTGCGCTCGCCGCGATCCGCGCTGCGTGTCGCTCGGCTGCTATTGCGCCATGCCAAGGAACGCTGTTTCCTCGAGCGTGGTGCGACGCTCTGTCTCGGCAACGCGCTCGTCGCCCGCCTGCTGCACTCCGTTCCAGCATCATGCCGCCGAACAGCATGAACTCCGGCGAGCTAGATCAAACCATTTGCCGACTACACACCTTGCCCAGTCGCTGGTCCTGTGGGTCAGAGCAAGTGGTGCAAAGTCCAACACGATGCAGGCGGTGCCGGCGGCGCGGCGAGCCGCCGCGCCGCCGGCCACCGATCAGCGGGAGATATGCTCCAGCGCCAACAAGTTGGTGCGCGGGCCGAAATAGCCGATCGCGACCACCACCACGCCCATCGCGCCGGCAATGAAGATGAACACGCCCTCCACGCCGTAATGTTGCAGCACCCAGGCGATCATGAAGCCCGTGAACACGACGGACAGCCGACTCAACGAATACGTGAAGCCGATTGCGCGGGCGCGGATACGCGTGGGGTACAGTTCCGACTGATAGGTATGGAACGAATAGGAAAGCCACCGATTGCACATCGTCTGAATGGCGCCCAGGATAATCAGCGCGATCGCCGCGTTTTGCATCGAAAAGACGATGCCGATCACCGCGATGCCGGTAGCCGAAATGACGATCTGCCATTTCCGCTCGATCCGGTCCGCCAGCACCATGCTGATCATCGGCCAGCTCGGATCGGCCAACGCCATGACGAAGGTGTATTGCAGGCTCTGGCTGACGTGAATGCCCTTGGCCAGCAGCAGTGTCGGTACCCATGCGGTGAAGCCGTAATAGCCAATGGTCTGGAACAATTGGAACACCATCAGCATGATGGTGCGCGACCGATAGGCTGGGCTGAATACTTCGAGATAGGTGCCGGGACGTGAATCCTCGGCCTCGGGCGGTTCGATCGGGGGCAGTTCCCTGCCGGTCCGTGCCCGCACCTTTGCCTCGATCGCGCCGATAACTTGCTCGGCCTCGCTAAGCCGGCCTTGCTGCGCGAGCCAACGCGGTGATTCCGGGAGCGCGAGGCGGATCCACCAGACAACGACCGCGCCGATCGAGCCTAGCCCGACGACCCAGCGCCAGCCGTCGATGCCGAGCGGGGCGTGCGGCACCAGTTGCCAGGCCAGCAGAGCCACCAGTGGCGTGGTCAAGGCTCCGACACCCTGTTGGAAGCCGAATGCCTTGCCACGCATGCGCTTGGGCACCAGCTCGGCGAGATAGGTATCAATGGTAACCAACTCCACACCAACTCCAATGCCGGACATAAAGCGCCAGAAGTTCAGTCCGTTTGCGGAACTCTGACATGCCATGATCAGCGCTGCGACGCAGTACCAAAGCAGGGCAAAGGTGAAGATTGTTCGCCGGCCGTACTTGTCCGCTACATAAGAAAATCCGATGGTGCCAACAAACATTCCGGCGAAAAACGCGGCGATGAAGCTGGCGAGGCCGGTCATGCCGAAGAACGAAACCGTCGTCGGTGTGAAGATTTTGGCGGCGTACAGGCCGGGCGCGACGTAGGCGGTGAACCCGATGTCGTAGATTTCGAAGCAACCGCCGAGCGCCAGCAGGATTACCATGCGCCAGGTGACCGCGGTCACCGGTAATCGATCGAGGCGTGCCGTGATAATGGCAGCAGAATTCGCCATCGTGGTCGTATTCATCGTTGTCGTTCCCCCGGGTGCGTTCTGGTCGTTAAGCCGCGTCTCCCGAACTCACCCCAGTTTCCCGGCAACCCGTTGTTTCAGGCCGCAAGTTATGTGCCGTTCCGATCTTATTGGGCACGTTGTCGCCGATGGCAATGCCGTGACATTTGCACACTGGAACAGTCGCGCCGGGTCTGTCAACGATACGACTCCGCATTGACAATTTTCACACCGCGCAACGACGCGCGTTGTCGCGGATGGCACACCGCAACCGCTGAAAAATGACAAGGGCCATGACGATTACAGTAACAATGGAAATGCGCTAGAGTGATGCCGCTTGCGGGTCGAAGGGAAAATGCATGGACATCGAACGCGGGCTGGTACACACCGGCCTGGGCCATATCCACTATCGCGCGGCCGGTGCCGGCTCGCCGGTGATGCTGTTCCATATCAATCAACAATCCTCGGCACTGATGCTGGAACTGATGCAGGCGCTGGCGCAGGAATTCCGCGTCGTAGCGATAGACTATCCGAGCCACGGAGATTCCGACCCGATCACGGGGCAGCCTTCGTTTGCCGACTATGTGCAATGCGCCATTGCGGTGATGGACGCCATCGACATCGATCGCGCGGCGGTGCTCGGCGAAGCAGTGGGTGCCGGCGTGTCGGTGGCGATCGCGAACAGTTTCCCGCAAAGGGTGGACCGGGTGGTGCTGGTCAACTGCCCGTTCTCGCCCGACCGTACACGCACCGCGACACATGTGCGGGAGCTGCAAAGCGGGTTGCGTCCGGAGGATGCGTCCGGCTTTCCGCTCACTCGAAGCATCGAGTTCATGCTGGAGAAAGACCCAGGCCACGCGCCCATGCAGCCGTCGCAGGACTGGATGGACCGGATCAACACCGCCCAGATGGAGGTGGGACGCAATCGCTGGCAGGCGGTGACCGCACTGGCGAACTTCGACATGGAGGGCGGGCTGCGCACGCTGGTTCAGCCGACCTTGCTGCTGGTGGGCGAGCACTTCTACTACGCGCGGTTCCTTGATGAGGTGATCGCGCGGGTGAAGGACCTGCGATACGAAGTACTGGCTGGCGGGCGGTTCTGCATGACGTGGGAACGGGCGGACGAGATCGCGGCGAAGGCGGCGGCATTCTTGCGCCACTGAACCAAAGCTCAATCGATCGAAGCCCGCGGTTCGGGCCGGGTATCCGAGCCGTCCCGGCTCGATTTTGAATAAATCGTGTGATGGCCGCGATGGCCGTTGACGACCTGGAGCAGATTGTGGCGGTGGTTCAGCCGAGGAAGCCGGTCGACAGCCAGGGGACCGCCGCGACGACCGCCAGCGCGAGCAAGAGCGCCGCCATGTAGGGCCAGATGCGGCCGAGCGCCTCCTCGCTGGAGGCGTGGCCGATCAGGCAGGACTGGTAGAACCCAACGCCGAACGGTGGCGAGAACAACCCGATTCCCATCGCCAGGATCGCGACGATCGCATAGTGCACGTCGTTGATGCCGAGCTGTTTGGCGATGGGAAACAGCAGCGGGCCGAACAGCACCATCGCGGGCAGACCTTCGAGGACACTGCCGAGGATGACGAACAGTGCGATCGAAATCGCCAGGAATCCGGCCTGGCCGCCCGGCGTCTTCACCATGATGTCAGCGAGCGTCTGGGCGAAGCCGGCCTGCGTCAGGGCCCATGCCATCGACGTCGCGGTGCCGATGATCAGCAGGATCGCGCCGGACAGCCTTGCGGTCTCGACGAGGATCGGCATCACGCGGTGCCAGTCGAAATCGCCGTACACGGCCAGCCCGACCACGGCGACATAGACGACGCCGACGGTGGCAACCTCGGTGGCGGTGGCGATGCCCTCCAGCACCACGAAACGGATCAGCAACGGTAAGACCAGCGCGGGGATGGCGATGACGAACAGCCGCCCGATGCGGGCGAGTGGCGGCCGCTTGCCGACCGGCACTTCGTTGCGGCAGCGATAGGCGACCACGGCGACAAGGGCAAAGGCGGCGACCGTGGCGGGCAGCAGGCCGCCGGTGAACAGTGCGGCGATCGAAACGCCGGTGACCGAACCGACGATGATGAGCAGCAGGCTGGGCGGAATGGTTTCCGACATGGCGGCGGCGGCGGCGAGCTGGGCGACGAGCTCGCCGGGATTGCCGCCGCGTCGTTTCATCTCGGGAAACAGCACCGGGGCGACCGCGGCCTGGTCAGCCGCCTTCGAACCGGAGATGCCGGAGATCAGATAGATTGCGGCGAACAACACGTAGGACAGGCCACCGCGCTTGTGGCCGACCAGCGCGCTCAACAGGTCGACCAGGACGCGGGCGATGCCGGACAACTCCAGGAGCAGGCCGAGCAAAACGAACATCGGGACGGCGAGCAACTCGGTCGATGACATGCCCTGGTCCATCCGATCGACGATGATCGAGACCGGCGCGCTGGTGGCGAACACGACATAGGCGATCGTGGAGATGCCGAAGCAGAACGCGATCGGCACGCCGGCGGCGATGCCCAGGCCGACCAGCACGACGAAGAAGACCAACAGGTTGGCGTTGCCGATCGCCACCAGCCAGTCCCTGGTCCACCAGAACAACAGGCTGAACGCCACGACGACGGCTGCGGCGGCGAACAGATCGCTCCAGGTCGCCGCGGCCAGAAGTTGCCGTAACGCAATGATAAGCAGCAGGACGAGGGCGACCAGCAGGCCGGCGACGCGCCAGGAGTCGGGGATCTGCAGTGCCGGCGACATCATCAGCTCTTCGTCGACCATATAGGAGGCGGCCGGCAGGAGGATCTCGGCGACGAAGACTGCCACCACCAGAGCACTGAGCGTGGCAAGGAAGCGCTGGGCCCGGGGCGGCAGGTAGGAAACCACCGCCGTCATGCGCATATGCTCTCCGCGGCGGAGGGCGATGACGGCGCCGAGCATCACCAGCCAGAGGAACAGCAGCCCGGCGACCTCGTCGCTCCAGAACAGCGGGCTGTTCAGCGCGTAGCGCCAGATGACGCCGGCAAACAGGATGCCGACCTCGACGAGGACGAGAATCGCGGCGGGGATTTCGGTGACGATCCGCAATATGGAGTCCAGCGCCGCGAGTTGCGGGGCAGCGCGGCGCTCAAGCTGCATGCCGGGCGCTACCCGAGCGGACCGCTGTACTTCTCCAGGGCGCTCCACAGGTTCGGGCCAAGGTTGCCCTGCCATTGTTTGTAGAAGCCGGCCTGCACCAGCGCCTCACGGAACGCGCCGCGATCCGGATAGTTGAACGTCATGCCCTGGGATTGGAGGCGGGGGACGAGCGAGTTGTTCAAAGCTTCCACATCGGCGCGCTCGAGCGGAGCCTCGGAATCAAATGCCTCGGCGACCGCTTCCTGCAGCTTCGCCGGCATCGCCTTCCAGGCGGGGCCGTTGGCCAGCATCCAGTAGCCGACCCACATATGGCTGGTCATGGAACAATATTTTTGCACCTCGTACATCTTGTTGGCTTCGATGGTGCCGAGCGGGTTCTCCTGGCCATCGGCGAGGTGAGTCTGCAATGCGGTGTACATTTCCGCCGCGTTGAGCGTCATCGGCGCGGCACCGAGATCCTTGAACATCGACAGCGAGATCGGGCTGGGCGGCACGCGCATCTTGAAGCCGTGCAGATCGGCTGGCGCGTTGATCGGCTTGGTGCTGGTGGTCATCTGGCGGAAGCCCAGTTCCCACATCTTTGTCATCGGGTGCAGCCCGACCTTCTCGATCTCGGCGCGGACCAGCGCACCGACGTCACCGTCCACGGCGGCAAAGGCGGTGTCCGCATCCTTGAAGGCGAAGCCGATATTGTCGATCGCGGCGGGTGGCACGATTTCGGCGAGAATGTTGTCGCCGACGGCCATCATCTGCATGGCGCCGGAGCGCAACTGGGAAAGCATGTGGTTGTCATTGCCCAACTGATTGTTGGGGAAGAGCTGCAGTTCCACCTGTCCGTCGGTGGCGGTCTTGATCTTGCCGGCGACGGTGACGAGATGGTTTGTGAGAGGGTGGTCCACCGGTATGTCGTGGCCCAGCTTCAGCGTGACCTGCGCCGCCATCGCCGGGCGGCGAAGCACAGCCGGCAGGGCGAGCGTTGCCGTGGCGCCGGCGATGAACTGCTTGCGTGACAGAACGTGCACCATGGCAGTTCCCTTCCTTTTCGTTTCCTCGGTGGGCGGGTCAGCCCGCGCCGCGGCCGGCACGATAGGTCCGGCGGCGCGCTACCTCAACCAGGTGAGCAAGAGCCCTTCCCTCCCTCACGGGGAGGGGGAGGACTTTGTTTCTTGCGAGCACAGCGAATCAATCTCCTTCGCGTGTTCATGCGATCTTTCGAGGGAGATTGCTTCGCTCCGCTGGCAATGACAGGGTTGGCCGCAGGCTCGAACCGTCAGGATCACTATCCTGGCGTGCGCTTTTACACCGTTAGGCTTTCCCCGCCACCACGGAGGACAAACCAATGCAGCCACCGTCCGCGCCCGTACACACCTACCCGACCGTCGACAGGCTTCTCGACGAATCCGTCGCTGACCTCCTGCGAACGACCAGGCGCATCGCCCTGGTCGGCGCCTCCACCGACCCCGGACGGCCTTCGCACGGCGTGATGCGATTCCTGCTGGAACGCGGCTATGACGTCATGCCCGTCAATCCCGATCACCTGGGCGAAACCATCCACGGCCGCACCGTGGTCGCCACGCTGGATGAAGCGGCGCCGCTCGATATGGTCGATGTGTTCCGCCGCAGCGAGTTTGTCGCCCCGGTGGTCGATGCCGCGATCCGGCTCGGGGCGAAGAGTGTCTGGATGCAGCTCAGGGTGATCGACGAGGCCGCCGCCGCCAAGGCACGCGCCGCCGGCATCACCGTGGTGATGGACCGCTGCCCGGTCATTGAGGATCGGCGGATGAATCTCCGGCTGGCCGGGCTGGATCCGCGGCCACGGCCCTCGTACGCCCCGGTGTAACCTGCGCGTCCATTGAACCGGCACCCGGAGTCATTGGACAAGCTGCCCCGGCGGCAATAGCCTGATTGCCAAAGCAGAGCCCACTTGCTTGTGCGAATTAAAGATTGGGGCGGTGCCAGGACGATGATGGGCCGCGCAAGCGGCACAACACACGGACGGCAACAGCGTGTCGCGTGTCCGATGTGCACTGTTCAGACCTGGCACGCACACACATAGGGAAACGGACAATGGGTACAACGGAAAAACTGGCAGAATGGATCGTCGCCACGTCGTCGGATGACATCCCGGACGCGGCGTTCGCACAGGCCAGGAAGTCGATCCTGGACTACATCGGCACCGCCATCCAAGGCTCCACCACCGACCTTGGCGGCATGATCCTCGACCTGACGCGCGAGCAAGGCGGCAACCCGCAGGCACGTGTGATTGCCACCGACATTCGCACGGCGACCGCCAGCGCCGCTTTCGCCAATGGCGCGATGGGTCACGCCGCGGATTTCGACGACCTGGGGGGCGTCGGCGGCCATCCGGCCACCGTTCTAACGCCCACCACGCTGGCATTGGCGGAGGAGTTGCACCTGTCCGGCCGGCAAGTGCTGACCGCCTGGGCCGTCGGTTACGAGGTGGGCACCAGGTTGAGCGCCAATCTACATCCCGAGCGCGACTGGCACCCGACGGCGATCTTCGGCACGATGGCGGCAGCCGTCGCTGCCAGCAAGCTGATGGGCCTCGATGTCTGGAAGACCCGCATGGCGCTCGGCATCGCCGGGTCGCAGGCCGCGGGCTTGCGGCGCAATTTCGGTACCATGACGAAGCCGTTCCATCCCGGCAACGCGGCACGCAGCGGCATCATCGCTGCCAAGCTCGCCTCGCGCGGCTATACGTCCGATCCTGAAATTATCGAGGGACGGCAGGGTTACGCCGACAATTTCGGCGGACCGAAGTGCAATCTCCCCGCTGTGACGCAGTTCCTCGGGAAACTGTACTACCTGGCGACCGAGGGCACGCGCATCAAGCCGTGGCCCTGCTGCGGCGGCAACCATCAGACGCTGACGAACCTGTTCGACTTCCTGCGCCGCGAGCCGATCAAGGCGGAGCAGGTGGCGTCGATCGAGCATATCGGCCCGAGCGTGCCATGCACCGGCGCCCTGCTGCGCAACGAAGTACATGAGGGGCTGGAGGGTAAGTTCTGCCTGCGATACAATATCTCGGCTGCGATCATCGACGGCAAGGTCGATCTCGATACGTTCAGCGATGCGCGTGCTGAACGTGGCGACCTGCAAGCGTTCATGGAGAAAGTGAGCCTGGTACACAATCCGGATGTCGCCATGCGCCGCCCGCACATCGCCGATGGTAACCCCGACGCAAAGCTGCGCATCCAGATGAAGGACGGTCGTGTGCATGAGGTGTTGTTCGGCACGGCGCGGCATCTGACTCCGGAAGAGACCGTGGAGAAGTTCCGTGCCAATGCCGGCCTGGTCCTCGATCGCGACCGGGTGGGACGTTGCGTCGAACTGGTGGGACGGCTGGAGACGGTCGCCGATATTGCGCTGGTACTCGATGCGGTAACGACCAAGACATAGACACGGGGCTGGTGCTTTCGGCCATGGCGAACAGCACATGGCCGAAACACCGCCAGATATTGGCGCATCTGCCGAAGGGACGCCTCACTTCAAGGTTGCTTCGAACTGGCCTGCGCCGTTGCGGCATGGCTCGGTGCTTGGACAGGCGTCCGGCACCGCGGTCAACGTACAGGACAATGTCTGGATAGGAGCACACTCCTTGATGGCCATGCCAATAGCGGATCAAGATCAGCACGTTGGCGACTCTCTGGGTACGCTGAGCCTCTTGGGCTGATCCTGAAAGCCCAGGGGAACGATCCAAGAAGATAACGTGCGACCGTATATTTGGCGGCCGCTCCTCGCGTGCAGCCTGATGGTTGGCCTGATGGTCACGCGGCCGGCGCTCGCCGTTCAAGGCGTGACGGACGACAGCATTCTTGCTCGCCGAGGCATGCATCAGGCACGCCGATGACGGCAGCATTACGAACACTGGGATGCTCGTAGAGGAATTCCTCCAACTCGCGAGGGAAGACGTCGGCGCTGCCGCGAAAGATCATCTCCTTCTTGCGGCCGACGATCCGCAGGCGGCCATTATCGTCGAATGCACCAATGTCGCCGGTGCGGAACCAGCCGTTTTCGGTGAAGCCGCGGACCGATTTCGGCAACCGGATGGCCAGGATGTCGTCGCCGGTGACCACGCGGAAACGCCACGGATGGCCGTACGGGCTCTTCGACCCGGTCCGCCGCCGGTTGCCATGCTTCGAAGTTTCATGGCGGCACGGCTAGACAACATTTTCGCAAACGCTATGGTGGTAACAATCCGGGGACAGGGTCATGCAAATGTTGCATAACACACGCATGAAACAGTTGGGCGGCGAGGGGCCGTCCATACGAATAATTGGAACGCCTGAGCCTGCCGAAATGGGGGCCAAATGACGAACACCGCCGTCAGGAGGCCGCGCATTGGAATCGTGTTGAGCGGCTACGAGTCAGCATTGACGCTGACGTCCGGCGCTATGCTCGGCTTCATGGAAAAAGGTATCGAGTTCGATGTGATCAGCACCTCGGGTCCTGGCGCGCTGGTCGGCTTGCTGGCACTGGCGCCTCGGGGCAAGAGCCCGGCACAGGCACTGGCGGACCTGCCCAACCTCTACACCGGCGATCTGCTCCATAAGCTGCTGCCGTTCAACGTCCGGATGAACACCAAGAACAGTCCGTTCGCTAAACCGATGTACGAGCTGAGCAAGCGGTTGCCCAGGTTCAAGCCAGCGCCCAATGATCCGGCCGCCATGCAACGGTTGTTCAACGGCTGGATGGATTTCGCCGTCAACGTGATGACGCCCGGGTTCGAGTTCGGTACGCCGGGCCTGCTAAGTCATAGCCCGTTGCTTGAGGAGATGATCGATTTCGACGAATTGCGGCGCGCGACCACGCGCTTTTACATGGCTACCTTCAATCTGAACCATAAGAAGCTTGAAATCTTTGACAATCAAACGGCCAACTATCAGGCCTTTTGCGCCTCGCAGTCCACGTCGCTTTTCTACCCCCCGCAATCTGTGATGACCGATGATCATTCGGGAGGGGATTTGTTCTACTCCGGCATTAGCCACGATCCGACCGGGTTGCAGGCGATCTGGCTCGGCGCCGATGAAAAACCTGCAAAGTATGGGGTTGCAGCGCATCAGTTGGACATGGTGCTCGCGTTCGAGGTCATAACCGAAGCGAGCTGGCGTGAGCCAACCGGAATCGGCGATGCCTTCAAACTGATGATGCACAATCCCGTCGTCACACTGGAGTCGTTCACGCAATCGTTGTACGCCCGCGTCGATCAGGGCATAAAGAATGCGGGCGAAGAGGGACGCCGGTTGCCGAAGCTCTATCGCATACCGGTTCATCTCGGCGATTATCCTCGCACTGAAATTCTCAAATGGACCCACTCCAACGCGATCGCGTTGCAGCGGTTCGGGCAGCGTGCCGCATCCGCGTTTGCGGATGTGCTGCTGTCCGGCGACGAGGACGCGCTCGAGAAACATCGCTTCTGGAGCATGGATCGCGCAAAGCCTGGAGATGTCGCCAGATTGCTCGATACCCTGTTCAATCAACTGGAGGCGAAAAAAACCCCATTGGTGGGTTTTGGTTTCCCGGCCGATACCGATGATTCGTCCAACGCAGGATACCCGCGTGATGTGCCCGTCTCGGTCTGGCAAAAGCGATACACCGGGGTCGGAGCGCTGCTCGGCGGCGGTGCGCCCAACATGCAACTCGTCGCCGGCGCGCTTTGCGTGTTCGCTGACAACAAGTTCAGCTTCGACGTCATCAGCGCGTCCGGCGCCGGTGCGCTGCCCGGATTGCTGTACGCGGCGCCGGCAGTGCCTGGCTCGCAGGGGGAGGCGCTTCGGGAATCGGTGAACATTCACTTCTCCGACGAGATCGAACGCCTGATCCCATTTAACTACAAAGTGTTCTTCAAACCCGGGCCTTTCACCAAACCCGCCTGGCGGCTCGGCCAGTCTCTGCCGCGCTTCCAGATGCGTGCCGAGGAACGCGAGTCAAACGATCTGAAACGTCTCTACAACGATACGCTCGATCTGATGATCTCGATGATGACGCCCACGACGCTCAGTCTCCGTTCGAAGGCCATGTGCGCCCGTGTCGGCATGCTGGACAAGACCATTGCCTGGGATAAACTGGCGAGCCATCCGAAACAATTCTACCTCAATGCGTTCGACCTGAAAACGCAACAACTGAAATCATTCGATAAGACTAATCTGACGCCCGACACCTTCTGGGCCGCGCTGGCCATGCCCTGGCTGTTCGATCCCGTCACGACGGCGGACGGTGCGACCTACACCGAGGGCGCCTCGCACGACCCCTCTGGTTTGGGGGCCCTGCTGCTGCGTTGGGATCAGGACGGAGGCGGTCCGGAGCACCCGGAGATCCGAGGGCTGACGGAAATCGTTGCCTTCGAAACGCTTGGCGCCGATCTGTGGACCAATCCGGAGACGGTGAACGAGGCGGCTCAGGTGACGATCATGGAGCCTATCGTCACGCTCGCGGAACTCATCCAGGTGACTTACGGATACTTCGAATGGGCGGTGAACAACAAGCACTGGCATCTCAAGGTGCAAGAGATACCCGTTCCCGGGGTGGAAGCGCCTCTGCCACTTCAAATGCCCCAGCAGATCCAGATCATGCCAAGGCTCTATCGTTTGCCGTTTGAGATTCCGGACTGGGAGGTCAGGAATATTCTACGCTGGAACTACTCGAATGCAATGAGACTTTGGCATATCGGGCACGCGTCGGCCGAGAGGTTCTACAATGCCAGACTGAGAGGTGGCGATGCATACGAGGAGTACCGCTACTATCCAAGTGTGAAAGACAAGCCGCGTGTGAAAGAGTTGCTGGCGTTGTTCACGAACTATCTGGAGATCCTCAAACCCAACTTCATGGTTTTTGAACATCCCGGTTACGACGAACAGGGAAACCCGATCGCGGGCAACCCTCAATCCGAGGCGCCCCAACCCAACGCACCTGGCCCCAACCAGGGCACGCCTAAATGACCGCGCCGATCGCAGCTTTGATACAGTATCACCTGGCCCTGCTCGACTTCTACGAATCTCAGGTCGCCCGGAACGTTTGGGATGAAGGGCGGTTGAACGAGGCCCTCAAATCCCTCATGGCCTCGTTGATGCCGGTGATTCGCGCACACCGCGCCCTCAATGAGCAGATGTTCACCGCGCACCGCGATTTCGTCGGCCAGTATCGCGAGCTGCTGCGGTCCATACTTGAAACGCACGGGGACGACGCGCCTTGACCAGCCTGCTGATCGAACGGATGCGCGAAAACCTCGACGGCGAGGCGATCGTTTGCTTCCCGGCACGCGCGACCTATCGCGACCTCGTCGCTCGCATCGCGACCTGGCTGAACTTTTTTGATGAGGTGGATATTCCACCCGGCGCGGTCGTCGGCATCAATGGCGGTTATTCGATCGACGCTTGCGCGCTGTTCCTTGCTTTGGGCACCAGCGGCAGGGTGGCAGCGCCGCTGCCCCGCGGCGTCGATCACGGCAACTACCTGCGTATCGCCGCCGTCGACGCGATCATCGCGTTCGCCGAGGACGGCACCTGGTCGTGGTCACGCCTGACGCCACCGCCACCGCCAGAGCTGTTACGGACCCTGCGCGCGCGCGGAGCCGGCGGGGTGATCGTGTTCAGTTCGGGAACCACTGGCCAGAGTAAAGCCGGATTGTCCGACTTTGAAACGTTAATGGGGCGCTATCACCAGCGGCGGCGCGGTTATCGGACGCTCGCCTTTCTGCTGCTCGATCATCTCGGCGGCATCTGCACCATGCTGTATACGCTGGCCCAGGGGGGGGCCCTGATCGTCGCCGAAGAACGCACCCCGGAGGCAATTTGCCGCGCGATCGAGCGAGACCGAATTGAGTTATTGCCGGCGACCCCGACCTTCCTCCGCATGCTCGCGATATCGGGTCTGCATAATCGTTATGATATGACATCGTTGCAGATGATCAGCTATGGCACCGAGCCGATGCCGCCGGTGACGTTGCGTGGTCTGATGGCGATTTTTCCGGACGTCCGGTTCAAGCAGACTTACGGCCTTTCCGAAACCGCGGTGCTGCCAACCCGCTCGCCGGCACCTGATTCACTTTGGCTGGAAATTGGTTGCGATCACCGCGTCGTCGACGGCTATTTGTGGGTCCGTTGCGACACCGCGATGCTGGGCTACCTTAACCTGCCCAGTCCGTTCGACGCGGAAGGCTGGTTCAACACGGGCGACGCCGTGGAGGTTAACGGCCGCTTTGTGCGCATCCTCGGCCGCGACAGCGATCTGATCAATGTCGGCGGCTTGAAGGTCTATCCGGCCGAGGTCGAAGACACCCTGCTCGCGCTCGACAATGTGCGCGAAGCCACGGTGTGGGGCCAGGCCAATGCGGTGACCGGGCAGGTGGTCGCCGCGCGCGTCTCGCTCACCGGGCCCGAGGACCCCGCCGCGTTCGAGCGGCGGCTTTACCAATTCTGCCGCGGCCGGCTGGAACGTTACAAAATCCCCGCCGTGATCGAGATCGTGGATGGCGCGCATCACGGCGAGCGGTTCAAGAAAGTCCGCCCAAGATGAAGGAAAGTCCGCCCAAGATGAAGGTCCAGTCGAGATGACCGAGCCGTCGCGACGCGTGGTGGTGGTCAGTGGAGGCAGCCGCGGGCTCGGCGCCGCGATCGTCAGTCAATGCTATGAGCAAGGATGGTCGGTCGCCACGTTCAGCCGTTCGCCATCGGAGTTCATCACCGACATGCAGCGTGGCGATCGCGACGGCAGGATGTTCTGGCGCGCGATCGATGGGCGCGACAGTTCCGCCCTGCAGGATTTCGTCGTTTCCGTCGGCGACCGTTTCGGCGGGATCGACGCGCTGATCAACAATGCCGGCATCGGCAAGTTCGGCGCCTTTCCGTTGATGCCGCTCGCCGATCTCGACGACACCATCGCGGCCAACCTCCGCGCCAACATCGTGCTTACCCGCCTGATCACGCCGACGATGGTGGCACGCGGGGGCGGCGCGATCGTGAATATCTCTTCAGTCAACGCTATTCGTGGCAATGGTGGCGTCGCCGTCTACAGCGCCACCAAGGCGGGGCTCGATGGCTTTACCCGGGCGCTCGCACGCGAACTCGGGTCACGCAATATCCGGGTCAACTCGCTCGCGCCAGGATATTTCGCGAGCGAGATGGCGTCCGTGCTCAACGAGGCGCAGTTACGTCGCATCGTTCGCTCCACGCCGCTTGGCCGGCTGGGCACCGCCGAGGAAATCGCCGGCGCGGTCCTGTTCCTGATCTCCCCGGCCGCCGCCTTTATCACAGGCCAGACACTCGTCATCGACGGAGGCATCACGTGCTGACAGAAAAATCGACCCCGGCGCAAATCGAAGCGGCCGTGCATAAGACGATCAACGACCTGTTGGAACGTTCCGGCAAGCCGGCGGTGGAGGTCGAAAACGACAGCCCCCTGTTCACCTTGGGCCTGGCCTCGCTGGACCTGGCGGCGCTCATCGCCATGTTGCAGGCGCGCCTCAAGGCCGATCCGTTCTTTTCGGCGAAATCGATCACGGACGTTCACACGGTGGGCGACCTCTGCCGCGCGTACCAGGAGTTCATCGAGGAGAACTGACCATGGGTGCGGGGCCGATGGACATCGCGATCATCGGTCTCGCATGCCGGTTCCCGGGGGCGGCGAACGCGGAGCGGTTCTGGGACAACCTCGTGGCCGGTATCGAATCGGTGACGGAGTTCTCCGACACGGATCTGCTCGGCGCCGCGATCGATCCAGCGCTGGTTCACCATCCCGACTACGTGAAGGCGGCGCCGATCCTTGAGGATCATGACGGGTTCGACGCTGGGTTGTTCGGCTACTCGCCGCGCGAGGCCCGGCTGATGGACCCGGCGCACCGGCTTTTCCTCGAGGTGGCATGGGAAACGTTCGAGGACGCCGGCTATGATCCCCTCGGCTCCGAGAAGGGCATCACCGGGGTCTATGCCGGCGTCGGCGGGCTGATCTCCAGCTACGCGTTGCGTAACGAGCACCCGGAGGCTGCGAGGTCATACCGGCGATTTGGGGCATATTGGTAACGACCGGGACTTCCTGCCGTCTCGGGTTGCCTTCAAGCTCGACCTCACCGGCCCCTGCATGAACGTGCAGACCGCGTGTTCGACCGGACTGGTCGCGGTGCATCTCGCCTGTCAGGGGATCGCCGCGGGCGAGGCGGACATGGCCCTGGCCGGCGCCGCCGTGGTGCGCGTGCCGCACATCAGCGGTTATTTGGCCGAACCCGGCGGCATCCACGCGCGCAGCGGCCATTGCCGGCCGTTCGACGCCAATAGCGACGGCACGCTGTTCGGCAGCGGGATCGCGGCGGTGCTGTTGAAGCCGTTGGCCGCCGCGGTCGCGTCGGGCGATCGCATCCGCGCGGTCATCAAAGGCACGGCGGTCTGCAACGACGGCGGGAAGAAGTTCAGCTACACTGCGGCGTCCGCCGAGGGTCAGACACGGGCAATGCGGGCGGCCATTGTTCGATCCGGGATCGACCCGGATTCGATCGGCTTCGTCGAATGTCACGGCACCGGAACCGCGATCGGCGATCCGATCGAGGTCCAGGCCCTGACCCGGGCCTTTGGCGCTGTGAAGCACAGCCGACCCATCGGCTCGGTCAAATCCAACTTCGGCCATCTCGAGCAATGCGCGGGCCTGGCCGGGCTGATCAAAACGGTGCTCGCGCTCGAGCGCGACCTGAATTCCGCCGAGCATCAATTTCACTAGCCCCAATCCCCGCATTCCATTCGATGGCTCAGGATTTTTCGTCAACACGGAGGTGCGGCCATTCGCGGAGGGCACCACGCCGCGACGGGCGGCGGTCAATTCGGTTGGCATGGGCGGTACGAACGCGTTCGTCGTACTTGAGGAATCTTCGGCGCCACCGTCTGCGGCGGCCACACGACGACCGGGCATCCTTCGCGCTGGCGCTGTCGGCGGCCAGCCCCAGGGCGCTCGCGGCGCAGGTGGCCAATGTCCGCGCGGCGCTGTCGGCCGACGGCGCACCGCCCCTTGGCGACCCTGCTTCACCGCCAATCTGGGGCGCCATCATTTTCCGTTTCGCCATTGCGTAACCGGCGCCGGCCGCGCGGAATTGCTGGACGCGCTGGAGCGCCTCGGGCCGCACAGTGGCGAGACGCGCCGCGGCAAACTGGTGTTTCTGTTTTCCGGTCAGGGCGCGCAGCGTCCGGGGATGGGCCAGAGCCTCTATCGCGCGGAGCCCGTGTTCCGCGACGCACTCGACACCTGTTTCGCGGTGTTCGCCGAGGCCGGCATCGATCTGCCCGCCGTGATGTTCGGTGACGACGGCGCGGCGCTCGCGCGCACGCTGTACGCGCAACCCGCATTGTTCGCCGTGCAGCATGGGCTTATCGCGCTTTGGCGGCACCGGGGCATCACCCCTGGCATTGTGATCGGCCACAGCGTCGGGGAATTCGCCGCGGCCGCCACCGCGGGGGCCATCTCAGCCGAGGACGCCGCCCGATTGTTGGCACGGCGGGCACGACTGATGGATACGCTGTCGGAACCAGGCGCCATGGTCTCGATCGCCGCGACCTACGACAGTTTGCGGCCGGTCTGGCCCGACGAAGTCTCGCTGGCGGCCGAGAACGGACCGGAGCGGATCGTCGCGTCGGGCGGCATACGGGCCATGTCCGATTTCGTGGATCGGCTGCGCGCGTCCGGCATCGCCGCGGCCCCGTTGAATACCTCGCATGCCTTCCATTCGGCGCTGATGGACCCGGCACTTGAGCCATTCGAGGCCGCGGCGGCGGAGGCCGACTTCGCGCCGCCCAGAGTGCGATGGGTCTCGACGCTGACCGGTGCCGACGTGACCGCGGCACCCGATGCCGCCTATTGGCGCGATCAGATCCGCCAGCCGGTCCGCTTCCACCAGGCGCTCGCGGCGGCTGTGCAACCGGGGACCACGTTGCTGGAAATCGGCCCAGGCGGGACGTTGACGTCGCTGGGACGGCGCGCGCACGCGGGGGCCGCCGCGACCTGGCTGACGTCGATGCGCGAGGATGGGGACGAGCAGCGGACGATGCTGGAGGCGGCCGCGGCGCTCTACCGGGGTGGTCGCGGCATTCGTTGGGCAGCGATCGAGCCGGCCGGCGGGCGGCGGGTGTACTTGCCGAGCTACCCGTTCCAGCACGAGCGCGCCTGGATCGAATCGACCCCGCGGGACGAGGCGGCCACGACACTGTCACCCGTGGCCACGGCAGCACAGTCTCTGGCAACCGCGCCGCACCCACTGCTCGGCGAATTGCTGGGCGGCGAACCAACACGGTTCGAGAGCCTGCTTTCATTGGAACGGCTGCCGTTCCTCACCGATCACCGTGTGTTCGGCCGCGTCGTGCTGCCAACCGCGACAATTATCGACGCGGTGTTGTCCGCCGCACACGATCACGGGTTCGAGCGCCCGAAAGTGAGCGATCTGGTCTACCAGACGGCGGTGGTCATTGAACCTGACCGGCCATTATGGGCCAGGGTCTCCCTCGGTGCCGCTGGCTTTCAGTTCGAGACGATCGTGGCGGCGGACGGGGCACGCTGGCGGCTCCACGCCACCGGAACGATCGCGCAGGATCCCGATCCGCCGGCGCTGCCGCCATTCCCGGCGCAACGGGCGTGGCGGGCCGAGCCGATGCCGGTCGCCGCCTTCTATGCGGCGCAGGTATGGCGCGGCCTGCACTATGGCCCCGGTTTTCAGGGTATTCGCGCGCTGCGGCGTGATGGCCACGAGGTATTTTCGGAAGTCGCACTGGCCCCGGGGCTCGATGCGTCCGGATGGCTGCTGCATCCCGGGTTTCTCGATGCCTGCCTGCACTGTTACGCGGCATTGGCGAAAACCGCGACCGGCTTGACGCCTGCCCCGACCGGAATCGATTCTGGCATATCTGGCGTTCGGGTCTGACGCGAGGTCGTGTGCACGCCCTGGTGGTCGAGCGCCCAGCGGAAGACCGGCTGAAGGTCGACATCCGGATTTATGGTGAGGATGGCGAACCGGCCGCCTGGCTGCGCGGCTTGTCGATCCGCGGGTTGCCGGAGACGGCTTTCACGGCCGAACCAGCGGCGGATTGGCAGCGCCTGCTCTACGACATTCAATGGCGCGAGGCCGCGGCGCCAGCGGCAATGCACCCCGCGGTGCGGGACTGGCGCATCGCCGGCGGCGATGCCATGGGCCAGCTTCTTTTGGAGATTCTCTCAGAACACGGGGCGGGCGGTTCGGTGGTGCCGGCGGCGGCACTGGCGGACGCCGTCGCCGAAGATGACCCGGCTTCGGCGGGCGCCGGTGTGATCTTCATCGCGCCGGACCAAGGAAATGACCCCGAGGGGGGCCTCGCCGTCGCGCGGGAAGTGCTTGACGTCATGCAGGGCTTGGCGCGGCGGCGCGACGCGGGTCGCTCGGTGCCTCGGCTCCGGCTGGTCACGCGCGGGACACAAGGCGAGGACGCGTGCGCGCCGGCGCAGTCTCCACTGTGGGGTCTCGGGCGCACCTTCGCGCTGGAATATCCGGATCTTTGGGGCGGGCTCATCGATTTGCCGCCCGGGGCCCAAGCGGCCGAGGCGGCGGAACTGCTATTCCGGGAACTGTGTGCCGCGGATGCCGAAGACCAGGTGATGTGGCGCGACGGGCGGCGGTTCGTTGCCCGACTGTCGCCGCTCGCCGGCGCCGAGGCGGCATCGGAGGGATTACGCGAGGATGCGACTTACTGGGTTGTCGGCGGCCTCGGACGGCTCGGTCTGCTGACCGCCACGGCACTGATCGACGGTGGTGCGCGGCATCTGGTGGTGACCGGGCGGCGCGCGCCGGACGCTGCCACCGAAGGCGTCCTCGCCGCGTTGCGGCAACGGGCTGAGGTCACCGCGATTGCCGCCGACATCGCAAACGAGGCCGACACCAAAGCCGCGGTCGAGACCATCCGCGACACCATGCCGCCGCTGAAGGGTGTGATCCACACCGCCGCGGTCTTCAAGGATGCGGTAATCGAGAACCTGACGCCGGAAATCATGGATGAGGTGCTACGGGCGAAGATCGCCGGCGCCTGGGCGTTGCATCGCGCGACGTTAGCGATCGACCTCGACTTCTTCGTGCTGTTCTCGTCCATCGCGAGCCTGTGGGGCGCGGGCGGCCAGGCGGCCTACGCTGCCGCCGACCAGCTACCTCAACTCACTCGCCCATTATCGGCGTGCGCGCGGCCTGCCGGCAACCGTGTTCAACTGGGGTCCGTGGGAAGATCTCGCGGCGGCGGGGCGCTGGGGGATGGTTACCGAGGCGATGTGGAAGCAGCGCGCCACCGACCGGCTCGAGAGCCAGGAGGCACTCGAGGTCATGCTGCGTCTGCGCGCGGGCGGGCCGACCCAGGTCGCGGTCATCGACACCCGTTGGGCCGCGTTCGCGAGTCAGTTCACGACGGTGCCGCCGCTTTATCATGAGCTGGTCCAGCCAACCGGACCAGGTACGGAGGACGCCGATGGCAGCCTGGAGAGCGCCATACGGCGGCATGCCGCGATCGTGCTCGGGCTCAGTAGCGTCAACTCGAGGAAGCCGCTCAATGAAATGGGCCTTGATTCGCTCCTGGCCATCACGCTGGCCAATCGGCTGCGCCAGTCTCTCGGCTTCACCGTGCCGGTGGGGCGGCTGCTGAAGGGCGCGAGCATCGCCCAACTGGCCGACGAGCTGGAACCTGACCGCGCGGCCCGGCGGCATGTGCCTCCGCACGAGGCGGCATCGCCGATCGAGCAATGGATCTCCGTATCGCCGCGTGCCGAGCCAACGCCTTACACTTCTCCGCGTGCCGAGCCACCGCGCGACGTTCCCCGGGACGAGGCCACTCAGGTGACGGGAGGTGGGTGGCTGGTCGTGCACCGTCCGCGGCCCCAGCCCCGCGCGCGCCTGATCTGCTTCCCATTCGCGGGCGGCGGAGCGATCACGTTCCGCCCCTGGACCGAACGGCTCGATCCGGAGATTGAGCTGGTCGCGATCGAACCCCCTGGGCGGCAGACACGCCTCGAGGAGCCGCCGATCCGCGACATTGCCGAGTTCATCGCGAGGCTCGTCCCCGAACTGCTGCCTCGGCTCGATCGGCCATTCGCCGTGTTCGGACATTGTCTCGGCGCGCTGACCATGTTCGAAACCACGCGCGCACTGATCGACAATCATGGCGTGATGCCGTCCCACATCTTCGTCTCGGGTGCGCGTCCGCCGGATCAGGTGCACCGCCAGCAGGAATTTGAGGACGCGCTGACCGACAAGCTGCTGACGATGCCCGAATACACCGTCTTCGAGCCGATCTATCGGCAGCCGGACGAGGTTTTCGCCGAAGCGATGCGCGCCTTCCGCGTCTCCGAGACCGAGCGTTTGCTCTCGTCGGACGAACTGCGGACGCTGATGCTGCCGACGATCCGCGCCGAATTCGAAATGGGCGAGAATTACCGCTTCAGGCCGCCGGCACCCTGGGATGTACCGATCACCTGTCTGACCGGGACCAATGATGCCTATGTGACCGTCGACAACGCGCGAGGTTGGCAGCGCTTCACCAAACAGCGTTTCCAGTTGCATACGCTAGAGAGCGAGCATTTCATCGTCGTCGAGGACGACCAGGCCCTGCTGGAAGTCGTCAATCGCGAAATGGCGGAGCTTGGTTGACGCATGCCGGCGGCAATCGTTTCCCGGCAGTTCGGTCTCGGCGATTTGCGGGCGGAGATGTGGCCGCGGGAGCCAATCGGCCGTGACCTTGTTCGCGTCGCCATCCGCGCCGTGTCTCTCAACCACCGCGACCTGCTGATCTTGCGCGGAAGCTACGATGCTGGAATGGAGCTGCCATTGATCCCGCTCAGCGATGCCGCCGGTGTCGTTACGGAGACGGGCGACGACGTGATCGACCTGCGCGCCGGCGATCGCGTGGTGGTCCATGCCGTGCCGGACTGGCTGGACGGTCCGCTGTCACCAGCGATGCTGCGGACGACGCTGGGCGGTCCAGCGCAAGGGCTGCTGGCCGAGGAACGCGTGTTGCCCGCGCGCGCGATCCTCCGCATACCCGACATGATGACGTTCGAACATGCCGCCTGTCTGCCTGTCGCCGGCCTCGCGGCATGGAGCGCGTTGCACTCCGCCGCGCGGATCGGCCCCGGAAGCCGTGTCCTGGTGCAGGGCTCCGGCGGACTGGCAACGATGGCCATGGCGATCGCCAAGGCTCACGGCGCCCATGTCGCGGTGACTTCCGGGTCCCTGACCGGAGCCGCCCGGCTGCGCGAGCATAGTGCGGATTTCGTGGCCGATCGTTGCCAGCCAAATTGGGGCGCCGCGGTGCGTGCGTGGAGCAGTGGCGGCGTTGACGCGGTGCTGGATGTTGGCGGCACGCCAACACTGGAGGACTCATTGCGGGCGGTGTGCGACGGCGGCATCATCCTGGCGTTGGGAATACGCGCCCATCCTGTGCGGCAGGTCGATTTCGCGGACATCATACGGCGCCGGATTCAGTTGCAGGGCGTGGTGCTGGGGAGCCGCGCCGAGTTCGCGGAGCTGATCGATTTCGCCGCAGCCCATCGAACTCGAGCCGATCGTTGGCCGCCTCTACGACGGCCTCAGCCAGGCCCGCCTGGCGATCGCGAACTTCGCGGGCGGCGGCCATTTCGGAAAGGTGATTATTCGCGTATCTAACTAACAGGTGCGACCAATATCGAGGGAGACCAATGGACATAACGACCTGGCTGCGCGGCCTTTCATTGGCGGAGGACGAGACCGTCTTTCTTGACAACGCGATCGATATCGAGGTGCTGCCGGACCTGACCGACACGGATCTGGAAAAGTTGGGCGTCCGGCTGGGTCATCGCAAACGCATGATGCGAGCGATCGCGGCGCTTGGGGAGGCCGCGCCCGCGGTGGCGTCCGTTCCATCACCGGCCGCGCCGCGGGATGTCGCGGAACGGCGCCAACTGACGGTGATGTTCGTCGATCTCGCCGGATCCACCACACTCGCGGCCCAGATGGATCCTGAGGATTTTCGTGATCTGATCGCCGCCTATCATCGCCGCACCGCTGAAGTGGTTGCCCGGTTCAAGGGCTTCGTCGCGAAACTCATGGGCGACGGCGTGCTGGTGTATTTCGGCTATCCCGAGGCGGCGGAGGGTGACGTCGAGCGGGCGGTACGGGCAGGTCTCGCGATTGTTTCGGACACCGCGCTTCAGGCCGGCCGGCGGCGGCCAGCGATGCGTGTCGGGATCGAGACCGGGATGGTCATCGTCGGTGACCTCACGGGCGAGGGCGACGCACGGGAGCGCGGCGTGGTCGGTGAAACGCCGAACCTCGCGGCACGTCTACAGGGCTTCGCCGAACTGGACAGCGTGATCATCGGGCCGGGAACGCGCAGGCTATTGGGCACCCTGTTCGAACTGCGCGATCTCGGCGCGGTTGAGGTGCGCGGCCTGCCCGACCCGGTGCCGGCATATTGCGTGCTGGGACTGGCCGAGGTGGAGGGCCGGTTCGAAGCATTGCAAGGCTCCTCGCCACTCAACCCGCTGATCGGCCGCGACGACGATCTGCAAATTCTGTTGCGCCGATGGGAATACGCCAAGGCAGGACGCGGCCAGATCGTCTTGCTGTCCGGCGAGGCGGGGATCGGCAAGTCGCGCCTCACCGCCGCGTTGCTGACCGAGTTGTCATCCGAGCCGCACGTCCGGCTGCGCTACTTTTGCTCGCCGCATCACGTCGATAGCGCACTGTTCCCTTTTATCAGCCAGCTCGAACGTGCCGCTGGGTTCGAACGTGGCGACTTACCAGATGCCCGCCTCGACAAGCTCGATGCGCTGCTGGGTCAAGCCGGTATCGCGCCTGAGGATGCCGGCCTGGTCGCCAGCCTGTTGTCGCTGTCCGATGGCGGGCGGTATCCCGCCCTCGACCTCACGCCGCAGCGCCGCCGGCAACGCACGCTTGAGGTGCTGACCGGGCAACTCGAAGGGCTCGCAGCCCAGCATCCGGTCCTGATGATTTTCGAGGACGCGCACTGGGCCGATCCGTCCAGCATCGAGTTGCTTGAACTTGCAGTCTCACGGACCCGTCAGCGTTCCGTCCTCTGCGTTATCACGTTTCGTCCGCATTACACGCCGCCCTGGATCGGACAGGCGCAAGTGACATCGCTGATTCTGAACCGGCTCACGCCGGACAGGACGACGGAACTGATCCTGAAAACCGCCGGTGACGCGACGATCGACCCGGCGATGGTGGACGAGATCGTGGCACGGTCGGACGGCGTGCCGCTGTTCGTGGAAGAGCTGACGAAGGCCATTCTGGAAGTCGGCGGCGCGGATGCGAGCCGGGTGGCCGCGATCATGGGCGCACCCGCCAATGTTCCTCCCGCGCTGTTCGCCTCGCTGATGGCGCGGCTTGACCGGTTGCAGCCAGGCAAGGAAATCGCGCAGATCGGCGCCGCGATCGGACGCGAGTTCACCTACGAATTGCTCACCATGGTCGCGGCGAGACCCGAAAGCGAACTGGGGCTGGCGCTCGATCAGCTCATACAAGCCGGCCTGATCTTCGCGCGCGGAAAGCCGCCCGAGGCGACCTACCTGTTCAAGCACGCGTTGGTGCAGGACGTCGCGTATGGAACGTTGCTGCGCCGCCCACGCCAGGAACAGCACGCCCGCATCGCCGATGCCCTGGAGCAGCAATCGCCGGAAATACTGGAGGCGCAGCCCGAGCTGTGCGCCTATCACCTCACCCGGGCGGGACTGGCTGCGAAGGCGGTACAGTACTGGTTGAAGGCTGGCGAGCGCGCGGCCGGCAAGTCCGCCAACAAGGAAGCGATCGCCCACCTGCGCGCCGGCATCGATTGCCTGCCGGAAATCGCTGGTTCACCGGAGAAGCTGCGCACGGAGATCGACCTGAACAGCGCCATGGTCGCCGTGCTCCAGGTGACGGCCGGCTATGGCGCCGACACTGTCGTCAACACTCTGAATCACGTCCTGGAACTGTGCCGTCAAACCGGTGACGCCAGCGTGCTGGCGCCAGTATTATTTCAAACATGGTTGTTCAACCATATGCGCGCGGACTATCCAACCGGGGGCCCGCTCGCCGCCGAGCTTTTGGAAGTGGCCCGGAAAGCGGAGGACCCGGGGGCACAGATGGGTGCGCGTTTCGCCAATGGCCTGCACCACTTCGCGACAGGGGAGTTGGTTGCCTCGCATCGGCATTTCGCTGAGGGCGCACATATTTATCAAAGTCTGGGTAGCGGTTACAGCTCGCTCCGCTATGCCTTCATCACCGGGGCTGGGGACGTTGCCTATACGGCGTGGACCAACGCGATGCTGGGGTACCCGGAGCAGGGCCTCGCGGCGAGCCGCGAGGCGGCGGAAATCATCGATCGTGACCAAACATCTCTTCACGGTGGCTCGTGGCCTGGTGTGGTGCTCATTCACCGCCTTGACCTGCCGGGACTGGCGGACGGCCTTCGAATTCGCCGATCAGGCGGTGCAAACGGCCAACGAACAGGGTTTCGAATTCCCCGGGCATCCGGCACGGTCGCGCGCGGCGCCGCCGGGGCCATGCTCGAACCAGACGCTGCTCCGCCGGCGGAAATGCGTGACGGCATTCGCCGCTACGAGCGGTTTGGCAGTTCCCAGTTGCCGTTTCTGCTGACATTGGTGGCCGAAGTGTCGCTTGCACGAGGCGACTGGGATGGCGCGTCTCAGGCGCTGTCGGAGGCTCAGGTCTGGATGGCGAAGAGCGGGGAGCGGACGGTGGAGGCCGAGGGTCATCGTCTCGCTGGCGAACTGTTGGCCGCGTCCAGCCGCGGCGATGCCGAACCGCATTTTTTGCGGGCGTTGGAGGTAGCGCGCTCGCAGCAGGCGCGGCTGTTCGAACTGCGGGCGGCTCGCAGCCTCGCCCGGCTGTTTCGCGATCAAGGCCGGTTGGAAGAGGCCCGCGCCACGCTGCAGCCAGTCTACGACTGGTTCACCGAAGGCTTTGGCATGCCGGATCTGGTGGAGGCCCGAGGATTGCTCGAAAGCCTCGAACTGGTCAGACCCGCGGCATGACAGGACAGGCGATCATGATTTCAGGTCTCGCCGGTGTATGGAATGGACGCGATGCGGGCTGACACCGGCGACATACCGAAGACGATGCGGGCGGCGGTCATTCGCCGCGAACGCTACGGTCAGCCTCGCGACGCCTTTCGGATCGAGGAAGTGCCCGTCCCAATCATACGCGGCCGGCAGGTCCTCCTGGCGGTCATGGCTGCGGGTGTGAACTACAACGGCGTGTGGGCCGCGACCGGATCACCGGTAGACCTGATCGCGGCGCGGCAAAATCGTGGTCTCCCGGAGACCTACCACGTCGCGGGCTCGGACGCGTCCGGGATCGTGCGCGCCGTCGGACCCGATGCCAAAAGCGTGCGTGTGGGCGACGAGGTTATCGTGTCCTGCGGCCAGCATCCTGACGCGGTCGATCGTCCGGACGAGAAAACGTGGTCCACCGCCGGCAGCCAGATCTGGGGCTATGAGACCAACCACGGGGCCTTCGCGCAATTCGCGCTCGTCGAAGATTATCAATGTCATCCAAAGCCGGCCGCGTTGTCGTGGGAAGATGCGGCCTGCTTCATGCTGACGGGGGCGACCGCGTTTCACCAGTTGCGCGGCTGGCCGCCACATGTGGTTCTGGAGGGCGATCCCGTACTGATCTGGGGCGGCGCCGGAGGCCTGGGATCAGCCGCCATTCAAATCGTGCGACATTTTGGCGGTATCCCGATCGCCATGGCATCCTCGGACGAACGTGTGGACCATTGCCGCAGGCTCGGAGCATTGACCATAGACCGTAGACCTTTCAGCCACTGGGGGCATCCGCCCGGGATTGCCGACCAGGCCGCGACGGACGAGTGGCTGCGCGAAGTGCGCCGCTTTGGAGGCGCGATCTGGAATGTTCTCGGCGAACGACGCTCTCCCAGAATCGTTGTCGAACACCCCGGAGGCGACACCCTTCCGACCTCGCTGTATGTGTGTGGCAACGACGGCATGGTCGTAACATGCGGCGCCACAACAGGTTATCTCGGCGCCATCGATCTCCGCTTCCTTTGGATGCGTCAGAAACGATTGCAAGGTTCTCATTTCGCTACGGTGGCTGAGTGCGGCGATTTCCTCGCGCTGGTCAGTTCCGGCGCCGTCAGGCCGTGCCTGTCACGCGTTTTCGCGTTCGAGGAAATCGGCTACGCTCACCAACTCATGTTTGAGAATCTCCAACCTCCAGGGAACATGGCGATCCGAATAGGCTCGTCAAACAACTGAGTGGAATCGTTCCGGCTCGTGAAATAACGAAGCCCGGATTTGATCGCCGGAGTGTTCGTGTTGGAGTCCGTCGCGACTGATACCAAGCCGCCGAACTATCGACTCTCGACCGCTGCGTTCGGACCACCCCAATCGGCGCCGTAGGTCAGACGTTTTGCGGATTCGTATGACTGTCTGAGGGCAGAGCGTCGGGTGTCATCTGGACAACGCTAAGAGCAAACGTCTAGGGAACATTGCTCTGTCTCGACGCGGAACAGCGGCTCCGTTTGACGCCCAGATCACTGACCAAGAGAACCCGCCACTCGGTCCGGATCGCAGAATCGGAAGATCGAGCAGGATTGGACCGGCATCCGGGCGAGATAAGGCTATGAGAACATGAAGCGATCAACGGGCCGTCACGGACAGCTTGTTGCCGTGCCGTCATGCCGTCGGGCAATGGTGCCGGTGGGGCAAAATAGGTGGGATCACTAGTGGGATCAATGCGGAGCCGGCCTAAAGTTTCTGCCGTATTTTCAACAATTTGTCGGCCATCTTGAGCCTTGGCGTCCCCTACGGGATTCGAACCCGTGTTACCAACGTGAAAGGCTGGTGTCCTAGGCCTCTAGACGAAGGGGACAGCGGCGCGGTGGGGTAGCGGACCCCCCTCCCACGGTCAAGCCGCAACGACTTACGCCGGCGCGGCGTCGCTGATGATGAAGCCCGGGTTCACCGCGCCGTTCCATTCCTCCGCCCGCAGATGCCCGGCCAGGTGCAGCGGCATGCCGCTCCGCCCCAGCAGCGCCTCGGCCAGAGCCCCGTCCCGTGCCCGGAACAGCATCGCCTTCAGCCGCGGCCCGCCGCCCTCGCCTTCGACGAAGGTGCGGATCGCCGTGGCCTCGCGGCCGACCCGGTCAGCCCGCAGCACCCTGGCGCGCTGCAGCACCAGGATCGGCTCCTCGTTGCCCGCCCCGAACGGCGCCAGCCGGCCCAGATGCTGCGCCAGCTCGGTCGTCGCGCCGCCCACCGCCAGCGTGCCTTCCACCGCCAGGTCCGCCGCGCTCGGCAGTGCCGAGGCCGCCGCCAGGTGCTCGTTCAGGAAGGCATGGAACGCCTCGATCCGTGCCGCCTCCAGCGAAAATCCGGCTGCCATGCTGTGGCCGCCGCCGGTGGTCAGGATGCCGCCCTGGCGTGCCGCGATCACGGCCGCCCCCAGGTCGATCCCCGGCACCGACCGGCCGGACCCCTTGGCGACGCCGTCGGCCACGCCGGCGACGCAGGTGGGCCGGTTGTAACGCTCCTTGATCCGGCCGGCGACGATGCCGACCACGCCGGGATGCCAGCCGGCGCCGCAGATCAGCAGCGCGGCATGGCCGGCGGCGGACTGGGTCTCCGCCGCGGAAAATGCGGCGTCCAGGACCGACGCCTCGACCTCCTGGCGCTGGCGGTTGATCGCGTCCAGCCGCGTTGCCAGTGCCACGGCCTCCACCGGATCCTGTTCCAGCAGCAGCCGCACGCCAAGATCGGCCTCGCTGATCCGGCCGGCGGCGTTGATCCGCGGACCCAACCCGAAGCCGCAGGTGAACGCGGTCGGCCGGTCGCGCGTTTGCGCCACATCAAGCAAGGCGGCGAGGCCCGGACGGGCGCGGCGGCCCATCATCTTCAACCCCTGGCAGACCAGCGCCCGGTTCACTCCGGTCAGCGGCATCATGTCGCAAACCGTCGCCAGCGCGACCAGGTCGAGCAATCCCAGGAGGTCGGGCGCGGCGCGCTGGGCGAAGAAGCCATGCCGGCGTAGCGCACGCACCGTCGCGACCGCGGTGAGGAAGGTGACGCCGGCGGCGCACAGCGAGGTCAGCCCCGACCCGTCGTCCAGCCGGTTCGGATTGACCGTTGCCAGCACGGCGGGGGGTGGCCCTTCCGCCTTGTGATGGTCCAGCACGATCACATCGGCCGTGCCGCGCACCGCTTCCAGAGCCTCGCCGGCGGCGGTGCCGCAGTCCACGCAGACGATCAGGGTGGCGCCTCGTTCGGTCAGGCGCCGCAGGGCAGGGGCGTTGGGGCCGTAACCCTCGGCCATGCGGTCCGGCACGTAGGGATGCACGGTGCACCCCAGGTCGCGCAGCAGCGTGGTCATCAGTGCGGCGCTACACGCGCCATCCACGTCGTAGTCGCCGAACACCGCCACCGTCTCGCCGTGCAGTGCGGCGTGGGCCAGCCGATCGGCGGCGGCATCCATGTCGGTCATCACCGACGGGTCGGGCAGCAGCACGCGCAGGGTGGGATCCAGGAAATCGCAGGCCGCCTCGATCCCCACGCCGCGCGCCGCCAGCAGCCGGCCGACAATTTCCGGCACGCCCATGCGCTGGGCGATGCCGAGGCCGACGCGATCCTCGCCGACCCGCCACACCCAACGGCGTCCGGCCAGACTGCGGCCGACGCCGAGGACCGGCTCCATCACTCCTGCGCCCAGCCGCCCCAGGTACTTGGTGGAGAAGTTGTGGTGCGCCTCGACGTAGCGCATGGTGCCGGAGCGGCTGCGCATCACCACCGAGTGCGTCACCGCGCCCTGGCCGTGAATGCGCACGCCGCGCAGCATGAAGCCGGTGGTGACACCGGTCGCGGCGAACATCACGTCGCCCGTGGCCATCTCCTCGCAGGAGAACACGCGGCGCGGGTCGGCATGGCCCATCGCCCGCACCCGCTCGATCTGCGAGTCGTCCTCATACATCAACCGACCTTGCATCTGGCCGCCGACACAGCGCAGGGCCGCGGCGGCCAGCACGCCCTCCGGGGCGCCGCCGGAGCCCAGATAGATGTCCACCCCCGCTTCCGGCATGCTGGTGGCGATCACCCCGGTCACGTCGCCGTCGCTGATCAGCATGATGCGCGCGCCGGCCTCGCGCACCTTGGCGATCAGCTCCTTGTGGCGATCGCGGTCCAGGATGCAGGCGACCAGGTCGGACACGTGGCATTTCTTGGCCTGCGCCAGGTTCCGCAGGTTGCTGGCGAGCGGTGCGTCCAGCCCCACCACGCCGTCCGGCAGGCCGCCGCCGACGGCGATCTTGTCCATGTAGATGTCGGGGGCGTGCAGGAAGTTGCCATGGTCCGCCAGCGCGATGGTGGCGATGGCGTTGGGACCGCCCTTGGCGGTGAGGGTCGTGCCCTCCAACGGATCGACCGCGATGTCCATCGGCGGGCCGCCGGCGCCGACCTTCTCGCCGATATATAGCATCGGGGCTTCGTCCATTTCGCCCTCGCCGATCACCACGGTGCCGTTGATGCCGACGGTGTCGAAGGACCGGCGCATCGCCGCCACTGCCGCGCCGTCGGCCGAGTTCTTGTCGCCTTTGCCGATCCAGCGGGATGCGGCGATGGCTGCGGCCTCGGTGACCCGCACGAGTTCCAGCGCGAGGTTGCGGTCGGCCACCTCGCCGGGGTTCCGCGGCTTGGGTGCGTCCATGGTGCGTTCCTCCGGGTGGTTCAATTCTGCACGGACCGTAGCACGGTAAGGGGAGGGGAGGGAGCGGCACTGCGCGAAGGCTGGTGGGTTCGTTTGGTTGCGGGTGGCGGAGTCCCTTGCGATGTGATGCAATGGAAGAGACGTGGAACTGCGACAGTCGATTATTCGTGCTATGGCGCGCTGGTGGCCGGCAATGCCGCCATCCGTATGGTGAAAGCACATCAGACCGGATCGCGTCACCGGGCAAACGAGATATGACACCATGCACGAAACGCCGTTGGTGCGGTCGGAGTTACTGAACCGGGTCGTGGATTACTTCCACCCCCGGCGTGTCGTGCTGTTCGGCTCACGGGCACGCGGCGAATCGGGGCCGGACAGCGATATCGATCTTCTGGTTATCCTCGATGACGACGCTCCCGCCGATAAGCTGACCTTGCGGGCTGGCTGGGAATCGCGGCGAGGTTTTGATCGCCCCGCGGATGTGATCCCGGTCAGGGATGCTGTCTACCGTCGCCGGGCCAGGATCGCCGGCACCGTGGCTTATGAAGCGGAAATCGACGGGATCGCCGTGTATGAGCGGACCTGATCAACCCATCCTGCCAGAAAATCGGCTTGAGGCCAGACGATGGTTGGCGATCGTTGAGGAAGACCTCGATGTCGCGACCGCCGCCATGCGTCTCTCCCGTCTGGGAGATATCCGGGCCTGGAAGATGCGCCCGAGCCATTGCCTGAAATCGAAGAACTTGAACAAACCATCGCTATGTTGACAGAATTCGCCGCCATGGTTGGCTGCCTCATTGATGGGGAATGACCGGCGCCTGAAACAGATGCAGGGACAGCCATCACTCACTCCGGATAGATCATCTTCCGCGTCACCCCGCCGTCGATGACGAACTCCGCGCCGGTGATGAAGGTGCTCTCCGGCCCGACCAGGAAAGCCGTCAGCGCCGCGACGTCGTCTGGAGTGCCGACCCGCCCCACGGGATGGAACGCGTGGTCCTCCTGTCGCGGCTGCGCACCCTTGGTAAAGATCCAGCCGGGGCTTATGCAATTCACCCGCACGTCCGGTCCCAGGCTGATCGCCAGTGCGTGGGTCAACGCCACCAGACCGCCCTTCGACGCCGCGTAAGCCTCGGTGTCCGCCTCCGACATGCGCGCCCGCGACGAGGCGATGGTCACCACCGCGCCTTTCGCCGCGCGCAGCAGCGCTTCCCCCGCACGCGTCAGCAGGAACGTGCTGGTCAGGTTAGTGCCAATCACCCGCGACCATTCCGCCAGCGACAGTGCCGCCAGCGGCTTGCGGATGTTGATGCCGGCGTTGCACACCAGCGCATCGAGCCGACCTTCCGTCGCGCTCACGCTGTCGACCAGCGCGCGTACCGACGCTTCGTCGGTTACGTCGCAATGTGCGTAGCGCCCGCCGGCCGGTGCTGCGCCGCCGGCGTCGATGTCCGCCACCACGACGCGATGGCCATCCCGTGCAAGCCGCGCGGCAATCGCGGCGCCAATGCCGTGGGCGCCACCGGTTACCAGTGCAATGCGGAGAGGATCGTGTGCCATGCTCTAAAGCAAGCGTTCACCACAAAGCCACCCAGACAACAGAAAATCTTCGAGCCTTTGTGTCTTCGTGGTGAAACCTACTTTTCTACTCTGCCGCCTGCTTCACGTCCGCACCGCCGGCCACATCCAATGCCTGCGTCAGATCGGCCAGGATGTCGTCGATATGCTCGATCCCCACTGACAGCCGCACATAGCCTGGCGTCACGCCCGTCGCCGCTTGCTCTTCCACCGTAAGCTGCGAATGCGTCGTGCTGGCCGGATGGATCGCCAGGCTGCGCGCATCGCCGATGTTCGCCACGTGATAGAACATCTTCAACGCATCGATGAAACGCCGTCCCGCATCCGCGCCGCCCGCGAGCTCGAACCCGACCAACCCGCCCTGCCCATGCGGCATGTATTTCGCGGTGCGTTCGGCGCCAACACCCTTGTGAAAGGCCGGATGGATCACCCGCGCAACGTCCTTGCGTCCCGCCAGGAATTGCGCCACCGCCAACGCATTCTTGCTGTGCTCGCGGATGCGCAGCGGCAGCGTCTCGATACCTTGCAGGAACAGGAACGCATTCAACGGAGCCACAGCCGCGCCGAGGTCGCGCAGCAGCACCACCCGCATGCGCAGGATATACGCGATCGGCCCCAGCGGCTTGGCCGCCTGAGCCCAGACCGCGCCGTGATAGCTGGGATCGGGCGTGTTCAGCAGCGGCTGTCGCGCGGGATGCGCTTCCCAATCGAAATTGCCGCCATCCACGACGGCGCCCCCGATGGAGGTGCCGTGGCCGCCGATGTACTTGGTCGTCGAATACATCACCACCGCGGCGCCATGTTCGAACGGCTTCACAAGGATCGGCGCCGCCGTGTTGTCCATGATCAGCGGGATGCCGAACTTGCGGCCGATGGCTGCGACTTCCGCGATCGGGAACGGGATCAGCTTCGGATTGGGCAGCGTTTCCGCATAGTAGGCGCGTGTGCGGTCGTCGGTGGCGCGGGCGAACGCCTCGGGATCGGCGGGATCGACGAAGCGCGTCTCGATGCCCAGATCTTTCAGCGTATTCCCAAACAGATTCCAGGTGCCGCCATAAAGGTCGGTAGAACTGACGATATTGTCGCCCGCGCGTGCCAGGTTCAGCACCGCAAAGGCGGATGCCGCCTGGCCCGACGCCAGCGCCAGCGCCGCAGCCCCGCCCTCCATCGCCGCGAGCCGCTGCTCGAACGCATCCTGCGTCGGATTCATGATGCGCGTGTAGATGTTGCCCAACTCGCGCAGCCCGAACAGGTTGGCGGCCTGTTCCGTGCTGTCGAACTGGTACGACGTGGTTTGGTAGATCGGCACCGCCACCGCGTGGGTCGCGGAATCGCGCCGCCATCCGGCATGCAGCGCAAGCGTCTCAGGATGCTTCGACATGCTTCGTCCTCCCCGATGAGGGGTGGAACTATACATTAGGCGGCGCCGGCGTGAAGCGCCGTTTCGGACAGGCGATAACCTCGCACCGGAGCGTCCGTGCGTGGCAGGAACATGCCACGCCGGTCGCCAAACCGGAAAGATTTCTCCGCTGCGCTGCTATGCCGCCGCGCGCTGGCGCAGAATCGCCTGGCCCTTGCGCAACGCGTCGGCCATCGTCTCCGCCGGCATCGCGCCCGAGAACAGTCCGTAGCCGTCCAGGAAGAACGACGGCACGCCATTCACGCCCGCCTCGCGAGCCGCCTGGTCAGCCGCGCGCATCTCCGTCTCGGCAACGTCGCCGGCAAGGAAGTCCGCCACGACCTGCCGATCCAGTCCCGCCTGCGCTGCGCAATCGGCCAGCACGACGGCGTCGCCAATATCGCGTCCCTCGATGAAGTACGCCTTGAACACCGCTTCCATCGTTGGGTCCTGCACGCCCTGTTGACCCGCGAACCAGATCAGCCGGTGCGCGTCGATGGTGTTGGGCGTACGCAACATCAGATCCTGCCTGAACGGCAGGCCGACATTCGACGCGGCCTGTGCCACCCTGGCGTCCGCCTCCCGCATGCGTTCGACGCTGCCGAACTTCCACGCGCGATACGACGCGCGGTCGCGGCCTTCCTTTGGCATGTCAGGGTTGAGCTGGAACGGATTCCAATGCACCGAGAAGTGCAGCCCTTCCTGCGCCAGCGTTGCCAGCGCGCGTTCGAGTTGCCGCTTGCCGACATAGCACCACGGGCAGATCGCATCGGAAACGATGTCGATGCGCGTGCCGACCGAAGCTTCCGTGTACATGCTCGTTGTCGTTGCATTGGCTGGCACGTCGCAACCGTCCGGGCCGCACACCGCGCCTTGCTGGGTCATGTCGTCCATGGCCTGAACCTCCTTCGCTTTGCCCGGAAGATGGGGGCAAACGGGGAGTTGCGCCAGAGGCAGCCCGTCAGGCGGGGGATTACTTCGGCGCTCCGCACCTCGCAATGACAGGAGGCACTCGGACAGGAGGGACACGATTCCGGTCAGGGTGAGAACGCTCTAACCCGCCGCATACGCCGCCTGCACCAGGTCCATCGCCGCTGCCATATCGTCGAGATCGGCGATCGGCTTTTCCCCTGCGCGCATGCGTCGCAGCGTATCGCGCACGAATTCCGGGTAGAAGAACACGTTTGTCAGTGGCATCTGTCGGGTTTCGCGCCGGCGGTCGTTGGTGACGATCTCCAGCGTCTGGTTGTCGCGGGCGGCGAAATAGTGACCCTCCGTCCGGATGCTATAGTGCATGTCGAAGACCGAGTTCGGGGCGGGGTAGAGGTAACCGGTTTCCACCATGCAGGTGGCGCCGCCGCCGCGTAGCAGGACCACGGCATGATCCTCGATCGTCAGGTGCGCGGTGTGGTTGGACATCGCCGCGCCAACCACGTTTAGCTCCGTATTGTTCAGCAGCACTCGGCAAAGATCCAGGTGGTGCACACCGAGATTGAGCAGGGGACCGCCGCCGGAAAGTGAGCGGTCGAGCATCCAGGGAACGCGCTGCTGGTGGTAACGGTCCACCATGCCGCCGACGAATTTGAAGTTGATGTATTGCAGCGCCTCGCCGGCGGCGACCTCGCGGATCGTGTCGATCAGCGGACAGTAGCGCAGCACGAAGGGGACCGCCGCGAATACGCCGGCCTTCGCCGCGCGTGCGGCAATGTCGAGCACTTCGGCGCTGTCGATGCCGCAGGGCTTTTCCATGGCGAACGTTATCTTTTCGCCGATCAGGAACCGCGCCTCCTCTGCCATGTCGCAGTGGCGGCCGAGCGCGAAGGCGAAGTCCGGCCGCAGTTGCTGGCACATTTCGCGATAGTCGGCGTAAGCCGGGCAGGCGGCCTTTGCGGCCACCTGCGCCGCCCGCGCCACATCCGGATCGCTGACGCCGACGATCGTCGTGTCCGATTGCTCCAGGACGGGGTCGAGATAAAACGGCGTATGCCAGTGTGAGACGCCAATCAGCACGATTCGCATGCGTTTCTCCCCTTTTTTCGGTTCCCGGTCAGGCGCATGCTAGGCGTTCGTGGGCCAGAGGGAAGCGCTTGCATGTTGACACTGTCGGAGAATTTCCGGGCGCTGTTCTATGCGCCGTTCTATGCCGCATTTGCCATCGGCGCGTTCGAGGCAGAAGGCGCGGAGGTAACGTTTCGCCCGTCGCCTGCGCCAACCGATACGGTGGCGGATTTGCTGGCCGGCAAGGCCGACGCGATGTGGGGCGGGCCGCAGCGGGTGTTACTGACGCACTGGGCGGATGCGGGCCAGCGGACCGTATGCTTCTGCAATGTCGTGACGCGCGATCCGTTTTTCATTGTCGGCCGCGAACTGCGTCCCGATTTCCGACTCGCCGACCTTGTTGGCGCCCGCTTCGGTTCGGTTTCGGAAGTGCCGACACCCTGGATCTGTCTGCAAGACGACCTGCGTCGCGCCGGGGTGGGCCCGGCCACGCTGACCCGCGTCACCGGCCAGACCATGTCAGAGAACGCCGCGGCCCTGCGCGACGGCACGCTGGATGCGGCGCAGTTATTCGAGCCCTATGTTGAAACGCTGGTCGCAGAGGGCGCCGGCCATATCTGGTATGCGGCGGCGACGCGCGGCCTGACCGCCTATACCACGCTGATTGCCCGCCGCTCTGTGCTGGCCGGGCGGCGCGAGGAATTCATTGGCATGGTGCGCGGGATGTATCGCGCGTTGCGTTGGATCGCGGTGACGCCGGGAGCAGAGGTGGCGGCGGCGCTTGCGGAGTACTTTCCCGATGTGCCGCCGCCGATCATTGCCTCGGCGTTCGAGCGTTATCGCAGGCTTGGCCTCTACGCGCCGGATCCCGTGATGCGGCGCGAGGCGTTCGACCGGCTGCAAGAGGCAATGCTGTCCAGCGGCGTGCTGCAACGCGCCGTGGCGTTCGAGATTTGCGTGGACAACTCGCTGGCCGCGGCGACGCTATAACGTCGCGCGGGATCGTTATTCCACGTCCTCCGCCAGCTTCTGAAGGTAATAGGCCGGATCGCCGAACAGCCGCTCGATGACCATGCAGCGGCGGAAATAATGCCCGACGGCGTACTCCTCCGTCATGCCGATCCCGCCATGCATCTGGATGGCGCTCTGCGACACATAGCGCGCTGCCTGGCCCACGCCGACCTTCGCCATGGCGATCTTGCGCGCGCGTTCGGCGGCGTCCGGGTGTTCCGCCATCATCGTCGCCAGCATCGCCATGCTGCGGCCCTGTTCCATCGTCATGAACATGTCCGCCAGCCGATGCTGCACCACCTGATAACTTCCGATCGGCTTCCCAAACTGCTCTCGAGTCTTGCTGTATTCCAGCGTCATGCTGTGCATCGCTTCCATCGCGCCCACCGCTTCCGCGGCGGTGGCGGCGATACCGGTTTCCACCACGCGCCGCACGATCGCCAGCCCGTTGCCGACCTCGCCCAGCACATCGCCATCGCCGACCGTCACACCCGACAACGCAACATCGGCAGCCCGCTGCTCATCGCGTGTGGCATAGCCGCGGCGCGCCAGCCCGTGCGCCGCAGTGTCCACCAGGAAAAGCGTGATCCCGTCTTCGTCATAGCGATCGCCTGACGTGCGGGCGCTGAGCACCAGCTTGTCCGCCGCGTCGCCGTGGGTGACCACCGATTTGGCGCCATCGAGCACCCAGCCGCCGCCGCCGCGCTTCGCCGTGGTGACCACATCGGTCAGGTCATAACGCGCCTGCCGCTCGGAATGAGCGAAGGCGAGCTTGATGCGTCCCTCGGTAATCGCCGGCAGGACCTCGGCCTTTTGCGCTTCGCTGCCGGCAAGCTGCAACGCCGCGCCGCCGAGTACCACTGTCGCCAGGTACGGCTCCAGGATCAGCGCGCGGCCGAACGCCTGCATGACCAGCATCACCTCCTGCGCGCCGCCGCCGAACCCGCCGAATTCCTCGGCGAACGGCAGGCCGAGCAAGCCAAGCTCCGCATATTGCGACCACATTGCGGAAGAAAAGCCTTCCGGCGTCTTCAGGTAATTCTTGCGTTGCTCAAACGCATAGCGGTCGGTCAACAGTCGCGTGATCGAATCTTGCAGCAATCTCTGGTCGTCGGAAAGTTCGAAATCCATGTCTGCCTCGGCGTTGATTGGAGATCGTGCGTGGGATGATGGCCGGGTTCACGCCCGGCCATGACGGTTAGAGTCCCAACACGGCTTTGGTGAGGATGTTCTTCTGGATTTCGTTCGTTCCGCCGTAGATCGATGCGGCGCGCAGGAACAGGTAGCTGCCGGTGGACGCGCTGGCGGCTTCCAGCAGGTCGTCCGGTTCGTTCATCGCTTCCAGTTCCTCGGCCCAGACCGGCATCGACAGCGGCCCGGCAACGTCCACCGCCAGTTCGGTGGTCGCTTGCAGCAATTCGGTGCCCTTCACCTTTAGCACCGAGGACAGCGGATCCGGCCGCCCGCTGCCCTTCGCCTTGTCATACGCCGAGACCACGCGGTACTGGGTGATCTCGAGCGCCTGCATGTCGATCTCGAGCTGTGCGACGCGTTGGCGGAAAGCGGCGTCCTGGATCAACGGACGGCCATTGGCGTTGACCTCATGCGCCATCGCCTTGGCCGCCTTCACGCGCTCCTTCGACTTGCCAAGCCGGGCGATGCCGGTGCGTTCGTTGCCCAGCAGGAATTTCGCCACGTCCCAGCCTTTGTTTTCCTCGTAGACGCGCATGTTCACCGGCACCTTCACGTCGTCGAAGAACACTTCGTTCAGGTGGTGGCTGCCATCGATCGAGATGATCGGGCGGACGGTGATGCCCGGGGTCTTCATGTCAACGAGCAAGAAGGAGATGCCTTCCTGGCGTTTGGCGGCGTTGGGGTTGGTGCGGACGAGCACAAAACACCAGTCGGCGTGATGCGCGGTGGAGGTCCAGATCTTCTGGCCGTTGACGATATAGTGGTCGCCGTCGCGCTTCGCCGCGGTCTTCAGCGACGCAAGGTCCGATCCTGCGCCCGGCTCCGAAAACCCCTGGCACCACCAATCGTCCAGATTGGCCGCGCGGGGGAGAAAACGCTGCTTCTGTTCGTTGGTGCCGAACTGGATCAGCACCGGGCCGATCATGGTGATGTTGAACGACGAGAGTTCCGGCGCCGGCGCGACCTGGTTCTCTTCCAGGAAGATCATCTTCTGGATAGCGCTCCAGCCGGGTCCGCCCCATTCCTTCGGCCAGGACAGCCCAGCCCATCCCTTCTTGTTGAGGATGCGCTGCCACCGCACGGTGTCTTCCTTGCGCGGGCCGTGGCCCAGCCGCATGCGGTCGCGGATATCGGTAGGCAGGTTGTCGCGGATAAATGCGCGGACTTCCTCGCGAAAGGTTGTTTCCTCGGCGGTGAAGCGCAGGTCCATGTTCAGGTTCCTCCCTACTCGCGGGTAAGTTTACCCGGCGGACGGTGGGGCGTGCAACTTTGGGCCGGCCGGCGGGCTTGGTATGGGCCGGGATTGAATCGAGCAGTTTGTTATGTCAGTGCTGCCAGCGACCACGGAGCCGCAATCGCCGAGCGCCGATACCGCGACCGATCATATGATCCAATATCGTATCAAACAGAATATCCACTATTATGCGATGCATCCGGAAGAAATCGATGCGCGGCTGGCCGAATTGGACCACGAATGGGACATCGAGCGTGTGCTGGAGGCCAACGCCGCCGGTATCGCCTTGGGTGGCATGCTGCTGGGCCTGTTCCGTCACCGTGGTTTCCTGGCTCTGCCACTGGTGGTGGCCGGATTCCTGTTGCAGCACGCCTTGCAGGGTTCTTCTGGGCCGGTCCGCTTTCTCCGCCGGCGAGGCGTGCGCACCGCGATCGAGATCGCCAGCGAACGAGCGGCGTTGAAGTCGTTGCGCGGCGATTTCGCCCCCGTGGAACGCATGCCGAACGCGCCGGAGCGCGCCAACGCGGCGTTCCGTGCCGCCATGGCGTAGCGCGGGCTAAGGCGACACGCAGCGATCAACGAATTGATTGGCCGCACGTCGATCCGTTCCCCCGTCATGGCCGGCCTTGTGCCGGCCATCCACGCCTTGCCTTTGTTCGCGCAGCAAAGGCGTGGATGGCCGGCACAAGGCCGGCCATGACGGGTGGGGTTGCGACCATGACGGGTGGGGTTGCGGCCATGACGAGGGCGCGGCCCGTGCGGCACTGACGCGGCAATTTTTGAGGGTCGCCTAACGGCCGATGATGCGCCGCGCGATCGCCATACGGTGCACCTCGGACGGGCCTTCGTAGACCCGCATCGTGCGGACCTTCTGCGCCATCAATTGCAGCGGAAGTTCCTTCGCCACGCCCATCGCGCCGAACGTCTGCATCGCGTGGTCGATCGTCTCTGTCGCCATCTCGGTGCCGTAGAGTTTCACCATCGACGCTTCGGTGCGGACATCCTTGCCGGCATCCGCTTTCGCTGCCGCGTCGTAAACCATCAGCCGGCAAGCGTGGATTTTTATCGCCGCCTCGGCGATCCACCATTGGATCGCCTGCCGGTCGGCCAGCCGCGCCCCGAAGGTGATGCGTTGCTTGGCGTGCTCCACCATCATATCCAGCGCGCGGCGCGTCATGCCGATGCACCAGGCGCCGATCTGCACGCGCCGCACCGTCAGCCGCAACTGCATGGGCGCGAAGCCCTTGCCGAGCTGCCCGAGCACCTGCGTCCCCGGGATGCGGCAGTCTTCGAACACCAACTCGTAGGTGCGCTGGCCGCCGAGCATGGGGATTTCGCGTTCGATGATGAAGCCCTTGGTGCCGCGTTCGACGATGAAAGCGGTGACGCCTTCGTGCCGCTTGCCCTCGCCGGTGCGCGCCATGACGATGACGAAGTCGGCTTGCGGCACACGGCTGACCCAGATTTTGCGTCCGTTGATCACCCAGTCGGTGCCGTCCTGGACGGCGCGGGTGGTCATGCCGGCGGGGTCGCCACCGGCGCCTGGTTCGGAGATCGCGATCGCCGACTGTGCCTCGCCGCGGGCGTAAGGTTCCAGGTATTTGCGGCGCTGTTCGGTGTTGGCGACGGCCATCAGCATGTGCAGGTTCGGGCTGTCCGGAGGGAAGGTGAACGGCACGCAAGTACGGCCTTGTTCTTCATAGACTCCGACCAGCGCCACAGTCGGCAGATTGGCGCCGCCGAATTCCTCCGGAACGTCGAGGCCCCACAGGCCGAGCTCGCGGCATTTCTCCAGCAGGGTGTGTTCCTCGTCTTCGGTGAGTGAGGATTTCTGGCCGGACGTTTCGCGCGCGAGGACCGCTTTTTCCAAGGGCATCAGGTCGCGCTCGACGAACTTTGCAACCAGGTCCTGCAGCATGCGGTGTTCTTCGGAGAGTTCGAACATTCGCTCAGTCCTTCAGCGTTATCAGCGCGTCGGCGATCGTCAGGCCGGAGCCATCGGCATGCAGGATCACCGGGTTGAATTCCATTTCGGCGATCCGGTCCGCATGCGCCAGCGCCGCGTCGGACAACCGCGCGATCAGCGTAGCCGCGGGCGCGAGATCGATCGGCTTGCTGCCGCGAAACCCGGTCAGCAGCGGCGCGGAGCGCAGCGAGCGGATCATCCGTTCCGCCTCCGCCGCATCGACCGGCGCCGGGCTGTGCGCCACGTCGCCGAACAATTCGACGGTGACGCCGCCGAATCCCACCATCATGAGCGGTCCGAACGTTGCGTCGTTCACCATGCCAATGACCAGTTCATGGCCCTTCGGTGCCATGCGCTGCACCACGACGCCATCGATCTTCGCATCCGGCTTGTGGATCAGTACGTCGCGCATCATGGCATCGTAAGCTGCCCGCACAGCGCTTGCGTCCGACAGGCCAAGCTTCACGCCGCCGGCCTCGGTCTTATGCGGCAGGTCGGGCGACTGGATTTTCAGGGCGACCGGAAATCCCAAGGCTGCGGCTGCATCCACGGCTTCGGCTGCGGTGGTCGCCAGCGTTTCCGCTGACGGCGGCAGGAACGCCGACAACACGTGTTTGGCAGCGTATTCCGGCAGCACGCGCGGCAGCCCGAGCGGAATGGGCGTGACGTCGGCGGCGGGGGGCAGGGCAGGGACGGGATGCTTCAGCGCCTCGGCGTACGCGGCAAGCTTACCCAGCGAAACGCCAACGTTGCGCAGGTCGCTGTGCACGAACAGGCCGCAGCCCGCGGCCTTTTCGCGCCCGAACGCGCTGGGCAAGGTGTAGGTCCAGACCGTCATCGGCTTGCCGCAGCGCGCAGCGACCGAGCGCACGCGCTCGGCGTCGAGCGTCACGCGCGTCTGACTGGTCAGCGACGTGATCAGCACCAGCATGTCGATCTCATTGCTCTCCGCCAGGTGCTCCATCGCGCTCATCACCGCGGGCGCTGTTTTCGAACCCTGCGCGGTGACATCGACAGGATTGCCCGATGCCCCGTAGGACGGCATCAGCGGACGCAACGACGCCTGCATCGCTGCCGATAACGGTGGCACGATCAAACCGTGCGCCGACAGCGTATCCGCCATCCATACGCCGCCGCCGCCGGACGGCGTTATGATGCCGACGCGGCGGCCTTTCGGCAGCGGGCAACTCACCACGATTCCGGCAATCGCGACGGCCTCGTCGGCATCCTCGGCCTCGATCACACCGTAACGTTCGAAGATCGCGTGATAGGCGGTATAAGACCCGGACAACGACGCGGTGTGCGATGCGGAGGCGCGGCTGCCGGCAGCGGACCGGCCGACCTTGATCGCAATGATCGGTTTGCCGACCTGCCGCGCCTTGGCCAGTGCGGCGACAAAGCTGGGGCCGTTGCGCACCGCCTCGCAGAACAGCATGACGGCGTGGGTGTGGGGATCCTCGACCATGTAGTCGAGGAAATCGCCCATGTTGAGATCGGCCTCGTTCCCCGTGGAGATCACGTAGGAGAAGCCGATCCCGGCCGCCTTGCCGCGGTCGAACAGGGCGAAGCCGATGCCGCCGGATTGCGCGATCACGCCGATGCGGCGTTCGGAAACCAGGACGCGGCCTTCGTCGTCCTTGGTTTCCACTGTCGGGCTGAATGTTGTCGCGATCTTGCCTAACGCGTTGTAGTAGCCCTCGCAGTTCGGACCGCAGGCGCGGATGCCGGTGCGCTGTGTGACGTCCACCAGCGCCGCCTGCATGTCACCGGCCGCGCCGCCTTCTTCGGCGAAGCCGGAACTGATGATCAGCGCGTTCTTTACTCCGGCGTTGGCGCATACCTCCAGCGCGGGGGCGACGCCGGCGGCGGGGATCGCGACCAAGGCGAGGTCGACCGGCGCGTCGACCGCGGCGATCGACGGATAGCAGGGCAGGCCGTCGATTTCCTGGTAGCTCGGGTTGATCGGCAGGATGCGGCCGGGAAAGCCGTTCTCGCGCAATTGGTGAAGCAGGCGGCCGCGGATGCGATGCACGTCGGGCGAGGCACCCAGCACCGCGATCGATTGCGGCCAGAAGAAGCTTTGCAGGGGGTGCGTCATTCAGCACCTCGCCCGACCGGCGGGTTTGAATTGCGAAGCGTATCGTTCATTCGGTCGTTCCCTTTGGCGTCTGGACGCGATGGGCGAGCCTATCGCGGGGATGTGGGAATGACCATATCAGCGGTGCTTCCGTGCGTGCCTGGTATTGGTTAAACTACTTCCACGCCTGATGTCCCCGAGGATCGGACAATGTCGAATAGCCTTTACGAGCGAGACTTTTACGCCTGGGCCAACGAGCAGGCTGCCCTGCTGCGTGCGGGCAAGCTCGAGAGCGCCGATATCGAGAATATCGCGGAAGAGATTGAGAGCATGGGGCGGAGCGAGAAGCGTGAACTGATCAACCGTCTGGCAGTGCTGCTGCTGCACCTGCTGAAATGGCACTATCAACCGGGATTACGGAGCACGAGTTGGCGTCTGACTATTCGGGAGCAGCGTTTGCGGTTGGTTGATCACCTTGGGGACAATCCGAGTTTCAAATCCAAGGTGGTAGAGGCTATACGAGACGCCTATCGCTTAGCGCGCGTCGGCGCAGCGCGTGAAACTGGCCTTGCTGAGGACACGTTCCCTTCGACCTGCCCGTTCTCCTTCGATCAGGCGATGGCCGACGACTTCTGGCCTGACTGAGCGCAGCGTCTCAGCCTATTCCAGCCCCGCCAAGAACGACTCGACCGCCTGGTTGAATGCAGCGGGCTGATGCAAGTTCGACGCGTGGCCGGCGTCCGGGATCGTCACCTTCGTGGCGCCGGAGATCTTTCCCGCCATGTAGTCCGTGGCCGCCAGGAAGTGCGTGTCGTTTGCGCCGACCAATACCAGCGTCGGCACCCGGATCGTCTCCAGCGAGCGGATCACCGAATCGTCCTGCTGCGTCAGCATGCCGCGCGCCGCGCCGGCGAGGCCTGCGGGCGAGCGGTGCTGGCTCATGCGCACCTCGTCGCTGCTGCCCAGTGCCGCAAACCCGCGCGCATCCAATTCGTCCGCACGGGAACGCGCTCTCGCGTTCCAGGTGGCGCGTGCTGTGTCATTGCGAAATCCCGGCCCGGTATAGAACAGCATCAGCGCGCGGACCTGCGAGGAGTGGCGCGCGTGGAAGGCGAGCGACATGTAGCCGCCGAGCGACAGGCCGGCGATCACCGCGGTGTCAGCACCGCAGGCTGCCAGCAGTGCCGCCATGTCGCCCACTGTCGCGGCTTCCGAATACGCGGCGGGATCGGCGGGTGCGTCGCTCTGCCCGTGGCCGCGCATGTCCCACACGATCACGCGGAACCGATCGTGCAACGCGGCGATCTGGCCATCCCACATGCGGCATGTCGCGCTGTAGCCGTGGCTCAGCAGGATCGCCGGTCCCTGGCCGTGCTCTTCGTAGTAGATGCCGACGCCGTCGCGGTTGAGCACCGACATGCGCGTTCCTCCCGTTTCTGGTCCCTCTCCCGCAATCGGCAGAGGGAGCGTAGGCTGGCACGCAGTGCACGCGAACGAAAGGGCAGGGAACGAGCCATGCAAGCCAGCTTCGAACATATCGCCATCAGCCAGGATGGCATCGTCGCCACTATCGAGGTCCGACGTGGACCGAACAACTTCGTCGATACCGACATGGTGGCGGAGGTTGCCGACGCCCTGGAAGCGTACCGACCGGACCCCCGAAGTGCGCGCCATCGTGCTGTGTTCGGAGGGAAAACACTTCTGCGCCGGCGCCGACTTCAGCAACCGTGGTCCGGATGGCGTGGGGGTTGGAACGAAGCGGGGACGGCATCTCTACAAGGAGGCGCAGCGGCTATGGCGCACGGGCAAGCCGATCGTCGCCGCGGTGCATGGCTCGGCGATCGGGGCCGGCGTCGGGCTCGCGGTGATGGCGGATTTTCGCGTCACCTGTCCGGAGGCGCGGTTCTCGGTGAATTTCACCAGGCTGGGGTTCCATCCGGGTTTTGGCCTGACGGCGACGTTGCCTCGGCTGATCGGCATGCAGAAGGCGACGTGGCTGATGTACACCGGCCGGCGCATCACCGGCGAGGAAGCGCTGGCGCTGGGGCTGGCGGATTACTGCGTGGCGCAGGATCAGGTGCGGGCCAAGGCGAAAGAGATAGCCACGGAAATTGCCCAGTCGGCACCGCTGGCGATCGTCGCGACGCGCGAAACCCTGCGGCGCGGGCTGGCCGATGCGGTCGCGGCCGCCACCGAGCGCGAGTACCAAGAGCAGGATTGGCTGCGCAAGTCCGAAGATTTTCGCGAGGGCGTGAAGGCGATGGCGGAGCGTCGGCTGCCGGACTTCAAGGCGCGCTAACCAAGCCGGTCACCTACATAAGGCATCGCCGTTAAGCCGCGCTTAATAATCGTTCGATAGGAGGGGGGCCAGCGCCCTCCGCCCGACCATTGCATGTGGGTCACGAGGGCCGTCGTATGACGGAGGTCCTCGTGAGCTTTACACAACGCCTGCCGGGCGACCGCGTGGTTATAGGGCGCGTTCGGCTGTTTGGTTCGCTGGCCGGCGTGGCGGATACGCTGATCTGGCGCGTCCTGGCCTTCTCGCAGTCGTTACGGGAAGGCCATCCCGTGGCGGCCGGTTTGTTGCGCCGGGCGGTGCTGGTCGTCTGGTGGACCTGCACGCTACAACTGCACCGGCAGCTTCCGTTGTGGCTGCGCGCTCGCCGCCTGCGCGGCGTCGCACCGGCCTGCGTCGCGCCGGTGCTGATCGAGAGTGCGATGGCCGACGATATCGTGATTCTCGCTGCGAACGATCCGATCATTTCGATCATCGTCCCCAGCTATGGCCAGACGGATTTTACCCTGCGCTGCCTGGCCTCGATCGCCGCCTATCCGCCGGCGGCGGCGTTCGAGGTGATCGTGGTGGACGATGCTTTTCCAGGCGAGGAGACGGCCTGTCTGCAACGGGTGCGCGGCATTCGGCTGCACCGCAACACGGTCAATCTCGGTTTCCTGCGTACGTGCAATGCAGCGGCAGAGGGTGCTCGCGGGGAGTTCCTGCTGTTCCTGAATAACGACACGCAGGTGCTGGCGGGTTGGGCGGATACGATGCTGGAACCGTTTCATGCGCGAGATGATGTCGGCGCCGTCGGGTCGAAGTTGATCTATCCGGATGGGCGGTTGCAAGAGGCGGGCGGCATCATCTGGGCGGATGGCTCGGGATGGAATTTCGGCCGCCTCGATGACGCGCTGCGTCCGATCTATAATTACATGAGGGAGGTGGACTATTGTTCTGGCGCGTCGCTGATGGTGCGCCGTGCGGTGTTCGCTCGGCTCGGTGGGTTCGATGCGCGGTACGCGCCGGCCTATTTCGAGGACGCCGATTTGTGTTTTCGTCTGCGAGCAATTGGATTGAAGACGCTGTATCAGCCACGCTCGGTCGTGGTGCATTATGAAGGCGTCTCGCATGGCCGCGATCTGGCTGTTGGCGTGAAGTCCTGCCAAGGGGTGAATCGGAGAAGCTTTGTCGCGGCCTGGGCGGATGAGTTGGCACGCAATCACTACCCGAATGGCGCGCATGTGCTGCGGGCGCGGGAACGGGCTCGGCATCGGCCGGTGGTGCTGGTGGTCGATCACCAGGTGCCCGAGCCGGACCGCGACGCCGGTTCGCGCGCGATGCGGTGCCTGTGCGATGCGCTGCTGGCCGAGGGCATGGTGGTGAAGTTCTGGCCGGACAATCTGCTGTACAAACCGGGCTACGTCGAAGCGATGCAGGATCGCGGTATCGAGGTGGTGCATGGTCCGCGGCAGGCGCATTTTGCCGCCTGGATCCGCGAGCATGGCGCCGAGCTGGATGTCGTGGTGCTGAGCAGACCGGAGGTGGCTGAGGCGTGCTTGTCGGGGGTGCGGACGCATAGTGCGGCGCGGGTGCTGTATTACGGGGTCGATCTGCATTTCAGCCGGATGCGGATGCAGGGCACGCTGCTGCGGGACGAGCGGCTGTTGCACGCCGCGGACCGGATGGAAGAGCGCGAACGCGCGGTGTGGCAGCGTGCGGATGCGGTGCTCTATCTCTCGGAAGACGAGGCGGAGTCGGTGCGTGTGATGGCGCCGGACGTGACGGCACATGCCCTGGTGCCGTACTTTTTCGAAACCTTCGGTACGGTGCGGCCGGCGCCGGCCGGGCGGGAGATTCTGTTTGTCGCCGGCTTTGCGCATCCGCCGAATGAAGACGCTGCCTGCTGGTTTGTCGCCAATGTGCTGCCGCTGGTGCGGGCTCGGCTACCCGATGCGACGTTGTCGATCGTTGGTTCCAACCCGACGCCGCGGGTGCGGGATCTGGCCGGGGAGGCGGTGCGCGTGATGGCCAATGTTTCCGATGCGGCGCTGATCGAGCGTTACCGGGAGGCGCGGGTTGCGGTTGTGCCGCTGCGCTGCGGCGCGGGGGTGAAGCTGAAGGTGGTGGAGGCGCTGAAGGAGGGCGTGCCGCTGGTCACCACCCCAGTGGGCGCGCAGGGTCTGCCTGGCGTCGCGGAGGTGGCTTACGTGTGTGCCGATGCGGCATCGTTTGCCGATGCGGTGGTGGGATTGCTGACGGACGATGGGTTGTGGCAGCAGCGCTGTGTCGCGCAGATCGCCTATGCGCGGGAAAAATTCAGCGCGCTGGCGTTGCGCCAGTCGGTGATGCGGGCGATGGCGTTGCCGGCAGCCCCGCCTGCGCTGCGAAGCGTCGCAGGTTCTCGTAGCCCAGCTTCGCATAAGTCAGTGGGTGCGCTTTGACTGGGTCCTGTTCCGCCTCCACGACGAGCCAGCCTTGGTAATCGGGTACTTCGCGGAGTAAGGCGGGAAAATCCACGCTGCCGTCGCCTGGCACGGTGAACACGCCGGCCACGACCGCATCGAGAAAACTCCAGTCGTGGTCGAGGGCTTGCTGCATGATCGTGGGACGTACGCTCCTTGCAATGGATGTGCGCGATGCGGGCGCGATGACGGCGCGCCAGGGCCGTGGGATCGGCGCCGGCGAACGTTGCATGTCCGCTGTCGAGCAACAGTTTTACCGATTGTCCAGTGGTCGCCATCAGCCGATCCACTTCGTCGGCCGTCTGCACCACGGTGCCCATGTGATGGTGATAGCCGAGAGCGACGCCCTCGGTGGCAACCGTGTCGGCCAGTTCGGTGAGCCGGGTGGCGAACGTCTTTCATTCGGTGTCCGGCATGGCCGGACGGCGCGACAACGCGACGGCGCGGTCGCCATGCACCGCGCCGGAGCATTCGGCGAATACCAGCACGGTGCAGCCCATGGCCTTGAGCAAATCGAGATGCGGCCGCAACACGGCGCACTCATCCCGCACCGAGCGCGTGCGCAGCGAGGCGGAGTACCAGCCGGACACCAGGTCCAGCCGATGCGCACGCAGCACGGGACGCAGCGCGTCGGGCTGGCGGGGGAATTTGTGGCCGAGTTCGATGCCCGCGTAGCCGGCCTGGCGTGCTTCGGACAGGCAGGTTTCCAATGGCGTCGCGCCGCCCAACTCGAGCAGATCGTCGTTCGACCAGCCGATCGGGTTGGCGCCGATGCGGATCATGCGTCAGTCTCCCAGTGATTGCGCGGCACGTTGCGCTTCGTATTCCGCGCGCGCCGTCTGCACCGATGGGCGGTTAGAAACCTCAGGCACGCCGACATCCCACCAGTGGCCGCCGGCGGCGGTGGCGATGCGTGGGTCGGTGCGGAGCACGACGACCGATGTGCGCTCGGCGGCGAAGGCGCGGCGTAATGCGGCTTCCAGGTCCGTCACACCCTGCACGTGTTCGGCGATTGCGCCCAGGCTGGCGGCGTGCGCGGCGAAATCGATGGCGAGAGGGGAGCCAGCGCAGGTTTCGAACAGGTTGTTGAAGGGCTCGCCACCGGTAGCGCGTTGCAGGCGGTCGATGCAGCCGAAGCCGCCGTTGTCCAGCAGCACGATGGTCAACTTCAGGCCCAGCATCACCGAAGTGGCGATTTCAGAATTCAGGATGAGGTAGCTGCCGTCGCCGACCATGACGATGACCTCGCGGTCGGGGCGCGCCAGCTTCACGCCGAGGCCGCCGGCGATTTCGTAGCCCATGCAGGAATAGCCGTATTCCAGGTGATAGGCGCCGACTTCGCGCGCCTGCCATAGTTTGTGCAACTCGCCCGGCAGGCCGCCGGCGGCGCAGACGACGATGGCGTCGTGTGGCGCGACACGCTGCACGGCGCCGATGACCTGTGCGTCGGAAGGCAGCGCGGCGTTGGATTTTGCGGTGACAGCCTGAGCTTCGATGCGCCAGCATTGCATTGCTGCGCGCGACCACGCTTGCCAGAAGTCCGGCGCGCGATAGTCGGGTAGTGCTGTGTGCAACGCGGCGAGGCCAGCTTGCGCGTCGGCGACAAGGGGCAGCATGTGGTGCTTGGCTGCGTCGAAGGCCTGCACGTTCAGCCCGATGAATTTGCGATTCGGGGTTGCGGAACAGCGCCAGGAACCGGTGGTGAAATCCTGTAGCCTGGTGCCGACGGCGAGGATCACGTCGGCTTCCGCCGCTGCCTGGTTGGCGGCGGACGTGCGTGACTCCGATCGCGCCGAGATTGCAGGGATGGTCGTCGGGGATTGCGCTCTTACCGGCTTGGGTTTCAGCGACCGGGATCGCGTGGGCGGTGGCGAAACGATCCAGTGCGGCGGTGGCGTCGTGGTATTGCACGCCGCCGCCGGCGATGATCGGCGGCTGCTTGGAGCGCGCAGCGTTGCGGCGGCGTCGGCGAGTTCGGAGTCGTCCGGCCGCGGGCGGCGAATATGCCAGATGCGGGGCGCGAAGAAGGCGACGGGGTATCGAACGCCTGCACCTGCACGTCCTGGCACAATGCAGCGTTACCGGGCCGCACGCTCGGCGGGAT
>CAVXNH010000039.1:0-7649 GCA_963762885.1 uncultured Alphaproteobacteria bacterium
CTGCGTCGTCAGGCAGGGGATTGCCGCGTCGCTTCGTTCCTCGCAATGACGGCGGATTGCGCGGCGCCGCCAGTCAGGCTGGAACTGCTCTGGCGTTATGCTGAAGCCTCAGGCAGCGAGCGAACGATTGCCGCGGGTGCCCGGCTTCGACCGCGGGGCGCGATCGGCGGCCTTCACCTGCGCAGCATCGATACGCCGCATTTCCTCGTAAATGCAGCGCGTTTGCTCCTGCGGCGTTAGCACGCACCATGCCTCCCCATGACGCCGCTGGGCTGCCTTGGCAGCTTCCTGGAAGACGTCCATCAACACCTCATTCTGGCGACCCCGCATTCAGCACGCAGGTCTCCGTCGCCTACCCGGTTTATTTATGGATGTTAGCGTGAATTGTAACCGTGTCCAGCGGAAAATAGGTTGCGCATTGGAATGAATGGTGGGTCACGATCGCCCGGTTCGATACGGAGAGATCAGCGTGCCGGAGCGCGATTCCGCAGGCAGCAGCACCACCTCGCTATTCGGGTCCATGAATTGGCCAAGACTGTTGCTCGTGATGTTCTGAAACTGCGTCACGATCATGCGTGGAGCCGCCCACTCGCCATCCTTGCCGAATGTCACGCCGCCGATAACGGTGTTGAACGAGTGGCTGCCGATATATCCGGAAGCTGTCCGTCATCGATGCTGCCAACAGCGCGGATTGCTTGCTCTATGACCTGCATGCGTGTGTACGCCCAGGGCGGCAGGAACACCCCCAGAGGATCGACGCCCTCGGCCGGTGCCTTGGCGCGGTACCGCGCGAGGAAATCCATGACGCCGGGATACTGCAACGCGGGCGCCGGCACCCAGTTTTGCTGCACTGTCACGCCGTTGAGCAATGGGCCGAGTTGCGTCTTCAGCGCCGCCGTGGCCACGCCGACCATGCCGCCGCCAAACAATTGCGCCTCCAGGCCGATCTCGCTCGCCGCACGCAGGATACCCGCAGTATCAGGAGGGTATGAGGCGACATAGATGACGTCGGCGTTAGCGGCGCGAAGCGCGCGCACGACCGGCGAGTAGTCCGCCGTGGTCGGCGGATAGGTGCCGTCATAGACGATTTTCAGCCCCGCGGCCTTGGCGTTGTCGCGCGCCCCATCCGAGGCGTTGCGGGCGAACTCGGCATCGGCGGCAAGAATCGCGATGGTCTTGGGTTTCGGCGTCAACGTCATCGCAAGATCGAAATACTCTTGCGAGAACGCGTGCTTCGGATCGGGACCGACCGGCAGCATGGAGAAATAGCGCGGGTAGTGGAACTCGCTGTTCACCGCCAGGCAGAACAGGCTGATGAACAGTTTGTTATGGCCCATGACGACCGGCATGGCCGGCGCGGTCATGTTGGTGGAGTAGCCGGAGATCGCCAGGTCGACGTGGTCGATCTCCAGCAACTTGACGTAGATGCCGGGGACGTTGGCCGGGTTGGACTGGTTGTCATAGAACACCAGCTTGACCGGGCGGCCGAGCAATCCGCCCTTGGCGTTGACGTCCTCGGCCCAGATTTGCATGGCGAGGATGCCGGATTTGCCCACCGCTGCGAGGCCGCCGGTCAACGCCTCGGCGAAGCCGATGGTGATCGGTTGTCCGGCGCTGTTGGATGGAGCGCCGGTCTGGGCGCGTGGCGACGCCGGCAGTGCGGCGGCGAACAAAGCTGCGGCGCGGCCGGCAAGCCCGCGGCGAGTGAGCAATCGCATGGTCGTTTCCCCAGTGCCTGGCGTGGATGCAGGCTTCGGCGCGGAGGCTAGAACGGATTGCGTGGCGCGGGAACAGCGAAGGCATCGACCGAGGCGCGCGCGCGACGGCTGCGGGTGCCAAATGCCGCCGGGAGCGCGCGCCGGAGCGCGCGGCGGCTCGACGGTGCTGTGTCGCACGCAGCGCTGACCGTGGCGCAGGGGTGAAATTTCGGCCGACGATATAATCTGTGCGCTGTCGTGACTTGCGATCACACAGCCGCATTCTTTTATGTTACTGTGGGGTCGTGGTCGCGCGGTGCAGCGGAGGAGCCGAGATGTATCAACGACGTCCATGGCTCAGCGACGATGAAGCGCAGGAAGAAGCCAATCGGCAGACCGCGAGCCTGGCGGGCGTCGCGATCACCTTGCTGCTGCTGGTCGTGGGCGTGTTCCTGATCCATCAACTGCATGCCAAGGCGGCGGTCGAGGATTGCCTGCTGTCGGGGCGCAGAAACTGCGACATTCTCTTGCGGGTGGCGCCGGATACGACGTTGCGCTGACGGGTTCGGCTGGCCTTGGCCGCAGGCCGGGGTGGTTCAGGGCAGCAGCGCGCGGATCGTTTCCAACTCCCGCAGGGCCTCGGCCAGCAGGGCGCGCAGCCGTTCGGTTTCAGGATCCAGTTTCGGACGGACATTGACCCTTGCCGTGCCCGGCACCGGCGGCAGCGCCAGACCCGGCAATGGCGGTTCAGGCTCGGGGGCGGGCTGCGCCTCGGCTTCCGCGGCGGCGGCGGCGCGTTCTTCCTCGGTGGGCGGGGGAATATCGTCGGACAGACGGCCGCCGCCCTCGCGCAGAAGGCGCTGCACGCCTTTGATCGTATAGCCCTGGATGTAAAGCAGATCGGAAATGCGCCGGAGCAAGGCAATGTCGTCGGGGCGATAATAACGCCGGCCGCCGCCGCGCTTCAGCGGCTTCACCTGGGGAAACTTCGTTTCCCAGAAGCGCAGAACATGCTGCGGGATGTGAAGATCGTCCGCTACCTCACTGATAGTCCTGAAAGCGTTGGGGGCTTTTTTCGGCCGATTGCGGCCGGATTGCGGGTCGAGGCCGGCGTCGTCCGCCGTGTCGCTCATGCGGGCCCGGTGCTGCCCTGCGTCGGCGGCGTTGATACGGGCTTTCAGAACATGGCTGGGTCGGAACACCAGGACGCGGCGTGGCAGGATGGGCACTTCCTCGCCGGTTTTCGGGTTGCGGCCGATGCGGCGGCCTTTCTGGCGCACAGAAAAGGTCCCGAAGCCGCTGATTTTAACGGAATCTCCGAGTTCCAGCGTGGCGGCCATCCGTTCCAGGACGATTTCCAGCAGATCGGCCAACTCGTTACGGGACAGCCCAACCTGGGTGTAGATGGTTTCGGCCAGGTGCGCGCGCGTGACCGTTTGCATGGCCGGGACGCTAGGCAGCGCGGCGCCGCGCGTCAAGCAAGATCACAACGAAAAATCCGCCAAATCAGGTGGTTGCGGGGCGCATGTAGGTCAGGGGCGCTGCCCCTGGACCCCGCCAAGAGGCTCTGCCCCTTGGATCCCCGCCAAGGGCGGAGCCCTTGGAACCCTTCACTTGGAGTGGTTGGACGAGAGGGGGCGATGTGACGTGGCTGCGTTTGGTGACGGTCATGGCCGTCACCAAAGGCAGCCACGTCACATCGCCCCCTCCCGTCCAACCACTTCAAACGGATGGATTGCTAAGGCTGTGCCTAGCTGGGGATCCAGGGGGCAAAGCCCCCTGGCGGGTCCAGGGCAGCGCCCTGGCCTACATCCGCACCAGCGCCGAGCCCCAGGTCAGGCCGCCGCCCGAGAGCCTCCATCAGCACCAGGTCGCCCCGCCGGATGCGCCCATCCTTGCACGCCTCTGCCAGCGCCAGCGGCACCGAGGCAGCCGACGTGTTGGCATGCCGGTCCACCGTCACTACCACCCGCTCGCTCGGCAGGCCCAGCCGCTTGCCCATCGCATCGATAATGCGCAGGTTGGCCTGGTGCGGCACTAGCCAATCCACGTCGCGCCGGGTCAGGCCGTTGGCCGCCAGCGCCTCGTCCACCGCCTCGGACAGTCGGATCACCGCGTGGCGGAAGACCTCGCTGCCCTTCATCACCAGGTGCCCGGGCTTGTCCGGCCGTCCCACCGCCCCGTCTACATACAGGATGTCGCCGAGCGTACCCTGGGCATGCATGTGGGTGGACAGGATGCCGCGGTCGATCGAGCCGCGCCCCTCGCCGGCGCGCAGGAACACCGCACCCGCGCCGTCGCCGAACAGCACGCAGGTGCCGCGGTCCTGCCAGTTCATGATGCGCGAATAGACCTCGCTGCCGATCACCAACGCCCCGCGCGCCGCACCGGTGCGGATCAGGCTGTCGGCGGTGGCCAGGGCGAAGATGAACCCGGCGCAGGCAGCCGACAGGTCGAAGCCGAAGCCGCCGGGAACCCCGAGCGCCGCCTGGACCCGCAGTGCAGTCGCCGGGAACGCCTGGTCGGGCGTCGACGTCGCCAGGATGATGGCATCAACGTCGCCAGGCTCGGCGTCGGCATCGGCCAGCGCGGCGCGCGCCGCTGCCGTGCCCATGAACGCTGCCGTCTCGTGCGGGCCGGCAATATGGCGCTGGCGGATGCCGGTGCGGTCGCGGATCCATACGTCCGAGGTTTCCAGCCGCTCCGACAGCTCCTCATTGCTGACGATGCGATCGGGCAGATAGGCGCCGACACCGGCGAGAATGGAACGGATGGGCATCGGCACCCTGTGGGAAAGGGAATCTGTGGCGAACGCCGGGGATCAGACGGTCGCGAGTCGCGGGCCACCCTGGTCGTTAGGGTTCTTCGGCTCGTTCTTGTCCTGCTGCGCCGGCTTGTCCAGCCCGCTGCGCGCCAGATCCTGCCGGATCAGTTCGTTGAACCGGTGCACCACCATGTCCATGGCCACGTCGATCGCGTGGGCAAAGGTTTCCGCGTCGGCGCCGCCATGCGACTTCACCACCACGCCGTTCAACCCGACCATGACGGCCCCGTTGTAGCGCCGCGGGTCGAGCCACTCGCGCAGCCGCTCCAGCCCGGGCCGCGCCAGCAGGTAGGCCAGCTTGCCGGACCAACTGTTGGAAAACACCTGGCGCAGCAGGTCGAGGATCAGCCGCAACGCGCCTTCACCGGTTTTCAGCGCGACGTTGCCGGTGAAGCCGTCGGTCACCACGACGTCGGTGGTGCCGGCGGCTATGTCGTGGCCCTCGACGAAGCCACGGAATTGCGGGCCGATATGGCTGGCGCGGAGGATTTCCGCGGCCTGGCGCAGCGTGTCGTCGCCCTTCAGCTCCTCCGATCCGACATTGAGCAAGCCGATCGACGGGGCGGTGAGGCCGAGCACGGTGCGGGCGAACACGTCGCCCATGATGGCGAACTGCACCAGGTTGCGCACGTCGCACTGCACGTTGGCGCCGAGGTCGAGCATCACCACGTCGCCGCGGGCCGAAGGACCGATGGCCGCCATCGCCGGCCGATCGATGCCGGGCAGCGTCTTCAGACGATCTTGGCGAGGGTGAGCAAGGCGCCGGTATTGCCGGCGGAGACGACGCCGGACGCCTCGCCGGCGGCCACCGCGTCGATGGCGATGCGCATCGAGGACTGGCGGGCGCGCAACGCCGCGGTCGGCTTCATGTCGTTGCTGACCACGTCCGGCGCGTGGCGGACGGTGCAGGCGGCGGGGGCGCGGCGATGGCGGGACAACAGGGCGTCGATCGGCTCTTTGTCGCCGACCAGCAGGAAGCGCGCCTTGGGGTGCCGCTCGGCGGCGATTTCAAGCCCGCCAACGACCATTGCCGGCGCGTGGTCGCCGCCCATGGCGTCCACCGCCAGCGAGTAGGTCGCGGTCACTATCGTCCGGGCTGCACAGGGCGGCCCGAGATCAGACCCGGACAGCGCCCTTCAGCGCCTTGCCGGCGGCGACGATCTCTCGGCCATCGTAGAAGCCGCAATGTGAGCAAATGTGGTGCGGGCGCTTGAGCTCGCCGCAATTCGGGCACTCGGCGTGGGCTTCGTGCGGCAGTGCCTCATGGCTGCGGCGCATGCCGCGGCGAGAGGGCGAGGTCTTTCTCTTCGGAACAGCCATGGGACAGCGCCCCCTTGTCGTTGGATGGCCCCGCGAACCGGGCGAGGGGCGTTCACTCTTTGGACATAAACGCGAGGCGCGCCCTCTAGCAGAGGGGCGGGCGGGTCGCAAGGGCGCCTGCGGGCAGGGGGATGAAGGAAACAAGGCCGGGGCCAGGCAAGGCTGGAAAACGGCACCCCCAGCAGATGGTCTCCCCCGGCCAGCAGCCTGGTCAGAGCAATCGGCAAGGGGGAGCAATCGCCCGCCGGTTGGTGGTATGAGGCGGCTACCGGAACCGGGCAGAACCTATATCGGTGCGGCGGCCGTGCGGGAAGGATTTCGGGCGATGCTCGCGCATGATTCGGACGGAGAATCTAGAAGCGGCCGGATATTCATCGTTGGCCAACTAGCCGTCGCGGAATGGTCCTATCTGAAATCCGGCGCGAATGGAGCGATCGTTGAGGTTCGAGGGTGTGACATCCTCGAGTTTCGAGGCGCAAAGATCGCCCGCAAAGATGCGTTCCGCAAGTCTTGGTGACCGTTAGGCGGCATGTCCGTAACAACGACGTGCCGGTAATTTGATCACCGAATCCAAAATTTCGCCCATCGCCATGCCCATCGCGGCGTTGGTGGTAGCCATGGCGTGCTTTCAGCTTGGTGCAACGTTCGCCAAAGGATTGTTCCCAATCGTTGGCCCCAGCGGTACCGCGGCACTGCGACTGGCGATCGCTTCGATCATCCTGCTCGCTGTGTGGCGCCCGCGGGACATCCGTCTTACGCGATGGCAGTTCGGTATCGTGGTCGTCTACGGCGTCTCCATGGGATTGATGAATTTCCTTTTCTACCTCGCCTTGAACTACATCCCTCTCGGTATCACGATGGCACTGGAATTCACTGGCCCCTTGGGCGTTGCAATGTTTGCATCGCGACGTGCCGTTGATTTCCTATGGGTATGGCTGGCGGCCCTGGGCTTGGCGGCATTGTTGCCCTGGAGGTTGGGCGGGGCGCCTTTGTCGGGCCTCGGAATAACCTACGCGCTTGCTGCCGGAGCGTGTTGGGCGCTGTACATCGTCTTTGGGCGACGCGCGGGAAGCGCCCACGGCGGCCAAATCACTTCACTGGGAACCGTGATCGGCGCATGCGTCATCGTGCCCATCGGCTTTGCGCACAATGGGGTGCAGCTGTTCTCACCGGCGATATTACCGAGCGCCATCGGCGTGGCGGTGCTGTCGAGCGCGCTGCCCTATTCTCTGGAGATGTTTGCCTTGCCGCGAATATAGCCCCACCTTTGGGGTGCTGGTGAGCCTGAATCCAGTGCTGGGTGCGATCGCCGGCCTGCTTCTTCTGCACGAGAGTCTGACCTGGAATCAATGGGCAGCCATTGGCAGCATCGTTGTCGCTTCGGTCGGAAGTGCGGCAACGCGCGAACTATCGCCCCACTAGAGCGTTGAGATTGGAATATCAATCAACTGGATTCAAGGATGTCATAAAAATCACATACCGACGTAGTTTGCATTACGGATTCTCATGGGTGACGACAACAATGGCGTTTCCCTTCTTGTGCCCGCGCCCGACGACGGGTCGGCCTCGACGATCTCTTCCAGCGGGTAGAGTCTGTCGATAACTGGCTTGAGCTTTCCCGCCTCCACCAGTTACTTGAGCATCGTAAGATCGCTTGCCGCGAATCGCGGTGTTCCATCAGCGACTGAGACGTATTTCCGGCAGTCGCGAGCGCCTTCCCTCAAGCAGCCTTTAAGATAGAAGTTTTTCTTTTTCCACCGCATCGAGGACGAGGTCGTAGAGGTTGCCTCCGTCCGGCGCATCCTTGG
>CAVXNH010000040.1:0-43999 GCA_963762885.1 uncultured Alphaproteobacteria bacterium
GACCACTGGCACATCGCTGTCGCCAACGGCCTGGGCTGGGGCTTCGACGGCATGGACGGCGTGATCTTCGCGCTCGCCTCGCCGCTGATCATCCAAGACTATGCCGTCACCATCCCGCAGTATCGCTCCGGCTTGCAGATCGCGCTGCTGATCGGCATCGTCGGCATGTATGCCTGGCCGTGGCTGGCCGACCGCTACGGCCGGCGCACGCTGCTGGCACTCAACATCGCGCTGTTCTCGCTGATGATGCCGGTGGTCGCGATCTGTCCCACCTTCGCCACCTTCGTCGCCGCACGCTGTGCGGTGAACTTCGCGCTGAACGGCGAGTGGGCGCTCGGCTCGATGCTGGTCGCGGAGACCTGGCCGGCACATCTGCGAGGCCGGGTGATCGGCATCAACCGTGGCACCTGGTGTTTCGGTGCGGCCGCGGCCGGCGCGATCGCCACGTTCATCATCGCCGATTACGGCTGGCGGTTCGCCTTTGCAGTGCCGGCGGTGGTCGCATTGATCGCGGTCTATGTGCGCGCCAAATGCCCGGAGTCGCCGTACTGGGTACGCATGCAGGACCGCAAGCGCCGCATCGCCGAGATGCGCTCCGCCGGCCAACACTTGTCGGCGGCCGACCAGGACTGGCTCGACAAGGCCAACAAGATACCGTTGCGCCAGTTGTTCCTGCCGGACATGTGGCGCAACACCGCGCGTTGCCACCTTCATCGCCTGCTGCAGCACGACAATCTACGGGACGGTGGGGGGCTGGATGCCGCTGTACTTGGCGCAGGAGAGGCACTGGTCCACCGCTACCTACGGCACCTTCTATATCTGGTGGGGTTTGGTCGGCTTCCTCGGATTGCTCGCTGCCGGCTGGATCTCCGATCGTTTCGGCCGCCGCCCGGCCTTCTACATCATGCTGGCCGAGGGCGCGATCTTCCTGACGCTGTGGGTGTACGCCAAGAGCGATACCGAGTTGTGGATTTACGGATTGCTATGGAGCATCGGCTTCCTCGGGTTCTGGGCGCCGAGCATGATCCTGACGGCCGAAGTCTATCCGACGCGCATCCGCGGCGTGGGCAACGGATTTTCCTGGTCGATCGCCTGGCTGGTCGGCTTCGTGATGTGGCCGTTCGTATCCATCGCGTTGCAGCAGCACACCGGATCGTTCGCCGCCGCGTTCCTCGTCATTCCCGTGGCGATGCTACTGATGGCGGCCGGAGTCTGGGCCTTCACCCCAGAACATGCCGGCAAGGAACTCGACGCCATCAGCGGGAGTGTGACGCGATCAGAGCAGTTTCGCCGGCCTGGAGTCGCAGCCTTCTGTCGTTGCTTCGGCGCTGCGCGCCTCGCAACGACGGGACGTCTGAGGCGCACCGCGCGCCCTTCGCGGCTAGCCCGGGGATCGCGGCGGCGGTGTGTGGCGTCAACAGGTCCACCTGGGCCCAGAACCGCTTGCCGTGGTTCATGTGCTTCAGGTGCGTCACCTCGTGCGCGGCGACATAGTCCTGCACGAACTCCGGTGCCATCACCAATCGCCAACTGAACGCCAGCGACCCATCCGGCGCACAACTCCCCCACCTGCTCTGGGTGTCCTTGACCACCAAACGGCGAGGCTGGTGCTGCAACAACGCAGCCTTCTGCGCCACCAGCGCGGACATCCTGCGCCCGGCTTCGGCGCGCAGGAAATCCATCACGCGGCGGCGCAGGAATTCCGGCGCGCCGGTGACGAACAACTCGCCATCCAGGATCCAGGCCGCGCCACGATGTTGCGGCACGTGGCGAATGCGGTGCGGCACACCGCAGATCGGCACCATCGCGCCATCGGCGAACACGACATGCTCTGGTAGCGCGGCGAGCCGGTCCGACACCCAGTCGGCGTGGCTCATCAACAGAGCCATGCCGGCGTTGCGTCCAGCCCGAGGCGGCAGAGTGACAACAACGCTGCCGCCACGCGGATCGATGCGCAGGCTGACGCGCCGCGCGCGCGCGCTACGTCGCCATTCGACGCGCGCGGACCCGCGCGGCAGTGTCAGGGTCTCGATCGACGCAAGCTGCATCGTGATAGAAGGAACGTTTGCGCGTGATTCGTCAATGCGAAACATAAAACCTCTCCCGCTCCCGCGGGAGAGGTCGGAGCGCGGCAGCGCTCCGGGTGAGGGTGATCGGGTCGGCACGCACTACCTGCACCGTGCCGACCCGATCACCCTCACCCTCGACGCTTCGCGTCTCGACCTCTCCCGCTCCCGCGGGCGAGGTTATTTAAGTTCCGCGCAGAACGCCGCGATGCGCTTGCAGCCCTCGATCAGCGACGCGTCATCGGTGGCAGTGCTGATACGCAGGTACGGGCTCATGTGGTAGGCCGCGCCGTGCACCGTCGCGACATACTTCTCCTCCAGCAACGCCAGGCACACGTCTTCGTCCGTCTTCAGCAACCGGCCACCGGCCGTGGTGTGGCCCAGGCAACCGGCGACGTTCGGAAACACGTAGAACGCGCCTTCCGGTTTGTGGCAGGTGATCTGCTTGCAGGCGTTCAGCATCTCCACCGCGATGTCGCGCCGCCGCCGATACGCGGCGCTTTGCTCGCGCGCGCCATCCTGCGGACCGTTCAACGCCGCGACCGCCGCGGCCATGCCGACAGTGGAGATGCCGGCCGTCGCCTGGCCCTGCATATTCACCATCGCCCTGATCAGCGGCTTCGGCCCTCCGGCAAAGCCGATGCGCCAGCCGGTCATCGCGTAGGTCTTCGACACCCCGGATACCGTCAGCACCCGATCCTTCAGGTCCGGCGCCACCTGCGCCATCGTCGCATGCTCGAACCCGCCGAAGATCAAATGCTCGTACATGTCGTCGCACAGGATCCACACGTCCGGATGCTTGCGCATCACCGCGGCGATCGCCCGCATGTCGTCCGCCGTCATCACCGCGCCGGTCGGATTGTTCGGACTGTTGAGGATCAGCCACTTGGTGGCCGGCGTGATCGCCGCATCGATGTCCTCGGCGCGCGGCTTGAAGCCGTTGTTCTGCGGACAGTTGACGTAGACCGGCGTGCCCTCGCAAAGCTGCACCATCTGCGCATAGGCGATCCAGGACGGCACCGGAATGACTACCTCGTCGCCCGGATCGACCGTCGCCATGATGGCGTTGAACAGGCACTGCTTGCCGCCGTTGCCGACGCAGATCTCGTCCAGCGCGTAGTCGATCCCGGAGTCGTTCTTGAACTTGCGCTGGATCGCCTCCTTGAACGCGCGCGTGCCGTCCTGCGGCGGATACTTGGTATCGCCGTGCAGCGCCGCCTGGTGCGCCGCCTCGATCGCATGCGGCGGGCTGTCGAAATTCGGCTCGCCGGTGGTCAACGTGATGACGTCCTTGCCGGCGGCGCGTAGTTCACGTGCCTTGATGGTCATGGCGACGGAGGCGGCGACCTGGACGCGGCCGAGGCGTTGGGAGAAACCGGGCATTCATTCAGTCCCTGGCGGAAAATGGGTGAATGCGAGGGATGTCATGGTCCTGTCAACATGACCATGGCCGCGCGGCTGGAATTTCCCATGCGTGCGCCGGCCCGCGAGCGAGGTGCCCGCGACCGGTAAGATGGCGATGACGGGTTGGTTCCGGGCGGCATCAGCTTGGGACAATGGCTGGCGGACCAGGACCGTCCGGCGGCGTTTCGCCGATCAGGCAGCCGAGCGCGAGGCGCACGGTTGACGGGCGCATGTCCCGCCAGTCGATGTGCCAGGTGTCCGGGCGTCTGTCGCGTTCGCGCTGGAAGCGATCCTCCCGCCGCGCGCGCACCTGGCACAGGCGGCGGAGGCTGCCGCCGTAGCGCCGCAGGGTCTTTTCCACCTGGTTCCAGAAGTTCCCGTCGCAGAGACCGGGGGCGATGCCGAGGTCCATGCAGATATAGGCGATGGTGCGGCCGACCGGGCGGCGGCGCACCTCGGCCGCGAGTTCTTCAGGCGTGGGCAGGCGGGACGCGGCCGGATCGTCCGGGCCCAGCAGCGCGGGGTCGGGTCGGCGTGGGTGGAGGGGCGCGGCGCGCCTGGGTGGTCCCGGTTTGGCCGGCGGACGGTGGTGCGGTTGCAGTTCGACGCAAGGCGGCCAGGCGAAGCGCAGGTTGCAGCCCCTGGCGGCGCGGGCGAGGAGGTATTGTTGCAGGGCGAGCGCGCGGAGCATGCCGCGCTGCATGCGGTGCAGGATGGTGGGGAGAGTGTCGGTGCCGAAGACGGCGGCGGCGGTGGCGAATTCCGGCACGGATACGCGGGTGGTGGCGGTCGCGGCGAAGTGGCGGGCGTGGGCGATGAGGGCGGCGACGACGTTGAGAACAGCCGCGATGCGCCCCGGGATGGGGCGGGTTGGCGCGGGGGTGGTTGGGGATGTTCCGGTCATGGGTTGGGTGATAGCAGGTTTTGGGAACAAAGCAAGAACTTTGTGATCGGATTCCTAATGCAAGGGTATGCGGGACAGGATTGGATGGGGACATAAGGACCAATGCGTCGCGGGCGGTCGCGGTTGGGTGCCATGGCGGGCCGGGTCGGCGGGAGCCGACTTGGGGCGGATCCGGGGCGCCGCATTCTTCCGGTTCACAACGGCTGAAGTGCTATCCCCAATGTCGTCGCGCAGGCTGCCATGCCTCGATCGAAGGTGGCGATCGGTGCGCCGAGCCGGCTTGCGATAGCAAGGTTGATGGCGTCCGGGGCGCGGACGTTAAGGTCCAGCCGGCGGATGAACCCCTCGGCGGTCTGCACGTCGATACTGGCTATCTCGGCGAGGTCGGCGCAGGCCGCGGCCCAGGCGTCGAATTCGGCGAATATCTCGCGGGCGCCATTCAAATGCAGGCTGTTTATCCGGGTCAGCCGGGCGATCACGGACGCGAACTCCGTGCTGACGAAGTCGCTGACGACCGGGGTGAAACCCGGGGTTTCGGCCAGGGCCTGTGCCCGAGCCGCGAAACCGTCATGGGCGACGAACAACCCGACCAGAACGCTGGTATCGAGATAGACGGTCAATGCCAGTCGTTGTCGCGCAACCGCGCGGCCAGCGCGACTGGATCGGCGCCGGCCTGGAGCCTGGCCCGCTTACGCGCCATCGAGGGGAGTGCGGCCGGACGCATGGGTTTGATCTCGACCGGTTGGCGGCCGGCCTGGGCGATCACGACGGCCTCCCCGTTCAGTGCGCGGTCGATCAGACTGGCAAGCTGGGTTTCCGCCTCGGCGATGGTGAAGGTGGTCATGGCCGCAAGTATGGCTGGAAGGCGGATGGACTGTCCAATGATTTGGGTTGGGCGGGCTGGCAAGCTGGCAGCTTGAGCACCACCGCCGGCAAACGATCGCGGGGTAGCGAAGCCGATGGACCGACATTGATGGCAATCGCATCAATGCAGACAGAGGGGACCATGGGCAGCATCACCATCCGCGATCTCGACGACTCCCTGAAATCCCGCCTGCGCATCCAGGCGGCGGCCCATGGCCGATCGATGGAAGATGAAGCGCGCGATATCCTGCGCTGTGTGCTCAACCAGGAGCCGCAGGGGCCAAGGAACCTTGGCACGGCGATCCACGACCTGTTCAAGCCGTTCGGTGGGTTCGACATGCCAGAGGTGCCGCGCGACAAGATGCGTGAGCCGCCGCGCTTTGACGGATGAACGGGCCAGTAACCCGGCGCTGATGCGCAATATTCATCGGGAGGGGATTCGGCTATGACATCGCCCTGCTTGCGGAAGGCCAAAACGAACCTTCGAGTCCGGCCTGGTTTCGCCGGGAGCGGAACGGCCAATTCAGCGCGGTGACGGCAGAAAGCTGCCGTTTGCCGGTTGCATCCTCCCGGCAGATCTCGACCCATGGCAGGCGTTCGCGCACCGATCTACTGTCACGAAAGCGGTCGCTCGTCAGCGCGCTGCCCTTCTGGAACATGCGCCGCTACTATCGGCTCGACGTGCAGCGCGACCTGTTCGCGCAGGGTGCTGCATTTTGTATTGGAGCCGATCGGCAGCGTGGAATAAACTCGCGGCGTCCCTTACACCCCGACGCGGCATTTGCCGCGCTGGAGCGTCAACACCGTTCCAAGGAGCGAAAAGGCTATGCGCCCGCAACCCGCCATCCTACCGATAGTGGTTAGGGCATGCGATGCGATTCTCTGAAGCGTTTTCGCTAAACAAAACGCAGGCCGAACTTGACTTTGTAGACATCGACCTCGATTGGGATACCCCGCTCTACGTTGACCCGTTCGCGCTTTCCATCAGGAAAGACGCTTGGTCAACACGCTGCACCCAGCACGTCGTCTCGTTCTTCCAGACCGCCATCGACGCCATCCACGCTGGCGACCACGACCGGGCCAAGGCGGTGCTCACCAACCTGTCGGAACCGAACGAAACCTGCCTCGGAAAATCGAAAGGCAAGCCCCGAGGGCGCGGCGTCAGCGGTAAGCAGAGCTTCGACCTTTATGAGGCGCTGGTGGACAGTGAGGCTGCGAAGACTGGCCTTCTCAGCGAAATCGCCGAATGCGACCTGTTCATTCCCGGCATTGGCCCCGACAAGATTTCCGACATCACGACAAATGTCATTCGCGGGCCGCTCGTCGAATACACGCAGCGCCAGTGCGAACTGCACGGCATCGCACTAACCGCGAACGTCCCGGCCGGGCAGTTCTGGGACATGGACCTCAACGAGTGGACCGCCCAGTACGCCGAGCTGCCGATATGGCGGGGCAAGAAGATTATCCTGATTCCCAAAGCCAGCGTGCGGTTTCGCATGTCGCTGGACAGCCAGGAGTACTACAACCACTTTATGCTTGACTTCCTTCAGGCCGAGCACCTGCGCGCGGGTTCCGCGCTCGTCAAAATCTTCAGGCGCAGCGGCGTGCAGTATGTCACCAAGAAAAGCCTGAAGGCACTGCATCCCCACACGAAGACGGAACTGTATCGATTTACCAAGGCGCACCCGCAGGTGCTTGAACTCTACAAAAAGGCCGAGCGCCGGGAGAGGACGGCGCTCGACAAGGCGATTGACGAGGAGGTGGATACGGTCGCGCTATGCGACGCGATGGCATCGGCGCTGAGGGCCATTCCGCCTGGCACCGCGACGGCGTCCGACTTCCACAATCTGATGATTGGCGCGATAGAATTCCTGTTTTACCCGAACCTCATGTACCCCATCAAAGAGACACCCATCAATGATGGGCGCAAGCGTATCGACATCACCTATACCAACGCGGCGCGCGACGGCTTCTTCTTCCGGCTGCACACCGCCCAGAACATCGCCTCCAACATGGTGATGGTGGAGTGCAAGAATTATGCGGGCGATGTCGCCAACCCGGAGCTTGACCAACTGGTCGGGCGGTTTTCGCTCAATCGAGGCCGCCTTGGAATCCTGATTGCGCGGACATGCAGTGACATTCAGCTTTTTCTGAACCGCTGCCGCGACGTGACACAAGCTGGTAACGGTGTCGTAGTGCCGATTTTCGATACGGACGTGTACGCAATGCTCGACGATATTAAGCAGCATCGGCGACAAGACATCGACGCTAGGCTGAGTGGCATCCTGACCAGGCTGATCTCATAAATCGCATCCTTCAACTTACCGTAAAGCGCCTTCAGCGGCATAGCGAGCAGCGCTATCCGCGTACGTCCGCTACCAAGACGCCCCGACCGAAATCGGATCGTCCGGAAACCACCCATATCGGCTGCCAGATCGTCAACCCATCGCCCGTGCTTACCGCGGCACCGCATTTTTCACCACGGAGGGCCACGGCGGGCCACGGGAGTCGGCGCTGTTCGCGCGGCCAGCGGCTATAGCACGTAGCGGCGAATGCCGTCGGTCAGGCGGCGCGCATTGAAATTTAGAATCAGCCCGACATGCTGCGGCGGACAAAGGCGTCGATCATCTACAAGGCCACCGGCAGCCTGCGCGCTGTCCAGCTCCTGCTGGGCCACACCAAGATCGAAAGCACGGTGCGCTATTTGGGGGTGGACGTCGAGGACGCGCTCAACCTTGCCGAGCACACCGAGGTATGAGGATCGGGCCGGCTTCCGCAGCCAACAGAGGCCGGCCACCGACCCATCCCGGCATTCTCCGACCCGGATGCTCCACCCAAGAGCAGCCGTCCAGCGCACGTAGTGAAACCTATGCGACGCGCGTCGGAGCAGCATCGCTGTATTGCGAGTTCCCGGCCGGTCGCTCACCGGCGCAGGCCGCCCAAAGCAAACCCTGCATATCGGGCAGTTGCGCGCGCTTCCTCCCTGGTCTACCTTTGCCAGTTGCAGTTGCTGCTGTATCGGCACCGTAGCAGCTGCGCAAATGCGCAGCGGAGAGAGCGGATGGTGGAGAGGGACTACTTTCGCGGTGACCAGAAGGGAGGCGTCACTGCGCCTGATCTTTCCAAGCAATGCGAATATGCAGACCACGTCGTGAATGCGAGGGGCAAGAAGACGGCCTTTACCAGCATCTCGCTCGACCGTAGCAGAATCGAGCCTTTTGGTGAGGTCGATTATCTCTTACTACGCCAAAAGGCGGTAGCGGATGGTCATGAAATCGTCGAACACGAGGACTTGGTAGCCGCACTGCAAGCTATAGCCTCATCCGAAGAGAAGGCCGCACGGTTGAAGGCCATCCAGGCGATGCGTTATGCACGCAGGCGGAAGGAGGGCCTTGTGCGGTGGGCTTTCGATATAAGTGGCGTTGCCAGGAAGGACATAGTGACTTGGGGCTTCAACCACGTTCAACCCTACTTCCAGCGGGCGTGACATGGATGAGTTGTTTTCCTGCCGGAATTGCATTCATAATTCAGGCCAGACGCTGAACATCGGCCGAGGCGTTGGCTTTTGTTTGCAGCATGACTCGGTAATTTGGGATTCCTCACGAACCACCTGTAAGTACCACTTTAGGAGAGATCTTCCGTGGTTTGTGGTAGATGAAGCCAGAAACGAGCATGCAGCTGAATTCGCCAGATTTAGCGGACTCGTCGATTTGTATAAGAAGGAAAATATCGATCGCATTTTTTATAGCGAACGCTTTACTTGGGAAAGGGATCAATTTGACAGTATAACAAACGCGCTGGCGCGCTATCATCAGAGCACCAAGAAGTGGATATTTATCGAAGCTTTCTCGGGTGGCATCGACGGAAGGCGTTCCGTAGCGCACTCATGCTTGACCCGCCGTTACATGTCAATATGCAATACTTGGAGAAGTTCATTCCGGCTCACGCTCGATATAGTTTCTCAGCTTCGCGGTCAAGCCCGAGTTTGTCCCATCGGATGTCTGCGAAGAGCGGGGAGGGCCTGAGGAGGCTCTTTGGGACGTTGTCTTCTCAAAGCTGTCCCTTGTGCAGGAGTATGGATGGCATGCCGGGCTAACTGATCTGCAATGGATCACAAATTCCATAAACTCACTGACAGAGCTCAGTTGGGAGCCGATCCGTGCTGAGTTGGAACAAGCTATTCCGAAAGTACTTGATCGAATGTTCGAACATGCCAAGGAAAACAGGGGGTATTTTGAACGCGCCCCCGCCGCGCCGGAAGATTCTGCGACCGAGACGCTGGGCGATTACTAGAACCTTCCCCATGTGATTGCTTAGTTTAAGAGCTCGAAGTCCGAACCCAGCTTAACCCAATGGTCGCTCGACGTCCTGTTCTTTCCGACTGCCCTACCCGAAACCGGACAGTCAGAAATCCACCCATATCGCCTGCCAGATCGTCAACCCATCGCCCGTGCCTACCGCAGCACCGCATTTTTCACCACGGAGGGCCACGGCGGGCCACAGGAGTCGGAGCTGTTCGCGCGGCCAGCTTCTATAGCACGTAGCGGCGAATGCCGTCGGTCAGGCGGCGCGCATTGAAATTTAGCATCAGCCCGACATGCCGTCCGCTCATGCTCAGATAGGTGTGCAGTTGTGCCTCATGCGCCGGCAAGATGGCGGCGACAGCCTTGATTTCGAGAATCACTTCGCCTGCCACCACGATATCCGCCCGGAAGCCATCACCGATCGCCATCCCCTTATACATCACCGGCACCAGCACCTGGCGTTCGCACGCGATACCGGCCTGCCGCAATTCATGACACACGCATTGCTCATAGGCCGATTCGAGCAATCCGCGACCCGTGTTGCGATGCACCTCGATCGCCAGCCCAATAATCTGTTCGGTCAGTTCCCCCGCAATCAGCATCCGCTCCAACTCCTGTGGCCCACCGTGGCCCTCCTGCTTTTCTCCGTGGTAAAACAACAATAAATCGTAAACGCACGAGCCCAGCGGTATTCCCCCAGACCGGCCAGATCGACGGCCCGGCCAGCGCCAAACGGCTGCTCTCCATGGCATAGCTTCCACTTATCCGGCAGCCGCAAGGGGCCGGTCGCCCCTGCCACCGTCGTGGCGTTTGCCAGGGCGATCGGATGGGCGTTGTTGCCACTGACGGCGGTCCATGCCTCCGCCTAACCGGCACAGCCACTGGGCCATAAGGACCCGTTCGACGAATTGCTGCTGGTCCAGGCGCAGGAAGAGGGCATGCGTCTGTTGACCCGCGACGCCAGGCTGATCGGTCATCCGTTCGCCTTTGCCGGCGAACGGGACTGACACGCTGGACCTGGAAAGGGTCGCAATCGCAGCACCGCCGCTCGGTGTATAAGAAAAATAGCTTGCCAAACACCCCAATTTGTGCCATAATTCCTACAACGACCCGCAACGTACCCCCACGCAGCGGTCATAACGCAACCCCAACCTTTTCCCGGACCCCATCGAACACCAACCCAATCCCAGCCATCTGCGCGGTGCGCTCCGCGCCTGGGCGGAGGCAGCGCTGCAACACTCTGGCTATCAGCCTGCCGCCCACCACCTCCATCTCATCGCCGAACTGGAAAAACTGGCGGCCGGCGACTTCGACCGGCTGATGATCCTGATGCCGCCGGGTTCGGCCAAGTCGACCTATACGTCGCTCCTGTTCCCGGTCTGGTGGTTCCTGCGGCACCCGCGCTCCATGGTGATCTGCGCCTCGCACTCGCTGGGCCTCGCGCGGTCGTTCGGGCGGCGGGCGCGCGACCTGGTGCAGGACCATGCCGAACAGCTCGGGTTCGCGATCAAAGCCAACCACCGCGCCGCGGAAAGCTGGTCGACGACCGAAGGCGGCGAATATCTCGCGGTCGGCGTGCGCGGGTCGATCATCGGCCGCCGCGCCGATCTGATCATCATCGACGACCCGGTGAAGTCCCACGCCATCGCGGACAGCAAGCGCCAGCGCGAGTTCATCTGGGACTGGTACAAGTCGGACGTGTCCACACGATTGAAGCCCGGCGGCCGTGTGGCGCTCGTCATGACGCGCTGGCACAAGGACGACCTCGGCGGCCAGTTGGAGGCAACCGCCGAGGACGGCTGGCGCGTCCTGCGGCTGCCGGCGCTGGCCGAGGCCGGCGATCCGATGGGCCGGCCTCCCGGCGAACCGCTTTGGCCGGAATGGGAGGGCAAGGATGCCCTGGCGCGGCGGCGGGCGCTGATCGGCGATCGTGCCTGGTCGGCGCTGTATCAACAGAGGCCGCACGCGCCGGGCGGTTCGGTGTTCAGGATCAACCGCATCACCGAAACCGAAGCCAGCGAGCCGGATGACCACGTGGTTCGCGGCTGGGACTTCGCCGCGACGGCAAAGGACGACGGCAACGAACCGGACTGGACGGTGGGCGTCAAACTCTGGCGCGCGGGGGATCGTCTCTGGGTCGTGCTCGACGTCGTCCGCATCCGCGGCTCATCGCTGGAGGTTGAGGAATTGCTGCTGAAGACGGCCGCCCGGGATGGCCGGAAGGTCACCATTGCGTTGCCGCAAGACCCTGGCCAGGCGGGAAAGTTCCAGGCGTCCTGGTACACCGGGCGGTTGCGCGGGTTCCATGTGGTATCATCGCGGGAAAGCGGGCCGAAGACGGAGCGCGCGCGATACGTTGCGACTCAGGTGGAGGCCGGGCACGTCGCAATCGTCCGTGCGCCATGGAATCGCGCGTTCCTGGAGGAGTTGCGCGATTTCCCGAACGGCACCAAGGACGATCAGGTCGACGCGTTGGCGCGGGCGTTCAACACGCTGGAGTCCGAGCCCTCGCCGGCGACGCGGTCACGGGTGCACCATATGGTCCGATGATCCTGGGGTCGGGTTTCGCGATTCCGCCCTTGGTCATCACGCGCTCAGAAGAAGCCTTCGCGCCCCTTGTGCAACACCAAGCCGTATCGGACCTCAGTGCAGCCCTTCGCAGAAGCGCTGGATGCGGCGGCAGGCGTCCTCCAGCTCCTCGGTGGAGTTGGCGTAGGCGATGCGGAAATGTCCGGGATAGCAGAACGCCGAGCCGTGCACCGCGGCCACGCCTTCCTCCTCCAGCAACGTCAGCACAAAGCTCTCGTCATCAGTGATGTGCTTGCCGCCGCGGCTGGTCTTGCCGATGCAGCCATGGATCGAGGGATAGACGTAGAACGCCCCCTCCGGCTTGTGGCAGTTCAACCCCTTCGCCTTGTTCAGCTCGCGCACCACCAGGTTGCGCCGCTCTTCGAAAATCTTGCGCATCGCCTCGATCAACTCTTGCGGGCCGGTCAGCGCCTCCACCGCCGCCGCCTGGGCGATCGAGTTGGTGTTCGACGTCGACTGGCTCTGCAACTTGTCCATCGCCTTGATCAAGTGCAGCGGAGCGCCGGCGAACCCGATGCGCCAGCCGGTCATCGCATACGCCTTGGAACAGCCGTTCATGGTCACGGTGCGGTCGCGCAGCTTCGGCTCGACCTGCACGATGGTGGCAGGCTTGAAGCCGTCATACGCCAGCTTCTCATAGATGTCGTCGGTGAACACCCACACGTTGGGGTGGCGCAGCAGCACGTCGCAGATCGCCCGCAGCTCCTCGGCGTTATAGGCGGCGCCGGTCGGGTTGCACGGGTTGTTCAGCATGAACCACTTCGTGCGCGGCGTGATCGCCGCTTCCAGGTCTTCTGCTCTCAGCTTGAAGCCGTTGTTCTGGCCGCACGGCACCAGCACCGGCGTGCCATCGGCGAGCGACACGATGTCGGGATAGCTGACCCAGCACGGGCTGGGGATGATCACCTCGTCGCCCTTGTTCAGCGTCGCCAGCATGGCGTTGAAGATCACCTGCTTGCCGCCGGTGGAGATGATGATCTCCTCCGGCTTGTAATCCAGGCCGCTGTCGCGCTTGAACTTCTCCGCCACCGCCTTGCGCAGCGCCGGCGTGCCGGCGACGTCCGTATAGTGGGACTCGTCCGCTTCGATCGCACGGATCGCGGCGTCCTTGACGTTGCGCGGCGTATCGAAGTCCGGCTCGCCCTGCGACAGGCTGATCACGTCCTTGCCCTCGGCGATCATGTGGCGCGCCGTGGTGGCGAGGGCGATGGTCAGGCTGGGCTGGATGCGGTCGAGTCGTTCGGCAGTGAGGGCCATGGAAGGGATTCCCCGGTTAGCGCGGCGGCGGAACCTATCGGAGCGTGGTCGGGGCGGCAACGGCCCGAGGTGATTGGCTGTGCGGCGCGGGGCGCATTGGATTGAGTGCCTGGCAGACTTCGGCGCGATCCGAGCAATCGTTGGGTGGCCGCCCAGTTCAACGTTCTGCGGTTCGCCGTTGGGCTATGCCCCGGGGGCCACGGGCCATGACGACTGATCCCGCGGCAGGTCGCGTTGCGGGTCCAGCGGGATCACCGTCCGGTTCGGGACATCGTTCCAGCGCCACAGCACCAGATTGACGCCGCCGGCCAAACGCGCCGACGGCGCCAGCACTCCAGCCACGTCGCTTGCGATCAGGCGCTCAGCGATGTCCCATCCAGGCGGCCGTTTCTTCTCAACGAGCAGCAGGCTCTTCCAGGGCGCGAATCGTGCGGCCGCATCGATGCCCAACCCGGCCAGCACGCCGTCGACGCATAGGTCGAGAATACCGGCGACCTCGACATCGTATGCGCAAAACGTCCCCGGCCGAATCCCCAACTCCTGCTCGTACTCTGCGACCGCCGTGGCGAGGTCGGCTGACATATAAAGCGCCGGCACACCTTGCGGATTCCATCGCCCGCCATAGCGCGCCGCGCCCGCCCCATTGAGCGGATCATGCGCCCAGCGCGGCGCAAGGACACGCCAGAAGCGGCGCCGCACGTCGATGACAGGCAGCCCAGTTGCGGTCAGGCGTAGCCACCCTCGCGAAGCATGCCGAGATAAGTCAGCACCGCTTGGGCGTAGCCCGCTGAGACCAGTTCCTCCGCCGTCTGACCGTCGAACCCGGCCAGCGGCTGGTGGCGAAACCAAACGGCCGCCTTGTCGAGGTCGCCACCGAGCAGTTCGGTGGCGACGCTCAGGATGCGCATGACCTCGCCGAGCCTTGCTTGCACCTTTGGCGAACTCGGGGCTCGGGTCAGCGTGTTGCGGTGGACGTCAACGAGCCGGGCAATGTCAGCCAGCGGCGCATGCAGCGTCGCCGCGACCCGATCGGGCGAGATGCCGTTCACGGCCGGGTCGTAGACGGCTTCGAGCGGGGTCGAGAGCATGGAGTGCGCCAACGCTTCACAGGAAGTGCAACATGGGCTCGAATTCTACAGCATTCAAGCCGCCAGACGAGGGCGGGCAAGCCGACGGGGGGTTCAGTTGCTGCCAGGCGACCTTCGCTGTTAGCTACGCGGCATCCGATGGCCCCCGCCGACCCGAACGCCACCCGCAAGGAGGACACACGCGTGACCGATACAAACAAGGCGAAGACTGATCCGCGTTCCCCATCCCCGACCGCATGCGGGCCTGGGTGCTGGACGATCCCGGCCAGCTCAGCCTGGTGGAGAAGCCGGTCCCCATGCCGGTCCGTGCCGAGGTGCTGGTGCGCATCGACGCCGTGGCGATCTGCGCCACCGACCTGGAAGATCATCGCGCACGGTCCACCGGCGCTGATCCGCGGCGGCCAGCCGTTCAACCAGAACTTCACCCCCGGCCACGAATACATGGGCACCGTAGCCGCGCTCGGCCCGGGCGTGGACGAGTATCGCATCGGCCAGCGCGTCACCGTGGAGATCCACGCCGGCTGCGGCCAGTGCAAGCGTTGCCGCGAGGGCATGTACACCGCCTGCCTCAACTACGGCCTGAATACGGCGAGGTGGACAAGGGCCATCGCGCCAACGGCTTCACCACCGATGGCGGCTTCGCCGAATACGCCGTCAACCACATCAACACACTGGTGGCGATCCCCGACACATGTCCGACGCGGAGGCGACGCTGGTGGTGACCGCCGGTACCGCGATGTACGGCCTGACCGAACTCGGCGGCCTGGTCGCCGGCGAGGGCGTCGCGGTCCTGGGTCCGGGACCGATCGGGTTGCTGGGCGTTGCGGTGGCCAAGGCGCTGGGCGCGTCGCCGGTCATCCTCACCGGCACCCGCGACAACCGCCTGCGGATCGGCCGCGAACTCGGCGCCGACCACGTGGTGAACGTGCGCAACGAGGACGCCGTCGAAGCGGTCCGCCGCATCACCGGAGGCCGTGGCCTGGACTACGTGCTGGAATGCTCTGGCGCGCCCGATGCGATCAACCAGGCGGCGCGGATGCTGAACCGCGGCGGCCGCATCTGCCTCGCCGCCTTCCCGCACGAACCGGCGCTGATCGACATCGCCTATATCGTGCGCAACAACATCTACCTCTACGGCATCCGCGGCGAGGGCAAGAGCGCCACTCACCGAGCCGAGGCATTCATGTCGCAGAAGCGGTTCGACGCGACGAAGATCCACACCCACACCTTCCCCCTCCACGATCTGCCGACCGCACTGCGCTACGCGCGCGAACGTATCGACGATGCGATCAAGGTGGTGGTGTCGATGCGCGACGTCGCGCAGGTGCGGGCAGCGGCAGAGTAGGCGCGGAACACCCCCCTCGCCTTGGGCTTAAGGCCTGCGGTAGTCCTACCGGGGCTCTGTGTGAGAGAGCGTGCGGCGCTGGTTCCCTCGCTGGATGGTGAGATCCCCATGCTGGGTCAGACTTATGATCCGCTTCACGGCTCAAGCCGATGGCGAAGGTCTTGCAATGCCTATTTAGGTAACAAGTTCTGCCTTCTGGTCTGAGACTGCTACGAGGCGATCGTCGGCGCCTGCATAACGACGTGGGATTTCCTAATGGGTCTTCAGGAGATCGAGTGGGTGGTTCTGGGGGGTCATAGCACCGGAAGCATGCATGAGAGGACCTTGAGGCGGAGGTATTCCTCGTCCTTCAGCCCATAGGCTCGGCGCTGGAACACTCTTATCTTGTTGTTAAGCCCCTCGACGAAGCCCAGTGAGACTTTGTTCTCCGGCTTGCAGTAAGCGGCGATGCCGTCCCAGTGACGGTCGATCATGCCGGCAAACCGTTCATAGGGCTTGAGCCGCTGCCATTTTAGGCTGGCGCGCCAGTTGTCGAAGAAGCGTCGAGCCCAGCCCTCGCGACGGTAGGTCCAGAGCTGGCCGAACGCCTCCTTCAGGAGATAGGCGGTGTTCAGGCGCTTGTTGGCAGCCAGCAGCAATGCGAGCGACCGCTTGCCATCCATTGTCAAATTGTCGCGGTGCGACAGCAGCGTGTACTTCTGGCCCTTGACGAAGCGTCGGTCCTTGCCGCGCAGCCGCGCATATTCAGCCTTGCGCACCTTGTCGAGCGCCTCACCGAGATGGCGCATGATGTGGAATTTGTCGAACAGGATCGCCGCTTGTGGGGCCTTGTCTCGCGCAACGTTGCGGAACGGCTTCCACATGTCCATCACGATTAGCTTGATTTTGCTGGTCTTCTCGGGTCCCAGCCACGCGTAGAACTGCGCCATGCTGGCCTCTGAGCGGTCATCGCCGCCGAACCAGATCGGTCGCTTGCGAACGAGGTCACTGACCACGATGCGGTAGTTGTGGCCCTTGCGGATGGAGATCTCGTCGACGCCGATCGCCCTGGGTCCCAGCGTGCCGGCGCGCTCGATCTGGGCTCTCATGTACTGCATCTCCAGAAGCTTGACCGTGTCCCAGTCGAGCTTCAGTTCCTTCGCGACGTCACGGATCGAAGCCTGCCGGCAGCGGCGGCCGACATAGAACGCAAACCGCTTGGTGAAGCGCGGATTGTCCGCCAGGAAATCCAGCCGCTCGCGCTTCACGGCGCCGCAGGTGCGGCACGCCACGCGCCGAACCTCGAGTTCCAGGACGATGCGGAACCCGGCGCTCGACAGATCGCGAACCCGCCGTATCCGCCGGTGGTACCACCCTGTCTGCCTCTGACCGCAGCCATCGCAGACGGTTTTTTTGAGCGCCGATCCAGCTTAACAATCCGCAAGTCTGGATCACCAAACACCCCCCGCACGGTCGCTTGCGCGTGGAAGCCTACGAACGAATATCCATCTGACAGACGATGCTGTCGCTTGCCTGATCTCCCCATGCCTCATCATGCCGGATTTCGAAAGCGCTCCAAGCCCCAGAAAGCCAATATCCATGCATGCTTCCGGTGCTATGACCCCTCAGAACTACCCACTCGATCTCCTGAAGACCCTTCCTAAGAGGCCGTCTCGAAACCTGCCGGTGGGGGGTTGAAACCGCAAGAGTTCGATGGAATCTAGGAGGCCCCCTGGCACCTGGAGCCTCCTATGTGGACCCGCGAAACCCGCGCAGAGCACGACCGTGATGATCTGCGCTACCCCAGCGATCTGACCGATGCCGAATGGCAGGTGCTCGCGCCGTTGCTGCCGCCGCCAGCGAAAACCGGCCGCAAACGGTCCTGGACGATGCGCGAGATCATGAATGCCATGTTCTACGTGCTGCGCGGCGGTTGTCCGTGGCGTATGCTGCCGGAGCATTTCCCACCGCACCAGACGGCGTATCGCTGGTTCACCCGCTTCCGCGATGACGGAACATGGGAACGCCTGGACCATCAGTTGGTGGCGCAGGATCGTCAGCGGGTCGGCCGCGCGGCGGGTCCCACTGCCGCGGTCATCGACACGCAGAGCGTCAAAACCACCGAAGCCGGCGGCCCGAGAGGGTATGATGCCGGCAAGAAGATCAACGGCCGCAAGCGACATGCTCTGGTGGACACCGACGGGCGCAGCCTGGAATTGCAGGTGCACCCGGCGTCAGTGCAGGACCGTGATGGCGCTCCGGCGGTGTTGCAAGCCGCTCACGCCCGGTTCCCCTCGATCCAGAAAGTATTTGCCGACAGCGTCTATGCCGGCGAACGGGTCGCCAGTGCGACATCCATTGTGGTGGAGATTGTCCGCAAGCTACCCAACCAGGTTGGCTTCAAGCTGCTGCCGCGGCGTTGGGTGGTCGAGCGGTTCTTTGCCTGGATCAATCGCAACCGCCGCCTTGCCAAGGATTTCGAAGCCACCATCGCATCGGCCACAGCCTTCCTCCACGCCGCTGGCGTTATGCTGCTCGCCAGGAGGCTGGCTCGTTGGGCTTGAGATTCGAGTCGGACTCTAATAGATGACCCAGACCGCCCCCAATCGGTCGGCATGCGCACGGACATATGTCTACCGCCAGCGATTCTAAATGAGGGTTGGCTGACGTTTTCTGGCTTGTCTCCTGGTCTTGGTAGGCTGTGGGGAGGGGGCGGTCGGTCGGCCGTCAAGGCGGCCGAAGGTCGGCCGCGGCGATGGACTGGAGCAGATGGGCCCAGCCATCGAACACGACATAGGCAGTGATCGTTCGTAGCTCCTCGAAGAAGCGGTACGTAGCGCCACAGGCAGCGACGGCCGCTCGCCAGGCGAGCGCGGCGAGCCAGGCGGCAGTATGGAAGGCGAAGGCGAGCAGGTTGAGGGTCAGGAAGACGCTGGCGAGCGTCTGCTTGCCGTGACCGAAATTGTGCTCGAGGTGGTAGCCGTTGGTCTTCAGGTACATTGAAGGTCTCATTCTCGATCTTCCAGCGCGCCCGCCCGCAGGCGGCCAGTTCGGCGACGCTGTCGGCGGTCACCGGCAGGTCGGTGACGAAGCTGTTGTAATAGGTGCGCTTGCCGGCAGCGTTGCGGATCTCGATGGAGAACCAGTTGACCGCCATGGCGTCGGCCGAGCCGCGCAACGGCACGCCGGAGAGCCAGCGGTAGATGGTTGTCGTGACGTTGCGGCCTTTGCGGGCCGTCTGTCGATGTTCCTCCAGTTTGGCGCCGTGCAGGTATTCGGTGATGGTCTGATGCGAAGACGGCTTGCAGGTGAGAATGAAGTTGCCGCCGGCCTGATGGATGGCGGTGGCGATCGGCTGACAGGCGAACAGGTCGTCGCCGAGAAAGATTGGCCGCAGATGCGCGACCGAGCGGCCATGCCGGGCCAGCCAGCGCTTGGCGGCGCTGCGCTCGCAGTCCTGCTTCTCCGCCCCGTCTTGTGGGGCGATGAACTCCGGCGGCAGCGGCAACACCTGGTGATGGCCCGGTGCAACCATGGTGGCGCCGAGGAAGGCGTGGAAGCATTCCACACCGCCATCGGAGCGGCGTCGGGTCGAGCACTGAGGGCAGCTAATCTTGCGCGAGCAGAAATACTCGGTGCCGTCGAGAGCAATGAGCACACGCCCACCCAGGCATTGGAAGCGTGTCAGCGGCCCGGCTTGCTCGATTGCCCGCATGAACAGGCTATCGAAGGCGGCGGGCGAGGCGCCGTCCAGCATGAGGCGGATGTAGTTGTCGGAGGGGATGGCCGCCATGCCGAACAGGGTCTGGCAGTTCGACCGGCCTTGGCCGCGCGCCAGCGCCCGTTGATGCGCCAGGAATGACGGGCTTCCCATGAAGAACAACGAGAAGGCCGAGAGGCCGATGTCGGCCATCGTGTAGTCGCCGTCGAGCGGCGGTGTCTTGCGCTGGTCCGGCAGACCGGCGCAGACCGTACCCAGCTCGGCGATCAGCTCCCCGACGATACTCATGTCGATGCAGAATCAAGGCCCGAGTCTCGATGCAAGAAAAAACTGCCAGCATGTTGGGGCGGGCGTCCATTTGCCTACAACATGTGGCAGATCGGACTCAGTCCAGGCGCAACTCGCTCTGGATCGGCACCGCTCGGCCACGACCCCTGGGCAGACTTCAGAACGCGACTCAATCGCATTGAGAATTGCTGGTCTACCGCCAGGCGGATTGGCTTCACAGCCTTCGTGGGTCAATCTAACCCGGTCAGGCTGTACCTCGCCATCGGACTCTGAACCGCAGCGGCCTAGCGCGCCCGTTCCTCCACCAAATCCCCGAGATGCATGCCTTTCGCGACCAGCACCGAACCGGCATAGGAGAAGTGGCCGTTGTCGCGATAAATCATTGTGTTATTGATCGTGGTCGCGCATTCGTCCGCGTGGCACAGCCAGTCGTCAAACCAAATAACCGGCACGTCCTTCTCAAGCTGGTGCAAGAATTGTAGGATCGCTGCCCGGAGCGCCTCATAGTTCTTGCGTTCGATCGCGCAATCCTCGGGGCCGCCGAAGGCAATCATGTGGTTGATATGGCGCTCCTGACAGGATGCTATATTGAAATCGGCGGTTGGCGGCGGAGCGATCACGACAACTCGCTTACCCATGGCCTGGATTTCTGCAACCGTCTTCAGCAGAATCAGCCTCGCTTCGTCCGGATCGGCCGGTTTCACCACGAAGTCCCCAGCCCTCTCGACCACATAATCGAAATTTTCGGGCGTGACGTATTGCAAGTAAATACTGGACAGAACGACGAACTCTTATGGATGGGGCGTTCCGCAGGTAATCCATGACCGATTGATTGAAAGTAATGCAGTTTTTTGCCCATACGGTGTCCACGGACACTCCGTGATCTGGCTGCTGCCCGCGGGGAGCCATGCCATGAAACGGGCCACACAGGCTCTTTGTTGCCTGGACGACACCCCCTCGGTCTTCCCACTCCTCCTTCAACCCGGCGACCAGGTGCATGGCAAAGGAATCACCCCAAACCAGAAGACTCGGCGCCGGCCCGCTGCTGCATTCGCGAGGCGGGCGAAACAAAGTCGAATATTCGCCGCACGCCAAGGACAGGCCGAAATTGGTTCTATCCAGCTCTTCGAAATCCATGCTGGCATTCTTGGCATAGGTCAGGGCGGGAGATATCGAGCTCAGCACGATGGAGGCCAGCGCCGTCTTTGCGATCAAGGATTTTGTAAAGATTAAGCGGGTCCTGTGTATCGGCCCTTCGACGAAGCGATATAGCAGCCAAGCCAGCACTAAGGAGGCGATGATCGCCGCGATCCGGAACGAAAGCGGCGGATTCACGCCACCGCCGATCCATGCATTCTTGAGGAATGCGAAAATCGGCCAGTGCACGAGGTAAAGCGAGTAGGAAAAATCTCCAACCCAGGCCAGCATCCGTGACGCCGACGACCTGTTGAGCCATTCACTGTTTCGGAGGATGATCACCGCTGTCGCCAGGCAGATCAGCAAGACATTCAGGCCGGGATGGCGTGCTCCGCCCGGAATGAGCGGCAGGACGACAAGGCCCAGGACCGCCGGCGCGAACAGATAACGGCAAACCCATACGAGGCGGCGATCGGTCCGGCAGCTTCTGGCCTGCATTGCCAACAAAGCCGCGACGGATCCGATTAGAAGTTCCCAGGCCCGCGTAGGCAGCAGGTAGAATGTTGCGATCGGTTTGAAGTATGTTCCTGCCACGCAAAGGACCAGGCTCAACAGACCCACCGCTAAAATCCCTGGCAGCCAACGCGACGGCCGGCATAGCAGCAAAGCTGTCGGCAAAATAAAGTAGTATGCTCTTCGATCGATAACGACCAGATATGAAGCAGTGGCTTCAGGTCGCTCGCGCCTTCAAAATAACCAGTCTGTTGCCAAAGTACGAAATTGGCCGTGAAGGTGACCGCACCGACGATCTGCACGGCGAAGTCACGCAACTGGAGCGAATCAAGAAACCAGGGTGCCAGGACGGCAGTAACGAGCAGCGTGACGTAAGCCGCCGGAAGCAGGCGTTTAGCTCGTCTGAAGTAAAATTCCGTAAGGCTGAAATCACCCCGTATAATTCCTGACGCAACCAGCGTAGTGATCAGAAATCCGGAAATGACAAAGAATACGTCAACGCCGAGATATCCGGCGCTGAAGACTCCAAGTCGTGCGTGATAAAGAACGACAATGAGTACCGCAAGCCCGCGCAGAGCCTGGATATCGACCCTCAGCGCCTTGGTGTCTCTCATGCGATCGGTCTCTAGGTTGCAGCCGCTGGATCGTCAAGCGTATTGTTGAACGTTGGAAACACGCCGATTTCTAGCTCGCTTGAACAGCCTCGTGGACCTCAATGTGAGCGCCATGAGCCGCGCCAAACGCTTCGGGTTCCGTCAGCATGTGGTAACGTGCCCTATCTTCGTCAGCCCACTGCGCCTGCATCGAGTCCGCCGCTCGATGCCGATGCGTGACCGGCGGAATTCGTTCCGACACCGGCTTTGCTCCCCGCCGACTTTGATCTTACCTTCTCTAATTGCTCATGCGCCGGTGGCTCATATGACGGGGACGTGCCACGTCGCGGCGATCGGGCTATCACCGCGCCTGCCGATAGGAGTGCACGCGAATGCCTGTAACCACCCAGATGGTCGCTATGCGCGACGGGGTCCGCCTCGCCACCGACGTGTATCTCCGCCGGACGGCGCCGGCCCCTTCCCGGTGATCATGGAGCGCACCCGTACGGCCGCCACGAGACCAGCCGCGCCGAACTCACCGCCGCCAACCGCATGCCCGCCAGCCGGGCGGAAATCGCCGCGTATTTCACCGCGCATGGCTACGCCGTGGTCTACCAGGACACCCGCGGCCGCTACGGCTCGGAAGGCCGCTTCGTGAAGTACCTGTCGGACGGCGAGGACGGCTACGACGCCTGCACCTGGCTGCGCGACCAGTCGTGGTGCGACGGGCGGATCTGCACCATGGGACTGTCCTATGCCGCGCACACCCAGGCGGCGCTGGGCTGCCTCGATCCGCCCGGCCTGGTGGCGCAGGTGCTGGATTGCGGCGGCTTCGCCAACTCGTGGAAGTCGGGCATCCGGCAGTCCGGCGCGTTCGAGCTGAAGCAGGCCACCTGGGCGTTCAAGAACGCCCTGGTCTCGCCGGAAGCGGAGGCCGATCCGGTGATGAAGGCGGCGCTGGGGGCGGAGGACATCAACGACTGGTTTACCAGGATGCCGTGGAAGCCCGGGCACTCGCCGTTGCGCCATCACCCGGACTACGAGGCCTACCTGTTCGACCAGTGGACCCATGGCGCGGATGACGGGTTCTGGCGGCAGCTCGGCATCTGGACCGAGGGCTGGCACGACCGCTATTCGCGTGCCGCCTGCGTGCACCTGTCGTCGTGGTGGGACCCGTATCCGCTGACCGCGACCAGCAACTACACCGGCCTGAAGCGCGCCGGCCGAGGGCCGCAGCGGCTGATCCTCGGGCCGTGGATGCATGGCGATCGCAGCGACCACTTCTTCGGCGACGTGGAGTTCGGGCCGGACGCGCCGCTGGATTCCTGGGCCGGGGACTGGCGCGCCTACCGGCTGCGGCTTCTTCGACCACGTGGTGAAGGGCGCGGCGCTGGATGAGCCAGCGGCGCGGATCTTCGTGATGGGCGGCGGGTCCGGGCGGCGCGATGCGGCCGGGCATCTGGAGCATGGCGGGCGCTGGATCACCGCCGCCGATTGGCCTCCGCCGGGGGTGGATTCGCGCCGTTCCACCTGCACGGCGACGGCCGGCTCGATCGTGGCGCGCCGGCGTCCGGCACGGCGCCGCTATCCTACGACTTCGATCCGGCGCATCCGGTGCCGACCATCGGCGGGGCGATGAGCAGTCTGGATCCGGTGGCTTATGCGGGGAGTTGGGACCAGGTGGAGGGGCCGCAGTTCTTCGGCTGCACCCCGCCGTATCTGCCGTTGGCATCGCGTCCCGATGTGCTGGTGTTCCAGACCGCGCCGTTGCGCGAACCGGTGCAGGTCGCCGGCCCGATCGAGGCGGAACTATGGGTCGCCACCGACGGACCGGACACCGACTTCACCGCCAAACTGATCGACGTGCATCCGCCGTCCGCCGACTATCCCGGCGGCTACGCGATGAACCTGACCGACGGGATCCTGCGGTTGCGCTACGCCGAGGATCCCTCGCAGCCTCGGCTGCGGCAACCGGGCGAGGTGGTGCGCGTGCGGGTCACGCTGTTTCCCACGGCCAACCTGTTCCTGCCGGGGCATCGGATCCGGCTGGACGTGTCGTCCAGCAACTTCCCGAAGTTCGACGTCAATCCGAACACCGGCGAGCCGGAGGGGCTGGCGCGACGGCGGCGCGTGGCGGTGAACGCGGTGTTCGTCGATGCGGATAGGCCAAGCAGGATCGTCCTGCCGGTGCTGCCGCTTTGAAAACCTCTCCCGCGGGAGCGGGAGAGGTCGAGATGCGAAGCATCGAGGGTGAGGGTGATCGGGTCGGCACGCTCTACCCGTTACGTGCCGACCCGATCACCCTCACCCTCGTGCGCTTCGCGCCCTTGACCTCTCCCGCTCCCGCGGGAGAGGTTTCAGTGCGGCACTGTCCGCGCGATCCCCGGGTTCGCGCCGAACGCCTCCAGCCACGCCGCGAGCTTCGGGCGTGTCTCCCGCCAGGGCTGCGCGGCGAAGCGGAAATCCAGGTACCCGAGCGCGCACGCCACGGCGATCGAGCCGATATCCACCAGCCGATGCGGCGGGTCCGCCTCCAGCGCGTCCAGCGCGCGATCGACCGCCGCCTTCTGCCGCGCGATCCAGGCGTTGCGTCCCTCTTCCGCCGGCTTCAGCATCTCCCATCGGCGCGGCACCGACGCGTCCAGGATGCCGTCGCCGATCGCCTGGAACTTCAGCGCCCGCCAGCGTGCCGGCCCATGCGCGGGGAACATCGGCAGCGCGTCCCCCAGGCTGTCGAGGTATTCGCAGATCACCGGGCTGTCGAACAGCGCCAGTCCGTCCTCGGTCACCAGGCACGGCACCTTTGACAACGGGTTCACTGCCAGCAACTCGGCCGGCGACTCGTTTGGATTGCACGGCAGTGTCTCGATGCGCCCATCGATTTCGCGGGTGATGGCGCAGGCCAGCACCTTCCGCGCATACGGGCTGGCGGGCGAGTAAAATAGCTTCACGGGCAATTATCCTCTGAACGAGTCCTTGCCGGAGCGCAGCTTCGCGAACGTCGCGACGTCCGGTGCGCGCAGGAACGGGTTGGCGGCCAGTTCGTCGGCCATCGTCGATGGCACGGTCGGCACGCCCGCCGCTCGCTGCTGCTTCGCCTGCGCTGTCCGCGCCACCAACGCCGGGTTGCCGCCATCGACGCTGAGCGCGAACCGGGCGTTGCTCTCGGTGTATTCATGGCCGCAGCAGACTTTGGTGCCGCCGGGCAGCGCCGCCAGCTTGCGCAGCGAGGCGAACATCATGTCGGCATTGCCCTCGATCAGCCGGCCGCAGCCCAGGCTGAACAGCGTATCGCCGGACAGCAGGATCTCACCGTCGGGGAAGAAATAATTGATCTGGCCGACGGTATGGCCGGGGGTCTCGATCACCCTTGCCTCGGCGCTGCCCAGCTTGACCGTGTCGCCTTCCTTCACCGCGATGTCGAGCTTCGGCAGGCGCCGAGCGTCCGCCGCGGCGCCGACCATCCTGGCGCCGAACCGCGCCTGCACCTCGTCGGCGCCGGCGATATGGTCGGCGTGATGATGCGTCAGCAGGATCAGGTCGAGCCGCCCGCCCGCCTTCTCCAAGGCCGCGATGATCGGTTTGGGCTCCGCCGGATCGACGATGGCGACGGCGCCGGTCGCGCTATCGCGCAGCAACCAGGCGTAGTTGTCGGACAGGATGGGGACGGGTTCTGCGGTGATTGTCATGTCCGCCAGCCTAGCACCATGAGCGGTTGGGTAAAGCCGGCTCCCGAAGGGATACCGCATCGAAAGGTTTTCCTTGCCACGATGCAATGCATTACCGTGCGAATCGTCGGCGCCGGAAGGGGCGGCGGGTCATGGAGATGCGGACGATGAGCAAGACCTGGGCTGTGGCGCTGTTGGCGCTGGTGCTGGTAGCGGCGACAGCCGAACGCGCCCATGCGGACCCGGGAACGCTGACCGTCTCTGGCACCACAAACGGCACGCCCTTCACCGCTGTCGCCAGCTTCAGTTGGTCGGCAGACCTGGACCCGCCAGCCGCCCCGGTCGCTGCCTATCCCGCCATCAGCATGAGCTTCGACATTACCGGCCAGGGAATTTATACCAGTGCCCCCGGCGCCGAGCTTTTCGCAATCCTGTTCAAGCCCGGCTTCGATGGTTACGCTGGCGGCGGCTTCGAATTCCAGGACGCGTCGACCGGTGTTTTCGGCGAGTTCTTTGCCTCCCAAACCTGGTCGGCGGCAACCCAGACCTTCCTGCTGTCCAATCCGCTCGACCCGTTCAGCACCACGCCGTTCACTGTGCCGCTGCCCGGCAATGGATCGCTGATACTTAACGACATCAGCCTGGGCTCGACCGCCGTGGTCTTCGCGCCGGAACCCGGAACCCTCGGCCTGCTGAGTTTCGGCCTGGCGGCCACCAGTCTGCTTCAGCGCCGGCGGAGGGTCTGACACAGCGCACGGGTCATCCGTCCGGCTTGGTGCTATAGGAAGCCGCCATGGCGGCAGACTCGCACGCAGCGGCGGACTTCTATGGCACCACCCGAGGCGGGGTGGCGGCCCGGTTGCTGCGTGAGCGCCTGCTGGCTCTATGGCCCGACCTCCGCGGCCAGTCGGTGCTGGGCATCGGTTTCGCCGCGCCCTACCTGCGCCTCTGGCGCCCCGAGGCGGCGCGCTGCATCGCGCTGACCCCAGCGCAGATGGGCGCCACGCGCTGGCCGCTCGGCGAACCCTGCCTGTCCTGCACCGCCGAGGAAGACGCCCTCCCATTCCCCGACATGAGCTTCGATCGCGTGCTGCTGGTGCACGGCCTGGAAGCGGCGGAGAACGCCCGCGGCCTGCTGCGCGAAACCTGGCGCGTGCTCAAAGACGACGGCCGGCTGCTGGTGGTTGCCCCCAACCGTGCCGGCATGTGGGCCTACGTGGAACGCACCCCGTTCGGTCACGGCCAGCCCTATTCGTTCGGCCAGCTCGGCCGATTGCTCGCCGGCTCGCTGTATCGGGTGGAACGCCGCGACACCGTCCTGTGGGTGCCCCCGATCGGTCCCCGTCTGGTGTTGCGCAGCGCCGAGTTGTTCGAGCGCGCCGGACGCCGCCTGATGCCCGGCATGGCCGGGGTGATCATCAGCGAGGCGGTCAAGGACGTCTATGCCGCGATGCCCCTGAAAGCCGCCCCCCGCCGCCGCCTGGTCCTCGCCGAAGCCGCATAGTCCCCCCCCGCCAGGGCGCTGCAAACCTCTCCCGCGGGAGCAGGAGAGAGCCTGCCCCTGGGCACTCGACCTGGGGGTCGAGACGCGAAGCGACGAGGGTGAGGGCGATCGTGCCGCACGCACCCCGCCCCGCACCCTCCTTCCCCCCCTACGCCGCCGCTCCGGCGCTCAGCAACGCCAGCAGCGCGTCGTCGATCACCCCGGTCTGCGCCACGCCAGCCGACGCCTGGAACGCCTTCACCGCGGCGGCGGTATGCGGACCCGCAACGCCATCCACCCCGCCCGGCGCGAACCCCTGATACGTCAGATAAGCCTGCGCCGCGCGCACCCGCAGATCGGGAGTCGGACCGGTCGGGTACAGCCCGTAGAAGTGCGCCAGCAGCCCGTCGTAGTTGTTCTCTGCATAATCCGGCCCGTTATAGCCTTTGGCCACCGTCGCCCAGTCATGCCCACGCAGTGCCGCCGTCAGTCCGCTATGGGCGACGAACGCCGCCATGGCGAGCAACTGGCTGTCCTCCGAGCCCACCATCGCCGTCACCATGCTGGCCACGTCGCCGAAGCCGGCGGCGGCGAAGTTCTCCCCCATCACCTGGCCCAGACCCCACGACGCGCTCTGCCACGCCGCCGTCTGGTCGAGCGCCTGCGCCACCGCCAGCCGGTCGTACTGATTGGCCCCCGCCGCGCCATAGCCGCCGGCTGTCGGCTGGCTGATGTCCGGGTTGGTCGCATCGTATGTCCCACCGGTCAGCCGGCTGAAGATGTGCCGTTCGAACAGGATCTTCGGGCGCCGGTCCGGCAGGAAGCCGCAGCCGGACGTCTCCACCGAGATCACCGCCCACAGTTCCGGCACGCCCGCGCCGGCGCGGCCGGCTGCCGCGGCAACGCCTTCCTGGGTCAGCGGCGTGCCGGCTGCCGTAAAATCGCTCATTCGAAGACCCTGGGATCAGTGGCGGTGGCAATCATGGCAGACCTCGTGCCCGGTTGTTGCACGAAAATCGCAAATTGCCGGCGCGGCACAAGTCCTGGTTCGCTCGCGCTATCGGTCAGGGCGCTTTCCCCCGTCTCACCGGAGTCTCGTTACGCGATAAACGAGATCGCGCTCCGCTGGGTGAGACCTCGCACAGGTGCATGGGGTCTTTCCCGCCACTGCTCCTATGCGGCAGCCACAGCCGGAGCGATGCCGCCGGCTCCGGGCCGGGACGGCGCTCGCGGTGCGGCGCCGGGGACCAGTCCCGTGCCGGCAAGAGCACCCCGGGCCGCCTCACGTTGCATGGGGTTTTGCCTACCATCCGGATGACGCTGCGCCGGTTGTGCTGGCGGCGGAAAGGCCGCTTCGGCCTCGGCGTCGCGCGCGGCGGCCGGCGTCGCCAATTGGCGCATGGGGTGTTGCCAACCCTCCGGGCGACGCTGCGCCGGTGGCGCCGGCGGCGGAGTGGGCGGGGCTGCCGCCGCCTCGGGCACGGCGGGCGGCGGCGCCTCACGTTGCATGGGGTGTTGCCCGCCATCCGGCGTCTCGACCCTCGCGAACCTGTGCTGCGCCGCGTCCGCCGGCACGGTGGCCGGCTGGTGCGAGCGCTCCCACTCCTGCTTGAACCTCTCCACCTCGCCCTCCATCGCCCGGCGGATGGCGGCGACGTAGTGGGGATAATCCAGGTCGTCCTTGCGCCGCAGCGCCTGGCGCTTCTCCAGCGAACGCGTGGCGGTCTGGGCGAACCGCAGGAAGCCGAGCGCCAGCGACGCGACCCGGCGCTTTTCGAGCGGGGTGGCGTCGGGCGCCTCGGCGGTATCGAGCAAGTGCATGCCGGTGGCGTGGGCGGCGACAATCTGGCTGGCGTGCATCGCCTCGGCGGTGGTGCCGGGTTCGAGGCCGGCGATGGCGAGCATGATGGTGGTGCGGTGGTCGGCGTCGGCGATCGCGGTGCCGTCCGCGCGGGGGGCGGGGCGGCTGGCGCGGATGGTGTCCTCGAGCAGGGCGGTGATGGCGGTGAGGTTGACGGGTCCGTTGGGCTTGAAGATGTGCAGGGGGTCGTAGGGGGTGTCGAACATGGGGCCCTCCGGGCTGTAGGATTAAATAGCTCGGAGGATAGCGGATTGTAGGAAAATATGCAAGGGGATCGAAGAAACGATTTTTGGAGGATTCGCTGTGGTCTGCCGGCGCCTTTAACCAGAGAGGGCCGGATCACGCTTGCAGGAGGCAATCGTGACCACGGTCTGGCCTTCCTCCGCCTGCACTGCGAGGACGATGGCGCAAGGCCGTGCTTTCACGCCTTCCTCGTGCCCCGGTTGTGCTCATGCCGCCAGAGATAGGAATAACGCACTACCAACCCGGGTACCGGGTCGGGCAGTGGCATCAGCGGAGATCGTCGGAGCGGTACCGCTTGTCCTCAGGAATCCTGGCGGCCTTGATGGCCGCGATGTTGGCCTCGCTCAACTCGGTCACCGACAGCGCGCGCCGATCCAACCTGCGCAGCCTCTCATATTCCTCCGCCGCGAAAATCACCACAGATGGCCGCCCCCGCTTCGTTACAGTGACGGGTGAGCGGAGCGCCCGGTCCTGATAGCGTTCAAAGTCCCTCTTGACCTCGGTAATCGGGACGGTTTCGCCCATCGTGTCGTCTCCACTCGGCTGATCGGCGCCGCCTGCGGTCAGCATGACCGCCGCCGCACCATACTACAAGCCTGCCCGCCGGCCTCTGTCGCATTCACTGCGTTCCTGCCGTCCCGCGATGCGTTAGCCTGTACCGGAATCGATCCAAGGGAATAGCGCATGGCCGGGCGGCGGCGCACGATACTCACACCCCAGCAGGGCGCCCTGGCGGTTGAGGACTACCGCCGTACCAGCGCCTCCCGCCTCAACAACCCACCCGCCACAGTACCTCCGGTCGCGGCGCGCGTAGAAGTCGGGCGGCAGTATGCGCTGACGGACTAATTCATTCCTGGCGTCCGTTTGAGCCAGCGTACACGGTCGCTCTCAAGCCGGTCCCAACTCCTTCAGCAGCGCAGCGACGGCTTCACGCAGCCTGGGCAACGAGGTCTGGACGGTGTCCCAGACCTCATTCTCTTCGACGACCGCGTAGCCATAACTCAGCAGATTGCGGAACGAGATAATGTCGCGGAAATCCGGGATGCGGCGCGCCAGAGCCGGATCACGCTACGCAAGCTGGTTCAGCACCTCACCGATGATCTCGAATTTTCGCTCGACGGCGGCGCGGACAATCTCATTCCCCGCGTATCGACTGGAATCGAGGGAACCGTTGAACCGGGCAATGGCATCCACAGCGTCCTTGATGTCCCACAAAAAGCGTCGAGGGTCACGATCCATAGACGATCTCGCGCGCCCGATCGATGCTGGCCCTGATATACGGGTTGCGTACCGCACTGGGTTCCACCAGATCGATGGGCCGGCCCAACAGATGTGACAGGGCGTCTTGCAACCCGAAATACCGGCACAGGAACGGCAGGCCGTTGCCGGGGGCGAACTCCACCAGGAAATCGGCGTCGCTGGTGTCCGGGCGAAAGTCCATTGCACGAGCGGCGGAGCCGAACACCTCCAGTCGTTGCACGCCGAAGCGGCAGCAGATATCCGCGATCGCCGCGCGGTGCTGTTCGATCAACGCGTGCATGGTCTGGTTCCCGCGGCGGACCGCTTCCAGCTTAGCATGGGCGACCGCGCGCGATATGGCACAAAACAACGGGGAAGTGGGTCAGTTTGCACGCGGGCAAAGGGCCGGACGCGACGAATTACGCCAGTCGACACCGCTACGGCAGCTTTTGGGTGGCTTGCGGACGTCTGAACTCTGGCCAAACTGATCAGACAGCCGCTAAAGATACAGAATGTTCAGACGATCTGCTCACCCCTCCCAGCCTGCTTTGCGCAGACCCTCGAGGATGAGTTCATGGTCCTCGAGGCGGTTCCAGGGACGGCGGGCGGCAGGGTTGAAGTCGGGTCCCCCGCGAGCCTTCGCGATGGCAAGCGCTTCGCGCGCTTCCTCGACGCGGCCAAGCTGGCCCAGGACCATGGACATGAACAGCTGCGTTATTGGATAGTCGGGAAATGTAACCAGCTGATGCCGGCACACCGCGAGACTTTGCTCGTAATCCCGGTCGAAATAGTGCGACTGTATGACAACGATATTCATGTCCGCCGTGGACGGATCGCGCGGACTTAGCCGCGCGGCTTCGGCGAGGGCGGCGCGGCCTTCCGAGCTTTTTCCGGTCATGACCAGCACCATTCCAAGTCTCATGTGTCCCTGAGCGCAACTCGGACTGATCGACAAGGCCCGTCGGGCGCTGATCAATGCATTTTCCATGTCTCCATGCCAGGTCAGCGCGATCGACAGATGGGCGTGCCCGTCCGCGTCGCCGGGATCCAGCTCCACGGCCCTTCGGGCATGGGCGATGTTCAACCGCAGTCCTTCGTCCCTCGGCAGGTTTTTGTAATGTATCACGGCATATCCGTACAATACGGATAATCTGCCATGGGCGGCGGCGAACATGGGATCCATCGCGATTGCTCGTTCGAGCAACCGGCGCGCCTCGTCGTTCGCCGCCATGTTGACCCGCCCGGCGTGCCAAAGCCCTTGCTGATACAGCTCCCACGCGCCGAGGGACCGCGGCGGACGACGCATCGCGCGTTGCATTTCAGCGTCGGTGACGGCGACGCCGATCGCGATGGCCACGGCTTCCGAAATCTCGTCCTGGACGGCAAACAAATCGGCCGTCGTGCGATCGAACCGCTGGGCCCAGACCTGGTTGCCAGTTTCCGCTTCCACCAACTGGGCGCTGATCCGCAGCCGGTCGCCGCCGCGGCGCACACTGCCTTCTAGGATATAACGAACGCCCAGTTCGCGGCCGATTTGTTTGACGTCGATGGCGCGGCCTTTGTAGGTGAAGCTGGAACCGCGCGCGGTCACGAACAGCCCGCTGTTACGGGATAATTGCGTGATGATATCTTCTGATATTCCGTCTGAGAAATATTCCTGTTCGATATCGCCGCCCATGTTGACGAACGCGAGTATGGCGATGGACGGTTTGCCGGGCAGGGCCAGGGTTGGCCGCGCTGGCGCGGTCCCGCCGCCGTCGAGTTCGGACCCGGAACACCCTGATATTCGACGCGACGTTTTTCAGTTCCGGCTTGCCAAGGTCCTCTGTCTCCAGGGCCAGCTTGCCGGACGCATCTTCTTTCACCCGCGACGAAATGACGATGCCGCCATGCTGGGCCAGTGGCTCCAGCCGGGCGGCGATGATGACGCCGTCGCCGAACAGATCGTCGCCTTCCGGAACGACCTCACCCTGGTGCACACCGATCCGCAGACGCAACCCGTCAGGCTGACCGTTCAGCGTGGTCTGGATGGCGATGGCGCATTGCAACGCCTGCACCGCGCTGGCGAACTCCACCAGGAACCCGTCGCCCATGGTTTTGAACAGTCTTCCGTCATGCGCGGCCGCGGCCGGCTCGATAATACCAGTGCGCAGCGCACGTACGCGCGCCAGACCCGTGGGCTCGTCGGCGGCGACCATCGCGGAATAGCCGACGACATCCGCCGCCAGGATGCCGGCAAGACGGCGCTTCCCTCCGCTCATATGCGATACTCCGTTTGGAAAAGAATAGAGTGCCCGGGTTCGAGCGACAATTGATACCTGCCGGATCTCTCGGTGCAATCGCCCCGATGCTGAAGGACCGCTTTGGGTCGAATTCCAGCGGTTCGGGCCGGACAGCCGGCTACCGCTGCAATGGGTGGTAAGCCGACCTTCCCGGTGACCCAACGGCACTCGAAAAATACCCTCGACAACTCCGCCTTTTGGGGAAACTTTGGATGAGCCGGAGTAAAGCCGTATTTTCGCACACTGTTTTGGACTGTCGACGCGTGATAAGCATTCCTGAAATTGATTCGGATTCTGGTATCGTTTAGAATTATCCTTGATCAAGCAGTTCGAGGACTGGCGCGAACGCGTCAATCGCCGCGGGCGTATTTGGTTCAAGCCAGACCTGGAAATGAGAAACGCCTTCGCGAGCAAAGGTTCTGAGCAGGTCCGCCAGTTGTTCGGGTGTTCCGGTTGCAGGCGGCGCAAGTCCAGAACGAATCTGCAATACCCAATCCGCGCTTTCGGGCGGTTGGGGCAGATCAACGCGCATGAAAACTGTCCGCTGTAGAGTCGTGGGATCTCGGCCTATTTTGACGCAAGCATCATCTACAGCCTTTTGTCCAAGGGCAAGGGTATCAACTTGATTGAGGCCCAGGCCACTCCAGCAATCAGCGTATTGAGCGGTAAGCCGGTACATTCGGGGTTTGCGCGCTCCGATCAAAATGGGTGGACCACTGGATCGCGGACCGCGCGGACGGAGCTCGCAATCCCGCGCTTCGTAGTATTGCCCGTGGAAGTCGACCGTCCCGGTCCTCAAGAGCGGGCATACGATCTGAAGCGCTTCCTCGAAACGACCAACCAAGTGGTCGAAGGGATAGCAGAAAGCCTGATATTCAGGTTCATTCCATCCACCGCCCAAACCCAGGATCAGTCGACCGCCGCTGATCTCATCGACCGTGTCAGCCATTTTGGCAAGCAGCGTCGGGTTGCGGAAACTGGTGCAGACGACGAGAGTTCCGATCTCGATGCGCGTCGTAACCGCGGCGAGAGCCGCGATCATCGACCAGCCCTCCCAAACACCTTAGGTGCCAAGTTTATCGGTACCCGGCTTGGGGAACTTGTAGATCAGATGATCGGCGAGCCAGATCAAGTCGAACCCAACCGCCTCCACATTCCGGACCAAGGACGTAAGGTCACTCCAGCGAGGGCAATTTCCGTCTTTGTCTTCCCACGTCGACAGCGCCAATCCGACCTTGAGCGGGCGGCCGAGACGTTGCGCCATTCCTTATCTCCCTAAAGTTTGAGCGCGACGACGCGCCTGGAGGACGGTGATTTTCCCATGGTTTATATGGCAACACGCACCGGCCACAATAGGGGTAGAACCGTTGAGGCTACCCCTACCCGTGCTGGAGATACTGGATCGAGGGTGAGCACGCCATGTAGGGCCGCTTCGGGTCGAAGGACTAAACCGCTGTCGCGGTAAGCACTCGCCGCAGGTGATAGCGGCACGATAGCCGGCGGGCAGGTCCTGTCTTGGGATGGAGGGGCTTCACAACCTCACCCAAGACAGGAGCCCCCAATGACCGATACGGCCATCAGCCCGCTGCGCCAGCGCCTGATCGACGATATGACCATCCGCAAGCTCGGAGCAAAGACCCAGTCCGGCTACATCCGGGCGGTCAAGAACTTCGCCGCGTTCCTCGGCCGTTCGCCAGACCGGGCCGGCGTCGAAGACATCCGCCGTTATCAGTTGCACCTTGCATCCAGCGGTCTCGGCGTCCCCAGCGTGAACGCCACAATGACGGCGCTGCGCTTCTTCTTCAAGGTCACGCTGCGGCGGGGCGACGTGACCGAAGACATCGTGTACACCCGCGAGCCGCGACGGCTGCCGGTGGTGTTGAGTCCGGAAGAGGTGGCCCGGCTGTTGGCAGCGGCTCCAAGCCTCAAGTACCAGGCGGCCCTGAGCATCGCCTACGCCGCCGGCCTGCGCGCCTCCGAAGTCATCTCGCTAAAGGTCGGCGATATCGACAGCGCCCGGATGCTGATCCGGGTCGATCAAGGCAAGGGCCACAAGGACCGCTACGTGATGCTGTCGCAGCAGTTGCTCGATCTGCTGCGGCGGTGGTGGCTGGTCAAACGGCCAAGGGACTGGCTGTTTCCTGGCCGTGTTCATGGCCACCCCCTCACCGTGCGACGGCTTAACGGCGCCATACACGTGGCCGCACAGCGGGCCGGCATCGACAAGCGCGTGGGCATGCATACCTTGCGGCACAGCTTCGCCACGCACCTGCTCGAGCAGAAGACCGACATCCGCGTCATCCAGGTATTGCTCGGTCACAAGAAGCTCGACACCACCGCGCTCTATACCCGTGTCGCCATCAAGGCGATCGGCGAGGTCACCAGCCCACTCGACCTGCTGCTGACCGAGGTAAGACCGCCCGCCTGATCGCGGCCTACCCTTGTCGCGCCCAGCGATCGAGCTGGCGGATATCTTCCGCCGCGGAGCCTGCCCCTGCGAAGGCGGGGGGCCCGGCCTGGCGCACCGCCAACGCCGGGCAGGTGAGCCTCGCGCAACTGAAGGTCATGTCGGCCATCGAGAGCTGCCGCACCGCGGCTCTCGGCGGCCATGTCGAGCGCTGCGAGGATTGCGCGCATGTGCGTATTGCCTACAACTCCTGCCGCAATCGCCACTGCCCGAAGTGCCAAGCCATTGCCGCCAAGCAATGGCTGGCCGACCGGGAGGCCGAGCTACTGCCGGTCCCATATTTCCACGTAGTGTTCACCCTGCCGGCGCAGATTGCCGCCATCGCCTGGCAGAACAAAGCCGTCGTCTACGACCTGCTGTTCAAGGCGGCGGCCGAGACGCTCATCACCATCGCCGCGGACCCAAAGCATCTTGGCGCGCGGGTTGGATTGACTGCCGTGCTGCACACCTGGGGCTCGGCGCTGACCCATCACCCGCACGTCCACATCATCGTGCCGGGCGGCGGCATCTCCCCAGACGGCGAGCGCTGGATCGCGTGTCGGCCCGGGCTCTTCCTGCCGGTCCGGGTCCTCTCGCGACTGTTCCGGCGATTGTTCCTGGAGCAGCTATTGGCGGCATACCAAGCCGGGCAATTGCAGTTCTTTGGTAGTCAGGCCGCACTGGCGGATCCCAGGACGTTCAAGGACCATCTCGCTCCGCTATGGAAAGCCGAGTGGGTGGTCTATGCGAAGCGGCCGTTCGGTGGCCCCGAGGCGGTGCTGGCCTATCTCTCGCGCTACACCCACCGCGTCGCCATCGCCAATAGCCGCATCATCGCATTCAACGATGCTCGGGTGACTTTCAAGTGGAAGGACTATCGCGCCAAGGAACAACGACGAGGCAGGGTAATGACACTCGCCGTCGACGAGTTCATCCGCCGGTTCCTCATCCACGTGCTGCCCGGCGGGTTCCACCGCATCCGCCATTACGGCCTGTTTGCCAATGGCGGCCGGGCTGAGAATATCGCTCGAGCCCGGCAGTTGCTCCGTGTTCCCAAGCAACCCCGGCAACCTGACGCCATCGGCTGTGCGGACGATGGCGAGCCCACACCGGCCTCGTATCCCTGTCCGTGCTGCGGCGGGCGCATGATCGTCATCGAGACATTCGAGCGTGGTTGCACACCGCGGTATCGTCCGACGCAGCGGATCAGGTTCGACAGCTCATGAGCACCGCCAGGCACGTGACACGTTCCCGGATTGTCGAATTGGTGGGTTACTCGCCGGCCGGACTGCGCCCCGCCCGATCCACCACCCTGGCCTCGCGGTACTTCGCGCAACCGATTTCACCAATATCGGGTTCAAATCGCGTTGCCGTGCCGGTCCTGCCGAGCAGACTGCCACCAATTCTCGCCGCGCCAGACTTCAAGCTGCCAACTGCCTATCTCTCGCGATGATCAAATCACCATAGGCCGGCGCCAGCATCGCGAACCTCCCCGCGGTTTCCTCCTTCGAGCCTTATCGGACGCCGTGGACGCCTACCGTCCCAGCGTCGCGCGCGGTCCGTGTCGGCAGGCGTCCACGGCGTCCGATAACCCTTAACGGTTCCGGCGGTTCCCGCCAGGGTGAGCCGGCAACCGACGCTTCGGGCCGGCACGTGACGTTCTAACTGACCCGCGACCAACAACCGACGAACCAACGAACGCCTACCCCTCCGCCGTAATCAAATCCTCAACCTGCACCGCAAGGCGGCGGGCAAGTCGCGCATAGACGGCGATATCCGCCGACTTCCGCCGGCCGGTCTCCAAATGCGCCAGATATGGCAGCGAAATGCCTGCCGCCGCCGCAAGCGCCGCCTGGCTCAGCCCGCGCCGCTTGCGCCAATATGCGAGCGGCGTCGGCGCGGCCAGAAACTTGTCCATCTCCGCTTCGGTCAGCCCCGGATCCGAGCCCCTCGCATGCGGCGCCATGGCAAGCGCATGGTCGCGCGCATCGATCAGGTCCTCGCATTCCTCGCGGCTGAGGACCACCAATTCCTTGCCCTTTGGCGTCGTCAATCGCCGCCTGAGCATGCACTTGCTCCGTCACTGAACCCGGCACGACGACGCTGCGCCTCTGGAACGCCGCGTCGCCCGCCGGCCCATCTTGTGGCATAGTGCGCCTTCAGGAGAGCGCATCATGGACAAGCTTCTGCAACGGATCTCGCTCGACCCGCAGATTTGCGGCGAGAAGCCTTGCATCAAAGGCACGCGCATCCGGGTGTCCCTTATCCTCGACTTCCTGGCGAACGGCATGTCGGAGACGGACGCGCCGGCCGAATACCCGCAACTGACCCACGAAGACGTCCTTGCCGCCATTGCCTACGGCGCCGAAATGACACGCCAACGCGTGGTCCCGCTACCGCCGCACGAGGTCGTTTGAAGTTCAAGCACGCGACGAGAATTTGGGGGACCCTGGCGCATCGCTGTTGGCCACGGCCGGGCACGATGTCGAGACCGTTCGCGGCGAGGGAATGGGCAGTGCCACCGACGATGCCCGGTTCGCCAAATGTTGCGCGGTCGTCGCCCGCTCAGGCACCGCAGGAGCCGTTCGCGTCTGGTATATTTATAAGAGAAGACCGCCAAGACGCAGAGACCGCCAAGCAGCACCCTTCGCGATCTCTGCGTCTTGGCGATCTTCTCTTATAAATATACCAGACGCCAGTAGCACCTGCGCTGCACGATCAGCGACTCACCCCAGGCGCAATTCGAACCAACGCCCGAAACCAACAGCGAAAGCCCCATCATGCGCCGCCTCCTCCCCACCCTCGCGGCGCTCCTCGCCCTCGCCGCCACCGCGCGCGCCGCCGACTGTCCCCCACTCCCGCCCCCCTACACCGGCCCGATCTTCGACACCGCCGTCCAATCCTGGAACCCCAAGGTCGCCGGATTGCTCGACGTCCTCCCCGGCACCGGCGTGCAGCGCATCGCCCTGTTCTCCAACGGCCGAGGCCTGGCCGCCGGGCCACGCCGCGACGCCGTGCTCTCCCTGGCCCAGGCGCATCCGGACATCTTCATCGTCGGCGCCCCCAAGATCGGCTTCATCGAGGGCGGCGACCTGCCGCCCGATTACGTCACCGACACGCTCGCCGGCGTCGCCAACGGCACCTACAAATTCATCGGCGAGATCCTCTACACCCACGGCGACAAGCCCGATCACCCGCCGACCCCGACGGGAAACGTCTATGTCGATCCGCTCGCCCCCGGCACCACGCGATTGCTCGAAGGCCTGAAGGCCCACCCCGTGCCGCTGATGACGCATTGGGAGGCATGGGCCTGGGACCGGGACTGGCCGCACTTCGACAAACTTTACGGCGCCTGGCCGGCGCAACGCTTCATCGTCGCCAGCCTGGCCTACGGCTCGCCCGACGAGGCCGACACGATCCTGTCCGCGCATCCGAATGTCTGGGGCATCGTGTCGCGGGTCGTCGACGGCCGCTACCATTTCGTCGATCCCGCAAAGCAGGCGAAACTCGGCCCGTCGATGTTCGACGCCTGCGGCACGCTGCGCAACGACTGGCGCGCCGTGTTGGTCAAACACGCCGACCGCCTGATGTACGGCTCCGATGCCTACGCCACCGCGCGCATCGGCTGGGACGTCTACCCCGACATCATCGCCCGCTACCGCCACATCGCCGGCCAGCTACCCCCCGACGTCGCGCACAAAATCTCCTGGGACACCGCCGCAACCCTCTACGCCGCGCACTAAACCTCTCCCGCGGGAGCGGGAGAGGTCGAGACGCGAAGCGTCGAGGGTGAGGGTGATCGGGTCGGCACACACCCCTCCACCACCAACCCGGAAACCAGCCGCCAAGACGTTCCTCTCCCCCACCCCCAACATTTGACCCAGATCAATGCCCCGCCCTCGCCGCACCCCGCAGCATGTCCCGCAGCGACAGCGGGAACGCCCGAACCATGGACTACACCGATCCGGCCTGCGCCTACTGCCCCTCCACCGTGCGAGCCTGCCGCGCCGGAGAAGCCGAATCCCGCGGTCCCGGATTCTGTCCCAGCAAGGTCGATCCCGCCACCCAGGCCGCCGCCCGCGCGCTCTACGACGACCCGGAAACCCGCAAGGTCGCCCAGGTCTCCGCCCAGGTGGAATCCGCCGGCTACTGCCAATGGACCCGCGTCGAGGAAGTCGTGCAGTTCGCCAAACGCATGGGCTACCGCAAGATCGGCATCGCCAACTGCATCAGCTTCGAGGATCACGCCTACGTCCTGTCCGGCATCCTCGAAAGCCATGGCTTCGAGGTCGTCTCGGTCGCCTGCAAGAACGGCAACATCCCCAAGGAGGCCATCGGCATCCAGGACCACGAAAAGATCCGCCCGGGCAATTTCGAGCCGCTGTGCAACCCCGTCTCCCAGGCGGAAATGCTGAACGCGCACGGCTGCGAGTTCAACGTCGTCATGGGCCTGTGCATCGGCCACGACAGCCTGTTCTTCAAATACGCCAACGGCCTCAGCACCGTGCTGGTCGCCAAGGACCGGGTGCTCGGCCACAACCCGGTGGCCGCGCTGCACCTCGCCGACAGCTACTACAGCCGATTGTGGGGACCCGACCGCCCCGCCAAGCCACCCAGATTGCCGGTGGCGGGCCGCCGCAAGCAAGCCTGACCGGCACCGCCCGCGGCGCCTACGCCTGGGTGCGACCGCACGCCCTGTCGTCCGCCTGCGCCCGCACGCCGAGCACCGGCCCCGCCCGGCCAATCCCTTGCGGCGGCACCGCCTGGCAGGTCGCCTCGAGAATGCCCATCACCCGCTCGACCACGCTCGCGATCGTCTTCCCCGACCGCTGCACCGCCGGGTCATTGCTTTGCCGCAACCGATCGGCGATCAGCGCAGCCGGACTGATCGCCCCGCGCAAATCATGGCGCAGTTCGGAAACCAGTCGCTCGAGTTCCTCGACCCGCGATTGTGTCGCGTCCACCATCGGTCTTCTCCAACGCTGCACGACCGCCCATGGCAAAGCGACGATGCGGGACGCGTGCCGGGGGGTATACGCCGCAGCGTCCCGCGCCGGTGCGTGTGCAACGGAAGTTGATCACAGCCCGTTGAAGCCGCAGCGCCTGCCCACCCTCAGCCCCAGTCCAGCATCACCAGCCGCGCCACGCGCCCCCGCGCCACGACCACGACACCGCGCTGCCGGAACACCCGGGCCAGCCGCACGACCGGCCGAGGATCGCCCGCCACCAGCACATGCTCTTCCCGCCAGCGACGCAGCGACCCGGCCGCGGCCACGCTGGCGCAACGCCGCAGCCGGGCGCCCAGGCGTTGCTGCATGCGGCGGTTCCAACCCTCCGGCATCCGGCGCGACAGCGGATTCCACGCGGTGACCAGCACGCCGGTCCGCGCCCCCATCCCAGCGAGCACCGCATCCATCGCCGCGGAACGCCGGCCGATCCGCACCACTGCCGCGCCGGCGACATACGCGGTCTCGCGCCAGGCCCGCAGCAGCAGCGCAGTTACCATACGCCGGTTCAGCGGCGCTCTTCGACGGCGTTGAACTCCACGTCGCGGTGCACGTGTACCGACATCAGCACGCCGAACCCCAGCATGACCGTGATCATCGCCGAACCGCCATGCGACACCAGAGGCAGCGGCACGCCGCCCACCGGTATCACCCCCATCACCATCGCGATGTTGACGAACACATACAGGAAGAAATTGACCGCGATCCCCAGCGCCACCAGCCGCCCGAACTGGTTGCGGCAGCGCAGCGCGATCAGCATCCCGCCCAGCACGATCAGCGACAGCAGAGCCATCACCGCCAGGCCGCCGACCAGCCCGAACTCCTCGCCGATCATGGTGAAGATGAAGTCGGTCTGCTTCTCCGGCAGGAAGTCCAGGTGCCCCTGCGTGCCTTGCAGGAACCCCTTGCCCCACATGCCGCCCGAGCCCAGCGCGATCTTCGACTGGATGATGTTGTAGCCGGCGCCAAGCGGATCGCTCGACGGGTTCAGGAAGGTGTCGATCCGCGCCCGCTGGTAGTCGTGCAGGTGCGCATAGGCGAAGCGCACCGCCAGCGGCACCGGCAGTGCCACCAGCACGAACTTCCACCACCGCACGCCCGCCGCCAGGAAGATCGCCCCGCCGAGCAAGGCGGTGATCATCGCCGTCCCCAGGTTGGGTTCCTTAAGAATCAGCCCGACCGGGATCAGCACCGCGATGATCGGAGGTATCAGGAACAGCGGGTTGCCGATTCGCTCCCACGACGCGCGGTGGAACCACGACGCCAGCGCCAGCACCAGCGCGATCTTCATCAACTCCGAGGGCTGCAACTGCAACCCGCCGAACTCGATCCAGCGCTGCGCACCCTTGCCGACATGGCCATAGCGCGCCACCACCACCAGCAACCCGAGGCACACGGCATAAGCTGGCCAGGCCAACTTCTGGATCACCCTGATGTCCACCAGAGCGATGCCGATCATCAGCACCAGCCCGGCGGCGAACCGCATCACATGCCGGTCCGCGTACGGCTCCGGCGAGCCGCCCGCAGCGCTGTACAACGCGGTGTAGCCAACCCCCGCCAGCGCACACAGCAGCAGCACGTAGAGCCAGTTGATCTGCCACAGCTTGGCGGTCAGCCCGAACGAGGTCTCGCGCAGCAAGCGGCGGTCCATCACGCGACAACCACCATCGCACGGGCCGCCCCCATCGCACGGACCGCCCCCACCGTCATGGCCGGGCTTGTCCCGGCCATCCACGCCTTCGCCACGGGACACACCGGAAGGCGTGGATGGCCGGGACAAGCCCGGCCATGACGGTGGGGGCGGCCCCTCATCACGTCTTCACCGCCACCTGCTGCGGCGGCGGCTCCGCGCGGTTCGCCGGGTCGCGTTGCAGCGTGTCGGTCATGATGTCGCGCGCGATCGGCCCGGCCATCGCCGCGCCCGCGTTGCCGTGCTCCACCACCACCGACACCGCATAGCGCGGCGCGTCATACGGCGCATAACAGACGAACAGAGCGTGCGGCCGATACTCCCACGGCAACTTCGACGAATCGAAGTTGGTGTTCTCCCGTTGCTCGCGCGACACCCTCCGCACCTGCGCCGAGCCCGTCTTGCCCGCCAACTGCCACCGCGGGTCCGCCAGCTTCGCCAGCGGCGCCGTTCCCCCCTGCTCGTTCACCACCGCCCACATCCCCTCGCGCACCTGCGCCAGTGAACGCTCGGCCAGGTGCATCAGCGGCCAATCCGTCGCCTCGGCGCCCGGCTGCGCCTCCCCCGCCAGCTTGCGCGTCAGGTGCGGCTGCACCGCCCGCCCGGTCGCCACCCCCGAGTCCTTCACGTCCACGCCCACCCCCTGCTCGGACCGGTGCCGGAGCTCGACAACTACTTCATCGCCGCCGGCCTCAACTCGCTGGGCATCCTGATGGGTGTCGGCGTGGGCGGGTACCCGGGCCATGGCGGGGTCGACGAAGGGCGCCAGCCGCTCGTAGTCGGGCGGCATTTCGAGGAAGGACGAACGCGGGTACGCCATCGAGCTCCCACGCCGTGGCCAGCGGCTCGAAGAGCCCGACGTAGCCCGTCACCCTCCGGGCGGAAGTAGCCGTAGCAGTCGGGGTCCTCGACCACGGGCAGGTCGCGGTGCACGCCTCCATCGGCTCGGTGATGAGGTAGTAGTGCTCGGCCGCCTGGTTCGACGCGTCGAGCCGGCGAGGGCGCCGAACTGGCGGGCCCACATGCCGGCCACGTTGACCACGTACTCGCACTCGATGGTGCCCCGGTCGGTCACCACGCCGGTCACCCGGCCCCGCTCGACCGTCACCCCGGTCGCCGGGCACTCCTCCACGATGACGCACCACCGGCGCGGGCGCCCTTGGCCAGGCTCATGGCCACGCCCACCGGGTCGGCCCGCCCCTCGTCGGCCACGTACAGGCCGCCGACGAGGTCGTCCGTCCGCAGCAGCGGCCACATCGCCGCGATCTCGGCCGGCGACAGTTCCTGGTCCTCGACGCCGAAGCCGTTGACGAACAGCGCCTCGCGCCGCAACGCCTCCATGCGGTGCTCGCTGGTGGCGATCGAGAGGTGGCCGACGGCCCGGAAGCCGGTCGAGAGCCCGGTCTCCTCCTCCAGGCGCTCGTAGAGGTCCCGCGGGTAGCGGGCCATGAACAGCGCCGTCTCGTCGACCATGCCGGCCGAGGTGATCAGGCCGGCCACGTCTACGTGGTCCGGACGTCAGCCCGTAGCGTTCCAGGAGCACGACGTCGGCCCAGCCCAGCTTGGTGAGGTGGTAGGCGATCGAGGTCCCGATGACACCGCCCCCGACGATGACCACCGGGCCCGGGTGGGGAGCTCGGCCGTGGGGCTCACCGGGCGGCTTCCCAGGCCGGCAGTCCGGTCCTCGGCGCCGATGGTCGTCTCGTCGCCGTGGCCGGTGAGCACCCGGGCGGTGGCGGCAGCACCAGCAGTCGTCGCGGATCGAGTCCACGATCGTGGGGTAGTCCGAGACTCCGTCCCCGGCCCCTGGCCGCCGTGAAAGAGCGTCTCCCCCGAGAAGACGACGCCGTCGTCCTCGTCGTAGAGGCAGACGCCGCCCGGCGAGTGCCCCGGTGTGGCCAGCACCCGGAGGGTGGTACCGCCCACCTCGATGAGCTGACCGTCGGCGAGGTCGGCGTCGGGGGCGGTGCGGGTGCACGACGTCCCAGAGCATCCGGTCGGCCGGATCGAGTCCAGACCGGTGCCCCGA
>CAVXNH010000041.1:0-90985 GCA_963762885.1 uncultured Alphaproteobacteria bacterium
AAGCGACAAGGCTGGCCACAGCCGCGCCGACCGGCAGGCCATTCAGAGCGGCCAGATTGCTGACCGCCGAATTCATCGTCGTGGTGGAACTGCTGGCGTTGTAGGCCAACGCGCCGGCATAGGCGGTGCTGTCCGCCACGCGTTGGTCGGATACCTTGGCCAGATAGGCTGTGCCAAGATCGACCGCGACCGCCGTCATGCTGGCAAGCACGGTGATGACGGCCGCACCCACCAGAGCGATGCTGGCGCGCCGCTGAGCCGCCACACCCGGGCCAGGCCGGTCGAGAAGCTGCCTCAGCCTCCGCCGCAATGGGCCGAAGCGCTTGTCGTTGCTGCCATGGCGGTATTCGTTCGGGTGGGTCATCGCGGGCCTGAACCCCGCCAGCGCTGCGGTGACATCGCTGGCCGCAAGATCGGTGAAACCTCACTTTTCGCCCGCCCTTCGGTCGGACCGGCATCGCATCGGCGAGGCAAGGCCGCGCACCGTACGGTGGCGACTGGCCAACGGTCACCGCGCTTGGCAGCCGTCTGGCACAGAAGACACCCAAATAGTGAACATTCCGTTAACTCTGCTCGTACGGGAGAAGCCGTTTGCTCGCGCGCGACCGGCGGCGGCGCGGTTTTTCGATCCCGGGATGTTATTTCCTTTCCATAAACAACCTGTGGGTGTATATCGCTCACGGTCTTTTCGAGAATTGTCTATAGTCGATGATTTCTAGTCACCAACCAGCCGAAACATCGGCCAAAAGGGAATTTCCACGGTGTATTATATCCGAAAATATATCTTTTCAGTTGCCGTTGGATTGTGTGTCACAACCGCAGCCGGGGCACAGAATTTGTCCCCGCCTCCCTCCGGACTGCTGATCCTCGATCTGGCCGGCACACCGATCTACTCGGCCTACACGCAGTACAGTGCCACATTTGTGGCAACGACCTCGGATTCGACGGTCACATTCGTATTCCGGCACGACCCCGGGTTCTTCGCCTTCGACGATGCCAACGTGGCGGACATCGCCAGCCCTGGCATCAACCTGTTGCAGAACCCCGGCTTCGAGGTTGGTGCGCCTACGATTTCCGGCGCCGGCGTACCTGACTGGACCTATTTCGAGCAAGCCGGCCTGGCCGATGTCGGTGTGCCGGTGCTCGGGTTTGAAGCGGCGTCTCCCACCGATGGCCTCTCGTCCCATACCGGCGGCTATTTCTGGGATGACGGAGCGACCGGCGGCTACGATGGGATCGACCAGACCGTCGCGACCACCGTTGGCGACACTTACGATGTCAGCTTCTTCCTCGCCGAGATCGACAGCAACAACGTTGCCACGCCCGACAACGATTACCAGCAGACCTGCACCAACGGAAATCCGTCGGGCACCGAATGCAACGGCATCGATGTGCTGGTTTATGCCGGCAACGGCCTGCCGCCAACCGAAGCAGGAGCAGGAGCAGGAGCAGATGTGCCTGAACCGGCGGCTTTGCTGTGGCTGGGCGTGGCGATCGCCGGCGTTGGCCTGGTGCGGCGCAGGCGGTTCCCACCGCCGGCGACTCTCCCATAGATCAGGGTGGGAGCCGAAACGGTTTCCGGCGTGCGGTGTTGCCGCCACAAAGCTCGATGTCTTGGTATAGGCGCCTGAGTTTCTGATGTTCTGACTCTGGCGGATCAAACCCACGTCGGATCCTGTCATTGCGAATGCAGCGAAGCAAAGCAATCTCCTTCGAGAAGATTCCCCCTCCGCGCAGCCCCGTCGCATGGCCTCTCAGCCGCCTATCCTTTGACACTTCCTATTGATCCAACGCCATAGCTTCGGCTGTATTCAGCCCACTCCCGCTCGGGCGGCATAGGGAATAGGGTAACGACAGGGAGGACCCTGCCATGGACGACGTAACCCGCGACCGCTTCACCTTCAGCGATTTCCACCTGCAAAGCGGCGAGGTGCTGCCGGAGGTCACGATCGCCTACTGCACGCGTGGCAGGCTCGCGCCGGATGGGCGCAACGCGGTGCTGGTCACCCACGGCTACACCAGCGGCCACGCGATGATCGAACCGACCGGCACCTCCTCCGAGGGGTCCTGGACCACGCTGGTCGGCCCCGGCGCCCCGATCGACACGGACCGCAACTACGTCGTCGCCTCCAACATGCTGGGATCGAGCTTCGGCTCGACCAACGCGGCCTCGATCGATCCGCGCACCGGCAAACGCTATGGCTCGCGGTTTCCCGTTATCAGCCTGACCGACATCGTCACGGCGCAGCGCCGGTTGCTGGAGCACCTCGGGGTGACGCACTTGCGCGCGGTGGTCGGGCCTTCGTTTGGCGGCTTCCAGGCATTCCAATGGGCGGTCAGCTTCCCGATTTCATGGATGCCGTCGTGCCCGTCGTCACCGCGCCGCAGGCCCGCCTCAACATGACCGCCGACACCCGCGCCCGCTTCGAGCGCGATCCCAACTGGAACGGCGGCGACTACTACGAAACCGGCGGCATGGCCGCCACGATGACCGAGCTGCGCGTCGAGACGCTGCGCCGCTACGGCGCCACCGACGAGGCGGCCATCCAGCGCGCCGCCGCGCAATGGGCCAACGTGTTCGACGCCAATTCGCTGTTGATCCTTGGCCGCGCCGCGGAGGCATACGACGTCTCCGGCCAGCTCGACCGCATCCGCGTGCCGGTGCTGTACGTGCTGTCGCGCACCGACGTGCTGTTCCCGCCGGAACGGGCGCCTGGCGTGATGCAGGCGCTGCGCGACGCCGGCGTGGACGCGACGTATTTCGAGATCGACAGCGACAAGGGTCACCTGGCCTCCGGCGCGGACGCCGGCAAATGGGCGCCGGCGTTGCGCGAGTTCATGCGCCGTGTAGGGGCCGCGGCATGAACGACGCGCCGCAACCGTCGGACCCGCGCACGCTGGCCATCGATATCGGCGGCACGCACCTGAAGGCCAGCGTCCTTGCGACCACCGGCCGCATGATCGAGCAACCGAACCGCGTCGCCACGCCACAGCCCGCCAAGCCCGATGCCGTGGTTGCCGCGCTGCTGGCGCTGGTGCAGCCGCTCGGCGCGTTCGACCGTATCTCGATCGGCTTTCCCGGCGTGGTGCACCGCGGCCGGGTGATAACCGCGCCCAATCTCGGCACCGACGACTGGCGCGGCTATGCATTGGCGGACGTGTTGCATGAACGGCTGGGCAAGCCGGCGCGCATGCTGAACGACGCCACGGTGCAAGGGTTGGGCGTGATAACCGGCCGCGGGCTGGAATGCGTGATCACGCTGGGCACCGGCATGGGCTTCGCGCTGTTTGATCGCGGCCATCCCGCGCCGCATCTCGAACTGAGCCACCATCCCGTGCACAAGGGGATGACCTACGACCAGTGGATCGGCAATGCCGCACTCCGCAAGGTCGGCGCGAAGAGCTGGAACCGGCGGGTGCGCAAGGCGATCGGGTTTATCGGCACGCTGGTGAACTACGACACGCTGGCGATCGGCGGCGGCAACGCCAAGCGGATCGATTTCGCGCTGCCGATCGGGGTGCGCACGGTGTCGAACGAAGCCGGGATCACCGGAGGAATCCGGCTGTGGGATCCGTTGCTGGATCCGCTGTTCGTGGCCGACGATGTGATGGCGTTGCCGCCGCGGTGATCGAAAAGGCCAGGGGCGTTGCGCCCTTGGTACGCATTCACCGCAAACTACACCGTCATCCCCGCGAAAGCGGGGACCCAAGCGGGAAAGGTCCCCGCTTTCGCGGGGATGACAATTCCTTGTGGCGTTTGCTCCATAAAGCCGGCCTTTGCAGTCCATCCGTTTGGAGTGGTCGGTGGTCTGTTCACCATCCATCTCGATGCATCGCGGCGTGCCGCCCCCCGCTCCTCGCCAATTCCGGGCGACGCAGCCGAAGACGACAGTTCTGTGCTGCGCCTCCGGCCTTATCCCGGCGCCTACGGGGCAAAACCCCCGGCCGTGCTTCCCTCACGTTGACAGGACGCAGGCTGCTCTCCATCGTCCCGCCGCGCGAGGGAGGGACGCACGCTGATGTCGGAACACAAGCTGCAACGGCCGATCGAGGAACTTTGGGAAGCCCGAGATACCCTGTCGTCGGCCACCGGCGGCCCCGCCCGCGACGCGGTGGAAGCCGCGCTGGAAGCCCTGGATACCGGCACCGAACGCGTCGCCGAGCCGACACCCAACGGCTGGCAGGTCAACCAGTGGCTGAAGCAGGCGGTGCTGCTGTCGTTCCGCCTGACCAACTCCTCGCCGGTGGACACCGCCGCCGGCGGCTACGACAAGGTGCCGCTGAAATTCTTCGGATGGGGCGACAACCACTTCCGCGAGGCCGGCTTCCGCGCCGTGCCGGGCGCCGTGGTGCGCCGCTCCGCCTATATCGCGCCCGGCGTCGTGCTGATGCCCAGTTTCGTCAATGTCGGCGCCTGGGTCGGCCGCAACACCATGGTGGACACCTGGGCTACGGTGGGGAGCTGCGCCCAGATCGGCGCCAACTGCCACCTGTCCGGCGGCGTCGGCATCGGCGGCGTGTTGGAGCCGTTGCAGGCCAACCCGGTGATCATCGAGGATGACTGCTTCATCGGCGCCCGCTCCGAAGTCGCGGAAGGGGTGATCGTCGAGCGCGGTTCGGTGCTGTCGATGGGCGTGTTCATCGGCGCCTCGACCAAGGTGATCGACCGCGCCACCGGCGAAATCTACATTGGCCGCGTGCCCGCCTATTCGGTGGTTGTGCCCGGCTCCCTGCCCGGCAAACCGCTGCCCGACGGTTCGCCCGGCCCGTCGCTGTACTGCGCGGTGATCGTCAAGCGCGTGGACGCCCAGACTCGCGCCAAGACCTCGATCAATGAACTGCTACGGGATTAGGGAAACCTCTCCCGCGAGAGCGGGAGAGGTCGAGACGCGCAGCGTCGAGGTGAGGGTGATCCCCCCCCCTCCTCCCCCCCTCCCCTCCCTCCGTCTTTCCCCCCCTCCCTCCCCCCCCCCCCCCCCCCCCCCCGCTCGCCCAGGCGCTGATCCGCTGCGCTTCGGTCACCCCGGCCGACGCCGGAGCGCAGTCCGTCCTGGCTGAAGCCCTCGAACGCCTCGGCTTCACCGTCACCCGCCTACGCTACGGCGAGATCGAGAACCTGTTCGCCCGCATCGACACCGGCAACGGCCCGCATTTCTGCTTCGCCGGTCACACCGACGTCGTCCCGGTCGGCGCCGCCATCTGGCGTCACGACCCCTTCGCCGCCGAGGTGCATGACGGGGTGCTCTACGGCCGCGGCGCCTGCGACATGAAGGGCGGCATCGCCGCCTTCGTCGCTGCCGCCGCCGACCACCTTGCCGCCGTTCCCGTCCGCGGCTCCATCAGCTTGCTCATCACCGGCGACGAGGAAGGCGTGGCAACCGATGGCACAGTCCGTGTCCTGCCATGGATGCAAGAGCACGGGCACATCCCCGACTTCTGCATCGTCGGCGAGCCGACCTGCCCGGTGCGCCTCGGCGACATGGTCAAGATCGGCCGCCGCGGCAGCCTGAACGCCAAAATCACCGTGCACGGCACCCAGGGCCACGTCGCCTACCCGCACCGCGCCGACAACCCCGTCCACCGTTTGCTCCGATCACTCAACGCGCTGACCGCCGCGCCCGTGGACGCCGGCACCGAGTGGTTCGAGCCCTCCACGCTCCAGGTCACCTCGATCGATGTCGGCAACCCGGTGACCAACGTCATCCCCGCCGCCGCCCGCGCCATGCTGAACATCCGCTTCAACGACGACCATACCGGCAAGGACCTGTCCGCCTGGCTGCGCGCCACGATCGCCCAGCACGCGGGGAAAAATTCGACCTCGACATCGCCATCAGCGGCGAGTCGTTCGTCACCCAGCCCGGCCCGGTCATGGACAAGCTCTGCGCCGCCATCGAACGCGAGACCGGAGTCACCCCAAAGCGCGACACCGGCGGCGGCACCTCCGACGCCCGTTTCATCTCCCGCTACTGCCCCGTGGCCGAGTTCGGCCTGGTCGGCGCCAGCATGCACCAGGCGGACGAGCGCGTGCCCGTCGAGGAACTGCGTTGCCTGGCGCGCACCTATCGCGGCATGCTGTCGGCCTTCCTGGAGTAGCCGATGGCGGCCCCGCCACCCCCCATTCTGCGCGGTCCCAACGTCCTGCGCGGCCCCAGCGTTCTGCGCGGAATTATCAGAGTAGCGCGCGGCCGCCCCGACGGCATCGACCAGTTCGCCGGCACCAGCCAGGCATTCCTGGCCAGCCTGGCGCCGCTGATCGCGTTTCCGCTGGTCGGAACCTTTCTGATGCTGCTGAACGGCAACGGCACGCCGGCGATCGCCGATCTTGCTCGCCACCATCGCGATCCTGCTGGCCCCCCCGGTGCTGTCGTTCGAGCTGGCGCGGCTATGGGGCCGGCAGGACCGCTGGCTGCGCTTCGCCACCGCGTTCAACTGGTGCCAGTGGCTGCTGCCAATGCTCGCCTCGGTGCTGCTGATGGGGCTCGGCATGCTGCTGCAAGCAGGCATGTCAGAGAACGCCGCCGCCGCGACTGGTGTTCGCGCTTGGCGGCTACGCCCTGTGGTTGCATTGGTTCCTGGCGCGCCACGGCCTCGCGCTCTCGCCGTTCCGCGCCGCCATCCTGGTGGTGGGAGTCATTCGGCACTGCGCTGCTGGTGCTCGCCCCCCGGCTGCTGGCCCTGCAACGCACGTGAGCATCGCCGGCGCGGTCACCTCGGGCCTGCACGCCGCGCTGCTGTTCGCGCGCGGCCGCAGCGACGGGCTGCGCTACGTCGAAGCCGACATGGCCGGTGCCGCGCGCAGCTTCTGGGCGATGGCCATCTGCCTGCCCGCCATCGTCTGTCTGCAATTGATGACCTGGGTGGAATCCGGCATGCCGCCGGATGCGGGCCACGCGATGAGCCTCGACATTCTCGGCTACGTGGTCGGCTGGCTCGCCTTCGCGCTGCTGAGTTTTCGCCTGGCGCCGATGTTCGGTTGCGGCTCGCGCTGGCCACGTTTCATCGCCGCCTGGAACTGGTGCAACGTCATTGAGAACCTCTTGCTCGTGCTTGGCGGCATCCCCGGATTGCTCGGTGCTCCGCCGATCGTCGACGAGGCGATGCAGATCGTCGCCATCGGCTGGGCGCTCTGGATCGAGTGGTTCGCCACTCGCCAGGCCCTTGGCACCACCGGCGTCATCGCCGTCCTGCTGGTGGTCCTCGACCAGGTGATCGGCCTGCTCTTAGCCGGCCTGAACGTAACCTTGCTGCACGGGTAGAAAACCTCTCCCGCACGCGGGAGAGGTCGATGGTGCGAAGCACCGAGGGTGAGGGTGATCGGGTCGCACAAACCACTTCCTCCCCTTACCCAAACGGATCGACCGGGTAGCGCACCCCGGTCAGAGAAAGCCCCTCCGGCGGCGCCGTCGGCCCCGCCGCGGACCGGTCGCGCACCGCCAGCGCAGCGGCCACCCGCTCCGCCGACCAGTGTCCGTCCCCAACCAGCTTCAGCGTGCCCACCATGTTCCGCACCTGGTGGTGCAGAAAACTGCGCGCCTCGGCAACCACCTCGATCACATCCCCATCGCGACTGACATCCAGCCGGTCCAGCGTGCGTAGCGGGCTCTTCGCCTGGCACGCCGCCGCACGGAACGACGTGAAATCGTGCCGCCCCAGCAACCGTTGCGCCGCTGCGTGCATGGCAGCTCCGTCCGACGGCTGGTGCACATGCCACACCCGTCCCGCCAGCAGCGCCGGCCGTGCCCGCCGGTTCAGGATACGATAGCGGTAGGCACGACCGATGGCGGAGAACCGGGCGTTCCAACCCTCCAGCGCCAACGCGGCCTGGAGCACGACGACCGGGTGCGGCTTCATGTGGTAGTTCAACGCCTCGCGCAGCCGGTTGGCGGGCAAAGCCGACTCCAGCGCCAGTTGCGCCACCTGCGCCTCGGCATGCACCCCGGCATCGGTGCGTCCGGCAACGACGCTGGACACCGGCCCACCGCCGGTCAGGCACGAGGCCGCGCTCTCCAGCACCTGCTGCACCGACACGCCATTATCCTGCCGCTGCCAGCCGACGAACGGTGCGCCATCGTATTCCAGCATCAGCGCCCAAACCGCCATGGCTGCTTCAGGATTCCTTCTCGTTCAAACCACGGCCGGTCAACCGGCGCGGCCTGCAGCCACCTGTCAAGGCAGCCGCGCAATCAGCGCTTGCGCCGCCGCCGGCGCGCGCACTTTGGCCCCAGAGATGAAATAAACGAAGACATCCCCGCGCTTCGCCCAGTCTTTCGCCCGTTTGGCCCACCGGCCCAGCGCCGCCGCCGAATATCCCGTCGTGATCTTGTCCTGCGTGCGCATCAGCCGGGCATAGGTGAAATCCGCTGTCGGCTCATCGATCGTCGGGAACTCGTCGTGATCGGCGAACACGATCGCCACGTCGTGCCGCCGCGCCAGGTCATAGAACCGCGGATCCTTGAAGCTGGGGTGCCGCACTTCCAGTGCGTGGCGCAACGCCAGGCCGTCGATCTTGCGAGGCAGCAGCGCGAGGAAAGCTTGCATGTCCTCCGGGTCGAATTGCTTGGTCGCCATGAACTGCCAGTTGATCGGCCCCAGGCGGTCGCCCAGCTTGCTGAGCCCCTGACCGACGAACCGCGCCACCGAATCGGTGGCGGTGACAGTTGCTTGCGGTTGGTGCAGAAGCGCGACGCCTTGATCGAGAACACGAAACCCTCCGGCGTTTCCGCGCGCCATTTCATCCAGCTTTCCGGCTTGAAGGTCGAATAGTAGGTCCCGTTAATCTCGATGGAGGTCAGCTTGCGGCTGGCGAATTCGAGTTCGCGTTTGTGCGGCAGTCCGTCCGGGTAGAACACCCCACGCCACGGTTCGAAGGTCCATCCGCCAACGCCGACATGGATTTTCCCGGCCATACCAGCCTCCGATCTATCGTCGTCATGGTCGGCGAAGGCAGGCCATCCACGACTTCACTGCGGCACCATCGGCAGTCGTGGATGGTCGGCCTTCGCCGACCATGACGATGGGCCATCGGTAGCCGCCACTCATCCGCCCGTTCACCGCCCAGCACACTCCCGACCGCAATACGGTGCCCGCGCAGGAACGCCTCGGCCGGCATGGCTGCCCGCCCGCCCAACTGCACCCGGGTCAGCCGCAGCGCCCCCGCCCCGCAGGCAATCGTCAGGTGCTCGTCCAGCACGGTCCCCGGCGCGCCGGCCCCCTCGGCCAATTCCGCCACCAGCACCTTCAAGACCGAGCCCTGCATCGAGGTGAACGTCCCCGGCCACGGATCGAACGCCCGCACCTGCCGCTCGATCGCCGCCGCCTCGCGCGTCCAGTCGATCCGCCCGTCCTCGCGTGTCAGCTTGGGCGCATAGGTCACGCCCTCCGCGGGTTGCGGCACGGGGGAAAATCCTCCGCCAGCACCTGCTGGATCAACCGCGCCCCCAACGGCGCCAGCAAATCGTGCAGTGTCCCGCTGGTGGTCTGCGGCCCGATCGGCACCGCCTCACGCAGCAGCATCGGTCCGGTATCGAGGCCGGCCTCCATCTGCATAATGGTGACGCCACTCTCCGCATCGCCGGCCAGCACCGCCGCCTGGATCGGCGCCGCTCCACGCCAGCGCGGCAGCAGGCTGGCGTGGATGTTCAGGCAACCTCGGCGCGGCGCGTCCAGCATCGCCTGCGGCAGGATCAGCCCGTACGCCGCCACCACCGCCGCATCCAGCGCCAGGTCCGCGAACCCCGCCTGCGCTGCCGCATCGCCGCGCAGCCGCGCCGGGGTCCGCACCTCCAGCCCCAACGCCTCCGCCGCCCGATGCACCGGACACCGCTGCACCGCCTGCCCGCGCCCGGCCGGCCGCGGCGGCTGGCAATACACCGCGGCGATCGTGTGCCCGGCGCCGTGCAGCGCGTGCAGCGCCGGCACGGCGAAATCCGGGCTCCCCATGAAGGCGAGGCGCATCGGAGCGCCTACTTGCCCTCGTTCTTCTGCCGCTGTTCCTTGGCGAGCCGGCGCATGATGATATTGCGCTTCAGCGCCGAGAGGTGATCGACGAACAGGATCCCCTCCAGATGGTCGATCTCGTGTTGCAGGCAGGCCGAGAGCAATCCTTCGGCTTCTACCTCCCGCCGCGCCCCGGTCTGGTCGAGGTAACGCACCTTCACCCGTGCCGGCCGCGTCACGTCCGCATACTGGCCCGGCAGCGACAGGCAGCCTTCCTCACGTGTGGCCCGATCCTGGCTCAGCGCGACGATCTCTGGGTTGATCAGGGTCAGCGGGGACGGCTTGTCGTCCGCCATCAGGTCGATGGTGATGACCCGCAGCCCCTGCCCGACCTGAGGCGCCGCCAGGCCGATCCCCGGCGCGCTATACATCGAGGCGAACATCCGCGGCACCAGCGCCCGCACCGCCGCCTCGTCGGCCGGCCCGACCGGCCGGGCGCGAGCCTTCAATAGCGCGTGCGGCGCGATCAAGATCGGCAGCGTCTCGTAGCTGCCTCCGGCCGGGACTTCGGTCACGGCCGTGCGACCGGCCCCAGCAGCGGTCCCGGGAGACGTCTCGGTCATGCCCATTGCGTCCATGGTTCGCATGTAGCTTTCCGACTGCCTCAGATCAACGCGGGAATGCGGCAGAGCCAGCCTGCGCCAGCCGCGGCCTGGCCTACCAGGCACGGTTGCGCACCCCCCCTTGCAACCGGTCGGTCCCCTGCCAAGATATTGCGCGACCGGGATGCCAGAACGGGTTCCGGCCGACGCTTCGCTCTGAGGAGGGGGCCATGACGACTCGGTTGTTTACGTCGCCGCTTTTCCTGGGTTTCGACCATCTCGAGCAAATGCTCGAGCGGGCCGCGAAGACTTCGTCCGATGGCTACCCGCCGTACAACATCGAGCAAACCGGCCCCACCGGGTTGCGTATCACGCTCGCTGTCGCCGGGTTCACGATGGACGAACTCCAGATCACCCAGGAGGACAACCAGTTGGTGATCCGTGGCCGCCAGACTGACGACGCCCAGGGGCGCGTGTTCCTGCATCGCGGCATCGCCGCGCGGCAGTTCCAGCGGGCCTTTGTGCTGGCGGAGGGGATCGAGGTGAAAGGCGCGTGGCTCGACAACGGGCTGCTGCATATCGACCTCGCCCGGCCGCAGCCGGAGCCGCGTGTCAAGACGATCGAGATCAACCGGGCGGGTTCGGCTGGCGTGACCAAGCCGAATGGCAACGGACGCACCAGGGTGGTCGAGAGCGAAGCGGAACCGCACTGAAGCTCGGGCGTAAGAGGCGTTGACGAACGGGAGCTGCAAAAGCGGTCCCGGAATACGAGGCGGGGGGTGCTCGACGAGGCCGACCGCCGCAGAGGAGAAGTACGATGAACGTGAATTCAGCCGATCAGATGAACGAATCGAATGCCGCTGCGTCGGTCATGGTCGACGTGCGGAAGTTGTCGCCGGAGCAATTCGCACAGCTTGGGATGACCCATGTGGCGTATGTGAAGCCGGTGATCGTCAACGGCGCCTCGGGCTTCGCGATCCACGCGGCCGACGGCACGCCGATGGCGATGGCCGCAGACCGGGACGTTGCGATCGCCGCGATCGTCCAGCACGAGATGATGCCCGCCCTGGTGCACTGAGGGTCAGGTAACCTCTCCCGCTTCGCGGGAGAGGTCGAGGCGCGGCAGAGCCAAGGGTGAGGGTATCGCAGCCGCGCGCCCTCCTCTCTGTCGTTGCGATTTGACCACCGGCCGCGGGCAGGTGGTCCACTGGCAATGGCAGGAAATTCGCCCTCATCCCACCGGCACCAACTCGCCGATCTGCCCAACATCGAACTCCGAGAAGAACGCCCGCCCATCGGGCACCACCATGATCGATCGCGCCCCGGCCTGCGCCGTGGGAATCGCGTACTCGGCGATAACCGCCCCCTCGACCGACATCAGCGCGATCAGGTTCGCCGCGTTCTCGGTCACCAGAAACTCCCCGCGCGACGTACAATCGATTCCGCGCAGGCTCGCACCGGCCCGAGGAAACGGAAACTCCACTATCGTCCCGTCGGTCCCGATACGGCCGATCGCATTGGCGGTGGTCTGCACGAACCAGCACGCGCCATCCGGTCCCGGAACGATCGCCCGAGGTCCGCTGTCCGCATGCGGCGTGCGGAACTCGCGCACCGCACCATCCATCGAAACCCGCGCGATCGCGTTCCCCGCAGCCTCGCTGATCCAGACAAATCCAAAAGCAGCGGTCGGCGCCAACGGCCGGCTGCCGCGCGTAATCCCTGCGGAGAACTCGGTAATCACCCCTTCCGGCGTGATGCGCCCTACCTGATCGACCTCGGCCTCGGCGAACCAGACATTGCCGTCAGGTCCGCAGGCGATGCCATTCGGCCCGGCATTCGTGGTCGGTAACGCGAACTCGGTGATGGCCCCACCGGGCGTGATGCGGCCGATCCGATGCGCCTGGGATTCGGTGAACCACAGATTGCCGTCCGCCCCGGCGATGATGCCGATCGGCATGCTGCCTTTGTCCGGCAAAGAAAACTCCGCAAAGCTGTAGTCGAGCGTCGAAAGCCGGCCGATCTTGTCGGCGCCGCTTTCGCAGAACCACACATTCCCATCCGGGCCCAAGGTCACGATGTACGGCTGCGCCCCCGCGGTCGGAATGCGGTGCTCGCGAACCACATAGCGCGCGGGCGCCGCGTTCAAATCGGATAAACCAGCGACGTCGGAACGATCGTCGAATCGTAGATGCACAGCCGCTCGGCAAAGCGCAGCACACCGCCGTCATCGACCACCCGATCCTGGTAGCGGCCGCACAGGAACACCTCGCTCGGCTGATCCGGCATCGTCTGGAACACCGCGAAGTTCGCGGTCAGATGCAGCCCGTCCTCGCCGATCGCGCGCACACAGACCGCGCTGGTGATCCGGCGCACAATGCGAGGCGCATACAGCGCCGTCTCCCGCAACGCCACCACCCGATCCATTAGCATCTCCCTACTCTCGCACCAGATCAGCGCGACCGGAAACCCTTGGTCATAATTCTCCCGCGGAATGACCTTATAAACGCAAGGATTGGCGAACAGCTCCGGCCATCGTTCCAGCGCGCCATCGTTCAGCGCATTGTCGTAGGCACAATAGAGGTCGGCCAGCCGCATCCGCAGATCCGATGCGACATCCAACCCAGGAACCGCGGCGATCATGGCGGATCAAAGCCCCATGACCGAGCGGTAGTGCTGATAGAACCCCCGGATCGCCGTCTCCGTCACCATGTGTTGCTCATTCATCACGCCGCGCCCACCCATCTCGACCAGGCAGTTCTCGCCATCGTTGTGGTCGATTCCGGCCTGCGACAGCAGCATGGCCTCGCTGTCGTCGAGCGAAACGAGTCCCGCCGGCCCCATCAGATTGGCCTGGCGCAGCCGACGCTGCCGCATTTCCGGAGGATCGTCGGCATAGCCGAAGAACGTCCATGCCAGATCAAAATGACCTGCATCCAGCGGGACGATCTGCCGCATCGCGAGCGTGTTTGATTGCTGCTGCACGATCAGGTTGGGCCACAGCGTCTGCATGACCACCGTGGCGTCGCCCGGGAACTCGCGCACCGGATCGAGCAAGCGCTTGTCGCGCAGCGCAAAGTCGGCCTTGAACGCGCGCATCTGCGCCGTGGCGTCGTTGGTCTCCTGCGCGCCCTTGCGGCTGACCAGCACGGCGTGTCGCCCGGTATCATCCATCTCCACCGCCGACTGCTGATCCAGCCGGAACAATCCGAACGTCACCAGGAACACGTGCAGCAGGCTGGCGTGATATGGGTCCTTGATATTCTCGAACATCAATTTCCAATTGCTGGGAATGCGCTGCCGCATGTAACCCAGCACGACCAATTCGCGGCCACCAAACACGCGGTCGAAATAGCCCAGCATGCGCTCGCCAAGGTAGGTCTCCAGCGTTTCGTTCGGCGCGCCGAAGCTGGCGAACACGACGCCATTCCGCTGCGTCGCCGCGAGGCGCTCCAAGCCGTGTTCCTCCGGACGGAAGTCCGCCGGCATGCCGCCCTGGCCGCGGTAACCGCGCCGGAACGGCAGCCCGAGCAGGTTGCCGGCGAGGTCGTAGGTCCATTGGTGATAGGGGCAGACGAATTCTTTCACCGAGCCCCGGTTGGCGGTGCAGACCTGCATGCTGCGATGCGCGCAGCGATTGACCAGGACGTTGATCGCGCCATCCGCGCCGCGGACCGCGATGACATCCCGCGTGCCAAGCTGGCTGCGCTTGAAGTCGCCCGGATTTGGAATTTCCGCTTCCAAGCAGACATACAGCCAATCGTTCGCGTTGAAAATACGCTCCTGCTCGCGGGCAAAAATGTCCGGCGCGGTATAGATCCAGTTCGGAACGTGGGAGATTCCGGCGTCCGGCCACGTGCGAGGTGTCAGCGGCAGCGCCGAAGCGTTGTTCGCCGCTGCCGACAGCGTGCTTATATTCATGACGGCGATCCTCCCAGCGGTCAGTGGCCTGGCGACGTGGGACACCATTGTCGCCGGCTATGAGGCCGGACGGTGCGCCGATTGGACGCTCGCGGCAATAAGTGCCCTGTTCGGCTGCGGAATACCGGCGTGTATCAGAGAACTCACCCTGATCGGAACCGACAAAAAAATCCCCGCATGATGAAACGGGGGGGGCGTCAGGCGGGGGAGAAGTCGACAGTGACCCGCCTCGCGCGACCGAATGTGGCGGTCCGAACCCGCCCGACTTCGTTAAGGGTTATCGGACGCCGTGGACGCCTGCCGACACGGACTGCGCGCGACGCTGGGACGGCAGGCGTCCATGGCGTCCGATAACCCTTAACGAAGGCTCCGCGCACGCTGTGTTCCGGCGCGAACCGGCGCCTGGTACGCGGTCACCGCGCACCGCGCCGGACCATGTGTGCTGGTGCCGAGCGTTTGTTAGAAACGGGTTGGGAACAAAAGATGCGCGGCGATGCATACAGATAGATCGTACCGGCACAAAACTCCCTGATGTATCACGCATATTTTTTGATACGCTGCCCCCGGCCCGCGCCTCCGGAGCCGCCCGCCGCAACTGCCTGTCCACAAACATTTTCGCTTGACTCAGTTATTATAAGTGACGTATACTTGGGCAATGAACGAGCAGCCGAAACCGCAACGTCCGCCCGACCCGAGCCACCAGTTCTCGCACCACGCCCGCTACCAGCTCAGCCACACGATGTGCTCGCTGCTGCCACCGCCGCTCGCCGACACGCCGGAGGCGATGCTCGCGCGCAATGACGCCGCCATCGGCAAGGTCGCCGACATGGCCCCGGTCAATGACGACGAAGCCGACATCGCCGCCCATTGCGTCTGCGCCCGCGCCCGGGCGGAGGAAGCACTGCGATTGCTCCAAGGCTGCGGCAGCGACATTTCTCTCACGATCAGGCTCGGGTCGCAGTACGCGCTGATGGAGCGGACCGGGATCGCGTTGCGCAACCAACTGCATCGGTTGCAGACGGCGCGGCGCAAGCGGGAGAACAGCGTCGAGCTGTGCGACGCCGACGAGTGGACTCGACACGTGGTCCGCAGGGAGTTGCAGCAGGCGCTGCAACAAGGGCCGATGCCGGCCGTAGTGGATACGCTGGCGCCGGCCGTCGAGGTGGCGGCACAGGTTGTGGCGCCGGTAGAGGCTACGCCGGCCGCGATGCCGGTGCTGCGGCATAGCTCCGTTGCGCCACCGCCGCCGCGCCCGACCGAGCGCCGCCAGGACGACGAAGACCTGCCAGAGCGCGACGTGAAGGCCGAGGCGGATCAGTACGGGCTGATTTATCCCTATCGCGCCGGGCCGATCCGCAAACATGGCCGGATACCGCCGGGCTCCACTTATGGTCCTCCGGATGACGAGCTGCTGTACGCGATCATTCACGGCACCAGCGCGATCCTGCGGGCGCTCGATGAGCAGGTACGCCAACATGCCCTGACGCGGGCGCCGTGGCGTAGTGGTGCGTGCCCAGGCACCGCAGGTGCTGCGGGCGGCTGGCATATTGAATTAGAAGGTCGCAGAGACGCAGAGATCGCGAAGCAAAAGGCTTGGCGATCTCTGCGTCTTTGCGTGCTTCTAATTTAATATGCCGGATGCGAGCAGCACCTGCGGGGCGGGGTGAGCTATCCGGCAAATCATTGCGGTTGAGGCTGGCGTGCGGCACGTATCACCCCCACCTGACCTTTCTCGCAAAGCACGGGAGAGCGAAAGTGGGAGCCATGCTCTCATGCCGCGTGTCAAATTCCCATGTTTAGACTTTTGAGACGGAGACGAGACGGTGCAAGAGGCCGATCGGCTGCGGATTGGCCATGGACGCGTTGGCCGCCGGGTGATTTCTCAGCCGGCGACCCACGGTCTTCCGTACAGGCTATTGAGACGCCCCTGAGACAGAGCCCGGACTACGCCGGCAGCGTCACCGTCGCCTTGGCGCCGCCGTTGGGGCGATTGCTCAACACCACGTCCCCCCCGTGGGCGCGCAGGATGTTGCGGGCGATTGGCAGGCCCAGCCCCACCCCGCCGGTCTCGCGGTTGCGGCTTGGCTCACCGCGATGGAACGGCTCGAACACTTGCTCAAGCTCGCCGGGCGGGATGCCCGGGCCGTCATCCTCGACCTCGATGGTCAGCATCGCCCCCGCGGCGCCGGCCGATATCGGCGGGACCAGCCGTACCGCGCGCCGCCCCCATACATCACCGCGTTCGAAATCAGGTTGGTCAGCGCCCGCTTCAGCGAGAGCGGACCGGGCGCGCACGGTCCAATGCGGTGGACCCTCATATGCCAGGTTCGGCACTGCCTCGGGCCTCGCGTCGCCGGCTTCGTCGAGCAAGGTGCGCAGCAGTTCGGCCAGGTCAAGCGCCGACACCGCCTCCCCCGTTCGGGCGTCGCGGCCGAACGCCAGGGTGGCGGAGACCATCGCCTCCAGCTCCTCCAGATCCGCCAACACTTTGCCGCGCAGTTCGTCGTCCTCGATGAACTCGGCACGCAGCTTCAGGCGGGTGATCGGCGTGCGCAGATCGTGGCCGATCGCGGTCAGCAGGTCGGTGCGGTCCTGGACGAAGCGGCGGATACGGGCGGCCATGGTGTTGAAGGCGGCGGCGGCGACGGCGACCTCGGTGGGGCCGTCCTCCGGCAGCGGGGGCGCGTTGACGTCGCGGCCCAGCGCCTCGGCCGCCGCGGCCAGCGTGCGTACCGGCGCGGTCAGGCGGCGCACCGACCACAGGGTCAGCCCGGCGGCCACCACCGTCATCAGCACGAACGCCGCGAGGAAGGTGGGTGAGTGCCACGGCCGCACCTCCTCCATCTCGGCGGTGAGGTTCAGCCACTCGCCGTCGGGCAAACGCATGCCGATCACGACGCGATGGGCATCGGGACCGCCGAGGAATTGCAGTTCGCGCCAGCGCTGCTGCGGCGGGACTCCGACGAAGTTCATGCTGACCCGGAACAGCCGCTGCATCGGCGGCGGCATCGGGGGCAGGTCGGTGACCGGCGGGTCCTTGCTGAGTTCGGCCGTCAGGCCGGGGCCACGATGCAGCTCCGCCAGCACCTCCTCGCGCTGTTCCGGCGTCGTCAGCACGACGGTGCGATACAGGCTAACGACGCGCACGGCGAGGTTGCGAGCTTGCGCCAGGCGCTGCACGTCGATGCGGTCCATGGCGTGGATCGCCAGTCCGGCGCCCTGGACGAGGATGAGGCCTACGAGGAGAACGAAGGCCGTGCGGGCCGCCAGGCTGCGGGGCCAGAGGCGAAGGATCACGCGTGTCGCACGGAAGTCTCCCCCTCCCCTTGAGGGAGGGGGTTGGGGGGAGGGGAAGGACTCCACTCCAGCCTGCCAGCCATCGGGGTCACGCGTGTTCCACCGTGGCCGCCAGCACGTAGCCGCCGCCGCGCACGGTCTTGATGAGCTGGGCGTTGCGGCCGTCATCCTCCAGCTTGCGGCGGAGGCGGGAGATGGCGACGTCGATCGCCCGGTCGAACGGCCCGGCTTGGCGGCCGCGGAGCAGATCGAGCAGCATGTCGCGGGTCAGCACGCGGTTGGCTCGCTCGACCAGGGCGACGAGCAAGTCGTATTCGCCTCCGGTGAGGGCCACCTCGACGCCGTCCGGATTGAGCAATCGGCGGCGCGCCGGTTCCAGGGTCCAGCCGGCGAAGCGCATCGGCCGGCTGCCGCTCTCATGGCGGGGGCCGGCCGGGCTCTCGCCGGCGCGGCGCAGGACGGCCCGAATGCGGGCGAGCAATTCCCGCGGGTTGAAGGGCTTGGGGACGTAGTCGTCGGCGCCGAGTTCCAGGCCGATGATGCGGTCGGTTTCCTCGCCCATGGCGGTGAGCATGACGATGGGGACATCGGACTGGCTGCGGAGCCAGCGGGCGAAGTCGAGGCCGGGTTCGCCGGGGAGCATGAGGTCGAGTACGACGAGCTGGAAGTGGCCGTTGGTCCAGGCGCGCCTTGCCTCCCGGGAATCGCGCACGGCGGTGACGCGAATCCGTGCTTCTCCAGGAATCGCGCGAGCAAGTCGCGGATTTCCCGGTCGTCGTCCACCACCATGATATGCGGCGACTGCTCCATGCCTAAGAAGGATACGCTATATTTGGACGGTTTGGCAGTGCGCGTTGCAATCCGTTGCATTTCGTCGCCTATCCGGTGCAGTCGGATCAGCGGGTGATCCTATGTTTACGCTGCTCGCGTTTCCGGGAGTCATTGAACAGATGCGTAAGACCTTGCTTGCCGCTGCCGCGGCTTTCGTTATCGGGGGCGCCACCGTTGGCAGCCTGATCAGTTACGCTCAGCCGGCGCCGCCGCCCGGACCGGGACCCGCCGCGGGCATGGACGGACCGGGTCGCCCGGGTCCGGGTCCGATGGGTTGGATGCACCGTTGGCGCGGCCAGCACGGTCGGATGGCGGGCGGCACGTTCGCACTGGTGTTTCGCCAGAAGGACCTGAACCTGAGCCCGCCGGACGTGCAGAAGATCGCCGAGGGCTTCCTGCTGTGGCGTGGCAATCACACCTGGAAGGTGATTGACGTGGCGGCGACGCCGGACGGCGCGATCGGGTTCGCTCTGGCGACGCAGGAAGGCTCGGTGATCGCGCGCTTCACGATGGATCCGCATACCGGGCGGGTGACCCGGACAGGTTAGAGTTTGGCTTGGGGCCGCGGGCGCGCACCTCCGCGCTGCGGCTGGCGAGGGTGGGCGAGAAGCGAGGCCGTCGCCTTGCTTCCGTCACCCCACTGCCGGGTATGGTGCGTAGGCGATCCCTCGGAATTCCAGTGCCTGGGCGACGCGCAACGCGACCGCCTCGTGCCATGGTGCGGTGATAATTTGGACCGCGATCGGCAGGCCTCCCGGCAGTGGTACCGGCACGGCGACGACCGGCAGACCGATGAACGACACGGGCTGGGTGTAGATGCCGATGTTCGGCCGCAGCGGGAGTTCTCGGCCATCCAACATGAAGGTCTTCTGCCCGAGCAATGGCGCCACGCAGGGGGTCGCTGGGGCCAGGATCACATCGACGTCGTCGAACAGCCGCAGGTCCCGCATCGCGGTACCAGCGGCGGAATATCTGCGCCTGCGCCACCATTGCGGCCGGGATAAGTGCGCCGGCGATCAGGCGGTCGCGCACGTCGGGGTCAAAATCGGCCGCCCGGGTGCGCAGCCGTGGCAGATGCAGCGCGGCGCCTTCGCTGGCGGTGATCACATAGGCGGCCGCGCGGGCGCGGGCTGCTTCCGGCAACGCGATCTCCCGGGTGGCGTCGAGCGCCGTTGCCACGGCGTCGAGCGCGGACAGGGCCTCCGGCGAGGCGCCGGCGCGGAAGTAGCCGCCGGCGCGGGCGATGCGCAGGCCGCCGATGCCATCATGCAGCGTGGGTGTTGCCGGGTCGGCGGCGCGGTCGGCGCAGACCGGATCCTGCGGGTCGGCGCCCTGCATCGCGTCATAGGCCAGGGCCAGGTCGGCGGTGGACCGCGCCAGGGGGCCGAGATGGTCCAGGCTGGATACGAAGGGGAAACTTCCGGCACGAGACAGCCGCCCGTAAGTCGGCTTCAGCCCGAACACGCCACAGAATGATGCCGGCACGCGGATCGAGCCGTTGGTGTCGGATCCCAGTGCGAGCGGAACCAGCGCGCCGCCGACCGCGGCGCCAGAACCTCCGGACGAACCCCCGCTCATGCGTCCGGCGTCGTGCGGGTTGCGAGACGGTCCGTCGTGGGCGTTCTCGCCGGTAAAGTCGTAGGCGTATTCTCCCATGTTGAGCGCGCCGACCAGGATGGCGCCGGCGGCCTCCAGGCGGGTGATGAGGGTGGCGTCGGCACCGGCGGGCGGGCAGTCGCGATTGATGCGCGAACCGGCGAGGGTCGGCAGGCCCGCGATGTCGATCAGGTTCTTCACGGCGAAGGGGACGCCGGCGAGTGGTCCGACCGGTTGGCCGGCGGCCACCGTGGCGTCGATCGCGGCGGCGCGCGCGCGGGCACGTTCGGCGGTCACGGCGGTGAAGGCGTTCAGCACGGGATTGCGGGCGGCGATGCGTTCCAGCGTATCGGTCACGATGTCGCTGGCGCGGCGGCGGCCGGCGGCGACGTCGGCGGCGATGCGCGCAGCCGTGTCGGCACTTGTGGAGCGGCCGGCCTCAGGCGTCACGGCCGGTCCTTAGTGTCGTGGCCGGGTGGCGCCCCGTCACGCGCAATCCCCCATCGTCGTGGCCGCCCCGCCCCATCGTCATGGCCGCCCCGCCCCATCGTCATGGCCGGCCTTGTGCCGGCCATCCACGCCTTGCCTTCGGCCCCGCGTCACAGGCGTGGATGGCCGGCACAAGGCCGGCCATGACGAACGGGGGGCCGGCCATGACGAACGGGGGGCCGGCCATGACGAACGGGGGGGCCGGCCATGACGAACGGGCGGCGGGCCATGACGAACGGGCGGCGGGCCATGACGAACGGGCGGCGGGCCATGACGAGGGGTGGGCGGCCGTTGCGGTCGGGGCCCGCCGTGACGATGCGGCCGGCCTCATGCAACGAACACCGGCGCCGGATCGGCTTCGTCGGGCAACGGGAACTCCAGCACGATGCGGCCGAGGTCGAATGAGATCGCCAGGTGCTGGCGGACCGCGTCCCGCCATTCTGGCCGCATTTGAATTCCAAGCAATGCCGTGCCGGCAGTGATGTAGGAGTCGAGGTCGGGCGGATCGGTCACGCGGTCGTCTCCTCGCTCGCCTGAAGCCACGCGCGCCAACCGCCGAAGCGGGTGATGTCGGGGGCGTCGGCCACGCCGGCCGTCTCCGCAATGAAGCCCAGGCACGGACCATCCTGCAAGGCCACCATGCCAAAGCCGAGCGGCGGGGGCACCTGCGCCAGCAGGGTCCCGATGGAGGCGGTCGGCAGCGCCCACACCTCGCCGGCAATCGCGGCGCCATCCGGCGCGCGCAGCATGCCCGGGCGATTGCCGAGCGCATACAGGCGGTAGTTCGGCGCGGTTGGCTCCGCGCGAAGGAATCGGCCGCCCAGGTCGGTGACTTGGTGGTTCAGTTTCAGGCCGCCCATGTGGGCACCAATGCAGAACAGCGCGGTCTCGTCGGGCGCCAGGGGATCGGGTTCGGCGGCGGGCGGCAGGCTCCGTCCGGTGGCGCCAGCGGTGGCGGCAAACGCCCGGTGCAGGGCGTCGGCGATGCCGGCGAGGCGACCTTCCGACCATGCGGGTCCGAGCAATGTGACGCCGACCGGCAAGCCGTTGGCGCCGAATCCGGCAGGCACCGCAAAGCCGGCCAGATCGCAGATATTGACGAAGTTGGTGAAGGTGCCGAGGTGCTTGTTCAGCCCGATCGGGTCCGCCTGGACCGCCGCGAGGGTTGGACAGAACGGGGCCGTCGGCAGCAGCAGGGCGTCGTAGGTCTGGAACAGGCGCTCCGCGACACGCTTGGTCGCGGCGAGGCGGTGGAAGGCATCGAACGCGTCCACGCTGTGGCGGGTGAATCCGCTTTGCAGGATGTCTCGGGTCACGGGAAACAGGATGTCGGCCTGTTCTTCGATCACCGACCGCAGCGCTGCGGTCCGTTCCGCGATCCACGGACCGTCGTAGAGCAAGCGGGCAATTTCCAGGAACGGGGCGATGTCGACGATCTCGGCTCCCAGATGGTGGGCGGCCGCCTGATATTGCTCGAACGTCTCGTCGTTGCAGAGTTCAACCACGTCGGCCATGGCCACGCGGGCGTGCGGCGAGGGCGCGCCTCGACGCAAATGCGGAAACGGAGGACGCCGCGAATAGATGTCGTCCGGGTCGTAGCCCGCCATGACTCGCTGGACGGCCATCGCCGTATCCACCGTGCATGCGAAGACCGACACGGTGTCCACCGACCGGCAGGCGGGCACCACGCCTCGGGTCGGCACGCTGCCGACGGTCGGCTTGAGCCCGACGATATTGCCGAAAGCGGCGGGGACACGGCCGGAGCCGGCGGTGTCCGTGCCGATCGTGAAGGGCACGATGCCGGCGGCCACGGCGCAGCCCGAGCCGGATGACGATCCGCCGGGGACGCGTGCCGGATCGAACAGGTTGCGCGGGGTTCCGTAGGGCGAGCGGGTGCCCACCAGGCCGGTGGCGAACTGGTCGAGGTTGGTCTTGCCCAGCAGCAACGCTCCGGCGTCGAGCAAGCGCTGCACCGCGGGCGCAGTGGTGGCTGCGGTGTAGGCGAAGCCGGGACAGGCGGCGGTGGTCGGCAGGCCGGCGACGTCGATGTTGTCCTTCACCGCGAACGGGACACCCCATAACGGGCGGCCGCACGGTCCTTCGTTCTCCAACCTGCGCGCCTGGGCCAGCACGACGTCATCCGGCAAGCGGGTGATCCAGATGGCGGGGTCATTGTGCTTCTGGTCCGCGGCGAGGGCTGCCTCGGCCGCTTCGACGGGAGTCATCGTGGCTGTTTGGGAAGGTCGATCGCTGCTTCCCCTCCCATCGAGGGAGTGAGCGCAGCTAAACCTGTTTCGATACCAAGCGTCCTTGATGCTGACCCACAAACCGACGCTGCCCCGTCATGCCGGCGGAGGCCGGCATCCACGACTTTCCTTTGTGCGAGCGGCAAAGTCGTGGATACCGGCCTCCGCCGGCATGACGGGGTAGGCGGCGCCGGTGAATGACTTTCCCTCACGCAGCCTCCTTGACGTGGTCGGCGTGCAGCAGCGCGGCGAGGCGACGGCGGATCGCGTTGAACTCCGGCGAGGATACGTCGCGGGGACGCTCCAGTTCGATGTGTTCTTCGGCGACGATGCGCCCCGGTCCGGGCGACATCACTACCACCCGGTCGGCGAGGAAGATCGCTTCTTCCAGCGAGTGGGTCACAAAGACAACCGACAATTCCGTGGCACGCCAGATCGCCAGCAGTTCGTCCTGCAGGCGTTCGCGCGTCATCGCATCCAACGCGCCGAAGGGCTCGTCCATCAGTGCAAGTCGGGCGTCGTTCGCCAGTACGCGGGCGATGGCGACGCGCTGCTTCATGCCGCCGGAGAGTTGGTGCGGATAGACGTCGGCGAACCGCTCCAGGCCCATCATGGCGATGAAGCGCTCGGCGATGCGGGCCACTTCGGCGCGCTTCTTGCCGCGCTCGGCCGGGCCGAAGGCGATGTTGCCGCGCACGGTCAGCCAGGGGAACAGGCCGTAGTCCTGGAACACCATGCCGCGGTCCGGACCTGGCCCGGTCACCGCTGCGCCGCGCATCACCACTTCACCCTCGGTCACCGTTTCGAAGCCGGCGATCATGCGCAGCAACGTCGATTTGCCGCAACCCGAGGCGCCGATCAGGCAGATGAACTCCCCGCGTTCGATGATGAGGTTGGCGCCGCGCAGGGCCTGGATGCCGCCGGGATAGATCTTCGACGCGTTGGAGACGCGCAGCAGCGGCTCAACCATGCAGTGGGCTCCAGGCGAGGAGGCGGCGTCCGACGAGCTGGATCGCCAGGTCGGACAGGAAGCCGGCGAGGCCAATGACGATCATGCCGGCGATGACGATTTCGGTGCGCGAAAGCTGCCGCGCGTCCATGATCATGGCGCCGAGGCCGGTCTGCACGCCGGTCATCTCGCCGACGACGATGACCACCCAGGCGAAGCCGAGGCCGACGCGGAGGCCGGTGAACATGCCGGGCAAGGAGGCGGGCAGGACCACCTTGGGAAACAGGCGCGCGGGGGAGACGCCGAGCATCTGGGCGGCCTCGAACAGGCGGGGTTCGACGCTGCGCACCGCAAACACTGTGTTAACCAATATTGGGTAGAATGCCCCAAGCGCGACCAGGAAGAAGGCCGAGCGGGGGCCGAGGCCGAAGATGATCATCGATAGCGGCAGCCAAGCCGTGACGGGGACGGGACGGAGAAGCTGGAAGGTGGGCTCCAGCAGGTCGCGCATGATGCGGAGACGGCCGATCAGCATGCCGACCGGCAGGGCGACCAAGGCAGCGAGCAAGAACGCGCCGTAGACGCGGCTGGCGGAGGCGATCAGGTCGGTGAGCAGCATTTGGGAGAATGCGTCGTCGTTGATGCCGCCGAAGGCGAGGTCCCACATCGCGACGCCGACTGCCTCCGGGGTTGGGATCAGTCCGTACGGGTTGCCTCTTGTGCCGAGCCACCACAGAGCGAGCAGGACCAACGGAACCAGGCAGGCGCGGAGGCGGCGGTTGGCAAGAACCTCTCCCGCGATGCGGAAGAGGTCGAGGCGCTGCGCGCCGAGGGTGAGAGTGCCGCCCGCAGCACCCTCACCCGGCGCGCTCTGCGCGCCGACCTCTCCCGCTTCGCGGGCGAGGTTTTCTGTTGCCGACATTATGCCCCCTGTGCCAGCGCGTCGGAGAAGCGGGTGTCGAAGAAGGTGGTGAAGTCGGGCAGCGCGCGGATCTGCTTCAGTTCCAGCATGTGGTCGGCGTAGGTCTTGCCCTCGGAGATCATCTCCGGCGACATCCGCCAGTTCAGCTCGACGTTCTTCACCGACAGCGCCACGGCTTCCGGCTTCATGCCTAGTTTCGCCACCGTCATCGCGGCCATCTCGTCGGGGTGCGCCATGGCGTAAGTGCTGGCCTGCTTTTGCAGGTTCAGCACCAGGCGCGCGAGGTCCGGCTTGTCCGTCAGCGTGTCGCGATGTGCGGCGAGGATCATGTTCAGGCTGCCCATCGGGGTCGAATACGGATACTCGACGATCTTGCCGACGCCGGTGACCAGCGACAGGCCGGGTCCGGGCTCGGCACCGACATAGGCGTCCACGTCGCCACGTTGCAGCGCGGCGGGCATCTCGCTGAACGACACGCGGACCAATTCGATATCGTGGATGGTCATGCCCTCCATGTGCAGCCGCTCGAGGATGAAGACCTCCTGGGTGGAGCCGGGCCAGATGGCGACGCGCTTGCCCTTCAGGTCCTTCAGCGTGGCGATCGGCGAGTCCTTGCGCGCCACCACGGCCATGCCCTTGTTGCACTCGGAACCGAACACCACGACCGGCTCGTGCGCCGCCGCGCCGAGGATTGCCGCGGCGATGCCGAACGTGCCGAAATCTACCGACTTGGTGACGACGGCGGATTTGCCGTCGGTGGGGCTTTCGAACGGGATGATCTCGATGCGATAGCCGTCCGGCACGAAGCGTTCGTAGAACCAGGGCGTGATCGAGTGGATCAGCTTGAGCGCGCCCATACGGATGGTGACCGTCTCGGCTGCGGCGGGGCGCGTCCGCAACGCCAGGGGGGCGGCGAGGGCGGCGGCGAGAAAGCTGCGTCGGCTGCGAATCACGCGGTGTTCTCCTTTGCGGCGAAAGATGCGGCGTGGCTTCATGCGGGTAAGTCCGTCAGGGGCCCTCGGCGCGCGAGCGCCGATCGGTCCTGCCGGCAGGCAAGACGGCGGGCCGATCCGGCTGTCGAGGCCTCCAGCGGAGGCGTCGAGGCCGCGCAGTGCTGCGGCCGCAGCTTCCGGCGGCGGGTCAGTGGGCAACTCGGATCGGGAGCGGCGCAGATTTTGTGCATTTCGCAGGCAACAGGCCTAGAGAGCGGGCATCAGGGGCGCAGGACGGTGGCGGCCGATGCCGCTGCCCTCGGCACACGGCACAGACGCTCGTCACAGACGCATGTCACAATGCAGGAAGCAGGCCAGGGTTGGGCCGATTTTCGGTCGCGCAAGACCGCCGGAAGGAATGCAGACTGTGGCCCGTTTTCGGGCCGGCCGATCACGCTTGCTGGAGGTTCGGCGGCGCTTTCGGGAACTCCGGAAAGGTCGCGCGGTTAAGGGGCTTCATGCTGAACCAAGACCCGCAACAACTCCTGGTAGACCTGCGTCTGCTGCTGCCGCAGTTCGTGGCGAACGTGCTGCACGTCGTGGCGGCGATTGTCATCCTGACCGCCGGCTTCTGGCTGGCCGGACGGACGCAGGGGCTGCTGGTGCGATCACTGAACCGCGCACCGCACCTGGATACGATGCTGAAGGGGTTCTTCGGCAACATCGTCCGCTACTTCGTCCTGACGATCACCGTCCTTGCCGTGCTGTCGCAGTTCGGCATCCAGACGACGAGCCTGGTCGCGGTGCTGGGGGCCGCGGGTTTGGCCGTGGGCCTCGCGCTGCAAGGCACGCTGTCGCACCTGGCGGCCGGGGTGATGCTGCTGCTGTTCCGGCCGTTTCGCATCGGGCAGCATGTCCAGGTCGGCGGCGCCGATGGCACGGTGAAGGAGCTGTCGCTGTTCTGGACGGAACTGGTGACCGGCGACAACGTGCAGGTGATCATCCCGAACGGCAGCGTTTGGGGCCAGCCGGTGCGGAACTTCAGCGTGTATCCTCAGGCGGTTGCGACAGCGCAGGTTCGCTTCCGCTTGCCGGGTGCGGAACCCGGGGCCGCCAGGGAGAAGATCGAGGCGATCGTGCGGGACCATCCGGGCGTGCTGGAAACGCCCGCGCCGAGCGTGTTGCTTGACCGCAATGCCACCGACAATGCACTGGAATTCGTGGTCAGCTTCGCGCCGGTCGATGGCGGAGGCAATGCGGCACGGGTGAAGAGCGAGTTGATCGAGCGGGTTTACGACGCGGTCGAGGCGCCGGCGGCGGAGGCGGCAAAGCCCCGAGGTCCGGAGCCGGTGAGGCTGCGGCGTTAGTGTTCGTTCCCACTGCGGGACAGATCCTCCCCCTCCCCCTGTGGGAGGGATTGGGGGGAGGGGGAGGATTACTCAATTACTAAATTACTAATCTGTGCGACCCGGGAAAAAACGGTTCTCGGGACGCGGCAATCCGAGGTTTTCGCGTAACGTCGTGCCCTCGTATTCGCGGCGGAACAGCCCGCGCCGCTGCAACTCCGGCACCACGCGATCGACGAAATCGTCGAGGCCGCCAGGGAGGTAGGGGAACATGACGTTGAAGCCGTCGCAGGCTTCGGTCATCAGCCATTCCTCCATCTGGTCGGCGATCATTCGCGGCGTGCCGAGTAACGCCGGGCCGCCATAACCGCCCAGCCGCAAGGCGAGTTGCCGAACCGTCAGGTTCTCTTGCCGCGCGAGGGTGATGGCGCGCTCGCGTCCGCTCTTGCTCGCGTTGGTTTCAGGGATGTCGGGCAGCGGCCCGTCCGGATCGAACTGCGACGCATCGCAGCCCAGCGCGATGGACAGCGAGGCGATGGCGCTATCGTAGTGTACCAGGCTGTCGAGCAGGTGACGCTTCTCCTGTGCTTCGGCGAGGCAGTCTCCGATGACGACAAAGGCGCCAGGCAGGATCTTCAGATGGTCCGGGTCGCGGCCCAGCCGTGCCATGCGGCCCTTTACGTCGGCATAGAAAGCACGCGCGCCGGGCAGGTTGCCGGTGCCGGCGAAGATCATCTCGGCGGTTTCGGCGGCAAGCTGGCGGCCGTCATCCGATGCGCCGGCCTGCACGATCACCGGCCAGCCCTGGATCGGTCGGGCGATGTTGAGCGGGCCTCGGACTTTGTAATAGGCGCCGCGGTGATTCAGGACATGCATCCGCGCGGGGTCGAAGAACTCGCCGGTTTCGGTGTTGCGGATGAAGGCGTCCTCGGCCCAACTGTCCCACAGGCCGGTCACGACGTCGTAGAACTCGCGGGCGCGGCGATAGCGTTCCGCGTGCTCCATGTGTTCTTCCAGCCCGAAATTCAGCGCCGCATCCGGATTGGAGGTGGTGACGATGTTCCAGGCCGCGCGCCCGCCGCTGATATGGTCAAGCGAGGCGAAGCGGCGGGCGACGTGATAGGGCGTGTCGAACGTAGTCGAGCCGGTGGCGATCAGGCCGATATGGTCGGTGACCATCGCCAGCGCCGAGAGCAGGGTGAAGGGCTCGAAGGAAGTGACTGTGTGGCTGCGCTTGAGGGCGGCGATCGGCATGTTGAGCACGGCCAGGTGGTCGGCCATGAAGAATGCGTCGAACTTGCCGCGCTCCAGGGTGCGGATGAAGCGCTTCAGGTGGGAGAGGTTGAAGTTGGCATCCGGGAACGCGCCCGGATAGCGCCAGGCGGCGGTGTGGATGCTGACCGGGCGCATGAAGGCGCCGAGGCGGAGCTGGCGTGGTTGGGGCATGGTGACCTGGTCCGTTCGGGCGAGCGTAGCAGGCTGGGACGTGGGGGATAGGGGGCGGGAGGCGCGTGGAAGGGGAAGGGAGGCTCAAGCCTCCCTCCGCCTTGAGTTCCCCTGCCTGCACCGTCATAAGGCACGGCGCTGGGGCAGTGGTCCCGTCACCTGACAGAATCGCCGTGCCAGCATAGGAGAATCATCGATGCCGACCTGTTTGATAACAGGCGTGACCGGCCAGGATGGCGCCTACCTGTCCCGGGAGATGCTGCAAAAAGGCTACCGGGTGGTCGGTTTGCTGCGCCGCTCGGCATCCTCCGACACGGTCGGGGAGCGTCTGCGCTGGCTCGGTATTCTCGACGACGTGGAACTTGTCGATGGCAATCTCATCGACCTCGCCAGTCTGATCCGGATCCTGCAAAAGTACCAGCCGGACGAGGTGTACAATCTCGGCGCCCAAAGCTTCGTCGCCGCGTCCTGGAACCAGCCCCTGCTCACCGGCCAGGTGACCGGTCTGGGCGCCGCGAACATGCTGGAGGCGGCGCGGATCGTGCTGCCGCAGACACGGTTTTATCAAGCCTCGTCGTCGGAAATGTACGGCCGCGCGCAGGAGCCGCGGCAGAGCGAGACGACGCGGTTCTATCCACGGTCACCCTACGCGATCGCCAAACTCTACGCGCACTGGATGACCGTCAACCACCGCGAGAGCTTCGGCCTGCATGCCTGCTGCGGCATCCTGTTCAATCATGAAAGCCCGTTGCGCGGTATCGAATTCGTCACCCGCAAGATCACCGACGGCGTGGCGCGCATCAAACTTGGCCTGACGCGCGAGTTGTCGCTCGGCAATTTGGAGGCTCGGCGCGACTGGGGGCATGCGCGCGATTACGTGCAAGCCATGTGGCTGATGCTGCACCAGGACACACCCGACGATTACGTGATCGCCACCGGCCAAACCACGTCGGTGCGGGACTTCTGCCGCATCGCGTTCGCGCATGTCGGGCTGAACTATGAGGACCACGTCGTCACCCGCCAGGAACTGACCCGTCCGGCGGAGGTTGACGTATTGCTCGGCGATGCCAGCAAGGCGCGGCGCGTGCTGGGATGGGCGCCAAGCGTAACGCTGGAAGATATGATTGCCGAGATGGTCGAGGCCGATCTCGCCCGCCACAGCGAGCGGTCGAAAGCCTAGCATGACCTCCCCGCCCGGCCGCATTCTGCTCACCGGAGCATCGGGATTCGTCGGCCGCCATCTGACGGCTTCACTTTCGGCCGCGTATCCCGACGCCGCGCTGATTGCGCCGGAGGTCGACGTCCGGAATGCGGACGCAGTGACGACCATGGTTCGGGACGCAAGCCCCGAGGTGTGCATCCACCTGGCCGCGATATCGACCGTGACCGCAGCGGCGCAGGACGAGGATCAGGCGTGGCAGGTAAACCTGCACGGCACCCTGCACCTGGCGCGGGCCATCCTGCGACATGCGCCCCGTTGCATCACGCTGTTCGTATCGAGTTCGGACGCCTACGGCAGCTCCTTCCGCGCTGGGGTCCCGGTCACCGAAGACACCGCGCTGGCACCGATGAACGTCTACGGCGCAAGCAAGGCCGCAGCCGATCTTGCGCTCGGCAGCATGGCCATGCAGGGTTTGCGGGTGATCCGGCTGCGGTCGTTCAATCATACCGGGCCCGGTCAATCCGCGGAGTTTGCCGTTGCTGCCTTCGCCCGCCAGATCGCGCGTATTGCCGCCGGATTGCAGCCGCCGGTGCTGCGCGTCGGCAACCTGGACACGTGGCGCGACTTCCTGGATGTGCGCGACGTCTGCCATGCCTATGTGCGCTGTGCGGCGTCAGGAGATAGCTTGGCGCCAGGCACGATACTAAATCTGGCATCGGGACAGGCGCGCCGTATCGGCGACGTGCTGAGTGAGTTGCAGGCCATGGCCGGTGTGGAGATCGAGGTGCAGACCGATCGATCGCGGATACGCGCCAGTGATCTGCGCGTCGCCTGCGGCGATGCGACGCGGGCGCGCGAGCTGCTGGATTGGACGCCGACAATCCCCTGGAGTGTGACCTTGCGGGACGTGCTCGACGATTGGCGCGGCCGGGTTATTGGCGAAGCGGAGAGACCTGGCGCGTGACAGTGCGATTGTGGATTGATGTCGAGGATCTGTTTGAATACCTCCGCACCAGCTACCGGCGGCCAACCGGCATCCAACGCGTGGCGTTCGAGGTCTACCGGGAGCTTCAGGCGCGCTACGGCGATTCCGGACAGGTGTGCTTTGTCCAGCATTCGTTGACCGGCAACAGCTTTCAGGTGGTGCCATGGTCCGAGGTCGAAGCGCTGTTCTCGGATCTGGCGACGAACGTGACCCCGCCCTCAGTGCCGCGCTCCAAAGACGAACCAATTTTTGTTGATCTGCCGGCGCGTCAATTCGTGCGCCGGCTGGCCTATCGGCTGTCGCCGTCCCTGCGCGCCAATGTCGCGGATGCGCTGGTGACGCAAGGCAGGGCGTTGCGCTCCTGGGGCAGGATGGCCAGCAGCCTGGCACGGGAACTGGTGTCGGCCGCACGCGGATTTTGGCAGCAACGGAGCAAGCCCGGGCCTGCCGCCCCAGCGGTTCTCGCCGCGGCGCGGACCAGCTTCGCCGATCTCGCTGCGCCCGGCGACATCATGCTGATGCTCGGTGCCTCGTGGTCGCATCCGGATTATGGCGGATTGATCAGTCGGCAATGCAAGGCGAAAGGCTTGCGCTTCGCGCTGCTGGTTTATGACCTGATTCCGGTGCGGCGTCCGGAATGGAGCGACCGGGTGGTGGTGCGGACGTTCCGGTCGTGGATCGAAGGCACGCTGGCGGTATGCGACACTGTCTTCGCCATATCGCGTGCGACCGCGACGGATGTGGAAGGCTATGCGCGGGGGCGAGGCATTCGATTGCCCGGCCCGGTCGTGGCGGTCCCGCTTGGCAGCGAATTACGGCAGCCACCCGGGGCGCGCGGGCGCCATTTGCCGCCGCGGGGAAGTTATGTGCTGATGGTCTCGACCATCGAGGCCCGCAAGAACCACCTTCTGTTGTTCCGCGTCTGGCGGCGCTTGCTGGACGAGGTGCCACCGGACCGCGTGCCGACTTTGGTGTTCGCCGGGCGGATCGGGTGGCTTGTCGCCGATCTGATGCAGCAGATTGCCAATACCGATAATCTCGGCGGCAAGTTGGTCATCATCGAAGGTCCGTCCGACGCCGATCTCGCTGCACTGTACGATGGCTGTCTGTTCACCGTGTTCCCGTCCTTCTTCGAAGGCTGGGGGCTGCCGGTGACGGAGAGCCTGGGCTTCGGCAAGCCCTGCCTGATAGCCAACCGCACGTCGTTGCCCGAAGCCGGCGGCGATCTGGTGCGGAGTTTCGATCCGGACAATTTGAACGATGCCTATACGGTGATCCGCGACGTCATCGACGACCCCGCAGGACTCGCTGATTGGGAAGCCCGGATCCGGCGAGAGTTCAGGCCGGTGCCGTGGTCGGCAACTGTCGATGCGTTGCTGGCTGGTCTCGGCAATCCGCTGGGCGCCGCGGCGGATCCGCCGATCTTGCGAACCGCTTCCACGGCTCTGCAATGTGGCGGCATAGCCTCGCGGGAACCGGCCGGCCTACGGTGACGGCGCCGTCACCGCCGCTGCTGTGTCTCCCGCCTCACTTCGGCGTCGCCAGAAAGCTCCACCAGTGCGGTCCGCTACGAGCCACTTCCATCAGGTCATAACCGTATTCGGTAAAGAAGTCCTGGACGCCCTTCTGGCTATCCCCATGCGGGCTGGCCAGATTTTCTTCGAATTCGAACACGATCGCGGGGCGTTCGGCAGCGATCGTTCGACGCGCGCCCAGCAGAACGCGCAGGACCCAGCCGTGTGCGTTCACCTTGATGAATCCGACATCGCGCAATTGGAGACTATCTATTGTCGCCGATCGCATTGGCGAGATCTTACAGTCTGTGGGATTGCCGACATCGAAGTACCCGATGGAACCCCCTTGCAATCCCGATGGGCCACCTTGGAACGTCCCGCCAGCCAACTCCATCGCAAACTCTGCATCATGCAGGGAGAGATTATAGGTAGAAACCGTGTTACACCCATTCAATTCCACATTTGCATTCAGCAGGTGGAAGCGGCGGGCCTCAGGCTCGAATGCGTGAATCCTGCCGAAGTGGTGCGCCATGAAGACCGTATGGAAGCCGATATCGGCGCCAACATCGATTCCAACACGCCCATGGTCGCTCCATCGTTCGATGATCGGCTTGAGGTGCGGATACCAAAATTCGCCATGCTCCAGTGCACTTCCGATCAGGTCTGATGCCATGACCAGGAAGCGGCCATAGGGCCCGGTGGTCAGACGGAGCCCAACGTCGTCGAACGCTACAGTGGCAGGCTCGGGCGCCGCGGACCGATGATGCCCGGCCGGCAAATGACGCACCGGCGCTTCCTCGGCACCACGCAGCTTCACGCTGCGCCACCGCGCCAGTTCCTCTTCGATGCTCAGCAGCCGATAGGCCAGGGCAGTCTGGTCCTTGGCAAGACGATCGACCAAGGCAGGGTCGACGGGCGGCGCCGGCGCAACGCTTTCGCCATGAGTGGGGTGCCCGCCCCGGGCCGACAGCAGCGCGGCGTGGAGCCCTAGCCGCTGGAGTACGCGCCAACCAAGTCGGCGCACAGGAAGCGGTAGTCGCCGCCAGACGCGACGCAGCGCTTGCACCACTGGGCGATCCTGCTGGCGGTCATCGCGTCCGGTCTCCATCAGGTCCAAGAGATGGTCTCCATCTGACGGTTGTCTTGGCAGCGGCTTGATCTAAGCACTGGTGGCACCGGCGCGGAAAGCAAGTGACAGGTGATGCTTGACGAACGGCAGCAGCAGCGCACGCGGATCGTCGAGGCTCGATCGGTCCCACGGGCGGCATTGTTGGGACAGCACGGCAACGATCTTGTCGACGTGGCCGGTGAACGTCAGATCGGTGCGGACCATCGCGGCGGCCGCCGCGCCGATGCGTTCCAACTCGATCGTCCCGTCGATGACACCCCGCATTGCTTCTGCCAGTGCCTCGGCGGTTCGCTCGATCTTGATGCCATGCACCTTGTCGACGATGCGTTCAGCGCAGCCACAATTGCCGGTCACGATCGGCACGCACCCATAAGCCGCCGCTTCGATCGGGGCAAAGGCAAATGGTTCCCGACTCCAGGTCGGAAACAGGAACGCATCATGACTCCGGTACTGCTCTGCCAGTTGCTGTTTCGGTATTGCCCCGTGGAAGGTCACGCAATGAGCGATCGCCAGCGCGTTGGCGTAATTGACGTAAAACGCCACGTCACCGTCGCCGAAAATGTCCACCTCGAAGTTGCCGATGCCACCCTTGTGCAGCAATGAGATCGCATCGCAGATCAGGCCGATACCCTTATGCTCTGCCACTCTTCCGGCTGCCAGGAAGCGCGTTCTGCCACCACGCCGATAAGCCGGCTGGACATACGGACCCGACGTCAACGCATACCCGTGCACAATCGTGGGTGCACGGGGAAAACTGAAGTTGCCCAACCTTGTGATCTCGTCCACCAAATGCTGGCTGACCGACATGACCCCGCCGGACGCAAAATACTCCGGTTCGCCACCCCGAAAGATCGCGTTCACATGGGGCTGCGCGCCATTGACCAATTGCTCGAATACACGATCGCCAAGGTAAATCGCCCACGGCACCCCGTGCACGTTCAGAAAGTCGATCAGATGCAGACCCCCGATCCCATGCAGGTTCCACAAGAATACGATGTCCGGCACAAAAGCGCGCAACATCCGGTGGAGGGCGAACACGTTATCCAGATCCGACGTGTCACGCGCATGCTCTCCCCGCAAGTCACCGGCGGGCACAGCGTAGTTTGGCGTATGCGCCGAAAGTCTCAGGCAACGATCGACATGCGGCGGGTCGAGCGGACCGGGGAGATGACTGGGAGAGGTCGCGACCAGCACGTCATGCCCGCGTGTCAGCAGCTCCGCTACGACGTTGGCGCAAATCAGTTCATAGCCACCGATCCAAAAGGGTGGATAGAGATTTGAAACAACCAGGATCTTCACGATCTTGCCCTTTCGGCGTGAACCCTGGCGTAAAATTCGGCAATCTGCCGCCCGACCACCGGAAAGCTATAGCGCTCGACCGCGTGACGGCGAGCCAGTTCCGAGGCTCCTGGTTCGGGCCAAAGACCAGCCGCGAAGCGTTCAAGAATGGTCCGCAAGCCGGCGTCATCGTCGAACACCATCGAGAACCGAGGGTCGGACGCAAGCTCCGGCAACGACGCCGCATTTGCGATCGCCACCGGAAGTCCGGTCGAAAGAGCTTCCAACGTGGTGAGGCCCATGAGCTCCGGCTTGCTGACAGCGTGTCCGTAGCAATCGACAAAGGTCGAGGCTTGCACAAAGATCCCGGCAGAGTGGAAGCACGCCAACAACTCGGCATCGTCCGCGTCAAGCACGAACGTGACCTGCTTTCGGGCCGCGCGGCGAACGAGAAGAGCGTGGTACTTCGCGTCGTATGGCCGCCCGACGATCCGCAACGGCAGACCAGGCGGCAATGCATCGATGACGCGATCAATTCCCTTGTGCGGCAACAGGCGACCCACGCACAGCACCTCGCACCGTCGCCTGGGCACGGCGGGCGGCGTGAACGTCGTGGTGTCGACCGGTCCGGCGATCGCCGCATGCGGGCCGGGAAAGTATGGTCCTACCAAGGATCCGGCAAATTTCGAGATGGACAGGAGGCCATCGGCAAGGCGCAGGCCGCCATGTTCCAGCAGCAGGCTGCACGCACCACCCCCCAGATCCGTCATGATCAAGGTCTTGCCAAGCGACCGCGCAACCACCGCGCAATAACAACCAAAGAAGGTCAGAGCCTGATGGACATGGACGATATCGAAATCGCGAAGCACCTGCCAAAGCCGTACGGACATCCCCTCCATGGCCCCCGAACCGGGATTCTGATCGGCAAGAACTGTGACGGGCAGACCACCACGATCGCACAACGCCCGATCCGTAGGGCCGATCGCGAAAACCGCTTGCTCCAGCAAAAACGGCAGCGATCCCTGCACTTCCTGCAGCGCCAGAGCAATGTAGGAGACATAGCGTTCACCGCCACCGATCAGCGATTTGTCCGCGAAATAAGTCGGCGACACGTGCGCAACGCGGAGCCGTGCAGTCGATGTGGACGAGCGGTGCGCCAACAATATGCGCTCCACAGAATTGACCTTTGCAGTTCAATCCCTGCCCACGGCTGAGCAGATCATCAGCAAGAGCCATCGGGGTTGCGTGCAGCGGCGCGCCAACCGTCTCCCCGGCGAGGCAATCGTCCGTGCGGTATCAGCTCCGATACGAGCCATTGATGTCGATATAGCCGTGCGTCAGGTCGCACGTCCACACTGTCGCCTTGCCTCGCCCCAACGCTAAATCGATTGTGATCTCGACCTCACGGCCCTTCATGTGCGCGACAACCGGAGCTTCGTCGTAACCCTCTACCACAACGCCGTCGCGCGCCATCCAAACACCGCCGACACCGATCGACAGCCGATCCCGATCGGCTGGCTCGCCCGCCTTGCCCACTGCCATCACGATCCGGCCCCAGTTGGCGTCTTCCCCGGCAATCGCCGTCTTCACCAGCGGCGAGTTCGCAACAGCCATCGCCACCCGTTTGGCCGACCGGGCATTTACCGCCCCGGTGACGTCGATCCGCACGAACTTCTGCGCCCCCTCCCCGTCGCGCACCACGGCCAGCGCCAACTCCATCAGCACGTCGTCCAGCGCGCGCGCGAAGTCGCGCAGCATCGCGCCACCTTCGGGGGGCACCCGCGGATGCTTTGTCTCCCCGGTGGCGATCAGCAGCACCGTGTCCGACGTGGAGGTGTCCGAATCCACCGTCGTGCAGTTGAAGGAGCGGTCCACCCCCTGCTTCAGCAACTTCTGCATCACCGCCGCCGGCAGTTTTGCGTCTGTGAAGACGAAGCACAGCATGGTGGCCATGTCGGGCGCGATCATGCCGCTGCCCTTGGCGATGCCGGTAACCCGCACCTCGTGCCCGCCGATCAGCGCCGTCCGGGTGGACGCCTTCGGGAAGGTGTCAGTGGTCATGATGCCGCGGGCCGCTGCCTCCCACGCGTCGTCGCGCAGGGTTGCGTGCAGCGCCGGCAGCGCGGCGACCAGCTTCTCGTGCGGCAGCACCTCGCCGATCACCCCGGTGGAGGCGACGAACACCTGCCGCGCAGGACAGCCCACCAGGGCAGCGGCCGCTTCGGCCGTCGCCTCGCAGGCCAGCCGCCCAGCACGCCCGGTGAACACGTTGGCGTTGCCGGCGTTCACCACCAGCAGCCGCGCCTTGCGCCCCTTCAGCGCGCCGCGGCACCAGTCCACCGGCGCCCCCGGGCATTTGTTGGACGTGAACACGCCCGCCACCGAGCTTCCGGGCGCCACTTCCATCATCACCACGTCCGTTCGTCCCTGGTAACGGATACCCACCTCGGCGGCGCCCAGGCGCACTCCGGCCAGAGGCGGCAATTCCGGTAGCGGAATGGCAAGCGGCGAGACTGGCGTGGACATGGTTTCCTTCCCCGTTCGGCAGAATTCGTTGTTACAGCCCGCTACTTGGCGGGGGGCGGCTCGGCATTGTCGGTCGCACGCATCGCCGAGCCGTCGAGATTGAATTTTTCCACCTGCACCTGGGCGCGAGCGTGGGCCACCGCCTGCTGCACCGCCTGCTGGATCATCTTCTGCCGCAGCTCCTGGCTGGCTTGCTCGAAGCTCGGCGGCGGGTCGGTGCGCTTCTCCAGCACCTGGATCACGTGCCAGCCGAACTGCGTGTGGACCGGGGTCTGGTCGATCTGCCCCGGCTGCAAGGCGAAGGCGGCGTCGGCGAATTCCGGCACCATCTCATCCTTCTTGAACCACCCCAGGTCGCCGCCCTGCTGCGCCGCGCCGGGGTCCTTGCTGTATTGCTTCGACAGGGCGGCGAAGTCGGCACCCTTGTTCAGCTCGGCGATGATCTGCTTCGCGGTGGCTTCGTCCGGCACCAGGATATGTCGGGCGTGAACTTCCTCCTCGCCCGGCTTGCCGGCGACGTCGGAGTCATAGCGGGCGCGCACCGCGGCCTCGGTCACCAGCGGGGCAATCTCTTTGTGCAGCAGCGCGGTTTCCAGCGCTTGCTCTTTCGCTGCCGCCACTTGGCGCTGCACCGCCGGGTCCTTGTCCAGGCCGGTCCGCTGCGCTTCGGCCACCAGCGCCCGGCCATCGATCATCTGATCGAGCAGCATGGGATAGAGCGTTTGCGGCGGTAGGGATTGGGCGTTTTGCGGCAGGCTCTGAACCGCGTCCTTGAGGTCGCCGAGCGTGATGGGCTGGCCGTTCACCTTGGCAACCACCGGATCGGCGGCGGCGGGTGGCGGCATCGGCGCGGTCTGCGACCACGCGAAACCGGAGACAAGCGAGGCCGCAACACCGGCGACAACGCTCAGGCGGGCCGCGGCCCCAAAGCGGAACGGCATGAAAACCCCTTGGTGGTTGGCGCGGATATAGGCCGAAGGACCGGTAAAAGGCCAGAGGCCCCCCTATTTCGGCTTGTCCGGGGCGCCCGCCACCGGCGGTCCGAGATCGATCGGCGTGCCGTTCAGGTTCCATTCGTGAATGGTGAGCTGGCCGCGGGCCAACGCCACCTCCTGCCGCACCGCCTCCTGCATGAGCTGCTGGCGCAGCGCATCGTGCACCTCGGCAAGGCTGGGGGGCGGGGCCATCCGGCGCTCCTCCACCATTACCACGTGCCAGCCGAACTCATTATGGACCGGCTTGTCGGCGACCTGGCCCGGCTGGAGCGCAAAGGCCGCCTCGCCGAAGCCAGGCAGCACCTGGTTGCGGCCGAAGAAGCCCAGGTCGCCGCCCCGCTTGGCATCTGGGTCCTTACTGTACTGCTTGGCGAGCGTGGCAAAATCCGCGCCCTGGTTTAGTTGGGCGATGATCTTGTTTGCCTCGGCCTCGGTGGCGACCAGGATGTGGCGGGCGTGGACTTGCTCCGTCTCGCCGCGTTTGGCGTAGAGCTGATCGTAGCGGGCCTTGATCGCGTCTTCCGTGACCTTCGGCGCAGCGTCCATGCCGAGCAGCGCGCCTTCCAGCACGCGATCGGTGGCTTGCTGGATCTGCTGCCGGACCGCCGGAGTGTCTTCCAGGCCTCGGCGGCGCGCCAGCATGGCCAGCGCCTGATGGTCCACCATCAGGTTGAGCAATACGGGATACAGCGACTTAAGCGGCATGTTGCGCATGTCGGCGGGCAGCGCTTGCTCTGCCTGGCCCAGTTCGCTGAGGTGGATCGGGTGGCCCTCGACGACGGCGACCACCCGGTCGCCCGCGTCGGTTGGCGCGGGTTGCAGTATGCTATCGGCTGGCGCCGGCGGATTTGCGTCGGGCTTGGGCGGCTGGGCGGCTGGTGGGGCGGTTTGTCCCTTGCTGGTTGGGGGCGCGGGCGCCGGACCCGCAGCCGCCAGCATGAGACCGACCGCTGCCAGGAGAGGCAGGCGCGGCATCAGTTTCCGCCGCGTTGGTTGCAGGGGGTGCGGCATCATCGCTCCCGAAGGCGGGGTTGTCGCGAAACGCCCAGGGCGGGCTGCGCGTGGCCGGATCATGGTCGGGCTGGCGGGGCGGGACAAGCTGTGAACAACCCCTTCAATGGTGGCACCCTCTACGGCGTTGGCGCGTCTGCCCGCAGCAGGCCTTCGTGCTTCAGCTCCGCCCACAGCGCCGACGGAATTGGGTGGCGAAAGGCGGCGACATTGCGCGTCACATGCTCGGGTGCCAGCCCGCCGGGTATCACCGACGCCACCGACGGATGTCCGAACGGAAATTGTAGCGCCGCCGCCGCGAGTGGCACGCCGTGGCGCTCGCACACCGCCTCGATACGCGCCACTTTCGCCAGCATGTCCCCGGTCGCCGGTGCATACGCATAGCGCGCGCCCTGCACCGCGCCGGTCGCCAGGATGCCGGACGCTAACACCGCGCCGATGACGAAGCCGATCCCCTGCGCCGCGCAACGCGGAAACTCACTGTCCAGCACTTGCTGATCCAGCAACGTATAGGGCAGCGCCACGAGGAAGAAATCGACGTCGATCAGGTCGAGGAAGCGTGGGATCATGCCGAGTTCATTGATGCCGGCGCCGAAGCCGCCGATCCGCCCCGCTGCTTTCAACTCTGCCAGTGCCCGCGCACCGCCGTTGTGCAATTCGGTCAGCAGTGCTTCGACCCGTGCGGCCGTCCGATGATACTGGAAGTCCAGGTCGTGGATCAGCAGCAGGTCGATACGCGGTAGTCCGAGGCGTTGCAGGCTGTCCTCGAACGAGCGCATGACGCCGTCATAACTATAGTCGAACCGGACAAGAAACGGCAACCCGCCGGACCACATGCCACGATCGTAGGTCTCGGCGTGATGCACCGCGTGCATGGTGCGGCCGACCTTGGTGGACAGCACGAAGTCGCCGCGCGGCCGGCGATACAGCGCACGGCCGAAACGGTGCTCGCTCTGCGTCAGGCCGTACCAGGGGGCGGTGTCGTAGTAGCGGATGCCGGCGTCCCAGGCGGCTTGCAGCGTAGCGGCGGCCTGCGCCTCGGGGATCATCTCGAACAGGTCGCCGAGGCCCGCCCCACCGAAGCCGAGTTGCGTGACTTCGACCTGGGTGCGGCCAAGTCGGCGGCGGGCTAGCGGGTCCATGTGTTTGCTCCGTTGTCGTGGGGGACTGAAGCTGCGTCGCTGCCCCCGTGTCATGTAGGCCGGCCGTGCTACACTGCACGCCGCAGCCACCGTCAAGCAGAGCAATCACACCAAACACCGAGGGAAAACACCATGCGCGCCGCCGTCTTTCGCAGTGGCGACATTGTCGTCGATACCATTGCCGATCCGATCCCGGCCGAGGGGCAGGTGCTGGTCAAAACGCTCGCCTGCGGCATCTGCGGTTCCGACCTGCATGCGGCAAAATACACCCAGCAATTCGTCGATCTGGCCCGTCGCGCGGGCGGCCGCTGGGTCATGGACCCGGCCCGCGACGTGGTGTTCGGGCACGAGTTCTGCTGCGAGATCGTCGACCACGGACCCGGCACCAGGCGATCGCTCAAGCCAGGCACCCTGGTGTGCTCTTTGCCGATGACGCTGGCCGGCAACACGGTGCAAGGCATCGGCTATTCCAACGATATCGCCGGAGGCTTCGGGCAATACATGCCGTTGGCGGAACGGCTGTTGTTGCCGGTACCGAATGGCCTGCCCGCCGCGCAGGCCGCGCTGACCGAGCCGATGGCGGTAGGCTGGCACGCGGTGCAATTCGCACGGCTGACGCAAGACGACGTGCCGCTGGTGATCGGCTGCGGCCCGGTCGGCCTCGCGGTGATCGCAAGTTTAAAGCTGAAGGACGTGCACCCGATCATCGCGGCGGATTTTTCCCCCGCGCGGCGTGCACTGGCGTTGCGGATGGGCGCCGACGAGGTGGTGGATCCCGCCGCCGCATCGCCTTATGCAAGCTGGCAGCAGGCGGCGACGCCAGCAGGCCACGATGGTAGCCGCTACGCGAGGCTGTTTGGCATCGGCCCGCAGCAGCGGCCCTGCGTGATTTTTGAATGTGTCGGCGTGCCGGGCGTGATCCAGCAGGTCATGGATGGCGCGCCGGCCGGTGCTCGCATCGTGGTGGTCGGCGTGTGCATGCAGACCGACCAGTTCGAACCGTTCTTCGGCATCGTCAAACAGCTCAATGTGCAATTCGTGCTGGCCTACACGGCGGAGGAGTTCGCCGCCAGCCTGCATCATATCGCGGAAGGGATGATCGACGTGACGCCGCTGATCACCGGCCAGGTCGGGTTGGCCGGTGTGAAGGACGCGTTTGCTGCATTGGCGAACCCGGAACACCACGCCAAGGTTATGGTCGATCCGTGGCAATAGGGGGACGCCGTGGAGAACGGTGATCGGGTGGCGCTTTACGCCAGCGTCGGGCCGGAGCTGACGCAATACGACGTGGATGTGGCCGCGGCGACACTGACACGGCGCGGCACCGTACGGCTGCCGGCGAACGTGCAATATGCTTGGCCGCATGCATCGCGGCGTTTCCTGTATGTCGCGAGCAGTGACAGTGCGTCCGGGATGGGGCCGGCCGGCGCGATGCATCATGTTAGTGCGTACCGTATCGACACCTACACCCGCGCGCTGACACTGCATGGTGCGCCAATCCGCCTGCCGACGCGGCCGATCCACATGGCGACGGACATTCCGTCCGACCATATCCTGGTGGCATTCAGCAATCCAAGCGGGGTGCGGGTCTATCGCATCGACCCTCATGGCCTGCCGGGCGAGGAAGTGGTGCCACCCGGCCCGGTCGATCCCGGCATCTTCGCGCATCAGGTGCGGGCGACACCGAACAATCGCCAGGTGATCCTGGTCACACGAGGGCACGACGGCGCCGGCGCCAAGCCGGAGGAACCCGGCGCGTTGAAAGTGTTCGACTTCGATCATGGAGATTTGCACGGCGAGGTTTCGGTCGCGCCGGGCGGCGGGTTCGGATTTGGTCCGCGGCACCTGGATTTTCATCCGACGCAGCCCTGGGTTTATGTGTCGCTCGAGCGGCAGAACGCGCTGGACATGTTCGAATTGCACAACGGGGCCCTGTCTCCGGCGCCGCGCTTCCGCAAGGATACGCTTGCCGGTCATCGGCAACCGGGGGTTCGGCAATTGGTGGGCACGGTCCACGTTCATCCGAGCGGCCGCACGGTCTATGTAGCCAATCGTGCGAGCGACACGGTCGATTTCAACGGTCGGCGCGTGTTCGCCGGCGGGGAGAATTCGCTGGCGGTGTTTGCCATCGATCCGGCGAGTGGCGAGCCGAACCTGATCCAGCACGTGGACACGGAAGGCATCCATCCGCGCTGTTTCCATATCGACCCGAGCGGGCGTCTGCTGGTGGTCGCGCACATCATGGGGCTGAATGTGCGCGACGGCGACTGGGTCCGAGCGGTTCCGGCGCGCCTGTCGGTGTTCCGCATTACCGACGACGGACGCCTGGCATTCGCCCGCACCTACGATGTGGATGTCGGCGCGAAGACGATGTGGTGGATGGGCATCATCTAACCTCTCCCGCGAGAGCGGGAGAGGTCGAAATGCGAAGCATCGAGGGTGAGGGTGATCGGGTCGACACACTCTACCTTCCCCCGCCAGCGAAACAGACCGGCAGAAAGGAGACAGCGATGAAATTCGGCGCTTCGATGTTTTTCACCGACTATTCGATGACGCCCGTGGAGCTTGCCCAGGCGCTGGAGCAACGCGGCTTCGATATCGTGTGGGCGCCGGAACATTCGCATATTCCGCTGTCCCGAAAGACGACGTTCGTGCTCGGCGGCGATCTACCGAAACGCTACTACGACGTGATGGACCCCTTCGTGACGCTGGCCGCGGCGGCGATGGCAACCAAGACGTTGAAGGTCGGGACCGGGGTTTGCCTGATCGCGCAGCGCGACCCGATCCAGACGGCGAAGTGGTCGCGTCGCTCGACCAGGTTTCCGGTGGCCGTTTCGTGTTCGGTATCGGCAATGGCTGGAACCAGGACGAGATGGAAAACCACGGCACCGTGTTCGCCTCTCGCCACAAGCTGGCGCGCGAGCGCATCGAGGCGATGCAGGCGATCTGGACGCAGGATAGCGCCGAGTACCACGGCGAGTTTGTGAACTTCGACCCGATGCAAAAGCTGGCCGAAGCCGGTGCAGAAGCCGTACCCGCCGATCCTGGTGGGCGGCGCGTTTCCGTACAGCGCGCGGCGCGCCGTGCGCTACGGCGACGGCTGGATGCCGCAGGTCACCGCGTCGTCCCCTACACCGCTGACCGAACTGATCCCGCGCTTCCGCCAGATGGCGGCCGAGGCCGGGCGCGACCCGGCGCGATTCTGATATTTCCATCGGCGGTCAGTCAGAAGACATAGACCTGATCAAGAGCTATCAGGATCTGGTGGTGAACCGCGTATCGGTCAGCCTGCCGTCAGAGAAGGCAGAAACGATCCTCCCGGTGCTGGACCGTTGGGCCGCGATCATCCGTGCGGTGAATGGGTGACAGCGTCTCCCGCCCCTCGTCATGGCCGGGCTTGACCCGGCCATCTGTCGCGGCACGATGCCACGACAATCGGCCGTATCAAGCCATGCCATGACGCGAGGACACGAGACTGGCATCCCGCATCGCCCGCCAGATGTGGAACGGGGTGGCCGGTCCGTCGAAGCTTGTTACCCCTAACGGCGCCAGAGCATCCAGGATCGCGTTGTTGATCGCCGGGAACAGCGCGACGGCGCCTGCCTCGCCGCAGCCCTTTACGCCGAGCGGGTTGGTGGTGCAGCGCGTGGGGGAAGACTCCAAACGGAACGAGGGAAGATCGTCAGCCCGAGGCAGCGCATAGTCCATGAACGAGCCAGCCAGCATCTGCCCCGATACCGCATCATACGCCGCATGTTCTGTCAGCGCCTGACCTACGCCCTGCGCGATCGCACCGTGCGCCTGGCCGGCGGCGATCATCGGGTTCACCAGGACGCCGTAGTCGTCCACCGCCGTCAGTTTCACCAACGTGACCTGCCCGGTTTCGCGATCGACCTCCACCTCCACCACGTGCGTGCCATTGGGAAACGTCATGTGCTCGCGCGTCCAGGCATGATACGTGTCCAGCGGTGTGCCCACCTCCCGCGCCCGCGCCGCCACATCGAGCAATGAGATCGATCGGTTGGTGCCCGTCACGGCGAAGTTCCCGTCGGCGAAGACGATATCGGCGTCCGCCGCGTCCAGCATGTCCGCTGCGATGCGTGTGCCCTTGTCGATGATCGTGTCCGACGCGCGCCACATCGCCGTGCCGCCCATATAGGTGGCGCGAGAACTGCCGTGGCCGCCGCCCATCGGGATCAGATCCGTGTCGCCTTGCCGCAACCGAACCAACACATTGGGAATGCCGAGGCGGTCCGCCAGAATCTGCGGAAAGGTCGTCTCGTGCCCCTGGCCGATGGTCTGGGTGCCGGTGATCAATGACACCGTGCCATCATCCTCGAAACGGATATCGACGTTCTCGTGTGGCGAACCTCCGGTGCCCTTGATGTGGTAGGCGAAGCCGAGGCCGCGCAACATCCCGCGTACCTCGCTCTCCGCGCGCCGCTCGGGGAAGCCCGCAGCGTCGGCGGCCGCAAGCGCATGGTCGAACGTTGCTGGAAAATCGCCGCTGTCCACCGAAAAGCCGAACGCGTTGGTCAGCGGCATCGCTGCCGCCGGCACGAAATTGCGGCGGCGCAGTTCCGCACGATCGAAACCGCATTCCCGTGCGGCGGAGTCGATCAGCCGCTCGATGATGTTCACCGTCTCGGCGAAACCGGGGCCGCGGGTGACACCAATTGGCGTGGTGTTGCTGAGTACCGCCTTGATATGCAGTGCGATTGCTGAAATGTCGTAGACCGTGCCTGGTAGATGCACATATTGGTTGGTCTGCACGGCGCCGGCGCCGCCGGCCATGTAAGCGCCGAGATTGGCCACGCTGGCGACCCGCAATGCAAGGAATTTTCCTGTTGCATCCAGCGCCAGGGCCGCCTCCGCGACATGATCGCGCGCCTGGTGATCCGTGAGGAAAACCTCGCTGCGCGTGGCGATCCATTTCACCGGCCGGCCAACACGTTTCGCCGCCCACAGCAGAAGTGCATGCTCGGCATAGGTGAAATTCTTCGCGCCGAAACCGCCACCGACATCCGGCGCTACGAAGCGCACCGCGGCCGGCGGCACGCCAAGCCAACGGGCGGTCGCGTCGCGGTTGGCATGAATGTTCTGGCTTGAGACGTACAATGTGTAGCGGCCCTGCGCCGCGTCGTAAGTGCCAACGCCGCCGCGCGGCTCCATCGGATTGGTGACGATGCGATGATTGTCGAGGGGCAACGCGACGACATGCGCCGCTCGGGCGAACGCGGCCTCCACCGCCGCTGCGTTGCCAGAGTGCCAATCGATGCAGATATTGCCGGCAACTTCGGGCGAAAGCTCCGGCGCATCGAGCGCGATCGCCGCGGCGGCGGTGGTAACCGCGGGCAGCGGCACATAATTCGACAATGATGTGTTCGGCGGCGTCCAAGGCCTGCGCACGAGTCCCCGCCACCACAAGCGCGACAGGCTCGCCGGCAAAGCGCACCTTGTCACGCGCCAAGAGCGGCTGCGGTGCGAAAGCGAATGGTTCCCCCGTCTGCACATTGGCCTCGATCGTCGGCCGCATCGGCTGCAATCCATCCGCCGCAGCATCATCCGCGGTCAGCACCGCCAGCACCCCAGGCATCGCCCGCGCCGCCGCCGCATCGACGCCGGCAATTTGCGCATGGGCATGCGGCGAGCGCAGCACAACGGCGTGAGCAAGCGAATCAAACACCAGGTCGTCAAGATATGCACCCTTGCCGACAACAAAGCGCGCATCTTCCCGACGCTTTGGCGCATCGCCGATTACCGCAAGGCGGGTCATCGATTTTCTCTCCTCCTGCACGTCACCATGGAACGTCCTGCCCTTGTTGCCTGCGCGCGTGGAATGTTCTTGCGAAATCTGAAACGCGTCGTTTCCTGTGGTGGGTGTTCCGACAGAAAGGCTATTCTACGGATGCTTTATCGGCCGACAACCACGGAGCCCGTTGCCACACGTGCATGCCTTGCCGTCGGTCCATCCGCTCTACGTGTTGTCCGGCTTTATTGTCGGCTTGCTGGTCGGCCAGACCGGCGTGGGCGGCGGCGCGCTGATGACGCCGATCCTGGTATTGCTCTTCGAAGTCCATCCGGCCGCTGCGGTTGGCACCGATTTACTCTATGCCTCCATTACCAAGACGGTCGGCACCGCCGTGCACGGCGTCGAATCATACGGTGGAATGGCCGATTGTCGCGCGCCTCGCCGGGGGCAGCGTGCCGGCGACTGCGCTGACGTTGCTGGTGATTTCGCATTTCGACCTGTCCAGCCGTGCCGCGTCCCACGTAATCTCCCTGGTGCTTGGCGTGATGCTGTTGCTCACCTCGGTCGCGCTGCTGTTCCGGCATCGGCTTCTCGCCATGGGTGGCGATCGGCTCGACCAATATTCGCCGCGAGCCACCGTTGCGCTGACCGTGGTCACCGGCGCCGTGCTGGGCGTGCTGGTGACGATTTCCTCGGTGGGTGCTGGCGCGATCGGCGTGACCGTCCTGCTGCTGCTGTATCCGCGACTGCCGATGCCGCGCATCGTCGGCTCGGATATCGCGCATGCCGTGCCACTAACGCTGATCGCCGGCGTCGGGCACTGGTTCCTCGGATCGGTCAACCTCGAAATGCTAACATCGCTACTGCTCGGCTCGGTCCCCGGGATTATCCTGGGCAGCATGCTGGCCGTTCGGGTACCGGAATGGGTCTTGCGACCGCTGCTGGCGGCGACCCTCGCTTTGGTAGGAGGCACACTGGTATATTGAAGCATGGCCGATACAGGCGGGACCGCTATGTCATCACGTCTCGAGTGGAGTGCCGTTGACGTACAGCGCCAGGACGTCGCGCACCGCACGGTTGAGCGGCGTCGGCACGCCGAGCTTCGCGCCTAGGTCCACCACCGCGCCACTGAGCCACGGCAGTTCCAACCGATTGCCACGCGCCAGGTCGCCCTGCATCGATGCGGTCATCTGCGGCGGCAGCGTCTCAACGAATTTCATTCGCTGTTCGGCGTAGTCCTGCGGCAGCGCCACGCCCATCGCTCGGCCCACAGCAACCGCTTCCCGCACCACGTCCAAGAAAAACCCGCGCGCCTGCGGATTGGCACGGATCGGGCCGATGGTCGAGCGCATGCTCGCAGTGCAGCCCGACATGGCTACCAGGAACACGAACTTCTGCCAGATCGCCAGGCCGATATCGTCGGCGATTTCGGCGTCGATGCCGGCGGTGGCGCAGGCGGCGTGGAACGCCTCGACCCGCTCCGATCGGCGGTTATCCAACTCGCCGAAGATCAGCTTCGCCATGGTGCCGGTGTGGACGACGACGCCGGGACTGCCGATAACAACACCGATCTGCCCAACGCCACCGATGACCGCGTCGGGGCCAAGGACACCGGTCAGCACGTCGTCCTTATTGACACCGTTCTGAAACGAAACCACCGCTGCGCCTGGCCGCACCAATGGCTTCACCGCAATCGCCGCCGCTTCGGTATCCCACAGCTTCACCGCGACGATCACCACATCCGCGGGCTCCAGCGTCGATGGATCGTCAGTTGCTGCTACGTCTTGCAGATGCAGGTCCCCGAGGGCGCTGGTAACGCGCAGGCCATCCTTGCGGATCGCCGCCAAATGCGCGCCGCGCGCGACGAATGCCACGTCGTTGCCTGCTGCTGCAAGCCGCGCGCCGAAATAGCCGCCGAGGCCGCCGGCCCCCATAATGACAATGCGCATGTGCGTGTTAGAGCTTGCGCCAACACCTTGAGTCAAGAGTGTGTGTCGTCATGCCCGAATGCGGCATGGTGCGTGGCTTCCAACACCTCCGCCTCAATCGCATCCAGCAGCCGGGCCGGGAAATACGGTGGCACGCCTTGGGTAATGAAAACCAGGCGGGTGGTGCGGTCGTCGGCTGGCCAGCGGGGGAGAAAATCGGGTGGCGCGAACACGTGCTGCACGCCGTGGAGCAGCGCCGGCTGGTTTGGCATTTCCGCAACGTCAACCAGGCCCTTCATCCGCAGCAGGCGCGCACCGCAATGCTCGGCCAACGCTTGCAACAGCAGAGTCAGAGCCAGCGCCGGCACGGGGCGGTCGCGTTGCAAGGTGAAGGTGTCGATGCCGTCGGTGTGCTGCGCTCGGCGAAATGGGGATTGCGACGATCCTGCTGGCAGTGCCGCCAGCCGTGCGGCGCGCGCTTCCGGGTCGGCGGCGGTGAACAGGCTGGCGGGCACGATCTCCGGTGCCAACAGCATCGGCGCGCCAGGGTTGAGCACCGCGAGCCGAGCCCGCAGCGACGCGGCCGGTCCGGCTATGTCGGTTTTGCTGAGGACCAGCCGATCCGCCAGCGCGGCCTGCCGACGTGCCTCGGGGTGACGATCCAGCGCACCATCACCATGCAACGCATCTACCACCGTCAGCATGGTATCCAGACAATAGAACCGCGCAACGTCTGCATCGGTCATCAGCGCGTGCAGGATCGGCGCGGGGTCCGCCATGCCGGAAGTCTCGACCAGCACTCGATCGAACGCGATCTCGCCGGCGCCGCGGCGCGCGTGCAGGTCGAGCAATGTCGCCACCAGGTCGCTGCGCACGGCGCAGCACAGGCAGCCAGTGGTCAGCGTCAGCAGGGTTTCATCGCTGGAGGATACCAGATGGTGGTCCAGGCCGATCTCGCCGAATTCGTTGACGATCACGGCGGTGCGCGCGAAAGCAGGATCGCGCAAGACCCGGCCGATCAACGTAGTCTTGCCGCTGCCGAGGAATCCGGTGACGATCGAGACGGGAATCATTGCGCGGTTTGCCATTTGGTGACGAATTCAGCCTAGTGTAGCCGCCGCGATCACCCAAATGAGGCAGTGTGCCATGACGAAAAAGAACGGAGCCCACCCGCCGACCAACGGCGAGGTCCTTCCGCCGCCCGAGATGGAACCCGCGCCGTCGGCGCATATCGCGGATTTGCGCCACGATCCGGCGGCGATTCGACGTTTGTTCGAGACCGGGGAATATCCTTATAAAACTCCCATGCGCACCGGCCCTTACGAGGAGCATATGCTGCAATTGCAGCGTGAGCTGCTGAAGGCGCAGCGTTGGGTCGCGGAAAGCGGCGAGCGCATCGTCCTGCTATTCGAAGGCCGCGATGGCGCAGGAAAGGGCGGCACCATCAAGCGGTTCATGGAGCATATGAACCCGCGGACTGCGCGCGTGGTGGCCTTGCAGAAGCCGACGGAGCGTGAGCAGAGCGAATGGTATTTCCAGCGCTACATCAGCCATCTTCCGGCAGCCGGCGAACTTGTACTGTTCGATCGTTCCTGGTACAACCGCGCCGGCGTGGAACGCGTGATGGGGTTCTGCACGCCCAGCGAGTACCTGGAATTCATGCGACAGTGTCCGGAACTGGAACGGATGCTGGCGCGTTCCGGCATCAGGCTGGTCAAATATTGGTTCTCGGTGACCCGCGAAGAGCAGCGGCGGCGGTTTGCGGAACGCGAGAATGACCCGCTGAAGCAGTGGAAGCTGTCGCCGATCGACCGCGCCTCGATGGAAAAGTGGGATCAGTATACCGAGGCCAAGGAGGCGATGTTCTTCTATACCGACACCGCCGACGCGCCATGGACAATCGTCAAGACCGACGATAAGAAGCGCGCTCGGCTGAACTGCATGCAGCACTTTCTTTCGTTGTTGCCCTATCCGACGAAGGATCGCAGTATTGTCACCGGGCCCGATCCGCTGATCGTCGGCGCCTCTGTCCACGTGATCGGGCACGACGAGCATATCTTCAGCAAGACGGTGCATCCGGCGTTGAAGCAGACCGGGGCGAACGCGTAGGAGGAGGCCTGACGATGGATGCGATGCCGGTGAACACGGTGCCGGAGGATCATGTGATCCGCGGCGAGGCGGAGTTGGAGGCGCTGTATGGCGCGGCGTCCGGCGGCGCGATCGCCAAGGAGGTCAGCTTCGTGCATCCGCACTACGCCGCGATGATCGCCGCGTCGCCGTTCATGGTGTTGGCGACAAGCGGACCCGGCGGATTGGATGCGTCCCCACGCGGCGATCCGGCCGGGTTTGTGCACGTCGAGGACGAGCGAACGCTGCTGATCCCCGATCGTCGCGGCAACAATCGCATCGACAGCCTGCGCAATATCGTGAACGATCCGCGTGTCGCGCTGTTGTTCCTGATCCCGGGAGTGGGCGAGACGCTGCGGGTCAATGGACGCGCGAAGATCTCGGTTGCGCCCCATCTTCTGGCTCGTTTCGAATTCCGCGGAACGCTGCCACGCTCCGTGATCGTGGTGTCGGCGGAGAGCGTGTATTTCCAGTGCCCGAAGGCTTTGGTGCGATCGGAACTGTGGAACCCGGAGAAGCACATTTCACGGAAGTCGCTGCCCAGCGCTGGGACGATCATCGCGGATATCACTGCCGGCCAGCTTGGTGGCGAACAATACGACCGCGAGTATCCGGAGCGTTTGCGGCAGACGTTGTACTGACGCCAGTCGCAAGAAACTCCCAAGTCCGCCAAGTCAGTGTGCCCCGTGCCCGCCCGGCAGCTCGGCCAGTTCGATCAGCACGTTCCCCGTAGCGGACGGATCGATGAAGGCGATGCGCGAGCCGCCATGGCCCGGCCGAGGCGTTTCGTCGCGCAGTTTCACGCCCTTCTGCTTTAGTTCTGCCAGGGCGGCATCGATGTCCTCGACCTCGAAGCAGATGTGGAACAGACCCGTGCCCTTCTCATTGATCCACTTCGTGACCCCGGATTCCGGACTGTGACTTTCCAGCAGCTCGAGGTAGGTTTCGCCGATCGGCAGCATGGCAAGCCGCGCGGTCGGATGCGTTTCTTCGTACTCCATCTCAATGCCAAACGTATCGCGCAGCATGCCGATCGAACTCGTTGATCGAGTCCACGGCGATGGCGATGTGCTCCACGCGCTTGATTTTCATAGCTGCCCTCTTCAGGAGATCGTGACGCCGCTGTCCACCGGATAGACGTGTCCGGTGATCATGCGGGATTCATCGGATGCCAGGAACAGCACCATGTTGGCGATGTCCGTCGGCTCGATCAGACCAAGCAAATGCGCGTTTGCCAGCTTGTCGATGGCGGCATTGCCGGCCATGAGCTTGCGCACGCGATCCGTCATCGTCGCCGATGGCGCGACCGCGTTCACTCGCACGCGATGCGACGCGAACTCGACGGCCATGGAACGGGTCATCGCTGCAACGCCACCCTTCGCGGCCGTGTAGCAATCACGCCCGGCAATTCCCATCAGTGCGACGTTCGACGACATATTGATTACCGAGCCGCCGCCCGATTTGATAATTTCCGGAATGCCCACCCGGCAACCAAGGAACGTCCCGAACAGATCCAGCGTGATGACACGCCAGAATTCCTCGATCGGCGCGTCCACCACGGAGTTGTCCTGCTGCGTCGAACCGCCGGCGTTGTTATGCAGCACGTGCAAGCCGCCGAAATGCTGCACGGTGCTGAGAATTGCAGCACGCATGCTGTCTTCATCCCGCACATCGGTGCGGATGGCGATTGCGTCGTGTCCGGCAAGCTGCGCCGTATGCTCTCCCGCCGCTTCATCGATATCGGCAATGACGACACGCGCACCTTCGCGAGCGAACAGGATCGCCGCGGCGCGGCCAATCCCGGAACCGCCGCCGGTGATGAAGGCGACCTTGCCGTCCAGCCGCGCCATGGTTTCCTCCCGTTAGTGACTCAACTCGCGCGTCATGTCGTCGATGCCGTTGACCGTCAACGGATACATCCGCCCGCCCATCAGATCGCGCATCATATTGATCGACCGTACATGGCCCCAGCTTCGCTGCGGTGTCGGATTGAGCCAGGCGGATCGGCGATAATGCGCCGTCAATCGTTCCAGCCAGACCGTCCCGGCTTCTTCGTTCCAATGTTCGACGGAACCGCCCGACATGGTGATCTCATAGGGGCTCATCGCCGCATCGCCGACAAAAATCAACTTGTAGTCCGGACCGTATGTTCGCAGCACCTGCCAGGTCGACACGACCTCATCATGCCGCCGGCGGTTGCGTTTCCACAGCCGTTCATAGGGGCAGTTGTGGAAGTAGTAATACTCCAGGTGCTTGAACTCGGACCGTGCGGCGGAGAACAGTTCCTCCGACAGCTTCACGTAGTCGTCCATCGAGCCGCCGACATCCAGGATCAGCAGCACCTTCACCGCGTTATGCCGCTCCGGCACCATCTTCAAATCGAGCGAGCCGGCGTTGTTCGCGGTGGACTTGATCGTGTCGGGCAGATCCAACTCCGTTGCCGCCCCCTGCCGCGCGAAACGGCGCAGCCGACGCAAGGCAAGCTTCATCCCGCGCGTGCCGAGTTCCACCGTATCGTCCAGATCGCGGAATTCGCGCTTGTCCCATACTTTCACGGCACGGCGTTGGCGCAATTCGTTCTGGCCGATCCGCACACCTTCCGGATTATAGCCATACGCGCCGAACGGCGATGTGCCCGCTGTGCCGATCCATTTCGATCCGCCTTGATGCCTGCCCTTTTGCTCCGCCAGCAGTTCACGCAGGCGACCCATCAATGCGTCGAATCCGCCCAGCGCCTCGATCTTCGCCATCTCCTCCGGTGTCAGCAGCTTCTCGGCCAGTTTGCGCAGCCATTCTTCCGGCAGGTCGCGCGACAGCACGCCGTCCTCTGACTCCAAACCCTTGAAGCACGCACCGAACACGCGGTCGAAGCGGTCGAGATAGCGCTCGTCCTTCACCAGCGCCGCGCGGCTCAGGTAATAGAAATCATCGACACTATAATCCGCCACCCCGGCCTGCATTGCACCGAGCAGGGTGAGATACTCGGTGATCGACGTGTTCAACCCCGCTTGCCGCAATGCCAGGATGAAATGCGCGAACATCAGCCGCCACGCCTTGCCAAAAACGCCAACCGCTCGAACAAATGTACATCCTGCTCGTTCTTCAACAGCGCCCCATACAGCGGCGGGATGACAAGCTGCTTCTCATTGGTCCGCAACGCCTCAACCGGCAGGTCTTCCACCATCAGCAATTTCAGCCAGTCCAGCAATTCCGCTGTGCTGGGCTTCTTCTTCAGACCGGGCACCTCGCGCACCTGGAAGAACACATTCAGCGCCTCCCGCGTCAGGTCCTTGCGAATGTCCGGATAGTGCGCATGCACGATCTGCTCCATCGTGTCGCGGTCAGGGAAGCGGATGTAGTGGAAGAAGCAGCGGCGCAAGAATGCGTCCGGCAGTTCCTTCTCGTTGTTGGAGGTAATGATGACGATCGGCCGATGCCGGGCCACGACGGTCTTCCGCGTCTCGTAAACGAAGAACTGCATGCGGTCGAGTTCCAGCAGCAGGTCGTTGGGAAACTCGATGTCCGCCTTGTCCACCTCGTCGATCAGCACAACGACCGGATCGGCGGAGTCGAACGCGTCCCACAGCTTGCCGCGGACGATGTAGTTGGCGATGTCGTGCACCCGCTCGTCGCCAAGCTGTCCGTCGCGCAGGCGCGATACGGCGTCGTACTGGTACAGCCCCTGCTGCGCCTTGGTGGTGGACTTGATGTGCCACTCGATCAATTCATGACCGAGTGCCTGAGCAACCTCATGCGCCAGCACCGTCTTGCCGGTGCCTGGCTCGCCCTTGATCAGCAGCGGGCGTTGCAGCGTCACCGCCGCATTCACCGCCACTTCCAGGTCGCGCGAGGCAATGTAACGTTCCGTGCTTTTGAATCCGGCCACCCTAGGGTCCCTTCCGCGATCGCGTTCGGGGCGATAGTCGGGCCAATGCGGGGACGCTGCAAGCGGTCAGGCGGCGATCCCTTCCACCGGGGCCAGCGGCGGCCGGCCGCGGATCATGTCCGACGCCTTCTCGGCAATCATCATCGTGGAACAATACGTGTTCGCCGACGGCATGTTGGGCATGATCGACGCGTCCACCACTCGCAAGCCGGTCAGCCCGTGCACCCGCAATCGGTCATCCACCACCGTGGTCCGGTCGGTCGCCGGCCCCATCCTCGCCGTGCCGATCAGGTGATACGAGGTCGAGCCGTATTGCCGCGCGTATTCCAGCAGTTCGTCGTCGTTCTGCGCCTCCGGCCCGGGCAGCGCGTCGCCATCGAAATACAGAGCCAACTCGGGCGTGTGCAACAGCTTGCGCGCCAGCCGCATGCCGGCGATCAGCACCCTCCGGTCAATAGGATCCGCCAGGTAGTTGGGCTGGATGATCGGGTCTTCAAACGGATCGTCGGACCGCGCGCGCACGTAGCCGATGCTCTCCGGCCGGTGCTGCCACACACCGCAGGTCATTCCGGGATAGTCGTCGAGCAAACCGACAAACCCCTGTTTGTAGCTTGCGGGACTGAACACGCCTTGCAGATCGGGGAAGTCCAGCACCTCGTCGGACTTCCAGAACCAGTGCACCAGAGAAGGACTCAACGCGAGAATGCTCGGCTTACCCATCGCCCAGCGCGCGATCTGTCCGGCCAGCCCAAGCCCGCGCGACATTTCGTTGATGGTGCGAATATTCTTCACGCGCGCGACGACACGGGCCGAGTAGTGATCGCGAAAGTTCTCGCCCGCCGGGAGGTCGGCAATGACCGGCACACCAAGCGATTGCAGCAAGGCCGCCGGCCCGACACCGGAAATCTGCAGCAGCTTCGCGGTGTTGACGGTGCCGCACGATAGAATGACCTCGCGCCGGGCATGCACCGACACGCTGCGTCGTGCGATCGCGATCGTCGACATAGCGCACGCCCACGGCGCGCTTGCCGTCGAACAAGACCTGCGCTGCGCGGGCATCGGTGCGCACATCCAGCCGACCGGTATTGCGCGCAGGATGCAGGAACACGCGCGCCGCGGAATGCCGCCAGCCGCGATAGATCGCGCGCTGGAAATAGCCGACGCCTTCCTGATGATCGCCGCTGTTGTAGTCCGCACAGCGCGGCAGCCCGGCGCCGACCGCGCCGGCGATGAAGGCCTCGCAGATCGGATGGATCCAATCGATATCGGTGACCGGCAGGTTGCCGTCGCGGCCGTGGATGCGATCGTCGGCGAAACCGATGCGCTGCTCGGTGCGCTTGAAATACGGCAGCACGTCGACATAGCCCCAGCCTCGGTTGCCGCGTTGCGCCCAGTTGTCGAAATCGGCGCGCTGGCCGCGATTGTAGATCATGCCGTTGATCGAGCTCGATCCGCCCAGCGTCCGGCCTTGCGTGGTGGGAATCTGCCGCCCGGCGGTGCCCTCGCCCGGCTCGGTCTTGAATTGCCAGGTGTAGGCCGGATTGAACAGCATCTTGATGAACCCGGCCGGCACATGGATGAACGGATGCCGGTCCGGCGGCCCGCATTCCAGCACGCACACGGTAACGCCGGGATCCTCGGTCAGGCGCGCGGACAGGACCGAGCCGGCTGCCCCGCTGCCGACAATCACGTAGTCGAAACTATCGCCCGCATTACCGTCCGGTTGCAGCGCCATGTCTCCCCCGTATGCAAGCGCCGTTTGCTCCGCGCCGCCGATCAGACTAAGCTTAGGGCCGGGAACAGTCCAAGTCAGGCGGGGGCCCAAGCGCATGGAATATGTTTGCGATGCACCCGGCGATCGCACGTGGTTCCGCATCGTCACCGAAGGCGAGGCGGCCGCAGAATCGGAAGGCATGCGACACGCCGTTGAGAAGCACTTTCGCCGCGAGCGAGAGCGAGCCGCGGAAAGTTTCCGGTCCTTGTCGACGGTGTTCATAGAGCAAGATATTGGAAAAGAGGCGCACATCCGGCGGTCGATGCCGCTGTTTTTGACCTTGCGCGACATGGACGGACAGACGCTGGTGACCGCCATGCTGCCTCCGGGCGGCAAGCGCGACGCCAATTTCGGCTGCATCATCGTCGGCCCCGCCAACGCGGACCCGTATCCAGAGCACGGCGACGCGATCAAGGCGCTGGGCGAGCACTTCGGCCTGACGCTGGACCGCGCACGCTGCTACCCGTATCGTCGTTGACCTCACGCAACCTGGGAGATCGGCCGATGACCACAATCGATCAGTTCGCCGCACAATGCCGCGATGCCTTGCAGAAACACCCCGGCACCGAAGGCTGCCTGGAAATCACCGAGCTGGTGGGCAAGGTGTTGCAGGAGCCGGAATTCGTTGCGACCTACATTCCGGAAGGCACGCCGGAGCGCAAGGTGCTGTATGAAGACCCCGATTATGGTTTCACCATCCTGGCGCACGCCTATGTTGGTGCCAAGAGCAGTAAACCGCATGACCACGGGCCGTCCTGGGCGATCTATGGGCAGGCCGAAGGCGAAACGATCATGACGGACTGGGACTGCGTCGAGCGGCCGAGCGAGGGCAAGCCGGGCAAGGCCGCCTGGGTGCGCGATTATGCGATGAAGCCGGGCGATGCGTATTTCTACGACATCGGCGTACTGCATTCGCCGCGGCGCGAGGGCTCGACCCGGCTGCTTCGGATCGAAGGCATGAACATGGACCGGGTCAAGCGCTTCCCCTACGAAGCGGTGTCCGAGGCCCAGCTCAGCACTGCGGCGGAATGATCCGCACGTAGCGTCGCACCCCGGCCTAGCGACGCTACGCCGCTTCCGCCATCGTCGAGCGTTCACACGCGACAGTGGTGCGATGCATGTCGCGCACTTCCTCGGCCTTGAACGGGCGGGCGCGGTGCATGGTCGCGCGGTTATCCCAAACCACCAGGTCCCATTGCCGCCACACATGGGCGTAGATGAAGCGGCGCTGCGTCGCATGTTCCGCCAGGTCGCGCAGGAAGGCACGCGCTTCCGGCACCGGCCAGCCCAGGATGGCGCCGGCATGCGATGCCAGGAACAACGACTTGCGTCCGGTTGACGGATGGCGGCGTACCAGGCGCTGCTGCACCGGTGCGAACCGTCGCCGCTCGTCATCGGTGAACTCGGTAAAACCAAGGACACCGCGCGAAAAAATCTGGCTGTGTTCGCAGATCAGGTGCTCGCACTCGGCCTTGGTTTCGTCGTCCAGTGCGTCGTAGGCCGCGCGCATATCGGCGAATTCGGTGTTGCCCCCTGCCGACGGGATCACCCGCGCCGACAGCAGCGAGTACTTCGCCGGCACCGCCTTGAACGACAAATCCGAATGCCACAGCCGGTTGCCCAGCGAGAACAACCGCCGGCGGTTGTCGCGCGCCAGCACCTGGCTGTCGTCATCCAAATTCGAAATGTCGTTAACCTCGGGCGCCAGCCGCCGGCGTTCCCGGCCGAAGGTCAAATCGCCGGTTGCCAGTTCCAATTCGCCGAAGTTGCGGCTGAACCTGAGTTGGGTCTCGTCGTCGAAGTGCTGGTCGTGGAACACCAGCACGCCGAATTTATCCATGCCCGCCGAGATCGCCGCGGCATCCGACGCAGACAGAGGCTGGGTGATATCGATGCCGGAAACCTCGCCCGCGAAAAACGGGCGAGATACCGGATCGATCGGCCGGATCGAGATCGTCATGGTTGCGCCTCGTCCCGTCAGTGCACCAGTTCGTCGAAGCCCATGGCCTGGCCGAAGCGGCGCGCCGGCTCCAGCGGGTCGCCGTATTTGCGATGCATCGCGGTGTGGTAGGCAGCGGACAGCAGCAGCCGGTCACGGTCCGGCTGCCGATTGACGCCGTAATCCATCAGCATGCACTGGGCGATTTCCTGGTTGTGCGGATCGTTGCCCAGCCTCGTCGCCGCCAGGGCGATGCGCTGCACCAGCGGCGAGCGATCGCCCACGCTGTCGAGATAGGCCTGCGTCCAGTCCACGCTCTCCTGGCCGTTCAGCGAACAGATCGCGGCCTCGACCCGATCGAGCAATTGCCCGGCCGTCAGCCGGTCGGATCCGCTCGGCGCCTTCGCCGAGAAGCTGTGAACTTCGCCAAGACCTCGCTGGCAATAGGCCGTGCGGTTCACGAAGGACGCCCCGACGTAAAGCAGCCGCAGACGGCGCGGGTGGTCGAAGTTGTCCCAGAACCAGCCAAGCGTGTTGAGGTATTCGTAGCAGTGGTGCGGCATATTGAAGTACTCGGCGCACGCGTCTCCAGCACGGTCTGCGCACAGGCGATCTGCAGAACATCGAGGATCCGCCGCGGGTTCTTGCCGGCCTTCAGCAAATTGGTGATCGCGTCCAGGGCGACCAGTTCGTCCTCGCGGATCGCCGCGCGCGTCAATTCCGCCGCATCTTCCTGGGTCATCTCGCCGGTATTGACGCAGCACCGCCAGTTCGGGCTCGCTGACGCCGCCATAGGGCACGGCGTGCAGCGCTTCGCCCTCGATGTGCATCTTCACAAGGTTGCAGGCCATTTCGTAGGTGGAATACCAGCGTGGCCCCACGGCGACATCCAGCGCGCCCGCGTACACTCACGTGATGCGCGTTGTCCCAGCCGATGCGCGTTGCCGATCTCCACCGTGGAACGGGTGCGATACGCCTTGTGCCCGTCGTGTAGGAGCGGTTGTGCAGCAGCCGGTCCTGCACATCCATCAATCCGGCGAACACCAGTTCAGCCAGGACTTCCTTGCGGTCTGCGGTTTCCTCCATCAGCCCGAGGAAGACGCGATAGGCGTCGACCACATGGCCGCGATGCACCAGGGTCATCCAGTTGTTCAGCCGTTCCCGCAGCGGCGCAATTTCACGCAGCGGCTGCCTGATCCGGCCAGTAAACGACGGGCGCCGGCGGCGCCTCGACCTTGCCGATATTGCCGCGCATCCTCGTGTAGTGGCCGGGCGCCTTGTTGATCTTCTGGTTCCAGATATCCAGCCCGCTGGGAATGTACCAGATGGTCTGCGCCATCGGCAGCATCGCCAAATGGCTGGGCAGCATCTTCGCCAGGTTGATCGTTGCGCGCGCGCTCAACAGGCAGTGGTCGTTATTGACGAAGTTCGGATAGCCGTCATCGATGCGTTCATGGTATGGCACATGCGTGTACGGCGCATGGATGCGAACACCCTCGGCGATGATCTCATTCAGCGGCCTGCCGGCGCGGACGAGATCGTAGTAGACTTCGCTGGCGCCGACCTGGTCGCGCATGATGATGCGCTCTTCCAGTTTGGCGTAGAGGCTGCCTGCCTCGGCGCGATCCGTCGCGGTCGGCGTCTGCATGTCCATCACGGTTCCTCCGGCAATATGCGCGTTGTCACCATCCTACGCTTGACATGCCGGAGCCGACAACCATGGTGGCGCCGAGGGAGATCGGCACCATGGCAAGCGGCAATCCGGGATGGGTTATCACCACTGTGGCGGGGACCGGCGCCCAGGGTTATGCCGGCGATGGCGGTCCGGCAGCGCAGGCGATTTTGAACAACCCGTTCGACCTCGCGTTTGATGTCATGGGCGACCTGTTCTTCGCCGATACGTTCAATCACTGCATCCGCCGCGTCGATGGACGCACCACACGATCGCAACAATTGCCGGCACCGGCGAACGCGGATTTTCCGGTGATGGCGGCGAGGCGATCTACGCACTGCTGAACGAACCATACGGCGTAGTGGTGGACCAGGCGGGGACGATCTATTTCGCGGACCGTTTGAATCGCCGCGTGCGGCGAATCGAGCCGCCCGGGGTCATCACGACTCTGGCCGGCGATGGCTCGGGCAAATTCAGCGGCGACGGCGGGCCGGCAGCGAAAGCGGGACTCGTCGAACCGAATGGGCTGGCCCTGGATGCGGCGGGCGAAAACCTGTTCATCGCCGACGTGGCCGATCATCGGGTCCGCGTCGTCGAACTTGCCACAGGCATCATCAGCACCTTCGCCGGCACCGGCGAAGCGCGCCATGACGGCGATGGCGGGCCCGCGACGAGCGCCGGGATTTTCGGCGCACGTGCGGTGGCTCTGGCGCCGGACGGAGCATTGTACATCCTGGAACGCCAGGGCAGCAGCCTGCGCTGCGTGCGTAACGGCATCATCGAGACGGTCGCGGGCACCGGGGCACGCGGCTATGCCGGAGACGGTGGCGACGCACGGGCCGCCGTGTTCAACGCGCCAAAAGAAATGGCGGTGGACACCGACGGCAACGTATTCATCGTCGATACGGAAAACCACGCGATCCGCTGCATCGATGCGCGGACCTGGATAGTGACCACCATCGCCGGCACCGGCCTTGCGGGCCCCGGCGGCGATCACGGTCCGGCCGATGCGGCTGGACTGGCTCGGCCGCACGGTGCCACGATCGGACCCGACGGCGCGGTGTATATCGGCGACAGCGAAAACCATCGCATTCGTAAGTTGACCCGCTCACACTGAACGAACGGGGGAGCGATCGTGCGGTTGAATTGGCAGGACCTGAGCACCGGTCGCGCCGATGCGGCGGCCGAGACCACCATCGAACTCTCCGGCTTCATGGCGACGGCGACGCCGGCCGGCCGCACCAGTCATTGCTTGCTCGTGCCGGAGCCTCCGTGCTGTGCCGGATGCGTGCCGCGCGACCCGGTGGGCGCGGTGGAAGTGTTCGCGGCAACGCCGATTCCCATCACCGGGCAGACGGTTCGCCTGACCGGCACGTTGCGGCGGCACCGGGGCGATACGAATTCCTGGCGTTACCAACTGCACGATGCCCGTCTTACCCAGCCCGCGGGATGGTCCGCCGTCGGACGCCGCTTCGTACTTGGGGGCGCGCCGTTGATGTGCCTCGCCGCCGTTGCCGCGCCGCAACAGCACGCGGTCGCGCAGCAGCGCCAGGCTGACGCGCGGGCGGCGATCGGGCAGCTCCCGACCGTCGACATCCATAGCCATGCCGGAGAGATCATCCGCGTGCGCTACGGCAATACCGGCTTGTCCCCGGTTGCCGCGCCGATGGCCGACGGTGGCATGGCGGCAGTCTGTTTCGCCATCGTCTCCGATTCACCCTGCCATCGGCTGGGGCCCGACGGCGTCTTTCATCCCTATCGCTCGCCGGACCCGGGCGAGCTTTACGCCTGGTCGCAGCGCGGCTTCGCGCGGTTGCACCAACTGATCGCGCAGGAGCACCTTGCGGTCATCACCAACGCTGCCATGTTGAGTGCCGCGCGCGGCGGCACGCCCTCGGCGATCGTGGCCGCGGAGGGTGGCGATTTCCTGGAGGGCAATGCGGACCGCGTCGATGAGGCTTACGAACGCTGGCAGCTTCGGCATTTGCAGCTCACCCACTACCGCGCCAACGAACTTGGCGATATCCAGACCGAGCCGCCGGAACATGGCGGGCTGACCGACGCCGGTGCGGAGGTGATCCGCCGCTGCAACCGCCGCGGCATCGTTGTCGATGTAGCGCACGGAACGTTCGACCTGGTGAAGCGCGCCGTGTCGGTCACGACCAAGCCGCTGGTGCTATCGCACACATCACTCAGCGCGCGTCCGGGCGCGCACAGCCGGCTGATCTCCCCGGATCATGCGCGGCTGGTGGCGCAGACCGGCGGCGTGATCGGAATCTGGCCACCGCAGTCGATTTTTCCGGACCTGACAGCGATGGCCAACGGCATGGCACGGATGGCCGACGTCGTGGGGGTGGATCACGTCGGGCTCGGCAGCGACATGCTTGGCCTGCCCCATGGCGCCGTGTTCAGCAACTATCGGCAATTGCCGGATCTGGCCGAGGCGATGCTGACGGTCGGCTTCAGTCCGACAGATGTCGGCAAGGTGCTGGGCGGGAATTACGCACGGGTGTTTAGTGCGACAATGGCGTGACCGGAAACCTCTCCCACCGGAGCGGGAGAGGTCGATGTTGCGAAGCAACGAGGGTGAGGGTGATCGGGCCGCACGCTCTACCTGCTAACGTGCCGACCCGATCTCCCTCACCCTCGCCGCTGGCGCGTCTCGACCTCTCCCGCTCTCGCGGGAGAGGTTTCTTATTCACCCTCGGCGCTTCAAATCCTCGATTATCCCGCGCTACGCGCGGGAGAGGATTTCAACGCCGCAGCACCGTCCTTCCCGCATACCGTGCGGCATCGCCGAGCGTGGCCTCGATGCGGATCAACTGATTGTATTTGGCCAGGCGATCGCTGCGCGACAGGCTGCCGGTCTTGATCTGCCCAGCGTTGGTCGCCACCACAAGGTCGGCGATCGTCGAGTCCTCCGTTTCGCCGGAGCGATGGCTGATCACCACGCGCCAACCGGCACGATGCGCCAGCTCCACAGTTTCCAAGGTCTCGCTCAACGTGCCGATCTGGTTGACCTTCACCAGGATCGCGTTGGCCGAACCAGAGTCGATGCCGCGCCGCAACCGCTCGGGATTGGTGACGAAGATGTCGTCGCCGACGATCTGGATTTTCCTTCCCAATTCGCGCGTCATGTGCGCCCAGCCGTCCCAGTCGTCCTCAGCGCAGCCATCCTCGATCGAGGCAATCGGATACCGGCTGATCAGGTCTTCATAATAGCGCACAATGCCCGCCGCATCGAGCGTCTTGCCCTCGCCGGCCAGCACGTATTTGCCATCCTCGTAGAACTCGCTGGATGCGGGATCGAGCGCGAACATCACATCCTCGCCCGGGCGATAGCCCGCGTGCTCACATGCCTTGGCGATGAAGCCCAGCGCCTCGTCGGCGGATTTCAAATTCGGTGCGAAGCCGCCTTCGTCGCCGACATTGGTGCTGTGGCCGGCGTCGTGCAGCCCCTTGCGCAGGCTGTGAAAGATCTCCGAGCCCATGCGAATGCCATCCGCCACGGTGCCGGCGCCGACCGGCATGATCATGAACTCCTGGATGTCGATCGGATTGTCGGCGTGCTTGCCACCGTTGACGATGTTCATCTGTGGCACCGGCAGCGTGCGTGCATACACACCACCGACATAGCGATACAGCGGCACGCCCAGTTCCGCCGCCGCCGCTTTCGCCACTGCGAGCGACACGCCGAGGATGGCATTGGCGCCGAGCCGCGACTTGTTCGCCGTGCCATCCAGATCGATCATGATCTCGTCGATCTTCACTTGCTCCGTCGGGTCCATGCCGCTGATGGCGTCGAAGATCTCGCCCTCGACATTGGCCACGGCCTGCAACACGCCCTTGCCACCGAATTGCGACTTGTCGTCGTCGCGCAGTTCCACGGCTTCGTGCGCGCCCGTGGAGGCACCGGACGGGATGGCGGCGCGGCCCATGACGCCACTTTCCAGAACTACGTCGACTTCAATGGTGGGATTGCCTCGGCTGTCGAGAATCTCGCGGGCGACGATATCGGCGATCGCGGACATGCTTGCCTCCTGGGTCTGCGCGGTGCCGTCCGTACCACCTCGGGCGCGACGGTGCCAGCCGGGGTATTACGTAAAAATCCATGCCCCGCACGTGAACATCGCGAGAACACGAGCGCGCCTCGCCCCGCGCTGTACGGGCGCGGTGTGCGGCCGGCGGCATGACGCATGCTGCTTTGCCCGTGTATCACCAGGATGTGCAGCCTGAATGCAGTCGTGCCGTCTCGCAGACGTGGCGGTTGCCGGTAGAAGCGACGGCGCACTATCGGTCACAGGAGGGCAGCAATGCAGCTTGGCCAACCCTTACTCGCCTTCGCCCTGGCAGCGTGTCTTGCCGCCCCTGCCCTGGCTGAGGTCAATATCTATTACCACGTTGGCGCCTGGGATGCGTTCGACGGGCAAGGCGACGATGGCCAGCCGGTCTGCGGCATTGGCACCCGGACTCCCGCCGATGGGCGCGCCTTCTCACTGCGCTTCCAGATTGGCGGCGACACCGTGACGTTCACGGCAGTCAAGCCTGGCTGGAACATCCCGGAGGGCACGCAGATTCCCGTGGTGATGCAGATCGGCCTGGCGCAACCGTGGTCGCAACGGGCGAGTGGTAACGGCAACCGCGTGCAGTGGACCGTGGACCGCGCGGAGATGCAGGCCTTCGACGCGCAGTTTCGCCAGGCGTCCTCGATGACGGTGACATTTCCGGCCGGCGACGAACGGCCATGGGTCCTCTCGCTCGAGGGCTCGACGGTGGCGAGCAACGCGATGGGCCATTGCGTGTCCGACCTGACGCGGCGCGCGGCCGCGGCGCAGCCCGCCACGGCGCCCGCACCGGCGGAACAGAGTTCGACCCAGCCGTTCAGCGCCGCGCCGGTCGCGCAGAGCACCGCGGATGGTGGGCAACCGGCGGCGCAGGATCAGCACCCGGCGCCCACCGCGCCGCACTGACCGCCCGCTGGCGCGCGGGCCGCGTCCGTGTCGTAATCGGGCGCCACGTGCAGGGAGGGAACGATGAGCGAGGTTGCGGAACGGCCGCCGGCGCGCCGGGAACTCGCCTGGTTCGAGCTCAAGCAGGAAATCGAAGAATTCCTCTACCACGAAGCCGATTTGCTTGATCAACGGCGATTCAAGGAGTGGCTTGAACTGCTGGCGGAGGACTTGGTGTATTTCATGCCGATCCGCCGCAACGTGAAGTTCGGCCAGCACGCCGAACGCGAAAACACACGGCAGGGCGAAAGCATAAGCTGGTTCGACGAGGACAAGTGGACGCTGACCAAGCGGGTCGAGCAAATCCTGACAGGCGTGCACTACGCCGAGGAACCGCTGTCGCGCGTGACCCACATGGTCAGCAATGTGCGGCTGCTGGATGTATCGCCCTCGGCGGCGGACGCGCAGGACGTGACCGTGGGATGCCGGTTCCTGGTGATCAGAATCGCGTCGAATACGAGTCCACCACGTTCATCGGCCGCCGTACCGACAAGCTGCGGCGCGTCGGCGGGTCTTGGCAGATCGCGCGGCGCGAGATGATTCTGGAACAGAACGTGCTCCTGGCGAAAAATCTGAGCGTGTTCTTTTGAACGGCCTGTCATTGCGGGAAGCACAGTGGCGAGGCGGGGGGAGCAGCACATGATCGAGCTTATCGGCATCGAACCCGGCGCGAAGCTGCGCGTGATCGGCGGCATCACTGCGGAGGTGGTCGAGGCGATCAATGACGAGTGGGTGCGTGTGCGCCTGGTCGAAGTGCCGGAGGGCCGAGGCGCGGCCGGTACCGAGGAACTCTGCCACGCCACGGATGTCATCGAGATTTTGTAGCCGGATCGCGCCGGCGCCCGGCGATGCCTTATTCCGCCACAGGCTCTTTCGGTGCCGCGGCGCAGGGTTCGTCACCATCCCGGCGTTCCTCGGCTTCGCGGCGTGCAGCAAGCGCGGCGAAGCGAATGGCAAGCGCCTCCAGTCCCGACTTGGCGACAGCCGTGCGAGCGGTTTTCGCCATCTCGGCGTAGGTTTCGCCCTGCGCACGGATGTCCTTGGATGAACGCTGGCTCAGCGGGATGTAGGTCATTATCGGGGGTATCTGCCCGGGATTGCGCGATCAAAGCAAGCTTTGCCGACGGCGCAGCACCTGCGGAAAGGGAGCGATATCATCCAGTGCTATTGATCCACGTCAAAGACAGGAAGAAATACAGCCCACAATGATTGTGAGCGATGGGCGCCTTTTGGAGGTGCTGAAATGTTGGACGCTATCGACGTCGTTGAGCAGGCTCGCCGATTATCCGAAATTGCCAGCGCAACCTCGGATGTGGATACGGCGGTGCGCTTGCTGGAACTGGCGCGCGAGTTGTTGGCATCGGCCGGCCTGGGGGAGATCCTGTCCGATACTGACGCATCCCGATAGGTGGGCCGGCTTGCCGGGAGGTGGATGCTGCTTGCCAAAGCGGGCTGCCCTGCCAAGAGCTCAGCCCTTCAGTGTCATCGCGAGTTGGCCATCGGCCGGTCGGCCGACCCACTCTGGATGAAACCGCTGTCCCCCCGTATGGCCGGCCTGCGCCGTCCATGACACGGGGGACTGTTTCTTGTTAGCGAAGCGAAGCAATCTCCCGGCTGGGTTGGGGCGATCTCGCGGGGGAGATTGCTTCGCTTCGCTCGCGATGACACGCTGCCCGCAGTTCGAAGCGGCAGGAGCTGCGTCCATCCAATCGGGAGGCTCCAATGGGCACCAAGCATGGATGCCAGGCGTGCGCGACCCTCGTCGCGCGGTGCGCAGACTTGAACCGTCGAGTGCAACCCGAACGGTCGAACGAAGCCAGCCAGGTACCGGGCATCGTTGAGGCGGCATGCTGCGCATCGGATTCCTGCCGAGCGATTTCAATCCTATGCTGCTGATGCTGGGCGAAGCAGAGGATCTGCGGGCACTCGGCGGACTGCTGCGGCAGTTCGCCCGCGAGGGCGGCACGGTGCCGTTGAACGGGATGGCATTTTGCGCGGCGCGTGGCACACGGGTCACGCTGGTGGATGGCGCCGGACCACCGGGATTGCATGTGGTGCCGGACGTAGAAGCGGCGTTCATATGGCGGCTGGACGCGCAACGTGCGGCAGCGTTCGCCGATTTGGTCGACGATCTGGCGAAGGCGTCACGCCTGTCAATATAATTGACTAACGGGCCAAGTCCTCATTTCATCGACCGGCCTTCGCACCGGCCGCCCCAACCGTCATGGCCGTGCCCAAATCGTCATGGCCATGCCCCAATCGTCATGGCCGTGCCCCAACAGTCATGGCCGGGCTTGACCCTGATCATCCCCCACAACCCCCTCTGGACACAAAGCCTCGCCTGATGTAGCGGTTGCGGCATGATCTACCATCTGCCGCAACAGCGCCTGTCCGATCCCGCCACATTGGCCTGGCTTGCCGAGCGTATGCAGGCCGAGCCTGGGCTGTCGCGTTACCGCGTGGCCAAGGAGGTCTGTGCCCGGCTGGACTGGCGCGACCGCACCGGCCGACCGCAGGAGATGGCCTGCCGCAAGCAACTGCTCGGCCTGCAACGGCAGGGCGCCATCGTGCTGCCCGCGCCGCACCGCGGCCCGCCCGCCGCCCGCGCCATGCCGCCCGACGCATCCCGCACCTGGCCACAATTCGCCGGCACGCTTGCCGAACTCGGCGCCGTCAGCCTCCAACCGCTCGCCGGCGGCACAGCCGACAGCCGGACCTGGAACGCCATGATGGCCGAGCACCACCCGCTCGGCCCGGCCAAGCTGTGTGGCGCGCAGCTCCGCTACCTGATCCGCAGCGACCGCCACGGTGTGCTCGGCGGCCTGGCGGTCAGCGCTGCCGCCTGGCGGCTCACCGCGCGCGACACCTGGCTGGGCTGGACCGACGCCGAACGCGCCGCCAACCTGCAAGCCATCGTCTGCAACAGCCGCTTCCTCATTCTGCCCACCATCCAGGTGAAGCATCTCGCCTCGCACGTGCTCGGCCAGTTGGTCCGGCGCATCGGACCCGACTGGCAGCAGCGCTACGGCATCACCCCCTGGCTGATGGAGACCTGTGTCGAGGCCGCCCGTTCCGGCACCGCCTACCGCGCGGCCAACTGGATCGAGGTCGGCATGACCGCCGGCCGCGGCCGGCAGGACCGCGCAGCCAAGGGCGGCCTGCCCCGCAAGCGGGTGTTCCTCTATCCGCTGGCGCCGCGCACCCTGAAGCGGCGGTGCCCCAACCGTGCGCCATCCCGCCCGGGCTGGGTGCATCGCGAGTTCGACGGTGCCAAACTCGGCGATACGCGGTTGCAGGCCCGGTTGCTCGACCTGGGGGCGGCGTTCTTTGCCCAGCCGCAGGCCAACATCCCGCAGGCCTGTGGCTCGCCGGCCGCCGCCAAGGCAGCCTATCGCTTCTTCGACAACGACCGGGTCAGCATGGACAGCTTGCTCGAACCGCACCGCCAGGCCACCGCCGAACGCATGCGCCGCGAAGCGCTGGTGCTGGTGGCGCAGGACACCAGCAGCCTCGCTTATACCACCCGCCCGGGGATGCAGGGCATCGGCCCCATCGCCAACAAGCTGGACGGCCCGCAGGGCCTGTTGCTGCACAGCGCGCTCGCCTTCACCCCACAGGGCCTGCCGCTCGGCATCCTCCACATGGAGTGCTGGGCGCGCGATCCGGCCGAGTTCGGCAAGCGCACGCAGTGCAACGACAAGCCAATCGAGGAGAAGGAGAGCAGCAAGTGGTTGCGTCCGCTGGGACCGATCGGCCAGGCGGCGGCGCAGTGTCCCAACACCCGGGTCGTGGTACTGAGCAACCGCGAGTCCGACATCTACGAATACATGCTGGCGGCGCAGCAGCAGGGGCGCGACGCGGTGCTGCGCGCCAAGGAGAAGAAGCGAGGATTGCACGGCGAACATCACCAGTTGTGGCCGCATCTGCTGTTGTCCCCGATTGCCGGCACGATCGATCTGCAGGTGCCGCGCCAGGGCAAGCAGCCGGCGCGGGTCGCCTCGATGGAGCTGCGCTTCCAGCCGGTGACGCTGCAACCGCCCGCCGGCAAGCCGAACCTGCCTTTGGTGCATGGCTGGGTGGTGCTGGCGCGCGAACCCAACCCGCCGCCGGAGGTCAGCCAGAAGCTGGAGTGGCTGCTGCTGAGCTCGGTGCCGGTGCACGGATTGGCCGACGCCATCGAGCGGGTGCAGTGGTATGCCGTGCGCTGGGGTATCGAGGTATTCCACCGCGTGCTGAAAAGCGGCTGCAACATCGAGGACCGTCAGCTTGGCACCGCCGACCGGCTGGAGGCCTGCCTGGCCATCGATGCCGTGGTCGCCTGGCGCATCCACCATCTCACATACCTGGGCCGCGCCACCCCGGACCTGCCCTGCACGGCAGTCTTCGAGGACGACCAGTGGAAGGCGGTCGTGGCCTTCCAGACCCGCAAGCTGCCCCCCGCAGAGCCGCCGTCGCTGCGCCAGATGATCCGCGCCGTCGCCCGGCTCGGCGGCTTCCTCGGCCGCAAATCCGATGGCGAGCCGGGAACTCAAAGCCTCTGGCGCGGGCTGCAGCGCATGGACGACATCACCGCTGCGTTCCGCAGCTTCCACGCCATCTACAACCGGCCGCACTGAGCACGCCAAATCTCTCGCGACACCCAGCCGGCAGCGAAGGAAAACCGCTTCTCGCAAGAAACTGTCCGACGCGGCGTTATGGGTAAAGGGCAGGGCTTCAGGGCAATCGCATTTCAAAACGGTGCCAAAAGGCGCGAGAGGTAGGCGTCGTCCCATCCCGCACGCTTGAGCTTACCTCGGAACGACCCTTTGGAAGCGTCCTTTTGCATGACATTCATCGCCATGTGTCGCAGCACGGCGAGGTTGTGCGCGCCGTTGCCCAGCCGGTTCCTGGCCTGGTCTTCGTTCATCACGACGTCCAGCCGCCAATGCAGGCAGTTTTCGACGCCCCAATGGAAGCGGACGACCTCATTGAAGCGTTCGCTGGAGAGCGCTGTGCTGATCAGGTAATAGGCCGTCTCGGTCGTGGTCTTGCCCGATATTTCCCGGACCCGGACCACCTTGCCGATGGCGGCCAGGCCGGGCCAGCGGTGATCCTCTTGCAACCAGCCGATATCGGTTGAGACCGTGGCCGTGCGGGTCTCGATGCGGCCGTGATCCGCATCGACCACCGGCTTGGCTGTGCTGGTCTTGCTCTCCGGATCGTCGAGGAACCGGACCACATCGTCATGCAGCGTAGCCTGGTTGCCCTTCAGTGCCAGGACGTAGTCGCCACCCTGTTCGACGATCTGCTGGGCGATGTCACGCTGACAGTTGAGCGCGTCAACCGTCACGATCGTACCCTTGAGCGAGAGCATCTCCAGCAGTTTCGGCACCGCGGTGATCTCATTGGACTTGGCGTCGGTGGCGATCTGCGCCAGCACCAGGCGTTGCTCGCAACCCCAGGCGCTGACCATATGCAAGGGCGACTTGCCGCTGGCGCGGTCGAACGAGCGCCGCAGCACCTTGCCGTCGATTGTCACAACACCCTGACATCGCTCGGAAAAGTTTGTCATGAACCGCTGGAACGCGGCGCGGAACTGGGTCGGATTGAGAAACCGGAACAGGCGGCTGAAGGTATCGTGGCTGGGCACGCCATGCTTGAGCTTGAGGAAGCCGCGCAGGAACGGTTCTTTCGCCGCGGCGAACAGTGCCATGTCCACCGCGCCTTGGCCGCCACACAGGACCGTGCACAGGGCGATCATCAGGAGGTCGTGGAAGTCATGCAGACCGGCGTTGCCGGTCCGCGGATCCTCCAGTTCTTCCCAGCAGGCAATAAACTGCTCCAAGCCGGCCTCCCCAGGCATGTTTCACATGCCAAGGGGTAGAATTGATCACCTCCGAGCCGGGCAAGCGCCACGGCCGGAGTCTAAGCGGTTTCAAGTGCGATTCCCCTGGGCAGGGCTTGACCCGGCCATGACGATTGGGGCACTGCCATGACGATTGGGGCACGGCCGTGACGGTTGGGGCGGCCGGTGCGAAGGCCGGCCCATGAATTGAGCGCGGGGTCCGTCAGTCATTTTTATTGACATTATGTTGTTAAAATGTTAGAAGACCCGGATGAAAAGCGCGGCGACCGCAACTGCCCGTCCTGCCTCACCCGCCGATCCCCAACCGGATCGTTCGGCGCGGACCATGCCGGAGCGCATCGCCGCACTGCTGCACACCGTTCGCACGCCGACCGCCGTGCCCCTTGACTGGGGCGGAAGGCCCTCGTCGGGAGGGGCCTCAAGGCGGACGCTGGAGACGATGAAGAGCTCCGGGCAGCGAGTCGCGGTGCTTTTCCAGGGTCCCGGCGAAGGGGTCGGACCGCGGCACGGACAGGGTAACCGCGGCGTCGAGGGACTTGCCGATGCGCCCGATGCCCTCAGGGGCTCGATGGCCTCGTTCACCCGCGCGCGCATCCTCAGGAGCGCCGCAAACTCGTCCTCGGCCTGCTCGAAGGACGGCGCCGGCGCCTCCCCGGGCCAATCCTGCAGGTGGACCGAATCGCCCCCGAACTCCGACCCGGTGCAGGCGAAGGACCACGCCTCGTCCGTCGTGAACGGGAGGATCGGGGCCAGGATCCTTGCGAGGGTCCGGAAGATGGAGTGGAGCGCCGTCTGCGAGGAGCGCCGCAGGGGGTTGGACGTCCCGAGCGTGTAGAGCCTGTCCTTCAGGATGTCGTGGTAGGTCGCCGAGAGCGTGACCGAGCAGAACTGGTTGCACAGCTGGTAGACGCGGTGGAACTCGTAGGCGCCGTAGGCCGCGTCGCACGCGCGCGCGAGCCCCGCCGCCTGGTGAAGCGCCCAGCGGTCAAGCCCGTCCATGCGCTCGGCCGGCACGGCGTCCCTGGCCGGATCGAAGTCGAACAGGTTCGACATCTGGAAGCGAAGCGTGTTGCGGATGAGCCGGTAGGTCTCGCCGACGTGGGAGAGGATCTCCTTCGAGATGGGGATGTCGTCCCTGAAGTCCTGCGAGGAAATCCAGAGGCGGATGACGTCCGCCCCGTAGTCGGCGACGTAGCTGTCGCTCGTCTGGGGCTTCTCGTACGACGAGCTCTTGGAGATCTTCTTCCTGTCCTCGTCCACGATGAAGCCGTGCGTCAGGACCGCGCGGTAGGGGGCCGCGCCGAACGCGATCACGGAGGTCCAGAGCGAGGACTGGAACCAGCCGCGGTGCTGGTCGCTGCCCTCGAGGTAGAGGTCCGCGGGCCACGAGGTGCCGCCCTGCCCGCGCCTGAGCACGGCCGCGTGCGACGAGCCGGAGTCGAGCCACACGTCGAGCGTGTCGTTGCCGCGGGAAAGGGCCGCCGGCTCGGGCCAGCCCTTCGGCAGGCCGACGCCCGCGAGGATCTCGGCGGGCGACGATTCGTACCAGAGGTTCGTGCCGCAGCCGCTCGACCTTGTCCGCGATGGCCCGGATCACCCCCGCGTCGAGGTAGGGGCTCTTGTCCGCGCCGTAGAAGGCCGGGATCGGCACGCCCCAGGAGCGCTGGCGGCTGACGCACCAGTCCGGCCGCGACTCCACGGCCCCGCGGATCCGCGCCTCCCCCCACGCGGGGAGCCATCCGCCCGCGGCGGCGATCTCGTGATCTCGCGCAAGGGCCGCGTCCCGCGATCCCGCCTTGTCGAGCGAGACGAACCACTGGTCGACGGCCCTGAAGATGATCGGCGTCTTCGAGCGCCAGCAGTGGGGATAGCTGTGGGTGTACTTGTGCTTCGCCAGGAGGGCGCCGGCCGCGTCGAGCTTCCTCAGGACGGCGACGTTGGCGGGGGAGGTGCGCTTCTTCTCCAGGTCCTCGACGCTTTCGAGCGTCGTCATCCCGACCAGGTCCGCGGGGACGCGCCCGTCGTCAAGGTAGGCGCCGTTGTCCCCGACGGGGCAGTAGATCTCGAGCCCGTACTTGAGCCCCGTCTGGTAGTCCTCCGCGCCGTGCCCGGGCGCGGTGTGCACGCACCCGGTGCCGCTGTCCACGGTCACGTAGTCGGCGAGGACGACCGGGGAGGCGCGGTCGATGAAGGGATGGCGGGCGCCAGGTGCTCGAGCGAGCGCCCGGCGACGGTCTTCACGACCTGCGGGGCCTCCTTGAGCCCGGCCGCCGCCGCGACCTGCGCCAGGAGCGCCGAGGCGACCAGGATGCGCTCCGCCCCCAGGTCCGCGACCGCGTACTCGACCTCCGGGTTGAGCGCGATCGCGAGGTTCGCGGGCAGGGTCCACGGCGTCGTCGTCCAGATGACGATGCGAGAGGGGCTTGTCGGCGGGTAGCCCGAAGCGGGCGGCCTCGGCGGCGGGGACCGCGAAACGCACCCAGATCGAGGGGGACGAGTGCTCCTTGTACTCGACCTCGGCCTCGGCGAGCGCCGTCTCGAAGGGGATGGACCAGTAGACCGGCTTCTTGCTGCGGTAGACGAGGCCCTTCTCGACGAACGCGGCGAAGACCCGCAGGATGTCGGCCTCGAAGGCCGGCGCCTTGGTCTTGTACTCGCTCGCCCAGTCCGCGAGCACCCCGAGGCGCTTGAACTGGCCCGTCTGCTTGGCGATCCAGGACTCGGAAAAGGCGTCGCAGAGCCGCCGCAGCTCGGACGTCGAGACCTGCCGCTTCGCCTCGCGCAGCTCGCGCGTGACCTTCTGCTCGATCGGGAGGCCGTGGCAGTCCCATCCGGGGACGTAGGGCGTGCGGAACCCCCTCATGGCCCTGTAGCGGATGGTTATGTCCTTGAGGATCTTGTTCATGGCGGTGCCGATGTGGACGTCGCCGTTGGTGAAGGGCGGGCCGTCGTGCAGCACGAAGGACGGGCGCGCCGGAGCGCCTCCTCAGGATCGCGCCGTAGAGGCCGGTCTTCTCCCAGTGGGCGACGCGCCCGGGCTCGCGCTGCGCCAGCCCCGCGCGCATCGGGAAATCCGTCCTGGGCAGCTGCAACGTGTCTTTGAGGTCTTTCGCCAAATCGAAAAAAAGGGTCCGGGAGGGTAAAGACCCCCCCCGGTGAGTCAAGACACTCGGTTGGCGAGGGAGATTCCGGAGAGGATGCAGTCGGGAAGGGCGATGCCGTCGCGGACGCTTCCGCCGACGAGGAGGCCCGGGTGCCCGCGCTCGCACGGCCGCCATGGCGTCCTTGTGGCGCCCGTAGCCCAGGTTGTACTGGGCGATCGCGCGCGGCCAGTAGGCGCGCCGCGAGAAGACGGGCTCCCCCTCGAGGCCGACGTACCGGCGCAGGTCCGCGCAGAGGCGCCCGGTCAGCTCCGCCTCGGGCAGCCTGGTGATCTCCGGCCGCAGGGCGCCGCCCGCGAAAACGGTGAGGGCGACGTGCCCTTCGGGGGCGCGCCCCGCGAAGAGGCTCGACGAGAAAAGGATGCCGAGCGCCGTGCTTCCCTCGCTCGAGGGGATCAGCGCCCCGAACCCGTCCAGGGGATGGCGCACCTGGTCCCGGCGGAACCCGAGGAACATGGAGACGACCGGAGAGTACTCGACCTCGCCGAGGCCGGCGAGCGGGCGGGACCCCGCGGCGCCGATCTCGAGGGCCGCGAGGCTCCAGGCCGGAAGGCGCCGACACGACGCAGTCGAATTCCTCGGAGCCTCGCCGGCGGCGCCCCCCAGGCGACGCGCCAGCGCGCCCCCGAGCCCCGCGAGCACGGAGCGGGCCTCTGCGCCGAGCGACACCGGACCCGGCGGGCAGCGCGGCCGCGAGCGCGTTGGGCAGCGCCTGGAGCCCGCTGCGGAAGGAGACGATCGGGGCCGAGCCCGGAAGACCCTGCGCGCGGCGCCGGCGCGCCCCGACGATCGCGGAGCGGATGATGGACCCGGTGGTCCGCTCGGCCTCCCACAGCTTCGGGAAGCCGTACCTCGCGGACAGGCGGCTCGCGTCGCCGGCGTAGATCCCGCCGATGAAGGGCTGGAACGCCCGGTCGAGGACCTCGCTCCCGAAGTGGTCGCGGATCAGGTCCGCGACGCTCGCGTCCTCGGGCGGGCCCGGGGCCTTCGCGCGACCTCCGTCAGGATCCCCACCTTCGTCCGCAGCGAGAAGAGCGGCGTCGAGAAGAACCCCCCGGGCCCCATGGGCGCCGCGACCAGCGCCCCGTTCAGCGCGAGGTAGCGGTTCCTTGCCGCCGGCGAGGAGCGCACGAGCTCCGGGCCGAGCGCCAGGTCCGCGAACAGGGCGCTTATCTCGGGCGAGGACTCCTGGAACGAGTTCGGCCCCGCCTCGGCCAGCCACCCGCCGGAGGCCTCGGTGCGGATCGCCCCGCCGAGGCGCGGGGCGGCCTCAAGCAGCCTGACCGCGTGGCCGGCGGCCGAGAGGCGCCAGGCCGCCGTCAGGCCCGTGATGCCGCCGCCAAGGACGGCGACCCTCACCGCGGACCCCTTCCACGAGGTCACGGCGTGAACCGTCGCCTCGACGCAGCCGATCTTGGCCTCGGGAAGGATCCCGTGGCCCAGGTTGAAGATGTGGCCCGAGCTCGCCGCGCATCGACTCGAGGAGGCGCGTCGCCTCCCTGCGCGCGATCTCCGGGGTCGTGTTGAGGATCACGGGATCCAGGTTGCCCTGCACCGCGAACGTTCCCGGGAAGGCTCCGGCGGACCGAGGCCAGCTCGTTCGAGGCGTCGACGCTCAGCACCCGGGCGCCCGTGAATGCCTGGTCGGCGAGGTGCGCGCTCGTGCCCTTGCCGAAGATGATCATGGGGAAGCCCTCGGGCATCGCCGCGATGATGGCCCGGATCCACTTGAGCGACGCCGCCTCGTAGTCCTGGCCCGCGACGACGCCCGCCCCACGAGTCGAAGATCTGGATCGCGTCGGCGCCGGCCTTGATCTGCATCCTGAAGTAGGCGATGAGCGCGGCGGTCAGCTTGCCGAGCAGGAGGTCGAACGCGGCCCGGTCCTCGTAGAAGAGCGCCTTCACCCGGGCGAAGTCCTCCGAGCTGCCGCCCTCCACCATGTACGTGGCGAGCGTCCAGGGAGAGCCGCCGAATCCGAGGAGCGCCGTCTTGCCTGCGAGCTCCCGCTTGAGGATCGCGAGCGCCTCGCCGACGTACGAGAGGCGCTCGGGCACCGAGGCCTCGGGCGCCAGAGCCTCGATCATCGGCGCGGCCCTCGAGGCGGCGCTCCATGGCGATCCCGCCCTCGTCGCGGAACGAGTAGGCCTGGCCGAGCGCCTCCGGGATGACCAGGATGTCCGAGAAGAGGATGGCGGCGTCGAACGCGAAGCGGCGGACCGGCTGCAGCGATACCTCGGCCGCGAGCTCCGGGCGTGCGGACCATCTTCAGGAACCCGTGCTTCGCCTTGAGCTCCCGGTACTCGGGCAGGTAGCGGCCGGCCTGGCGCATGATCCAGACCGGGGGCCGGTCGAGGGGGCCGCAGGAGCAGGCGAGGAGGAATCGTTCGCGGGAGTTCAAGGGGATGCGCCCCAGCCAGTCGCGGGGCTTCAGGAAGTAATCAAGGAGTCGGGCCTCGGGCGAGCCTGGTTCGGGCGCGTCCCCGTAGTCCCAGCGCACGAGCGGCGGAAGGCTCATCAGGATCGCCTCGGTGCGGCCGCCGCTCTGCAGGCCGAAGAGCGTGCCGCGGTCCTGCAGGAGGTTGAACTCGACGTAGCGGCCCCGGCGGCGCAGCTGGTGCTCCCGCTCGCGCTCGCCGTAGGGCGCGCCCTTGCGGCGGGCGACGATCGGCCGGTACGCGGGGATGTAGGCGTCGCCCACGCTCCGCGGTGAGAGCGAAGCTGCGCTCGAATCCGAGCTCGTCGAAGTCATCGTAGAAGAGCCCGCCGATGCCCCGGGCCTCCCCCCGGTGCCTGAGGAAGAAATAATCGTCGCACGCCTTCTTGAACCGCGCGTGCAGGTCCCGCCGAAGGGGGCGACGGCGCCGCGGGCGGTCCGGTGCCAGTGCTCGGCGTCCTCCTCGAACCCGTAGAAGGGCGTCAGGTCCCAGCCGCCGCCGAACCACCACGTCGGCGCCGGGCCGTCCGCGCCCGGCGACGAGGTACCTCACGTTGGCGTGCGAGGTGGGCACGTAGGGGTTCCTCGGGTGGATGACCACCGACACCCCGAGCGCGCTCCACGGCTTGCCCGCGACATCGGGGCGCCGGGCCGAGGCCGCGGGGGGCAGCGCGGCGCCAATCACGTGGGAGAACGCCACGCCCGCCTTCTCAAAGACCGCTCCCTCGGCGAGGACCCGGGTGCGGCCGCCCCCGCCCTCGGCCCGCTTCCACGCCTCCTCCCCGAACCGCCCCGCCGCCGTCCTCGGCCTCGAGGGCGGAGCAGATCGCGTCCTGAAGCCCCAGGAGGTAGGCCCTGACCGTCGCGGGGTCCGCCGTCATGTCACTTGCCCCCTGCGCCCGGAATCCGGATGACCGGGCCGGTCTCGGGCGCGGGCGTTGGCGGCGGGCGAGGGCCGCGTCGGCTGCGCGGCGGGCGCCCGCGGGCGGGCCGGGCTCCGGGAGCCGCGGTCGCGAACGGGGCCTCCGCGACCGGGACCTTCATGAAGGCCTCGTTGATCAGCTTCACCATGTTCAGGTCGCGCGTGCGTGTGGTCGGGGCTGTCCATCATGACCACGATGACGCGGTGGCCGTTGCGCTGCGCGGTCGCCGAAAGGCAGGAGCCGGCGCCGCTTGTGAACCCGGTCTTCAGGCCGTCGACACCCGGGTATCTTCCCGAGCAGGTGGTTGTGGTTGCTCATCAGGACCGGATGGAGCCGGATTCCCGGCCCCGAAGGTCCGTGTCTTCACCGAGGTGTACTTGAGGATGTCGGTGTGCAGGAGGAGGTACCGGCAGAGGAGCGCGTAGTCGCGCGGCGTCGTCAGGTCGCCCTCGTCGATCCTGCGGCTCGGCGGCGGGAAGCCGTGGGGCGAGCGGAACGTGGTGCGGGTCATTCCGAGCTCGCGCGCCTTGGCGTTCATCTGCGCGACGAACGCGCTCACCGTGCCGCCCGCCTTGTGCGCGAGCGCGTAGGCCGCGTCGTTGGCCGACTGGATCATCATGGCGTAGATCAGCTCCTCGACCGGGAACGTCTCCCCCTGCCTGAGCCAGACCTCGGTGCTGTCCTTGAGCGCCGCGACCCGGGCATCCTCCAGGGTGACCGTGACCGGGGTCTCGAGCGAGATGCGGCCCTGCCGGACCTCGTCATCGAGCACCGCGTAGGTCATGAGCTTGGTCATGCTCGCGGGAGGGCTCAGCGCGTCGGCGTTATCCTCGAAGAGGACCGCCCCCGTTGCCGCGTCGGTCGCTATGGCGCCCTTGTAGGCAAGCCCGGCGCGGGCCGGGACCGAGGCGGCGGCGGCGAGGACGGCCGTGATGAGGAGGCGCTTCAGGAGCATGACGAAAGGCAAACGCGGCTCTTCGGCTTGGCAACAGGGATCCGCTTGCGGCGCGCTCAGGCCTGCGCGGCCTGCTCGAGCGGAAGCTCCCGCAGCTTCAGGTCCGGGTTCTTCTCGACGAAGTAGCGCATGGTCCAGTCGTTCGGGAACAGCGCCACCGGCTGGTCGAGCTTGTCCGAGCCGAAGCTCACGCCCGAGGCGACGACGAGGCCCGCGGGGTTCCCGAGGGAGGGGTGGGGCTCGATCCAGCGCAGGAGGGTCCACGGGGCCATCTCCAGCCGGGACTCCGCGCCGTACTCGCTCTTCAGGCGGTACTGGACCACCTCAAACTGGAGGGGGCCCACGGCGGCGAGCAGCGTGGACGCCGGGGGGGGCCGACCTCGCCGCGAGGGACTGCACCACGCCCTCCTGCAGGAGCTGCTCCAGGCCGGCCCTGAACTTCTTCGCGTCCGAGGGGTTCGGGTTCGAGATGAAGGCGAAGACCTCCGGGGGGAACCGCGGGATCTCGTCAAAGAGGATCGCCCGGTCCTGGCGTGAGCGTGTCGCCGATCCCGAAGGCGTCGTGGCCCACCAGGCCGATGACGTCGCCCGGCCACGCCTCGTCGACCGTCTCGCGCTCCTGGCCGAAGAGCTTGTGGGAGGACGAGAGGCGGACCGTCTTGCCGGTCTGCGCGTGCAGGACGGGCATGTCGCGCTCGAACTTCCCCGAGCAGACCCGCATGAAGGCGATCCGGTCCCGGTGCCTCGGGTCCATGTTGGCCTGGATCTTGAAGATGAAGGCGGAGAACTTGTCCCCGGTCACGGGCACCTCGCTCGCGACGCCGCCGGCGATGGAGAGCCTCGGCTGCGGCGGGATCGAGTCCTCGAGGAATCCGTCGAGGAGGAGCTGGATGCCGAAGTTGTTGACCGCGCTCCCGAAGTAGACCGGCGTCTGCCTGCCCGCCCGCACCGCGGCCAGGTCGAAGGGGTGGCCCGCCCCGTCGAGCATGGCGAGCTGCTCGCGGGCGTCCTCGAACGAGGCTTCATCCAGCCTGGCGCGCACCGCCGGGTCGTCGAGCGACGAGACCTTCTCGGGGGCCCGGTACGCGCCGCCGGGCACGCGCTCGAACAGGTGCACCTGGCGCGTCCTGCGGTCGAACACCCCGCGGAAGGAGGGCCCGTTGCCGAGCGGCCAGACCACCGGCGAGGCCTGGATCCCGAGCACCGCCTCAAGCTCGTCGATGAGCGCGATCGGGTTGCGCGTCGGCCGGTCGCACTTGTTCATGAAGGTGAAGATGGGGATGCCGCGGCGCCGGCACACCTCGAAGAGCTTGCGCGTCTGGGCCTCCACGCCCTTCGCCGCGTCGATCACCATGAGCACGGCGTCGACGGCGGTCAGCACGCGGTAGGTGTCCTCCGAGAAATCCTTGTGGCCCGGCGTGTCCAAGAGGTTGACCACCCGGTCGTTGTAGTCGAACTGCAGGACGGTCGAGCTGATCGATATCCCGCGCTGCTTCTCCAGCTCCATCCAGTCCGAGGTCGTGGCCCGCTGGTTCTTGCGGTCCTTGACGGCCCCGGCCAGGTGGATCGCGTTGCCGTAGAGCAGGAACTTCTCCGTCAGCGTCGTCTTGCCCGCGTCGGGGTGCGAGATGATCGCGAAGGTGCGCCGGCGCGCGATTTCTGGCGGAAGGGACATTGGAATCCGTCAATCAAACCCCGCCCGCGCCGGCTTGGAAGCATTTTCGGGGCGAAGTCCCCTCGATTTTGGGCTTCTCCGCGGCGGCGGGCGCGGCGATGATCGCCGGATGGCGGCTCCCTCCTACAAGCTCAAGGCCAACGCCAACTCGCGGGTGCTCTCGGGGCATCCCTGGGTGTTCGCCAACGAGGTCGAGGCCCCGCTGCCCCCCGAATGCGACGGGGAGGTCGTGGAGTGCCGCGACCGCGCGGGCCGGTTCCTCGGGACGGGCATCTGCAACGGCCGCTCCCAGATCGTGTGGCGCAGGCTCGACCGCGACCGCGTGGCCCTGGACGAGGCCTACCTCGGGCGCGCCCTCGAGCGGTCGGTCGCGCGCAGGGCGCCGGGCGAATTCCGGAGGCTCGTGTGGTCGGAGTCGGACGACCTCCCCGGCGTCGTCGCCGACCAGTACGGCGACACCGTGGTCGTGCAGCTCCAGACGCTCGCGATGGAGAAGCAGGTCGGCCCTGATCGGCGACCTGCTCGACCGCATCCTGCATCCCGCCGAGGTCGTCTTCCGCAACGACGCCCAGATCCGCAAGCTCGAGGGCCTGCCGCTCGAGACCCACACCCGCTCCGGCCGGCGCCTGGGAGCCGCGGTGGGTGGCGATCGACGGGTTTGACGTCTGGCTCGACCTCGTGGGCGGCCAGAAGACCGGGCTTCTACCTCGACCAGCGCGCCCAGCACGCCGCGGTCGCGCGGTACTGCGCGGGCAAGAGGGTCCTCGACGCCTTCTGCAACCAGGGCTCGTTCGCGATCCACGCCGCCAAGGCCGGGGCCTCGAGGGTGCTCGGCCTCGACAGCGCCGCGGACGCCGTCGAGGCGGCCCGGCGCAACGCCGAGCGAAACGGCGTGAAGGCCGCCTTCGAGGTGGCGAACGTCTTCGACTGGTTCAACGACCCCGCGAACCGGGCCGGGCCCCGGCTGGGACGTGATCATCCTCGACCCGCCGCCGTTCGCGAAGTCGAGGTCGGCGCTCGAGGGCGCGCTCCGGGGGTACAAGGAGATCAACCTGCGGGCCATGCAGCGGCTGGCCCCCGGCGGCGTCGCTGGCGACCTACACCTGCTCCCACCACATGCAGGACGCCGACCTGCGGTGGGTGCTCTCCGCGGCGGCCTGCGACGCGAAGCGCCGGGTGAGGGTGCTCGAATTCTGCCACCAGCCGGCGGACCACCCGGTGCTTATCTCGATGCCGGAGAGCGAGTACCTGCGGGGGTACATGCTGCGGGTCGAGTGAGCCGGCGACGTGCGCAGGCTTGCAACCCGGCCCGGCCTTCTGACACACCGAGCCATGCCAAGGCCCGTCAATGCACTGATCGTAGACGATGAGGCGCACGTGCGCGTGCTCATCCGGGTGCTGCTCAAGCAGCTCGGGATCGAGACGGTCTGGGAGGCGGCGGACGGCGCGGCCGCGCTCGACCAGGCTGCCGCCCACAAGCCCAACGTCATCCTTCTCGACATCAACCTGCCCCAGGTGGGGGGTCTCGAGGTCCTCGCGAAGCTCAAGGCCGCCCACCCCGGGATACCCGTCATCATCGTCTCCTCGCAGAGCACGATGAAGACCGTGATCCAGACGCGCGAGCTGGGCGCGGAGGCGTACGTCCTGAAGCACGCCCCGAAGTCCGAGGTGCTCCAGATGCTCTCCGACGCGTTCGACAACATCGCCGCCGGCACGGGCGACGCCGCGGCCCCGGACGATCCGAAGCCCGCGGCGCCGGCCTGAGGCGGCGGGGGGCCCGCTTCAGAGCTTCCCGCCGTAGATCGCGGAGGCGCCGAGCTCCTCCTCGATGCGCAGCAGCTGGTTGTACTTGGCGACCCGGTCGGTGCGGCAGAGGGAACCGGTCTTGATCTGGCCCGCGTTCGTCGCGACGGCGATGTCGGCGATCGTCGTGTCCTCGGTCTCCCCGGAGCGGTGCGAGATGACGGCGGTGTAGCCGGCCTCCTTGGCCATCGAGATCGCGTCCAGCGTCTCGGTGAGCGTGCCGATCTGGTTCACCTTCACCAGGATCGAGTTGGCCGTGCCGGAGTCGATGCCCCGCTTCAGGTACTCGGTGTTCGTGACGAAGAGGTCGTCGCCCACGAGCTGGACCTTGTCGCCGATCTCGTCCGTCAGCTTCTTCCACGTGTCCCAGTCGTTCTCGGCGCAGCCGTCCTCGATGGAGATGATCGGGTACTCGGTGATGAGCTCCTTGTAGAAGGCCACCATCTGGGCCCCGCTCAGCGCCCGGCCGCCGGACTTCTTGAAGACGTAGCTCTTCTTCTCCGGCACGTAGAACTCCGAGGCCGCGGGATCCAGCGCGAACGCGATGTCCTTGCCGAGCTTGTAGCCCGCCTGCTTGACGGCCAGCGAGATCGAGTCGAGGGCGGCCTCGATGGACTCGAGCTTCGGCGCAAACCCGCCCTCGTCGCCGACCGCGGTCGACAGGCCCTTTTCCTTCAGGACCTTCTTGAGCGCGTGGAAAACCTCGCAGCCGATCGGGGCCGACACGTTTGCCGAGGGCCTGCGCATGGGCTGCGAGGTATTCCACGCCCTCAAGAAGGTGCTGAAGGAAAAGGGAGTGTCGACCGCGGTCGGCGACGAGGGCGGGTTCGCCCGAACCTCGAGTCGATCGAGGCGGCCCTTGACTCGATCGCGCTGGCGGTGAAGCAGGCCGGCTACAAGCTCGGCAAGGACATCGCCCTTGCGCTCGACCCGGCGGCCTCGGAGTTCTACGTTCCCGAGAAGAAGAGCTACGTTTTCAAGAAGTCCGGCGGCCGCTCGCTGAGCGGGGCCCAGATGGTCGCCTACTACAAGGAGCTCGTCACCAAGTACCCGATCATCTCGATCGAGGACGGCTGCGCCGAGAACGACTGGGACACCTGGAAGAAGCTGACCGACGCGATCGGCGACCAGGTCCAGCTTGTCGGCGACGACCTCTTTGTCACAAACACCGAGTTCCTGAAGAAGGGCATCGAGACCGGCACGACCAACTCGATCCTCGTGAAGGTGAACCAGATCGGCACGCTGACCGAGACGCTGGACGCCGTCGAGATGGCCAAGGAGGCCGGCTTCACCGCCGTCATCTCGCACCGCTCCGGGCGAGACCGAGGACACGACGATCGCCGACATCGCCGTCGCGACGAACGCCGGCCAGATCAAGACGGGCTCGCTCTGCCGCACAGACCGCGTCGCGAAGTACAACCAGCTGCTCAGGATCGAGGAGGAGCTCGGCGCCTCCGCGATCTACGGCGGCAAGCTTAACCCAGGCCACCGGCGCGGCGCCGGCCTAGGCCGGCGCCGCGGGCTTCGCATCGTCCTTCCGCCTCGGCGGGCCCGTTTGCTGGCGGCGATGTTGTCGAACGCGTCCGAGAGCATCTGGAGCACCTCCGACTTGGGGGCGTGCTTCAGGACATAGGCCTCTGCGCCCAGCTCGCGCGTCTGGACGACCGTCTTCATCGTGCTCTGCGAGGAGACGATGATGACGGGTATCGCCGGGGTGCGCCGCCTTGAGCTTCGCCAGACCTCAAGCCCGCCCACCTGCGGCAGGTTGATGTCGAGAAGGATGACGTTCGGCTTGTGGGCCGCGGCCTGTCGAGCGCGGACGAGCCGTCCGCGGCCTCCCAGACCGTCTCGATCCCGAGCTGCTTGAGCAGCACCCGGATGAGCACGCGCACGTGCGCTTCGTCGTCTATGATCAGTGCGTTGACGGGCCTGGGCATGGTGCAAGGTGTGAAAAAGCCCGGGCCTCGGACGCAAGCCTGCGCCCGTCGCGTCACTCGACGCGCAGGATGTACCCCCGTAGGTACTCGCTCTCCGGCATCGAGATAAGGACCGGGTGGTCCGCGGGCTGGTGGCAGAACTCGAGCACCCTCACCCGCCGCTTCGCGTCGGCGGCCGCCGCCGAGAGCACGGAGCGCAGGTCGGCGTCCTGCATGTGGTGGGAGCAGGTGTAGGTGGCCAGGACGCCGCCCGGCGCGAGCCGCTGCATGGCCCGCAGGTTGATCTCCTTGTAGCCCCGGAGCGCGCCCTCGAGCGCCGACCTTGACTTCGCGAACGGCGGCGGGTCGAGGATGACCACGTCCCAGCCGGGGCCCGGCCCGGTTCGCCGGGTCGTTGAGCCAGTCGAAGACGTTGGCCACCTCGAAGGCCGCCTTCACGCCGTTTCGCTCGGCGTTGCGCCGGGCGGCGTCGACGGCCTCCGCGGCGCTGTCGAGCCCGAGCACCCTCGAGGCGCCCGGCCCTTGCGGCATGGATCGCGAACGAGCCCTGGTTGCAGAAGGCGTCGAGCACCCGCTTGCCCGCGCAGTACCGCGCGACGGCGGCGTGCTGGACGCGCTGGTCCAGGTAAAAGCCGGTCTTCTGGCCGCCCACCAGGTCGAGCCACACTCGAAGCCGTCGATCGCGGCCCACCGGGGCTCCCAGGCCTGCCGGAGCGGGTGTGTGTCTCCAGGGCAGACCCTCGAGCTTCCGGATCGGGGCGTCGTTCCTGAAGATGACCTCGGCGGGGTGCAGGATGCGTCGAGCAGGTCGCCGATCAGGGCCGACCTCTTCTCCATCGCCAGCGTCTGGATCTGCACCACCACGGTGTCGCCGTACTGGTCGGCCACGACGCCGGGGAGGTCGTCCGACTCGGACCAAACGAGCCTGCCGGAATTCGCCCGGCGCCCTCCTCGCGACGGCCCGCTCCAGGGCCCGCCCAGGTAGGCCTCGTCCAGGGCCACACGGTCGCGGCTCAGCCGCCGCCACACGATCTGCGACCGTCCGTTGCATATTCCCGTACCCAAGGAAACGACCGGCGCGGTCCCGGCATTCGACGACCTCCCCGTCGCATTCTCGGGGCAGGGGGGCCTCCACCTCGTTCGCGAACACCCAGGGTGGCCGGATAGCACGCGCGAGTTGGCGTTTGCCTTAAGCTTGAATGCGGGAACCGACATTCATGGATGATTGCCGACCCGGCCCGGCATAGAAGCCCAAAATACGAGGGCATCTCCGCCCCGAAAAGGCTTCCAAGGGGGCCCAGGCGGGGTTTTACTGACCGATTCCAAATGTCCCTCCCCCCAGAAATCGCCCGCCGACGCACCTTCGCGATCATCTCGCATCCCGACGCGGGCAAGACGACGTTGACCGAGAAGTTCCTGCTTTACGGCAACGCGATCCATCTGGCCGGCGCGGTCAAGGACCGCAAGAACCAGCGCGCCACGACCTCGGACTGGATGGAGCTCGAGGGCAGCGCGGGATCTCGATCAGCTCGACCGTCCTGCAGTTCGACTACAACGGCGCCGGATCAACCTGCTCGACACCCCCGGCCACAAGGATTTCTCCGAGGACACCTACCGTGTGCTGACAGCCGTGGACGCGGCGCTCATGGTGATCGACGCGGCAAAGGGGTCGAGACCCAGACCCGCAAGCTCTTCGAGGTGTGCCGGCGGCGCGGGATCCCGATCTTCACGTTCATGAACAAGTGCGACCGGCCGACCCTCAACCCGATGGCGCTGCTGGACGAACTGGAGGCGGTGCTCGGGATCCACGCCTCCCCGATGGACTGGCCGCTCGGGACGGGCTCTTCCGCGGGGTGTTGGACCGCAGGACAAAGCCAGGCCCACTTCTTCGAGCGCGCCCCGGCGGCGCTTACCGGGTGCCGGAAAAGGTCTCGGCGCTGGGCGATCCGGCGGTTCGCGCGAAGCTGGACGGAGCTCTTCGCGAGGTTGCGCGAAGAGCTGGAGATGCTCGACGGGGCGGGCCACCTTCGACCTGGAGAAGGTGCAGGCGGGCATGCAGACGCCCGTTTACTTCGGCAGCGCCGTGAACAACTTCGGGATCCAGCTGCTCCTAGACGGCTTCCTCAAGGACTCGATCCCGCCCCAGCCGCGCATGTCGGTGGCGGGGGCGTCGCGCGCGAGGTGCCGGTCACCTCCGACAAGTTCTCGGCTTTCATCTTCAAGATCCAGGCGAACATGGACCCGCGCCACAGGGACCGTATCGCCTTCATGCGGGTGTGCTCGGGAAAGTTCGAGCGCGACATGGCGGTCCTGCACGTGCAGACCGGCAAGACCGTGAGGCTCTCCTCCTCCACAAGCTCTTCGGACAGGACCGGGAAACCGTCGACGAGGCCTGGCCGGGCGACGTGATCGGCCTCGTGGGCCACGACGCGTTCGGGATCGGCGACACACTCACCGAGGACCGCTCGATCCAGTTTGACGAGATCCCCCGGTTTCCCCCCGAGGTGTTCGCCTACATCTCCAACCCCAATCCCTCCGACTCAAAGAAGTTCAGCACCGGGCTTGACCAGCTGCTCCAGGAGGGCGTGGTCCAGTCGTTCTCGGCACGCTCGGCGCCCCCCGGCTCCACGCTCCTCGCGGCGGTCGGCCCCCTGCAGTTCGAGGTGGTCCAGTACCGCTTGAAGAGCGAGTACAACGCTAGTCACGCCTGGTGATGACCCCCTGGACGATCCTTCGCTGGCTTGAGCCCCATCCCGACCTGAGGAACCCATCCGGCCTGATCGTGGCCTCGGGCGTGAGCTTCGGATCGGACAAGATGGACCAGCCCGTGGTGCTGTTCCCGAACGACTGGACCCTGAGGTACTTCGTCGAGAAGAACCCCGACCTTAAGCTGCGCGAGCTGCCGCTTGAGCAGGCCGCCCCGCCCGCCATTGAGCTCGGGGAAGCGAAACCCTATTGCCTTGGCCCCCGACCCCGCTTGCCTTCCTTCCATGCTTCTGAAGCGCCTGCTCTTCGCGGCCTCCCTCGTGTGGCGGCGTGGGCCGCGACGTACCCGAACACGACCCTCGCGCGCACGGCCGCCTCGTATAAGGGGGCGATCTCCACCGACGCGGAGACGGGAGCCGTGCTCTTCGAGGACAATGCGGACGCCGTGAGCCCGCCGGCCAGCATGACGAAGTTGATGACCTACGCGGTCCTCTTCGACGCGCTCAAGAAGGGCACCCTCGCCCTCGACACCCCGGTCACGGTCACCCCGAGGACGCCAAGGTGGCCGCGCTCAGGGACAGCACCGAGGTGTGGCTCAGGCAGGGCGAGACGTTCAAGGTCGATGAGCTGATCTACGCCATGATGATCCAGTCGGCCAACGACGCGGCCTACACGCTCGCCCACAAGGCGGGGGGCACCGTCCCCGAGTTCGTGGCGCAGATGAACGCGAAGGCGCGCGAGCTCGGCATGCTCCACAGCACCTTCCGCTCGCCGCACGGGTTCCCGCCGCCGAGCCGGCGGATCTCGGAGGGGGATCTCACGACCCCGAGGGACTTCGCCATCCTATGCAGGTACCTCCTGCTCCACACCGACGTCCTCAAGTACACCTCAGTGAAGAGCCGCACCTTCGGCTCGGGGGTCCGGCTCCAGCCGGTCCTCATGAACAACCACAACCACCTCCTCGGCAAGATCCCCGGGGTGGACGGCCTTAAGACCGGCTTCACGAGCGGCGCCGGGTTCTGCCTCTCGGCCACGGCGGAGCGAAACGGCCACCGCATCATCGTGGTCATGATGGACAGCCCGGACTCGCGCACCCGCGACCTAAACGTCCAGGAGCTGATCACGGAGGCCTTCCTGAGGCTGCCGGTCCGGGGCCCCCGTTCAAGCAGGGTGAACCCGGCCAGCCGGCCTCCGCGCAGCCCATGGCCCCCACGCGGCCGTCTGCGCCCGAGGCCGGACGCGGGCCCCGTGATCCACTTGCCGGGGTCAGGGGCCAAATGACATGAGCGTCGATTCCGAGACGGTAGGGCTACTTCCTGACGGGCTCCAGGACTCGATCTGCGCGGCGCTCGAGGCGGAGGATGGGACGGGGCGCTTCAGGGAGGACGCGTGGACCCGCGCCGAGGGCGGCGGGGGCCGCACGCGGATCCTCGGGGAGGGCGCCGTTTTCGAGAAAGCGGGGGTGGCCTTCTCCCACGTCGAGGGGGCCGTCCTCCCCCAGTCCGCCTCGGCAAGGCGCCCGGACGTCGCCGGCAAGGCGTGGCGAGCGGTTGGCGTCTCCCTGGTGATCCACCCGAGGAACCCCTTTGTCCCCACATCCCACGCCAACGTCCGGTTCTTTGTCGCCGACGCAGAGGGACCCAACCCCGCATGGTGGTTCGGCGGGGGCTGGGACCTGACCCCCTACTACGGGTTCGAGGAGGACGCCATCCACTGGCACCGCACGGCCCATGCGGCCGTTGCGCCCTTTGGGGACGGCATCCACGCCCGGATGAAGCGGGCGTGCGACGAGTATTTCTTCCTCAGGCACCGCGGGGAGTCCCGCGGGATAGGCGGCCTTTTCTTCGACGACTTTAACGAGCTCGGCTTCGAACGCAGCTTCGCGCTCCTGCGCTGCGTCGGGGACGCATACGTTCCGGCGTACCTCCCGATCGTGGGCCGCCGCAAGGCGACGCCGCACGGTGAGCGCGAGCGCCTGCACCAGCTGCAGCGGCGCGGCCGCTACGTCGAGTTCAACCTCCTGCAGGACCGGGGCACGCTCTTCGGCCTCCAGAGCGGGGGGCGGACCGAGTCCATCCTGATGAGCCTGCCGCCCCTGGCCAGGTGGGACTACGGCGCCGCACCCGAGGCCGGGACTCCCGAAGCCCGCCTCCTGGACCACTTCCTCAAGCCCCGCGACTGGCTCGCCCCATCCCCTTGAACTCACGCGACCGATTCCTCTCCGCCTGCTCCTGCGAGCCCCTTGACCGGCCCCCGGTCTGGATCATGCGCCAGGCCGGGCGCTACCTGCCCGAGTACCGGGAGCTGAAGGCCAAGCACGGCTTCCTGAAGATGGTCCGGACCCCGGAACTTGCCGCGGAGGTGTCCCTCCAGCCCATCCGTCGGTTCCCGATCGATGCGACGATCCTCTTCTCGGACATCCTGGTGATTCCCGAGGCGCTCGGCCAGGGCTACACGTTTCGGGACGAGGGCGGGATTGCCATGGAGCACAGGCTGGAGAACCGGGCGATGATCGAGGCACTCGGGCCCGAATCCGCCGTCCCCGAGAGGCTCTCCTACGTGGGAGAGGCCCTCGCGCTCCTGAAGCGCGAACTCGCAGGCGCCAAGGCCCTCCTCGGATTCGGGGGCTCCCCCTGGACGCTCGCGACGTACATGGTCGAGGGCGGCAGCTCCGAGGACTTCGCGCGGGTGAAGGCGCTCTTCTACGAGGACCGTCCGACCTTTGAGCTCCTGCTCGGGAAGCTCACGCTTTCGCTCATCGCCTACTTTAAGATGCAGGTGGCCGCGGGCGCCGACGCCATCCAGATCTTCGACTCCTGGGGCGGGATAATTGCGGGCCCGGACTACGAGGCCGCGTCGCTGCGCTGGATCCGGCAGATCGTGGCGGCCATGCCGCAGGGTTTCCCGATCATCATCTACGGAAAGGGAACGGGCCCCACCTGACCGACCAGGCCTTCACGGGGGCGCGCGTGCTGAGCGTCGACTGGTCAAACGACCTCTCGGTCGTCCGCCGGAGCATCCCGGCCAACGTCGCCGTGCAGGGCAACCTCGATCCGGCGATCCTCAACACCACTCCCGCGATCACCCCCCGGGAGACCCGCCGGATCCTCGAACGATGCGCGGCACCCATGGCCACATCTTCAATCTGGGCCACGGGATCCTCCCCCAGGCCAAGATCGCGCTGCGTCGAGGCGCTCCTGGACGCCGTGGTCACCTGGAAGTAGGCCCGCCATGAACGTCGCAATCCTGGGCGGAGGGATGACGGGGCTCACGGCGGCCTGGCAGCCTTTCGAAGGCGGGCCACCGCGTGAGGTCCTTGAGGCCGGCCCCGCGGGTGGGCGGCAACATCCGCACGGAGGCCTGGCGGACGGCTGGCTCTCCGAGGCCGGCCCCAACTCCTTCCAGGAGTCGAACGCCGACATCGCGGAGATGATCGCGGAGCTGGGCCTCGGCCCGGAGCGGATCACGACCGAGCCGGCCGCCAAGAAGCGCTTTCTCGTCCAGGGCGGCGTGCGCCTGGCGGCGCCCGCCGGGCCCGGCCAGTTCTTCTCCACGCCGCTTTTCTCGTTTGGGACCAAGATGAAGATCCTCTCGGAGGTCGCTCCAGTCCCCGGCAAGCGGCCCGAGGACGTGAGCGTCGCCACCTTTGTCACGGACCATGTCGGGCGCCAGGTCCTCGACCGGGCCGTCCAGCCCTTCATCGGCGGCATCTACGCCGGGGACTCGGAGCGCCTCTCCGCACAGTACGCGTTCCCGAAGCTCTGGGAGGCCGAGAAAACCACGGGATCGACTTATCCGCGCGGCGATCAAGGGTGCGCGCACGCGCCGCAAGGAGGGCCGAAGGGGCCGGGCCCGGTGATCTCCTTTAGACGCGGTCTGCAGACGCTCACGGACGCCCTGGCGTCGCGCCTTCCCGGGGGATCCATCGAGCTTGGCGCGGACGTGCAGGGCCTTAGGCCCGGATCCTCGTCCCGGTGGAGCGTCTCGTGGGTGGATCCCCGGGGCGCGCGGTCGGACGAGTTTGACGCGGTGATCGCGGCCCTGCCGGCCTGGAGCCTGGCCCGGCTGACGGTCGGCGCCGACGGCGCCACGCCGCTGGCGTCGCTCTCGGATATCGAGTATTCGCCGGTTGTGTCGCTTTACATCGGCTACCGGCGCGAGGCGGTGGCCCACCCCTTGGACGGCTTCGGGGCCTTGGTCCCGCGGGCCGAGGGCCGGTCGATCCTGGGCCTGCTCTTCTCCTCAAGCCTTTTCCCCGGGCGCGCGCCCGAGGGACACGTGGGGCTGACCATATTCGCGGGCGGGGCCCTCCAGCCAGCCACGGCCAGGCTCCCGCAGGCGGAGCTCCTGGCGCGGGTGCGCGCCGACCTGAGGGACCTGGTCGGGGCCACGGGCGAGCCCGCCTTTGTCCGGCACATCCTCTGGGAACGCGCGATTCCGCAGTACAACTTGGGATATGGGAGGTACCTTGGGGCCATGGCCGCGTGCGAGGCCAGGTTCCCGGGGTTCCTGATCGGCGGCAGCATACGCGACGGGATCGCGCTGCCCGACTGCATTCTCTCCGGATTCTCCCTCGCCCGGCGAATCTCCCCGTAGGACGGGGCGGCGCGGACCCGGAGGATTGTCGTGCAGAGTCGTGCCCGCCGGGGAAGTACCGGTGCGGCATGGCCTCGCAATCGACGGCGGGCCTGGACGCGTGCATGAAGCGGGGGTGAGGTGCGCGGCACCTCGAAAGGCCCCGTCACGGCCCGAAGCACTCGACCGCGCTGCCGTTCATCGCGTCCGGCGCGTCGAGCGCCGCAAACGTCACGACCCGCGCGACGTCGTCGGCCGCCATCTGCGGGACGAAGCCGCCCACCTTGGCCATCGGCGTATCGACGGTGCCAGGCAGCACCGCGAGCGCCTGCAGCCCCGAGCCTCGCAGCTCCTCGGCGAGCGACTTCGTGAAACCGACGACGCCCCACTTCGACGCGCAGTACGCGGCGAGACCCGCCGTGCCGAGCGTCGCCGAGATGCTGGCGATAGTGACGAGCCTGCCCGACCCGGCCGCGCGCATGGATGGCAGAAGCGCGCGTGACAGCAGAAAGACTCCGCGCAGGTTCGCCGCCAGCACGGCGTCCCACTCCGCTGCGGTCGTCTCGTGGATCGGCGCCTTGCGGCCAGCGACCCCTGCGCTGTGGACGACCACGCGTGGAACCCCCAAGGC